>NZ_NQKQ01000014.1 GCF_002269505.1 Pseudomonas fragi | reverse complement strand
AGGCGGGAATGCCCAGTTTCGTGATTAGCATGCTCAGAAAAATTAACTGACTGTTGCACTTGTTCCTTGAGACCGCCCCTCCTATCTACAGTGCGGTAAGAATTAAAGTTCTGGAGTGCCGCTCAGGCGTGCGCGCATGCAAAACACTTCACACGACGGGTACGTGTGAAGGCGAGTTGACGTTTGAGTGGGGTTTTTTAATGCCTGTTGTCGTTTCATAAGCTCAACCGTTCAAATCCATTAATACGGGTGCGAGCAGAGCCTAGACCATAATTCTTGGCAGGCCAGGCGATTGCGGAGCGCGACACAGAGGCTGTTGACACCAAACCAAAAACCGATTTATTTATTTTTATTAATATAAAACAAATAGTTAGTAGTTGTTTAGGGGTTTATTAAAAGACGCTTCTGGCCATAAAAGCGTCTTTTAACGCTGAAAAAACTTCATCTTTAGTGCGATATGTCATCTAAACGCTTAAAGATCTTCAGATCAGCTGAGCAGGCAACGTTATTTTTCGTCCGGCAACTTGCCGTTTTTGAACAAATGCCTGTGGCCGCAGTGATAAAGCGCGGCATGTAACTGGTCATTGAGTTCAGTCAGTTGCCTGAGCATTTCCAGGCTTAGCCAGACATAGGCATAAAAGGGCGTTTCGGTGATCTTGCCGTCCAGGCTCTTGAGTACAAGCTCCTTGAGGTCGTGGGCTTTCTGGCGCAGTTCACCGCTGATCTGGTTGTTGGAAATGCCCATGCACAATTTGTTCTGCAGCGATTCGAGCGCTTGCGGGATCAACTGGTGCAGACCGTTCAGTGCAGGCTCGCTTTCGATCAGCAGGTGGCTCTCCCGTGATGACCAGTACGCATCGATCATCAGGCTCATGGTTGCCAGCATGTTGCGGTGCAGGGTTTGCAGGGACTCGAAAACCTGAGGTTTGAGGTTGCTCTCGTTGCTGGCGGGAGTGATGTAGTTGCGCAACTTGATCACCGCATCCAGTTCATCCTTGAGCTGATCATCCAGATTGGGACGTTCGGCTACCCGGGGGGAGAAATACTGCGAGTACAGGCTGTTGATCTTGCCCAGGCTTTCGCCGAATTTAATCCGCAGATCGGTGTAGGCCCGTTGCGGGTAGATACTGGTGTAGAGCATGGCCAGCAAAGACCCGGCCAGTACATAGCCGCTGCGGGTGAGTGCAGATTCCATGTCATTGGGCGGGGCGCAACTCACCACTGCCAGCGTGGCCCCGATCAGCAGGGCCATGTAGGGGTGTTTGCCCAGGGTCAGGTAACCGGCGATAAACATCATTACCGCGCACCACAGCAGCATCAGGGCAAATGAATGCATTTCCAGATACAGCGCCACCAGACCCGACAGCGCGCCCAGTACTGTGCCGCCGGTACGTTGCAGCGCGCGGGAAAAGACGTTGCCCCAATAGGGCTGCGGCCCCATGACAATCAGCATGGTGATCAGGGCGTATGACGCACCATCGAGCTTGAAAAACCGGATGACGACAAAGGTAATCAGGAACGCCAGGCTGATGCGGGTGGCGTGAATCCAGCGATAGTTTTTGCAGACCAGTTTTTCCAGATTTGAAATCTTTTTACCCAGCTGCATAAAGTCCCCAATCGCTGTAATGGATTGGGCTGGCAGCGTAGTTCAGGTCAGGCGTGTCCACCACTCGGGATGGCTCTAACGTGGGGCGGGGAAAGTGACAGGCATAAAAAAGGCCATTACCTTCATGGGGATCCGGTAATGGCCAAAAATCTCAACCAAAGAGAGCGTCAGGCGCAAACCTGACGGGCGGCAATGTATCAATGCCAAACTTAGTTAGCTAGCTAAGTGTGAGCGAAACTGTTTTACCTGTTGCGCAACAATGGTGCATTGCGGGTCGGCTAGGCACGGGATGCGTTAGCCGATACCCTTTGCGCCATGCAAATACCTGACTTGAATCTGCTGGTTGCCTTGAACGTCTTGCTCGAAGAAGGCTCGGTGGTGGGTGCTGCCCGCCGCATGAACCTGAGCGCTCCGGCCATGAGCCGCACCCTGACCCGGATCCGCGAGGTGTTGAACGACCCCATTCTGGTGCGTTCAGGGCGTGGTCTGGTGCCCACGCCCCGTGCACTGGAGTTGCGTGAGCAAGTGCGCGGGGTGGTCGAGCTGGCGCACGGGGTGTTTACCCAGAGCCAGAACAGTGATTTGCGTGAGCTGGAGCGAACGTTCAGCATTCGCGCCAATGACGTATTTTTTGGCGTGTATGGCGCTGCACTGCGCCAGCAAATGGCTCTGGACATGCCCAAGGCCACGTTGCGGGTGGTGCCTGAGGGCTTTACCGATGACGAAGCGCTGAATGAAGGCCGCATTGACCTGACCATCTGCGCCACAAACCGCTTCAGCTCGGATATCAAGGTACAAAGGCTGTTTACCTGTCCGTTTGTGGGGTTGGCACGGGAAGGGCATCCGATTTTCGATGAGCCCATTACCGCCCGGCGCTTTGCCGGTTTTGACCATATCAGCGTGTCACGCAGGGGCCATGCCCGCGGGCCGATTGACGCGCTGCTGGCAGAGCTGGGTCTGGAGCGGCGGGTGTCGTTCACCACGCCGACGTTCTACTCGGCGATTTTTGCCCTGGCCGGGGAAGATCTGATCCTGCCGTTGATGCCCCAGGTGCTGCTCAAAAACCTGGAGCCACTTGGCCTCAAACTGCGCCCGTTCGAGCTCCCGATCACTTTGCAACCGGTGGATATTGTCCAGGCCTGGCATCCGCGGCTGGACAACGATCACGCCCACCGCTGGCTGCGTCGTACCCTCAAGACCTTTTGCGACAACGCGGTGATTTGACCGCAACCTCTGTAGCAGCTGCTACGGGGAGGGAGTCAGAATTACAACAGTTGCGTTTGACGCAATCCAAAGTTAGTTATTTATCAATTTTTATAGCTATGCCGGCTGATTAAACTTTCTGTCATCTATCAAGACGACGGAGTCAGCCATGTATTGGCGGTTTGATCACGGGCGCAGTCTGGCGCCTGGAGCTGCGCTGTGACGGCGCTGGTTGCAGGTGCCGTGGCACCCACCCCGGCCCCGGCCGGCAGTGCGGCTTTTGGCCTGCGGATTTTTACCGGTCTGCTGGGCGTTTTGCTGGCCGTGCTGGTGTCGGGGTTCAACGAGAATGTCACCAAGGTGGCCATGCCCGATATCCGTGGGGCCATGGGTATCGGTTATGACGAAAGCACCTGGCTGCTGGCGGTGTATTCGGCCACGTCCATCAGTGCCATGGCCTTTGCGCCGTGGTGTGCGGCCACCTTTTCCCTGCGCCGTTTTACCCTGTGTGCCATCGGCGCCTTTTTGCTGCTGGGCATCCTTTGCCCTCTGGCCCCGAATGTCGATGCGCTGATGCTGCTGCGCACCTTGCAGGGGTTTGCCGGTGGCGCACTGCCGCCCATGCTGATGTCAGTGGCGTTGCGCTTCCTGCCGCCGGGCATTCGCCTGTACGGCCTGGGCAGTTATGCGCTGACCGCAACGTTCGGCCCCAGCTTCGGCACACCGTTATCCGCCTGGTGGGTGGAGTACGCCGGGTGGCAATGGGCGTTCTGGCAAATCATCCCCCTGGGCCTGTTGTCGATGGCGTGCGTGGCCTGGGGCTTGCCACAGGACCCGCTGCGCCTGGAGCGGTTCAAACAGTTTGACTGGCGTGGCCTGCTGCTGGGCTTGCCGGGGCTGATCATGCTGGTGCTGGCGCTGGAATTGGGCCAACGCATGAACTGGTTTGAGTCGCCGATGATCCGCTTTTTCATCGTCGCGGGCAGCGCCCTGATGGTGCTGTTTTTTATCAATGAATGGTCGCACCCGCTGCCGTTTTTCAAGCTGCAATTACTGAAGATTCGCAACCTGAGCCACGCTTTGCTGACGCTGGGCGGGGTGTTGTTTGTGCTGTTGGCGGTAATCAAGATTCCGTCCAGTTACCTCGCCCAGGTGCAGGGCTATCGTCCCCTCGAAACCGCTCCGGTGATGTTGCTGGTGGCTTTGCCGCAATTGATTGCGCTGCCGCTGGTGGTTGCGGTGTGCAACCTGCGCTGGGTCGATTGCCGCTGGGTGCTGGCCATCGGGCTGGGGCTGCTGGCGCTGGCGTGCGGGATCGGCTCGCAGGTCACGTCGCAGTGGAGCCGTGAGAACTTTTACGGGCTGCAGGCGATACAGATCATCGCCCAGCCCATGGCCGTGATTCCATTGCTGATGCTCGCCACCGGCGGCCTGAACCCGGCGGATGGGCCGTTTGCATCGGCCTGGTTCAATACCGTCAAAGGCTTTTCGGCGGTGGCAGCCAGCAGTGTGCTGGGGGTGCTGACCCTCAACCGCGAGCACTACCACTCAACCATGTTGCTCGACCGCCTGGGCAACTCGCCGCTGGTCAGCACCGGTACAGACCTGGCGCGCCGGGTTCACCAGCAAGCCGTGGTGCTGACCAGTTCCGATCTTTATCTGTACATGGCCGTCCTGGCGCTTTTGCTGATTGTGTTAATCCCTTTTGGCCCCACGCGGATCTACGCGCCGGGCACACCTGTTGGAGTTGTGAAATGAGTACAACAAACGGGCGCAAGCCCTGGGTCCTGGCTGGTGCCGTGGTGCTGGCAGTTATGATGCTGTACGGGCTGTGGCGGCTGGTCTTTGTCACGGGTACCGTGCAGAACACCAATGATGCTTTTATCAGCGCCGATTACACCCTGATTGCGCCAAAAGTGGCGGGGTTTATCGACGAGGTGCTGGTGCAGGATAACCAGCCGGTCAAGGCCGGTCAGTTGCTGGCACGGATCGACCCGCAGGACTACCGCGCCGCCATGCAGGCAGCGCAAGCCAGCGTGGCGACGGCGCAGGCGCAACGGGTCAATGCCCTGGCGATGCTGGAACGTCAGCGCTCATTGATCGAACAGGCCAAGGCCACGGTCGATGCCGATCTGGCGCAAGTCGAATTCGCCGAGCATGAGTTGCAGCGTTATCAGCACCTGGCGGGGCAGGGCGCAGGTACGCTGCAGAACTCCCAGCAGGCGAAGAACCGCTCGCTGACCGCTCGTGCCGAGTTGGCACAGCACAAGGCTGCACTGGAAGCCGCTCGCCAGCAAACCCGGGTGCTGGCCGCCCAGGCCACGGCCGCGCAAGCATCGGTGGAGTATGCCCAGGCCTTGCTGGCACGGGCCGAGCTGGACTTGTCGCATACGCAACTGCTGGCGCCTTTTGACGGTGTGGTGGGGCGCCGCAGCGTACGCCTTGGGGCTTACGTCAAACCCGGCGATACCGTTCTGGCGGTGGTGCCGCTGGCCGACGCCTATGTGGTGGCCAACTTTCTCGAGCACCAGCTCACCCATATGCAGGCAGGGCAGCGCGTGACCATCAAGGTCGACAGCTTTCCGGGCCAGACCCTGCAAGGCACGGTGGACAGCATCGCCCCGGCCACGGGGGTAACGTTCTCGGCCATTGCCCCGGATAACGCTACCGGTAACTTCACCAAAGTGGCGCAGCGTATTGCGGTGAAAATCACGCTGGATCACGGGCAGCTACTGGCCAGTCAATTGCGCCTGGGAATGTCGGTGGATGCCTCCATCGACACAGCAAAGTCGCACGCTCAGCAGGTCAGCACACGATGAAAAAACATTCAGTGGCCTGGGCTGTGGCCTGTTACAGCGTACTGAGCCTGAGTGGTTGCGTGGTCGGCCCGGACTTCAAGGCGCCCGTACCCGAGTTGCCTGCGGGCTGGGCGTCGGTGCCCACTGAGCCGGGGCACAACCGCGCAGTAGACACAGCAGTGGATCTGCATTGGTGGGACCGTTTCGGTGATCGGCAATTGTCTGCCCTGGTGCGCGAGGCGCAGCAGCGCAATTTTGATGTGCAACTGGCGGCCAGCCGCCTGCAACAGAGCCAGGCAATCCGCCGTCAGATCAACGCCGACACCTTGCCCGAGGTGGATGCAGCGGCAGCTTACAGTCGTAGCCGCAACAGCCAGAAGGGTTTGAGTGACCCTTCCGGTTACAGCGGCAAGCAGGCCTTCAACCTGTGGAATGGTGGCCTTGGGTTCAGTTGGGAAGCTGACCTGTGGGGCCGGGTGAAGCGTTCGGTGGAAGCGGCGGATGCCACCGTGCAGGTGGCGGCTCAGGACCGCAATGCCGTGCAACTGTTGGTCATCGTGCAGACCGCGCAGCACTATATTAAGTTACGCGGCACTCAGCAGGCACTGGCGGTGGTCGAGCAAAACCTGCAGATCGCCCGGCGCAGCCTGGAACTGACCCGGTTGCAGCTGCGGGAGGGCGTGGCCACGGATTTACAGGTCTCTGAGGCTGCGGCCCAAGTGGCCGAGATCGAAGCGCGCCAGGCACCCTTGCAGCAACGCAGCGCACAGTTGATCAATGCCCTGAGCTTGCTGCTGGCCCGCGAGCCACGGGCCTTGCAGGCGCAATTGAGCGCCGCGGCCGACGTGCCGGCCTACGGCGAGGATGTGCCGATCGGCCTGCCCAGCGAACTGGCGCAACGGCGCCCCGACATTCGTCGGGCCGAGGCCCGCCTGCATGCAGCTACTGCGGCCATCGGCATGGCCGAGGCGGATTTCTATCCGCGGATCACCCTGTCGGGCAGCCTCGGTTTTCAAGCCACGCAGTTGTCGGACCTGGGCAGTTGGGGGTCGCGCAATTTTGCATTCGGCCCGGGCTTGAGCGTGCCGGTGTTCGAGGGCGGGCGTTTGCAGGGGGCCTTGCAGTTGCAGGAAGGGCGCCAGCAGGAGGCGGGCATTGCCTACCAGCAAACCGTATTGCGCGCCTGGCATGAGGTGGACGATACGCTGGTTGCGTATCAGGCCAGCCAGCGTCGGCGCGACAGCCTCAAGCAGGCAGTGGTACATAGCCAGCGGGCGTTGGACAGCGTGCACCAGCAATATGCCCAGGGCGCGGTGGACTTTCTCAACGTGCTGACGGTGCAAAACGCGTTGCTGGCCAACGAAGCGGCGTTGGTTGACAGCACTGCGCAGGTCTCGTTGTCCCTGGTGGATGTGTTTGCGGCGCTGGGTGGCGGCTGGCAGGGCTAGCTGCTTGCAGATTCTGGTGGGGGCGGGCTTGCCCGCGATGGCATCGACGTAGTTATCCCGGTAAACCGCAGGGTCGGCATCGCAGGCAAGCCAGCTCCCATAGGTACTGAGTGATTGCCCACAGGTTTTGCTATGCTCGCGCCCTCGACCGCAAACGCCAATATAGGCGTGTCCCGTTCATATTGAGCCTATTTATGTCTGCCGATACTCAAACCACAACGGTGCGCTTTACCCGTTCCGACTACAAAACCCTGGGCCTTGCTGCCCTGGGTGGGGCGCTGGAAATCTATGATTTCATCATTTTCGTGTTCTTTGCCCTGACCCTCAGCCAGCTGTTTTTTCCGCCGGACATGCCCGAATGGCTGCGTTTGTTGCAAAGTTTCGGGATTTTTGTGACCGGCTATCTGGCACGCCCACTGGGCGGGATCCTGATGGCGCACTTTGCCGATCACCTGGGGCGCAAGCGGGTGTTCAGCCTGAGCATCCTGATGATGGCACTGCCCTGCCTGCTGATCGGCATCATGCCCACTTACGCCGACATCGGTTACTTCGCGCCGCTGATCCTGCTGGCCTTGCGCATCCTCCAGGGCGCAGCGGTCGGGGGCGAGGTACCCAGTGCGTGGGTGTTCGTGGCCGAGCATGCACCGGCCGGGCGCAGAGGCTTTGCGCTGGGCTTTTTGCAGGCCGGGCTGACCTTCGGCTATTTGATAGGTGCCTTGACCGCAACGCTGCTGGCGCAACTGTTCACCCCGGCCGAGATCCTCGATTACGCCTGGCGCTTTCCGTTCCTGCTCGGCGGCGTGTTCGGCGTGATTGGCGTGTGGCTACGCCGCTGGCTGAGTGAAACACCGGTGTTTCTGGCCCTGCGCGAACGTAAAGAGGGGCGGGCCGAGTTCCCCTTGCGCACCGTCCTGCGCGACCACCGTGCTTCTTTGTTGCCAGCCGCGCTGCTGACCTGCGTACTCACCAGCGCTGTCGTGGTGTTTGTGGTCATTACCCCGACCGTGATGCAACAGCGCTTCGGCATGAGCGCCAGCCATACCTTTGCGTTGAGCAGCCTGGGTATCGTGTTTTTGAATATCGGCTGTGTGCTGGCCGGGTTGATCGTTGACCGTATCGGCGTGTGGCGCAGTATCGCGCTGTACAGTGCGTTGCTGCCGCTGGGCATCGGCTTGCTGTACGCCAGCCTGGTCGGGCAGTGGGCAGTGCCCGGTCTGGCTTATGCGTTCGCCGGTTTGACCTGCGGGATTGTCGGGGTGGTGCCGTCGGTCATGGTGGGCCTGTTTCCGGCGCCGATACGGGTTTCGGGAATTTCCTTTACCTACAATATCGCCTATGCGCTGTGGGCCAGCACCACGCCGTTGCTGCTGATTGCATTGATGCCGTGGAGCCCGTGGGTGTGTGTGGGGTTCTGTGCGTTGATGGGCCTTGTGGGGTTGCTAACTGCCCGGCGCTACGGTTTCAGGGGCGCCACGGCAGTCCAGGAACGTTTGCTGGCCAAGGCGGGGATCTAGCGGGTCGAACTTCTGTCATCACGGTGATTGCTGGCTCTAATAGGAAGCATTACTATTCGCGCCCCACCTGTGCAGTCCCGTGCGATGACTCAGAAAGTGCCCCGCAGAACGGGCTTCTTTGAATATTACGAAGAGTTGATCGGAACCTGGACCCGGCGCCTGCGCAATCGCCAGCAGGCGCAAGACCTGGCCCATGACACCTTTGTCCGCGTGCTCGAATCCAACCCGGATGCGGTCGAGCAGCCGCGGGCGTACTTGCACCAGACAGCACGCAATATCGCGGTAGACGGTTTTCGCCGCGAAGAGCTACGCGACGCCAAGGAGCTGGCAGCCGTTCCCCCAAGTTCGTCCGAAACCGGCGATCCGGAGCAGTATATGCGCGCTATCCAGTTGGCTGAGTCGGTCGAAAGGGCTTTGCAGGAGCTGCCGCTCAACTGTCGCAAGGTCTTCGTCTGGCAGAAAATCGAAGGTCTGACCCAGGCCGAGATTGCCGAGCGCCTGGGGTTGTCCAGGAACATGGTGGAAAAGTATATGATCCGCACCCTGCGCCATTTGCGTGAACGCGTGGAGGCTCCGTGATGACATCGGTAAAGGATTGCAGGATGGATACACGAGACTGTACCTGTGGCAGCGCCAGCGTGCGTGACGCGGCTGCGACCTGGTTTGCGCGGGTGCAAGGGCAAACCCTGAGTGTGGCCGAGCAGGCCGAGTTCGAGGCCTGGCGTAGCCGCCACCCTGGCCATGAGGCAGAGTACCAGTGGCTGGCCAGTCTGTGGTCTGCCGCCGACCTGTTGCCCAGGGCCCGTTTGCAGGCGCTGTGTGATGTGCCTGCACCGCGGCACAGCCGGCGTTCGTTTCTGGCCTACGGGCTGGCAGCCAGCATTGTCGCGGTGGCGGCCGGGGCGGGCATATGGATGCAGCTGCAAGCCTCTGCCGGCTATCACGCCACATTTGCCACGGCGCTGGGTGAGCGTCGTACCGTGACGCTGCCCGATGGTTCGGCCATTGAACTCAATGGCCGCAGCCTGGTGCGGGTCAGCTACGAAGGCCAGCAGCGTATTGTCGAACTGGAGCGCGGCGAGGGCATGTTCAACGTCGCCCATGATGCCGACCGGCCGTTTGTGGTGCAGGCCGGGGCCGGGCAGGTGACGGTCACGGGCACCCGCTTTGATGTGCTGCGCGAGGGCGATCAGGCTCGCGTTGCGGTGGAGTCGGGGCATGTGCGGGTGCAGGGGGCCAACCCGGACGCCGTGGTCACCCTGACAGCCGGGTTGGGTACGATTGTTGATGAGCGTGGCCTGGTGGCTGCCGCGCAGCCGGTCAACACCCGTGCGTTGACGGCGTGGCGCAAGGGCCAGTTGGTATTCGAAGACGCCAGTCTTGAAGACGTGGCGGCACAAGTGTCGCGCTACCGTGACAAGCCGCCGTGGGTGAGTACGCCTGCGGTGGCCCGCTTGCGCCTGACCAGCGTGTTCAAAACCAATGACACCGATGCACTGCTCAAGGCACTGCCGCAGATCTTGCCGGTCGCAATCATGACGCGGGCTGACGGCAGCCAGGAAATCATCGCAAAAAAATAAAAGGCCCGTCGATTCAGGTTTTTTTCGAGTTCTTCGTCTTCTTGAACAACTGCAACTGGTTTGCATTAACAGTCGCACTCAAGTGCGATCCATAGGGCAAGACTCGACGTGAAAAACAACAATCCTCGTGGGCGACTTTGCTCGCTTGAAACACCTTTGAGCACTCCATCTTCTGTTGCCCGAGCGCGCTTGCTGCCACTTGCCCTGGCCCTGGCGGTCAGCGCGGCGATGCCTGCTGCGTTTGCTGCGCAATCCGCTTCGAGTGCGATCCATATCCAGGCCCAGCCCCTGGGTGCAGCCCTGAGTCAACTGGCGCAGCAGACTTCGCTGCAGGTGTTTTTCAGCCCGCAACTGGTGGCGGGCAAGCAGGCCCCGGCGGTCGATGGCAATCTGTCGCCTGAACAGGCGCTGGCCCGACTGCTGCAAGGCAGTGGCTTGAGCTACGAACTTGACGGTGATGCTGTAACCCTGCGCGCAGCGCCGACGGTCAGTGCCGCTGCGCCAGCGTCCGGGCCGCTGGAACTGGGCCCGGTGGATGTCAAGGTAGTCGGCAACTGGCTGAGCGATGCCAATGACGCGGTGGTGCAGAACCACCCGGGGGCACGCACGGTGGTGCGCCGCGAAGCGATGGTCGAGCAGGGCACGATGAACGTCAGTGATGCCCTCAAGCGTATCCCCGGTGTTCAGGTGCAGGAGTCCAACGGCACGGGCGGCAGTGATATCTCGCTGAACGTGGGGGTACGCGGTTTGACGTCGCGCCTGTCGCCGCGCTCCACCGTCCTGATTGACGGTATTCCGGCAGCGTTTGCACCCTACGGTCAGCCACAACTGTCGATGGCGCCGATTTCCTCGGGCAACCTGGACAGCATCGACGTGGTACGCGGCGCCGGTTCGGTGCGCTACGGGCCGCAAAACGTGGGCGGGGTAATCAACTTCGTGACCCGGGCCATTCCCGAAACCTTCCAGGGCGAAGTCGGCACAACCCTGGAAACCTCCGAACGCGGCGGCTGGAAGCATATTGAGTCGGCCTTTCTCGGCGGCACGGCGGACAACGGCATCGGTGCCGCACTGCTGTATTCCGGGGTCAAGGGTGAAGGCTATCGTGCGCGCAACAACGACAACGATATCGATGACGTGTTGCTCAAGACCCACTGGGCGCCCACTGACCAGGATGATTTTACTCTCAACTTTCACTACTACGATGCCACGGCAGACATGCCCGGCGGCCTGACCCAGAAGCAATTTGACGCTGACCCGTACCAGTCGCTGCGCGACTACGACAACTTCACCGGGCGGCGCAAGGATGTGTCCTTCAAGTACTTGCGCCAGATCGACGACCAGACCCAGTTTGAAGTCCTGACCTATTACACCGACAGCTTCCGTGGCAGCAACATTGCCGCGCGCAATCTGCAAACCCTGGCTGCGTATCCGCGCAGTTACCACACCTTCGGGATCGAGCCGCGGGTCTCCCATGTGTTCACCCTGGGGCCAGTGACGCAAGAAGTCGGCCTGGGCTATCGCTACCTCAAAGAGGCCATGCACGAAGAGGCCAGCCAGGTGTATCTGGTCAATAACGTGCCTGTGCCAGGCCCCGGGGCTGACGGCCATGTCTATCAAGACCGTACCGGCGGCACCGAGGCCAACTCGTTTTATATCGATGACAAGATCGATGTGGGGAACTGGACGGTCACTCCGGGCATCCGTTTTGAGCGAATCAGCACCCACTGGCACGACCGCCCGGTGTTGGGTAATAACGGCAAGCCGGTGCAGGAGAAAAACCGCAGCATCGACAGCAGCGAAGCACTGCCGGCCCTGAGCGTGATGTATCACCTGTCGGATGCCTGGAAGCTGTTTGCCAACTACGAAACCTCGTTCGGCAGCCTGCAGTACTTCCAGTTGGGCCAGGGTGGCGTAGGTGATGCCACGGCGGCGGGTTTGCGTCCTGAAAAGGCCAAGACATACGAGCTGGGCACGCGCTACGACAATGGCGTGTGGGGCGGTGAAGTGACGCTGTTCTACATCGACTTTGCCGACGAGTTGCAATACGTGAGCAACGACGTGGGCTGGACCAACCTGGGCGCGACCAAGCACCAGGGCATCGAGACCTCGGTTCACTACGACATGTCGGCACTGGACGCGCGCCTTGACGGCCTGTCGGTGAACGCGGGCTTTACTTACACCAAGGCGACCTCCGAGGGTGACATCCCGAACTTCAAAGGGCGTGATCTGCCGCTGTACTCGCGCCAGGTGGTCAACCTCGGTGCGCGTTACGTGGTCAACCGCTGGACCTACAACCTGGACATGTTTGCCCAGTCCCAGCAGCACGCGCCGGGCACTGGCGGGGTGTACATCACTGATCCGACCCCGGATGGCCAGTACGGCGATATTCCTGGATATGCGACCTGGAGCACGCGGGTTGGCTACGACTTCGGCCCGCAAGCGTCAAACCTGAAAGTGGGAGCGGGGATCAAGAACCTGTTCAATCAGGAGTACTACACTCGCTCCAGCGACAATAACGCGGGGATTTACCTGGGCGAGCCGCGTACGTTCTTTGTGCAGGCGAGTGTCGGGTTTTAAGCCAAAAGCGCCCTCACCCTAACCCTCTCCCGGAGGGAGAGGGGACTAAAAGCAGCAGCAAATTTGTGCAACACCTCAAATCGGCTCCCTCTCCCTCGGGAGAGGGCTGGGGTGAGGGGCGCGCTCTAAACCCGCAAAATCCGCCCGCTGATGGCCACGGCCAGGAGCATGGCGGTGATCAGCAAAAAGGCACTGCTCAGGCTGCTGGCATGGGCAATAAAGCCGATGGCCGCAGGCCCTGCCAGAATCCCGGCATAGCCCAGTGTGGTGATGGCTGGCACGGCAATGTGCTCCGGCATCACGGTCTGTTTGCCCACCGCGGTGTACAGCACGGGCACGATATTGGAGCAACCCACGCCCACCAGTGCATAGCCCAGCAGTGCCACTTCCCAGCTCGGTGCCAGGGTTGCCAGGGCCATGCCCGCGGCGGCAAACAACCCACCCAGGACAATCACCAGTCGCGCACCCAGACGCTTGACGATGGTGTCGCCCATCAGTCGCCCAGCGGTCATGGTCAAGGCAAACGCGGCATAACCCAGCCCGGCATAGGCGTCGTCGATACTTTTCTCACTGGTCAGGAAAACGGCGCTCCAGTCGAGCATCGCGCCTTCGGCCAGGAAGACGGTAAAGCACAACAAACCGATAAACAGCACCACGCCGTGGGGCACGGCAAACGCCGGGCCGCTGCTTTCACTGCCATAGGGCAGCAGATGGGGCGCGGCCTTGAGCAGGGCCGCGAGGATCAACACGATCACCACCACAATCGCCCACAGCGGCGACAGACCCAGCGCCAGCAGGGCGCTGACACCGGCCGCACCGGCTATTCCGCCGACACTGAACAGCCCGTGAAACCCCGACATCATATTGCGTCCACTGGCGCGCTCGACGATCACCGCTTGCAGGTTGACAGTTGAGTCCACGGCACCCAGGCCCGCGCCAAACAAAAACAGTGTGGCGATCAACAAGGGTATGGCACTGACCGTTGCCAGCAGTGGCAATGCCAGGCAGATCAGCAGCGTGCCGCCCACCAGCACCCGGCGGCAGCCATAACGGCTGGCGAGGATTCCGGCAATGGGCATCGCCAGGATCGAGCCCGCGCCCAGGCACAGCAACAACAGGCCCAAAGTGGCCTCGTCCAGTCCCGCCCGCGCTTTGGCGTAGGGCACCAGTGGCGCCCAGGCGGCGAGGCCAAAACCTGCGATGAAAAAGGCAATGCGGGTCGACATTTGTTCAAGACGCCCGGGCACGAGGGGCATTTGGGTGGTGATGGCAGTCATGGTCATCCTTGGAAAACGGGCTTTGGTGCGCTGCGGCGTAACATCCTTGCATATTTGCGGCATGAGTCGCGAGGGCGCTGGCGTACGGATTGGCGAGAGTGGTTGAATAGCGCGCTTGCTTATCCCGCTGCCACTGGAAGGTATTTTATGGACAAGAACTCTGACTCCGCAGTGCTGTTGCTCAACCCCGCAGGGCTGTATGACCCTGCGCCCAACGGTTACTCCCATGTTGCCCGTGTGGCAGCGAATGTGCGGCTGGTGTACACCGCCGGCCAGGGCGGCGAGAACGCCCACAGCGAGCTGTCCAGCGACTTTGCCGAGCAGGTCCGCCAGGCCTTTGCCAACCTGCAGATCGCCCTGGCAGCGGCGGATGCGCAGATCAAGGACGTGGCCAAGATCACGGTATTGATCGTTGATCACAACATGGAACGTCTGCAGATTCTGGGCGCTGAGGTAGCGCGGGTCTGGGGCGAGCTGCCGGCACCGGCCTGTACCTTGATCCCGGTGCCGCGCCTGGCGCTGGACGAGATGTTGTTTGAGGTCGAGGCAGTGGCGGCGGTAGCCGTCTGAGAGATTGACCTGTGGGAGCGGGCTTGCTAGCGATAGAAACGGCGCGGTTTACCTGATACACCGCATCGATCCAATCGCGAGCAAGCCCGCTCCCACAGGGACAATGTGGAGCGTTAAACCTGCAATAACCGCTCGCGCAGTTTGCCGATTTCGTCGCGCATTTGCGCCGCGGCCTCGAACTCGAGATCCCGGGCCAGGGCGTACATTTTTTCTTCCAGTTGACGAATGCGTTTGCTGATCTCGCTCGGCGAGCGCAGTTCGTTTTCGTACTTGGCGTTTTCTTCCGCAGCCTTGGCCATGCCTTTGCGCTTCTTGCTGCGCGAACCCGGCACCACCGCACCTTCCATGATGTCGGCAACGTCCTTGAACACGCCTTTGGGCGTGATGCCGTTGGCGAGGTTGAAGGCGATCTGTTTTTCGCGGCGGCGTTCGGTCTCGCCAATAGCGCGCTCCATCGAGCCGGTGATGCGGTCCGCATAGAGAATCGCCCGGCCATTGAGGTTACGTGCCGCCCGGCCAATGGTCTGGATCAACGAGCGCTCGGAGCGCAGGAAGCCCTCCTTGTCGGCGTCCAGAATTGCCACCAATGACACCTCGGGCATGTCCAGACCTTCACGCAGCAGGTTGATCCCCACCAGCACGTCAAAAACGCCCAGGCGCAGGTCACGGATGATTTCGACGCGCTCCACGGTGTCGATGTCCGAGTGCAGGTAGCGCACACGCACGCCGTGGTCGGCCAGGTAGTCGGTCAGGTCTTCGGACATGCGCTTGGTCAGGGTGGTGACCAGTACACGCTCTTCCAGCGCCACGCGCTTGGCAATTTCGGAGAGCAGGTCGTCGACCTGGGTGAGGGCCGGACGCACTTCGATCTGCGGGTCGACCAGACCGGTGGGGCGTACCACCTGCTCGACCACGCGGCCCGAGTGCTCGGCTTCGTAGTTTCCCGGGGTGGCGGAGACAAAAATCGTCTGCGGGCTGATGCGTTCCCATTCGTCAAAACGCATCGGCCGGTTGTCCAGGGCCGAAGGCAGGCGAAAACCATATTCCACCAGGGTCTCTTTGCGCGAGCGGTCGCCTTTGTACATCGCGCCGACCTGGGGCACGCTGACGTGCGACTCGTCGATCACCAGCAAGGCGTCGGCCGGCAGGTAATCGAACAGGGTCGGTGGCGGGGCACCGGACTCGCGGCCCGAGAGGTAGCGCGAGTAGTTTTCGATGCCGTTGCAGTAACCCAGCTCCATGATCATTTCCAGATCGAAACGGGTGCGTTGCTCCAGGCGCTGGGCTTCGACCAGCTTGTTATTGGCACGCAGGTACTCGAGACGCTCCTTGAGTTCCTCCTTGATGCCTTCGACGGCGTCCAGCAGGGTTTCGCGCGGCGTTACATAGTGGCTCTTGGGGTAGAAGGTAAAACGCGGCATCTTGCGGATGACTTCGCCGGTCAGCGGGTCAAAGGCACTGATGCTTTCGACTTCATCATCGAACAGCTCGATGCGTACCGCTTCCAGATCCGACTCGGCAGGGTAGATGTCGATCACGTCACCGCGCACGCGAAATGTCGAACGGGCGAAATCCATATCGTTGCGGGTGTATTGCAGGTCGGCCAGGCGGCGCAGCAACTCGCGCTGGTCGAGTTTGTCGCCGCGGTCGACGTGCAGCACCATCTTCAGATAGGTCTCGGGGCTGCCCAGACCATAAATGCATGACACCGTGGTGACGATAATCGCGTCCTTGCGCTCCAGCAGAGCCTTGGTCGCGGACAGGCGCATTTGCTCGATATGGTCGTTGATCGAGGCGTCTTTCTCGATAAAGGTGTCGGAGGAGGGCACGTAGGCTTCGGGCTGGTAGTAGTCGTAGTACGAAACGAAGTACTCCACCGCGTTATTCGGGAAGAACGACTTGAACTCGCCATACAACTGCGCTGCCAGGGTTTTGTTGGGCGCCAGCACCAGGGTAGGGCGGTTCACATGGGCGATCACGTTGGCGATGCTGAACGTTTTGCCCGAACCTGTTACCCCGAGCAGGGTCTGGTGCGACAGACCGGCTTCGATGCCTTCGATCATCTGGCGAATGGCTTCGGGTTGATCGCCTGCGGGCTTGAAGCGGGTAACAAGCTGAAAATCGGGCATGAAGGACCTCAGGGTTTGCTTCTATAAAAGCAATGGCCTTTATAAGTGCATGCGACTCTGGCCGCAGGAAAAAACAGGATACGGCTAAATATGGAGGTCGTGTCTGACTGTTTCAAGGCACAGCTCTGATACGGGCATATTGGTAAAGATTGCAATTAGACCAGTGGCCTGAAAATAAACTCAAATACTTGCCCAAAACCGGCAATAGCCTGTTGCCCGAATCCTGATCGGGCTTATACTTGCTCCCCGTTTGTGCACCGCTCTAGTGCAATCGGCTGGAGCGTTGTCACCCCCTCCATTCCCCATTCAGAGCCGCCGTAATAATGAGCCTGTTCTCCGCTGTCGAAATGGCACCACGCGATCCTATCCTGGGCCTCAACGAAGCATTTAACGCCGATACTCGTACCAGCAAAGTGAATCTGGGGGTCGGTGTTTACTGCAACGAAGAGGGACGAATCCCGCTCTTGCGTGCCGTTGTCGAAGCCGAAACGATTCGGGTTGCCCAACATGCGTCGCGCGGCTACTTGCCGATCGACGGTATTGCTGCCTACGACCAAGCTGTACAGAAGCTGCTGTTCGGTGCCGAGTCGACACTGCTGGCGGCTGGCCGGGTGATCACCACGCAAGCCGTTGGTGGCACGGGCGCGCTGAAAATCGGTGCTGACTTCCTCAAGCAGCTGCAGCCGGGTGCAGTGGTGGCCATCAGTGATCCAAGCTGGGAAAACCACCGCGCGCTGTTCGAAACCGCCGGTTTCCCGGTGCAGAACTACCGTTACTATGACGCTGCCAGCCATGACGTGAACCGTGCCGGCATGCTCGAAGACCTCAATGCCTTGCCAGCCGGCTCCATTGTTGTGCTGCACGCCTGCTGCCATAACCCGACCGGCGTTGACCTGACCCCGGCCGACTGGCTGAACGTGCTGGATGTGGTCAAGGCCAAGGGCCTGATCCCGTTCCTGGACATGGCCTACCAGGGCTTTGGCGACGGCATCGACGAAGACGCAGCAGCCGTGCGCCTGTTCGCCGAATCGGGTCTGAGCTTCTTCGTTTCCAGCTCGTTCTCCAAGTCGTTCTCGCTGTACGGCGAGCGTGTTGGCGCACTGTCGATCATCACCGAGTCCAAAGAAGAGAGCGCCCGCGTTCTGTCCCAGGTCAAGCGCGTGATCCGCACCAACTACTCCAACCCGCCGACCCATGGTGCAACCATTGCCGCTGCTGTGCTCAACAGCCCGGAGCTGCGTGCGATGTGGGAAGAAGAGCTGGCAGAAATGCGTCTGCGTATTCGTGGCATGCGTCTGCAGATGGTTGAGCTGCTGTCGAAAAAGGCCCCGGGCCATGATTTCAGCTTTGTTGCGCGTCAACGTGGCATGTTCTCGTACTCCGGCCTGACCGTTGAACAAGTGACGCGTCTGCGTACCGAATTCGGTATTTACGCCCTGGATACCGGCCGAATCTGCGTGGCTTCTTTGAATCAACGCAACATTGAAGCGGTAACCGATGCGATTGTTCAGGTCATCTGAATAATCCGCTGAGAAGTCAGCAAAAGTGTTGACTTCTCTTTTTATATCAGTAAGATAGGTGCCATTCCGCGATAGCTCAGTTGGTAGAGCAAATGACTGTTAATCATTGGGTCCCTGGTTCGAGTCCAGGTCGTGGAGCCAGATAGTAAAAAAGCCGCTAGCGATAGCGGCTTTTTTTTGCCTGAAATTTACCAATTCCCCCGTCGCACACCGCAAATTCCCCTCCAAATAATGGCTCTTGGCCATTTTCAAGTGAACTGAAACGTTTTTTTTACGAAGTTCGTCACGAATATCGCTGTTCGATAATAAAAATCATTTACTCATATCTGAGAATGATTATTATTGGCTTCAGTGCTTGCTCGCTCAAAGGACCTGTGTCAGTGATCAGAACTTCTCCGGTGTTTTCCCGGCTTCAAGGCGGGAAGAACGTTTACGGCATGCTCAACTCTCTCCCTTCACCCATGCTTTGCGAGATGCTCGCCTTTGCGGGCTACGACTTTGTAATCCTCGATCTGGAGCACTTGCTGCGCTCTGAAGAAGACCTTATGCATTGCATCCGCGCTTGTGAGGCAGCGGGTATTTCGCCCTGGCTACGCATGCCGCAAGTGGACGAAAAGCTGATCGGCAGGGCGCTCGATGCCGGCATTGAGGCCATTGTGCTGTCCCGTACCGAAAGTGCCGAGCAAGTCCGGTGCGCCATTGAGGCGGCTTTTTTCCCGCCCCTGGGCAAGCGCGGCATTACGGGCGGGCGTATCACCGGCTTCGGTCGCCTGTCCTTGCCCGACTATATCGAGCTGGCGAACCGCCAGACTCCCATCATTCCCATGATCGAAAGCCGCGCCGGAGTTGAAGCTCTGGGGGACATCCTGCAGTTGGCAGGGGTCGGCATGATCATGGAAGGCGCCCTCGACCTGGCCCTTGATCTCGGCCTGGGGCCGGATCCGCTCAATCCACTGGTCTGGCAAGCCCTGCAAGGCATGGCCGACGCCTGCCTTGGCGCCGGCGTGGCTTTTTGCGCCAACCCCCGCACCGCCGAACAGAACGCGCAATGGCGTTCCCGCGGCGTGCGCAGTTTTCTGGCCGGTGAAGACCGTGGCTTGCTGCATAACGCACTCAAAGCCCGCCTGCATTCTCTCCAACAGCAATAATGAGCCGACGTAGTCCAATGAAAACAAAATCTCTACACTTTTCACTGAGCCTCATAACACTGGGCATCTGCCACGCGGCCATGGCCGCGGATCAACCGGCGGGCAACAGCGTGGAGCTGGCGCCCATGACAATTCAGGGCGATGTCCTGGGAGCCGCCAGTGATCAGGAGGTACGCACCTATGCGGGCAGTCGCAGCGTAATCGATTCCAGTGACCTGAAAAAAGCCAGCACCCGCGGTCTGGACGATGCGCTGCAACGGGTTCCGGGCATCAAGATTTTTGACGAAACCGGTACCGGTGCGCTGCCTCAGATTTCGGTACGCGGGCTGTATGAAAGTCGCAGCGGCCGGATTCAGGCCTTGTCAGATGGCATTCCACTCGCGCTGGCGCCGTACGGCCAGACCGGTCTGTCGCTGTTTCCCATGACCATGGCCACGGTCGACCGGGTTGATATCGTGCGCGGGGGCGCAGCGGTGCAATACGGTCCGAACAACGTCGGCGGGGTGATCAACTTCATCAGCAAGCCGATCCCCCGCGAGTGGGAAACCACCCTGCAGGAGAAGACCACGTTCAATGCTGGCGGGCGCCAGTTGTGGGACACCTATCTGGGTACCGGCGGCTACCTGACCGATAACTTCGGCCTGCAACTGGATATCAATACCCTGAGCGGCGAATACGGCCGCGAGCACTCCGATACCGATGTGCAGAACTATCGCCTGCGCGGCCAGTGGAACATCGATGACGACCGTGATCTGAGCTTTGGCGTTCAGCATTACAAGGCCGACATGGACCTGGCCGGCGCGCTCAGCGTCAAGGACTACAAGGACGACCCGCGTCAGTCAACGCGCCCGCTGGACCGCTTCGAAGGTGACACCGACCGTGTGTGGGGCACTTACACCCAGCGCCTGGGTGCCATGGGGCCATTTGACTCGGTTGAGTTCAGCTGGACCAACTTTGCCCACAACAGCTACCGCAATTTCGTCGTCGGCTTGCCGTTCACCCCGGACGGCACGGCCGTGACCAAGCAGGACGGTCCGCGGGACTTCAAGGTCTGGGGCTCGGAGCCGCGCATCAGCGCCACCATCGATGGCGATACCGTCGGCCAGACCTGGTTGCTCGGCGCCCGCTATGTCAGCGAAGACATCAGCTACAAGGTCAACCGCCAAAGCCTCGCCACCGGCGTCACCTCGCCGTTCCGTGACTGGAAGTTCGATGACAGCGCCCGTGCGTTTTACATCAGCAACGCCATCAGCCTGCTCGATCATCGTCTGACTATCACCCCCGGTGCGCGCTATGAAAACGCGCACATGAACTACAGCGATGGCATCACCGGGTTCGAGCGCGAGAACAAGTCTGAAGAATGGCTGCCGGGCCTGACCGTGGGTTACCAGGCGAACGATGCCTGGTATGTCTACGCCAACGCGCAGAAGTCCCTGCGTCCGCCCCAGGTCACGCAGATCGTCAAGGAAGGCGCGGTCGGTGCCGAACTGGCATGGAACTACGAGACCGGCGTGCGTTACACCCCGTGGGACGGCATGCGGGTTGACTTCAACCTGTATCGCATCGATTTCGATGATCAGATCGTCTACAACGCCACCACTGACCGTTTCGACAACCTTGGCAGCACCCGTCACCAGGGTTTCGAGACCGATATTTTCTGGACCCCGCAGGCCATGCGTGATCTGGACCTGCATGCCGGTTATGCCTATCTGGATGCCAAGCAACGCAATGGCACCTACAAGGACAACGAAGTGCCGTACTCCTCGCGCAACCAGTTTATGGTGGATGCCCGTTACCGTTTTGCCGAGCACTGGACCTACAACCTCGACGGTCTGTACATCAGCAAGGCTTACACCGACGCTGCCAATACCCGCGAAGAAAACGCCTCGGCCAGCGTGGGCGAACTGCCTGCCTACTGGGTCTGGAATACGGCCATCGAGCGTGAATTCCCGCTGGCAGACAAGAGCGTCCTGACTGCCTCGGCAGGCATCAGCAACCTGTTCAACCGCGAATACTATTTCCGTGGTATCGACACCAGCCCTTGGGGTCGTCAACCCGCGCCAGAGCGTTCGCTCACCTTAGGCGTCAACTACCGCTTCTAACCGCGCACACGCGCTTTTGTAAATCAGTTGCCCGATCCAGCGGGACGGGCAACTGTTGCCCCCAGGAAACTGCCATGCAACGTCCATTTGTCATCCTTGCCCACGTCGCACACCCAGCCATTCTCGAGGGTTTTATGCCAGCCGCGCAGCAGCGCGGGCTGCCGATTGTGCTGATCACTGATCACGCACAGGAACACCGTCGCCTGCTTGCCGGTTCGTCGCTTTCGCCGGACCGGCTGCAGGTGATCGAGTGCGATGTCTTTAACCCGCTGGCGGTTATCGAAACGCTCAATGGCCAGGGTTTGCGCCCGCTTGCCGTGTTTTCCAACAGCGACCATCTGCAAACCGCGACAGCCGTGGTGGCCGAAGCGTTCGAGTGCCCCGGCAAAGACTGGCGGTTGTGCCATGCGGCCAAAAACAAGGCGGCCATGCGTGAGCGCATGCAGCGTCTGGGGTTGCCCGGGCCGTGGTTCCAGGTGCTCACATCACGTTGCGAGTTGCCTGACGATGCGCCATGGCCGGTGGTTGCCAAGCCCCGTGAAGGGGTGGCCAGCCTGGACGTGCGTTTGTGTCACAACGCCGCCGAACTGAGCGCTTATTGCGCACGGTTCTGGCAGCAGCAACCGGATCGTGCACTGCTGCTGGAGGCGTATCTGGAAGGGCCGCTGTTCACCCTCGAAACCCTCGGTGACGGTCGCAGCCTGCAAGCCATCGGCGGCTTTGACGTAAGCCTTTCTGCACCGCCTCATTTTGTCGAACTGGCTGCCCGCTGGAATGGCCCGCTCAGCAGCGCACAGCGGTCAGCTGCTCTGGCGCAAGTGGCGGCATTCGGGGTCAATTTTGGCGTTTGCCATAGTGAGTTCATTCTTACGGCCCAAGGCCCGGTGCTGGTGGAGATCAACTATCGCAGCATCGGCGACGGTCGCGAGTTTTTGCTCGAGCGGCTGCTGCCACAGGGCTGGTTTGACCGCATTGTTGCCCTGCATCTGGGCCATGGGCTGGTCGATGCTCAACCGGCTCAGGCCCAGGCGACCGTGCATTACCTCGTCGCTGACCGCTCGGGGCGGCTGGATCAGGCCAGTGCCAGCTTCAATGTCGAGTCCGAGGGTCACTGGTGTGATTACCGTGCACTGCAACATGCCGGTGACACCGTGACCATCAGCCATTCGAACAAGGACTACGTCGGTGTATTGCGTCTGATAGCCCCGGATGCCGTAAGCCTGGATGCGCAACTCAATTCGACCCTCAATGACCTGAAATGGGTGGTGGCATGAGCCTGTATCCAGACGCTGCCGATCAGGCGTACATGACCCGCCGCATCATCGATTGCTGCCTGCGTGAAGATATTCGCGGGCTGGTCAGTCAGGGCCGGATCGCTCAGCTGCCCGAGGCGCTGAGCCAGCACCTTGCGCACGAACCCGGTGGCCACTGGCTGCGGATTGCCCATTTGGGGGCTGACGAGTTGTGGCTGCCAGTGGTCAGGGCGTATCCGTTGCAGGAGTGGGTATGTACAGGCGATGCCTGGGTCGTGGTTGCGCCACACATGACCGGGGTCCAGCGTGGTTACCCGCTTTGGCTGGGCCACTTGAGCCAGGGGCTCGATGAAGAGAGCCTTGAACTGTTCGCCGCCTACGTGCAGGAGGCCGATTGCGCCACCACCCACCGCACCCTGTGCCAGCAAGCCTATCAACATCATGCCTCCGGGCTCGATGATGTAACTGCGCTCAAGGACTGGTCGCAACGGCTGCTGAAAATCGACCAGTTGGCAAGCTATCTGGACCACCCGTTTTACCCGACGGCACGGGCCAAAAGTGGTTTTGATGGCGAGGCACTTGCACGCTATGCGCCCGAGTTTGCGCCGCGCTTCGAGCTGAACTGGCTGGCGGTCCCGAAGCAGGCGCTGACCCTGACCAGCCCGCAGCCGCCGCATTGGCCGGGCTTCGAGGACGTCGGCCTGGCAGCGACCCTGCACCACAGTCATGCATTGATACCGGTTCACCCGCTGACCTGGAGCGAGCTGGAGCAGTTCGCCCTGCCTGAAGGTACGATGAAGGCACCGCTAACGGCCATGCTGGTCGAACCGACGCTGTCGGTGCGCACTGTGGTGTGCAGCGCTCAACCTCATTGGCACATCAAGTTGCCGTTGCTGGTAACCACCCTGGGTGCACGCAACCTGCGCCTGATCAAACCGAGCACTCTGTACGACGGTCACTGGTTTGAAACGACCTTGCTGGCATTGGCCGGGCGTGACCCGGCGCTGGCGTCGCGCTTTTTGCACGTTGATGAACAACACGGCGGCCATGCTGCGCAAAGCCGTCACCTGGCCTATATCGTGCGCCGCTATCCGGCGGGTCTGGAGAACGCCACGCTGGTGCCTGTAGCCGCACTGGCCAGCCCGCTTGCCGATGGCCACCTGTTCCTTGAACAACTGGTCGAGCGCTTTTATGCCGGCTCCTTGCAACACTGGCTCGACGATTATCTTGATCTGTTGCTGCAGGTTCATCTGCGGCTGTGGTTGCAGTACGGCATTGCGCTTGAGGCCAATCAGCAGAACGCCGTACTGATTTTCGAACCGGGTCAGCCAATGCGCCTGCTGATGAAGGACAACGACGCCGCGCGCCTGTGGCCGCAACGTTTCGCTGCAGCCTGCCCGGATCTCGCCGAGCTGCCGGCGGCCTTGCTGGATGAGCGTATCCGCGTTGACAGTAGCCAGCCCCTGGCCGAGATGTTCTGCACCATTACCTTGCAGCTCAATATCGTTGCCATTGTGCAGGCCATTGCGGCCGCAGGGCTTGCGACTCAAGCCAGCCTGTATGGCACGCTGCGTGAACGCTTGACTGGCTGTCTGCAGCAACTCGAAGTCGAAGGCATCAATTGTGACGACGCCCGCCGCTGGCTGCTCGACAGCCCAAGGCTGCCGGTCAAGTACCTGCTCAGCGCAGGCAGCCTGTTCAGCAAGGCCCACTCCGGGGCCAGTGACATCAACAAGTTCTATGGCTACAGCGCGGCGAACTTCCTGCTGGAGGAGGTGCCATGCAGCGCCGTTTGATCGCCAGCGTGCTGCTGGGGCATTACCTGTCGGCCTTTACGGCGCTGGGGATTCCCTTGTATTTGCCGCGCATCCTGGCCGATCTGGCGCCTGCCACACCGGGTTGGGCCATCGGCGTGCTGTTTGTCCTGCCGACCCTGTGCACCGCCCTGGCGGCACCCATCTGGGGCCGCTGGGCGGACCGCAACGGCTGTCGCCTGTCGTTGCTGCGTGCCCATGCCGGGTTGTTTGCAGGTTTTCTGCTGGCGGGCTTTAGCCTCAACCTGACCGTATTTGTCCTGGCGTTGATTATCCAGGGCACTTTTGGCGGAGCAATGGCAGCTTCCAACGCCTACCTGTCGACTCAGTTCAAGGGCGGGGATCTGTCCCGGGCCCTGAACTGGACGCAATATTCGGCACGCCTGGCAATGATCAGCGGCCCGATCCTGCTGGGGCTGCTGACCTCCCGGGGTCTGGGCATAAACCTTTACAGCTGGCTGGCGTGGTTGCCGCTGCTGGCTTTTGTACTGGTATTGCCACTGCCCAACGACAACCCCCGGCATGCCCTGGACAGCATGAAAACCGTAGCACCGACAGAGTTGCCGCCCGACATGGCGCGGTTGCTGGCGGTGCAGTTTTTGTTCAGCTTCGCCATGGTGGTCACCTTTCCCTACTTCATGCCTTACGGCGAACAACTGGGAATTGGCAACGACACCTTGATCGGCGTGCTCTACAGCCTGCCGCATGTGGTTTACCTGCTGGCCTTGCCCTGGGTCCACAAGCACCAGGGCAACCTGCTGTTACCGGGGCTGGCGCTACTGGCGCTCAGCAATGCGCTGCAATTCTGGAGCGTACACCCCGAGCCTTTATTCGTGCTGCGACTGCTCAGCGGGGCGGGCATGTTGCTCAGCTTTGTCGGGCTGCACCGTTGCCTGAGCCAGCGCAGCCGACAAGGCAGTGCAGGGCGCCTGTTCGGCTGGTTTGACGCCAGTGGCAAATGGGCCGGCACCGCTGCCGGAGGCACGGCCGCGGTGGTCAGCCAAATGTGCGGGATTGCTTCGCCCTTTCTTGTTGCGTGCCTTGCGGCTCTGGCAGCCATGGCGCTGGCGCGCCCTCTAATGATCACTTCCCGGGAGATTCCGGCATGATGTTCGCTCCAGATACACTGTCCCTCAATGACCATGCCCTCGATGGCGAAGCCCAGCGTCATGCCATCGAATGCCTGCTCAATTGCTATTTGCGTGAATACGCCTTGCCGCGTAATGAAGCCAACCTGAACTATCAGGCCCAGGATCTGCCGATGAGCCTGCGCCAGGCCAATGGCCGCTGCATTGGCATCCGTCTGCCCGGCGGCCGGTTGGTGGTGCGTATCGACAGTGCCAGCCTGCTGGGCCGTTGCCATTACATCGGCGCGCCTTATTTCAAGGGCAACCAGCAGAGCTGGCGACCGCTGGATGCCCAGGAGCTGGCCAGCCTGCTGTGTACCCCCCTGAGTGGTGCGCAGCGCGTCGGTGAGATGCTGCAACAGGTCGCCAACAGCCTGCAGATCACCCGAACCTTTCTGCGCCATTCGCGGCCGGCCAACCAGGCATCCGACAGTCTGCTGGCTTCAGAACAGCATCAGCTTTGGGGGCACGCCCTGCACCCTACGCCGAAAAGCCGTGAAGGTATCTCCCATCACGATTTGCTGGCCTGCTCGCCGGAAGTCGGCGCGACCTTTCAGTTGCACTGGTTCAAGATCGACCCGGCGCTGCTACGTCATCAGGGCGAGGACCCGCGCAGTACCCTGCAGCAACTGGCGGGGCGCGACGATGCCTATCCGTGCCACCCCTGGGAAGTCGGCCGCATACTGGCCGACCCTCTGGTGCAGCGCGCCCAGCAACAGGGCCTGATCGAATACCTCGGGCCTCTGGGCCAGGCCATGTTCCCGACCTCGTCGGTGCGCACGCTTTATCATCCGCAAATGGCCTACTTCATGAAGTTCTCCATGCATGTGCGGCTGACTAACTGCGTGCGCAAGAACGCCTGGTATGAGCTGGACAGTGCAGTGGCCCTGACCCGGCTGCTGGGGCCGGTGATGAGTGAACTGGCGATCCGCCAGCCGGACTTTGTGCTGATGCCCGAACCCAGTGCTACCAGCCTGGACCTCAGTGCTTTGGGAACCCTGGAAGAGGCTCGCGAAGTCACCGAATGCTTCGGTATCGTTTACCGGGAAAACCTGTCCATTGCCGATCGCGAGGCCTATCAGCCACAAGTGGCAATGGCGCTGTTTACCTGGGACTTGCAAGGTCGCAGTGTCTGCCGCCAGCAGCTGCGGCGTTATGCCGACAACAGCGGCCTGGGTATCGAGCAGGCCACACTCAACTGGCTGGATGCCTATGCCGCGAAAATGCTGGGTGGCGTGCTGTATTGCCTGTTCCGTCAGGGTGTGGCGCTGGAGCCGCATTTGCAGAACACGGTTATCGGTTTTACCCGGGACGGCTTGCCGAGCCGGGTGTGGATCCGCGATCTGGAGGGCACCAAGCTGGTACCTGAAATCTGGCCGGCAGAGCGCCTGAGTGCACTCGACGAGCGTACCCGCAGCTCGGTCTACTACAGCGCGCAAAAGGCCTGGCAGCGGGTGGGTTACTGCGCTCTGGTGAACAATCTGGGCGAGGCGATTTTCCATCTGTCCAACGGCAGCGAGGTGCTGGAACAGCAGTTGTGGGCGCGCATCGGCGATTTGCTGCACGCGCAGTCGGCTTGTCTGGGCCATCCGCAGCAACTGCGCGAGTTGTGCGCCGGTGCACCGTTGCCGAGCAAGGAAAACTTTATGACCCGCCTGATGATGCGGGCCGACCGGGAGGCCGGTTACACCCAGCTACCGAGCCCGTTGGCGATGATTGAAAAGAGCGAATGCGCATGACTCTTCCTGCAGCTGTTAATCGGTGTATCGAGCAACTCAAGGCTGAGCATCACGCGCCATTGTGTGCCTATGTTTATGACCTGCCGGCCCTCGAGCGGCATATAAAGGCGATGCGTGAAGTACTGCCTGAAAACTGCGAATTATTCTATGCCGCCAAAGCCAACCCGGAGGCGCGGGTGTTGAAAACCCTTGCTCCCTGGGTGGACGGTTTTGAAGCCGCCTCGGGTGGTGAGCTGACCTGGCTGCATGAGCAATGCCCCGACCAGCCACTGATCTTTGGCGGCCCTGGCAAGCTTGATCGTGAACTGGATATAGCCATGCAGTATTGCATCTCGGCGTTTCATGTCGAGAGTGTGACCGAGCTGCGCAGCCTGGCGCGCATCGCCCGTGAGCGCGGGGTGCGGGCACCGGTCATGCTGCGCCTGAACCTCAAGCTGGCAAGGGCGCCGCAGAGCAGGCTGGTGATGGGCGGTAAGCCCACACCGTTCGGCCTGGATGAGGAGGGGCTGGCCAGTGCGCTGAAAATAGTGCGCGAAGAGTCGTCGTTGGAACTCAAGGGGTTGCACTTTCATTTGCTGTCTCACCAGCTGGATGTCGATGCGCACCTTGAGTTGATTCGCAGCTACTTTCTGACTTTCCGCCAACTGTGTGCAGATCACAACCTGCAACTGCCAGTGCTGAATGTCGGTGGTGGCATGGGCATCCATTACCAGGATGTGACGCAGTCATTCGACTGGGCTCGGTTTTGCCGGGGGCTCAAGGAGTTGATCGACGAGTACGGTATGGGTGCAACCCGTATCCGTTTTGAAATCGGGCGTTTTATCAGCGCAGCCTGTGGTTATTACGTGATGCAGGTGCTGGATATCAAAAGCAGCCACGGTGAGTTTTTTGCCATCGGGCGTGGTGGCACCCATCACTTCCGCACGCCTGCAGCACAGGGTCATGATCATCCGTTCACGGTTGTGCGAGGTACAGAGCCTGCGCAGATCACCGGTCAGAGCGTCACCCTGGTAGGCCAGCTGTGTACGCCCAAGGATGTTCTTGCCAGGCAGCAACCTGTTGCGCAACTGGCGATCGGTGACCTCCTGGTGTTCACCCTGGCGGGCGCCTATGCGTGGAATATCTCGCATCAGAACTTCTTGATGCATGAACCGCCGCGGAAGGTTTTTATCGAGGGTTGATTGCACACAACTGGCAGCTCAATAGCTGCCAGTTACCGGAGGCAAGAGGGCTATTGACTTATAAAGACCCGGTCAGAAACTCATATCCCATTTTGATGGTTGGCACGCTGATACAAATAAAAAGGATGCCGAATTGCCATTTAACAATCTTGTTATGGGCTTCCAGCGTCGATATTGAAGTACGCAGGTCTGCACCTTGTTCCTTTATGGACGCTCGAAGCTCGGCACCTTGCTCCTTGATGAGAGCGCGCAGCTCTGCGCCCAGCTCTGAAATGGAGGTTTTGAGGTGTTTTTCTGTTTGTGCAAGATCAGATTTGGATGCGAGCTTTTCCACATCACACTCCCAGGCATCAACGACTGCCTTGGCTTTGTTTGAGGGCATGCTGATCGATGTCAGCGCGTCATACAGGGTGATCGACTGCTTCATTTCGCCTCCTGCGATTGGCAACTGCGCCAAGATCTCCACCTGATGGCAGAGACGGGTCCGAACCAAATACTCTGCTTAACCCACCAAACAATAAAGTCAGCCGTTTCTGGCAGTTATGTCATCCGTAAGCGACCCATAAAAAAACCGCTGGCAAGAGCGGCTTTTTTGCGGGTTGTTCGAGACTTATCCTGGCAGAGAAGGCGCGACAGGCTGCGGCGTCAGATTTTGCTCAATCTGAGCGTGCAGTATTTCCCAGGCATCACGCGGTTCGTCCAGGTCGCGGTTGAGGGTTTCCGGGGTTTTAAAGGTGGTGTACAGGGTGATCAACGTCAGGAGCGACAGGTAGCAGGCAATCGGCAGCCAGGCACCGATGCCTGCATTGGCATCGCCATCATGGCTGGCCACGACCAGGGCAATCAGGCCGGCACCAATCAGCGGAGCTATGCCGCCTGCAATCACCGCAGAAGCTTCACGGGCAATGGAAACGCCCATATAGCGGTGGCGCGAGCCGAACAGCTCCGGCATCAGCGCAGCCTGGGTGCCAAACATACCCCAGGTGCCGATGCCCAGGGCAATGGAGATGGCAATGATGCTCGCCACCACATTGCCCTGACTCAGTACCCACCACACCGGGAAGGCCAGTGCCAGTTGCAGCAGGGCAAAGGCCCGGTACACCACTACACGGCCAAAACGGTCGCTGAGTTTGCCGGCAATCGGCACAGTCAGTGCGCCCAGGCTGGCGGCGCAGATCAGTGTCAGTACACCCACCGGCCCTTGCAGGCCGACCACGCCGACGATGTAACTGACTGCCAGGGCCTGATAAATCGAAGAGCCGCCGTTTTCCCCAAGGCGCAGGCCGATGCCCAGCAGCAGGGTGGGTTTTGAGTGTTTCATCGCGCTTTTAAGCGGATTGTCGCACACGCGTTTGAGCGCCTTGAGGCGGATAAAGGTCGGCGACTCCTTGAGCGACAGACGCATGTACAGGCCCAGGGCGACGATCACCACGCTGCTGAAAAACGGTATGCGCCACAACCCGCTTTCGAGCACGTTGTCACTGCTGCTGATCACCATGAAATACACCAGCGCGGCCAGGATGGTACCCAGTTGAATGCCAAGGAACGGCAGGGCGGCATAAAAACCGCGTCGGCCCGCAGGCGCATACTCGGTCATCATCACTGCCGCGCCGGCCTGCTCGGCACCTGCACCAAGGCCCTGCAGCAAGCGCAGCACCACCAGCAGCACCGGGGCCAGGTAGCCGACTTGATTAAATGTGGGCAAGGCGCCGATCAGGGTGCTGGAAATACCCATCAGCAACACCGTGGAAGTGAGCACGAACTTGCGCCCCACGCGGTCGCCGATCATGCCGAACAGCACACCGCCCAATGGCCGTATCGCAAAACCCAGGAAATAGGTGCCAAAACTGGCAATCAGGCTCATGGTGCGGGTTTGTTCAGGAAAGAACAGCGGCCCGAAAATCAGCGCTGCTGCCAGGGTATAGAGGGCAAAGTCGTAGTACTCCAGCGCGCTGCCAAGGGAGCAGGCCCAGGCTGCGCGGTGCAGGTCTTTTTTGTGTTCCGGGCTTTCGGGGACCAAATCAATGTCAGATGTAGAGTGATCGTGAGTCATGTTGGTACCTTCTGGTAGGTGCCTTTACGGCATCTTGTTATCGATAGGCAGCAGGATTTCTTACAATTTCAACCTCTGGATTTCGTCGAGCATGGCCTGCTCCATGATGTCGATGGGTGCCTCCATGCCGGTGTACAACTCGATTTGCCGGCAGGCCTGCTGCACCAGCATGCGAGTGCCGGGCACAGTACGGCAGCCCAATGCCGCGGCTTGCAGCAGCAGGGCGGTGTGAACGGGCATAAAGGCCACGTCCATGACGATCAGATGGCTGGCAAGCAACCCGTCCAGCGGGTTGCTGTCGGGCTGCTTGAAGCCCACGCTGGTGGCATTGATCACGATATCGAAATCCTGCGCGGCAAAGGCCTCGATACTGCCGCCCCAGTGCGCACCCAGGTCTGCGCTCAGGGCCTTGCCCCGTTCGCTGCTGCGGTTGAACACCGTGACCCGGGCTGCTGCTTGCAGGCAGCCAAAGACCACGGCCCGCGCTGCGCCACCGGCGCCGATCACGGCAACACGCTGGTGAGTGAGCTCGCAGACTTCTTGCAGGGCGCGCACTGCACCCAGGTAGTCGGTGTTGTAACCGGTGAGTACGCCGTCGATGTTATTGATGGTATTGACCGCGCCAATCACCAGCGCGGATTCATCGATCGCGTCCAGATGCTCCATCACCACGGTTTTGTAGGGCATGGATACGTTCATGCCGCGCACACCCAGTGCGCGGATGGCTGCAACGCCAGCCACCGGATCTTCAATGCCAAAGCAGACAAAGGTGTAGTCCAGACCCAGGGCCGCATAGGCCGCATTGTGGATTTTCGCAGAGAGGGAAAAGGGCGAGCCCATGATCGAACCGCACAGGGTTGGCAGGGACTGGGGCATGCGTGCCTCCTTGTATTGGATTTATGAGTGGGGCAATAAGCCCACTTTCAACCCCTCCTGCGCCGTGTGCCAATCGTATATGGTGATGTTGTGATCACGGATGTTGATCACCATTTGGGCCCGGGCGATTGACGATGTGTGCAGCCCATTAAACCTCTCCCGGTGTTATGGTGCTGAATCCTTCCTGCCAACGGATTTGTTGTGATGACTACACCGCGTGCTGCTGTCGGCCCTATCCAGGCCGTGATTTTCGATATGGACGGTTTGCTGCTGGATACAGAGGGTATCTACACCGAAGTGACACAGATCATCGCCGAACGCTACGGTCGCACTTATGACTGGAGTATCAAGCAGCACATCATCGGCCGCGGCGCCCTGGACCTGGCCGAATTTCTGGTCAATGCGCTGGAGTTGCCGATTACCGCGCAGGAATTTCTGGTTATCCGCGAGCCGCTACTAAAAGAACGCTTCCCCAAGGCCGCGGGTATGCCGGGTGCCGAGGCGCTGGTGCGGCATTTGAAGGCGCACAATATCCCGATAGCCGTGGGCACCAGTTCATCGCAGCATTCCTTTGCCGACAAAACCACCTTGCATGGTGAGTGGTTTGATCTGTTTGACACCATCGTCACTGCTGACGACCCTGAAGTCGGCGCCGCCAAGCCTGCGCCGGATATCTTCCTGACGGCGGCGCGGCGCCTGGGTGTTGCGCCCGGGCACTGCCTGGTATTCGAAGATTCGCCCTTCGGCGTGACGGCTGCCAAAGCGGCCAACATGACTGCCATTGCCGTACCTGATGAAGCCATGGCCGACAGCAAATACCACCACGCCGACCAGATTATCCGCCAGCTGGCTGACTTTGATCTGGCGGCTTATGGCTTGCCGCCGATGCGCTAAGGGCTAGCCAAATCCCTGTTACCCCGGATCATTGCACCGGCAGTTTTTCCAGCGCTTCACGCAATGGGTCAGCGCTGGCAAACTCTTGCTGCGACACCAGTTTGCCGTTGTCCAGTTGCAGCCACAGTACCTTGTCTTCGGCGCCAGGGTACTGGGCGGCCACTGCGCCGTCGCGGTCGAGGACAACCCGGTAGCTGTAGTCACGCATGGCCGGGATGGCAATGAACTTGCCAATCAGCGAAGGCATGCGCTGCACGTCGGCGAGGAACACCACATTGCGCGCTTCCAGGTAGCCTTTGGCCTGGTTTTCCAGCGCAGCCTTGACCAGCTTGGAACCGTCCATATTGCGCGCTACCAGCAGCACCCGGGTTTTTTCGTTCAGGGTGTAGGGTTGGTCGTGCTGGTCGTTCAGGGTCCAGGGTGTCAGGCGTTCGCCAATATTCGCGGCCTGGGCCAGCATGGAACACGCGCTCAACAGCAGCACAAGTGCAATTCTCACCGTTTGATACCCCTTCAGTTAACTAGGTCTGGCCTGACAGGTTGCAGGCATGGCCTGCATGGTATCCCACAGCGCCAGGTAAAAGTTCTGAGACGCATTTAGCTACAAATTGCTCTATGGTTAAGTGCAACCCGCCCAAGGAAATGCACAGATGACGCGTCTTACCGCGAAAGACTTTGCCCCCGAATTGCTTGAGCTTTATGACTATTACGCTCATGGTCAGATCAACCGTCGCGAATTCCTTGATCGTGCCGCGCTGCTCACTGTGGGCGGCACCGCGCTTTCGCTGCTGACGGCGCTCTGCCCCAACTACGCGCTGGCCGAACAAGTGTCTTTTACTGACCCGGCGATCGTTGCCGAGTATGTGATGTATCCCTCGCCCAACGGCAATGGCCAGGTGCGTGGTTATCTGGTGCGGCCGGCCAAGGCTGAGGGCAAGTTGCCGGCAGTCGTGGTGGTGCATGAAAATCGCGGGCTCAATCCGTATATCGAAGATGTCGCCCGGCGTCTGGCCAAGGCCGGATTTATCGCCCTGGCTCCCGATGGCTTGACATCGGTGGGCGGCTATCCCGGCAATGACGAGCAGGGCCTGGCGCTGCAACAAAAAGTCGACCCGACCAAGCTGATGAATGACTTTTTTGCCGCGGTGGAGTGGTTGATGCACCACGATGCAAGCACCGGCAAAGTGGGCATTACCGGGTTCTGCTATGGCGGCGGGGTGGCCAATGCGGCGGCAGTGGCCTACCCGGAGTTGGGGGCTGCAGTGTCGTTTTACGGGCGTCAGCCCGGCGCCGATGAGGTCAGCCGTATCCAGGCACCGTTGATGTTGCACTACGCGGGGCTGGATACACGGATCAATGAGGGCTGGCCAGCTTTTGAACAGGCCTTGAAGGCCAACGGCAAAGTCTATGAAGCGCATGTTTACCCGGGGGTAAACCACGGTTTTCATAACGACTCGACGCCACGCTACGATGAAGCCGCGGCGACGCTGGCCTGGGACAGAACCCTGGCCTGGTTTGGCAAGTACCTGACGTAACCGGCTCAGCTGTTCTTTTTACGCAAGCTTTTGAGCCGGGTGCTGGCGCGCTGCACGGCGGCCATTTTTTCAGGTCGCTTCATGCCTCGCCACTTGCGGATGTCTTCCTTGGTGCGCCCGCAACTTACGCACAAGTCGCCGCTGAGCTGGCAAACCGCAATGCACGGGTTTTCAATGTCTTTTGCCACGGCTCAGTTCTTCTGGGCCAGACGTTTTGGCCAGTTGCCACCACAGCTGCGCTGGCACTCTTCTTGTGAATCGAAAAACACATGGGCCGAGCCGTTACGCACCTTTACGCCGGCATCCGTCAGTGCATGGGCCGTCAGTTCTCCCATATAGCGCGCCTCGCCATCGGCAAGGGCGAAGTCTTTGCTGGCTTGCGTATCGAATACCCAAATTACCTTCAGGCTGGCCGGGAAGGCCTCGTAGTCGACCACATGAGTCAGCCAGACAAACCCCGGGATCTGTGATTTGGCGGTTTCACAGGCCTCGGTCAGGGAGGTGATCAGGCGACGTTCGATCTGTGCCTGGGTGCGCTTGCTTAAAGACATGGGTGAATCCTGTTGATAGGCGGGGCAAAAGCGCGATTATACCTGAGCGCGAAGCTTGGATACTGATGCTTCGCCCAAAGTGCCACCTGAGGTAGAATGTCGCGGTAAGTCGGCTGGCCGCCCTGGAGCGTCATGTCCACGCAGGTTCCCCGGAAGGAACCGCGAGCAGGCCGGACATCAAGGGAGTCGCATTCGCTGTAGCAAAAAATGTTACCCAAGTAGCTGAAACCAAAATCAACAAAAGATCAGCGCCCAAGGTACATAGAGTGAGGTCTGTAACGTGCACAGGCCTTATATATCTGCCCGTTGTGGAGTTGAGGGATGGCTCGATCGCAGGCCACAGGCTTGTGGTGGGTCGAGATACTTCATGTTCTGCATGACGGGTAGATGGCGTTTTATCTTAGGTACTACAACATGTTTAAAAAAGTAAACAAGGGGCTACTGGGCCTGGCGTTGACCATGGGGATTACCTCCGTGCACGCGGCAGAACCTAAACACGTGGATGTACTGCTGATCGGCGGCGGCATCATGAGCGCTACTCTGGGTGTCTGGCTCAATGAGCTGGAACCGGGCATGTCCATGGAGATGATCGAACGTCTTGACGGCGTTGCCCTGGAAAGCTCCAACGGCTGGAACAACGCGGGTACGGGCCACTCGGCCCTGGCCGAATTGAACTACACGCCAGAAGACAAGAACGGCAACGTTGAAATCCCGAAGGCCATTGAAATCAATGAAGCCTTCCAGGTATCGCGCCAGTTCTGGTCGTGGCAAGTCAAGAACGGCGTGCTGAAAGATCCGCGTTCGTTTATCAACTCCACGCCGCACATGAGCTTTGTGTGGGGCGATGACAACATCAAGTTCCTGAAAAAGCGCTACGAAGCCTTGCAAGCCAGCCCTCTGTTCGCGGGCATGCAGTACTCCGAAGACCCGGTGCAGATCAAGAAGTGGGTTCCGTTGATGATGGAAGGGCGTGATCCCAACCAGAAAGTCGCGGCTACCTGGTCTCCGATCGGCACTGACGTGAACTTCGGCGAAATTACGCGCCAGTTCGCGGCTTACCTGCAAACCAAGCCTAACTTCTCGCTGAAACTGTCGAGCGAAGTTGAAGACATCAAGCGCAATGAAGATGGTTCGTGGCGCGTGGTGTACAAAAACCTGAAAGATGGCACTAAAACCGAAACTGACGCCAAGTTCGTCTTTATCGGCGCTGGCGGCGGTGCCCTGCACCTGTTGCAGAAGTCCGGCATTCCTGAAGCCAAGGAATACGCAGGCTTCCCGGTGGGCGGCTCCTTCCTGGTTACCGAAAACCCTACCGTTGCCGAGCAGCATCTGGCCAAGGCCTACGGCAAGGCTTCGGTTGGCGCGCCACCGATGTCGGTTCCGCACCTGGACACCCGCGTGCTGGATGGCAAGCGCGTGATTTTGTTTGGCCCGTTTGCGACTTTCTCGACCAAGTTCCTGAAAGAAGGTTCGTACTTCGACCTGCTGACCAGCACCACGACCCACAACATCTGGCCAATGACCAAAGTCGGCATCGAACAGTACCCACTGGTTGAGTACCTGGCCGGCCAGTTGATGCTGTCGGACGAAGACCGCTTCAATGCTCTGAAAGAGTACTTCCCGAACGCCAAGTCTGAAGACTGGCGCCTGTGGCAGGCCGGTCAGCGTGTGCAGATCATCAAGCGTGACGAAGAGAAGGGCGGCGTGCTGAAACTCGGTACCGAGATTGTCAGCGCCAAAGATGGCAGCATCGCCGGTCTGTTGGGCGCATCCCCGGGTGCCTCCACTGCTGCACCGATCATGCTGACCGTGCTCGAAACCGTGTTCAAGGACAAGGTTGCGACACCAGAATGGCAAGCCAAGCTGCACCAGATCGTGCCGAGTTATGGCACCAAGCTGAACGGCGATCCTGATCGCGTTGCTCAAGAGTGGGCCTACACGGCTGAAGTCCTGAAACTGACTCCACCACCGGCAATCCCGGCGGCGACTCACACTGCACCACCTGCTGAAGCGCCGGCCAAGCCTGCGCCAAGCAATCCAGCGGCTGATATGGCCCTGTAAAAAAACGGCCCCGCCCGACGCTGTTCGGGTGGGGCCGCTTTATCTCGCGTGACTGCCTCGCTTAACCTCCCCGCACTACCTCACTGCGTTCCGAACAGGGCCGTCCAGTAAATTCCAGCATCACTTTTCGGGTCCGTTGCGTAGGCAGCGCCCAGTTCGCGAAACTCGGGGTTCATCACATTGGCGCAATGGCCAGGGCTGGCCAGCCAGCCGTCGACGAGCTTGCGCGTGGTGTCCTGCCCGGCGGCGATGTTTTCACCGATCTGCTGTGCGATATAGCCCGCCAGTTCTGCACGATCCCCGGGCGTACTGCCATCGCGGCCCTTGTGATCAAAATAGTTGTTATTGGCCATATCCCGCGAGTGGTTCTGGGCAGCGCTGGCCAGGGTAGTGTTCCAGGTCAGTGGTGCAGCAGGGGCGAAGGCCTGGGTGCCGCATTGACGGGGCTGGGTGCGGGCGCTGTTGAGCAGCTCAAGGACCTTCTGGCCTTCGGCCTGCCAATCGCCCAGACGTGCCGCCAGCAGCGGGCGGGCCAGCACAATACGCCATTCGCGCTGGTCATGGCTGACACCGATATCGACAAATTGCGGGTCCAGCACGACACGGCAGAAGCTCTCTTGCACGGCCTTCATGGCGGCCTGGGCATCGCGGGGACCGTTCAGGTTGATGGCCTGCACGTTGACCATCGGATAGGCCGCCCGGCCCAGCGCCTCCTGTAAATCTCCGAAGCTGCTGGCAGGCAGCACCAGCCGGGTGTCGGCCGACAGCGGCGGCAACTCTTGCGATGGCTGCCCTGCGCACAGTTGAATCTGGCTGCGGTAGGTATTGATCGAGTCGATCAGTTGCGATTCTTCGCTGGCCACGGCGCCAACGCTGAACGCCAGGCCCAGGGTCAAGGCGCCGAGACGGTTCAGGGTGAAGTGAGCACGCATACGGGTTCCCTCTAAACGGAGTGCGCCCATGATGCGTTATTTCGCCCGGTTAGTCTTTTACCTGTGCCACGAAGGCATTTGCCCTGGCGGTCAGCTGATCGATCTGGCGATCACGTTTCTTCTCGGCGTCGAGCATGGCCTTTTTGCCGTTGCGTTGCAGCAGGTAGGTATGGATCTGGCGCACTTCGGTGGACTGGTAGATCGCTGCAACATCGAGTACCGCCATCAGGCCGTCGCTGCTGTGCTCGCAGGTGTTCATCAGCACTTGCGGGCCGCGCGTGCCGATGACATTCAGGCCCATCGCGGCAAATGCCGGGGCTTTGCTCACGCTGCAGGTCAGTTCGGTATGGGGGTAGCGGCGCACGATGGCCTCGACCATTGCCCGGGTCACGTCCAGGTGCCGGTGGCTGGCCAACTCGGCCATGTAGGCAATGCCGCAGGCCTGCGGATCATCCTTGACGGGCAAGTACAGGGCGAAACCGGTCACTTTTTGCGGGTCCTGGGCATCAGTCGCGACAATCAACTCAACGGCAATGCCTTTGGATCCATCGAGTGCCTGCAGGTACAAGTGCACTTCAAAGCCGATGGCGTATTGATAGATGCTGTACAGCAGATTGCTCGGGGCGATTTCCATCGCACTGATATCACTCAGGTGATCGACCACGAGTTGCAGGATCTGACTGTTGATCGGCTCGCTGACCGGGGTGTCGAAATGGGTGAGGGTGGTCATGTGGCTTAATCTCTGTAGTCGCTGCCGAGGAACGAAGGCTGCGAGTTTTTGATCTTTAAAAGCTCGCAGCCTTCGTTCCTCGGCAGCGACTACAAGGGTTGGCAGGTCAGCGCTGGCTCAACCAGAAGTCATGCAGCGCGCGGGCGGCCGGGGTAATGGCGGCGACGCTCTGCTGATGGGCGGCTACGTCGAGGTCTTCGGGCAGTTCAAAGTTGTCCAGCTCGGCGCAGTCGGCAATGGCTTGCAGCAAGCGGGCTTGCGGCGCCGGTAGTGCTGGCCAGTTACTGATGGCCACCGCGCGGGTGTAACCGAAACACCATTCTTCAGCCAGGGTTACGTCCTGGCCCAGATGTTCGGTCTGCTCGAAACGCGGAGTAAATGCGCTGCTGTCCTCAGCCAGTTGCCGGGCCAGGGTATTGATATGGCGCACACTCAGTTCGATGAACTGTTTGGCTTCTTCAGGGCTTTCCCAGGCCGGGTTTTGACCGCCCCAGATTGCCGGGAACCAGTCGGCTATATCCACTTGCGTCGGGCTGGAAACCAGAGCAGTGAAATATCCGTCGAGCTCCGAAGGGTTAAGTACGGAGTGATCGTCGCCGTATTTGAGCAGCGTGTTCTCGATCACTTCAAAGTCGCTGGCATTCAGTGGTTGCGATTGCATGTTCGGCTCCTTGGGTGGGGCGGCAGTGCGTAGTCAGTCGACCGAAACGATAGAATCGAGCTCAAAGTATTTAAAGCCAGCCTTGGCCAGGGCTTTTTTCGCCTCTTGCTCGGCGTTGAATCGGCTCAAATCCTTGGAGTCGTGGACAAACAGGCTTTCATCGCCGTCAAACACCTTGGTCACCCGCATGGTGACGCGCAGGATCGGGCCGCTGCGCTTTTTCGGCACAGGTGAAGGGGCTTTGGCAGGTGCCGCAGCTTTTTTCGGGACCGGGATGGTTTTGGCAGGGGCGGGTTCAACTTCAGGTTGAACCGGGGCAGCAGGCAGATCAAGGCCGAGCGCTCTGCGCATGTCGTCCTCGGTGAATCCGGCACTCATTGGTATGACTCTGTTAATTTAAAAGACGCGCTTATAGGGCAGCTATTCGGGTTATGGCAAGCGAATTTGTTCATATACCGCTAATTATGACCTTTTCAGGGGGTAAAGCCCTTGTTTGGAGCCGATTCAAGGGTCGCGAAACAAGCCGTGACCATCCAGCAGTTTCCAGGCTATTTCAGGACGTTTCTCCAATGCCCGGCGGATGGCGGCCGGAATTGCCTGCCGGGTTTTTCGGCACAGCCCCGGCTGCTCGGCAAGGTGGATGGCAATGCCGCGCATGGTACGCACTTCGGTGACGCCGGGGTCGATCAGTACCTGGATACCCAATTGCTCGCGCATTCGTCGGCGCATATGTTCCAGATCATCGAAGCTCTGGATATTCTCCAGCCGCTCCAGCAGTACTTTTTCAGCCTGGCGGGTGAGGTTGAAGATGCGCAGGTCCGATGCAGGCGCCGCCAGCAGTTGTTCCCGCTCGCAGATGCAGGCGCCGGGTGGGCAGGGTGAGCGCAGCGTCACGGAAGGCGTCATGGCCTCAGCATATCTGTCCCGGGATTTAGTCGTCCAGACGCAGGGCCATGATCACAGTGCGCTCGGCCCCGTGGAACTCGTCGCGAACTTTCGCATAGCCCAGTTGCGCGTAGAAGGATTCAGCGGTCAGCGAGGCGGGTACCCGCAGTTCTTCAACCTGCGCAACAATGGCCGCTTCTTTGAGGCGCGCCATCAATTGCTGGCCTATGCCTCGGCCCTGATGCTGCGGGCTGACGAAAACACTGCGCACCACCGTCTGATCCAGGCTGGCAGTACCCACCACATGTTGTTCGTGTACGGCCACATACATCTGTCGCTGCTGCATCAGCTTCAGAATCGCCGCCGGGCTGAAGTTCAGTTCGATCCGGGCGATCACCTCGGGGGCATAGTCCCGGGCATTGGACTGGCGCAAGGCGGCGATCACCACCTTGCTGATGGCCTGGGCATCGCCCGGTGTAGCGCGGCGAATCAGGTACTGCATACACACTCCTTTATGTTATGCGTCAGCGCTGTTGGCCAGAATGGTGGCATACAGCAGGCGGTCAATGTTGGCGCCGCTCAGGATCACTGCAACCCGGCGACCTTTCTGCCTTGAGCGCTCGCTGATCAGGCCGGCCAGCGCGGCGGCTCCTGCGCCTTCAGCGGTGTTATGGGTGGTTTCATGGTAGACCCGAATCGCATGGGCGATCTGTTGGTCGGACACCCGAATCACCCGCGCCGCGCCGTTGGCAATAATTTCCAGCGCCTCGGGCAGCGGTTGGCGACAAGCCAGCCCGTCAGCAAACGTGTGGGCAGAATCGGTGCAGACCACACGGCCCTGCTCGACACTTTGCGCATAGGCATCGGCATGCGCGGACACGACACCGACAATCTCGGTGTTCAGACCCAGCAAGTCGCGGGCCTGGATCAGCCCGCAAATGCCCGAGCCCATGCCGATGGGTACATACACGGTGTCCAGTTCTTCAACTGCTTCAAGCAACTCCAGCGCATAAGTGGCCACGCCGCGAATCAGGTCGGGATGGAAGGCGGGGACCAGGTGCAATTTATAAGTGTGCGCAAGCACCGCCGCATGGGTGCGGGCCTCGTCAAAATCCTTGCCGCATTCAATCACGGTAGCGCCGAGGGCTCGCATGGCGGCATTCTTTTCCACCGAGTTGCCTTGTGGCACCACGATACGGATTGGAAGACCTACGCTGCGCGCTGCCAGTGCCAGGCTCTGTCCGTGATTGCCACGTGTGGCTGTGACCAGGCCTTTGGTGCCCGGTTCGCGGGCCAGCAAACCCTGCACATACAACAGGCCGCCGCGCACTTTGAAGGCACCGGTGGGGGTGTGGTTTTCATGCTTGACCCATACCGTGCAACCCATGCGTTCGGTCAGCACAGGCCAGGCCAGTTGAGGTGTGGGCGCCAGGGTCTGGTGCACGGTATGGGCTGCAAGGCGAAGGGCATTCAAATCAAACATGGCACACCGTCATCGAGGGATTTGACTCGATTCTAGACACGACGCATTGTATGGGCCGACCCTTATATTGCATGGCCAACAATAAATGTGGATGCCAACCCTCAATGACACAGACCAGCCGCGCTATCTTGCGCTGGTCGATGCAATCACCCGGGCCATCGCCTGCGGCGAACTGCAACCCGGTGCACGTTTGCCACCACAGCGGCGTCTGGCCTGGGCGCTGGGCTGGAACCCCAGTACCACGATGCAGGCTTATCGCGAGGCGGCCAGGCGGCATCTGGTTTCGGGTGAGGTAGGGCGTGGCACCTATGTACTGGCCAGCAGCCAGGAGGCGACGCTGTTCAGGCTGCAACACGCCGATGAGCAGACCCCCCGTATCGACCTGCGAACCAATGTGCCGGCCATCGACCATCTTGGCGAAGCCGATGGGTTGGCCTTGTCCTGGTTGCTCGACAGTCGCCAGGCGATCCGCTTGCAGGGTTATTTGAGTGCTGCGGATCTGCTGCAGGCACGGGCACAGGGTGCGGCCTGGCTCAAGGGCCGCGCGCTGGACTTGAGTGTGGACAACATCATGCTCTGCACCGGCGCCCAGCAAGGGCTGTTTACGGTGCTTCTGTCGTTATGCCAGGCTGGCGATGCGGTACTGGTTGAAGCCTTTACCGCGCCGGGTATCAAGGCAGCCTGCGCACAGTTGCGCTTGCCCATGCATGGCGTCGCGATGGATAGGGAAGGGATCCTGGCGCAGGACTTCGACCGGATGATCCGCGCCACGGGCGCACGGGTTGCCATACTGACCCCGACCCTGCAAAACCCGACCTCGGCGGTGATGAGCGTTGAGCGCAGGCTGGCGATTGCCGATATCGCCCGGCGCCATGGTGTGCAGGTGATTGAAGACGATGTCTATGGTGCGCTGACCGACAGCCCGCCGTTGTATCGCTTTATGCCCGAGCTCGCCGTGCTGGTCACCAGTTTGTCCAAAACCGTAGCAGCGGGAGTGCGCCTGGGCTGGATTGTTGCGAACCCACAGCTGCTGGCACGTATTGATCCCTATGCGCAGTCGGCGCACTGGGGCGTATCACCGCTGTGCCAGGCCATCGCCTGCCACTGGATCAGTGACGGCACTGCACAAGCGCGGGTGGAGTGGCAAACCCTGGAAGTGAGCCGGCGCTGGCGCCTGGCAAAGAAGTTTTTGGGGGCTGCGATGTATCAGACAGACACGCCATCACCGCATATCTGGGTGACAGTGCAAGACGGCGCCGAGGCGTGTCGCGCCGTTGGCGTTGAGGTGGTGCCGGCGGATGTATTTGCGGTGAAGTCCACTACTGGCCAAGAGGTGCGCATCAGCCTGACGGCGGCTGCCAGTGTCCAGGCGCTGAAAGTGGCGCTGGAGAGGATTGCGGGTTTGCAGCCCTCTCCAGGAGGGAGAGGGAACAGGCCGCAACCCGCAAACAAACGTTAGCGTCCCCCATTCAAGTCCCTCACCCTGGCGCAGAGCGTCAGGGTGAGGGGCTTTTCATCTGGCTAACCAAGGAACCCCTATGCGCAGAGAAATCGGCTACTGGCACCGCGAAGGTCGCGAGTTGTTCTACTACCTGGAATTCAAACCTGAAACCGCCGAGTTCTACCTGACCTGCGAACACACGCCCGCCGAAGGCGAGGGCAGTGTGCGCTCGGTATTGCTCAGTGAGGCTCGCGGCGAGCGCTACTACGAAGATGCGCTGTTGATCATCAAAGAGGAACTGTTCAAGCAATACACTTTCTGAGAAGGTGCGATCAATCTCAGCGAAATCCCTGGCCTGATACGAGCGTATCAAAGCCAGCGTAGAGAAAAAACGCGCTGAATGCTGGCCGGTCTGGCAGGAAAAAAGCGTCGCCGCGCATGCGTGGCCGTTCAGGCGCACATTGCAGTGCCGCAGGCGCCAGGTGCTTTCCTCAGGTAAAGGCACAGGCCATACCAGCTAAAGCTTTTTGGCTAGCCGGCGGTTAGCATTGCGCCAAATAAATACACAAGAAACGGATCCAGCCTTGATCGAGCGACGTCAGTTCAGCAGCGGCATGCAGGGTAAAAACCTTCGCTACCTCAAAGACAGTGCCACGCAGCCAGGTCCAATGGTGCGCACTGGTTTTGTGCTGCTGGAGCATTTTTCGCTACCTGCCTTCACCCAGGCGCTGGACACCATCATTACTGCCAACCTGCTGCGTGCCGGTTTGTTTTCTTCGCGCACCTATGGCTTGAGCGGCGGTGAGGTGGTCAGCGATCTGGGCCTGGTGATCCGCCCCGATGCCTGTATTGATCCGGCGATGATCCATGAACTGGATCTGCTGGTGATCTGCGGGGGTTACCGGACCGAGCTGAAGCTCAACGATGAGTTGATCAGCCTGCTCAGGGCTGCTGCGCGTGCGGGTATCACGCTGGGCGGGCTATGGAATGGCGCCTGGTTTCTCGCCAGTGCCGGGGTGCTGGACGGTTATCGTTGCGCGATCCACCCCGAGCATCGCCCGGCACTGACCGAAGTGGCCAAGGCGGCGCAGGTCACCAGTGAGCCCTATGTCATCGACCGTGACCGGATGACCGCCTCCAGCCCCGCAGGGGCCTTCCAGATGGCTCTGGGCTGGATCAAGGGCCTGCATGACAAGGCGTTGGTGGAGGGCATCGAGGATATTCTGGCGTTTGAAGAGTCACGCTACCGACGGATCAAACCGGCGGAAAATATCTGCGTCAGTGCGCCCTTGCGCGAAGTGGTCAAGCTGATGGACGCCAACCTCGAGGATCCCCTGGAGCTTGAGCAACTTGCAGTGTATGCCGGCCGTTCCCGACGTCAGCTTGAGCGCCTGTTCAAGGAGCAACTGGGCACTACACCGCAACGTTACTACCTGGAATTGCGCATTACCGAAGCGCGCCGGTTGCTGCAGCACACCGAGCTGTCTCAAGTCGATGTACTGGTGGCCTGCGGGTTTGTCTCGCCCAGTCATTTCAGCAAGTGCTACAGCGCCTATTTCGGCTATCGGCCGTCCAAGGAAGTGCGCCTGGTGAAATAACGCGGCCCGGCACACTGCCGATCTTTGACTATGCTGTGGGCACTTACTGCGCAGGCAGATGCTCTGGTTAGAGGGGTTGGCATGATTTCAGAATGGGAAATGATTGGCCGTTTGCTGCTGGCAGCGATACTTGGCAGCTTGATTGGTTTGCAGCGTGAGCATCAATTCTGGACCGCAGGTTTGCGTACGCACATGTTGGTGGCGACCGGGGCATGTTTGTTTATGACCGTGTCGGCCTTTGGCTTTCAGCAAGCGTTGACCCAGCCGGGTACGCAACTGGACCCTTCGCGGATTGCTGCGCAGATTGTCACCGGCATCGGTTTTCTCGGGGCCGGGTCGATCATGATGCGCGGTGAAGTGATCAAGGGGTTGAACACGGCGGCGAGCCTGTGGGCGGTGGCGGCCATCGGCATGTCGATTGGCGGTGGCATGTATGTGCTGGGTGTGGCTGCAACCCTTTTGATTCTGGCCATCTTGATTGCCATCGGGCCGATCGAGCACCGTTATCGCGATTATATAAAGGTGCATGTGATCAAGCTGGTAGCGCCGACTGGCGTGCTCAGTCGTAAGAGTCTTGAGGCGTTTTTGGGCGCGGATGCGGTGCGGCTCAAGCAGGTGCTGGTCGAGCAGGGGCCGGAGGTGGGCACTGAGAGCATCACGATCGAGTTCAAGAAAACCAGCCGGGTTGAGACCGCCGAGTTGCTGAAGCGGATACTGACGATTCCGGATGTAAGGGAGGAGCCGGCGCCGCATTAACTCAATGCCTGTTGCTTTGAGTAGTAGCCTGCAAATCAATACCCAGGGAGTGCATCACTTTGATCACGGTTTCAAAGCGGGGCTTGGCACCTGCAGCGAAAGCCTTGTACAAACTGGCACGGCCAAGCCCGGTGGCATTGGCTATCTGCCCCATGCCGCGGGCTTTTGCAACGTAGCCAACGGCACGGATAAGTTCGTCAGTGTCACCGTCGGCAAGCACCTGAGTCAGGTATTCACTGATGGCTTCATCGCTATTGAGCAGTTGTGCCATGTCGAAGGGCAACAGCGTGGTGGTCATGCTAAATCTCCTTTGCCAATTTGTGCGCCTGGCGGATATCGCCAGGCTGTGTGGACTTGTCACCCCCGGCCAGCAAAATCACGATCGAGACTTCGCGCAGGGTGAAATACACCCGATAGCCGGCGCCGATATCAATGCGCAGCTCAGATACGCCATTGCCCACGGATTTGAAGTCACCAAAGTTGCCGGTTGATACCCGGTCAATTCTTCGGGCGATGGCGATCCGTGCACGCATGTCTCTTAAATTCAGCAGCCAATCAGCAAAAATTATTGTTTGCCGTATCTCGTGGTTCATAAACGATTGTCTCCATTTGGAGACGTTCTGCAAGCTTTGTTATATACCTTCATGTTTTGTTCCGATGAGTGGTTGCGGCTTGGGTGGTGGTCTCGAAAAAGACTAGCCACCGGCCTTCATCGCAGCAGCTCAAATAGGTGTGCGGCCATGACAAATCATGCCCTTGTTGCAGGCGACTACGCTGGCAGGGCCATGGCTGGTGTATGACGCAATGTCACAGCCCAGAACCCAAGGGCGACGACGCTGACGCCAGCGCCGAGTACGCATACGCCGGTCCAGCCGTATGCGGCATGCACGGCCGTGGATGCCAGTGCTCCCAGCCCGCTGCCAATGGCATAAAAGAGCATGTAGCAGCCTACAGCCCGGCTGTGCGAGTCGGATCGGGCGCTGAAAATCATGCTCTGGTTGGTGACATGCACGGCCTGTGCGCCAAGGTCCAGGATGACAATGCCGAGCACCAGCCACAGCAATGACCAAGGCGTCAGCCACAGGGCAACCCAGGCCACTATCAGTAACCCCAGTGCCAGACCGGTAGTGAGCTGCCCCAACCCCTTATCTGCCTGGATGCCTGCACGTGAAGCTGCCAGCGCACCCGCGACACCGACCAGGCCAAAAAAGCCGATTGTTGTGTGTGAGAACTCATGGGGCGTCTGACTCAGAAGAAATACCAATGCGCTCCAGAAAATACCCAGTACGGCAAACACAAACAGGGCGAGCATGCCGCGGATTTGCAGCACAGGATCCTCCTTGAGCAGTCTGAACATGGACCAGACCAATTGCGGGTAGGCCATGGGCGCTGTTGAAGGGCGCTGTGCCGGCAAGACTTTGCACAGGATCAGGGCGAGCAGCGCCATCACCAGCGCCGAGCCCAGATACACCCAACGCCACCCGGCCAGGTCGCAAATCACCCCGGCTGCCAGCCGTGACAGCAGCAGGCCAATCACAACCCCGCCCTGCACCGTACCGACCACACGGCCACGCTCTCGCGGGCGGGCCGCTGCGGCGGCGAAGGCGATCAAGCCCTGGGTCATGGCCGTGCCCAGCAGTCCGACTGCCAGCATGGCCAGCAGCATAATCGCCGCAGAGTGAGTCATGCCGAGGCAAAACAGCGCTGCAATCAATGCGCCTATCTGCACCAGCATCAAGTGTCGGCGGTTGAGCTGATCACCCAAAGGCACGATCAGCAGCAATGCCAGCACGCTGCCGACCTGGGTAGCGGTGATGACCCCGCCGACCGCAGCCGTGCTGATAGCAAAGTCGCCCGCCATCTGGTCCAGCAGGGGTTGGGCGTAGTAAACATTCGCCACACTCAAGCCGCTGGCGCAGGCAAGCAGCCCGACCAGGCCTTGAGGTGTACGCGTTGGGGGCGCCGCAGGGGCTGTCAAAGGAAGGTCATTGGGCACGGGCAAACCTCTCGGTAATCTAGTCTCAAATTAAGACTGGTTTCATTCTAAGGTAACGAGTCTTAAAATGAAACTTGTTGCATGAGCTGGCCCTGACTTGCAGGGCAAACGGAGGAGTCTGAATGCAAAAGCAGCCTGTTGATCCTGCACCGACTTGCCCGGTGGCGCGGTCTGTGGATTTGATTGGCGATCGTTGGTCATTGCTGATCGTGCGCGATGCCTTTGATGGCGTGCGGCGTTTCGGCGACTTCCAGAGTGGCCTGGGTGTAGCGCGCAGTGTGCTGACCAACCGCCTGAAGCATCTGGTCGAGGCGGGAATTTTTGAAGTGCGGCCCGCGTCAGACGGAACCGCGTATCAGGAGTACGTGCTGACGGCGAAGGGGGAGAGCTTGTTCCCGGTGGTTGTGGCGTTTCGCCAATGGGCCGAGCAGCACCTGTTTGCGCCGCACGAGGTGCATTCACAGTTAGTGGACATCGACACGCAAAAGCCGCTGGCTGTCATGCAGCCTGTTGCTGCGGACGGCAGGGTGGTTGGCCCCGGGCAAACCCGGGTGAATAAACACCCGGTGTGAGCAAACCTGTTAACTGCGCAGGGTTGATCAGGCAAATTGCATCTCGGGCACATGCTCGGGGACGATCAGTTTGCCGGCAGTTTTGCTGACGATTTCTTCAACACTGACACCCGGGGCACGTTCCTTGAGGATGAAGGCGCCGTTGTCGATTTCCAGATAGGCCAGGTCGGTCAGTACGCGCTTGATGCATCCGGCGCCGGTCAGCGGCAGGCTGCAGCGCGACAGCAGTTTGGACTCGCCGTCCTTGGAGGCGTGAGTCATGGTGACGATGATGTTCTCGGCACCGGCCACCAGATCCATCGCGCCGCCCATGCCCTTGACCAGTTTGCCGGGGATCATCCAGGAGGCGATATTGCCCTGGACGTCGACTTCAAATGCGCCGAGTACGGTCAGGTCAATATGGCCGCCGCGAATCATTGCGAAGGATTCGGCCGAGGAAAAAATCGACGCTCCGATGCGCGCCGTAACGGTTTGCTTGCCGGCGTTGATCATGTCTGCATCGGCTTCACCGACGCGGGGGAAGGCGCCCATGCCGAGCAGGCCGTTTTCCGATTGCAGCATGACTTCCATGCCTTCGGGGATGTAGTTGGCAACCAGGGTCGGGATGCCGATGCCCAGGTTTACGTAGAAGCCGTCCTGCATTTCGCGGGCGACGCGCTGTGCCATTTGTTCGCGGGTAAGAGCCATTGTGGTTCTCCGTGCTCGGGTTCGGGAGCTGGGGGTTGGGGATCAGTTACGTTCGGTAAGTTGTTCGATACGTTTTTCGAACGTGCCGCAAATGATCCGGTCGACGTAGATGCCCGGGGTGTGGATCTGCGTCGGGTCCAGCTCGCCGGGTTCGACGATTTCTTCGACTTCAACCACGGTAATCCTGCCCGCCGTAGCGGCCAGCGGGTTGAAATTCTGCGCGGTGTGACGGTAGATCACGTTGCCGAAGTGATCGGCTTTCCAGCCTTTGACAATGGCAAAATCGCCGGTGATGGACTCTTCCATCAGGTAGGTACGGCCCTTGAATTCACGGGTTTCCTTGCCGTCAGCCACGGGCGTACCGACACCGGTTGCGGTGAAAAATGCCGGGATACCGGCGCCGCCGGCGCGCATTTTTTCCGCGAGAGTGCCCTGGGGGGTCAGTTCCACTTCAATCTCGCCGCTGAGCAACTGTTTTTCGAACAGGGCGTTTTCACCGACATACGAGGCGATGACCTTGCTGATCTGGCGGTCTTGCAACAGTACGCCAAGGCCGAAACCGTCGACCCCGCAGTTATTGGACACTACGGTCAGGTCACGGATGCCCTGGCGCTTGATCTCGTTGATCAGGTTCTCCGGGATGCCGCACAGGCCAAAGCCGCCAGAGATCACGGTCATGCCGTCCTTGAGCCCGGCCAGGGCTTCTTCATAGGACGCCACACGTTTATCGAAACCTGCCATATGTACCTCTTTTATTATTCGCCGGCTGTGCTCAGCCATTGGTCATGAGTGTTACCGCGCAACATTGATTTGATAAGTTGATTTTTAAGGACGATTAATAGATAAAACAAATCAATAAGCATGAGGCCGAGCCATGACCGTAAAACAGATCCGTGCCTTTCTTGCCGTGGCCCAGAGCCTGAGTTTTGCTGTGGCCTGCGAGCGCCTGCATCTGTCGCAGTCGGCCTTGAGCCTGACCATCAAGGCGCTGGAGCAGGGCCTGGGCGGGCGATTGTTCAGTCGCACCACGCGCAATGTGGCCCTGACTCCGGAGGGCGAATCGCTGTTGCCGCTGGCCCGGCGTTTGATTGCTGACTGGGACAATGTCGAAGACCAAATGCGCCAGCGCTTCACCCTGCAGCGCGGGCGTGTGACCCTGGCCGCCATCCCGTCGTTTTCGGGCAACGTGCTGCCGGCCATTGTAAAAAGCTTTCGCGTGCGTCATCCCAAGGTCAACGTTACGGTCAACGATGTGATCAACGAACAGGTGCTGGAGATGGTGCGTGACCGGGAGGTGGAGTTGGGTGTGGCTTTCGAGCCGGCGGGCGCTTCGTCGCTGACGTTCACCCCGCTGTATCTGGACCGTTTTGTCGCCGTTGTGCCCCGTGACTCGGCACTGGCCGGGCACCAGTTGATTGACTGGCACACCCTGCTGGAACAGCCCTTTATCACCTTGCAGCGGCCTTCCGCGGTACGGGTAATGCTTGAAGAACACTTGCAGGCACGGCAGATGAAGTTGCCGGTGGAATTTGAAAGTCACCAGTTGGCCACAGTGGGGCGCATGGTCGCCAGCGGGTTGGGTGTGAGCGTGGTGCCAGCCCTGTGTGCCGAACAGATGCGTGAGTTGGGGGCCTGTTGCATCACCTTGCATGAGCCCGTGGTAGAGCGGGCGATAGGGGTACTCACCAAACCGGGGCATGAACTGTCAGCAGCGGCCCAGGCGATGTTTGACAGCTTGTTGGAAAGAACCTGGTAATCGCGGTTGTGGGAGCGGGCAAGCCCGCTCCCACAGGTGTATCGCTAGGCTTCACGTCCAGCTTTGTGCCCGGCACTGATGGCGCCTTCGATATAGCCGATACTGTGGCAGTCGCCAATGCTGCTGGCGCTCAACCCCGCTCGGGTCAGTTCGTCGAGCAGTCCGGTATCGGGCTGGGCGCCGATGGCCAGTACCACGGAGTCGGCGTCACTCTGTGCAGAAGTACCATCAGCCAGTTGATAGCGTACGCTGTGACCGTCGATGGCGGTAACGCTTGCCCCGGTGATCAACTCGCCGCCATGCACGCGAATTTCATGCAGTACCCGCCAGCGCCGCACAATGGCCAGTTCCCGGCCCAGGTGCGTGCCGCTTTCCAGTACGGTGACCTGGCGCCCGCGGGCGATGAGGAATTCCGCCAGTTCCAGGCCCACTAGTCCGCCACCGATAATGGTGACGCGCTTGCCCAGTGGCATCCATACCCGCGACAGTTTTTCCATGGCTTCACGGCTGTCGGTAACCCCAGTCAGGCTGCCGGCCTTCATCAGCGCACGCTGGGTAAAGGACAGTTTGCGTTTGGCTATTTCCTCGGCACGGTCACCCGTCATCAAACGGCGCAATTCGTCGCCGCTCCAGACATGGTCCTGATCGGCGCCGGGGATCGCGGGCGCCGCGCGCTCGGCGCCAACGGCCACCAGCACCTGGTCGGCGCCCAAATCACGGAGCAGGGCGGGGCTGGCCTCGGTGTTCAGGCGGATATCGATGGATGACTGCTGCACCTGAACCTTGAGGTTCTCCAGCAGGCGGGCGTTTTCGGCGTAGGCCAGGCCTGCAAAAAACAGCGTGCCGCCCAGACGGTCGCTGCGTTCGAGCAGGGTCACGCGATGGCCGCGCAAGGCTGCGATACGTGCAGCTTCCATCCCGGCAGGCCCGGCACCCACTATCACCAGATGCTTGGGCGTAGCGGTAGGGCCGATGACGTATTCGAACTCATGGCCGGTCATGGGGTTGACCGCGCATTTGACCCGCTCGTTGATAAAAATCTGGCTCACACACACGTAGCAGTAAATGCACGGGCGGATGCTCGCTTCCTGATCATTGAGCAACTTGTTGGGCAAGTCCGGGTCGGCGAGGAACTTGCGGGCCATGGCAATGAAGTCGCAGTCACCGCGCTTGAGGGCCGCTTCACCGACATCAGGCTCGATCCGGCCCACGGCAATCACCGGGACTTGCACGTTACGCTTGAGCGCTGCGGTCCATTCCAGATAACCGCCGGGCTTGTGCACCAGTGGCGCCTCGGTAAACACCACGCCGCTGGTGATACGCGCAGTGGCCGATACGCTGACGGCATCAACACCCGCAGTCTCGGCCATACGTGCCACGGCGATGGCGTCTTGAAGATTGATGCCGCCGGGGGTGTGCAGTTCTTCAGCGTCCAGGCGCAGCCACACGGCAAACTCATGGCCAACCTTGGCCCGTATGGCCGCGATGATTTGCAGCAACAGCCGGGCGCGGTTTTCCAGCGAGCCGCCGTATTCGTCTTCACGCTGGTTGTAATAGCCGGACAAAAAGCCCGCGATGATGTAGCCATGGGCCGCGTGGATTTCCACACCGTCGAAACCAGCGCGTCTGGCGCGATCGGCGGCACAGGCAAACCAGTCAATCATCTGCGCAATATCGTCGCTGTCCATCACCCGGATCGGCGAGCCTTCGGCGCGACGCCTCATGGAGCTGACAAAGTTGGCCAGTTCTTCGGGCGTCAACGCGGCCATCATGTCGCTTTGGAGCACCGGCGGCACTGAAGGCACCCACAGTTGCCGACCTTCGGCCATGTCGCGCACTGCAGTCTTGCCCGCGTGCTGCAACTGCATGGCAATTTTTGCGCCGTGCTGGTGGACGCGTTCGGCGAGGCGGCTTAGCCCGGGGATAAAGTCATCGCTGGAAACGCCGACCTGGAATGGCTCGGCGGTCCCGGCCGGAAACGCCACCGAGCACACACCCATGATCAGCAGCCCGGCGCCGCCACGGGCACGGGCTTCGTAATAGGCCTGGATACGCTCGCCACACTGACCATCGGCCTCGGCGAAGTTGGAGCCCATGGGCGCCATGATGATGCGGTTGCGCAGTTCAAGGGAACCAATGCGACCGGGTGCCAGTAACTGAGGATATTTTGTCATTGTTATTTCAGCCCGAGCGGGTGTCTGGAAGGGGATACGGCCGCCCGTAGGCAGCCGCAGGTCATGCCGTTGCAAGGTCAGCCGCGCAGGAACTCCAGGCACGCCTTGTTGAACAGGTCACGGTATTCGACCTGCACCCAGTGCCCGCACTGATTAAGCATGATAAAGCGCGCATTGGGCGCGTGGTTAAGCACTTTCAGCGCGCCGGTGGCGGGGTTGAAGTTGTCGTTGGTGCCCCAGAAACCGAGGATCGGTGCCTGCAGTTCTTCGAGGCGCTCGGTCATGTTGGGCACCATCATGGTGCTGAACAGATTGCGCGGCTGATGCACGGCCACGGCCACGCGCTCGGCCAGCAGGTTGTCGTCCAGTTGCGAGGTGTCGAACAGTTGCAGGCTCATGATCCGGCGCATCTCTTCGATGCCCAGCGGGCCGGCGTTGTACAGCTCGACCATGCGCTGGATGCCGATCATCTTGAAGTAGGTTTCGCGCTCTTCAACACCGCCTGGTGCCATGAGAATCAGTTTTTCCACGCGTTCCGGCTCAGCCAGCGCCAGGCCCAGGGCAATCGCCCCGCCCAGGGAATTGCCGAGCAAGGTGGCACGCTTGACCCCCACTGCCTTGAGAAAGCCCGACATGGCGTTGACGAAGAACGCCAGGTCATAGTTCACATCTTCCGGCTTGTCGGAGCGGCCGAAGCCCGGCAAATCCACCACCAGGTTACGAAACCCGGCAGCCACAAACTGCGGGTAGTTGCCTTTGAAATTACTGTAGCCACTGGCGCCCGGGCCGCTGCCGTGCAGCCACAATACGACCGGGCCGCTGCCCTCGTCGAGAAAGTGCAGGCGCAGGCCGCTTTCCAGTGTCACAAAGTGGCCGATGGGCAGGGGAAGGTCTTGTTCAGTCATCACTCAATCTCCAGTTGTCAGGCAGTGGCCGCGTCAGCCAGCGATGCTGGGGTCGGGGTCTTGTTCATCAGGTGGTTGCGATAGCGCGGCAAGGCCATGGCCAGAAACACCGAGGCCAGAACCAGCAGCGAGATACAGGAAGCCAGGGCGTAGCGCAGGCCTTCGTTACCCAGGGTATGGGCGAAGCCGTCACTGAGCATGCCGATCAGCAGCGGGCCGACGCCGACCCCGAGCAGGGTCATGGCCATCACAAAAATTGCAGTGGCCTGGGCCAGGCGGGTGGCCGGAAACAGATGGGAGATGGCGCCCAGGCAGGGCGTTGCCCACCAGGTCCCAAAAAAGCTGAATACGCAATAAAACAAAAACGCGGTCGGCATGGGTGTGCTGCCCACATAAAATGCAGTGCCCACCGGCCAGAGGAAATACGCCAGGCCGAACGGGATGCTGATCAGCGTGCCCAGCAGCGGCACCCCGATTTGCCAGCCCTTGTCGCGACGGGCCAGGCGGTCACACAAAATGCCGCAGGTCAGGGTGCCGATGGTTGCCCCGGCACCGCCTGCGACCCCGGCCAGCAGGCCCGCGTCCTGCAGGCTCAGGCCGTGGGAGCGGATCAGGAAACTCGGGCTCCAGGTGCCGATGGCATAACCGGCAATGGCCGCCGAGCCGCCGGTGCATACCAGCCAGAGAAAGGACGGTGTCTGGAACAACTCGCGAACAGTGATCAGCCAGTGATCTTGCGCGACCAGATTGGGGCTGACCAGCATCGCCGGCTTGGGTGCCCGCACGGTAAACAGCAGGATCAGCCCGAGCAAAATCCCCGGTGCGCCAATCACCACAAAAGCGAAACGCCAGCCGTAATGCTGGGCAATCCAGCCGCCCAGGCCGAGGCCGAAAATCGCCCCCAGGCTTGAGCCCAGCATCAACACCGACAGGGCGGTCGAGCGGCGTTCGGGCGGGTACAGGTCCGAGACCATGGCCATTGACGGCGCAGTGCCCCCGGCTTCGCCGATAGCGACCCCGATACGGGCAATCACCAGCATGGTAAAGCTGGCGGCAAAGCCGCAGAAAATGGTCATGACGCTCCAGGCAATACAGCTGAAGGCGATGACTTTTTTGCGCCCGATCCGATCGGAAAGGCGCCCCAGTGGAAAGCCGAAAAGGGTGTAGAACACGGCAAAAGTCACACCTGAAAGCAGGCCGATACCGGTGTCGGAAATGCCGAACTCGGCCTTCACCGGCTCGATCAGGATGGCCATCAGCAGCCGGTCTATGTAGTTGAAGATATAAATGGCTGCCAAAACGCCCAATGCGTAATGGGTTCGCCAGGTGGGGCGCAAGGGTATGGACACGACGGGTCTCCCGGTTTTTGTTCTAGTGAATGAGTTATTCCACGAACCGGATGGGGGAACATCGTCCATTTAGACCAGCCGGTCATGCACAGGATCTCTTTGGGATGAAAGCTGTAGATACTCTGCTGCAGGTCAAGCCCTGTTGTGGGAGAGAGCCTGCTCGTGAACGACCTTCGCGAGCAGGCTCGCTCCCACAGTTGCAGTGTTTTTGCAGCAGCCGCAGGAACGAGGCTGCTCGTCAGCAGCGACGGTCGTCATCCTCTCCGGAGCTGCTTAGTCCCATCGGACGATGTTCAGCTTTTAGCCGCAGTCAATCATTGCTCCCATACACCGTCCGGGCTTACCGGCGGGCCGACTTCGGGCAAGTGGGAGAACAGGATGAAATTGCTGAACAAAGTGGCGTTTGTAACCGGTGCTGGCCAGGGCATGGGACGGGCAATTGTTCGTCACTTTGCCGAGCAGGGGGCCAGGGTTGTTGCCGCCGATATCAACCTCGATGCCGCGCGCCAAAGCATTGAAGGGCTGGGCGAAAAGGCCCTGGCAGTGTCCTGCAATGTCGCCGACAGCGACTCGGTCGCCACCGCGATGGCCGCCGTGCATGCACATTTCGGCAGCCTCGATGTGCTGGTCAACAACGCCGGCATCGGCTCCATCGACGCCTTTGCACAAACCCCCGACGAGCACTGGCAACGCGTGATCGGGGTCAACCTCACCGGGCCGTTTTTCTGTAGTCGTGAAGCGGTGAAGCTGATGCTTGCCGCTGCCACCCCCGGGGTCATTATCAATATCTCCAGCACCGCGGCACTGACCGGCGAAGGCCCGAGCCATTACTGCGCGGCCAAGGCCGGGGTGATGGGCCTGACCCGCAGCATGGCGCGCGAACTTGCAGGCAACGGCATACGCGTCAACACCATCGTTCCCGGCCCGACCAACACGCCGATGATGGCTGACATCCCGGACGATTGGATGCAAAGCATGCTCAAGGCCATCCCCCTGGGCCGCATGGGTGAAACCGATGAAATCGCTCGCGTCGCGGCCTTTCTGGCCAGCGATGACGCAGCGTTCATCACCGGCCAGAACCTAGCGGTCAACGGCGGCATGGCGTTTATCTGAGTGCCGCGCACAGCAATGGGAGAGCAGATCATGGGGACTCGTTTACAAGACAAAATTGCCTTTATCAGCGGTGCCGGTTCAGGCATCGGCGCGGCCACAGCGTTGCGCTTTGCCGAAGAAGGCGCGCTGGTGGTGTTGTGCGGGCGACGCATCGAGCCGCTGCAAGCCGTCGCGGCACAGATCCGTGACAGCGGCGGCCGTGCCGAATGCGCGGTGGCCGATGTCAGCAATGAAGCCGCCTATGTCGGCGCCATCAGCGAGACGGCACAGCGCCACGGCCGCCTGGACATTCTGGTCAACAACGCCATGGCCTACAGCTGGGGCGCGATTGACAGCACCTCGACCGCTGACTGGCATTCCAACTTTGCCACCACCGTGGACGGCACCTTTTGGGGCACGCGCACAGCCATGGGCCTGATGCGCGCCCAGGGCAGCGGCTCGATCATCAACCTGGCGTCGATCTGCGGGCAGTTCGGTACGCCGTGGATGGCCGGTTACTCGGCCGCCAAAGCGGCGGTGATCAACTTCAGCCGTGCTGCGGCCAGTGAAGGTGCCAGCCACAACATCCGTTGCAACGTGGTCAGCCCGGGTGTGGTCGAGACCCCGGCCACGGCGGGCATGCTCACCGATGACAAGACTCGCACCAATACCGAAAAACTGATCCCGCTCAAACGCGTCGGCCAGCCGGTGGAAGTGGCCAACGCCATTCTGTTCCTGGCCAGCGATGAAGCTTCATACATCACCGGTGCTTGCCTGCCGGTCGATGGCGGGCGCAGCAGCGAGCTGTATACGGTACTGGAATAAGGACCCTTTTATGGAACAGAACGCCTTGCTAGCCCGTCTCGATCGACTGGAGTCGATTGAAGAGATCCGCCAGTTGGCTGGTAAATATTCGTTGTCGCTGGACATGCGTGACCTCGATGCCCACGTCAATCTGTTTGCCGAAGACATTCGCGTAGGCCGCGAAAAAACCGGGCGAGCGCACCTCAAGGCCTGGGTCGACGACACGTTGCGCGACCAGTTTCACGGCACCTCCCATCACCTGGGCCAGCACCTGATCGAGTTCACCGACCCGGACCATGCCGTGGGCGTGGTGTATTCCAAGAACGAGCACGAGACCGGCCCCGAGTGGGTGACCATGCAAATGCTCTATTGGGATGACTACGAGCGCATGCAGGGGCGCTGGTATTTCCGCCGTCGCCTGCCGTGCTACTGGTACGCCAGTGACCTCAACAAACCGCCGATCGGCACGCAAAAAATGCGCTGGCCGGGGCGCGAACCCTACGCCGGTACGTTCCACGATCTGTTCCCGTCGTGGACCGAGTTCTGGGCCAGCCGCCCGGACAAGGAGCAACTGCCGCAAGTGGCGACAGCGGCACCGCTCGAGCACTTTCTTGCCACCCTGCGCCGTGGGGCTGGCGCACCGAAAATCCGCGTGCGCTGAGGAAATACTATGAGCATTCTGTTTGAACCCGTGCGCCTGGGTGAGCTTGAACTGGCCAACCGTATCGTCATGGCACCCATGACCCGCAGCCGCGCTGATCAGCACGGGGTGCCGACGGCCGAGATGGTCGAGTATTACCGTCAGCGCGCTTCGGCCGGACTGATTGTCGCCGAAGGCACGGCGCCCTCGGCCAGTGGCCTGGGCTACTGCCGTACCCCGGCGATTTACAGCGCTGAGCAAATTACCGCCTGGAAAGCCGTGACCGATGCAGTACATGCCGAGGGCGGCCTGATTGTGCTGCAACTGATGCATGTGGGCCGTGCAGCCAGTGCTCACAACAAACCGGCAGGCGCCGCCACGGTAGCACCGTCGGCCTTGCGTGCGCGCACCCAACTGTTTACCGACACTGCCGGGATGGTTGACACCGACGAGCCACAGGCCTTGTCGCAGCGCGATATCGAACAGGTCATCGAAGATTACCGCCAGGCCGCACTGAATGCCCGCGAGGCCGGTTTTGACGGGGTAGAACTGCACTGCACCAGCGGTTATCTGCCGATGCAATTTATGGCATCGGGCAGCAACCGGCGTGAAGACCAGTACGGTGGCAGCGTCGAAAACCGCGTGCGTTTCCCGCAGCAGGTGCTGGCGGCGATGGCTTCGGCCATTGGTGCCGGGCGCGTCGCCTTGCGCCTGTGCCCGGGCAACCCGTTCAACGATATCGATGACGAAGACCCGCTGGCCACTGCAGTTGCCTTGTGCAAGGCCGCCGAGCCGATGGGCCTGGCTTACGTTCACATCATGCGTTCGCCCCTGGCTGAGCTGGATGCCTTTGCCCTGGCCCAGCGCCATTGCAGCAACGGCCTGATCCTCAATGACGGTTTTGACGGTGAAACGGCACAAGCGGCGCTGCAGGCAGGACAGGGCGATGCGGTGTCGTTTGCCCGGCACTTCATAGCCAACCCGGATCTGGTCGAGCGCTTGCGCAAGGGTTTGCCGCTGGCCCGCTTCGATCGCAAGACCCTGTACTCCCCCGGCCCCGAAGGCTACAGCGATTACCCGTTGGCCGAGGCGGTGGCGCAATGAACGACATGTCCCGCATCAGCCCCCTGACGGCGGCCAAACAACAGCCCGTGCCCCGTGAACAGACTCAGGCGCTGCTGGACTTGCGCTCGGCGGCCAGTGGTCAGATCAAACCTGCGGACCTCTATACCTTGGCTGACCGCCTTGAAGCGCAGGCCCGGACATTCCCGGATCGGCCTTTTCTGATCGACGGCGAGGAGCATTTCACCTACGCCGCCGTGGAGGCTCAAGCCAATCGCATGGCCCATGTGTTTTACGCCAAGGGGCTGCGCCCCGGTGATGTGTGCGCGATTGCCATGGAGAACCGTCCGCAGTTTTTCTACAGCTGGTTCGGGCTGGTCAAACTCGGGGTGGTGGTAGCGTTTATCAACACCCAGGTCAGTGGCAAGCCACTGGTGCATGCCTTGCAGTCCACGGCGGCCAAGGCGGTGGTGGTGGGCGAAGAATGCCTGGCCAATCTGCTGGGCACGGCAGGTTTGCCGGATGTGCCGCTGTGGCTGGTCCAGGATGCGCTGAACCCTTTTGACGGTGAGCTGCCGGCCTTTGTCGATATCGACTTTGACCAGCAGGTTGCTGCTGCCCCGGCCACAGTTTTCGCCCGTGACGTGCGGGCGGCGATTACGGCCGAAACCACCACGCTGCTGATATTCACTTCGGGCACCACCGGCCTGCCAAAAGCAGCACGCTATAGCCATATGCGCTGGCTGTCCTCGGGTGACGTGATGGAAGTCACCTTGGGGGCCACCTGTGAAGACGTATTTTACTGCTGCCTGCCGCTGTACCACGGCGCGGCGGCCACTTCGGTGACGTCCACGGCCCTGCGTGCAGGTGCGAGCATTGTGCTGCGGCGCAAGTTCAGCGTGCGCGAGTTCTGGCCGGATGTGCGCCGCAACCGCATTACTGTGTTCCAGTACATCGGCGAGATCTGCCGCTACCTGCTCAACCAGCCGGTGGTCGCGGGTGAACGCCAGCACAGCCTGCGCCATATGCTCGGCGCCGGGCTCACGCCCGAGTCGTGGCAGCGCTGGCTGGAACGTTTTGGCCCGATCCAGGTGTTCGAGGGCTGGGGCGCCACCGAGGCCAACGCCAATCTGATCAATGTCGACAACTATGTGGGCTCCTGTGGCCGCGTACCGGACTGGAGCCGCACCAATCTGCGCCTGGTGCGTTATGACGTCGAGAGCGACAGCCATCCACGGGACGAAAACGGTTTTTACCAGCTCTGCCTGCCGGGGGAAATCGGTGAGGCAATGGGCTTTATCGTGGATCACCCGCAGATCGGCGGTGGGCGTTTCGAGGGGTACACCAGCGCTGCGGCCAGCGAGAGCAAGATCCGCCGCAACGTGTTTCAGAGTGGCGATGCCTACTGGAGTTCGGGCGATCTGCTGCGTTACGACGACGACGGCTATTTCTATTTTGTCGACCGTATCGGCGACACCTTCCGCTGGAAAAGCGAGAACGTCTCGACCCTGGAAGTAGCCGATACCCTGAGTGATATGCCAGGGCTTGAGTTGATCAATGTGTACGGCGTGCAGGTACCCGAACACGAAGGGCGTGCCGGTATGGCGGCGATTTTGATGCAGCCCGGGCATATCTTCGAGCCGCAGGCCTTTTATGAACTGACCCATGCGCGTTTGCCACGATATGCCGCGCCGATGTTTGTGCGGGTAACAGAGGCGGCAGACCTGACCAGCACCTTCAAGCTGCGCAAGGTCGACCTGCAGCGCCAGGGCTACGCGCCACAGTTTTTCAGCGACCCGTTGTTCGTGCGCGATGAAAGTACCCGCACCTACCAGCCTTATTCGCTGCAAGTGCTGGCCCGCGCCGGCCTGTTGCCTTTTGCAGGCCAGCACCATGACTGAACTCGACGCGCAAGGTCATCAATGGCGTGACGGTCTGCGCTATCCCTGGCCACAGGCCCCGGCCAGCGGCCAGGTGCAGGAAGTCGCCGAGGGCGTGTTATGGCTGCGCATGCCGCTGCCGTTCGGCCTCGATCACATCAACCTGTATCTGCTGCGTCACGGTGACGGCTGGGTGGCGGTGGACACCGGGCTGAACAGCGAGCAATGCCGCGCCGTGTGGGAGCAAGTGTTTGTCGATGCCATGGCAGGCTTGCCACTCAAGGCGATCATTTGCACTCATTTTCATAGCGACCACACCGGTGTGGTGGGCTGGCTGGCCGAGCGCTTTCGCTGCCCGGTGCTGATGACCCATGGCGAGTTTGAAGCGTTGCACCATGGCCCGCCACGGGCGGCGGAGCCGGACTGGGCATTCCTGGATTTTTATCAAAAGGCCGGTTTCAGTGCCGAGCGCGCGACGTCGCTGCTGCCGTTGATCCAGGGCGAACACTTTCGCCCGCAGTTGGTGGCGGGGTTTATCCGCCTTGAGCACGGCAGCCAGTTGACCATCGGTGCACGCCGCTGGCAGGTGGTCACGGGCAACGGTCATTCGCCGGAACACGCGTGCCTGTTTGCGCCGGACGATGGCTTGCTGATTTCCGGTGATCAGGTGTTGCCACGTATCACCTCGACGATTGCCGTGTATGTCAGCGAACCCCAGGCCAACCCGTTGCGCGACTGGCTCGACTCGATTGAACGGTTGCGCACGATCCCCGACGACGTACTGGTGCTGCCGGCCCATGAGCGGCCGTTTTTCAATTTGCATCTGCGCCTTGATCAACTGCGTGACCACCATCGCAATCACTTGCAGCAGTTGCTCGCGGCTTGCGAACAACCACGCACCGGGCTGGAGATGATGGCGGTGCTGTTTAAAAAGCTGTCAGGCCGTTTCGACGAGCTGATGGCGCTTGGGGAGACATTGGCGCACGCCAACTACCTCATGGCCGAGGGGGCGCTCGTTCGTGAGGAGCAAGGAGGGCTACATCGTTATCGACTGGCCCCGACAGGAGTCGTGAAGTTCGACCCGCTTGAGTTGTTTTGAGCACAACGCAATGACGCTTGAACCCATCGAAGCGGCCACCGAGTCGCTAACCAGGAGAGGCAGAGTGATCAATAAAAATAACAATAAATGTTCAGGGCAGCGCCCGCACAACTTCCAGGCCAGTGGCCTGGCCGTTGCCGTGGCGCTGGTCTGCAGCCCGCTGTGGGCAGGGGACACCATCGAGTTCGATGACGGCACCACGATTGACTGGTCGGTCACCACCAGCTACGGCATTGGCACGCGCCTGGGCAAACCCAGCGACCGGTTGATGGGGATCAACGCCGATGACCCGAACCGCAACTTTGATCAGCACAGCCTCACCACCAACCGGGTGGGTGCGCTGGGCGAGATGATCCTGCGCAAGGACAACTACGGCGCAGTGGTGCGTGCCAGTACCTTTTACGACGACGTGTACCACCGTAAAAACGACAACGACTCCCCGGCCACCGTCAACAAGTACGGTGACAACGACGAGTTCACCAGTGACACCCGCTACTACAGCGGTGGCCGCACGCGCCTGCTCGACGCTTATGTGTTCGGCGGCTGGCGCTTTGAAAACGACACCATGCTCGACGTAAAAGCGGGCCGGCATATCGAGTCATGGGGCGAGAGCCTTTACTACCCTGGCGTCAACGGCGTGCAGAACCCGTCCGATGCGGTCAAGGCGGCGCAGCCGGGGGTTGAAGTCAAAGAAGTGTTGTTGCCAGTGGGGCAGTTCTCGGCGTCTTACCGCATCAACCCGCAATTCACCCTGGGCGGTTATGTCCAGTACGAGTGGAAGGGCACTGAATTGCCGCCGGTGGGCAGCTTCCTGTCGACTTCCGACGTGATTGGCCCGGGCCGCGAGTTTTTGTACATGGGCGCCAACAAGGTGCCTTACCTGGGTACCGATGAGCCGCGCGACAGCGGTCAGTGGGGCGCGCAGGTGCGCTACCGGCCGATCACCGACCTTGAACTGTCGCTGTTCCATGTGGTGTACCACGACAAAAACCCGGCCACTGCACTGGTCGGCTGGGACCCGATACCGGCAGGCCCCGGTGGCCTGGCTTACAAGGCCAACGGCTACCGGGTCAAATATTTTGAAGACATCAAGCTGACGGGTATCAGTGCCACCACCAAGATTGGTGAGTACCAGCTCGGGGCGGAATGGTCGTACCGCGACGGAGCTCCGGTGATGGTCAACACCGGTCTTGGCCCGGTGCCAGCCAAGGGTAAGGGCCAGCAGTTCCAGTTGTCGGCCATGCGCATCCTGGGGGACCGCCCGTGGGCCAGCCAGACCACCCTGACCGGTGAATTTGTCACCGTGCGTGCCGATCACGCCGACGAAACCTCGGCCGCGCCAAACCTTGAAGGCGTGGGCCTGTTGCCGTCGCTGGTGCCGTCCGTGCAACCGTCGGATCAATACACCTACAAGACCGCCACCGCCTGGCGCACCCGCTCGGCAAGCGCGTACACCGTGGGTGCCTCGTTCAGTTACCCGGGCGTGTTCCAGGGCTGGGACCTGGAAGTGCCGTTCACCTTTTCCAACGTGTTCAGCGGTGCGGCGCCGATGTCAGGAACCATTGCCGGTGTGGCAGGGGACCGCCGCCTGAGCGCGGGTACCACCTTCAAATACCTGAGCAACCTGGAAGTGTCGCTCAAGTACATCGGCTACCTCGGCTCGCCGGACCCGATCTACCGCCCGCTGGCAGACCGTGATTACGCCACGTTCTCGATGAAATACACCTTCTAAAAAACGCCCCTGTAGTCGCTGCCGCAGGCTGCGAAGGGTTGCGTAGCAACCCGTTTCCTTGAAGGCCCTCAGGTCCTCATCGCAGCCTTGGGCAGCGACTACAAAGCTGGATGAACTGACTAAAGAGAGAAAACCATGGGTCTTAAAGGTCATGCCGCCATTGTTGGCAGCGCTCAGTACAAACCGGAGAAATACGCCACGGCCCCGCGCATGTTCCACCTGGAGCAAGTGGCTGACCTGGCGGCCCGGGCTTTACAGGATGCCGGCTTGCAGGCATCGGATCTCGACGGGCTGGTGATCAACGGCCCGCATTTTCATGAAGCCTCAGTGTTCGTCCCGGCGATGGCCGCCGAGTACCTGGGCTTGCGCCTGAATTTTGCCGAAGTAGTCGACCTTGGTGGCTGCACCTCGGTAGGTATGGTCTGGCGCGCGGCTGCCGCCATCGAACTGGGTTTATGCCAGGCGGTGTTGTGTGTGCTGCCTGCGCGCATGGCGCCCATGGGCCCGGATGAAGACGCCAGCTGGATGGCCCGCGCCATGCGCTTTGGCGGCCATAGCACGGCATTCGGTGCACCCGAAGCCGAGTTCGACTTGCCGTACGGGCATATGGGCCAGAACACCGGCTACGCGATGATCGCCCAGCGCTATGCCGCGCAATATGGTTATGACCCGCGGGCACTGGCAAAAATCGCGGTCGATCAGCGCACCAATGCGCAGTACAACCCCGAAGCGATGTTTTACGGTCAGCCGCTGACCATCGAGCAAGTGCTGGCCAGTAAAAAAGTCGCTGACCCGCTGCATGTGCTGGAAATCGTCATGCCGGTAGCCGGCGGCGCCGCGATGATTATTGCCTCCAAAGAGGTGGCAGCACGGGCGCGCAAGCGGCCGTCGTGGATCACCGGTTTCGGCGAGCATCTGGCGTTCAAGTCTCCGTCCTATGCCCAGGACATGCTGCACACGCCTATCGGGCCTGCCTCGCAACGAGCATTCGCAATGGCCGGGCTCAAGCCTGCCGATGTCGACGCGGCACAGATTTACGACTGCTACACCATCACCGCCTTGCTGACCCTGGAAGACGCCGGGTTTTGCGCCAAGGGCGAAGGCATGAGTTTTGTGCGTGAACACGACCTGACCTGGCGCGGCGATTTCCCGATGAACACCCACGGCGGCCAGCTCAGCTTTGGCCAGGCCGGTGCGGCGGGGGGCATGAGCCAGGTGATCGAGGCGGTGACGCAAATTGCCGGCGAAGCGGGCGAGCGTCAGCTCAAGCGCTGCGACACGGTGTATGTCTCAGGCACCGGTGGGGTGATGAGTGAGCAGGGCGCATTGATACTTCAGGGAGCTTAAATCCAATGTCGAACAACAAACCAATGCCGGTTCCGACCGAGATTTCTGCACCGTTCTGGGAAGGCTTGAAGGCCGAGCGCCTGCTGATTCAGCAATGTGAACGGTGCAGCCACTGGGTGTTTTACCCGCGCCGGCACTGCCCGGCGTGTTTTACCCATGCACTGACCTGGCGTGAAGTCAGCGGCGGGGCGACGCTGTACAGCTTCACCGTGACGCGCATCCCGACCCTGCCGGATTTTGCCGATGAAATGCCACAAATACTGGCAGTGGTGGAGCTGGATCAGGGAGTGCGCATCAACACCAACCTGGTGGGCCTGGACGAGTCTGAAGTGAAAGTTGGCATGCGCCTGCAACCGGTGTTTGCCGAGGTTGATGCCAAGGGCAACCGGCTGCTGCGCTTTACCGGGCTGGACAAGAATGCCGACCGTCTTAAAGTGCTGCATACGGTTGAGCAACCGGCTGGCGACATTGTTGCGCCCGTGCGCCAGATTGCCCTGGATGATGACGCGGCATTGCAGGCGCTGGTCAGCGACGAGTTCAGCCCGTGGAGCAACCAGGTGGTGGTCGATCAGGGCCTGATTGACAGCTTTGCCCAGTTGTCCGGGGATGATTACTGGATCCACACCGACCCGGAGCGTGCGCGCAAACAAAGCCCGTTTGGCGGCACCATCGCTCACGGTGCGCTGGTGCAGATCCTGCAATCGCGGATGAAGCTCAATCTGGGTTACGAGATCACCGGGTTCACCAATATGGTCAACTATGGCTCGGATCGCCTGCGCTTTCCGGCACCGGTGCCGGCGGGCTCGACCATTCATGCCCGGGCGCGGGTCAAGCGGGTAGAGCGGGTCAAGAGCGGTACTCAACTGACCCTTGAACTCAACACCCATGTCGTGGGCAGCGAGCGGCCGTCGGTGATCAATGAGCTGGTGATTCTCTACATGTAACGGTTCACGGCTCTGTAGTCGCTGAGGAGCGAAGCGAGGCTGCGATCGAGCGCGTAGCGATCGCAAGCCCGGGGGTTGCGATGTACCTGAACGACCGGATTGAATGGGTTTACGGCCGCTGCGCTGCCGATCGCAGCCTCGCTTCGCTCCTCAGTGACTACAGGTATCCCGGCGTCTGCAAAAGCACGGGGCCGCTTTAGTCTCAACGGACGATGAGCTGCGCCCCCTTCCTTCCCATACTGCCCCAAGCCAATAAATACAAGGCATTGAGGAGCAGGCACATGATCGACATTCGTGGTTTGAGCTACTTCGTTGCAGAGTCTGCAGATCCCGTTCAATGGCAGCGTTACGCCGAAGACGTGCTCGGGATGATGGTCAGCGAAGCACCCGCCGGCGGCTTGTATGTGAAGATGGACGAGCGTCCATATCGCATGCTTGTCGTGCCGGGCGGTGAGTCGCGGTATCTGGCTTCCGGTTGGGAGCTGGCCGGCGAAAAGGCTTTCAACGCCGCCATCGAAGTGCTGGACCAGGCCGACGTCAACTGGCGCCTGGGCACCGCCGAACAGTGCGATCAGCGTGGTGTGCAAGCACTGCTGCACGTCACCGACCCTTCGGGCAATCGCCACGAGTTGAGCTGGGGCCATCGCTCCGATTGCCAGCCGTTTGTCTCACCGCAAGGGGTGCCGGGGTTTGTTACCGGCGATATGGGCCTGGGCCACACCGTGCTGCCTGCGCCGAACTTTGATGCCACCCTGGCGTTTGCCAAGGAAGTGCTCGGCTTCGAGCTGTCGGATATTTTCAACTTCCGCCCCGACCCTTCGGCACCACCGATCCGCATCCACTTTCTGCATTGCAAAAACAGCCGTCACCACAGCCTGGCCCTAGCCGAGTACCCGGTGCCGTCCGGCTGCGTGCATGTGATGGTCGAAGTCGAGTCGATGACCGAAGTGGGCCGCGCCCACGACCGCCGCATCGCCCACGATGTGCCGTTGTCGGCCACCCTCGGCCAGCATCTGAACGATCACATGACCTCGTTTTATATGAAAACCCCTTCAGGTTTCGACCTGGAGTACGGCTATGGCGGCCTGCTGGTGGATTGGCAGGACCACAGCGCTTTTGAATTCACCCGGGTAAGCCTGTGGGGCCACGATTTTTCCGTCGGCCAGCAGCAGTAAGGAGCAACACATGAACAAGCAAATGACAGCGGCCGATGTGGTCGGCCAGTTGCGCGACGGCATGACCATCGGTTTCGGCGGCTGGGGCCCGCGGCGCAAGCCGATGGCGATCGTGCGCGAGATCCTGCGCTCGGACGTCAAGGACCTGACCGTGGTCGCCTACGGCGGCCCCGAGGTCGGCATGCTTTGCGCTGCCGGCAAGGTGAAAAAGCTGATTTTCGGCTTCGCCACCCTCGATGCCATCCCATTGGAAGCCTACTTTCGCAAGGCTCGCGAAGCCGGTGAGCTGGAACTGATGGAACTGGACGAAGGCATGCTGCAATGGGGCCTGCGGGCCGCCGGCATGCGCCTGCCGTTCTTGCCGACGCGTTGTGGTCTGGCCACCGATGTCAGCCGCCTGAACCCCGAAATCAAGCAGGTGCAGTCACCCTATGCCGATGGCGAGGTGTTGCTGGCCATGCCGGCGCTGAATCTGGACATTGCCTTCTTGCATGTCAACGTTGCCGACCGTCTGGGCAATACCCTGGTTACCGGGCCTGATCCGTATTTCGATCATTTGTATGCCCGTGCCGCGAAACAGTGCTTTGTGTCGTGTGAGCGCATTGAGGAGCGCTTGAACCTGGATGCCGCCCAGGCCCGTTTCAACACCTTTGAGCGTTATCTGGTCAGCGGCGTGGTGCATGCACCGTTTGGCGCGCACCCGACTTCGTGCCCGTCCGACTACGGCTGGGACCTGAGCCATTTGAAACGCTACAGCGCCAGCGCTGCCGAAGAAGGCGGCTGGGACAGTTATGTGGCCGAGTTTGTGACCCCGGGCGAAAGCGCCTACCAGGCCAGCAATGGCGGTGCCGATCGACTCAGCGCTTTGCCGCTGCCCGTGTTTTAAGGAGTGTGGACATGACTGCTACTAGCGAATTTACCCTGGCTGAATTATTGATCGTCGCCGCCTGTGAAGCCTGGCGCGGCAACGGCGAAGTGATTGCTTCGGGCCTGGGCGTGATCCCGCGTCTGGGCGCGAGTCTGGCCAAGCTGACCCATAGCCCGGAACTGCTGATGACCGACAGCGAAGCGTTTCTGGTGGAAGAACCGGTGCCGCTGGGGCCGCGCGGCGACTATGTGCCGCGTTATTCAGGCTACCTGTCGTTCGAGCGGGTGTTCGAGTGCGTGTGGGGCGGGCGTCGCCACGCGATGATCGGCCCGACCCAGATCGATCGCTGGGGCCAGACCAACCTGTCGTGCATCGGCGACTATCAAAAGCCGAAAGTGGCGATGCTCGGGGTGCGCGGCTTGCCGGGCAACAGCATCAACCATATCAACTCGTTTTTCGTGCCGTCGCATAACACCCGGGCGTTTGTCGCGGGGGAAGTGGACATGGTTTCGGGTGTCGGCTTCAAACCCGAGCGCTGGGAAGAAGGCATGCGCCGCGACCTGATGGACATCCGCCTGATCGTCACCGACCTGTGTGTGATGGACTTCGGCGGGCCGGACCGGGCCGTGCAGGTGCGTTCCCTGCACCCTGGCGTGAGCTTTGAAGAGGTGCAGGAAAAAACCGGCTTCCCGCTGCTCAAGGCCGCCGACCTCAAGCAGACCGTAGCGCCGACGCCGGAGCAACTGGCGCTGATCCGTCGCCTCGATCCCCATGACTATCGCGCCTCTGCGCTCAAGGGCAACCCGCCCGGCATTCGTCAGGCCTGAAGGCCAGGAGTTCACATGAGCAGCGACAGCGAATTTGTGCAGCGGGCTGATACCGCTGTGTATGAGACCGAGGAGCCGGTGCTCTACGGGGTGGCGGACGGGATTGCCACGCTGACGATGAACCGGCCGACCGTCAATAACGCGCAGAACTCGCAGATGACCTACGCCCTGGACGATGCCTTTCGCCGTGCCGTCAATGACGACGCAGTGAAGGTCATTGTGCTGCGCGGCAATGGCAAGCATTTTTCGGCGGGGCACGATATCGGCACGCCGGGGCGTGATATCAACAAGCAGTTCGATCGTGCCAGCCTGTGGTGGGATCACACCAACAAGCCGGGCGGCGAGTACCTCTATGCCCGCGAGCAGGAGGTGTACCTGGGCATGTGCCGGCGCTGGCGCGAACTGCCCAAGCCGACCATTGCCATGGTGCAGGGCGCGTGCATTGCCGGCGGGTTGATGCTGGCCTGGGTGTGTGACTTGATCGTGGCCAGTGACGATGCGTTTTTTCAGGATCCGGTGGTGCGCATGGGCATTCCGGGGGTGGAGTATTTTGCCCATCCCTATGAATTGAACCCGCGCATTGCCAAGGAATTTCTGTTTACCGGCGATCGCATGAGCGCCGAGCGCGCCTACCAGATGGGTATGGTCAATCGGCTGTTTGCCCGCGACGCACTGGAGGCTGGCACCTATGCGCTGGCGGCGGCCATCGCCAAACAGCCGCGCATGGGCCTGGCCCTGACCAAGCAGGCGATCAATCACGTCGAGGACTTGCAGGGCAAGCGCACGGCGATGGACGCGGTGTTTGCCTGGCATCACTTCGCCCATAGCCATAACGAATTGCTCTCCGGCGACAAGCTGGGCGGCTATGACGCCAAGGCCATGATTGAAGCCAACAAGACGGCTGCGGGAGAGCGTCGATGAGTGACTATCTGCAAACGGCGTTGACCGATGCCCTGGGCTGTCGCTACCCCATTGTGCAAACCGCGATGGGCTGGGTGGCGGATGCCAATCTGGTGATCGCCAGCACCCGCGCCGGGGCTTTCGGATTTCTGGCCGGGGCGACCATTGCGGCGGATCAGCTGGAGGCACAAATCCAGCGGGTGATCGAGGCCACGGGTGGCAGCAATTTCGGCCTCAATTTTCACATGTTCCAGGAAAACGCTGCGCAGTGCGTGGACCTGGCCATCAAGTACCGCCTGCGAGCCGTCAGTTATGGTCGCGGCCCGGACCGTCAGACCATTGAGCGTTTCAAGCAAGCCGGGGTGTTGTGCATTCCCACCGTGGGCGCGCTTAAACACGCGCTCAAGGCCGTGGAACTGGGCGCCGACATGATTACCGTGCAGGGCGGCGAGGGCGGCGGACACACCGGTGGCGTGCCGAGCACCATTTTGCTCCCGCAGGTGCTGGAGGCAGTGCGGGTGCCGGTGATTGCTGCCGGGGGTTACTCCACCGGGCGCGGGCTGGCCGGGGCGCTGGCCACCGGGGCGGCCGGGGTTGCCATGGGCACGCGGTTTTTGATGACCCAGGAATCACCGACCCCACTGGCGACCCTGGAACGTTATGTGAAAGTCACCGACCCGCAGCAGATTCGCGTGACCACCGCAGTGGATGGCATGCGCCACCGCATGATCGAAAACGCTTTTATCAATCGCCTGGAAAAAGCCGGCGCCTTTGGCCGCCTGCGCATTGCCCTGGGCAGCGCCTGGCACTGGAAGCAACAGACCGGCATGAGCCTTGGGCATATGCTCGGTGTATTTGCCAAGTCGGTGAAAGAAGACCCGGGTGCGCTTTCGCAGACGGTGATGGCGGCGAATCAGCCGGTGCTGTTGCAGCGCTCGATGGTGGATGGCGTGCCGGATGAGGGGATTTTGTCGAGCGGGCAGGTGGCCGCCGCGATAGGTGAACTGAAAAGCTGCCAGAGTCTGATCGACGAGATGGTGCAGGAGGCCGAGCGCTGCCTGATAGCGGTGAATGCACGTCATCAGGCCGCGCGCTGTAAGGAGGAGGAACCGGCAGGCATCTGAAACGGCTGGTTATGTTGTAACTGAACTTATCCAGATACAAAACGTGTCCGGTCTGGTCAGTGAAGCGAGGGACCTGATCACTACACTTTTTAATCATTGTGCAGTTCAGGAAGCCGATTTATGTCCCAAGCCTTGCATCGCCATACCCCCTCGCTAACCGCTTATGACCCACGCGGGCTTGCCATCTGTGCGGTGGCCTATCATCGGCGCACTGCGGCGCAGGAACCTGAAGCGCGAATCAGCCGCCAGGTGTTTGGCCCCAGCGGGTTTTTGACCGAGCAGTGGGACCCGCGCCTGGCGGCACTACGTCCACAAGCCGAGCCCGTTGTGCCCAACCAACGCAATCGTCACTCATTGTCAGGACGCTTGTTGCATAGCGACAACGTCGACCGTGGTGTGCGAATAAGCCTGTGCGGGGCCGCGGCACAACTGCGCTTTTGCTGGGATGCCCGCGGCACCCGGCACACCTGTGACTACGACCGCCACGGGCGCCTGAGTGCCGTACACGAGCACAGTGCCGATGCACAGCGAGCCCGTTGCGTTGAGCGCCTGACTTATGCCGACAACAGCCCGCAGCACGCACGGCACAACCGCTGCGGCTGCCTGATCCGCCATGACGACCCGGCAGGGACGCTGTGGTTCGAGGGCTATGATCTGCTGGGGCAGGTGACGAACCAGTCCCGACGCTTCGTGCAGGACGCCGCCCACTCCCCTGACTGGCCCGCGCAGCCTGAACAGCGTGAGCCGCACCTTGAGGCCGAAAACTGGCGCACGCAATGGCGCCATGATGCTACGGGGCAGTTGATTGAGCTGTTTGATGCCCGGGGCAATCAACAGCGCATGCGCCATGACGTGGATGGCTTGTTGGCCTCGGTGCAGGTAAAGCTTGGCAGCGGTCGTGAGTACAGTGTGGTGCAGCAAAGATCCTACAGCGCAAGTGGCCAGCTGCAAGTCGAGCGTGCGGGCAACGGAGTGGTGAGTGTTCTGACCTACAGCCCGCTGGATGATCGTCTGTTGCAACGAACGACCTGGCGCAGCGGCAAACCGGAGCAGCCCCTGCAGGACCAGACTTATGCCTACGACCGGGTCGGCAATGTGCTGAGTTTGCGCGATACCGCACAGCCGGTGCAGTGGTCCGACAACGCCCGGCTCGAAGCGATAAGCATCTATGCCTACGACTCGCTCTACCAGTTGATCGAAGCCAGCGGGCGGGAAAACTCTGGCAATGGTCGCGGGCCGCAATTGCCCGCTGCTGCCGGGTTTGCCAGTGCCAGTGCACAGCGCTTGAGAAATTACCGTCAGACCTTTACCTACGATGCAGGCGGTAACCTTGTTCGCCTGCAACACCTGCCCAGTCACGGTTCGGGGTATACCCGGCAGATCAGTGTGTCGAATCGCAGCAATCACGTGCTAGACGCAAACACCGGGCAGGGCAGCGGCTTCGATGCCAATGGCAACCAGAAGATGCTCGAGCCCGGGCAAGTGCTGAGCTGGACTCTGCGCAATCAATTGCAGCGGGTGACGCAGGTCACGCGTGCAGAGGGTGTCAACGATGATGAAGTCTATGCCTACGATGCCGGTGGGGGCCGGGCGCTTAAAGTCAAACAAGCGAGCGGGCATCGCCTGACCCGGCTAGAGGAGGTGTATTACTTGCCCGGACTCGAAATCCGTCGCAACAGTGCCACGGGCGAGAGGCTGAATGTGCTGACGGTGACCGGGGGGCTCAGCAGTGCGCGCATCATGCAGTGGGAGCAGGGCCGCCCTGACAGCATCGACAATGAACAGCTGCGCTTGAGCCTGTGCGATGCTTTGGGCAGTAGTACCCTGGAGCTGGATGGCGCTGCGCGGCTGCTCAGCCAGGAAAGCTATTACCCCTATGGCGCCACGGCCTGGTGGGCGGCCAAAAATGCCATTGAGGGCAGTTACAAGTTTGTTCGCTACTCGGGCAAGGAGCGTGATGCCAGCGGTCTCTACTACTACGGCTACCGTTATTACGCACCTTGGCTTGCCCGCTGGATCAGCGCCGATCCGGGGGATGATATCGACGGTCTGAACCTGTACGCCATGGCGCGCGGCAACCCCGTCAGCCGGGTTGACGGGCAGGGTTTGCAGAGTACCGAGCTGGTTGCGGACACTGGCATGTTCACCGTGTTCAAAACGGTCGCCACAGGGGTGTCGAGGCTGGTTCGATCGCGTTTGCAGGCCTCCAGTGCTGCGGCAATTCGTGATGGCCTGGCTACCTGGATCAGCAATGCCATCGGGGTTGGGGTCGATCTTGCCCTGTTTGAAGGTCGCCAGCCTGCTCGCGGGCTTAACCATGCCCTTAGAGGGATGGTGGCGTTCCTTGATGCCTTGACCGTGATGCATATGAGCAGCGGACTGTTCGCCCATGTCAGCCGCTGGAGCCCTTTTATCGGCTTTTTTGCCGCAAACGTTGCACACCGGGGATTTGAAATGCGAGGTGTCAGCGAGGGGGGCGGTTCGGATGAAGTTTGGGACCCGGTGGCCCGCATGCGGCTGGCAGGGCATGTACGCGCCTTCAGCCGTGAAATCCTGCAGCAGGCCATGAGCGGTTTTGGCGACAGTGTGTCCTGGGGCCAGACACCGGTGATGTCCAGAGTCCCGCGCACATTGATGGCAGCAGGTGCCTATGGCCTGGCTACGGTACCTGCTGCGGTTTATGGCCAGTTTGTTCCGGGCCTGCTGGCGCCAAATCTGGCGCCCGCCATCGAGGCTTACGATGCCGCTGCCGGAACGTGGATTCGTTCGGGCCATCAAACTGCGCAGTTCGATCGTCACGTTGGTACGCTGCAGATACCGCAAGTTAAAAACACGCTTCATGGAGGGCTGAGCAGGATGTTCAATCAGACGTGGGCTTACTGGGCTGGCGTCGGGATTGAGGCAATTGCCGCGTTTGCTACGGGGTCGTCCATTGAGCTGCAAAGTGCTCGCGCCAGGGCTTGGGTGGGGGCTGCCAAAGGCGTGGTGTCGGCTCTCACGGAGGTGCGCGGGCTGTTGCTGCAAACAGCCAGGAGTGGTTACAGCAGCCTGTTTTCACGCTGGAGAACGACTAAGACTTGATGGGGTAACGTGTTGCGAATGTCACAAATCCCCTGTGGGAGCGAGCAAGCTCGCTCCCACAGAAATGGGTGTTGTTTCAAATTTTGCAGGATGCCCGGCTCAGGACAAAAAGCCACCATCCACATTCAGCGAAACGCCGGTGGTCTAGCTGGACGCATCACTGGCAAGGTACAGCACGGCCCCGGCCATTTCGGCGGGGGCCGCTACGCGCTTGAGTGGGATCTGTTGCAAGGCAGTTTTCAGAATGGCGTCGTTGCTGACCAGCGCCGAGGCAAATTTGGTGTCGGTCAGGCCCGGCAGCAGGGCATTGCAGCGGATGCCAAAGCCTGCGCATTCCTTGGCAAACACTTTGGTCATGTTGATCACTGCGGCCTTGGTTATGGAGTACACGCCCTGGAACACGCCGGGCGAGACACCATTGATCGAGGCTACGTTAATGATGCTGCCGCCGCCGTGTTCGCGCATCAGCTTGCCGGCCTCTACAGACATAAAAAAGTAACCGCGAATGTTCACGTCCACGGTTTTCTGAAAGGCACTGAGGTCGGTGTCCAGCACGTTGCAGAACTGCGGGTTGGTCGCCGCGTTGTTGACCAGAATGTCGAGGCGGCCAAAGTCGGTGCGGATGCGTGCAAAGGTCTGGATGATCTGCTCCATTTCGCCGATATGGCAGGCGATCGCCGTGGCCTTGCCACCCTCGGCGATGATCGCATCGGCCACTGGCTGGCAGCCTTCGAGCTTGCGGCTCGAAACAATCACGTGGGCCCCTTGCTGGGCCAGCAATTTGGCGATGGCTTCACCGATGCCGCGGCTGGCACCGGACACAAAGGCAATTTTGCCATCAAGGTCGAACAGTTGGGTCCTGGACATGCTGATTCCTTGTGATCTCGGGCTTAGAGGCAGGAGCGGCGAATGATGTTGAGGCTCATCTGCTCAAGCAGGGCGTTCATCTGCACAAACTGCGCAAAGCGTTTGTCCGCGGTCTGGCCGTGGTAGTAGCGGTAGTAGATCTGTTGAACGATACCCGCCAGACGAAACAGACCATAGGTGTAGTAGAAGTCGTAGTTGTCTATCTGGATCCCGGAACGTTCGGCGTAGTAATCGACGAATTCGCGGCGGGTCAACATGCCTGGGGCGTTGCTCGGCTGGCGCCGCATCAACTGTACAGGTGCCGGGTCATCGGCTTCGATCCAGTAGGCGAGGGTGTTGCCCAGATCCATCAGCGGATCACCCAGGGTGGTCAGTTCCCAGTCCAGTACACCGATAATCTGCATCGGGTCGCCAGGGTCAAGTATCACGTTATCAAAGCGGTAGTCGTTGTGAACGATGGCCGGGGTCGGGTGGTCGGCCGGCATCTTGGCCTGCAGCCAGTCTTTTACGGCTTGCCAGCGGGGTGCATCCGGGGTCAGGGCCTTTTCATAGCGCTCGCTCCAGCCACTGATCTGGCGCTGCACATAGCCTTGTGGTTTACCCAGGTCACCCAGGCCGCAGGCGTTGTAATCAACGCGATGCAACTCCACCAGTTTGTCGATAAAGCTTTTGCACAAGCTTCGGGTGGCGTCGGGGCCCAATGCCAGTTCTTGCGGCAGATCCGAGCGCAGGATGATGCCCTTGACCCGTTCCATGACATAGAACCCGGAGCCGATCAGGCTTTCGTCGGTGCAGTGGGCATAGGCCTCGGGGCAGTAGGGGAAGACGTGCTTGAGCTGATTGAGGATGCGAAATTCGCGACCCATGTCGTGGGCTGATCTGGCTTTGTGACCAAAGGGCGGCCGACGCAGCACCAACTCTTTGCCCGGGTATTCAATCAGGTAGGTCAGGTTCGAGGCGCCGCCGGGGAACTGGCTGATCGCAGGTGCGCCCACAAGGCCGGGGATATGTGCCTTGAGGTAGGAGTCAATGCGGCTGGCGTCGAGTTCTTCGCCAGGGCGGATGCGGGTGGATGAGTCGGTAAGCGCCATGTTTATCTCTTCTGCTTATATTTGTGGCCTGACAACATTCGCTAATCTAATGGGCAACCCGGGGTGCGACAAGGCAGGCACGGCCTAAATAGGCAGGGGTGTTAATGGGGAATCAGCCTCCTTGATAAGACTGTTTGAGTGAAGCACAGAGCAAAAAAAACCGAAGCGTCGTGGGCTTCGGTTTTTTTGTTGCCTGTGGCTTAAGCCGGGAACAGTTCGCTCAGCTTCATGGCCAGCATCATGTCGCCTTCAGCGCGCAACTTGCCGCCCATAAATGCCTGCATGCCGTCGGTCTCGCCGCTGACGATGCCTTCCAGGGTTTCGCCGTCCATCACCAGAGTCACCTGGGCGTCCGGGTTTTCGCCTTCCTTGAGTTCACAGGTGCTGTCTTTGACGATCAGCGAGAAGTGCTTGTCTTCATCAATGCGGAAACCAAATACCAGGTCCAGGCCTGCAGCAGCGGCTGGGTTGAATTTGGCTTTCATTGCTTGAACGGCATCAGCTACAGAAGTCATGGTTCGATCCTTATATAGGGTGGAGTACGGCGGCCCGAAGGCCGCGGTTGCCGACGCTCAACGATAGGTGATGAGTGACGGCGTCTTCAACAGTTGCAAATGCACATGACTGTTGAAGGAAGCCAGGGTGACCTCGCGGCCATAGAATTTGAGCTGGCTGAGCGAGGTATTGACGATTTGCCAGCCGAGCTTGAAGGCATCGGTGGCCGGAATTTGGGTCAGTATGTGGATCAGCGCCGTAATGGTGCCGGCAGAGGTGAACACGGCAATGTTCTGCTGGCCTTTGGCAAGGTCAAGAAGACGATTGAGTCCGGCCTGGACCCGTTCGACAAAGCCCAGCCAGGTTTCCAGGCCGGGGGTGTCCCAGGTGCCGCTGAGCCAGCGGTCGATGATCAGCTCAAAGATGCGCTGGAACTCGGCCGGATTGTGGGCGGCATTGTTCATCGCCTGCAGTGCTTCGGGCTCGTCCGGGAGCAGGCCGGGAAGCAGGGCCTCAAGCACGGCGAACGCATCGAATTCGTTGAATGAAGCGTCTGTTTCTATGGTTGGAGCAGGCAGGCCGGCGGCACGCAGTTGTGCAAGGGCATGGTGCGCGGTGTCTTGCTGGCGCGAAAGGTCACCGGACAGGCAGCGGTCAAGGCGCAGGCCAAGGTCGGCCAGATGCTGACCGGCAATTTGCGCCTGGTGCACGCCCAGTGGCGACAACTTGTCGTAGTTGTCTGCACCGAAGGAGGCCTGGCCATGTCTGATCAAATAGATGCTGCCCACGTGCGCGTCATTCCTGAGCACTGAAAGTCAGGCGAGGTTAGGAGGATGGCAAGTGGCTGTCAATGAAAAAACATACGCTTGTTTGAATTGCTGCCAATGCCCCTGATCAAGGTGTTTCACGGCTGGCAGGCCCCGGTTGGCGCCGGTATGCTGGTTGTCATTGCGCAGCCCTGACCCGAGGGCTGCAGACGTTTTCAAGGAGAGGCTGTGGAATTTCTTGCCGAGTACGCCAGTTTTCTGGCTAAAACCGTGACCCTGGTGGTTGCCATTGTGGTGGTGCTGGTGACCCTTGCAGCACTGCGTGGCAAGGGCCGTCGCGCTACCGGGCAGTTGCAGGTGGTCAAACTGAATGATTTCTACAAGGGGCTGCGTGAGCGTCTGGAGCAATCGTTGCTGTCCAAGAGCCAGCTTAAGGCACTGCACAAACAGACCGGCAAAGCGGACAAAAAACAGAAAAAACAGCCTGATGACAAACCTCGGGTCTTTGTTTTGGACTTTATCGGTGACATCAAAGCTTCTGCCACTGAAAGCCTGCGTCACGAAATCACTGCGTTGCTGACCCTGGCAAAGCCGACTGATGAAGTGGTCGTGCGCCTGGAAAGCGGTGGCGGCATGGTGCACAGCTATGGCCTGGCGTCGTCGCAATTGGCGCGTATCCGTCAGGCGGGCATCCCGTTGACCATCTGCATCGATAAAGTTGCGGCCAGCGGCGGCTACATGATGGCCTGCATCGGCCAGAAGATCATCAGCGCTCCTTTCGCGATCCTGGGCTCCATCGGTGTGGTGGCGCAGTTGCCCAACGTCAATCGCCTGCTCAAGAAGCACGATATTGACTACGAAGTGCTGACGGCGGGTGAATACAAGCGCACCCTCACCGTATTTGGCGAAAATACCGAAAAAGGTCGTGAGAAGTTTCAACAAGACCTGGATATCACCCACCAGTTGTTCAAGAACTTTGTATCCAAGTACCGCCCGCAACTGGCGATAGATGAAGTGGCTACTGGCGAAGTGTGGTTGGGTGTTGCCGCCGTTGAGAAGCTGCTGGTCGACGAATTGAAAACCAGCGATGAGTATTTGTCCGAACGGGCAGCGAATGCCCAGCTGTATCACTTGCACTATGCCCAGCGCAAAAGTCTGCAGGAGCGCGTGGGCCTGGCGGCCAGCAGTTCGGCCGAGCATGTGGTTGATTCGTTATGGAACCGTTTGACACAATCACGCTTCTGGTAAGTTGACGGGCACGGCGGGTACTTGAAAGTAGCCACTGTGCCCAAGTCTGTTTTTAGTGCGGTAATTAATTATTGTTTAATGCGTATTATTAAATAAAGTAACCCGGTTTATTATCAAGTAATCAACCGACTAACGTTTAGCATCATCTATAAGCTGAAGGCTCGAATTGTCGATCGAGCCCATGCCATGCCAGACGTTATTGAACATCCCTTGTCAGATCCTGAGCGCATCGTTGTTGAACATGCGCGTCGACTGGCAAACATGCCGGTTGAAAACCAGCACCAATCCTATATCCCGCAATTGCTTGCCCCCTGGTTTACCAATGCATCGCCGATGTTGCGTGAAGCCCTCTCCGCCAGTTTCAAACTGGGTCAGGAGGCTCAGCGAGAAGTCTCGAGGGTACTGGAGCGGATACAACCCATTGAGTTGTTCGCCGAGCCGTTGCTCAAGCAAGCTCTGGCAGCCCGTGGCTGGGTAGATGTCGACACCAGGCAGTTCGGTATCAAGCAGGTGCGGCTTTTGAGCAACATGGTGATTTTTGTTGCCCGCCAGCACCTCAGGCTGGTTGATTCGCTGATCCAGTTGGCCTTGCCCGACGTTCTTACTCCTGAATCGCTGGAACTGAACCTGGTATCCAGCATCAGCCATCACAGCCTGTTGCAGGCGGCCTTGCAAAACTATGAAGCTTTCGAGACCGCCGAGGGAGGCTTTGACCAGGGCTCGCTCATCTATGCCGTCAGCGGTACGCAGCAGATCGAGCAGGCGGCACTCAAGCCCGAAGACTTTGCGCGGATCTGTCGTGACTTGAATCTGGGCATGCAGTATCAATGGCATTTGACACGTATTTTTCATCCGGCGGATGACAACTTACAAGCCGATGATGCCAATTCCAAGGCTTACAAGTTGCACTTTTATTTTGCTCAGAACATACGCCAGGAATTTGCCTGTGCCTTGCATATGGCGTATATGAAAGAAGACATAACTGCGCAAACCTATAACTTTGCATCGGGTTTTTTAAGTCCGCCGCAGGCAGAGTCATCTTATGTGCATGCAGGGCATGGCACGTTGCAAATCATGGGTTTTGAAATTCCCGGAATTATTGTTTTATGGCCACATTACCTGTTTCCGGACCAGCCCCAGCCTTGTGTGTTGTATCTGCCGAACAGTCCGAACGGCACATTTCACCAATTTGAATCATTCGACTTGTTAAAAGCCACGCTGCGAGAGTGGTTAAAAAACAGTGAGTTTGCCAACTTTTTCTTTAAATTGGTTCCCCTTCGTTATCGTGCCGAGTTCATGCGCCGCACGGATGTAAAAAACATGACCTGGGATTCGCTGTTGCTGCGTCGTCCGCCGATCATCAATGAACCGGCACTGATGAGCGAGACACTCCACTTGCCCAAGACTGAAGATCCATTTGTGCTGGCCTGGAGCCTGCAACTGGCGCAGATAAAAGATGATGCCCGGTTACTGATCGTTCCCACTGAAGATGAAGACTCAAAAAGCCGCTTGGCGCGCCAGGTATCCTTTCTGAATATCGGGTCCAGTTTGTTGATGGTTGCCTTGGGATTTGTACCTGTATTGGGCGAGATTTTGCTGGCGAGCAGTGTCGTCCAGCTTGGGCTAGAGGTGTATGACGGCATCCAGGCCTGGCAACGGGGAGACCGGGCAGCCGCGTTGGAGCATTTGTTTGATATCGCCCAGAACATCGCCCTGGCTGCCGGCAGTAGTGGCGTCGCCAGGGCCGTGCGGCCTTCGCCGGTCGTGGATGGATTGGTCGCAGTCAAATCAGTCAAAGGCCAAAAACGTCTGTGGCGGCCTGACCTCAGGCTCTACGAAAACCCGACTGTGTCCCTTGACGGCCTTGAGCCCGATGGGCAAGGGCTCTACAGCATAAGCGACAAGCAATTTATCAAGCTGCAAGACAAGGTGTTTCAGGTACGGATTGAAAGTGGGTCGCAGAGGGGGCATATCCAGCACCCCGTTGAATCGCAGGCCTATACCCCGCAAGTCAGGCACAACGGGAGCGGTGGCTGGAGGCTTGAAATCGAGGACCCCCGGCGCATGTCGCCCATGCAGTTGTTCCGTCGTCTGGGGCCTGCGGCCGAGCGTATCTCGCAAACAGCGGCCGAGCATATTCTGGCGGCATCCCATACCGGTGAGGAAGTACTGCGCAGGCTGCACATGGACAATCTGCCACCATCGCCCGCGCTGGCCGACAGCATGCGACGTGTGCAGTTGAGTGAAAGCATCGAGCACTTCATCGGGCAAATGCAGCAAGGCGTGAATGTGTCTTCGGAAAATGCCCGGCTGCAACTGGATTTGTTGACCCGTCTCGATGGCTGGCCGGCGGACCGGGTGTTGCGAATAGTGGACATGCACGGTGCGACGGTGTCGGAGTACGGGCCATCACTGGAGGCTGTGCATCCGCGCCTGCAAATTGTCGAAGCCCAGATCAAGAATGGCGATTTGCTTAAAACTACGCTTGAGTGTTTGTCAGCCGAACAAATCGAGGGGTTGTTGGGGCAGCCGGTCGATGGCCTTGAGCAGCAGGTACAGGTTCTGTCCCGCAAGCTGGGTAGTTTTGCCAGGGACACGAGATCACAATTGTTTTCGCGCCTCTACCAGCAAGGTGAAGTGCTCACGGTACAGATGAGCTACTTGCAAAAACAGTTCCCGAGTTTGCCGGCAGGGGTAATGGCCGAGTTGCTGGAGCATTTGACTCCGGTCGAGGAGGCGACGCTGGACAGCACGGGACGCCTGCCGCTGCATATCCTGGAAGAGGCGCGCAGCTATGCGCAGGTGTTGCGCTTGAACCGGGCGCTTGAAGGGCTTTACTTCGAGACCTTGAGCAATGCTGATAGCAATACGCTTGCATGGCATGCGCTGGTCTTGCTACCAGACTGGCCGGCAAATCAGCGTCTGGTGCTGCGCGACAGAACCACAGGTCAAGTGCTGAGCACTGTCGGTAACCCTAACGCGAGGTACAGTCAGGAGTTTTTTAAAACTGCTGGCGAGTACCAGTTTTATAGCGCCACGGCCGAGAACCTTTACAGCAGCCCTGACCTTATCAAGTGCGTGGCCAACGCGCTGTCGCCATCTGCGCGCATGTCACTGGGGCTGCCCGTTACCGATCCGGCCGTGGTTTTAAGCCAAAAGGTTGCAGATTTTGCGGCAAACAACAGAGCGCAAGGCGCCAGTGCGCTGGGCATGCACCGAATCAAACCCTGGTTCAGGTCACCCATGCGTCTGGCTGCTGGCCGGGTGGGTTATACGCTGAGCGGCCGTGCAGTCCTTGCCGGCAATGAGGCGCGGCCAACGGTGCACAGGGACCTGGTCGCGCAGATTTATCCATTGATGAGCGATGAGCAGGCCAACCAGTTCCTCTACCGTCTGGACCTCTCGCCAGCGATGACAACCCGGGCTCTGGTCAAACTCAAAGCCGATCTTTCTGCTTTGCGCAATGACCTCGACCAGTGGGTAGAGTCGCCGATCTGGAGCCAGCCACGCAATGGCCCACGGGTGCAGGTTTCGCTGCGGGACAAGCGCGCCATCAGTCAGGCCTTGCTCCATGCATGGCGCCGACAGACAGATACGGTACATTTCGCCGAGCACAGCGGTTATGTGCTTGATCTCAAAAGTTGGCCGGTGGATTGCCTGCCGCAGTTATCGACCGATTTTCCACATGTCAGTGCATTGCGCTTAAGCAATTCTCCCAACGGAAAATTTCCCGGCACGTTTCTGGAAAAGTTTTCCAACTTGCGCGCCTTGTCCCTGACAAACAATCAACTGAGCGAGTTACCTGCCGAGATTGCCAGCATGCATGAACTGCTGGACCTGAACCTGCAGGGCAATCAAATTGTGTTGAATGGTCGGACTGCTTCGGTGCTGTCGGCTTTGACCAGGCTCAAGTCCCTGAATCTGACCGGCAATACCCTGGGACGCCGTATCTCGGTGCGTCGCATGGCGGACCTTGAACACCTGAGTTTGCGCTACACCGGTCTGTTGACATGGCCTGAGGGGGTGGAGGCACTTAGCCATTTACAGACCCTTGATCTGCGTAACAACGCGATCAGCCGTATCCCTGTGGAAGTCTTTGCCCCCGACAGAACAGCGATCAACCGCGTTACCCATTTGCATGACAACCCCTTGAGTGCCGACTCTTTGCGCCGCCTGGGCAACTACCGGCGTGAGCACGGTATCAATTTCGGCATTGAGCCAAGACGTCAGCATGTTGTGCAGGCACGCGGGCTTTTTAATTGGGCGCCCCGGCCAACCTTTGAAGAGACCAGCTTGTGGAGCGATCTGCGCGGCAGTCTGCGGTCTGATGATTTCTTTCGCGTGCTGGAAGACCTCGGCGCTTCCGCCCAGTTCTTGCACGGGCGTGAGAGCTTAAGGCAGCGTGTCTGGCAGGTACTCAATGCCATGCATGACTACAGGGAGTTGCGCGAGCAGTTGTTTGAGGTGTCGGCGAATCCGAATACTTGCGCCGATGGCATTCCGATGATTTTTGCGGATCTGGAACTGCGCCACCGGATTTTTATTGCCAAGAGTTCGGCTCATCCTGAAGTGGAGTTGCTTCGCCTGGGTCATGGTCTGTTTCGCATTGAGTTGCTGGACAAACATGTGCAGGGAATTATTGATGCACGAATTGCTGCGGTGCATGCCGAGCAGTCAGGTTTCGTGCAGCAATTGCAGGCTCTGATAGATGATGTGCGCCCGGACTTTGCACCCGAACCCCTGGTGAACATGGCACCTGAGCAGCAGCAGGGTGTGGCGTATCGTTTGGGCACACCGCAAGCGTTACGGCTGGCACAGAGGCTCAGCCCTGCTGATTTGCAGGCACGTATTGACCGGGTCGAGCCTCTGGAAGTGCAGATGTTTTACCAGGTCCGGCTGGCTGATGAGCTTGGTTTGCCGGCGAGGCCCAAGAGCATGATTTTCGAACGAATGGCCAATGTCACTTCCGAGCAACTTGAGACCGCCAAACAGCATGTCATGAGCTGGGATACGCAGGCGGCAAGGACTGCCTATATTGAGCAGCAGGGGTTCTGGGAGGGGTTTCTGGAGAAGAAATACCCGGAGCATTTCAAGGCGGTGGATTCACCGTTGCATGAGCGCATGCAGGTGCTGTATCTGGCGCGGGAGAAACTATCGAGCCAGGATTATGTATCGAAAACACGGGAAGTGGGAGAAAGTCGCCTTCAGGCCAGGCAAGATCTGATCAGCCAGCTGACCAAAGAAGAAATAGAAAAACATCCATTCCAGCAAGCACAACCTTGAGCCTGGGTGGAACGAGACGGTTGGCCCCGGCAGAACCGGGGCCAACCCCCTTGTCAGCGACGTCGGAACAGCGGCATCGGCTCATCGGTTGAAGACTGGTAGGTCACCGAGAAGTCCTTGAGACCTTCCAGCGCTTCATACGGGTCTTTGTCGGCACGGATGGCAAATGCGTCAAAGCCGCAGCGGTGCAGATAGAACAACTGATCGCGCAGCACATCGCCAATGGCGCGCAGTTCGCCTTTGTAACCGTAGCGGTCACGCAGCAAGCGGGCATTGGAGTAGCTGCGACCGTCGGTGAAGGCGGGGAAGTTCAGGGCAATGACCTGAAAATTAGCCACGTCCTCGCCCAGCTCTTCAGCTTCTTCGTCGCTGTCCAGCCACACGCCCAGACCGCCATCGCGGGCCTTGAGTGCGTGACCGTGCTCGCGCCACATTACCAACGGTACGATCAAGTCGTCACAGTTGGAGATTTCGTCAAAGCTGGTTTCCTTGGGCAGCAAGTGCCAGGTTTCATCAATGACCTGGTTGTTCTTAATTATTCGCTGCATAGACGCGCTCCTTGAAAGGGTCGATGCCGATACGCTGGTAGGTATCGATGAAACGCTCGTCTTCAGTACGTTTTTCAACATACACGTCGATCAGTTTTTCAATCACATCCGGCATGGCGTCCTGGGCGAACGAAGGGCCGAGAATTTTGCCCAGGCTGGCGTCACGGCTGGCACTGCCACCCAACGAAACCTGATAGAACTCGGCGCCTTTTTTATCTACACCCAGAATACCGATATGCCCGACGTGGTGGTGACCACAGGCATTCATGCAACCGGAAATGTTCAGGTCCAGTTCGCCAATGTCGAACAGGTAGTCCAGGTTTTCAAAGCGGCGCTGGATCGATTCGGCAATCGGGATCGACTTGGCGTTGGCCAGCGAGCAGAAATCACCGCCAGGGCAGCAGATCATGTCGGTCAGCAAGCCAATGTTCGGCGTGGCAAAACCGTTTTCGCGCAACTCGCCCCACATGGTGAACAGCTGGCTCTCTTCAACATCGGCCAGAATGATGTTCTGTTCATGGGAAGTGCGCAGTTGGCCAAAGCTGTAGCGGTCGGCCATGTCAGCAATGGCGTCCCACTGCTTGTCGGTCACATCGCCCGGCGCTACACCCGTAGGTTTAAGCGACAGGGTAACGGCGACATAGCCCGGCTTTTTGTGGGCCAGGGTGTTACGCACACGCCAGCGGGCGAAGCCCGGGTGCTGCTTGTCGAGTTCGGCCAGTTCGGCGCCGAAGTCGGGCAGGGCTTTGTAGTCCGGGTCGACGAAATGCTTGGCGATACGCTGCACTTCGGATTCGGTCAGGGTGTTCGAACCGCCGCGCAGGTGAACCATTTCGGCTTCGACACGCTCGGCAAACACTTCAGGCGTCAGCGCCTTGACCAGAATCTTGATCCGCGCCTTGTACTTGTTGTCACGACGGCCATAGCGGTTGTAAACCCGCAGGATGGCTTCGAGGTAGCTCAACAGGTCTTGCCACGGCAGGAACTCGTTGATGAAGGCTCCGATTACCGGGGTACGGCCCAGGCCGCCACCCACCAGTACACGGAAGCCCACTTCGCCTGCTTCGTTGAGCACCGGCTCCAGGCCAATGTCATGCACTTCGATGGCAGCACGGTCGGACGTCGAGCCGTTGATCGCGATCTTGAATTTGCGCGGCAGGTAGGCGAATTCCGGGTGGAAAGTCGTCCACTGACGCACGATTTCGCACCAAGGGCGCGAATCGATCAGTTCATCGGCAGCAACACCGGCGAACTGGTCGGTGGTGACGTTGCGCAGGCAGTTACCGCTGGTCTGAATGGCGTGCATCTGCACGGTGGCCAGTTCTTCCAGGATGTCCGGGATGTCTTCCAGCGCAGGCCAGTTGAATTGCACGTTCTGGCGGGTACTGATGTGGGCATAGCCCTTGTCATAGTCGCGAGCGATTTTGGCCATCATTCGCGCCTGACGTGAGGTCAGTTGGCCATAAGGCACGGCGACCCGCAGCATTGGGGCAAAGCGTTGAACATAAAGGCCATTTTGCAGGCGCAGGGGGCGGAACTCTTCTTCGCTCAGCTCACCTGCCAGATAGCGTCGGGTCTGATCCCGGAACTGCTTGACGCGGTCCTCGATGATCTGCTGATCGTACTCGTCATATACGTACATATAGGTCCTGTTCTCAGGCTGCTAACAGCTTATCTGCGCGCACGGCCGCGCACTCCCCAAGGAGCGGGGCACGATACCAGTTTGTAGTTATGCGCAAAAGTGATGTTTAAGCATATGCAAAGAACCAAAACGACTATAAGCGTTTGATTCTCAATCCCTTACTTGTGAGAAGGGCATAGCTGGACTTAACTGGATTAAGGACTTCAAGCAATCACCCATAAAACCGAAAAAAGGCGATGCGATGAGTACTCCAGTAAAAGTGCGTAAAAGCGACAGCAAGGTCGATGCATGGGCCATTTTCTTTCTGATCATTCTGGTGGTTGCAACTGCCGTGTTCTGGGTCAGCCACCAGTAACCCTAAACCCCGGCCAGATACACCACCAGTTTGACGATTGCGAACAGGGTCAGGGCGAAACCCACTGTAAACAGCAAGCCAACCAGCAAGAATTGGCCAGGCTTGCCGTGGGTAAAATCCCTGGCGCGGTTTTTTGCGCTTTGTACCCCGAAAGCAGCGGCCATCACGCTGTGCAGCACTTGCCAGAAAGTCGGTGGCTTGTTATTCGGATCGTCCATGATGCTCTCCAGTGCCGGTAGGCGGGATTGCTCAAGTCAAAGGATAGCCAACACGGGGCTTTTTTGAACTCCGTGCGGCATATATATACCGCCATAGGCACCGAGCCTTTCGTTGTACTGCAGCTTCCAAAGGGAGCTATCAGGAGAGGCTCAATGAGCACATGGCGCGTATCGGCAGGCCTTGGGCCGCATGCAGCATTTATCAAGGCAAAACTGCCCACCTGGATCAGACACAGTCTCACCACTGATGTCTTGCGCCTCAAGCAGGGGTTATTGGGGCGCCCTGATGCAGAGCAAGACAGGGTTGCACCCTGGTTGCGCGAGGCACTGGCTGCCAGCCAGATGCGCAGTCGTCGTGCCAACCTGACACTGGCCCGAACCCTCAAGCATTTACAAGGCATCACGCAATTTGCCGAGCCCAGGCTCAAGGATGCCTTGCGCAGCCACAGTGCGGCAGGCGTTGATATCGACGTTGATAAAAATCGCCTGTTTTACCTGCGTCGCGACCAGCCCGTGCAGCATCAAAGTCTTCTGCAAGCGGCGTTGCTCAACTTTGAAGGCAATGAAGCGTTTTCACTGCTGGTCAATGGCCAGGTCAGCGCCCTGGCGCCCGAAGGGGCGCTGGCAGTCGATAAATGGGTCCGCAGCGGCTCATCGGATAACTACTCGGATATCGCCGAAGCCCTGGTGCATGGCTCGGGCGAAGGCGTCAAGGAAATTGATCAAGGTCTGGAGAACCTGAAGCCTGTACCAGGTTTCGCCTATCGGGAAAAGCTCGACATGACCCCCGAGGTTTTTTCCCGCATCAGCCGTGCCCTGGATCTGGGGCAGCAATACCAGGACCACCTGTACGCCGTGTTCGAGGCGCCCGAAAGGGCACCCGTGGTGCGCGACCAGATGATCCGGGCGCAACAGGAACTGCTGGGCGTTCATCTGCACAGCGCTCTGATGCAAAAGGACATATCCCTGCAGGCCTACGCAATGATGCGGGCCGTGCTGGAACGTGCACCGGTGCCCTCAATGGCTGGCAAACCGGTGGTGTTCAGTCAGTTGCAGCTGTATGGCTTTACCTTGGGCGAGGTGTTGCTGATCGGGCCGTATCGCTCAACGCTGCCGGTAACCGAGTGGGCGAAAACAGGGCTGGGTTTCGATCTGCCGGTAATGCACAAGCCGGATATGGAACCTCTGCTGGTTTACATTCCAGGGGCGCCACAGGCGGTGCTCAAGGAGTACCAGTCACTCGAGGCTTTCCAGTATGAGCTTGGGCTGAATTTGCGTACCGGGCAATATCAGCAACTGTTCGCCAGCCTGGTGCCACAGGGGGATGCACCCACCTTTTTGGCACACCTGAACGACCAGCTTTATACAACCCGCCCCGATTCCACCACGGGTCAAATGCCGGTATTTGTCGATGAAGTGGACTTGAGGCTGGCTCAGCGTTATCTCGAAATCAGGCCTGCTGACCTGTTTGGTGAATTGTACCGACTGCATCTGGAACGGCTCAAAGCCAATGCCCGTTTACTCGCGGTGCCAACCGCCGATGCCGACCGCAAGTTGTTGCAGCAGCGTCTGGATTACTACTTGGGGCTGGGCATGGACGTCGTGAACATTGCCGCGTTTTTTATCCCCGGTCTGGGGGAGGTGATGATGGCGGTCATGGCTTTACAGATCGGCATGGAGGTCTATCACGGCATTGAATCCTGGGGCGTTGGCGACCTTGAAGGGGCCTGGGCGCATTGTGAGAGTGTGGCGATAAACCTGGCCGTGGCGGGTGTAATGGCGGGCGCCGGTCACAGGATCAGTAGAATCAGCGCAGACAGACTGCCCCGTTGGGCTGACCAACTGATTCCGATTACATTGCGCAATGGCCAGACCCGGCTCTGGAAACCGGACATGACGCCTTATCAATGCGACCGCGCCCTGATCGCTCCGCTTGCCCCCAATGCCCTGGGGCAATACGAAGTACAGGGCCGCCTCTATATACAAGTGGATCAGCAGGTTTACGAGCAGGCACTTGGTACGGGGCAGAGCACATGGACGGTCAAGCACCCCACGGACAACGCGGCTTATCAACCCGAACTCAAGCACAATCATGCCGGTGCCTGGCGCCTGAGCCATGAGCAACCATTGCAATGGACTCGCCCGAGCTTGCTGCGGCGGCTGGGCCATGTGACTGAAGGCTTTGATGACGCCACCCTTGGGCGGATCTGTGATATCAGCGGGGTAACCGACGATGCACTGCGCAAAACGCATATGGATGGCTGGCCACCGCCAGCGTTGTTACTCGATACCCTTGAGCTGTATTGGGTCGAGCGCAAACGGATCGACCTCAAGCCGTCGCGCAACCGTCACGCTGAGGACCTGGTGCGTATTGAATTGCAGGCCCGGTTCAGACGGTTGACTGAGTTTGGCCAACGGGCTGATCCCCATGTTGAACAGTTACAGCGCAGGTTTCCCGGGCTGTCCGTACGCATGGGTCGGGAGGTGCTAGCCCGGGCCGGTAAAAGCGATCTGGCCAAACTGCGTACTACAGGGTGGATATCGGCCGCCCTTGATAATCTGGCCCGGGTTGCTGCGCAGCAAAGCCGGTTAAATCTGGCGCTTGCGGGGCTGGACTTGCCAGGGCTGGCGTCGGCCGACAGTGAGCGTCTGGCAGAGCATTGCCTGCACTTGCCCGATGTCAGCCAAAGCCATGATCGGCGCAGAGCTGTGGGCCGCTATGCAAGATCCCATCGCAACGAAATGATTCGCGCCCTGAAAATGCGTACACCGCGCTCCAGGCCTTATCTGCAGTTACTCAATGGCCATATCGGCTATGGACTTTCGGGGCGCAGTACTGCGTCAGATGTGGACCCGTTACTGCTTGGCAGAATGCGTGATATCTACCCGAACATGAGTGATGAGGCGGCCAGCCGCTATCTGCTTGAGCGTCGCAGTGGCGGGGAGACAGCCCAGCATCTGTTCCACTTTCTGGCCAACCAGCAACGTGAACTGGAAGGCTTGCGGACCACGCTGGAAGTCTGGATGCGTGCGGGCAACGACTGGGAACGCCAACCAGTGGCTGACAGGGTAATTGCCTGCTGGCGTGCAGGTTTACAGCGTACTTCGCAGACACCAGTGTTGCTTGATTTCGGATCTGTCAGTGATTTCCCTGCACTGGACGCCGACTTCTCCCATGTTGGAGCATTAAAACTCGATGCAGATCTAATGATGAGTGAGCCTGGCGGCGGGTTTGTGAAGCGTTTCCCAAGAGTGCAACGTCTAGAGGTGAGTGATATCAGCCAGGAAAATATGGCGCTGGCCGATGCCCTGGATCAACTTGCGGGCATCACTCAGCTGTCACTTGAAGCCGAGTATCCGGGGTTCACACCGGCCTTCATAAATAGGCTCAATGGCCTGACGCAAATTGAACATCTGAGCCTGTCGGGGACTGTCCAGGCGCTGGACGTCAGTGCATGGCCCCGCCTGCGGGTGTTGCGCGTGAGCGGCAACCTGCAGCAATGGCCGCGTGGAGTGTTTGTACTTGAGCATCTGCAAACCCTCGACCTTTTTGCGACCGCGATCAAGACTCTGCCTGATGAGTTGTTTAACCAGCACCGACAGTTATGGAGAGGGTTGCGTCTTGACTGGTCAAACATGGACCCGCCGCTGGTGATCAGGGCTTTTGAGTATCTGCGTGATGAACCGGCTCACCTCAAGGATCTGCAACAGTGGTCACTGCAGTACTGCCGGGGCTGCCTGAGGCGGTTCACCCTGCAGGATGTACAGGTTGTCGAGCGGGTACTTGAACAGGCCAGGCTCAGGGAGCAGGACTTCACCGGCTTGTTCAGGCAAATCAATGCGCTGCATGAAGAATATCGGGCGCTGATGCAGGCGCTGGATACATGGACTGAGCAGACGCCATTGACCACTGAAATGTTCTTTCGCAGGCATACGGCTGACAAGATACAGCTCAGCTGGCGACTGGGTGTTGCTGCTCGACTGGGGGCAGAAGGTCCCGCCACGGGGCCGTTATGGCGTGATGCTAGCGCCGTGGTGCTGGACCTGTCGGGCGGCCTGGTGAGTGATTTGCCGCTATTGCCCGCGAGGGCGCTGGCGCATGTTGAGCATCTGAACCTGAGTAATTTAACCGTGCCCCTGGACGAGCTTGGCAGGTTTCTGGGTTCGTTTACCCATGTCCAGTCCCTGAATCTGCGACGCAACGGCCTGACATCGTTGCCCGGCGAGCTGGCAAACTTCAAGGGGCTCAAGGTGCTCGACCTGGGCTCCAACGAGTTGAGTGTCACCCCTTCAATACAGGGCTGCCTGAATCAGTTGCAGGGGCTCAGGGAACTGAATCTTGAGCGCAACCGTGTCACGTCTCTGGATGTGCGCTCCCTGTCCGGACTTGAGGTGCTGGTCCTCAAGAATACGGCCATCAGGGAGTGGCCCGACGGCGTGCTGGAGCTGAGGTTACTGCATGAACTGGACCTGAGCCGCAGTGCGGTTACCTCCGTGCCGCAGGCGGCATTGTACGGTCATGATCAGTTGATGCAGGGTACCCGCCTGGGCGGCTGTCGGCTAACCCGTGCCAGTTGCGCAGACTTGCTTGCCTATGCGTCAAGGCTGGGGCGTGACAGTGTCGGGGATATCAGCGTGCAGTTGCTGGAGGCGGGCAAAACCGGTGGCACCCCCGAGTACTACCCCCAGTCGGTAGCCGATTCGCCCGAGCTCCTTTTGCCGCGCCTGCCAGAAATTGTGCCGGGTGCAATGCAGATGACTGCGGCAGCATTTGTGCAGAGGCTCAATCCGGATTTGATGCTCAGTGAAGCAATCGCCTGTATTGATGGCTTGCAGTCCCGCGGCATGGGCGCAATCGAGGTTCAGGCCCGACTTGTCGAGTGGGCGCGAGAGCATGACGACCTGACTATTAGTCTCAATCGCTGGATTGACATACCAGGCTACAGAGAGAATGGCCGTTGGGTCAGTGCAGTCGATCGCAGGCGGGCGGCTGAGCGGATCATGCAGTGCTGGCGTCAAACGCTCAGCCCTGCGCGGGAACGGGGCGGTAATACCCTGGACTTTTCGGATCTGTGCCTGGGGGACATGCCGGCCTTGCCAGTCCAGATGGCCCATGTAACAGCGTTGAGCCTCAATGGTGTGAGGCTTACAGCTGAGGGCGCGGATGTTTTTATCGCTGATTTTCCGGCATTGAATACCTTGCGACTCAATAACAATGCACTGACAACACTGCCCGGGGCAGTCGGTTCATTAGAACGCCTGACCCGGCTTGAGGCTCGCTTCAACAGCTTCGACGACAGCGATCGTCTGCATCAACAGTTGCAGCCACTGGCGCGCCTGGAGTGGCTGGATCTGAGCCATAACCGTCTCGAGAGTTTTGACTTGAGCGGCCTGTCCCGCCTGCAAGCCCTCGATCTGAGAGGCAATCACCTGGCCCGCTGGCCCGCGCAGGTCCTCAATACGCCCACGCTCAGAACCCTGAACTTGAGCGGCAACCAGATTGAGGATATCCCCTCGCAACTGTTCACAGGGGACAACGATGTCTTGATGGCTGGAACCGATTTGACCGACAACCTGCTGACGTCTTCGGGCTATCGATCGTTACGGGATTATCTGGAGTTTTCGGGCAACGGCCTTGGTTATAGCCGTGAGGATATTGATCTTGCGTTGCAGGACAGCAATGGCTCGGACAGCACCTTTGGCGGGGAAGATGAGGACCTGGGCCAGGTATTCGGCGAGCCTGCGACGCAGCAAAAGGCCCGATGGTTCGAGGGGGTTGCGCCGGACTCGCCCAAGCATGGGGTATGGGCTGGCCTGCAGGCCCGGGAAGGCAGCGAAAGCCTGTTTTATTTGTTGAGTGAGCTGAAACACACGCGCGACTTCAGGGAAGACAGGGCCGATCTGACCAATCGGGTGTGGGAGGTTCTGCTGGCGGCAGAGTCGGATGGGCAATTGTGCAGCGATATTTTTGCCAGCGCGCGTTCGCAGTTTACCTGTGGTGATGGCAGGATTTTGCTGTTCAGCAATATCGAGGTGAAAGTGTACGAGTTCAATGTGCTCAAGTCAGCGGTGGCGGGCGAGGAGGGGCCCGCTCTGGTCAGATTGTCCAGAGGATTGTTCCGTCTGGGGCAAGTAGAAGAAATCGCCCAGGCAGCCATCAACCGGCGGCCGGAACTGGACCCGGCTGAAATTCGCATGGCTTATCGCGTCGATCTGGCAGGACGGCTGGAACTGCCCCGCCAGCCCAGGGACATGCTGTACAGAAGCGAGGCCAAAGTCACGGCGCAGGAGCTTGATGACGCCTATGACGCGGTATTGGCGGCTGAACGGACCCCCGCCTTTATGGGGCAACTGTTGATGCAGGATTATTGGCTCAGCTACTTGCGACGCCAGTATTCAGAGGATTTCCAGGTGCTTGAGCAGCGTTTTGAAGACGAACACAGAGCGCTGGAGGACCGGCACACTGATATGGGCAACGGCTATCTGCAAGAGCTTGAGGCGTTGGATGAGCGTAATCGCAATGAAGCGCGTCAGTTGCGTGAGCGGCTGACGACTGAAGAGCTTGCGGGGGTGGCTAGCCTTTAAAGAGTACGAGTGCTGCACTCAGCGGCTGCAAAAAAGAAATGTAGCAGCACCGCTCATCAGCGAATACAGATTTGCGGCCAGCAAAGGCCCGCCTTGCGGCGGGCTTCATAGCTGTCAGTTGTCATACCCAAGGTTGGGTGCCAGCCAGCGCTCGGTCACGCTCAGGTCTTGACCCTTGCGCGCCGTGTAGCTCTCTATCTGGTCCTTGTCGACTTTACCCACTGCAAAGTACTGCGCTTGCGGATGGGCGAAGTACCAACCGCTGACCGCTGCCGCCGGGAACATGGCGTAGTGCTCGGTAAGGAACACACCGCTTTTGCCCGCGCGCATTTCTTCGGCTTCTGGGTCGAGCAGTTGGAACAAGGTGCCTTTTTCGGTGTGATCCGGGCACGCCGGGTAGCCCGGAGCAGGGCGGATACCGCTGTATTGCTCCTTGATCAGCTCTTCATTGCCCAACTGTTCATCCTTGGCGTAGCCCCAGTAGTGGGTCCGCACCTGCTGGTGCAGCCACTCGGCGCAAGCCTCGGCCAAGCGGTCAGCCAGGGCCTTGACCATGATCGAGTTGTAGTCGTCGCCTGCGTCCTGATACGCCTTGGCCACTTCTTCGGCACCGATGCCGGCGGTGGTGATAAAGCCACCCACGTAGTCGGTCACGCCGCTGTCTTTCGGCGCGACAAAGTCGGCCAGGGAGAAGTTTGGCTTGCCGTCGGTCTTGATGATCTGCTGGCGCAAGTGATGCAGTTTGGCCAATGGCTGGCCATCATCACCATAGAGTTCCAGATCATCATCATTGACCTGGTTGGCTGGCCAGAAGCCAAACACCGCACGGGCGCTGATCAATTTCTCGTCGATCAGTTTTTTCAGCATTTCCTGGGCATCAGCGTACAGCGCCGTGGCTGCTTCACCGACCACTTCGTCGGTAAGGATGCGTGGGAACTTGCCTGCCAGGTCCCAGGAAATAAAGAACGGTGTCCAGTCGATGTATTCGGCCAGTACCTTGAGGTCGATATTGTCCAGCACCTTGGCGCCGGTAAAGGTCGGTTTCACCGGCTGGTAGCTGGCCCAGTCGAACTGCGGCTTTTTGGCGATCGATGCCGGGTAGCTCAGGCGTTCGGTGCGGGCACTGCGGTTGGCGGTGCGCTCACGGACTTCAACGTACTCTTCGCGGGTTTTCTGAACAAAGGCCGGTTTCAGTTCCTTGGACAGCAACTGTGTGGCCACGCCCACGGCGCGGGAGGCGTCGGTGACGTAGATCACGGCATCGTTCTGGTACTTGGGTTCGATCTTGACCGCAGTGTGCGCCTTGGACGTAGTCGCACCGCCGATCATCAGTGGCAGATGGAAGTTCTGACGCTGCATCTCGCGGGCAACATGGACCATTTCATCCAGCGACGGCGTGATCAGTCCGGAAAGACCGATGATGTCGCACTTCTGCTCCTTGGCCACCTGGAGGATTTTCTCCGCGGGCACCATCACGCCAAGGTCGACAATGTCGTAGCCGTTACAGCCCAGCACCACGCCAACGATGTTCTTGCCGATATCGTGCACGTCGCCCTTGACCGTGGCCATCAGGATCTTGCCCTTGGCTTCTGGCTTGTCGCCTTTTTCCAGTTCGATAAACGGGATCAGGTGAGCAACTGCCTGTTTCATCACGCGGGCAGATTTGACCACCTGCGGCAGGAACATTTTACCTGCGCCAAACAGGTCGCCGACGATGTTCATGCCCGACATCAGCGGGCCTTCGATCACTTCGATCGGGCGCTTGAAGGACTGGCGCGACTCTTCGGTGTCTTCAACGATATGGGTGGTGATGCCCTTGACCAGCGCATGCTCCAGACGCTTGTTGACGTCCCAGCTGCGCCACTCTTCGGTTTCGGCTTCCTTGACGCTGCCATCACCCTTGTACTTGTCGGCAATGGCCAGCAGGTTGTCGGTGGCGTCCGGGGTGCGGTTAAGCACCACGTCTTCCACGGCATCGCGCAGCTCGGCGGGAATCTGGTCGTAGATCTCCAGTTGGCCGGCGTTGACGATGCCCATGGTCAGGCCATTGCGGATCGCGTAGAGCAGAAACACCGAGTGGATGGCTTCACGCACCGGGTTGTTGCCACGGAACGAGAACGACACGTTGGATACGCCCCCGGACGTCAGGGCATAGGGCAGTTCGTCGCGGATATAGGCACAGGCGTTGATAAAGTCCACAGCGTAGTTGTTGTGTTCTTCAATGCCGGTAGCTACGGCGAAGATGTTCGGGTCGAAGATGATGTCTTCTGGCGGGAAGCCCACATCGTTGACCAGAATGTCGTAGGAGCGTTTGCAGATTTCCTTTTTACGCGCTTCGGTATCGGCCTGGCCGGCTTCGTCGAAGGCCATCACCACCACCGCGGCGCCATAGCGCTTGCACAGTTTTGCGTGATGAATGAACTGCTCGACGCCTTCTTTCATGCTGATCGAGTTGACGATGCCCTTGCCCTGGATGCACTTGAGGCCCGCTTCGATCACTTCCCACTTGGAGGAGTCGATCATGATGGGTACACGGGAGATATCAGGCTCGCCGGCGATCAGGTTGAGGAAGGTGACCATCGCCTTCTTCGAATCCAGCATGCCCTCGTCCATGTTGATGTCGATGATCTGCGCACCGGCTTCAACCTGTTGCAAGGCCACTTCCAGGGCTTCGGTGTAGTTGTCTTCGCGGATCAGGCGGGCAAAGCGGGCAGAGCCGGTGATGTTGGTGCGTTCACCGACGTTGACGAACAGCGAACTGCGGTCGATGGTGAATGGTTCCAGCCCGGAAAGACGGCAGGCCTTTGGAATGTCCGGGATCTGGCGTGGCGCATAACCGGCCACGGCGTTGGCGATGGCCTGGATATGCCCCGGCGTGGTGCCGCAGCAGCCACCGACGATGTTGAGGAAGCCGCTTTGGGCGAATTCTTCAATGACCTTGGCGGTTTCGGACGGCAGTTCGTCGTACTCGCCGAATTCGTTGGGCAGACCCGCGTTCGGGTGAGCCGAGACGTAGGTGCCGGCCTTGTTCGACAGTTCTTCGAGGTACGGGCGCAGCTCGCTGGCGCCCAGGGCGCAGTTCAGGCCCACGGAAATCGGTTTGGCGTGCGCTACGGAGTTCCAGAACGCTTCGGTGGTCTGGCCCGACAGGGTGCGGCCGGAGGCGTCGGTGATGGTGCCGGAAATCATGATCGGCAACTCGACACCCAACTCTTCGAATACGCCCTGTACGGCGAAGATCGCAGCCTTGGCGTTGAGGGTGTCGAAAATGGTTTCGATCAGGATCAGATCGGCGCCGCCTTCGATCAGGCCTTTAGTGGCCTCGGTGTAGTTTTCCACCAGTTCATCGAAGGTCACGTTGCGGTAGCCGGGGTTGTTAACGTCTGGCGACAGCGAGCAGGTACGGCTGGTAGGGCCGAGCACCCCCGCGACGAAACGCGGTTTGTCCGGGGTTTCCAGTGTCTTGGCATCGGCCACCTTGCGCGCAAGGCGAGCGCCTTCTACGTTTAGCTCGTAAGCCAGTGCCTGCATGCCGTAGTCGGCTTGCGATACCTGAGTCGCGTTGAAGGTGTTGGTTTCGAGAATATCGGCGCCGGCATCCAGATAGGCCTTTTCAATCGAGCCGATCACGTCGGGGCGGGTGAGCACCAGAAGGTCGTTGTTACCCTTGACGTCGCTCGGCCAGTCGGCGAAGCGTGTGCCACGATAGTCGTGTTCCTCTAGACGGTAGCTTTGGATCATAGTGCCCATGCCGCCATCGAGAATCAGAATGCGCTCTTTGAGGGCTTGCTGAAGTGCTTGGAGACGAGCGCTGCGGTCAGACATAGGACTACCTGTTAGAGCCATGCAAAAGATGCGAAATCATAACAAACCTGCGTGGGATTTGAGCGTCTGCTGATTTACATGAATTTGATTCATGTTGCGGCCTTTGTTCGACGGGTAGAATCGCGACATATTTTTGATATCAGGACAATGGCACATGTTTTTTCGCCTACTCACCAGCGCCGTGACGCTGGTGGTGTGCAGTACAGCGTTGGCACAGACCCCGTTGGTCAGCCCGGCTATTTCCTACACCAGGGACATCCAGCCGATCCTCACCGAAAAATGCGTTGCCTGCCACGCCTGCAATGATGCGGCCTGCCAGCTCAACCTGGGGAGCGCGGAGGGCGCTACCCGTGGTGCCAGTAAAGTCCCGGTATATAAAGGGGACCGTGTAGATGCCGTCGCCCCGACGCGGATTTTCTACGATGCCAGCGGCCCCAATGAATGGCGCAACAAGGGTTTTTACTCGGTTCTCGACGCTCAAGGCGCGCAAGCAGCCCTGATGGCGCGCATGCTGGAACTTGGGCACAGCACGCCGCTGACTCCCAACGCCAAGTTGCCCGAAGAAATCGTCCTGGGCCTGAACCGCGAAAACGTCTGCCCGGCGCCCGGCGAGTTCAATGCCTATGCCCAGAGCCATCCCAAAGAGGGTATGCCGCTGGCCGTCACCGGGCTGACCGACCAGCAATACAGCACCGTGCAGACCTGGCTGGCCCAGGGGGCAAAAGTTGATCAGAACGCGATCAAGCCCACAGCGGTCGAGGCGGCGCAGATTGCCGAGTGGGAAGAGCTGTTCAACCGTCCGGGTTCCACCGAAGCGCTGGTGGCGCGCTGGTTGTACGAGCACCTGTTCCTGGCCCATACCTATTTTGACAATGGTGTGCCGGGGCATTACTTCCAGTGGGTGCGCTCGCGCACGCCCAGCGGGCAACCTGTGGACCTGATCGCCACACGCCGCCCCAACGATGACCCGGGCACGGCGTTTTACTATCGTTTGCAGCCGGTGCAGGGCGTGATTGTGCATAAAACCCACATCACCTACCCAATGGGTGCGCACAAACTGGCGCGGGTCAAACAGCTGTTCTACAGCGGCGACTGGCATGCCACCAGACTGCCTGGCTACGGGCCACGCGGGCGTGCCAACCCATTTGAGACCTTTGAAGCCATTCCTGCAGTGGCGCGCTATCAGTTTATGCTCGATAACGCTGAATACTTCGTGCGCACCTTTATCCGTGGCCCGGTTTGCCGCGGTCAAATTGCCACTGATGTAATTCGTGATAACTTCTGGACCGTGTTCCAGGAACCGGCCCGTGACCGTTATGTCACCGATGCGGTTTATCGCGGTGTAGCAACCCCATTGCTGGCGATGCCCGGCCAGATCGACGACGTTGGCAGCGTTATTTCGCTGTGGCACAACTACCGTGACAAGCGCAACGACTATGAAAAACTGCGGCAAAAGGCTTATGCCGAGATGCCGCCGCCGAGCTGGTCGACCCTGTGGGCGGGCAACGACAACGCCTTGCTCACGGTCTTCCGTCACTTTGACAGCGCCAGTGTGAGCAAGGGCCTGATCGGTGATATCCCGCAAACCCTGTGGCTGTTCGACTACCCGTTGCTGGAGCGCACCTACTACCAGTTGGCAGTCAACTTCGACGTATTCGGCAATGTCTCGCACCAGGCTCAGACGCGTCTGTACTTTGACTTGATCCGCAATGGTGCTGAAGTCAACTTCCTGCGCCTGATGCCCGCCGATTCCAGGGCGTCGATCCTCAGCGACTGGTATCAGAACAGCGGCAAGCTGAAGATGTGGATGGACTACCAGAAAATCGACACAGACACCCCGACCGGCATGAAGCTCGACCCGGCCGATCCCAAACGTGACTTCGCCCTCAAGCTGATTGAGCGCACCGGCACCCTGAATGCGCGCCCCGACCCTATCAACCGCTGCTCGGGTGCCTACTGCTCACGGCCCGATATTGCGCAGGAATTCAGATACGCCGAGCAAGCGCTCAGCCGTTTGACCTCGCGGCCTGCTGCCGGGCTGGATGTGATCAATCAATTGCCTGAAGCCACCATGCTGCGTATCGAAGGTGCAGACGGCAAGCGCGAGATGTACAGCATGTTGCGCAACCGTGCGCACACCAACGTGGCCTTTATGCTGGGCGAGGAATACCGCCTGGAGCCGGGGCTGGACACCTTGACCATCTACCCGGGAGTGCTGAGCAGCTACCCCAACTTCATGTTCAATATCCCTGCAGGCCAGGTCGAAACCTTTGTCGAGGCCATGGAGCAATGCAAGGATCAGGCAACATTTGACCGCATCGTCGAGCGGTGGGGGATCCGCCGCAGTCACCCGCAGTTTTGGCAGTACTTCCATGATATAGGCCAGTACATCCATGAAACCGACCCGGTTGAAGCGGGCGTACTGGACATGAACCGCTACGAAAACCTGTAAAGGGGCGGTTGAAATTGAACGAATGGGACGCAGCTTTCCTGACAAAAACACTAGGACTTTGTCAGGCGCGCCGATTGGCGTAAACTGCGTCACATGTCTGCGAGGAGATTCCATGAGCGCCATAACGATTACCGACGCTGCCCACGATTACCTGGCTGATCTGCTGTCCAAGCAGAACACCCCGGGTATCGGTATCCGCGTTTTTATCACCCAACCCGGTACTCAGTACGCTGAAACCTGCATTGCTTATTGCAAGCCGGCTGAAGTCAAACCTGAAGACACCGCCATTGGCCTGAAAAGCTTCACGGCCTGGATCGATTCGTTCAGCGAACCGTTCCTGGACGATGCCGTGGTGGACTACGCCACCGATCGCATGGGTGGTCAGCTGACCATCAAGGCGCCAAACGCCAAAGTGCCGATGGTCAACGCCGACAGCCCGATCAACGAGCGCATCAACTACTACCTGCAAACCGAGATCAACCCCGGTTTGGCCAGCCACGGTGGTCAGGTCAGCCTGATTGAAGTGGTTGAAGACGGTATCGCGGTGCTCAAGTTCGGTGGCGGTTGCCAGGGCTGTGGCCAGGCAGACGTGACCTTGCGCGAAGGTATCGAGCGCACTCTGCTTGAGCGTGTGCCGGAGCTTAAAGGCGTACGTGACGTGACAGACCACTCGCAGAAAGAAAACGCCTACTACTGATTAATCAGTAACAGGGTGTTCGCTGCGAAGCTGAAGAAAAAACGGTGCCCCGTGAGCACCGTTTTTTTATGCCTGTCGATTATGGCGCGAGGTTTGTAGTCGCTGCCGAAGGCTGCGAAGGGTTGCGGAGCATGCCGTATTCTGGAATTACCCAAGTCCGCTTCGCAGCCTTCGGCAGCGACTACAGTTTTGTAATCCCGCAGGCGCTGCGGTCTGTCAGGTAAGCCACAGCGAATCCATCGCGAGCAAGCCCGCTTCCACAAACAAGCGTTCTCCCGCAAGGAAAGGTGGCGTTCAAGGCCGATACAAATGCGCATGCCCGGCACGGTACAGCGACGAATCGGCAAAACTGTCACTGGCCAGCACCCGGCCCACCAGAATCAGCGCGGTACGCCTGAAGCCCTTGGCCTGGACCTTGACAGCGATGTCCGCCAGGGTCCCTTGCACCCAGTCCTGATCCGGCCAGCTTGCGCGATGAATCACCGCAATCGGGCAGTCGCTGCCGTAATGCGGGGTCAGTTCGGCCACGATACTCTCGAGGTTCTTCACCCCCAGGTGAATGGCCATGGTCGCCTTGTGTTGCGCCAGGCTGGCCAGCTCTTCACCGGCAGGCATCACGGTTTTTTCCGCGTAACGTGTCAGAATTACCGTCTGCGAGATGTCCGGCAAGGTCAATTCAGCCCCCAGAATCGCCGCGCAGGCGGCAGTGGCCGTCACTCCGGGGATAATTTCAAAGGCAATCCCCAGCTCGCGCAAACAGCGGATCTGCTCGCCAATCGCGCCGTACAGGCTCGGGTCGCCGGAATGCACGCGCGCCACGTCCTGGCCCTTGGCATCAGCGGCCCTGATCAGGTTGATGATCTGCTCCAGATGCAGCTCGGCGCTATTAATGACCTGCTCGGCCCGGTGGCCATCCAGCACCGCTTGCGGCACCAGTGAGCCGGCGTAAATGATCACCGGGCAACTGCGAATCAGGCGCTGGCCCTTGACGGTAATCAGCTCTGGATCGCCGGGCCCGGCGCCGATGAAATAAACGGTCATGGCAGTCTCTTGAAAAGGTCGAGATAGAGCTGTTCGTGAACAACGCTCATAGTGAGGCAGGGGATTATCGCGGGTTTTACCCGGCACAGGCCAACGCAAAGGTCGCCACGGACGATTTTTTACGCGTGATCAACAGCTTGGCCGGTGCCCCGGACAAGTGCGCGGCCAGGGCCAGGGCAGCGCTTTCGGCAATGCCGGAACAGCCGGTTTGGGTCAGCGCGATAGCCGAGCGATGGCTGAGTAGTGGCGCAAATTCGGCCATTTGTGCCGCGCTGAACACTTCAAGTTCGAGGTTTAGCCGGGTGGCAAGTTGCAGCAGTCCGGGTTCGTGGCGTTTCAGGTCAATGCTGGCCAGGCCGCGGATTGCACTCAGTGCGATGCCGGCCTGGCTCAGGGAGTCTTCGATCAATGCCAGCAGTTCCTGCGCGCTACAACCCCGGCGACAGCCCAGGCCAATCACCAGGCTTGGCGCTGTGCCGGTTGTCGTCATGCCGAGTACTGGCCATCAGCCTTGCGGCGGAACAGCCAGGCGCTGATCACGCCCAGTGCCAGCCAGAAAGCCAGGTTGGTCAGTTGCGCGGCAATTTTGAACTGCGACTCCAGCGCTTCGGGTGCCAGGCTGGAGTGCACCAGTGGCTGCGGCGCACCGAAAATATGCGGCACTATCAGAATCGCTACACCCAGCACCTTGAGCGCCCAATGCTTGCCAAACACCAGCAAGGCAATGCCCACGGCCGTAGAGGCCGCAGTGCTGACCCACCAGAGCTGACGTTGCAGCAAATCTGCTGCAGCCGTGCCCGGCAGTTCGGGCGGCAAACCCATCGTCGGTGCCAGGCAGAACACGGCATAGCCAGCCAGGCCCCAGAGCAGACCCTGGGAGGTCCGCGCCGGTGCGCGCAGGGTGTACAGGCCCGCCAGCATCAGGGCAAAACCGACCGCGACCACCAGATTGCCACCAGTGGTGGACAGCACGCGCTGCCAGCCATCTTCCGGCTCCCAGGCCTCGGCGTCGTGCTCATGCGCAGGCATGGCCATGTCGGCATGTTCGTGCACTTGGGTAGCGGCAGGTTTTTCGTAGGTTTCGGCCTGAAGAATCAACGGCGCAACCCAAAAGCTTTGCAGCAGGGTCAGCAGCAGGGCGGCCAGCAGGCCGGTAAAGCCAGCCGTTTGAGCGATACGCTTAATCATGGCAGGCAATCTCAATGGCACGGAAAGGCGGAGCTGTGACGGGTGTCATGCGCTGCGTTGTGAACAGCGTCAATATGCGAAAAACCGGCGAAATAGACGAGCAAAGCGCCCAGTACGGCAGCGCCGACAGCGGCCACGATACGTTGGCTTTGGGTGGTGGTACTCGCGGCGGATTGGGTACGGCTGGTGCTGATGGACATGGCGCTTGCCTCGGGTCGGACGACGGGCAGCAAAGCGCAAGAAAACCCCGCGAACGAAGCTCGCAGGGTTTAACAGCGCCCGCCCACCGCGGGTTTGTTATTCGAAATAACCAGGCCGGTCTCCGGGCTTGCGAGGGGCTCATGGGCTGAGCCTGCAAACATCTCCTTCCCATGCCAGTGGCACAGTGGACGTGATGTTTCTCTCGCTTACCGTTGCGGGGGCAGCGCCGGACTTGTCAGGGCGAAAGCCTGACGCACCGGTTTCCCGTTTCACCCTGTGAAGGGCACCTGATACAAGATGTGTAGGAAACCACAGCCCGCGAGAAGCGTCAATTCAGGGAACAGTTACAGATCATGCATTGATCAGCATGCTTTTGACTTTGGCACGCAACTGGTCAATGGAGAAGGGCTTGCCGATCACCTCCATGCCTTGTGCAACCTCAAGGGTTTCGGCGTAGCCGCTGGCAAACAGCACAGGCAATGTCTGGCGCAGTTCCCGGGCCCTGGTTGCCAGGGTGCGACCGTCCATGCCCGGCAGGCCAACGTCGGTCATCAGCAGGTCAATGTTGCGGGCTGTGTCCTCAAGCAGTTCCAGGGCGCGCTCGCTGCCATCGGCTTCAAGCACGCTGAACTCCAGTTCTTGCAAGACGTCAACGATCAGCATACGAACAATGGCGTCGTCTTCGACCACAAGGATGGTGGAGGGTGTTGCGGACATAATCATGATCTCGATAAAAATTTATGCGCGGTTCTCACAGACAACAAGGATAGCCTTCACCTGCATCTGTATGTGTTTAAAAGCGTACAAAAAGGTAAGAAAATAGAACTATTGCTCGATAATACGGCAAACTCCAATTTTTTTTATGACTTTCACGGGCCTGAAAATGAACTCACCTGCATCAATCGACGAGCGAAGCTTTCGCAAGCTCCTGAGTCGCAACGTCGGTTTGCCGCTGGCCGTCGGTGCGCTCAGTGCTGCCCTGTTTGTGGTTATGGTCAGCTATTTGCTGTCGGTAATCCGCTGGGTTGAGCACAGTGACCGGGTCATCAGCAATGCTAACGAAGCGGTGCGGTTGACGGTCGACCTGGAAACCGGCATGCGCGGTTTCCTGATCACTGGTGATGAGCATTTCCTCGACCCTTATGCGGTCGCCAAGCCGCAAATCAATGTGCAATTGAAAGGTTTGCAGGAGCTGGTCAGCGATAACCCGCAGCAGATTGACCGCCTCAAACGTCTTGAGGCACTGCAGGATGAGTGGAACACCTACGCACAATCGATGGTCGAGCTGCGCCGTCAGGACGGCGACTACCGCTCAGCGGTGCAAGCTGGCCGGGGCAAGCGCCTGAGTGATGAGATACGCAAGGAATATGACGACTTCATTCAAATGGAGCAGCAACTGCGGGTGGCGCGCAGCGAAGATGTCAGCCGTACCACGGTTATCAGTATTGCCTTGTACCTGTGTTTTGTACTGGGGCTGGGCGGTTTCTTGGCGTATATCGGTCGCCGCGATTTGCTTGAACTTTCAAAGAGTTACAACAATGCTTTCGAGTCGCAGATCAAGACTGCGCAGCGCCTTGAGCAGCAGGCCTGGTTGCGCAACGGCCAGACTGAGCTGGCCGAACAGGTGTTGGGCCGACTGACCCTGAACATGCTGGGGCGCAATATCCTGCAGTTCTGCGCCCAGTATCTGGGGTCGGTGGTGGCGGCAGTTTATGTGCGTGAAGACCACGGTGGCCTCAAGCGCGTCGCCAGCTACGGTTTCTCCTGTGAGCAAGAAGCGCAAGATCAACTGATCCACAACGACGAAGGCATCGTGGGGCAAGCCGCACAGCAAGACCAACTGATTCGTCTCGATAACGTGCCAGCCGACTACAGCCTCAAGGTAACCTCCGGGCTGGGTCAGGGCAGCCCGCACAGTGTGCTGGTGATCCCCACCAGTGATGATGATCGGGTAAACGGTGTGATCGAACTGGGCTTTCTGCGCCCGTTGAACGAGCGTGATATCGAGTTGTTTGAACTGATTTCTGACAATATCGGCACCTCGATCGAAGCGGCCCGTTATCGTCAGCGCCTGCAAGAGGTGCTGGCCGAAACCCAGCAGCTCAATGAGGAGCTGCAAGTCCAGCAGGAAGAACTGAAAACCGCCAACGAAGAGCTCGAAGAGCAGTCGCGCATTCTCAAAGAGTCGCAGACCAGCCTCGAAACCCAGCAGGCCGAGCTTGAGCAGACCAACGAAGAGCTGGCAGGCCAGCGCGACGCCATGGACCGTAAAAACACCGAGCTGAATCGGGTGCAGATCCAGCTCGAAGACCGTGCCGATGAGCTGCAGCGCTCCAGCAAGTACAAGTCGGAGTTCCTCGCCAACATGTCCCACGAGCTGCGCACCCCGCTGAACAGTTCGCTGATCCTGGCCAAGCTGTTGTCCGAGAACCCGCAGCAGAACCTCAGCGCGGAACAGGTCAAGTTTGCCGAGTCGATTTACTCAGCGGGCAATGACTTGCTCAATCTGATCAACGACATTCTGGATATCTCCAAGGTCGAAGCCGGCAAGCTTGAAGTACGCCCCGAGAACACCAGCGTCGGACGCGTGGTTGAAGGGTTGCGCGGGATGTTTCAGCCACTGGCGGGGGAAAAATCCCTGGGCTTTGACGTGCAGTTGCAGCCTGGCACCCCGTCGATGATCTACACCGACAGCCAGCGCCTGGAGCAGATTCTCAAAAACCTGCTGTCGAATGCGGTCAAATTCACGGAGAAAGGCCAGGTCAGCCTTGTGGTGTCCCGTCAGCCGGGCGAAGGCATTGCCTTTACCGTGAGCGACTCCGGAATCGGCATTGCCCCGGATCAACAGGACAGCATTTTCGAAGCCTTCCGCCAGGCCGATGGCACCACCAATCGGCGTTACGGCGGCACCGGCCTGGGCCTGTCGATCTCCCGCGATCTGGCCACCTTGCTGGGCGGGACGATCAATGTCAGCAGTGAACCGGGGCAGGGCAGCATCTTTACGCTGGTGTTGCCGGAGCACTATGTCGAGTCCGTCGAAGAGCTCGCCCAGATGCCTGCCAGCCCCGCGCCGCGAGTGGCGCAAGTGCCTTCACGGGTGGTAGCGGTGCCTGCTGTTGTGCCGACTGAGCCAATCGCACGCTTTATGGATGACCGTGAACAGGCACCGTTCACCACGCGCTGCATCCTGGTAATTGAAGATGAGCCTAACTTTGCGCACATCCTCTTCGATCTGGCGCATGAGCTGGGTTATCGCTGCCTGGTGGCCCACGGTGCCGACGAAGGCTTCGGCCTCGCGGCGCAGTTTATTCCCGACGCCATCCTGCTCGACATGCGCCTGCCCGATCACTCGGGGTTAACTGTGCTGCAGCGCCTCAAGGCGCTGGCGCCGACCCGGCATATCCCGGTTCACGTAATTTCTGTGGAGGACCGTGTCGAGGCCGCAATGCATATGGGCGCGGTGGGCTATGCGGTCAAGCCGACCACCCGTGAAGAGCTGAAAAACGTCTTCGCCCGCCTTGAAGCCAAGCTGACCCAGAAGGTCAAGCGTGTGCTGCTGGTGGAGGACGACGACCTGCAGCGCGACAGCATTGCCCGCCTGATCGGCGACGATGACATCGAAATCACCGCTGTGGGTTTCGCCCAGGAAGCGCTGGACCTGCTGCGCAGCAATATTTACGACTGCATGATTATCGACCTCAAGCTGCCGGACATGCTCGGCAACGATTTGCTCAAGCGCATGTCCACCGAGGATATCTGCTCGTTCCCGCCGGTGATCGTTTACACCGGGCGCAACCTGACCCGTGATGAAGAGGCCGAACTGCGCAAGTATTCGCGCTCGATCATCATCAAAGGCGCCCGCTCGCCGGAACGTTTGCTCGATGAAGTGACATTATTTCTGCACAAAGTTGAATCTCAGTTGTCCCATGAGCGGCAAACGATGCTCAAGACCGCCCGCAGCCGCGACAAGGTCTTTGAGGGGCGCAAGATTCTGCTGGTGGATGACGATGTACGTAACATCTTTGCCCTGACCAGCGCGCTGGAACAAAAGGGTGCCATCGTGGTGATCGGCCGTAATGGCCGTGAAGCCATCGAGCGCCTCGATGAAGTTGAAGACATCGACCTGGTGTTGATGGACGTGATGATGCCGGAGATGGATGGCTACGAGGCTACCGTCGAAATTCGCAAGAATCCGCGCTGGCGCAAGCTGCCGATTATTGCGGTCACGGCCAAGGCAATGAAGGACGATCAGGAGCGTTGCCTGCAGGCAGGCTCCAATGATTACCTGGCCAAACCTATCGATCTGGACCGACTGTTTTCGTTGATCCGGGTCTGGCTACCGAAAATGGAACGACTCTAAGTGCAACGAAACACCGATATCGAGTTACGTTTGCTGATTGAAGCGATCTATCTCAAATACAGTTATGACTTTCGCGATTATTCCGGGGCTTCGATCAAGCGCCGGGTCAATCATGCGCTGCGTCAGTTCGACTGCAATACCATCTCGGCCCTGCAGGAGCGCATCCTGCATGACCCGTCGGCTTTCATGCAGTTGTTGCAGTTCCTGACCATTCCGGTGAGCGAGATGTTTCGCGACCCGGAGCACTTCCTGGCCATTCGCCAGGAGGTGGTGCCGATCCTCAAGACTTACCCGTCGCTGAAGATCTGGATTGCGGGCTGCAGTACCGGCGAGGAGGTCTACTCCATGGCCATCCTGTTGCGCGAGGAAGGCCTGCTCGATCGCACCATCATCTACGCCACCGATATCAATCCGCGCTCTCTGGAAAAAGCCAAACAGGGGATTTTTTCCCTGGAGAACATCCGCGCCTATACCCATAACTACCAGAAGGCCGGTGGTCAGCGCTCGTTTGCCGATTACTACACCGCCGCCTACGACTACGCGATTTTTGACAAGAGCCTGCGTGAGAACGTGACCTTTGCCGATCACAGCCTGGCGACCGATAGCGTGTTCTCAGAAACGAATTTAATTTCGTGTCGTAATGTACTGATTTACTTCAATAAAGATTTGCAAAACAGAGCCTTTGGCCTGTTTCACGAGTCGCTGTGCCACCGTGGTTTTCTGATGCTGGGCAGCAAGGAAACCCTGGATTTTTCTGATTACAGCAAACAGTTCACCCCGGTGCTCAAGCAAGAACGGATTTACCGCAAGTTATGACCGACAGGGACAGTCAAATGGCCGGCCTGCGCCCCGTGAAGGCCGTAGTAATCGGTGCCTCGGCGGGCGGAGTCGAGGCCTTGCTGACCATCTTTGCCGGCCTCAAGCCTGGTTACCGCTTGCCGATTATCGTGGTGCTGCATTTGCCGGATGAACGCCGCAGCCAGTTGGCGGAAGTCTTCGCCCGGCGCGTGGCATTGCCGGTCAGGGAAGCTCAGGACAAACAGCCGATCGTGCCGGGCACCCTGTACTTCGCGGCCCCCGGCTATCACGTGTCGGTCGAGCATGATCTGAGTTTGTCCTTGAGCCAGGAGGAGCCGGTGCATTATTCGCGACCTGCCATTGATTACCTTTTTGAATCTGCGGCTGACGTGTATCAACAGCGTTTGGCCGCGATTTTACTGACGGGCGCCAATCAGGATGGTGCGCGAGGGCTCAGTCAGGTCAAGCAGTCGGGTGGCCTGACCATTATTCAGGACCCTGACGAGGCCCAGGTTGCGACCATGCCGCGTGCGGCACTGGAACTTTTTCAACCGGACTGCATCCTTCCCTTGAGCGGCATTGGCCGTCTGCTAGTCGAGCTGGAACATATCGAATGCTACTAAATGATATTCAAGCCAAGCTGCTGATCGTCGATGATCTGCCGGAAAACCTGCTGGCCCTTGAAGCGCTGATCAAGCGTGAAGACCGTATCGTCTACAAGGCTCTGTCTGCTGACGAAGCGCTGTCGCTGCTGTTGCAGCACGAGTTCGCGATGGCCATTCTGGACGTGCAAATGCCCGGCATGAATGGTTTCGAGCTGGCCGAGCTGATGCGTGGCACGGCCAAGACCAAGAACATCCCGATCGTGTTCGTCAGCGCCGCCGGGCGCGAGATGAACTATGCCTTCAAGGGCTATGAAAGCGGCGCGGTGGACTTTTTGCACAAGCCGCTGGATATCCACGCGGTCAAGAGCAAGGTCAACGTGTTCGTTGAGCTGTATCGCCAGAGCAAGGCCATGAAGCAGCAGGTTGAAGCGCTGGAGCAGAGCCGGCGCGAGCAGGAAACCCTGCTGGCGCAGTTGCAACTGACGCAGGTCGAGCTTGAGCATGCGGTGCGTATGCGCGACGATTTTATGTCGATCGTCTCCCATGAGGTTCGAACGCCGCTCAACGGGCTTATTCTGGAAACCCAGCTGCGCAAGATGCACCTGGCCCGCGACAACGCTGCGGCATTCACCATGGACAAGATGCAGGCCATGGTCGAGCGTGACGAGCGCCAGATCCAGAGCCTGATCCGCCTGATCGAAGACATGCTTGACGTGTCGCGCATCCGCACCGGCAAACTGTCCATCCGCCCGGGCCGATTTGACCTGGCCCACACCGTGGCCAAGTTGCTGGAGAGCTTTGCCGCGCAGATCAGTGCTGCGCAATCGAGTGTCAACTTTACGGCCGGGCAGCCGGTGGTGGGGCTGTGGGATGAGTTCCGCATCGAGCAGGTGATCAGCAACCTGCTGACCAATGCTCTGCGTTATGGGGCGAAAAAGCCCATTGATGTCGCGGTTTATATCGAAGGCGATCAGGCAGTTGTTGACGTGCGTGATCAGGGCATTGGCATCAGCGAGGAAAACCAGCAGCGGGTTTTCCAGCAATTCGAGCGGGTTTCAGCCAGCCATGTGACTGCAGGTCTTGGCCTGGGGTTGTTTATCTCGGAGCAGATAGTGGCTGCGCACAGCGGTACCATCAGCGTGCAGAGTACGCTGGGTGAGGGTGCCTTGTTCAGGGTTTGCCTACCGTTGGTACAAAAGACATAAACTGGGCGCAACCTATGACCGCGCCCGGGGTCATATTGGCAGCGATTGCATGAATTAAGGTTTCCCATGAGTGAAGATGCGCAAGATGTTGTTTTGATTGTCGAAGACGATCCTTCGATCCTGATGGTGCTTAGCGCCTATTTGTCAGGTGAGGGCTACAGGGTGTTGCAGGCCGAAAACGGCGAGCAGGCGTTCGAGATCCTGGCGAGCAAGCCGCATCTGGACCTCATGGTCACCGACTTCCGTTTGCCCGGCGGCATTTCGGGGGTTCAGATTGCCGAGCCTGCGCTCAAGCTGCGCCCGGACTTGAAAGTCATCTTTATCAGCGGTTACCCGGCCGAAATCCGCGATACGGGCAGCCCTATTACCCTGACGGCGCCGATCCTGGCCAAGCCGTTTGACCTCGACACCTTGCAGGCGCAGATCCAGAAGCTGCTGGCTTGACGCCCGATACCCTTGTGGGAGCGGGCTTGCTCGCGATGCAGGCAACTCGGTCTGTCTGAAGCATTCGGGTGATGCTTTCGCGAGCAAGCCCGCTCCCACAGGTTCGGTGGGTCACAACCCCTGCTGCAATGCCGGGTCATCCGGGTTTTGCTGCTCCAGTTGCGCGAGCAGCACCTGTACATTCTGCAACTGCCCGGCCTCCTTCCAGTAACGAATCAACAACACTCGCGCCTTGCGATTGGCCGGCTGGCGTTGCAGCAGCTCTTCGAGCTGACGTTGCGCGGCTTCCAGCTGGTCGAGGTCGTGCAGGGCTGTGGCCAGTTTGTAACGGTAGTCACTGTTGTCGGGCTCCAGCTCAACGGCTCTGGCCAGGCCCAGCAGGGCGTATTCGGTCTGGCCATGATTGAGCAGCCAGATGCCCAAGGCATGTTGCAGATACGCTGAGTCAGGATGAGCTTCAAGCTGCCTGGCCAGCAATTGCCGGGCCTGGTCGGCCTTGCCGCGTTTGTCCAGCAACTCGATCTGCGCGACGACGGCCTTGAGGTTGTCCGGGTCCAGGAGGGTGACTTGCTCCAGTGCAGCCTGGGCGTCATCGAGCTGGCCTTCGTGCAGGTACAGGCGGGCGAGCTGGCCCTGAGCCTGGGGGTCTTGAGGTCGGGTCTTGAGATCGCGCTCGTACTCGTCGATCACTTGCTGCAAAGGGCCAAAGTACAGCCCCTGTTCATCCGGAGACAGACCGAGCAGGGCGTTGGCCGCGGCAAACCGTACACTTTGTTCGCTGTCATCGAGCAATGGCCCCAGCAACAGCGTGCGCTGGGCGCTGGGGACCAGGCCCACAATGCTCTGAATCGCGGCAATACGTACCAGCGGCGACGGGTTGAGCAGGTCGGCGTCGGCCAGCTTGAGTGCTTGCGGGCTCGGATAATTGGGCAATTCGCCATGCAGGCTGGCGCGGCGGGTATCGCTCAGATCGGTGCGGGCCAGTTGCTGGTAAAGCACGCGGGCGGCACCGGGTTTGCCGTTATGGGCCATATCCAGTGCGATGGAATAGCGCTGGTTTACGGAAGGTGTGGGGGCGACAGGAGCAGGGCGCATCGAATACCAGAGGCCGCCGGCAACAAGTGCTGATACAAGGCTGATTACGAGGTAGCGGCGGGGCTGGGTCATCCAATATCCAGAAACAGGCATGCGTATGGGATGTAAGAGTGGGTGAGTCGACGGCTTGAGTCAAATCGCCATGCCTGCCCCCTCATTATTGCGAGAGGGCTCGGCTTTTAAACATGCGGCGCGGTATGCCCCTTGACCTGCGGGCTGGCGTACTGCGGCTTGAGCAGGCCATGGTTGTCCAGCAGCCAGGCATCCATCACCTTGCGTACCACCGGGCCGGCGACCCGGCCACCGGCTTCGCCGTTTTCGATCATCACCGAAATCACGATTTGCGGATCTTCCGCCGGGGCAAAGCCCACAAACAGGGCGTTGTCGCGGTTGCGCTCGGCGGTTTTGAGGCGGTTATAACGCTCGCCCTGCTTGATCGCCACCACTTGCGCCGTACCGCTCTTGCCGGCGATCCGGTATTGCACGCCCTGGGCCGCTGCGCGGGCGATCCCGCGCGGGTCGTGCATGACCAGTTGCATGGCGTGGTTGACCTGTTCCCAGTCGCGCGGGTCACGCAGTACCAGATTCGGTATCGGGTGTTCATCCACCGGCGGTGTGCCGTCAACAGTCCTGGCCAGGTGCGGGCGGTTCCACACGCCCTTGTTGGCGATCAGTGCCGTGGCCTGGGCCAGTTGCAGCGGGGTGACCTGCATGTAGCCCTGGCCGATGCCCAGAATCACGGTTTCACCGGGGAACCAGGCCTGGCGGCGGGTGCTGCGCTTCCACTCGCGGGACGGCATCAGCCCTGAAGACTCTTCAAACATGTCCAGCGAGACCTTTTGCCCAAGGCCGAACTCGGCCATGTAGTCGTGCATGCGGTCAATGCCCAGTTTGGACGCCAGGTCATAAAAGTAGGTGTCGTTGGAACGCATGATGGCGGCGTTTAAGTCTACCCAGCCGTCGCCGCTGTGGTTCCAGTTACGGTACTTGTGGTCGACATTGGGCAACTGGAAATAGCCGGGGTCAAACACCCGGGTCGATGCCGAAATCACGCCGCTGTCCAGGCCGGCAATCGCCACCTCGGGCTTGATGGTCGAACCCGGCGCGTAAAGCCCGCGTAAGGCGCGGTTGAACAGTGGTTTGTCGATAGAATCGCGCAGCCCCGAGTAGTCCTTGGAGCTAATGCCGGTCACGAACAGGTTGGGGTCAAAGCTGGGCTTGCTGACCATCGCCAGCACTTCGCCGGTCTTCGGGTCCAGGGCGATGATCGAGCCACGGCGGTCGCCCAATGCATCCTCGGCGGCTTCCTGCAACTTGATATCCAGGCTCAGGACGATGTTCTTGCCTGCCACCGCATCGGTGTGACGCAGCACGCGCATGACCCGGCCCTGGGCGTTGGTCTCGACTTCTTCAAAACCGACCTTGCCGTGCAGTTCGTTTTCATAGAAACGCTCGATGCCGGTCTTGCCGATCGACTGGGTGCCACGGTATTGGGTGGCATCCAGTTGCTTGGCTTCTTTCTCGTTGATCCGCCCGACATAGCCAACGGAATGGGCAAAGTGATCGCCCTGCGGATAGTGGCGTACAAACTGCGCCTCGACATCAATACCTGGCAGGCGGAACTGGTTGACGGCCAGCAGGGCAATCTGATCTTCAGTCAGCTCGTACAGCAGGGTCGAAGGATCAAATGGATGGCGGGCCTGTTTCATCGCCTTGGCAAACACGGCCCGGTCTTCTTCGGGCAAGTGCAGGATGCTGAACACTGAATCCAGCACTTTGGCGGTGTCGCCAGCGCGTTCGCGGGTGATGGTCATATTGAAACTGGGCTGGTTATCGGCCAGCAGTACGCCGTTGCGATCGTAGATAAAGCCGCGTTCAGGAGGGATGGGCAGCACATGTACCCGGTTGTTTTCGGATACCGTCGAGTTGTAGTCGAACTCAGTGACTTGCAAAAAGTACATACGGCCGATCAGGGCGCAGCTGATAGCCATAACCAGCGCCGCACAGGCGATCAGTCTTTTATTGACCAGCCGTTTTTCGGATTCGTGATCTTTAAGAGGGATCGGCTCAGGCATTAAGGGGGCTCGCGTGAAAAAAACAGATAGCAGCACTACAAAATTCGGCGCACACCTTAACAAGAAGCCGCATCCGGAGTCAGTTTATTGGGCGTTCTGAACATGAAAATCGACAGGCTGCTGTAAACTCGTTCTTTTCAATTGAGCCCCTGCCATGCTGCCCTTGATCGACTGGCACCCCCATGCGCCGTTGCAACGCCTGCACCTGGACTGGTTGCAACAGGCCGGTGTGCAAGTGGCGGTATTGCGCCTGGACCTGATTGACCCGCTGATCAGCGGCAACAAGTGGTTCAAGCTCACTGAGCATTTGCACGCGGCGCGGGCAGCCGGGGCAGACGGGCTGATCAGCCTGGGCGGTGCCCACTCCAATCACCTGCATGCCCTGGCGGCGGCCGGCAAGCGCTTTGGCTTTGCCACCGTCGGGCTGTTACGCGGCCATCCCCAGCAAACGCCCACCACGATGGACCTTGAACGCTTTGGCATGCAGCTGCACTGGCTGGGCTTTGCTGGCTACCGGGCGCGCCATGAACCGGGGTTCTGGCAGCCGTGGCAGGCCCTGTACCCGAACCTGCATCAGGTTCCCGAGGGCGGCGGCGGGCTGGCGGGCGCCCTGGGTTGCACACCGTTGGTAAGCATGGTGCGCGAGCAACTGGCGACTGTGGGCTGGGACGATTACGACGGCTGGTGGCTGGCTGCGGGTACCGGCACCACCCTGGCCGGACTGGTGCTGGGCGAGGAGGGTAGGCGGCGGGTGTATGGCGCGCTGGCGGTGCCCGAAGATCACGGTGTAGTCCCGCAAGTTGAGGCCATTTTGCAGGCTGGAGGACTGCGGGAACGTAATTTTGAAGTGATCGATGCCAGTCGCGGCGGTTTTGCCAGGGTGGATGACGCCTTACTGGAGTTTATACAGGACAGCGAGGCGACCAGTGATGTGACGCTGGAGCCGCTGTACACCGGCAAGGCATTGATGGCACTCAGGCACGCAGCAGGATCAGGGCGTATTGTCACTGGTAAGCGCCTGGTATTCGTGCATACAGGCGGATTGCAGGGCCGTCGGGGTTTTGAGCTGACCTCCAGGCAGGTGTCCAATGTTGCAGGCATAAACGTCTGATCAGCTAAGAATTGACTCAAAATTCTGGTCAGTTCATGATTTTCTTGTGGGTACAGCCATATATTATTGCTTCACGTGACTGCTTGTTGAGGTGTGCTGTGAATGATCAAGTGATGATTGTCGATGATCATCCTGTCATGCGAATGGCGGTGTGGCTGTTGCTGAGAAATACCGGTTTTGATGTGGTCGCTCAGACGGGAAGTGGTGCAGATGCACTCACTATTCTGGAAACTGTGCACCCCGACATTGCCATTATTGATCTGGGTATTCCTGGCGTCGATGGCTTGACGCTGATAGAACAAATCGTTGCCAAGAAATGGCCAGTAAAATCTATTATATTGACCTGTGAGTCTGCGGAGCATTTGGCTAAGCACTGCAGGCATATTGGGGCCTACGGGTTTGTTAACAAACAGCATGATCTGGGCGATCTGTTAAGTGCGCTCAGGGCGGTTCAGGGCGGCGGGATGTACTTTCCTTCTGAAACCTCCGCCTTGGGTGAAACCTCTCGTAAAGAGATTGAATATCAGCGGATTGAAAGCCTGTCTGTTCGTGAGCTAAGAGTTTTACAGCTTTTGGTACAAGGCATGACCAATAAGGAAATTGCAGCCTGTATGCTGCTGAGCAATCGTGTTGTTTCTATATGCAAAAAAAGTTTGATTCATAAGCTTGAGGTTGATAATTTACTTGCTCTTGTGGATCTTGCGTGGCGTAACAAATTGATATGATTTTTATTGGGGGGTTACCGCTGTAATCTGTGTCGCGATGAGACTCTATCTCTCATGATTTTTTGAGTTGAACTTGTAGCTTGAATAACTCTGTATCGGTCTTTATTCCCAACTTTCGGAATGCTGCCTGCTTTTGCCCGCTGATGGTTTTACGGCTGCGTGTAAATTTACTGGCAATTTGAGAGACGGACATCCCCTCCAGGCAGCACCGCAATACTTCAGACTCCTTGGGTGAAAGATTCGGTTGATTGCTTAAAGTGAACGCATGATCTGGATTATCCCCTTCGGGTAGCATTTGCGCTGCAGGAATTTTTTCCAATTCAGCTGCCATTGCCGGTGCCAGGTAAATGCGGTCCAAAGCCACCATTCTGATAGCCCGTAACAGCTCATCCGTTGGCTGGGACTTTCCGACAAATCCGTTGGCTCCAGCACGAATGCTCATGTTCACGGTTGCAGGCTTCTCGGAGGATGAATAAATCACGATTCTTATGCTCGGGTGGTGTCTACGCACTGACTGGATCAAGCGCAAGCCATCAATGTCGGCATCGGCAAGTTGATAATCAAGGACCACAAGGTCTGCTTCAGCTCTGTTAAGGCTCTCCAACAGCTCCCGGCTTGTTGAGCATACCCCTTGTACTTTGAAATCTGCTTCCAGCGAGAACCGGACTTCCAGAGCCTCTCTGATTAGCGCGTGATCATCCAGCAAAATGATTCGTAACGGTGATGCTACAGACCATCTCATTTGCGTAAATCTCTATGTGGAATAGGCCTGTAGGAATATTCTTTCTTGTTTGCATGAAGCGCCCTTCAATAAGACTCATTGCTCTAAAGTAAGTGTAGATGGTTTGTCTTGACGTGCTATGGATTTTTGCTGGGTCATGTTGCTGTATTTTTTTGTATTGTAGGAGTTGTTTTTATTTCGTTATTGTCAAATTAATCTTTGGCGAACAGAGGGTGGGTCAAGTTAAGGGGTCAAGGCTGGTCTCTTCAACTTTCAGGTGTTGGAGAGTTGGCCGTTCGGTCATGATTGTTCGAGCAATCTGCGGTGCAAGGATTATAGCTGATCTTTTGAAAAAATCTAACATGATAGGTGTTGCAGATGCTTTCGTGTTTACACGTTTATAGTTTGAGACAAGTCTTGTTTTTTTATTGCGTGCTGATTGTAAGAATCTTCCTAAGGGCTTTAGAACGGTCCCAGGAACGACGGCACTGGCGATATACGAACTCCTTTGCAAGTCACCTTCTATATCACGTGCCGAAGATGGCTGGTGCAAGGATCAATTGATGGCTATTGAAAGCTCACCCCAAGGCCCCGAGATGGATCCTCAGGGCATACCCGCTTCCCAAACGGACATCCAGGACACATTATTACAAAGCGTTTCATGGCTTTGTGATCACTATGGTTTAGGGCGTTCCCCCCAGGCATTAACAGCCGGCCTTCCCAAGTCCGGGATACTGTCTCCTTCGCTGGCGCTTGCTACTTTGTCCAATGCCGGTTTGTCAGCCGGGTTGGTACAGCGCAGGGCTTTGGCATTGCCCGGGCAACTGGTACCGATCATCCTGTTGTTCAAGGCACAGGGCGGCTGCATTTTTCTTGGCAAACGCCCGGACCCTGAAGACGAAAACAAACGCAACTGGCTGTACCAGGTGATATTGCCGGAAGTCAGTAATGAGCCAGTAGAGGTCACGCAGTCCTTTATTGATGAGTCATATTCCGGCTTTGCCATTTTTGCCAAACGCAAAGCCAAGGTAGACATGCGTGCAGGCGCCGAAGTGGCGAAACCCGCCGGACACTGGCTATTCAGCACCCTTTGGCGCTATCGCCGTTATTACCGCAGCGCAGCCATCGGTGCGGTATTGATCAATGTGCTGGGGCTGGCCAGCATCTTCTTCACCATGAACGTCTATGACCGTGTTGTGCCTAACCAGGCCTTTGTCACCCTTTGGTCACTGGCCATTGGCGTGGTGATCGCAATGGTCTTCGAGGCCGTGGCCCGTTATATCCGGGCGCATTTGCTGGATAGGGCGGGAAAGAAGGCCGACCTGGTATTGGGAACACTTCTGTTTCGTCAGGCTCTGTCGATTCAGATGGAGCACAAGCCTGCGTCTTCGGGATCATTTGCCAACCAGTTACGAGAGTTTGAATCAGTAAGAGACTTTGTCTCTTCGGCAACCTTGGCAACCATCTCCGATTTGCCTTTTGTACTGATGTTTGTTGGCGTCATCTTCATGGTCTCCGGTCCTTTAGGCTGGGTTCCGCTTTTGCTGATTCCGCTGATTCTCCTGGTCAGCATAGTGATTCAGTGGCCTCTGGCTCGAACCATGAAAGAGAACCTGCGTGAGTCCTCTCTCAAGCAAGGTGTACTGATCGAATCCATAGAAGGCCTTGAAACGCTCAAAGCTGTCTGTGGAGAGGCCTATATGCAACGTCGCTGGGAGAATTTCAGCGCCCTGGCTGCAGCCACTTCAATGAAGTCGCGCGGGTTATCGAGTCTGGTTACAGGAGTTGTAACCTTTTTTCAGCAAGTTCAGACGGTCGTACTGATCGTGATAGGGGTGTACCTGATTGATGCTGGCGATCTGACCATGGGTTCATTGATTGCCACTGTGATGCTGGCTAGTCGCGCAACCGCCCCCTTGAGTCAGGTGGTGGGTCTGGCAGTGCGTTTCCAGCAGGCGAAGGCGGCACTCAATTCGCTGAATGCGTTGATGGCAATGCCTGTGGATCATGACTCCAGCCGTGATTATCTGGCAAAACCGACAATCAGCGGCCAGATCGTTCTCAAAGGCATTGAGTTCTCGTACCCGGCACCGCCAATGCAACCCAACCCCGCGGTGTTACAAGGCATCAATCTGACGATCAAACCGGGCGAACGCGTTGCAATTCTCGGGCGAATTGGCAGTGGGAAATCGACCCTTCTGCGAGTCATGGCACGCCTCTACTCACCTGTAGGCGGGCAAATGTTTACCGATGGACTGGATGTCAACCAGATTGATCCGGCCGACTGGCGCAAAGCCGTCGGGTATGTCGGTCAGGATGCTCGCCTTTTCTACGGCTCATTGCGTGAAAACGTGATGATCGGGCGCCCCGAGGCAACGGTCGATGAATTTTTAAGGGTATTGCAGCTTACCGGCCTGGACCAGGTGGCTGCCCGGCATCCCTCGGGTATCAACCTGCCTATCGGTGAAATGGGCGAAGGGTTGTCCGGCGGGCAGCGCCAGTTGGTCTCCCTGGCGCGCAGTTTGTTGGCCAGGCCCACTCTGCTCCTGCTCGATGAGCCGACCAGCGCCATGGACACCCAGACCGAAGCGATATTTCTCCAGCACCTGCAACGTGCAACGGAAGGGCAAACACTTGTGGTTGTGACTCATCGCCCTTCAGTGCTGGGGCTGGTTGAACGCATTGTGGTGGTGGACGAGGGCAAGGTAGTCGCAGATGGTCCCAAGGACGTGATTCTTGCGGCAATGAGCGGTAATTCCGCGGAAAAGCCCAAACCTGTCTCCACCCCCGCGTCATTACAACCCAAACCTGCGGCAATGAGCATCAGCAAGTTGGCGAAGACTGCACCAGGTAAAGGTACTCAGCCACCTGAAGCGTCATCACTCCCCGGGGAGGAAATCTGATGTTCCGCAAATTGTTTAAACGCACAGACACTGCAGTATTGCAGGCCGGTGACGCGGCTTTTATGAACGATGTTCAGGAGTCACTGCTCACTCAAACCACGCAGGGTTCAAAACTGGTGCTGTACCTGATTGCAGCTGTGTTGCTGGCTGGCTTGGGGTGGGCATATTTGGCCCGCGTCGAAGAAATAACCCAGGGCGAAGCCAAGATTATTTCCAAGAGCCGAGAGCAGGTTATCCAGAGTCTGGAGGGCGGAATTCTTGCCCAAATGGACGTGCAAGAAGGCGATGTGGTGGAAAAAGGCCAAGTGCTGCTCAAGATTGATCCGACCCGGGCTGAAGCCAGTTACCGAGAAGGGTTGAGCAAAGTCATTGGCCTCAAGGCCAGGATTACCCGTTTACGCGCCGAAGCCTATCAATTGCCGCTGGAGTTTGATGAGACGGTAAAAACCGACCAAGAAGTCGTACTGCAAGAGACTCGTGCCTATAACGCTCGTTTTAAGGCCTTGAACGAAAGCGTCGCGGCTCTTGAGCAAACCTACTCATTGTCCATGCGTGAAATCGCGCTCGCCGAACCTTTGGCAGCCAAGGGGTTGATCTCCGAGGTGGAAATCTTGCGGATGCGGCGTCAGGCCAACGAAATAAAGTCGCAGATAGTTGAGCGCAAAAACCGCTATCAGGCCGAGGCGACTACCGAATTGGCGAGGTTTTTGATGGAGTTGTCCCAGGCCATGGAGAATCTGGTGGGGCGCGCGGACGTCGTAGGTAGAACCACTATCACTGCGCCGGTACGCGGGACGGTCAAACATATCCAGTTCAACACTCGCGGTGGTGTCATCCAGCCCGGTGAGCAGATCCTGGAGATCATTCCGCTGGAAGAGCAATTATTGGTGGAAGGAAAAATTCGTCCTGCCGATGTGGCGTTTCTGCGCCCCGGGCTACCTGCCACAGTGAAAATCACCGCATACGACTACAGCATTTATGGAGGGCTCAAAGGGGTGGTCGAGTACATCAGCCCCGATACCCTCAAAGACGATCAGAAGGCCGCAGCAGGTAAGCCTGATGAAACCTTTTACCGTGTACTGATTTTGACGGATAGCAGCTATCTGACGGCAGGCAAAAAGTCATTACCCATCATCCCCGGAATGATTGCCACCGTTGAAATCCGTACAGGCGAAAAGACCATCCTTGATTACCTGCTTAAACCTGTTCTTAAGGCTCGCGAAGCTTTTCGGGAGCGATAGAAATGAACCTCTTATATGTGGGTAACCAGCACGTTCGGGTAATCCAGACTGTCTCGGCTTGTGTGGTTCTAGGGCTGTGTATCTGGCCTGTAAGAGCAGCCGAGCCCATCACTCCATTTCATGATGTGCGGGCTGGGGAAGCAAAACTGGAGCTGACTGAAACCCTCGTCCCCGGGAAAGACAATGACCTGTTGTCCTTCACACCGTTGAATGCCAATACTGCCAAAAGTGCCAAGCCAACAGCAAAAAACCGTGACACTGCAGTGAAGGCTTCGCGCAGTGGAGCCAGGCTCCTGCCACCCGTCATCTCCAACGCTGAATTGAGCCTGCCCAAAGACAATGTCAATACAACGGCGCTACTCCCATCCAGCCCCGAGCGACCTGCTGACGTAGCCGCGGCCAATGGTGTTTCCGAGTTGGAGTACATGGGGCTGCCAGCACGCATGGCAGCACGTAAAGGTTCTTCTCACACGATTTACGGGCCGTCGGAAAGTGAGCTCAGGGGCATATTTCTCAGCGCCGTGGAGGCGGCAATTGACCGCAGCCCTGAGATTTCCCGCTCCAAGGCAGAACAGCAGGCTGCGTTGTCAGATATTGACGAAGCAAAAGGGGCGCGCTGGCCACAGGTCAATGTTGGTACTCAGAGCCAAGGCCTGAAGTTTGGTAAGGGCTCCAACATCAAGGGGCCCAGTGGAGGCGTCAATCTCACGGTCAATACCATGCTGTACGACTGGGGGCGCATTAAAAAAACCATCGGCAGTCGTGAAAAGCTCAGCCTTGCGGCAGATCAAAGCCTCGCGGCGCAAATGGAGGACACCAGTTTTAAAGTTGTTTCGACACTGATTGAGTTGGGCAAACAGCGCATCATCAGCGATCGTAGCAAACAGTTTTCCAGCCGCATGCAAGAACTGGTCAATATGCTCGCAGGTATTGTTGCTGTGGATCCGGGTCGAGGCAGCGAGCTGACCCAAGCCAAGGCTCGCCTGTTGCAAGCGCAAGCGTTGAACGAGGCAGCAGAGGCCAAAGCGCGTGATGCTGAAATTACCTTGAGCAAACTGGTGGGCGAGCGTCCGGTTCCCATTCCGCATACTGCAGAATGGAATATCGGTCTGGCCCAGATGGAGCTGTTGTTGGCTGCGGCGCAAAACCATCCGACCATTCGTCAAAGTATTGCACAGGCCGAAGCTGCCGAGCTCCAGGCTGATGCTATTCATGCCGCAGGGTTGCCACAGTTGAATTGGGGGGTCACTAAAACGACCGGTACGGATGCCTTGGGTAATGAATCCCCCTGGCAGACCAACTTGAATATAACCTGGAGTGCGTTCAGTGGCGGCTCCAACCGTGCTTCCGAGAATGCTGCCAGGCAACGGGCGGATGCCAGCCACTTCGAGACATCGCAGCAGCGTCGTGATCTGGAATTTGAAATACGTACCGCTGACAACGACGCCCGAACCCTGCTTGAGCGTGCTGAGCTATACCGTGACTTGTCGGTTGAGTCGAATCGTATCCGGGAAGCGTTTTTTCTGCAGTGGCATCATCTGGGCAAGCGCACTTTGCTTGATGTCCTGACAGCAGAAAACGACCATTACGGCAACCAGGTCAATGAGATCAACAATCGATTTGACGGCTACCTGAGCATTGTGAGCGAGTACGCAAGTGCTGGCACCCTCGCCAAATGGCTTCAGGGCACCCCGTGACAGGACGCCGGAGACTGCAATCAAAGTGCGGCTGCATCGCAAGCGATACAGATGCAGATGCACTTTGATTAGTATTGTCTATCGAGCCTTGAACCTTGGCTTGGCACTTTGTTGATTATTTTGGTCACTTTTTTGATACTTCCCCATGACGATGCCAAACTGTATCTATACAGGTTGCAGGCATGCGCCATGAACCAGCAAACGCGTTCCATTTATCTTGCCGAGTTGGTGCTGTATGCATATGGGCTGCTTTTACCCTTTGCACAGGGAAAGAGTCTAAAATTTCAAATGCTTACAAATTTTCATCATCAAGGTGTCGCGGTTGATGCCGTAATGTTGAAACTGATGATGTCGATTTTGTTGCGCAGGTACATCCAGGATGCCGGTCGGGGCAATGTTCGCTTGTTGCTGCTTCAACAGTCAGATGGCCAACAAGCAGGTTATGGAATTTTTGCCATTGCGCTCGATGAAGTTGGAACTGAGTTGTGTAAAAACAATCAAAGGCAAGTCTGCGGACTTCATCAGAGCCCCGGTTGCCATCGGAACAGAAATTGAAAATACATATTGTTGAAGGTAATGCCGCTTGCCGGCTATTCATAGGCCATAAACTGGCGCTTCTGGGGCATGAAGTCGTGTCCTGTGACGACGGTAAAACTGCGCTGGCCATCAGGGAAGACACTGTGCCTGTGTTCGACCTGACAATAACTGACTGTAATATGCTCCCCATCAATGGTTGTGAAATGACTCTAGCGGTATGTGACCGCGAGAAAGAGAGGGGGCAGGGTGACCATCCAATTTTTGGTCTGGCGGGAAACACCCGCTCAGGCATCATTGAGCATTGTCTCAATGCAAGGATGAACCAGTGCTTGCTCAAGCCCGTGAGCATGAAAACCCTGATACCACAGGTCACCGATGTTGCCTGTCAAATCGAGGGCCGTACCTCAGCCGCGGAGGCAGTTTCAGGCGGAGAATTGCAAAAAATCAAGTTGCTCAAGCCCCAGGCTTATCGGCCTTTGGTGGATCAAATTATCAAGAGTCACAGGCAAGAAGCCCTCAGACTGGCGCAAATGGTTCAGGACGGCAACTTCCCGGGGCTGGCAAGACTGGCGCACAAGCTGCTTGGCGGTGCACGCTTGGCGGACGCCCCTGTGTTGATTGAAGCCTGTAAAACTCTGGAAGAGCTAGCCTCGCAAGAGTCACTGCAAGAATGCCAGGCGCAAGCTGGCCTGGTGCTGAAAAGCCTGCGGGCCCTTGAGGTCCGGTTGTTACAGGACCGCTAAGGTTTCCAGTGTCATCATCGACCGAGGCTTGACCTGATCAGCTCTACCCACAATCTACAGCAGATGTCCTGTAGTGAAACCACAGATAAAAAAAACCGGGGCAGCTGACTGCCCCGGTTTTTTTATTGACGCATTTAAATCAGTTTCGAATGTCGACACGCACCACTACACGGCGATCCGGGGCATAGCAGGCGATCAGTTCGGCACGACTGCCCTTGCACTGCTGTGTGACTGGGTCATTGGCGCCCGCGCTGTTTGCGCGAATGGCGGATGCTGGCAGACCTGCATCAATCAACAAGCGGCGCACGGTTTGAGCGCGTTTGAGGCCAAGCGCCTGGTTAGAGGAGGGCGAACCAATAGCGTCGGTATGACCAATTACGTCTATCTGCTTGAGCGAGACGTTTTCGTTTTGCAACTGGGTGACCAGCGCATTAATGGCTTTGTTCCCCGTAGACGAAATATCGCCATAACCGGACTTGCCGAACCTGAACAGCACGTCACCTGGCAGGACATAGTCCTTGTATGGCTTGGCTGCCGGGGCAGCCTCCGGCATGGGCAGGTAGTTACAGGCTTGTACGGTCGAGGCACGGGAGACGGCTTGAACCTGTTGACGGATAACCGCCAGGTCGCGTTCGGCGTTAGCACGGGTAACCGATAACGGTTTGCCTGTTGTGTCTTCTGTTGCCCTCAGGAAATAAGTGTTGCCACCCGTCAGTGTCGCCGTATAGGCATCGCTGTTCTTACCGCTGTAACCGGGTGCGTCCTTCAGATAGGCACCCAGGCTATGTACGCCGGGTGCCACACAGAATGCTGTAAAGCCACCGGGCAGCAAGGCTGCATGAAATTCGCGGTCAACATACACATGGGCTGCACCGGGCAGGGCGCTGCTGTTTTGCGATCGGTAATACACTACCTGGGCCTGGCTGTTGGATACAGGGGGCACCTGGCTGTAGAGGTTGCCAAACGCCTTGATGGCAGTGGTCTGCATCGCTGTATCGGCCAGGGCAGTTGGAATGTTGCACAGCGCTATACTGAGCAGGGCTGCTTTTAGAACTTGATGACGGTTAAACATATCAATGACTCCACTTTCAGCACCCAGCAGTGTGGGGGCTTTGTGAGAAAAAAAGGAGGCGACGTCACGCACAGGGCGTCGCCTCCTGCACAGGCTTACACCAGAGTGGTAGTCACGCCTTGTTGAACCAGCAATTCGGCATCCAGCGTGTCGTGGCGGTAAACTTCATACACCACCCCACTCACGCTGACCTGCCCGGAGTTGGCCCAGTTGCCCGGATCAGTCCCGTTGGCCAACAGATCATCGAGAATGACGGCATCGCCAGCATTACCCTTGACCATCATTTGTATATGACCGTCATTGGTAAATAACGAGGTTCCCCCCTGCTCGAGTACGTCAGTCAACGACAGCTTCAAGGTATTGTTGCCAGTACCCGTCAGGTCTATTACCTCTATGCTCTCCACTTTCTGGCCCAGGTTGGTCAAATCAAGTACCTGGTTTTGACCAGTCAGTTTAAGGGTGTCTATCCCGCCGCCGCCGTGAATGCCGCTGCCTGCAGGGTCAAGCAATGCAACCGAGTCGATGAAGAAGGTGTTGTCGGTTTCAGCGCCGTAGTATTCACCGGACTGGGTGATGGTCTGGTCGGTCAGCGGGTCATGCGGTGCGCCCTGAGTGTAGTTAGTCGTGCCCAGTTGTATGTCATCAATCCAGAAGGCGTTTACAGCTGAGCCGCCTGAAATCAGGGATACACTCGAAAACACCAGGCCCAGAGGCAGCTCTTGAGTAACGACAAAACTAAGGTTTGATTGTCCCGGGGTGGTTGTCGTGTATACCAGATTGCCACCCGCATCGTAAAAATTGGCCACAAGGCTGTCCCCGTAGTTGAAGTCGCCCACTCGGAAGGAAATGGCATCGAAGGTTTGGTTTGGGTCCATAGTCAGCTTGATATTCGAGCCGCCCGTCATGATCAGAGCCATGGTCGTTGGCGGTTCTGCCCATACCCCAAGGGTCGTACCAAACCCGGTACTGCCAGAGGTCCCCGAAGTGGTCGCCACTGCAGTCAGTTCGAAACCATTCATCGAGTACATTTGACCGGTTGTAAGCGGGCTTTGGGACTGGCTGTTGAATGTCTCTGCGGTGACGGTAGTCGTGATTTTTGTATACGGCAGGTAACTGGATATGTTGCCTGTGCTATCGACTATGGCGGCATCAATGCTGTTGCTGTTTCCATGGACTGTGGACTCCCACAGTAATTCAACCTTGCCAGCGGCAATGTCGCTCGCAGTCAAAGTATGTTCGACCGCGTTTCCATCGATGATCAGATGTACTTTATCTCCAACCGCTACGCTCGCCGGGTTGAAGTTGACGGCTATGTTAAAGCCATCCCAACTGACCGATGTCGGAGATTGCACCGTTGTATCCAGGATAACGGATTGCGAAGAGACATTGGTATTGCCAGCAAGGTCTATCACACGAGTCTGGATTTCCCAGTTTGCGTTATGGCTGCTCAGATCCAGAGCGCTCCACTTAGTGCCAGTTACTGTAGCGTCGAGCCAGGTTACCCCTCCGTCGCTAGATACCTGAACCTTTTCACCAACTGCCAGGGCACTCGTCAATGACCCCTCAATCACGCGCCCGGCTGAACCATCGTTGGTTATAAAGTTGTTGTGGTTGGTGCCACTGTCTTTCGACATGCCGTCAACAATGGCGCTGGCCAAAGGTGGCGTAGTGTCCACGATGATGGTGTACGGATCGGATGGCAAGCTGGCATTGCCGGCCGGATCGGTGACGATCAGGGTGAACGGGTGTGCGCCCTCATTGAGCGGTGGCGGGGTATAGCTCCATGTGCCATCGGGACCGACAATGGCTGTGCCCAGAGGTTGGCCGTTGTCGATGATGGTGACGGTTGCACCGGGTTCCTGTCCGCCGCCGCTGAGGGTCGGGGTGGTGTCGTCGGTGGTGCCACCATTGGCGATCGGGCCGGTCACCAGACCCACGTCATCGGTAATCAGATCAATGCCGCCATTGCCGCCTGCACCTGGCTGGCCGGGTGCAGTGGTGTCAATGGTCAGGTTGAAAGCCGCGGTAGGCGCGCTGCCCCCGGTCGCGGTGGTCGCCGTGGCCGTGAAGCTGTGGCTGCCTTCGCCAAGATCCGGAGTGGTGTAGCTCCAGTTACCGAGTCCGTCGGCCGTTGTCGTGCCGAGTGGCGTGGTGCCGTCATAGACCGTGACCGTCGCGCCAGGGGTGGCTTGGCCGTGCAGGGTCGGGGTGGTGTCGTTGGAGACGCCGCCATCGCTGAGGTTACCGGTAATCGG
>NZ_NQKQ01000013.1 GCF_002269505.1 Pseudomonas fragi | reverse complement strand
ATTCGATGTGTCACGGCTCTCTACGGGTTCCGCCCTTACGGCGGCTCACTTTTGTCAAACAGCCACAAAAGTAAGCATGGACCTGTCTCCTTGCAGCGGACGCCTTGCCATGGTCCATCGCGGCTGGCGCGGCGTCCTGCCGCGCCACCCCCATAACAGCACCTGCGCTCGGCCTTCTGTGAGGGGCATTCCCGTCGCCTGGACAAGCGCGTGGCTACAACAAAAGCAAAAACTTGAACACCACCACCCCCGCTCCCCCTGCAACACCTATAACCGCTCGTCATTTTAAAAGAGACCCAACCCACAGAATCATCAGTTTTTCTTGCGCCAGCCAGCGAAGTCCGGGGTTGCTGCTAGCTTCAATAAACAAATAAACACGCCGGGCATCGGACGATAAACCGCCAAAGAGCGATTGAAGGAGCAATACAATGGGATCTAGCACCGCCCGCAAGGTCAGTGTCACCGCACTTTCTCTGATCCTGACCCCGCTGGCCGGCTGGGCCGACAACGCCCGTGACTGGCAAAACACCCCTACCGACCTGAACATGCTGTTTGGCTATTACAACCGCGTAGACAGCAACACCCCCATCGATACGTCATTGCCCATCGACGGCCTGTCGCTGAATGCCGACGTTTATATCCTGCGCTACGCCCGTTCGTTCTCGGTGGAGGGCCGCAATACCGCGATCCAGTTGCTGCAACCCTATGCCGACCTGTCGGCTTCGTTTGACAACGCCCGCTATTTCACCGGCACAAAGCACAACGGCGGCATGGGCGACACGCAAATAGTAGTAGCCCACAACATCTTCGGCGGCCCGGCCCTGAGCAACGAGGAGTTCGCCAAATGGACTCCGGAAACCTTCCTCACCGGCGCGTTGTGGGTAACAACCCCAACCGGGGATTACGACAAAAACCGGATTATCAATATCGGCGCCAACCGCTGGGTGTTCAAGCCGGAACTGGGCTTCGGCACACCCATCGGCCCGACCTGGCTGGAGCTCAATACCTGGGTTTCGCTGTTCGGTGACAACGATGAATACCAGGGCAACAGCAAGCTTGAGCAAAAGCCGCTGTATGCCGTTGAGGGCCATTACAGCTACACCATCAATCGCGCCCTCTGGGCTTCGCTGGACGCCACTTACACCCGTGGCGGCGAAACCAAAATCGACGGTGACTGGCAGGACAACAAACAGGAAAGCACTCTGGCCGGCGCCAGCCTTGGCTTCATGCTCACGCCACAATTCGGTGGCCTGCTGGCCTACAGCGACACCGTGGCCGAGCGCAGAGGGTCGCCGGATGTCACCACCTGGACCCTGCGCATGCAGTACGTCTGGTAGAGGCCGCCAACATGCCAGCCTTGCGTCATACCCTGCTTGGCCTGCTTCTGGTCTTTACCGGGCAGGTTCATGCCGCGCCAGACATTGCCATTGAACCTGCAACCCTGCAGGCGCTGGAGCGGATGGGCAGTTACTTACGCAGCCTCAAGCAGTTTGGCGTCGAGGCCCACAGCCAGACCGACCAGGTGCTGGAAAGCGGCCAGACAGTCGAGTTCCGTCACACCACCCAACTGCTGGCCCAGCAACCAGACAAACTGATGGTGTCGGTAGATAATCAAGGCGTGCGCCGCACCCTTTATTACAACGGCAAGCGCTTCACCGTTTACCAGAGCCCCGGCCCCTACTATGCCAGCGCCCCCGCACCCGCCAGTATCAATGGGCTGATTGACCTGCTCAACAGCCGCTACGGCATTGAGTTGCCACTGGCCGATCTGTTCCGCTGGAACGCCAACACCGCCCAACAGGCCGGCCTGCGTTCAGCCCTGCTGATCGGCAGCGACACACTGGACGGTCAGCGCTGTGATCATTACGCCTTGCGTCAGGATGATATCGACTGGCAACTCTGGCTGCGTCAGGGCGAACAGCCCTTGCCGTGCCGCCTGACCATCACCCGCCGCGACATACCCGAACACCCGCGTCACAGCGTCGACTTTACCTGGCAGCTCAAACCGGCGCTCAGCGCCACCAGCTTTGAATTCGACCCCCCGCACGGCGCGCAGGAAGTGCCATTGCAATGGGCCCCCAGCAAGTACAGCCTGGAGGCGCAACCATGAAGCGCCTGCATTGGCTGCTGTGTGGCGTACTCAGCGCCTGCCTGCTGCACACCTCCATCGCCCAGGCCTGGCAACTGCGCGGGGGGGGCGGTGCACGTACATTTGTGGTGCCGCACACTGGCGGGCATCCACCGCCACCGCACCCCATGCCGCAACCACAACCACACCCGCAGCCCGGCCCGCATCCGCAACCGGAGCCGCGCCCATACCCGCAACCGCATCCTTACCCGGCGCCACGGCCGATGCCGCCACCGCCACGGCCCATGCCGCCACCACCACCGCCTCCACCGCCGGACAACTGGTATCACCCGTGGGCCGCAGCCGCCGTGGTGGGTGCAACCGCGACCACGGCAATCGCCATCGGCTCGCAAGTCACCAGCGTGCCAGCGGACTGTGTATCGGTCGTGGCCAACAATGTGGCGTATCAACACTGCGGCCCGACCTGGTATCAGCCGCGTTATGTGGGTGGCAACGTGCAGTTTGTAGTGGTCCCCGCCCCCTGGTAATCGTGCTCAAGCAAGGAATGCTAGATGACAGCGCTCAACGATCTGAATGCCCTGCAAGCCAGCATCTCCGAAGCGGTGCTGGGCCAGGACGAGGTTATTCGCCAGATCATCGTCGGCCTGCTGGCCAACGGTCATCTGCTCCTCGAAAGCCTGCCGGGACTGGCCAAGACCCGCACCGTCAAGGCGCTGGCCAGACACCTGGATGCGCAGATGAGCCGTATCCAGTTCACCCCCGACCTGCTGCCATCGGACATCACCGGCGCCGAGGTGCTGCACCAGGTTGACGGCCAGAACCTGATCCGTTTTCAACCCGGGCCACTGTTCGGCAATCTGATCCTGGCCGACGAAATCAACCGCGCCCCGGCCAAGGTTCAGGCGGCCCTGCTTGAAGCCATGGAAGAGCGGCAGATCACCGTCGCCGGCAACAGCCACCCGTTGCCCGCACTGTTTATGGTGCTGGCCACGCAAAACCCCATCGAGCAGGAAGGCACCTACCCGCTGCCCGAGGCGCAGATGGACCGCTTTGTAATGAAGGTAATGCTCGACTACCCCGAGCCGGCAGACGAATCCCAGGTGCTGCGCATGCTGCGCGCCGAGGAACAGTCGCAACACGCCACGGCCGACACAGCGCCGGCGTTTACCCTGGCTCAGGAGGTGATTTTCGCGGCTCGCCGCGAAGTCGCCGCAGTGGCCGTATCCCCCGCCATCGATGCTTACCTGATCGACTTGATCAACGCCACCCGCCATCCGGCCGACTATGACGCCGATCTGGCCCGCTGGATCAGTATCGGCGCCAGCCCCCGTGGCGGTATCGGTCTTGACCGCTGCGCCCGTGCCGACGCCTGGCTGCGCGGCCAGGCCTTTGTCACCCCGGACAACGTGCGCGCCGTGGTCTATCCGGTACTGCGCCACCGCCTGCAACTGAGCTACGACGCCGTCGCCGATGGCGTCAGCGCAGATCAGGTACTGCAGCGCCTGCTCGACAAAGTCGCGATACCCGCCTGATGCACACTCAACGGCAGGAGGCCGACGGCCTGGTCTATGTTTCGCTGGCGCAATTGATGACGCTGGAGTTCAAGGCCCGGGCGCTGAGTTTTGTCGCCCGCCAACCCCGAGGCAGCATTCTCTCGGGCAACCATGCTTCACGCTTGCGTGGCCGCGGCCTGAATTTCGACGAACTGCGCCGCTATCAACCCGGTGACGACCTGCGCCACCTCGACTGGCGCGCCTCATTGCGCACCGGCAAACCCGTGGTGCGCACCTTTACCGAAGAACGCGACCGCCCGGCATTGATCGTGGTCGACCAGCGCATGTCGATGTTTTTTGGCTCCAGCCGCAGCTTCAAATCCGCCATCGCGGCCGAACTGGGCGCGCTGGCCGCATGGATGGTGTTCAACGCCGGCGACCGGGTGGGCGCGCTGGTGTTCAACGATCAGCGCATCGACAGCATCGCCCCGCTGCGCAGCCGCAAACGGGTCGAGGCGCTCTGCAGCAAAATCGCCCGGCATAACCAGGAACTCAATGCCACACAGCCCGACTGCGAAGACGCCGATCAGCTGGACAAGGTTCTGCAACATTGCCTGGCCATTGCCGGGCATGACCACCTGATCTGCCTGATCAGCGATTTCGCCGGGGCCGGACCGCACACCCTGCAGTTGCTGCGCCAACTGGCAGTGCACAACGATGTCATCGCCATGCAGGTCTACGACCCCTTGGCGCTGGACCTCCCCGATACCGGGCGCCTGCTGGTTACCCAGGGCCAGTTGCAAGTGGAACTGGCAGTACAGCATGCGCACGTACGCCAGCCGCTGGGCGACTTCCTCAGCGGGCGCTTCAAGGACATCGCCAGCCTGCTGCGCCGCAGCCAGGTGCCGCTGATGATGTTCAGCACCGCCCGGGACGCCCACAGCCAGCTGCGTATCGAACTGGGCAAACTGGGCGGGGCGCGGACATGACCAGCCCTATCCCCAGCATTGACCAACTGCAGACCCTGGCCCTGCCAGCACCCGTCAGCTACATGCCGCAGACCTGGGGCTGGTGGGCCTTGCTTGGGCTTGTGCTGAGCGGCCTGGCGGTCTGGGCTGCACGTGCCTGCTGGCATTGGCGGCGTGACCGCTACCGGCGTGAAGCCTTGCAACGACTGGCGCAACTGAGCGCGGCCAACGACCCGCTGGGCACTTTGCGCGAGCTGCCCACGCTGCTTAAACGGGTGGCCCTGTCCATGCCCGTTGCGCAGGCAGCGGGGGCGTTGCAGGGCGAGGCCTGGCAAGACTTTTTACGCCGCCACGGCCCGCAGCCTGTGCCCGAGGATTTCAGCCAGCAACTGGCGTTTCTGGCCTACGCCCCGGATGAGCAATTGCTCGCCCTGCCCGCCACACAACGCCAGCAGTTGGTCGAAACCTGCACACGCTGGGTGGAGCTGCACCATGTGGCAGTTTGATTACCCCTGGCTGCTGCTATTGCTACCCTTGCCGTGGTTCGGCTACCGCTGGCTGCCCGCCTACCGCGAAGCCCGCAGTGCGGTGCGCGTGCCATTTTTCTACGCGATGAGCCGCGCTGTCGATCAGGCCCCTCAAGTGGTAGGCGCGCAGCACAATAGCGGGCAATTGCTGCTCAACCTGCTGGTATGGGCACTGCTGGTGGTGGCCGTGGCCAGACCGGTATGGGTCGAAAAACCCATCGAGCGCCAACAACCGGCACGCGACCTGATGCTCGCCATCGATATCTCACAGTCGATGGAAACCACCGACTTCACCGACGCCAGCGGCCAGAAAATCGACCGCCTGAGCGCGGTCAAACACGTGGTGCAGGACTTTATTGCCCGGCGCAAGGACGACCGCATCGGCCTGATCCTGTTTGGTAGCGCGGCCTATCCGCAAGCCCCCCTGACCCTCGACCACGCCAGCCTGGCGCTGCTGCTGGACGATACCGGCATCGGCATGGCCGGGCCCGACACCGCCATCGGCGACGCCATCGGCCTGAGCCTCAAACTGCTGGACCAGGCCCACGAACAGGAGAAAGTGCTGATCCTGCTCACCGACGGCAACGACACCAGCAGCGCCATCCCCGTACCCCGTGCCGCGGCCATGGCAGCGGCCAAAGGCGTGGTGATCCACACCATCGGCATCGGCGATCCGAATGCCGACGGCCAAGCCAAGGTCAACCTGGCCGCCCTGCAGGGCATCGCCAACAGCACGGGCGGCCAGTACTTTCGCGCTGAAGACCGCGACAGCCTGAACCAGGTGTACGCCACCCTCGACCGCATCACCCCGCACACCGTGCAGACGTTCAGCCACCAGCCCAAACGTGACCTGTTCTGGTTGCCGGTAGCGGCCGCCATCAGCCTGATGACGCTGTATCACCTGATCGCGCTGCTGGCCTCACGGCGGCACCCGCACCCGCCACCGCAGGAGGCCCTGGATGGAGATCAACCTCAGTGATTTCCACTTTCTGCGCCCGGCCTGGCTACTGCTGGCGATTGTCGGCGCCCTGCTACCGCTGTTATGGCGGCGCAGTCATGACCAGCAACGACGCCTGCGGGCGATCATAGCCCCGCACCTGTTGCCCCACTTGCTGGTCACCCCGACCGACAGCCACCACCTGCGCCCGGTGCATTTGACCGCAGCCCTGCTGATCATCGGCGCCGTTGCGACGGCAGGCCCCACCTGGGAACAGGACCGCCCGGCCTTCCTGCAAAACCGCGCCCCGCTGATCATCGCCCTCGACCTGTCACCGTCAATGGATGCCAGCGATGTGCAGCCCACCCGACTGGAAGCCGCCAAGCACACACTGCATGACCTGATCGCCCGCCGCAGCGGTGCCCGTACCGCCCTGATTGCCTACGCGGGCAGCGCCCATCTGGTCTTGCCTGCCACCGACGACCCGGCATTGCTCGACAGTTTTGTCCAGGCCCTGGGCACCGACCTGATCGCCCGGCCCGGCAAAAACGTGGCGGCCGTGATCGAGCAGGCCAAGCGCCTGCTGCAGGCCGAGAAAGCACCCGGCACCCTGTTGCTGATCACCGACGGTGCCGACACCACCCAACTGGACAGCCTCAAAGCCCTGTTGCCGGGCAATGCCCTGCAAGTGCTGGTACTGGCGGTGGGCAGCAGCAATGGCGGGATCATTCGCGATGCCAGCGGTCAACCACGCACCGACAGTACCGGCCGCCCGCAACTGGGCACATTCGACAGCGCCGCGCTCAAGCAACTGGCCGCCGCTACGGATGCGCCGCTGGGCAGCCTGACCCTTAACAACGATGATCTGGACTGGGTCGAAGGCCACGCCCGACAACACTTCCAGGCCGCCAGCGACGAGCAGCGCGAGCTGCAATGGAAAGACGCCGGCTACTGGTTGTGCGGCCCCCTGCTGTTGATGGCCTGGTTCTCGGTGCGCCGTGGCTGGAGCCTGAACTGGAACGCTGTCCTGCTGCTGGGCGCAGGGCTGGCCCTGCAACCGGCACCGGCGCACGCCAACGCACTGACCGATGCCTTCTTCACCCGGGATCAGCAAGGGCGTTGGGCCTTTGAACACCAGCACTACCCGGCAGCGGCCGAGTTATTTGTCGATCCTTACTGGAAAGGCATCGCAGCTTATAACGCCGCCGACTTCGATCTGGCACTGGCCAGCTTTGCCCAGTTGAACACCGCTCAGGCGTACTTTTACCTGGGCAATATTTACGTGCGCCGCTTCAAGTTCGAGCAGGCGATTGCCGCCTATCGCCAGGCCTTGACCCTGCAACCCCAATTCCCCGAAGCCAGCGCCAACCTGGCATTGGCCATTGCCCTGGAAAAAGACACCGACAGCGCCGAGCAGAACACCCCCGAGGTCAAACCCGACGCAGTCAAATTCGACAAGCCCCCAGGCAAAGGCCAGAGCAAGCCAGTGCAAACCCGGCAGGCGGCCAGTGACGAACAGTGGCTGCAAAACCTGACCACCTCCCCGGCCAATTTCCTGCGGCAAAAATTCAGCCTGCAAGATCAGAAGGTGGCGCCATGAAGTCCTGCGCCTTGGCACTGCTGGTGTTCGTCGGCCTGGCGCAGGCCGACGAACCGCAATTGCTGGTGCAGGCCCGACTGGTACCGGGCGACGCCGTGGTGGTTGGCGAAGCCGTGCAACTCCAGGTCGATGTGCTGACCGACACCTGGTTTACCCATGGTGCGTCATTGCCCGAACTGAGCCTGGCCGGTACTGATGTGATGCCACCCAATGGAGAGGCCGGGCACCTGTCGCAGACGATTCAGGGCCAGACGTTCAGCGGCCTGCGCTACACCTACCGAATCACCCCGACCCAGGCACAAGCATTCTCCATCGCGCCTTTGACGGTGCGTGCCACCCCGGCGCAGGCCAGCCATGAGCTGTCGGGGCAAACCCCGGCGTTGACCTTTCGTGCCAGCCTGCCCGAGGGTTTCAGCCCCGGCGAGCCGGTACTGGCGGCCAGCGCATTGCGCCTGAGCCAGTCCCTCACGCCCTCAGGCGGCCCGTTCAAGGTGGGTGACAGCCTGACCCGCAGCGTGACGTTACAGGCTGACGGCACTCCGGGGCTGGCCTTGCCCGCCCCGTCCCAGGGTTCGGTGGCCGGGCTCGATGCCTACCCGCAAACCCCGCAGGTGAGCAATCTGAACGACGGCAGGGGCGGTTTCAATGGCGGTCAGCGCGTTGACCGCGTCAGTTATCGCATCCAGCGCGAAGGCGATTTCGAGCTGCCGACGATCCGCGTCAAGTGGTGGGACAGCGTGAACCGTAAAACCCGTTTCAGCGAACTCCCGGCCTTCACCTTCAAGGCCACGGCCCGCAGCAGCGACACCCCGGTGTTCTCGATCGTTGACGACCTCAGGCAAATGGGCCAACCCACCCGGTTACGGCTGCCCGCCTTTTGGCTGGTGGGCGCTGCCGCGTTGCTGCTGGCCGTTGCCCTGTATGTAAACCGGGGTCGCTTGCTGCATGTTCTCAACGCCGTCAGGCACTGGCTGCGCAACCGCCCACCGCGCAAAAACTATGGTTTGCGCCCGCTCAACCCAAGACATGAAAAGGACTTCCAAAAATGAATAAACAAAAACCTGTAGCCGTGGGAGCGAGCCTGCTCGCAAATGGCCTTCGCGAGCAGGCTCGCTCCCACTGGAGCAAAAGGATCTCGGCAAGAACGGCAGCGACACTGCTATTCGCCCTGCCCCTGTTCGCCCTGGCTGCCGATCCGTTGCCCTCCTGGAACCAGGGCCCGGCGAAAAAAAGCATCATCGAATTTGTCGAGACGGTCACCACGCCCGACAGTAAGGGCTTTGTAAAACCCGAAGCGCGGATTGCCGTGTTCGACAACGATGGCACCCTGTGGAGCGAACAACCGGGTTATTTCGAGGAGCTGTTTGCCTTCGACGAAATCAAACGCATGGCCCCCCAACACCCGGAATGGAAAGACCAGCAACCGTTCAAGGCGGTACTGGAAAACGACCACAAGGCCCTCGCCGAAAGCGGCATGGAGGGCCTGCTGAAAATCTTTATGGCCAGCCATGCCGGGCTTACCACCGATGAATTTCGCAACAACGTGCAGGCCTGGCTAAGCAAGGCCCGCCACCCGACAACCGGCAAGCCCTACACCGAGATGGTCTACCAGCCGATGCTGGAAGTGCTGGATTACCTGCGCGAGCAAGGCTTCAAGACCTGGATCGTGTCCGGCGGCGATACCGGCTTTATGCGCGTGTTTGCTGAAGAGGTCTATGGCATCCCGCCGGAGCACGTGATCGGCTCCACGTTTGTCACCGAGTACCAGCTCAAGGACGGTAAACCGTCCATCCTGCGCACCGCAAAAATCGCCCATAACGATGACGGCCCCGGCAAGCCGGTGAGCATCGACAGCGTGATTGGCCGCCGGCCGATCCTCGCCTTCGGCAACTCCGACGGCGACCTGCAGATGCTCCAGTGGACGGCTGCAGGCACGGGGCCGCGCTTTATGGGCCTGGTGCACCACACCGACGCCAAGCGCGAATGGGCCTATGACAGGGACTCGAAAATCGGTCGCCTGGACAAGGCGCTCGATCAAGCAAAACAACAAGACTGGACTATCGTCGATATGGCGTCGCAATGGCGACGGATCTACCCGTTCGAGGCCAGTGCAAACGAGCAACAGCAATAAGAAAAATAGCCGTCAGCAGTGCACTAACCAGGTCAACAAGGAGCAAGTTGCATGACTCGAATAGCCAAGTGGTTACCCCAGCTAGCCCTCGTGGCGGCTTCGGTGATGGCGTTTTCTGCCACCGCCGCAGCCGCTGAAAAGCCCAATATCCTGGTGATTTTTGGTGATGACATTGGCCAATCCAATATCAGCGCCTACTCCATGGGCGTGGTGGGCTACAAAACCCCCAACATCGACCGAATTGCCAAAGAAGGCATGATGTTCACCGACTACTACGCGGAGAACAGCTGCACCGCCGGACGCTCGTCATTTATCACCGGGCAGACGCCGCTGCGCACCGGCCTGTCCAAGGTCGGCATCCCGGGGGCACCGGTGGGCCTGCAAAAGCGCGATATCACCATCGCTCAGGCGCTCAAGTCGCAAGGCTACGCCACAGCACAGTTCGGTAAAAACCACTTGGGCGATCGCGACGAATACTTGCCGACCAATCATGGTTTTGACGAGTTCTTCGGCAACCTGTACCACCTCAATGCCGAAGAAGAGCCTGAGCGCCCGTACTGGCCCAAGGATGACCCGGCCTTCGTCAAGGCCACCTCGCCCCGTGGCGTGATTCACAGTTTTGCCGACGGCAAGATTGAAGACACCGGGGCCCTGACCGCCAAGCGCATGGAAACCATCGACGATGAAACCACCGCGGCGGCGCAGGCATTTATCGAAAAGCAGGCCAAGGCCGACAAGCCTTTCTTTGTGTGGATGAACACCACGCGCATGCACGTCTTTACCCACGTGCGCGACTCGATGAAGGGCCAGAGTGGTATGCCCGGCAACGAGTACGCCGATGGCATGCTTGAGCATGACGGCGACGTCGGCAAACTGCTGAAAACCCTCGACGACCTGAAAATCGCCGACAACACCATCGTGGTCTACACCACCGACAACGGGCCTAACCAGTTCTCCTGGCCGGACGCGGCGACCACGCCGTTTCGCAACGAGAAGAACTCCAACTGGGAAGGTGCCTTCCGCGTCCCGGCAATCGTGCGCTGGCCGGGCAAGATCAAGGCCGGTGAAGTGAGCAACGAGATGTTCTCGGGGTTGGACTGGTTCCCGACCCTGCTCGCGGTGGCCGGGGATGCCGATGTCAAAGACAAGTTGCTCAAGGGCTGGGCCCCGGTGGCAGGCGGCAGCAACTTCAAGGTGCACCTGGACGGTTTCAACCAGCTGCCGTACCTGACCGGCGAACAACCCAAGGGCAATCGCAACGAATTCTACTACTTCAACGATGACGGCATGCTGGTATCGATGCGTTTCGACAACTGGAAAGTGGTGTTCTGCGAGCAACGCGAGCCGGGCGGTTTCAAGGTCTGGAGCGAGCCTTTCGTGTGCCTGCGGGTGCCGAAAATCTTCAACCTGCGCATGGACCCGTTCGAGCGGGCTGACGTGGTCTCCGATCAGTATTACGACTGGAGCACGAAAAACGTCTACTTGAACGAACTGGCAATCATGAAGGCGGCCAACTTCCTGGAAACCTTCGTCGATTATCCGCCGAGCCAGAAGCCGCCAAGCTTCAGTATCGATCAGGTACGGGCAGCGGTAGACGCCAAGATTGCGGAAAAAATGAAACATCAATCCACGCAGTAATTGTGTGATGCCAGCCCTCACCCGCTTTTGCCTTTAGTCCCCTCTCCCTCCGGGAGAGGGTTAGGGTGAGGGGCTTTTGATCTTTATGCACTCCATCCGAATTCTCTCCGCACAAGGCTCCCGCGCAATGCCTTCACCCTTAACGTCCAGCCGTACTGCATTGTCTGCCCCCGCCTTGCTGCTGTTTATCTCCGGTACTGCCGCCCTGATTTATCAGGTGCTGTGGATCAAACAACTGTCGCTGGTGATCGGTGTCGAGGTGGATGCCATCACCACGGGTATCAGCGCCTTCTTTGCCGGGCTGGCCCTTGGCGGGCTGCTGTTTGGCCGTTACGCCGACCGCCTGGGCAAGCCCTTGTTGTTGTATGCGGGCCTTGAGGTCGGAGTGGCCGTGCTCGGCATCGGCGCCACGCTGGGTCTGGGCATGGCAGCCGCGCCATTCGCCTGGCTCGAACAACGGATCGGCCTGCCCGCCTGGTTGCTGCCATTGATGCTGGTGGGCCTGCCCGCCCTCTTGATGGGCGGCACGCTGCCCGTGCTGATGCGCGCACTGGCGGCTGACCCGCACCATCTGGGCCAGGCCGGTGGCCGCCTGTATGCCGCCAATACCGGCGGGGCGATTGTCGGCACCCTGCTCACCGCCTTCGTGTTGATTGCCAGCCTCGGAGTGTTCGCCAGTGCCGTTGTTGCCGCCGCGCTCAACCTGATTGCCGCCGTGGCTGCCCTGTGCTTGCAACGCGGGCAGCACGCAACGGTCACCGGCCCCGTAGCGTCCAGCGCGGCAGCAAAACCGGCCCGGCTGGCCATGGCCTTGTATGCGATCGCGGGTGGAGTCGCGCTGGGCTACGAAGTGGTCTGGTCGCAGTCGATCGTTCAGTTCATGAGCACCCGTACCTATGCCTTTGCCGTGGTGCTGGCCACTTACCTGGCGGGACTGTTTATCGGCAGCAGCCTGATGGCTCGCCGGGTTGATCGGCTGCGCGACCCCTGGGGCATTTTTGCCTTGCTGATCGCTGGAGCCGGGCTGGTAGCACTGCTGGAAATCGCCCTGCTGGGGCGCTGGCTGATCCTGCTGCAAACCCAGGCAGAGACTGCGGTACTGGCCTTCGGTGGCAGTGTGTTGCTGGGCATGAGCGCGCGCTTCGCGGTGGCGGCACTGAGTATTGTGTTTGTCCCCACGTTGTTGCTGGGCGCAGCCTTCCCGGTAGCCCTGCGCCTGTGCGTCGGTCCCGGTCGGGTCGGGCGGGATGTCGGCGCAGTGGTGGCGTACAACACGCTGGGCGGGATTGTTGGCGTTGCGCTCTGCGGTTTTGTCCTGATCCCCTGGCTGGGGCTGGTCCATACCCTCGGGGTGTTGGCGATCATCGCTGCGGCAACAGGTTTTATCGCGGTACGCCAGGGCCACGGAGTCAAGAAAGGTCATCGCCAGGGCGTGATTGCGGTCAGCCTGGCAGCGTTGCTGGTGGCCATATTGACGCCGGTCGAGCGCCTCGCCGAACTGCTGCCCGGCGCCCGCAACGGTGAGCTGGCGTTTTATCAGGAAGGTCGCGGTGGTACGGTTGCCGTTGTGACTCAGGGCAAGGGTGAACGTACCTTTCACCGCCTGTACATCCAGGGCGTGTCCAACACCGGGGACGCCATGCCATCGCTGCGCTACATGCGCATCCAGGCCCTGTTGCCGCTGTTGATCCACAACGGCGAACCACGCTCGGCGCTGGTGATCGGCTTTGGTACCGGGATCACCGCCGGGGCCCTGCTCAGTTATCCAGGACTGGAGCAGCGGGTGGTGGCCGAGTTGCTGCCCTCGGTGGTCAAGGCTTCAAGCCTGTTCAAGGGCAACTTCGCTGCGGCTGCCAATCCCGGCTTGCAGGTACGTTTGCGCGACGGTCGCCAGGAGCTTTTGCGCAGCGAACAACGGTATGACCTGATCACCCTTGAACCTCCACCGCCCTCCGCCGCCGGAGTGGTCAACCTGTACTCGCGGGACTTCTATCAACTGGCTGCGCAGCGCCTGCAACCGCAAGGGATCGTTGCGCAATGGCTGCCGTTGCCGACGCAGAATATCGACGACTCGCGCTCGCTGGTGCGCAGTTTTCTCGACATGTTCCCTTACGCCACGCTATGGACCAGCGAGTTTCACGAAATGCTGTTGGTGGGGTCATTGCAGCCGATTGAACTGGACGCTGCGCGCATCAGTGCCCGCTTCGAGCAACCCGGCGTACGCAGCGCCCTGCAGGAAGTGGGCGTGGCTTCGTCAGCGGCACTGCTGGCGACCTGGGTGACCGACCGTGCAGGGCTGCAGCGTTTTGCTGCAGATGCGCCGGCCGTCACGGACGACCAACCGCGTATCGAGTACGCTCCCTGGGTTCGCAGCAAAGAAATCAGCCGGGTACTGCCGGCGTTGCTCGACCTGCGCCAACCGGCAGTGTTGCTCAATGCCGCCCCGGAGTTTGTCGAGCGCATGAATACCCATCAGCAACGCCTGATGCAGTTCTACCGTTCCAGCCTGCATGCCTATGAGGGCGACCGCGAGGCATGGAGCCGGGATATCCGGGAAGTGATGCGTGGCGATGGCGCCAACCCCTATTACCGCTGGTTTGTCGGTGAACGCTAGAGCCTTTTCGATACGGAAGTCGCAATGCCCAAAACTAAAACTATAAAAGCTGCAAACCGACCTGATTCGCGTCCAACCCTGATGAGCCGTTACCTGTTACCCATAAGCACCGCAGTGTTGCTGCTGGTGCTGGGCGGGCTGTGGTTTTATCTCAACCGCCCGGTGCCGGTACCGGTGGTGTTGACGCCCCCGCCTGCGGCAATCGCTTCTGTGAGCCCAAAATCCGCCCCGGCGCAGATGGTTGACGAACAACAGTGCCAGGGCTGTCACGACGCCCAGGTCAAAGACTGGCAAGGCTCTCATCATCAACTGGCCATGCAGGTGGCCGAGCCGCAGACTGTGCTCGCTGATTTCAACAATGCCGCGTTCAAGGGCGAAGGCGAGAACAGCCGGTTCTATCGCAAAGGTAACGAGTTCTGGGTCAACACACCGGGGGCCGATGGCAAGCCCGCCGACTTCAAGGTCGCCTACACCTTCGGCATTGCACCGTTGCAGCAGTATCTGATCGAAGTCGGTGACGGCAAGCTGCAAGCCCTGGGCGTGGCCTGGGATACTGAAAAAAACCGCTGGTTCCATCTGTACCCGGGCCAGGGCGTGAATTTCAAGAACCCGCTGCACTGGAGCAAGCCCAGCCAGAACGCCAACTTCATGTGCGTCGAGTGCCACACCACCGGCTACAAGCGCAACTTCGACGCCACCGCCAACACCTTCAACAGCCAGTGGAACAGCCTCGGCGTCGGTTGCCAGGCCTGCCACGGTCCGGCGTCCAGCCATTTGCGCGCCGTAACCGAAAACAACCCGTTGCCCCACAGCGGCTTTGACGTTGACCTTAAAAGCAAGGACGCCACTGTCGAGATCGAAACCTGCGCCCGCTGCCATGCCCGCCGCGCACCACTGGGCGATGGCTTTACCGTGGGCAAGCGCCTGATGGACGACTACCTGCCCAGCGTACTGACCCGCGAACTGTACGCACTGGACGGTAAGATCAAGGACGAGGTGTTCGAACACGGCTCGTTCCTGCAAAGCAAAATGTTCGACAAGGGCGTGCGTTGCAGCAACTGTCACAACCCCCACAGCACCGAACTCAAGGCGCCGGGCAATGGCGTGTGCCTGCAATGCCACAACACCGCCGGCAAGGCTGCGATCCCCGGAATTGACGGCAAGGGCCTGCAAGCGAAGAACTATGACTCCATCGACCACCATCGCCATGCCGAAGGCCAGCCGGGTTCGCAATGCGTGGATTGCCATATGCCCGGGAAGTTTTACATGGGCAACGACTTTCGCCATGACCACAGCTTCAGCATCCCCAACCCGCTGCGGGCCAAAGTCCTGGGTACCCCTGACGCCTGCCTGACCTGCCATCAGGGCAAGGCCGCAGACCGGGTAACCGAGCAATTCAAGCTATGGAGCGCCCACGATGCACCACAAGCGGCGCGCTATGATGAAAGCCTGTGGCTGATACGGGCAGGCCGGCCGGGTGCGGCGCAGACGCTGTACGAGCAATTGCGGCGCAACAATCTGCCGGCAATTCAACGCGCAACGCTGTTGGCCGAGCTGGCCAACTACCCCAGCGAATCCGCGCTGAAACTGGCCAGCAAGGACCTCAACCATCCCGCTGCGCAAGTGCGTGAAAGCGCGGTACGGGCGGTGAGCGCCTTCTTGCCACCTGCCGAGCGGATCGAGTTGCTCGGCCCGTTACTCAGTGACGACGTGCGTGCGGTGCGCATCATTGCCGCTCGCAACCTGCAGGGCGCTGCTCGCGCTGGCTTGGGGACGTATCAGCACGGGTGGGACACAGCCATCGGTGAATACGAAAGCGTGCAACTGAGCCTGGCCGAACGGGCCGAGTCCAACCTCAATCTGGCCATGCTGTACCAGGCCAGCGGGCGCAATGCCGAGGTTGAGCCCAAGCTGCGCGCCGCGTTGCTGCGTGATCCCGACTTCTACCCGGCGCTGGTCACTCTCGCCCAATGGCTGGAGGCCAGCGGGCGAAGTTCCGAGGCCTCGACCCTGCTCAGCGGCGCGATCAAGGCACAACCCCAGGCAGCATTGTTGCAACACAGCCAGGGGCTGGCATTGATTCGCGCCGGCCAGCCCGAACAAGCGATGAAAGCTTTGCAGCAGGCCGTGAAACTGGAACCGGACAACAGCCAGTACCGCTATGTGCTGGCGGTGGCCCTGCACCAGAGCGGCCAGCTCGACCAGGCCTGCGCACAAATGGAAGAACTGCTCAAACGCCAGCCGGCGTTTCGCGATGCGCGTCTGGCGTTGATCCAGTTCTACCTCGACAGCGGCCAGGAGCCCAAGGCGCAGGTGGTGCTGCAAGCCTGGAAACAGATCAATCCTGAGGATATGGCGTTGAAGTGACAGCCCTCACTCCCCCGCCATGCGCTCCAGGCTGTTGCTCAAATGCAGCAGCATGGCAGCGCGGGCGGCGTCGGGGTCCTGGCGGCGGATCGCGCGCAAGATTGCCTCATGCTCCAGAACGGCCATTTGCCCAAGCTGCTTGAGGTCGGTATCACCGCGCTCTTCACTATTGATCCGGGTACGCGGAATCACCGAACGCCCCAACTGGGCAATGATATCGGTGAAGTACGCGTTGCCTGTCGCCTGAGCAATCAACTGGTGGAAGCGCAGGTCCGGCTCGACGCTGCTGTCATTGTTGGCCAGTGAATTCTGGTGGTCATCCAGCGCCTGGCGCATCTGCAGCAGTTGTTCCTCCGTGCGACGCCTGGCGGCCAGCGCCGCGGCCTGGGTCTCCAGGCCCAGGCGCAATTCGACGATACCGCGCACGCTGGCCGCGGTATCCCGGCTCAAGTGAATGCCCTGGCGCTGATCACGCTCAAGCACGAAGGTACCAATGCCGTGACGGGTTTCGACCAGCCCCGCTGCCTGCAACTTGGATATTGCTTCACGCACCACCGTGCGGCTCACACCGTACTCGCGCACGATGGCCGACTCGGAAGGCAGCTTCTCGCCGGGTGCCAGTTGGCCCAGCAGGATTCGCTGTGTCAGCTCGGCCACTATGTCGTGGGCCAGGCCCGGTGAACGCTTGCGCAACGGCGCACTCTGGGGGTCGTGCATGGGGCAAATCCCTTCGAACAAGACGGCCTGATAGTAGCACCCGAACATGTATGACAAGTTATATAAAAATCAGACAAACCTGTGCTTAAAACTGATTACGGCCTTCAGGCAAGTACCTCTTTTGCAGCTTTATTTGGCCTTAAAGCCAGCAAATCACCCGAAAATTGACACTTCAGTATCTATATCGACATTTTTATAACTTTTTGGTTTGTTTCAAAGCATTGCCAGGAAAAAAGCCAACTCGTATGATGTCTGGCAACTGCAGGCCTGACCTGCGGCACACATAACCCGCATAAAAATAATCAGTGGGGCTTTGAATTGTGAACACTTCCAGCAATCCGTCTGCTGCGTACGCCAACGACCCCGTCCTGGCCCGTGCGATCCAAAAGGTGAAGAGGCATGTACTGCCGCTCTTCGTCATCATGTTTATCGTCAACTACATCGACCGGGTAAACATCGGCTTTGTGCGCAGCCACATGGAGCACGATCTGGGCATTGGTGCCGCCGCCTATGGTTTCGGTGCCGGGCTGTTTTTCATCGGCTACGCACTGTTTGAAGTGCCGTCCAATATGCTGCTGCAAAAAGTCGGCGCCCGCATCTGGCTGACCCGGATCATGTTCACCTGGGGCATCACCGCCACCCTGATGGCCTTTATCCAGAACGAAACCCACTTCTATATCCTGCGTTTTCTGCTCGGCGTAGCCGAAGCGGGCTTCTTCCCGGGCGTGATCTATTACTTCACCCGCTGGCTGCCAGGCGCCGAACGCGGCAAGGCGATTGCCATCTTCCTCAGCGGCTCGGCACTGGCCTCGCTGATCTCGGGACCACTGAGCGGCCTGCTGCTGCAAATCACCGGCATGGGCCTGCATGGCTGGCAGTGGATGTACATCATCGAAGGCATGGCCTCGGTGGTGCTGTGCGTGTTTGTGTGGTTCTGGCTGGACTCAAAACCTCATGACGCCAAGTGGCTCAGCCGTGCCGAGCAAGATGCGCTGGTCAACGAGATTGACCGCGAGCAGCGTGAACGCGATGCCGCCAACACCGTCAAGCCAACCCTGGGCATGCTGCTCAAGGATCGTCAGATCATGCTGTTCTGCGCGATCTATTTCTGTATCCAGCTGACCATTTACGCGGCCACCTTCTGGCTGCCGAGCATCATCAAAAAAATGGGCGACCTGAGCGATATCCAGGTGGGCTTTTACAACTCGATCCCGTGGCTGATCTCCATCATTGCCATGTACGCCTTTGCCTCGCTGGCCAGCAAATTCAGGTTCCAGCAGGCCTGGGTGGCGGCCGCCCTGGTCATTGCCGCCATCGGCATGTTTATGTCCACTACCGGCGGACCGATCTTTGCGTTTATCGCCATCTGCTTTGCCGCCATCGGTTTCAAATCGGCTTCGGCGCTGTTCTGGCCCATTCCCCAGGGCTACCTGGATGCACGCATCGCGGCGGCGGTCATCGCGCTGATCAATTCCATCGGCAACCTCGGCGGCTTCGTCGCCCCCACCACCTTCGGCTTCCTGGAACAAACCACCGGCTCGATCCAGGGCGGCCTCTATGGTCTGGCCGGCACGTCGATCATTGCGGCTCTCATTGTGTTCTTTGCCAAGACCAAACCCACTCCCACGGCCGTGACCCCCACCGCCCTGCAACCTGCCTGACAAGGACCAGACCATGAACGCCGACCATCAACATCACGCCATAAAAGCTCCGATCGTCACCAGCCTGCAGGTAATTCCGGTGGCGGGCCATGACAGCATGCTGCTCAACCTCAGTGGCGCCCACGGCCCCTTTTTTACCCGCAATATCGTTATCCTCAAGGACAGCAGCGGCCATATCGGCGTGGGTGAAGTGCCCGGTGGCGAACGCATCCGCGAAACCCTGGAAGACGCCCGCAACCTGGTGGTGGGCCAGCCCATCGGCAACTACCAGAGCGTTCTCAACGCCATGCGCAGCACCTTCGCCGCCCGCGATTCGGCGGGGCGCGGCCTGCAGACCTTCGACCTGCGCATCACCATCCACGCCGTCACCGCCATGGAAGCCGCCCTGCTCGACTTGCTCGGCCAGTTCCTGGAAGTGCCAGTGGCAGCCCTGCTTGGCGAAGGCCAGCAACGCGATGCGGTAAAGATGCTCGGCTACCTGTTTTACATTGGCGATCGCCAACAGACCGATCTGGCCTACCGCAATGAAACCGAAGGTGATGACTGGCAACGCCTGCGCCATGAAAAGGCGCTGAGCCCTGAAGCCATTGTGCGCCTGGCAGACGCGGCGCAAGCCCGTTATGGTTTCAACGATTTCAAGCTCAAGGGCGGCGTGCTGCGCGGCGCCGAAGAAATCGAGGCAGTAACCGCACTGGCCGAGCGCTTCCCCGATGCGCGCATCACCCTGGACCCCAATGGCGCATGGTCACTTAAAGAAGCCATCGCCCTGTGCCGTGATCAGCATCAGGTGCTGGCCTATGCCGAAGACCCGTGTGGCGCCGAAAACGGCTATTCGGGGCGCGAAGTGATGGCTGAGTTCCGCCGCGCCACCGGCCTGCCTACGGCTACCAACATGATTGCCACTGACTGGCGCGAAATGGGCCATGCGATTCAGTCACAAGCCGTGGACATTCCCCTGGCCGACCCGCATTTCTGGACGATGCAGGGCTCGGTACGCGTTGCACAGATGTGCCACGAATGGGGCCTGACCTGGGGCTCGCACTCCAACAACCACTTTGATATTTCCCTGGCCATGTTCACCCAGGTTGCGGCTGCAGCGCCGGGGGACATCACCGCCATTGATACCCACTGGATCTGGCAGGACGGCCAGCGCCTGACCCGTGAACCGCTGAAAATTGTCGACGGCCACATCAAGGTTCCGACAAAGCCTGGTTTGGGCGTGGACATCGACATGGACGCCGTGGCCAAGGCTCACGAACTGTACAAAGGCATGGGCCTGGGTGCACGGGATGACAGCGTAGCCATGCAGTACATGATTCCCGGCTGGAAATACGACAACAAAAAGCCCTGTCTGGTGCGTTGAATCGCTCATTAGAGCGTGGCAACTGCCTGAAGGCGCCAGCGATTGGCGCCTTTTTCTTGCCCGAAAACTGGATCCAATATCAAATTTCAGGCAAAAAAAAGCCCAAGTAGCTGATGGAAACTTGGGGCTTAAAAATGCATAAACCGTGGTAGGTGAACGCGGGGCGATCTTACCCTATCGTAACAATCAGTAACAAGTGATTCTGCACATTTTATTTCAAGGCAATACTGACCTAAGTCATTAAATAGCCACAGTTTTTAAGATTTAGTTGATTTTAAATGGCCATCACTGCACGGAAGCTGGGTAGTTTTAACCCACTTTTACGCTTGTATTTAATGGGAAACGGGCTATAGCGATTCAGGCGATGCGGTGTGCCAGTTGAACCGCGTCGATACCATCGCGGGCAAGCCCGCTCCCACAACAAATCAGCCGGCGAAATTGCCGCTCAGCGCCGCCAGCCCGCCCTGATAAACCCCGGCAAACAGTTCTTCGGCAGCTTCAGTGCTCACACCTGCCGGGGTGAACTGGCCCGACCAGGTCACACGGGCGCCGTCGCCCAGCGCTTCAACGCGCAAGGTCGCCAGGTAGTCGGTCACCGGGAACGGCGCCTCGACAATGGAGTAGCTATAGGTCTTGCCAGCATTGTCGAATGTTTGCAGGCGCTCAACGATCACCGTGCCATCCACGGTCTGCAGATGGCGCAAGCGCCCGCCTTCACCAGATTCACTGGTAGCAACCAGGGGCAGCCAGTCCGGCAGCGAGTTAAAGCCACCGATCAATTGCCAGACCTGGTCGGCTGAAACGGGAATATCAATAAATGCGGATGCAGCTGCCATGGGGGCATGCCTCTTGGAAGAAATGGGGGGATTACACGAAAACCGGCCTGAAAAAGCTGCGCTCGTAACTCAGGATACAGCGATTGTCTTCAGCCAGTTTAAACGCGGCAATGCACTCGGCATCGGTTTTTGAGCGCTCGCGATAGTCTTCATAGGCTGCGAGGCTGGGGAAGGTGAACATGGCCAGGGCGATATTGTTGGCACCTTCCGAGGGCAGAAAGTAGCCATGATGCTGGCCGCCGAACTTCTCTACCAGCGGGATCCAGACTTTGGCATAGGCCTCGAATTCGGCCAGTTGGTAAGGGTCAATCACGTAACGCAGGTAGCAGGTGATCATCGATGCATTCCACGGGGCGAAAGGAGATCGAGACTAATCTCCAGCCGCCCCGCGGGTCAATTCACTCAACGTCGATGCAGGCAGTCGTCCTCGGCGTAAATGGCCGTGTGCAGGCCGCCGTCAGCATCCAGCCAGGCGCGGTACATGCCCGGCGTATTGAAGCTCAGCACGGTCTCGCCAGCCGGTGTCACGGCGACCACACCGCCGTTACCACCCAGCTCCTTGAGCTCGCCCTGCACAACTTGCTCGCAGGCGTCAGCCAGGCTCGAACCCACCAGGCGAATGCGCGATGCGATGTTGTGAGCCACCACGGTGCGCATAAAGAACTCGCCGTGCCCGGTCGCCGAAATTGCCGCGCTGCGGTCATCGGCCCAGGTGCCGGAGCCGATCAGCGGCGAGTCGCCCACCCGGCCATAGCGCTTGTTGGTAATGCCACCCGTGGAGGTGGCCGCTGCGACATGGCCGTGGCTATCCAGAGCAACAGCACCCACGGTGCCAAATTTTTTCTCCACGCCTCCCGGCTCCAGCAACACCGTCTCCGGCTGCTGCTGTTGCGCAGCCCACTGGCGACGACGCAAGGGCGTGTCGTACCAGTCATTGCTGACGTGTTCCAGACCCGCCTGTTCGGACAGGAACAAGTCTGCCCCGGCACCGGCCAGCAGCACATGCTCACTGTGTTCCAGGACCGCACGGGCTCCACAGATCGGATTGCGCACATGGTGCACACCGGCCACGGCACCGGCTTCGCGGTTGGCACCATTCATGATCGCGGCGTCCAGTTCATGGTCTCCGGCATGGGTAAACACCGCGCCTTTGCCGGCGTTGAACCAGGGGCACTCTTCGAGCTCAACCACACTGGCCTGTACCGCATCCAGGCTGCTGCCGCCCTTTTCCAGCACATCGACACCGGCCTTGAGCGCCTGCAGCAATGCGGCGTGGATCGCCTGTTCGTCTTCGCGGGTCAAGACACCGGGCATCAGCACACCGGCACCGCCATGCAAGGCCATCGCAATGGATTGGGTCATTGGGCATGCACTCCGTGATTGATTATCTGGCTCAAAAAACGTTGGGTACGGGGAGACTCGGGGGCGGAGAAAAACCGCTCGGGGGGCGCTTCTTCAACGATCTCGCCCTGGTCCATAAATACGATCCGGTCTGCCACTTTGCGCGCAAAACCCATTTCGTGGGTCACGCAGATCATGGTCATGCCTTCCTGGGCCAGGCCGGTCATCACGTCCAGCACTTCAGCGATCATTTCCGGGTCCAGGGCCGAGGTCGGCTCATCAAACAACATGACTTTGGGCTGCATGCACAGCGCCCGGGCGATGGCGATGCGTTGCTGCTGGCCACCGGACAACTGCGACGGAAACTTGTTGGCGTGGTCGCGCATTTTGACCTTGTCCAGCAAGCCCAGCGCACGCTCGATGGCTTGCGCCTCGGGCACGCCCAGATTAGACGTCTGGGGCAAGGTGCAGTTTTTCAGTACCGTGAGGTGCGGGAACAGGTTGAAGTGCTGGAAGCACATGCCCACCTGGCGGCGGATACGCTCCAGCCCCCTGAGGTTGCCGTTGAGCTCCTCGCCCAGCACCTCGACCAGGCCCTGCTGGTGTTGCTCCAGCTGGTTGATGCAACGGATCAGGGTCGATTTGCCGGAACCCGAAGGCCCGCAGATCACCACTTTTTCCCCGGCCTGCACATTCAGCGAGATGTTCTTCAGCACATGGGCATTGCCGAACCACTTGTTCAATTGTTCGATGCGCACCATCGCGGCGGCATCAGCCTTGGGTTTGCTGATCATGAGCGGCTTTGCTCCATACGTTGTTCAAGGTGTCGGGCATAGCGCGACAGTGCAAAACAGATGACGAAGAAGTAGATCGCCAGGAAGACGTAGATTTCGTGGCCATACTCAACCCATTCCGGGGCGACGGCAGTGCTCATGGCGATGCCGACGATGTCCAGCACGCCCACGATCATTACCAGCGTGGTCTCTTTGAACAGGCCGATAAACTGGGTGAGCAAAGGCGCTATGGACTGCTTGAGCACTTGCGGCAGGATGATCTGGCCCATGGTTTTCCAGTAGCCAAAACCCAGCGCCATTGCCGCTTCGTACTGCCCCTTGGGCAGGTTCTGCAGACCGCCGCGCAGGGTCTCGGCCATGTAGGCGGCGGTAAACAGGATCAATACCAGTTGCACCCGCAGCAGGATGTCGAAGGCCGAGTCTGGCGGCAGGAACAACTGGATCATCAGCGAGGCCATAAACAGCAGCGAGATCACCGGCACCGAGCGCACCAGCTCGATGTACAGCACGCAGAGCATACGCACCACGGGCAATTTCGAGCGCCGGCCCAGAGCCAGCAAAATCCCCAGCGGCAAGGCAAAGATCATCCCTGCGGTGCCCAGGAACACCGTGACCAGCATCCCGGCGAATTTGGTCGAAGACACCTCGGGCAAACCGGCACCGCCCTTGAGCAACCACCACATCACAATCGGCAGCAATGCCAGATACCCCAGCAGCAGGCGTCGGTCCAGGCGCTTGAAAAACAGCAAGACAAACGCTGCCCCTGCCAGCATCAGTGCCAGGCTTACCCGCCACTGTTCAGCCTGCGGGTAGAAGCCGTATACGAACAGGTTCCAGCGCTGGGTAATCGGCAGCCAGCAAGCGCCGCCGGGGTTGCAGTCTTTGGCGCTGCTGCCGACGAAGGTGGCATCAAATACCAGCCAGTTCAGCGCCGCGGGCACACACCAGCAGAGCAGTGCCAGTACGCTCAGGGTCAGCAGCCCATGGCCCACGCTGGGGAACAGGTGGCTGCGGCTCCAGGCCAGGGCACGCTGTAGCCGGGGCAAGCGCGGCGGTGCCAGCGGCACTGCCAGTGCATGATTCATTGCGGTCATGTTCAGTGCCCCCTCTGGCCAATACGGTGGTTATAGATATTCATCGCCAACGAGATCACCAGGCTGATTGCACAGTAGGTGCCCATCACCAGCGCGATACATTCGATGGCCTGGCCGGTCTGGTTCAGGGTGGTGCCGCCGGTTGACGAGACCAGCTCCATAAAGCCGATGACCACCCCCAGCGAGGAGTTCTTGACGATGTTCAGATAGGTGTTGGTGATCTGCGGAATCATCGGATAGATGGCCTGCGGCACGATCAACTGGCGCAGGGTAGTGCCGGATGTGAAGCCGAGTGCCCTGGCCGCTTCGTACTGGCCGCGATGCACAGATTCAATCGCGCCACGTACGATCTCGGCGATGTAACTGGCGCTGTAAAACGACAGGGCCAGGCACAGCGCGAGCATTTCCGGCACCAGAGTGATCCCGCCCTTGAACCCGAAACCGCGCTGCACCGGCACTTCCCATTGCACATGGGCGTCACTCAGGGCGTACACCAGCAAGGGCAGCAGCACCGCTCCGGCCAGCAGCGCGGGCCAGCGCCTGGAGGCAAATCCGCGCCACGGCCCGCGCGCTTCTTTCAAGCGGCAGAACACATAAGCCAGCAAGGTGCCCAGCAGCATCAGAAAGAGCCCCCAGCCGACTACGCTGCCCTGTTCGAGCCACGGCAGGTTGAGGCCGTTATTGTTCAAAAACACCACGCCAAACAGCGAGGCCGAGTGCTTGACTCCGGGCAGCGCCAAGACCAGCCCGTACCACCAGACCAGATGCACCACCAACGGGACGTTGCGCAAAAATTCGATGCAGGTGCCGCTCAGGCGCTTGATCAGCCAGTTCTCCGAGACGCGCGCCATGCCCAGCGCACCTCCCAGCAAGGTCGCCAGCACAATGCTCAGCACCGACACCAGCAAGGTGTTGAGCAAGCCCACCAGATAGGCGCGGGCATAGGTTGCATCCGGGGTGTAATCAATCAGCGAGAAGCTGATGTCATAACCGGCGCGCTGGGACAGAAAACCGAACCCCGAGGCGATATTGAGGTTCTTCAGGTTCAGCGCGGCGTTGCTGGAGAGCAGGTAAAACACTGCGCCAACCAGAGCCAGTACCAGCCCCTGCTGCAGCACGCTCGACAGGCGCAGGTTGGGCGAACGATGGGTCGACATGACAGAACTCCCCTCAGCGAATCGGCGGCGCGTACATCAGGCCATGGTCTTTCCAGCTGCGGTTGAGACCGCGCGGAATATTCAATGCCGTCTGCTGGCCGAGGTTGCGCTCATAGATTTGCGCGTAGTTGCCGACTTGCTTGAGGGCGCGATACGCCCAGTCACTGTCCAGGCCAAAGGACTTGCCGATGGTGCCTTCCGTGCCCAGCAAGCGGGCGATATCAGTGGATGCGGTCTTATTGCCACGCAACTCGTCGACGTTGTCCGAGGTCACGCCCAGCTCTTCGCCGGTCATCAGCGCGTAAGCGGTCCAGGTCACGATATTGCGCCACACCGTGTCACCTTGAGCGACGAAGGCACCCAGCGGCTCCTTGGAAATCACCTCGGGCAACAGCGCATAGTCCTTGGGGTTGTTCATCAGCGCCAGGCGCGCTGCCAGCCCCGAAGAATCATTGGAAATGGCGTTACAGCGGCCGCGCTGGAAAGCGGCGTACAGCTCGGGGCTTTTTTCGATGACCACGGTTTTGTAAGTCAGGCCACGGCGACCGAAATAATCTTCCAGGTTTTGCTCGGAGGTGGTACCCGGTGACAGGCAGAAAGTGGCGCCGTCCAGGTCAGTGAGTTTCTGGATACCGTCGGCGGCGTGGGTCATAAAGCCCTGGCCGTCGTAAAACCACACGGTGGTGAAGTCCACGCCCAGGTTGGCGATGCGCTCAGCGGTCCAGGAGGCGGCCCGCGACAGAATATCGATCTCCCCGGAGGCCAGGGCGGTAAAGCGGTTTTTTGCGGTGGTGGTCAGGTACTCGACCTTGTCCGCATCCCCCAGCACGGCCGCGGCCACGGCGCGGCACAGATCCACGTCCATGCCGGTCCAGCGGCCCTTGTCATCAATCAGCGAAAAGCCCGGTTTGTCGCCCGCGACCCCGCAGCGCACACTGCCATGCGCCTTGACCTTCTCCAGCACACCTGCCTGGGCGGCCTGGGCACCGGTCAACAGCAGTGCCAACAGCGGAGCACCCAGTAAAAGCTTGGCCCTATTCAATTTATGCATATCATTGCCCCTTGAAAATTCTTCTTGTTATGCCTGTCAACCACAGTCCAACGGCAGGTGGCGGTTGAGGAGCACAATAAAGACAGCGGCATGGCCCGGATAGCGGCAATTGATCCACTATGCTGGACGAGCTATCGAATATTGGAATAACCCTATGAACATCGACTGGTATGAAGATTTTCTTGCCCTGGCCGATACCGGCAAGTTCACGGCGGCGGCGAGCATGCGCGGCTCCTCACAATCGGCCCTGAGCCGGCGCATTCAATTGCTCGAAGCGCATCTGGGTGCAACCCTGATCGACCGTGAGCGCAACCCGGTACGCCTGACGGCCGCCGGTGAGGCGTTGTTGCCCAATGCCGTGGAACTGGTGCGCATGGCCCGCGACTGTGAACAGAGCGTCAAGGTGCTCAACCGGCCACTGACCTTCGCCTCGCTGCACACCCTTGCCTGCAACTTCTTCCCGGGCTGGATCAGCCAGTTGAACAGCCCGCAATCGCCGCTTTTTACCCGTATCGACACGGGTTATCGCAGCACCGACGACTACTACATGGCGCTCATGTCCGGGCGTTGCGATTTCATCCTGTTCTACCGTGATACCAAGACGGCGCCCTACTCGCGCCAGAGCGAATTCGAGGTCAAGTCCCTGGGCCATGACGAGTTGTACTGGGTGGCCACTCCGGCACTGGCGGCGCATTGCGCGCAGACCGATGAACCGATTCCACTGCTCAGTTACTCGCGCAGTGCGCAATTGCATGAACTGTCGCGCACCCAGATCAACCGTCACCCCCAGCCTCAACGTTTGCTGCAGGTATTCGAGGCCACGGTGTCCGAGGCACTCAAACCGATGGTCGCCAGCGGCCAGGGGGTGGCGTGCATGCCCCACAGCATGGTGGCGCCGCTGATTGAGCGCGGTGAACTGGTGCGCTTGTACCCGGATATGGAGTCCGACCATCTGGAAGTGATCCTGGTGCGCTGGCGGGACAACCGTAACCCCCAGGCCGAAGCGCTCTGGCAGCGGTTGTAGACAAAGAACGTGTAAAGATCTCGGGACCGCTGCGCACCGGCGACAGGCGTACGCAGGGGCGAAAGCGCTTTGGTTACTTTGCCGTTTTTGCAAAGTGACTCGCTGTAAGAGCGAAACCCATATTCCAGTTAGACATGCATGCCGGATATGTACCCGGCCTGCCAGTTATCACCAATGCCCCCCAATCGCGGCCCCGCACAACACCAGCCCCACTACGAACTTTCAGGATTTTTCGCACAGGTTTGCCAATTGCTGAGGTATCGGCACGACGCCTATAGTCAGCCCTCGCCGATAAGGCGACCGGGTTTGGCGACCTGGCAGTATCCAGTTAACGTGTGGTTGTTAAATATGGCTAAGCGTGTATTTTGCTCGCACTGCTTTATGGCAGCTGTACGTGGGAGATCTTCGGGTCTGCCGGGTTTCCTGGATCACCGGTTCGCCAACCCGCGTACAGCGGCCACCTGTTTTCGTTTGGCGACGAAATAAGCTGGCTCAAATACCCTTCCAGGAGCATCACTTATGACTCAACATCCATTTATTCCGTTAACCGCCATCGACTGCACCATCCCCGCCTTATTTATCGACCGCAATACGCCCCTCGATGTGCTTCACGCCAACGCCGTGGCCCGCATGCTGGCGGCAACCCAACTTATGGAAACACTCTCCAGCCGAGAATTGCAGCAGGCAGATTCGGTTGATCTCAAACATCTGGCCACGGCTGCTGCGCTGCTACTGCGAGATGGTTGTGACGTGTTGAATGTGTTGGGTTGGCGATTGCAGCCTGCATAGAAAAACACCCCAGTGCAGGGTTTTACGATGGCTGCGTCTACAGGATTCGTCGTCTATCCCTCTACGTAGCAGTTGACGAGTAGAACGAGGCTGCGTTCGATCGCGCAGCGGTCGCAAAACAGGTACACGCGGTATGCCTGATTAACCGAGGAAGCTGACTTTACGACTGCTACGTCGCAGTGGCGCACCAAGCCGAACGCAGCCTCGCACGGCTCGTCAGCTGCTACGGATCGTGAATGCACCCCACCAACCAGGCCGGCCGGTCGGCCGCCTCGGCGGGCAGTGCTTTTGATCTGCCCGCCCCTTCGGGAGGCCGAGAGGAGGTTCTGCGTAGTGGGTCGACCGGCATGGATGCCGGGAGAGCCGTGTTGGGCCAGGGATGGCCCGTCACGGCGGGCCCACGGAGCGGGACCGGAGCGAGGGACACCTGAGCGCAGCGAAGGCCGTACGCAGGGGCGAAAGCGCTTTGGTTACTTTGCCGCTTTTGCAAAGTGACTCGCTGTAAGAGCGAAACCATCATTTCAGTTAACTGCGGATGCCGGATATGTACCCAGTGTGCCAGTTGTTTTGCGATGCGCCCGCAGCGATGCCGAGTACATATCTATTCGATGTGTCACGACTTTCTACGGGTTCCGCCCTTACGGCGGGTCACTTTTTCCAGACGCCGAAAAAGTAACCAAAAAGGCTTGCCCTACCATACGGCCGCCTCGCCCAGGCTCGGTGGTTCCCTCACTCCGGCACTGTCATGGGGGCACGCCGCGACGGGCCATCCATGGCCCATCGCGGCTGGCGCGGCGTCCTGCCGCGCCACCCCCATAACAGCACCTGCGTTCGGCCTTCTGTGATGGGCATTCGCGTCGTCTGGACATACGTGTGGCTCCAGCAAAAGCAAAAGCAAAAGCAAAAGCAAAAGCAAAAGCAAAATCCATCGCAGACGCTACAGAACCTTGCGCAAAACGTTTTAGCGCCAACAGACAAGCCGCTGACGAGTAGAACGAGGCTGCGTCGGGGCGCGCAGCGCTCGCAAACCCTGCACACCCGGTCTGTCTGAGAATGCGAGGGCTGCCCATCGCAGCCTCGCTGCGCTCCTCAGCGGCTACAGTTTGTCTGCGCTCAGCCCAGCCTGAATCTTTCCCACCACCTCCTGCATCGCCGGTAAAAAGCGCCGTGCAGCTTCCTCGACCGGCATGGCCCTGGCGATATACACCAGGTTCAGGCAACCCATCACCCGCTCCTCATGCATCACCGGGATCGCAATCGCCGCGATCTTGCGCTCTTCTCCCCAGTGCGCGTTGTTTTCGCCATAGCCCTTGCTGCGTGTGTGCTCTACCAGTCGCTCGACGAATCGGCGATCCGCTGCCAGCGCCGACTGCGAGTCGCCCCGACTGATCATCAACTCGATCAATTCTTCCCGCTCGGCTGGCGGGCAAAACGCAAAGTACGCCCGCCCGGTCGCGGTCATCAGCAAGGGCAAGCGGCGCCCCACCATCGAACGGTGAAACGACAGGCGACTGAAACGGTGAGTGGTTTCGCGAATCACCATCGCGTCGCCATCCAGGGTAGACAGGTCGGTGGGCCAGGCCACTTGCTGAAGCAATTGACCCAGCAAGGGCGCAGCAATCGAAGAAATCCACTGTTCATCGCGAAAGCCTTCGCTCAGCTCACGCACCTTCAGGGTCAACCGGTAGCTGTCATCCGATTCACTGCGGCGCACGTAGCCTTCGGCCTGCAACGTCTCCAGCAAACGACGCACGGTCGTGCGGTGCAAACCGCTCTGCTCGGCCAACTGAGCGGTACTGGCGCCCCCGTCGAAACGGTTGAGACCGTTGATCAGTAATAGCCCGCGCATCAGGCCCCGCACGGCCTTGTATTCGGTTTCGCTCATGTGTTTTCCATTATTTTTATCGGTAAATCAAGGATGTGCACTGGGTGCACCCTAGCAAGGGTTGTCGTTGTCCACCAGCTTCGCGATTTCCATACTGCGCCCAACAAGAAATCCAAAAAAAGCGCTGAACGGAGATACCCATGAGTTCTGCACCCACTGCTTCCACCCTGGACCTGAGCACCGATATCGCCATTGTCGGAGCGGGTCCTGTCGGGCTGATGATCGCCAATTACCTGGGCCAATGTGGTGTAAACGTCACCTTGGTGGAAAAGCTCGACAGCCTGATCGACTACCCGCGCGCCATTGGTCTGGACGACGAAAGCCTGCGCACATTCCAGGCCGTCGGCCTTGCTGATGACGTGCTGCCGCACACCACGCCCTGGCATGCGATGCGCTTCATGACGCCCAATGGTCGCTGCTTTGCAGACATTCAGCCCAAGACCGATGAGTTCGGCTGGTCCCGCCGTAACGCCTTTATTCAGCCGCTGGCTGACCGCGTGCTGTTCGAAGGCCTGCAACGCTTTGACAACGTCAAGGTGCTGTTCGGCCGCGAACTCGAAGGCTTCGAGCAAAGCGACAGCGGTGTGCAACTCACACTGAAAAACGCCGAGGGTCGCAGCGAACGCCTGCAGGCCAAGTACCTGATTGGCTGCGATGGCGGCAACAGCCTGGTGCGGCGCAGCCTGGACATCAGTTTTGAGGGCAAGACTGCGCCCAATCAGTGGATCGTGGTGGATATCGCCAACGACCCCCTGAGCACGCCCCATGTGTACCTGTGCTGCGACCCGGTGCGCCCGTACGTGTCCGCCGCCCTGCCCCACGGCGTGCGCCGCTTTGAGTTTATGGTGATGCCCGGCGAGACCGAAGCCGAGCTGAGCAAGCCCGAAAACATGCGCAAGCTGCTGGCCAAGGTGCTGCCGGACCCGGACCGCATCGAGCTGATTCGCAGTCGCGTCTATACCCACAACGCCCGCCTCGCAGGTCGCTTCCGCCAGGGCCGGGTACTGCTGGCCGGGGATGCCGCGCATATCATGCCGGTCTGGCAAGGCCAGGGTTACAACAGCGGCATGCGCGATGCCTCCAACCTGGCCTGGAAACTGTCACGGGTGATCAAGGGCCTGGCCAGTGACCGCCTGCTCGACAGCTATGAGCTGGAGCGCCGGGATCACGTCAAGGCCATGATCGACCTCTCGGTACTGGCCGGCCACGTACTGGCCCCCCCCAAGCGCTGGCAGGGCACCCTGCGCGATGGCGTGTCGTGGCTGCTCAACTATGTGCCGCCGGTCAAACGCTACTTCGTCGAGATGCGCTTCAAGCCCATGCCGCAATACACCCGTGGCGCCCTGATCGTGCCGAGCGAAAAAGGCTCGCCGGTGGGCAAGATGTTCATTCAGCCCAAGGTGCTGACCGACGCCGGCGCGACCGTGCTCCTCGATGAAGTGATCGGTGAGAATTTCGCCATTGTTGCCTGGGGCTGCGACCCGACCTGGGGCCTGACGGCGGCGCAGATTGCGCAATGGAAAACCCTGGGCACGCGGTTTATTCAAGTGCTGCCGGATGTCCAGCTCAGGGCCCCGAGCGACGCCGGCAACGACGTGATTCGGGTCGGCGACAGCACTGGCCGCCTGCGCGAGTGGTTCGCCCGCGGCTCATCGTCCATTGCCCTGCTGCGCCCTGATCGCTTCCTCGCCGGGCTGGCCACACCGCAAACCCTCGGCAAGGCCTGCAATGAACTGGCCCTGGCGCTCAACACGCAACCACACATCCAGGTGACGCCAGTCGTCAGCAAGGTGGCTTGAGATGAGCGCCTATTTGCACTGTTTGTCACACACGCCGCTGGTGGGCTACGTCGACCCGGCCCCCGAAGTGCTGGCCGAAGTCGACTGCATGATCCGCGATGCCCGCGAACGCATCGCCCGCTTCGACCCGCAACTGATCGTGCTCCTGGGGCCCGATCACTACAACGGTTTTTTCTACGACGTCATGCCGCCTTTTTGCATTGGCATGGCCGCCGATGCCATTGGTGATTTCGACACCGCCGCCGGCCCTCTCGACGTACCCAAAGCCCTGGCCGAAGCCTGCGCCCAAGCCGTTATGGAGGCGGGTATCGACACCGCCGTGTCCTACCGAATGCAAGTCGATCATGCCTTTGCCCAACCCCTGGAACTGTTGCTGGGCGGGTTGCGCACCTGCCCGGTGATTCCGGTCTTCATCAATTCGGTGGCGGTGCCCCTGCCCGGTTTCAAGCGGGCACGACTGCTGGGCGAGGCCATCGGCCAGTGGGCCAGATCACTGGACCTGCGCGTGCTGTTCCTGGCGTCCGGAGGCCTGTCCCATCAGCCCCCGGTGCCAGAGCTGGCCAAGGTCGATGCCCGCATGGCCGACCGCTTGATGGGCAGCGGCCGCCAATTGCCCGCCGATGAACGCGCCGCACGCCAGCAACGGGTCATCCAGGCCGCCCGGCACTTCGTCGAAGACCAGAACAGCCTGCACCCGCTCAACCCGGTCTGGGACCAGCAGTTTCTCGACACGCTGGAGCAAGGCCGCTTGAGCGACCTCGATGCACTGGGCAATGACGCGCTGTCGGCGCTCGCCGGCAAATCGACCCACGAGGTGAAAACCTGGGTCGCCGCATTCGCCGCCTTGTCCGCCTTTGGCCCCTACCAAACCGAAGGCCGCTACTACCGCCCGATTCCCGAATGGATTGCAGGCTTCGGCGCCCTAGGCGCGCAGCCGCTGACCCAGCCCCTTTGAATTCAAGGAACTCTGCCATGACTGCCACTGCCAGCGTATTCACTGAAGCCTCGACCAGCCGCTTTGCCCGCATCAAGGAAGGCGACCTGGATCTGCAATTGCACTACAACAACGTCGGCCAGGGTGCCGAGACCGTGGTCATGCTCCACGGCTCCGGGCCCGGCGCCAGCGGCTGGGCCAACTTCAACCGCAACATCGAACCACTAGTGACTGCCGGTTACCGGGTGATCCTGCTCGATTGCCCGGGCTGGAGCAAAAGCGACCCGGTGGTGAGCGAAGGTTCACGCTCCAACCTCAATGCGTCGGCGCTAAAGGGTCTGCTCGATGTGCTGGACCTTGACCGGGTGCACATCATCGGCAACTCGATGGGTGCCCACAGCACCGTGGCCTTCGCTCTGGAAAACCCCGAGCGCATCGGCAAACTGATCCTCATGGGCGGCGGCACCGGCGGTCCGAGCGCATTTGTGCCCCAGCCCACCGAAGGCATCAAACTGATCGGTGCGCTGTACCGCGAGCCGACCATCGAGAACCTGAAGAAGATGATGAGCGTCTTCGTTTTCGACACCAGCAGCCTGACCGAAGAACTGTTCCAGACCCGTCTGGATAACCTCCTGGCGCGCCGCGACCACCTGGAAAACTTCGTCAAAAGCAGCACCCTCAATCCCAAGCAGTTCCCCGACTTCAGCCATCGCTTGCACGAAATCAGCGCCGAAACACTGCTGGTCTGGGGGCGCGAAGACCGCTTTGTGCCAATGGATACCGGCTTGCGCCTGCTGGCAGGGCTGCCCAACGCGCAGTTGCACGTGTTCAACCGCTGCGGCCACTGGGCGCAATGGGAACACGCCGACACCTTCAACCGCATGGTGCTGGACTTCCTGACCCACTGATGACCGAGACCGCCATGAACCCGACTCCCGAAACACTGGCCCAACTGGCCGCCGACCTGCGCCACGCCGAAACCCACGGCAGCGCCATCGCCCCCCTGCGCGAGCTGATCGGTGAAGACAACGCGACAGCCGCCTACACCATCCAGCAGCTCAATGTCGCCCACGGCGTCGCCAATGGGCGCCGGGTAGTGGGCCGAAAAATCGGCCTGACCAACCCCAAAGTGCAAGCGCAGCTGGGCGTGGACCAACCGGACTTCGGCACCCTGTTCGCCGACATGTGCTATGGCGACAACCAGACCGTACCCATCGATCGCGTGTTGCAACCCAAGATCGAGGCGGAAATCGCCTTGATCCTCAAACATGACTTGCCCCACCCCGACACCACCTTCGACGAAGTCATGGCCGCCACCGGCTGGGTGGTGCCGGCCCTGGAAATCGTCGGCAGCCGCGTGCAGCAGTGGAACATCCGCTTTGTCGATACGGTGGCCGATAACGCCTCCAGCGGCTGCTACGTGCTCGGCGGCCCGGCCCGCAGCCTCGAAGGGCTGGACTTGCGCAATGCGGGCATGCGCATGACCCGCAATGGTGAAGAAGTGTCCAGTGGCAGCGGCGCGCAATGCCTGGGCCATCCGCTCAATGCGGCCGTGTGGCTGGCTTGCACCATGGCGCGCCTGGGCAATCCGCTGCAAGCGGGCGACATCATCCTGACCGGCGCACTGGGGCCGATGGTGGCCGTGGCCGCCGGTGATCGTTTCGACGCGCATATCGAAGGCATCGGCAGTGTCGGTGTGGACTTCTCGCAACACAGCAGCGCCGAGTAATCGGCGACTTGCGTGCAACTGAGGCAACAATAATGAACAAGAAACTCAAGGTCGCCATCATCGGCTCCGGCAATATCGGCACCGACCTGATGATCAAAATCCTGCGCAACGCCCGGCACCTGGAAATGGGCGCAATGGTCGGCATCGACCCGGCCTCCGACGGTCTGGCCCGTGCTGCGCGCATGGGCGTTGCAATCACCCACGAAGGCGTTGAAGGCCTGACGCGCATGGACGTGTTCAAGGACATCGACTTCGTGTTCGATGCCACATCGGCCGGAGCCCATGTCAAGAACGACGCTTTTCTGCGCGGGATCAAACCCGGCATCCGCCTGATTGACCTCACCCCCGCGGCCATCGGCCCGTACTGTGTACCGGTGGTCAATCTGGAGCAGAACCTGGGCCAGCTGAACGTCAACATGGTGACCTGTGGCGGCCAGGCAACCATTCCGATGGTCGCCGCCGTGTCCCGTGTGGCCAAGGTGCATTACGCCGAAATCGTCGCTTCGATTGCCAGTAAATCTGCCGGCCCCGGCACCCGAGCCAATATCGACGAGTTCACCGAAACCACCTCCAGGGCCATCGAAGTGATTGGCGGCGCAACCAAGGGCAAGGCGATCATTGTGATGAACCCTGCCGAGCCGCCGCTGATGATGCGCGACACCGTTTTTGTGCTCAGCGAAGCCGCAGACCAGGCCCTGGTCGAGGCGTCTGTCGTCGAAATGGCGGCAGCCGTGCAAGCCTATGTGCCGGGCTATCGCCTCAAGCAACGCGTGCAGTTCGACCTAATCCCTGAAGACAGGCCGCTGACCATTCCCGGGCTGGGCAGATTTTCCGGGCTCAAGACTTCGGTGTTTCTGGAAGTCGAAGGCGCCGCCCACTACCTGCCGGCCTACGCCGGAAATCTCGACATCATGACCTCCGCAGCCTTGGCCACCGCCGAGCGCATGGCGCTGTCGATGCTCAACGCCTGAGGGGAAAACCATGAACGGTAAAAAGATCTACATCAGCGACGTTACCCTGCGTGACGGCAGCCATGCGGTACGCCACCAGTACTCGTTGCAGAACGTGCAGGACATCGCCCGCGCCCTGGACAAGGCCCGCGTCGACGCCATCGAAGTGGCCCACGGCGATGGTCTGCAAGGTTCAAGCTTCAACTACGGTTTTGCCTCCCATACCGATCTGGAATGGATCGAAGCGGCGGCGGACGTGATCAGCCACGCAAAAATCACCACCCTGCTGTTGCCCGGCATCGGCACGGTTCACGACCTCAAGGCCGCGTACAACGCCGGGGCACGGGTGGTGCGCATTGCCACCCATTGCACCGAAGCCGACGTATCGAAGCAGCACATCGAATACGCCCGTGAACTGGGTATGGACACTGTCGGCTTTTTGATGATGAGCCACATGATCCCTGCCGAGCAGCTGGCGGCCCAGGCCAAACTGATGGAGAGCTACGGCGCGACCTGCGTGTACATGGCCGACTCGGGCGGAGCGATGAACATGCAGGACATTCGCGATCGCTTCCGTGCGTTCAAGGCCGTGCTCAAGCCTGAAACCGAAACCGGCATGCATGCCCACCACAACCTGTCGCTGGGCGTGGCCAACTCGATTACGGCGGTTGAAGAAGGCTGCGACCGGATCGATGCCAGCCTCGCGGGCATGGGGGCCGGGGCCGGCAATGCGCCGCTGGAAGTGTTTATCGCCGCCGCCGAGCGTCTGGGCTGGAACCACGGCACGGACCTTTACACGCTGATGGATGCCGCGGATGACATCGTCCGACCGTTGCAGGATCGCCCGGTGCGGGTCGACCGCGAGACCTTGGCGCTGGGTTATGCCGGGGTGTATTCGAGCTTCTTGCGCCACGCCGAAATCGCTGCGGCCAAGTACGGCCTCAAGACCCTGGACATCCTGGTCGAACTGGGCAAGCGGCGGATGGTGGGCGGTCAGGAAGACATGATCGTCGACGTGGCGCTGGACCTGCTCAAACGCTAAAGCCTTCCTTATCCCCTTGTGGGAGCGGGCTTGCTCGCGATGCAGGCAACGCGGTTTACCTGACGGACCGCGTTGCCTGCACCCACAGAAACAGGGGTTAACGCTGCTTCGTCCATAACAACAATAAAACGGGTACAGCCCATGACTTCACTCAATCTGCAAATGGCCCGCACCATCGGCCTGTGTTTTCTCGTTGCCCTCATGGAAGGCCTCGATCTACAGGCCGCAGGGATTGCTGCTCAAGGCATGGCTGCCGCGTTCGAACTGGATAAATTACACATGAGCTGGGTGTTCAGCGCCGGAATTTTCGGCCTGTTGCCCGGCGCATTTGCGGGCGGCTGGCTGGCCGACCGCATTGGCCGCAAACGAGTGCTGATGGCCTCGGTGGGACTGTTCGGGGTGTTCTCCCTTGCCACCGCATTGGCCTGGGACTTTAACAGCCTGCTGGTCGCACGCTGCCTCACCGGCGTTGGCCTTGGCGCCGCCCTGCCCAACCTGATCGCCCTCACCAGCGAAGTGGCTGGCCCGCGCTTGCGCGGTACGGCAGTAAGCCTGATGTATTGCGGCGTGCCTTTGGGCGCCGCGCTGGCCGCCCTGATCGGCATCGCCGACCTGGCCGGTGGCTGGCAAGTGGTGTTCTACGTCGGTGGCGTGGTGCCGCTGTTGATCGTGCCGCTGCTGGGGCTCTACCTTCCCGAGTCGCAGCAATTTCGCAACGTTCAGGGCGAGGCGCCCATCGGTGTGGTTCAGGGTTTATTTCGCGAGGGCGCGGCACTGCCGACTGCGCTGATCTGGGTCAGCTATTTCTTTACCCTGATGGTGGTCTACATCCTGATCAACTGGCTGCCGAGCCTGGTGATCGGCCAGGGTTTCACCGGACGCCAGGCCAGCTGGGTGATGCTTGCCCTGCAAATTGGCGCAGCGGCCGGCACCCTGTTTCTGGGCTGGGTCATGGACCGCCTGCCCGCCTGGGCCCTGTCGGCACTGATCTATGTGGGCATCCTGGTTTCACTGACCGCCCTTGGGTTGGCGAGCCATCTGCCGGGCATGCTGGCGGCGGGCTTTATTGCCGGTTTTTTTGCCACCGGAGGCCAATGCGTGCTCTACGCCCTGGCACCGCATTTCTATCGCCCCTCGATACGCGCCACGGGCGTGGGCAGCGCGGTGGCCATCGGTCGCCTCGGAGCCATGAGCGGCCCCTTGGTGGCCGGCAAGATGCTCGCGCTGGGCACCGGCACCGCCGGGGTGATGCTGGCGTCAGCACCAGGCATCGTGATTGCGGCCGTGGCCATGTTTTACCTGTCGGTGCGGCGCAACGCAGCATCACCCGACTGACAACCTGCGCGCCGAGAGGCGCGCAGTGCTCCACCCCCCATAACAATAAAAGTGAACCTGCCATGCTCAAGACTGTTCTTCGGGCGCTCAGCGCCTGCACCTGCGTTTTATCCATGGGGCCTGCGTTGGCCAGCGGCTTTATCGATGACAGCCACGCTGACCTGGTGATGCGCAACTATTACTTCGATCGCAACTACGTCAATGCAACGCCCCAGGCGGCTGCCCAGGAATGGGCACAGGGGTTTATCCTCAACCTGCGCTCGGGCTACACCGAAGGTCCGGTCGGGTTTGGCCTGGACGCGCAAGGCTTGCTCGGTGTGCGCCTGGACTCCTCACGCGCCCGCACTGGCACCGGCCTGCTGCCCTACAACGCCACCACCCGCGAACCTGCCGATGAGTACTCGGAGCTGGGGCTGACAGCCAAGGCCCGCGTCTCGAAAAGCGAGCTGCAACTGGGCACCATCAGCACCTTTTTGCCGATCGCATTCGCCAGCCCTACCCGCTTGCTGCCGCAAACGTTTCGCGGCGCGTATCTGAAGTCCCAGGACATCGATCAACTGACGCTGCACGTCGGCTGGCTGGACCGCATCAACCTGCGCGACTCAACCGACTACCAGAAAATGTCGGTGGGCTCGCCCAATGGCCGCTTCAATGGTGCGGCCGAGTCCAACCGCTTTATGTTTATCGGCGGCGACTATGCCTGGTCACCGCACCTAACTCTCAAGTACTACCACGCTGAACTGGCGCAGCTGTACCGCAAGGATTTTTACGGCTTTGTCGACAATCGCCCGATGGGTCCCGGTAGCCTGAAAAGCGATTTTCGCCTGTTTGTCACTGGCGAAGACGGCGCAGCCAAAGCCGGGACGGTGGACAACCGCAATGCCGCACTGATGCTGACCTACAGCCTGGGCGCCCATAAATTCGGCGCCGGCTATATGCAACTGACTGGCAAGACTGCCATGCCGTATCTGTTTGGCACCGAACCGCTGGTGATCACTGAAGGTACCCTCAGTTCCGAGTTCCTCAACCCCAAGGAACGCAGCTGGCAGGTGCGCTATGACTACAACTTTGCCGGGATGGGCGCGCCGGGCCTCAACGGCATGCTGCGCTACGTGAGTGGCGACAATATCGAGCTGGCCAGGTTTGGCGGCTCGAACCTGAGCGAGAGCGAAAAAGACATCGAGGTCTGGTATGTCCTGCAAAGCGGCCCGCTCAAGGATCTGTCGCTGCGCCTGCGCAACGCCTGGTACCGCAACGACTTCACCGCCCAGGCCAGCCACCGCGATGACAACGAGCTGCGGCTCAATATCGATTACACCTGGAAATGGTGGTGACTATTTGCGACCACAGATGCGACATGGGCTGGCTGTGCAGGCAGGAGTTTCGCTAAGCTCTGCGGTTTCCCATTGTCCTCAAGCGGTAAGCCCATGATTGAAGTCACCGAGGTGTCCATAGCCCAACTGCGCGCCGCGCTCGAATCCGGCCAGACCACGGCGGTAGAACTGGTACAGGCTTATCTGGCGCGGATCGACGCCTACGACACGGCTGACACGCCAACCGCACTCAATGCGGTAGTGGTGCGCAACCCCCAGGTGCTGAGCGAGGCGCAGGCCTCCGATGCCCGCCGTGCCAAGGGCCAGACCCTCGGCCCGCTGGACGGCATCCCCTACACCGCCAAGGACAGTTACCTGGTCAAGGGCCTGACGGCCGCGTCGGGCAGCCCCGCCTTCAAGGACCTGGTGGCATACCGTGATGCGTTCACCATTGAACGCCTGCGCGGTGCCGGTGCCATCTGCCTGGGCAAGACCAACATGCCACCCATGGCCAACGGCGGCATGCAGCGCGGGGTCTATGGCCGTGCCGAAAGCCCGTACAACGCCAACTACCTGACAGCACCTTTCGCCTCCGGCTCGTCCAACGGCGCAGGCACTGCCACGGCAGCCAGCTTTTCGGCCTTCGGCCTGGCGGAAGAAACCTGGTCGAGCGGGCGCGGCCCGGCGTCCAACAACGGTCTGTGCGCCTACACCCCTTCACGCGGAGTGATTTCGGTGCGCGGCAACTGGCCGCTGACGCCAACCATGGACGTGGTGGTGCCCTTTGCCCGCACCATGGCCGACCTGCTCGAAGTGCTCGATGTGGTAGTCGCTGAAGATACTGATACCCGTGGAGACTTGTGGCGCCTGCAGCCCTGGGTACCGATCCCGAGTGTGGCTTCGGTGCGTCCGGCCTCCTATGCACAACTCAATGCCGGCAGCGAAGCGCTGGCCGGAAAACGCTTTGGCGTACCGCGCATGTATATCAATGCCGACCCTGAAGCGGGCACCGCCGAAGCACCGGGCATCGGCGGCCCGACCGGGCAGCGCATCATCACCCGCGCCTCGGTGATCGACCTGTGGCAAGCCGCGCGCAAGGCCATCGAAGCCCAGGGCGGCGAAGTGATTGAAGTGGACTTCCCGCTGGTCTCCAACTGCGAAGGCGATCGCCCCGGCGCGCCAACCGTGTTTACCCGCGGGCTGGTGTCCAAAGCGTTTATGCATGACGAGCTTTGGGAGTTGTCCGCATGGGCGTTCGATGATTTTCTGCGCGCCAACGGTGACCCGAAACTCAACCGGTTGGCCGACGTTGATGGGCCGCTGATTTTCCCTCACGACCCGGGCACCCTGCCCAACCGTGAAGACGAACTGGCGGCAGGCATGGATGAATACGTGCGCATGGCCCAGCGCGGCATTACCCCGTGGGATCAGATCAGTAGCGTGCCAGACGGCCTGCGCGGCCTTGAAAAAACCAGGCGTATCGACCTGGAAGACTGGATGGACCGCCTGGGTCTGGATGCGGTGCTGTTCCCGACCGTGGCCGATGTGGCCCCGGCAGATGCGGATGTGAACCCGGCGTCGGCGGATATCGCCTGGAGCAACGGAGTCTGGGTGGCCAACGGCAATCTCGCCATCCGCCATCTGGGCGTACCTACCGTGACCGTGCCCATGGGCGTAATGGCCGATATCGGCATGCCGGTGGGGCTGACATTTGCCGGTCGCGCCTATGATGATTCGGCGTTGCTGCGCTTTGCTTCGGCATTTGAGGCAACCGGCAGCAAACGCATGATCCCGCCGCGTACGCCACCGTTGACGTGATGGAATGGGCGGGATCTGTGAGCAACGCCGCGCACAGATCCCGCCCTCACACCGCGTGGCAGCAGCAAAAGTAAAAACACACCGCCATTACTGTGGGAGCGAGCCTGCTCGCAAAGTCATCCCTGCAATTTGCCCGAAAGACCGCGTCGCCTGCATCGCGAGCAGGCTCGCTCCCACATAACCCGCCCCCGTACACACCTGCACCCCCCCGGCCCTGATCGAATTTCCAGACGCCAGCAAATCCTTCCCCTGGCCAGTCCCCGGTCACAATCGATAACAACACTGCATTTTTAGTTGTATACAATAATAACCAATTCTGGTTACATCGTTGCGCGCCTACGACACCGGCAATCGCCGCTGCGTATTGCCACGGTCAACCACCATGCAGCTTCAATGCACCGCGCCTTACCGGCGCATGTCATCGCACATTCACTGCGCCCATGGGTGTGCCAGTGAACCGAGCGCCCCTGTACAGCCATGCTGCATCCGGCTGCCAGGGCTTGGCTCAAGCCGAAAACCGATGCCTGCAACCGCGTTACGTTGAAAGCAAACTCCAAACGGAAGAGGAATACCCATGGCAAAGACTTTACTGGTCAAAAACGCCGAACTTCTGGTCACAATGGATGGTGAACGCAGGGAAATCAGGCGCGGTGGCCTGTTTATCGAAGACAACCTGATCAAGCAGGTCGGCCCCAGCGAATCCCTGCCGCAACAGGCCGACGTGATTCTGGACATGACCGGCAAGGTGGTTATCCCGGGCCTGGTCAACACCCACCACCATATGTACCAGAGCCTTACCCGCGTTGTGCCGGCAGCCCAGGACGGCGAGCTGTTCAACTGGCTTAACAATTTGTATCCAATCTGGGCGCGACTGACGCCGGAAATGATCGCGGTTTCGACCCAAACGGCGATGGCCGAGCTGATTCTCTCCGGCTGCACAACCTCCAGTGACCATCTGTATATCTACCCCAACGGCTGCAAGCTGGACGACAGCATCCATGCCGCCGCCGAGATCGGCATGCGCTTTCACGCCGCACGCGGGAGCATGAGTGTGGGCCGTAGCCAGGGCGGTTTGCCGCCCGACTCGGTGGTTGAGAAAGAAAGCCATATTCTCAAAGAGTCCCAGCGTCTGATCGAGGACTACCACGACCCCCGCCATGGCTCGATGCTGCGCATGGTCGTGGCGCCCTGCTCGCCCTTCTCGGTCAGCCGCGACCTGATGCGCGAGGCCGCAGTGCTCGCCCGCGAGTACGGGGTATCGCTGCACACCCACCTTGCCGAGAACGTCAGTGACATCGCCTACAGCCGCGAGAAGTTCGGCATGACTCCCGCCGAGTACGCCGAAGACCTGGGCTGGGTCGGCCCCGATGTCTGGCACGCCCATTGCGTACAACTCGATCAGCACGGCATTGAGCTGTTCGCGCGCACCGGCACCGGGGTTGCCCACTGTCCGTGTTCGAACATGCGCCTGGCTTCGGGAATCGCGCCGATTCGCAGGATGCGCGACCACGGCGTGCCGGTGGGGCTGGGGGTAGACGGTTCGGCGTCCAACGATGGCGCCAGCATGATTGGTGAGGTACGCCAGGCCCTGCTGTTGCAGCGGGTCGGGTTTGGCCCCGATGCGATGTCTGCTCGCGAGGCACTGGAAATTGCCACATTGGGGGGCGCCAAGGTGCTTAACCGCAATGATATTGGTGCACTGGCACCTGGCATGGTGGCGGATTTTGTCGCTTTCGACCTGGGCCATCTGGCCTATGCCGGGGCCCATCACGATCCGCTGGCAGCCCTGGTGTTCTGTACCCCGACCCACGTCCATACCAGCGTGATCAATGGCCGCGTGGTGGTCAAAGACGGCCACCTCACCACCGTCGACCTGCCGCGGGTGGTGGAGCGACACAACCGGCTGGCCCACCAGTTGGTCAGCGGCGAATAACCCCTTCAGGCCGTTGAGTGCCTGAGCGGGCTCAACGGATGCAACTGAGAACGTGCTGTTAGACGCATCTAAAATAACAAAAGCGAGCGACTCATCATGACTTCTTCCGCTTCCCCTCGTCCAGAAGACGAAAACCTCGGTATTGGCGCCAACCTGGCTTACGGCCTGCAGCATGTGCTGACGATGTACGGGGGCATCATTGCGGTGCCCCTGATCATCGGTCAGGCGGCCGGTCTTTCCTCTGCCGACGTTGGCCTGTTGATCGCCGCTTCACTGTTCGCCGGTGGCCTGGCCACCCTGCTGCAAACACTGGGCATTCCGTTTTTCGGCTGTCGCCTGCCGCTGGTACAGGGGGTGTCCTTCGCCGGTGTCTCCACCATGGTCGCGATCATTGGCGGTGACGGCAGTGGCGGCCTGCCGGTGGTGTTCGGGGCGGTGATCGTGGCTTCGGTAATCGGTCTGTTGATTACGCCGCTGTTTTCCAGCATCACCAAGTACTTTCCGCCACTGGTGACGGGTATCGTCATTACCACCATCGGCCTGACCCTGATGCCGGTCACGGCACGCTGGGCCATGGGCGGCAACAGTCAGTCACCGGACTTCGGCAGCATGGCCAACATTGGCCTGGCGGCAGTCACCCTGGTGCTGGTGTTGCTGCTCAGCAAACTGGGCAGCGCCAGTATCTCGCGCCTGTCGATTCTGCTGGCAATCGTTTTCGGCACACTGGTGGCAACCGCCGTCGGCATGACCGACTTCTCCCGTGTGCTTGAAGGCCCGCTGGTCGCACTGCCCGAAGTGCTGCACTTCGGCATGCCCGAGTTCCGCCTCGCGGCCATTCTGTCGATGCTGATCGTGATTATCGTGACCATGGTCGAGACCTCCGCCGATATCATTGCAGTGGGCGAGATCATCGAAACCAAGGTCGACGCCAAACGCCTTGGCAACGGCCTGCGCGCCGACATGATTTCCAGTGCCCTGGCGCCGCTGTTTGGCTCCTTCACCCAGAGTGCCTTTGCACAGAACGTCGGCCTGGTCGCCGTAACCGGTATCAAGAGCCGCTACGTGGTAGCCACCGGCGGCCTGATCCTGGTGACTCTGGGGCTGCTGCCGGTGATGGGACGCCTGGTCGCCGCCGTGCCCACTGCCGTGCTCGGCGGGGCTGGCCTGGTGCTGTTTGGCACCGTCGCAGCCAGCGGCATCCGTACCCTGGCCCAGGTGGACTATCGCAACAACATGAACCTGATCATCGTCGCCACATCGATCGGTTTCGGCATGATCCCCATTGCAGCGCCCAACTTCTACCAGCACTTCCCGACCTGGTTCGAGACCATCTTCCACTCCGGCATCAGCTCGGCCGCAATCATGGCCATCCTGCTTAACCTGCTGTTCAACCATCTGCGGGCCGGCAACTCGGACCAGCAGTCGGTATTCGTCGCCGCCAGCGACCGTATCCTGCGCTCGCGGGATATCAGCTGCCTCAACGATGGCGATGTGTTTCGCGACGGCAAGCTGTTCGACTGCAATGGCAAGGAAGTGCCGGTAGTGGAGTCTGACGAGTACCCTGAACAGGCTCCGGCCTTGCGTAAAAAGAGCTTCGAGCAAGAACACTAGCCCGGCATAAACTCCGCAAAACGGCGCTCAGGCGCCGTTTTTCGTACTGCTCTAATCGGCTGCGGGTTGTATACAAACCACAGGGCCATCGAACTTTTCCCTGATTATCTGTCTATGTGAATACGCATATCTGCCCGTCAAGCGTGAGCCTCAAGGCTTGCGCAGCAGCTAGCCACACATTCGAATGATATTCAGAGGTTATCTTCGCTCATGAAATTCCACGCCCCACGGATGGTGCTTTTGAGCCTGTTCGCGTTTGCGGCAATGGGCTCGGCATCTGCCACACCGATAAAGACCTCGCCCGCGGTTTTTGCCACTCAACCTGCAACCGTTGAGGCAACGGCGCCCATGGCAGCCAACCCCTGGCCAACGTTGGCCGGCCAACAACCAGCGGCCCTGCTTGCCCGTGACGATCACAACCGCTATGACAACCGCTGGCATGCCCGCAAAGACGATCGACACAGAGAAAACTGGCGTCGCGATCAATGGCGCCGCGAGCAAGCCCGCCGCGAAGCTGAGCGCCGCCGCCATGACAGGGCCATGCACCAGCGCTACGACAACCATCACCGCGACTATCGTCGCTGACAGCCAAGCCTCTGTGTGAGCGAGCTCGCTCCCATCTATCGCGTGATGCATTCGCGAGCGGGCTCGCTCCCACAGAGGTCGGCCACCTCGGCCGACTTCGTTACGGTTCTGCGTATACCCACTACATCCCCAACCAGTTCGGCAATGCCAGCGACACAAACGGCACGTATGTCACCAGCACCAGGAACGCCAGCATCACCAGCAGCCACGGCGATACCGCACGCACCACGCGGGTCAGCGGCATGCCCGTGACCGCCGAGGTGACAAACAGGTTAAGCCCGGTGGGTGGCGTGATCAGGCCGATCTCCATATTCACCACCATGATTATGCCCAGGTGGATCGGGTCAATGCCCAGTTGCATAGCAATCGGAAACAGGATCGGCGCCAGAATCAGGATGATTGCCGAAGGCTCCATAAAAGTCCCGGCTACCAGCAACACAATATTGACCACCAACAGAAACTCAATCGGGGTAAAACCCTGCTCCACCACCCAGGCGGTAATCGACTGCGGGATCTGCTCGGTGGTCAGCACATGGGCAAAGAGCATGGCATTGGCAATGATAAACATCAGCACCACACTCAGTTTGCCCGCCTCGACAATCACCTTCGGGCATTCACGGACGGTCATGTCCTTGTAGATAAAGATCGCCACAAACGCGGCATACACCGCCGCCACCGCTGCCGCTTCGGTGGGGGTGAACATGCCCGAATAAATACCGCCGAGAATGATCACGATCAACATCAGGCCCCAACCGGCGCGGCGCCCTGCAGTGACGATGTCCCTGAACGAGGCCCGGGGCAGCGAAGGCATGTCCTTGACCCGCGCCAGGATGTAGATGGTCACCATCAATACCAGCCCCAGCAACAGACCCGGCACAACACCGGCCATAAACAGCTTGCCCACCGAGGTTTCGGTGGCGGTGGCGTAGACCACCATCACGATCGACGGCGGAATCAGGATGCCCAAGGTACCGGCGTTGCAGACAATACCGGCGGCAAAATCCTGCTTGTAGCCCGATCGCACCATGCCGGCGATCACGATCGAGCCCACCGCCGCCACCGTAGCCGGCGACGAGCCACTGAGTGCCGCAAACAGCATGCAGGCCAGGATTGCGGCGATGGCCAGGCCACCCTTGATATGCCCGACGCAGGCGTTGGCAAAATCGATCAGGCGCCGGGCAACGCCGCCGCTGGTCATGAATGCACCCGATAGCAGAAAGAACGGGATCGCCAGCAATGTGTAGTGCTCGCTGGTTTCAAACAGCTTGATCGCCAGCGAACGCACCGAGTCGTTACTGAAGAACAGAATGGTCATGGCCCCGGACAAACCCAGGGAAATCGCCACCGGAATACCGACAAACATCAGCACGAACAAGGCGACAAAAAGGAAGGCAATGGTCATTTTGGAGTCCCCTGCTGGTCGTTTTCCGCCAGTTTGACGGCATCATCCACCTCACTGTGCAAGCCCAGGCCTTGCTGCTTGCCCTGAATGATGCGGATAAAAACCTGCAGGAAACGCACAAACATCAAGGCAAAACCGATCGGCACTATCATCACCACTTGCCATTGTTTGATACCGAAGCGGTCCAGGTCTTCAGCACTGGTGCCAACGGCATACAACGTGGCCACCCACTGCTCGCTGGAGTACGCCATCAGCACGCAGTAACCCAGACAAATGGCCACGGCCAGCAAGGCCACCCGCCGCTGGTTGGCAGGCTTGAACTGGCGCACCAGCAAGTCGACACCAATATGCGCACCAATGCGCACGCCCCAGGCCAGACCGACAAAAATCAGCCAGCCGAACATGGCCTTGGTCAAGGCCACACTCCAGGTCATCTCCTGGGCGACGTAAAGAATGCTGTCACCGATGCCGAGCATGGCCTCGTTGGCGAACGGCAGCGAATCCCCCAGGGAGTAGAAAACGCCATAGAGGTTGTTGAAAATCACATACGCGAAGGTCACCAGGGTCATGCCTGCAAGCAGGAACGCCACCAGCATTTCTTCCGCGTGATTCCAGACACGAACGGCTGCGTGCATGGGTTGTCTCCCTTGAAAGAGCGGTCGAGAAACGACGGAGCAAAGGTTGCCGTGGCGATCCCTGCAGGACCACCCACGGCAATCAGCACTGGCGACGTTTAGCTGCTTTGATTGGCCTGCTCGGCGGCGGCGATGACATCGGGGCCGATATCGCTCTCGAACTTCTTCCATACCGGACGCATGGCTTCACGCCACAGTTCGCGCTGCTGCGGGGTAAGACTGATGATTTCGCTGTTGCCGGAATCGGCAATGCGCTGACGGGAAGTCTGGTTAAGTGCTTCGGCCTGCTTGTTCACCTCAACGGTGACCTCGGCCATGACCGCATCCAGGGTGTTGCGCACCTCTTCAGGCAGGCCATTCCAGAACTTGGTATTGGTGATCACCATGTAATCGATGGCGCCATGGTTGGACTCGGTGAAGAACTTCTGCACCTCATACACGTTCTGGCTTTCGTAATTGGACCAGGTGTTCTCGGTGCCATTCACCACACCGGTCTGCAAGCCCTGATACACCTCGGCAAAGCTCATCTTGCGCGGCGCGGCGCGCAGGGCCTTGAACTGCTCATCAAGCACGGCGGAAGCCTGTACGCGGAATTTCAAGCCGCGGGCATCCTTGGGCTCGTACAGCGCCTTGTTGGCGGACAGTTGCTTCATCCCGTTATGCCAGTAACCAAGCCCGGTAATGCCCTTGCCTTCCATGGACTTGAGCAGGGCCTGGCCCTGCGGGCTTTGCTGGAAACGGTCCAGGGCCTGGATATCGGTGAACAGAAAGGGCAAGTCGAAGATCTGGATCGGCTTGGAATAGTGCTCGAACTTGGCCAGCGACGGTGCCAGCAGTTGCACGTCACCCAGCAGCAGCGCTTCCATTTCCTTGCCGTCGCCAAACAGCGAGGAGTTCGGATAAACCTCGACCTTGACCTGCCCGGGCAGGCGTTCCTCGGCCAGCTTCTTGAACAACAGCGCACCCTGCCCCTTGGGCGTGTGCTCGGCGACTACGTGGGCGAACTTGATGCTGATGGGGTCGGCAGCGCTCGCAAAACCTGCGAATAATGGAAGTGCGCAGGCCAAGGCCTTGAGGGTGTGCTTGAACATGGGGACATACCTCTTGTTGTTATAGATTTGGTAGTGCCTGGTGTTGCCTGTGGTGCTTTTTAACCCGTTCGCCCGGCCTCAGGCACAAGGCCGACCGGCCCGGTGCAATACCCGCCGGGCAAGGCCGATCACCGGGGCGTCGACCATCTGCCCGTCGAGCACAAACACCCCGCCTGCAGATGCAACGGTATCCAGAACCCGCCGCGCCCAGTCCAGTTCATCCTGACGGGGCATATAGGCGGCGTGAATCAATGCCACCTGGCTCGGGTGAATGCACAGCAGTCCGCCAAAGCCCATATCTCTGGCATCGGCGGCCATGCGGGTCATACCGGCGGTGTTTTTGATATCGGCAAACACACTGTCCAGCGGCGGCGCCAGTTGCGCCAGGCTGCTGTGCAGCAAAATGGCGTATCGGGCCTGATCGAGAATGCGCTGCGCGCCAGCCGTGTCGCTGGTCAGGCCCAGGTCCAGGCCCAGGTCCAGCGCACCGAAACTCAGACGCTCAACCCCGCGAGCCCGGGCAATGGCCGGCAACTCAAGCAAGCCCCTGGCGCTTTCAATAATCGGCCACACTGCCTTGCCACACGCCGCAGCCTGTTCGACCTGTGCCGCGCTTTCGGCCTTGGGCAGCAATACCGCCACTACGCCGGGCCGGCGACGGCACAATTCGATATCGGCTGCCTGCTGCGGATGCTGCGGCGCATTGATGCGCACCAGGACACGGGCCTGGGGATTGGCCTCAAGGAAAGCATCCAGGTTGGCCCGGGCCTGGGCCTTGAGGTCTTCGGCCACGGCGTCTTCCAGATCGACGATCACCTGATCGGCGCCGCTTTGCAGCGCCTTGGGTATGCGCTCGGGGCGAGTGCCCGGGACAAACAGCGCTGAACGAATGCTGGTGTTATCCATCACGATGCTCCATGCCTTATACCGCTCCTTGTTGATGCAGATGCTGGATCTCATCTGCGGCGTAACCCAGTTCACTCAGCAGGCTGTCGGTGTGCTGGCCCAGACCCGGCACCGCATCCATACGCGGCTCGAAAGCCGCGTTGCGCCCCGGTGGCAGCAGCGCCGGCAACTTGCCCGCAGGGCTGTCCACCTCGCGCCAGCGTTCACGGGCGGCCAATTGCGGATGGGCCCACACACCGGCCATATCGTTGACATGGGCATTGGCAATCGCTGCCCCGTCGAGCCGGGCAATCACTTCATCGGCCCCCATGCTGGCAAAGACTTCAACGATGATGGCGCGTAACTCGCTGCGGTTCTCCGAGCGCCGCGCATTGGCATTAAAGCTCGGGTTGCTCGCCAGGTCCGGCTGTAGCAACACCCTGTCGCAAAATTGCTGCCATTCGCGTTCATTCTGCAGGCCAAGCATCACCGTGCCGCCGTCACCGGTGGGGAACGGCCCGTAGGGGTAGATGGTGGCATGCGCGGCCCCCGCCCGCGGTGGTGGCGCAGCACCGTCGTAGGCGTAATACAGCGGGTAGTTCATCCACTCCACCAGGCTTTCAAGCATCGACACATCAATGCGGCTGCCCTCCCCGGTCTTGTCCCGCAACAGCAAGGCCGAGAGCACACCGGTATAGGCGTACATGCCCGCAGCGATATCGGCAATCGAGCAACCGGCCTTGGCCATGTCGTTTTCCCCGGGCCCGCCGGTCACGGACAAAAAGCCGCCTTCACTCTGAATCAGCAGGTCGTACGCCTTTTTCTGCTCGTAGGGCCCGCCCTCGCCGTAGCCGGAAATATCGCAGACGATCAACCTCGGGAAACGCTCATGCAGGGTTGCAAACGACAGCCCCATGCGCTCTGCCGCGCCCGGCGCCAGGTTCTGTACCAGCACATCGGCCGTGGCCAGCAGCTTGTCGAGCACATCCGCGGCTGGCGGCTGCTTGACGTTGAGGGTCAGGCTTTCCTTGGAGCGGTTAGTCCAGACAAAGTGCGAAGCCAGGCCATTGACCCGCCCGTCATAGTCGCGAGCAAAGTCACCGGAGCCGGGGCGCTCGATCTTGATTACCCGGGCACCGAGGTCGGCCAGTTGGCGAGTGCAAAACGGCGCGGCAATGGCGTGCTCCAGACTGACCACCGTAATGCCGTCCAGTGGACGGGGTTTGTGTGCGGCGACGCTCATGATGGGCTCCCGGTGCGCGTCAGCCCACTCAAGTCGTCTAGATGGCGCAGGTTCCAGACCAGCTCCACGAGCCCGCTTGCTTGCTCGTTGCTGCGCGCCCCTGAGAAGGCCAGCAGGCGGCGAAATTTGTCTTCCAGTTCGGCGCGGCTGAGGGTATTGCCCGGGTCGCCCTTGGGTTCGTCGATGCTCCCGTACAAGGTATTGCCCTGCACCGTGGTCACCGTCACCCGGCCCAGCCAGCGTTGCGGATAGGCGCTGTCGACTTCCTCGTCCAGTTCCATGCGCACCTTGTCGCAAAAGGCGCTGATGCGCGGATCGGTCAGTGCATGCTGGTGAAATTCCGGCAGTCCGGCCTTGCCGTAAACGGCGATCAGGCCCAGCACCGTGCCCATGGAAAACTTGGCCTGGTGCACACTCTGCGGCACCACTACGCGTCCCAGGACATCGATAGCGGCTTGATGGACCCGGGTGGTGACGCTGGCAATGTCCTCTGCGCACACCCCCTCGCGTTGCATCAACCCCAGCAGTGCATCTGCAGCCGGGTGAGTGTGACGGCATGAGGCATGAAACTTGAAGGAAGTTTCGGTCAGTGCCCAGCGGCTGCCCAGGCGATCAGACAGGCAGGTCGGGTTGGCATCACTGGACATGCCGGCAGCCATGCCCTGTTCGCCTTCGAGAATGTTCTTTGCCCCGCTCAGCCCTTCAGCCGTCAGGTAAGCCGCCAGCAAACCATCGGCCGCTGCCTTGGCGGTATGCAGCTGTTTGGAGTCCGCAGCATCGCGCAGAAACTCCCACAGGCCCGCGGCCTGGGTTGCGGCGCTGCCCAGCAGATGGGTGAACTGCTGCTGATTGAACCCCATCAGCTTGCCGACACCCACCGCTGCCGCCAGGGTGCCGACCGTGGCCGTGGTGTGAAAGATGCGGTAATGCGAGCGGCCAAGAAACTCACCGATGCGAATGCCCGCTTCATAACCGGCGACAGCGGCGAGGATCAGTTCACGACCCGATTTGCCCAGGTCCTGTGCCGCCGCCAGCACCGCAGGAAACACCACGGTCGCCGGGTGCAGCACGGAGCTGTTGTGCAGGTCGTCCTGCTCCACCAAATGGGAGCTGGCACCATTGACCAGCGCGGCAAAATACGCCGAGGTGGACCGGCCATTGACCAGAATGCCGGCAGGCCCGTTGGCCGGCCCCATCTTCGCCGCGTAGCGCTCGAACAACGGGATCGGGTGCGCCCCCTGACTGGCCAGGGCCGAGCCCAGCCAGTCAAGAAACAGCTCTTGCGTGCGACTGATAACCGCTTCGGGCAACTGCGGGTAATCCAGGTCGGTCAAAAAAGCGCAAAGCGCTTGTGTGTGCTGACTCATGCCGCGTTCTCCAGCACATTGGACAACTCGATCAGGTTCAGATCCGGGTCGCGCAGGTAAATCGAGCGAATCGCCCCCTGGGCACCGGTGCGCATGACCGGCCCCTCGAGGATGGCAACACCCAGGCCATGCAACTGCTCGATCACCGCATCCAACGGGGTTGCGACGATAAAACACAGGTCTGCCGAACCCGGCAGTGGCTGGTTGGCCTTGGGCTCGAATTCGGCACCGGCCTGATGCAGGTTGATCTTTTGCTGACCGAACCCAAGGGCATGGCGGCCCTGACCGAACACCACGGGCTGCATGCCCAACACCCGGCTGTAAAAATCCAGGCTCGCGGGGATATCCCGCACTGTCAGAACCAGATGGTCCAGATGACTGATCTGCATGCTCAATCTCCGTTGCTTAAAAGGAACGCGGCAAGTCGAGCAGGTGCTCGGCCACATAGGACAGGATCAGGTTGGTGGAAATAGGCGCTACCTGGTACAGACGGGTCTCGCGAAACTTGCGTTCGACATCGTATTCATTGGCAAAGCCGAAACCACCGTGGGTTTGCAGGCAGGCGTTGGCGGCTTCCCAACTGGCCTTGGCCGCCAGGTACTTGGCCATATTGGCCGCTGCTCCAGCCTTGCCCCCACTGTCGTATTCTTCGCAGGCACGCCAGCGCATCAAATCGGCGGCCTCAAGCTCGATATGGGCTTCGGCAATCGGGAACTGCACACCCTGATTCCGGCCGATCGGGCGATCAAACACAACGCGATCACGGGCGTACTGCGCGGACTTTTCATTGAACCAGCGGCCATCACCGATGCATTCGGCGGCGATCAGCGTGCGCTCGGCATTGAGCCCGTCGAGGATATAGCGAAAGCCTTTGCCCTCTTCGCCAATCAGGCTGCTGACGGGGATTTCAAGGTTGTCGAAAAACAGCTCGTTGGTTTCGTGATTGACCATATTGGCAATCGGCTGCACGGTCAGGCCGTTGCCGATGGCTTCGCGCAGATCAACCAGGAAGATCGACATGCCGTCGGCTTTTTTCTGCACGTCGGCCAACGGCGTGGTGCGGGCCAGCAGGATCATCAGATCGGAATGCTGAACCCTGGAGATCCACACCTTCTGGCCATTGATCACATACTTGTCACCCTGGCGCACGGCGGTGGTCTTGATTTTGGTGGTGTCGGTGCCCGTGCTCGGTTCGGTCACCGCCATCGACTGCAAGCGCAGTTCACCGCTGGCCAGCCGGGGCAGGTAGTCGTTTTTTTGCGCCTCGCTGCCGTGGCGCAGCAAGGTAAACATGTTGTACATCTGGCCATGCACGGTGCCGGAGTTGCCGCCACAATGGTTCACTTCTTCGAGAATTATCGAGGCTTCGGCCAGCCCCAGGCCCGAGCCGCCGTAGTGCTCCGGGATCATCGCCGACAACCAGCCCGCTTTGGTCATGGCGGCGACAAAGGCTTCAGGAAAGCCCTTTTCTTCGTCAATTCTGCGCCAGTACTCGGCCGGAAACTCAGCACACAGGGCGCGCACACCCTCGCGAATGGCGTTGTAGTCTTCGTTCAGATACGGATTCATTACAGCTCCTTGTTATCGTTATTCGTTGAAGCTCACTTCACCCTGCTGGGCGATGCCCTCTGAGTTGCCCACCCACAACTCGGCCTTGCCCGCTGCCACGACCCGCCCCCGGAGTAAAAAAGGCCGGGGCGCAATCAGCGGCCGCACGCCGCGATAGGCAAAGCGGCGTACATGGGCATGAGGGTTGGCGCGACAAAAAGCGCGCAGGCTCAGGGTGGCCATCAGCGGCCCGTGTACCACCAGCCCCGGGTAGCCTTCGGTTGCGCTCGCATAGGGCCAGTCGTAGTGAATGCGATGACCATTGAAGGTCACGGCCGAGTAGCGAAACAGCAAGGTGGGGCTGGGCGTGATCGACTCCTGCCAGATGCCCGCAGGCAAGGGCTCGCCATCAGCCAGCTTGGGCGGGGTGGGTTCGCGGTAGACGATGTCCTGCTCTTCACGAATGGCCAGTTGGCCGTCCTGTACATAGTCGTGCTGGACCGTGACAAACAACAGCGCGCCGGTTTTGCCGTGCTTTTCGCGCACATCGAGGATGGTGGAAACCCGTGTTGCCCAGGCATCCACCTTGAGTGCCGTGAAAAACTCGACACGTCCGCCCGCCCACATGCGATTACGGTTGTGGGCAGGCGGCAAAAACCCGCCTCGGGCCGGGTGACCATCGCCGCCCAGCCCGCTCTCCTCCACCGCAGGCTGGAAGAAACACCACTGCCACAACGCCGGCAGCGGCTCACCGACCTGCGGCACCCTCTCACCGAAAGTAGCGGCGATACGGGTTACCAGGTTCAGGCTCAGATAATCATGGATTTCTTCAGTACGACCGATCCAGGCAGACAGTGCGTTATCGCTCATCGGTGATTGCCCCGTGGCTTGTTATTTTGGCCATGATTGCCAAAAGCCGGGCGATCTGTGAATCTGCGTTTCGGTAAGGGGGCGTTCGGTTTTGCTTAACGCCCAAGACCCAACGGAACTCTGCCATGCACTTTGATCTTGTCGACCTGCGCCTGTTTATTCATATCGCCGAATCCCCCAGCCTCACCCAGGGGGCGCGCAAGGCGTTTATCTCCCCGGCAGCGGCCAGTGCGCGGATCAAGAGTCTGGAAGAAAACCTCGCCAGCCGCCTGTTGTACCGCGACAGCCGCGGCGTAGAACTGACCCCTGCCGGCGAACTGTTTTTGCAGCATGCGCGGGTGATCATGCGCCAGGTGGACTATATGAAAAGCGAGTTCACCGAGTACGATACCGAGGCTTCGGGGCATATCAGGATCTTCGCCAACACCACCGCGGCGAGCGAATTTCTGCCGGGAATCCTGGCCGGTTTCCTGGCCGAACGTCCCGGTGTAACGGTGGACCTGCAAGAGCGCCTGAGCCGCGATATTGTTCGCGGGGTCATGGATGGCTCAACGGATATGGGCATCATTGCCGGCCCGGTCGAAGCCGACAGCCTGCAAGTCATCCACTTCAGTACCGACCAGTTAGTCCTGGTCACGCCCCTCGATCATCCCCTGGCCCACTGCACGTCGATCAAACTGGCCGAAACCCTGGCCTATCCACATATCGGCCTGCACGAAGGCACGACCCTGCTACGCTTTTTGCATGAACAGGTCGCCCTGCACGGCAAGACCTTGAACATGCGCATCAAGGTCTACAGCTTCGAGGCCATGTGCCGTATGGTCGAAGCCGGGGTGGGCATTGCCATCCTGCCGGAGTCTTCGGCCCGTCGCCATCAGCAGACCATGGGCCTGACGGTGATCGAACTGGACGAGCCCTGGCGGGTGCGCGAACGCAGCATTCTGGTGCGAGACCTGCAGGCACTGCCCAAGGTGACCCGGGCCTTGATCAATAGAGTGCTGGCCCATCACAAGAGCGTTGCCCAGGCGTCAAACTCAGCATCCGCTTAGCCGCCAGATCAGCCTTGCAGCACAGCGCCTGTGTTCTGGTTTCGGTAATCGTGCGGGCTGATGCCCAATTGCTTGTGAAACGCTCGCCGCATGCGTTCTTCCCGACCGAAACCTGCGGTTTCGGCAATCCGTTTGATCGGCTCGCAGGTGGTTTTCAGCAACTGGCAGGCGGCATCAAGGCGCAACAGCTCTACCGCCTGGGCAGGCGTCTGGCCGGTAGTGGCCACATAGGCTCGGGCAAAATGGCGCGGGCTCATGCCAAATTGTTCCGCCAGTTTCTCCACACGCAGATCGCTTTGCAGGTTGGCCGCAATCCACCCATGCAGGCGCACCAGACGCACGTCCGGGTCAGTACGCAGGGCCCGCGACTGGGCATTGAGCGAAGCACTGAGCTGGGGTTGCCTGGCCGAACGCCAGAGGAACACGGTGAAGTATCGCGCCAGCTCAAGCGCGGCATGAGGGCCGAGATCCTGTTCGACCAGGCCCAGCGCCAGGTCGATACCGGCAGCGGCACCCGCGCAGGTCCAGAGATTGCCATCGTGCAGGTACAGCCCTTCGCTCTGGCACTGCAGCGCCGGGTAGCGGGCTTGCAGTTGTTCGGCAAATTTCCAGTGGGTGACCACCTTGCGACCCTCGAGCAGCCCGGCTGCGGCCAGGGCGAATGTGCCTGTACCTATGGAGCACAGCCTGCGTATGGACGCGGCGCGACTGCGTAACCAGCTGCAGACATGCGCGCTGGCTTCGAGTGCTGACACGCCCGGCCCGCCAGCCACTATCAGGGTGTCGATAACCGGCGCCTGCCGGTCGAGCTGTTCAAGGGACAGTGTATTGACGCTGATCCCGGAAACCGACGTGATCTGGCCTCCTGCCGGTGATACCAGCAGCAGCCGATAAGGTGGATGGCTGGTAAACGTGCCGCCCAACAGCCGGGGTATGGCGGCGAACACTTCCAGCGGCCCCGCCGCGTTGAGCAGCAACAGCTCATCGAATGCCAGTACCACCACCGTGCGCAACCGGGTGTCCGGCATGGCAGCAAAAGAGGGGTGTTTGGCATGGAGCGCCACGGTGTGCCTCGACATACTCGATTCCACGCATACGGGGAGCACGACAATGCTCCCCTGTTGCGCACAATGCCAGTGGAACCTTGATGGAATCTGACCATGTCAAACCTGCACAGCACCACCCTGAAACGCCACAAGACCGGCCTGGTCGGTGTCGATCATTCCCGCAGCGCCGGTGGTTACACGCTGTTCGCTCCGCAAACGGCAGATGGCAATGTATTGCTGATCGACCTGGACGGCGAAATCGTCCACCGCTGGAAGCTGCCTCAGCGCCCCGGCCGCGATGCCGTGATACTGCGCAACGGCAACCTGGGTTACAACGGCAACCACCCCGACTCACAGGACCTGTTCCCTGGCTGGTCGGTCTGGCATGGCGGTGCTTTCAGCGAGGTCACCCCTGACGGCGAAGTGGTCTGGGAACACACTGATCTTATGCACCATCACGATGCCCAATGGCTGGACAACGGCCATCTGCTCTACACCACCGTCGAACCGTTAAGCCCGCAGCTGGCCAGCCGCGTGGTGGGGGGTATTCCAGGCAGCGAGGCACCCGGCGGGGTGATCTATGCCGATGTGGTCAAGGAAATTGACCGCCAGGGCCATGTGGTGTGGGAGTGGCGCAGCTGGGAGCACCTGAGCCCTGAAGACTACCCGCTGCATGCTGCGTTTGAGCGCTACCACTGGCCCATGACCAACGCAGTCTCGCCGGGCCGCGACGGCAAGATAATCCTCAGCCTGCGCAGCGTCTCGGCGGTGATTGCCATTTCGCGTAGTAGTAGCAAGGTGCTGTGGCGCCTGGGCCATGATCTGGTTGCGCAACAGCACTGCCCGAGTGAGCTGGAAAACGGCAACGTGCTGGTATTCGACAACGGTATCTTTCGCCCGCATGCGAGCATGCCGCACTCGCGCATCCTGGAAATAGAGCCACTGAGCCAGCGGATCGTGTGGCAGTACGCCGATACCCCGGGCTATGCCTTTTTCACCCCGTTCATGGGCGGCGCGCAACGGCTGCACAACGGCAATACCCTGGTGACCGAGGCCAATTTCGGCCGTCTGTTTGAAGTCACCCCGAGGGGAGAAGTGGTCTGGGAATATATCAACCCCTACTTCGCCCCGTACCCGGATGCAGCCTCCAGAGCCTATCTGCCGGGTGAAAACAACGCGATCTTCCGCGCGCACCGTTATCAGTGCCGGGAAATACCATGGTTGGTTGTAGGATAAAAAGCTAAAAGCCCCTCACCCCAACCCTCTCCCGGAGGGAGAGGGAGCTGATTGGTGGGGATTTTGAAACCGCGGGCGGTCAGTTCCCTCTCCTTTCGGGAGAGGGAGCTTGATGTGCGGTACTGTGAAATCTGCTTTTGCTTTTAGTCCCCTCTCCCTCCGGGAGAGGGCCAGGGTGAGGGGGCTTTTGATCTTTGACATCCATGCGGGTCAAGCCCGCTGGAAATCAGTGCCGCTCGAGTGCATTCACCAGATCATGGAAAGCTTCACGGTTGGAGTCGTTGAGCCCCATCAGAATCTTGTGCGCTTCCAGCACTTTTACCCGCACCACCTCTTCGGTCTGATCCTGCGAAGGCAGGTCAGTCAGGCAATCCGGGCACGGGATCGGCTTGCCGATGATGTTGAATACCTGATCGAAGCCCATCGACTCAAGCAGCCGGGTAATGTCTTCGTGGGTGGTGACAACGGTCGGCAACAGCCCTGTTTTTTGCCGCGACAAGATCGACAGCTTCGCCAGCAAACCCAAGGTGGTGCTGTCAATGCTGCGGGTTTCGGTGAGGTCAATCACGATGGCGTTGAAGTTCAGCGCCGTGAAAATCCTCTCGATCGTCGCATCCAGAGCCGAACACAACGTCAGACGCACTTCACCCACAAACTTCAGGACAAAAGTGCCATCCTGTTCGGCGAACTGAATTCTACCGGTACTCATTTAAGATTCCTGCTCAACACCAACAAGGCGATATCATCCGGCATCTCCCCTAGCGTAGCTAATCCAAACACTTTGCGCAGACCATCCAGGCTGCCGCCTGCTGCTTTAACCAGTTGCGGTAAAGCAGCTTCCTTCTCTTTGAGCGTCGGCTCGGTCAAAAGATCCAGGATGCCGTCCGACATCAGGGTAAGGCTGAAGGCTTCAGGTAATTTCAAAACCTGGTCTTCATAGGTCGCTTCGTTGAACAGGCCAACGGGCAAACCCCGCCCTTCCAGATAACGGACACTGTCTGGAGTGTAGAGCACCGGCAGTGGCAAGTGCCCGCCAATGCTGTAGGTCAGCTCTCCAGTTTCTTCATTGATCACACCGCCCACCATGGTTACGTGCTTGCCCAGCTTGCAGTTGATCAGGCCGCGGTTGATGTGCCCAAGCACTTCGGAAGGCTTGAACTCCGGCAAGGTACCATTGCGCCTGGACTCGAACAGCAGGCGCGTGGTCATGAACTTGAGCAGAACGGTGACAAACGCTGAAGACGCGCCGTGTCCGGAAACGTCAGCCAGATAAAACGCAACCCGACGCTCATCCACCCGGAAATAGTCGACAAAATCGCCGGACAGGTACAGGGACGGAATAATCTGGTGAGCAAACTTGAACTCGTCAATCGACCACGGACTGACCGGCAGCATGTTCATCTGCACCTGCCGACCGGCATTCTGGTCTTCCTGCAGCAAATGCAGGCTGGCCTCCAGCTCGCGGTTGGCAGACTCCAGCTTGTCGCGATAACGCTGATTCTCAAGCTGCAAGCGTGCACGATCCAGCGCCCGGTGAACCGAATGCTCAAGAACGGCAAGGTCTTCAAGCGGCTTGATCAGGTAATCGGCAGCGCCCAGGCGCAGGGCCTCGACCACATCGCTCATCACACCGGCACCCGAGATCACGATCACCGGCGTTTGCAGCGAACGCTGGGCGACCTGGCGTATCAGCTCCAGGCCACTCATTTGCGGCATGCGCAGGTCACAGATGATCAGATCTGGCTGCTCTTGCTCGAACACCTGAAGACCTTGCAAGCCATTACTGGCTTGAAGGACGCTGAAGCCGCTGTCTTCCAGGTAGGCCGCCAGACTTGCGCGTACTACTTCGTCGTCATCAATGATCAGCAGCGTGGCACTGGTTTTTTGCATGTGGGCAAACGGCGCCAGAATTAGGTTGTCGTTGACCCTCGCAAACATCGGGATCAACAACTGAAATGGCTTGTGAACATCCCTGATTCAAATCGACTGTGTTGCTCGATCCTACAAAGGTGCCCGTGTAAGGCGCAGACGGTACTCCCATCCGCGGGGGGTTTCAAGCTCAGGCCGATGGCGGCTTGAGGTGTTCGTCACGTTAAATTACCGCGGGTTATAAGAACCACGTTTACGGCAACTAAAACCTAGGTTGCGCCCCTTCTTAAACGGAGTGTTTCTCATCTGCAACAATGCAAAAAACGGCCACTGGGGCCGTTTTTTCCGGGCGTATCGAACGAATCAGAAGTCGTCGACAACTTGCCCGTCTTTGACTTTGAATTCACGGCTTTGCAGATACGCATTGCGAATGAAAATGTACTTGTCACCGGTGATCAGTTTTTCAGCCGACAGCAGATTGGCCCGCGCATCGATGATTTTCATCCCGGCAACGGTGTTGCGCGCCGAGACGTCATGCATGTAACGGTAGGGTTCGGCGTAGGAGTCCGGGTAGATACCAAGGGCGTCTCGCACCGTACTTGGCCCCAGCAGCGGCAAAACAAGGTAAGGACCGCTGCTCAGGCCCCAGTAACCAAGGGTCTGGCCAAAGTCTTCGTCGTTGCGCTGCAGGCCCATCTTGGTGCCCACATCAAAGAAGCCGCCAACACCGACGATGGTATTCATCAGCAAACGGGCGGTATCCACGCCTGCAGCGTGTGGCTTGACCTGCAGCACGTTGTTGGCCAGGTTGCGCACGTCACCGACGTTTCGATACATGTTGTGGATGCCATCCTCCAGAAACTGCGGAGTGATGAACTGATAGCCCTGGGCTATCGGTTTCAAGGCATAGGTATCGAGGGTGTCGTTGAATTTGAACACAACCCGGTTAAACCCTTCCCACGGGTCATCTTCGGTGGCGGCATTGGCCGCCAAAGGCATCATGGCCACACCGGCACAGACAAACAATGGAGCGAGACGAACAGTCCAGCGCATAGCAAAACTCCCTGAAGTTACTCAACACTTGGGCGCTATGCCCTGAGTCAGAACACCAGTATAACGGCAAATGTCTTTTAGGCAGCCCCCAAGCAATCGCCTAAACAGACTTGTATAAAAGATAGACGTTCCCACCGCTGCCGATTCTTTTAAATCCACCCGCCCGCACGACAAAAAACACGCACCGGGGATTTTGATAGAGATCATGCACTTCGCCCGCGAGTGGATTAATCTAGAGACAGATCTTTTGCTCACTTCGAAGGTCTACACCAGAGCCTATCAATAAAGGATGAATGCTATGCCTGCCCGCGATCTGCAAGAACAACTCAATACCTTGCGCGAGCAACTGGAACAGAACCCGCCGCTCACCCAGGAAGAGCGTGAACATTTGAACCAGCTCGCCACACAAATCCAGGCTCAAATCGACATCGAAAAAGCGACCAACGATTCCAGCCTTGCCGACAGCGTCAACCTCGCTGTAGAGCGCTTTGAGGTCGATCATCCCACTCTCGCCGTCACCCTGCGCAGCATTGTGCAAACCTTGGGCAATATCGGCATCTGATTTCCGGTAACCCCCAGAAACAAAAAAGCCCCGACTCATTGCACATGAGCCGGGGCTTTGTTTTGCAACTCAGGCTGTCAGAGCCCTGATTGACCGCTCAACGCCAGGTCCAGCAGCTCGCGGTTGGCCACCGCGTACATAGCATAGTCGTTGCCGGTGGCGGCACGCAGGTCCACCAGCATCGCGCGCCAGCGCTCAACCATGGTGTGGTTCTGCTCAAGCCACAGCGACAGCCGTGCCTCGATGCTTTCCCCCGCATCGGTCATCTGCAGCACCGAAATGGTAATTGCCCGCTGCTGCCAGTCGATGTCGTCACGGAACGCTTCGCGGGCCAGGGCTTGCCAGTTGTTCTCCACCGGCAGGTTGCTGATCTGCTGCAAGTACCAGGTCAGGTCCAGCGCGCTGCCCACGGCAAAGTACGTCTTGGCCACGTCCGCAGCATTTTGCCCGGTAACATCCGAAGCTTCGATAATCGGCAACAGGGTATACAGGTGCGTGGTACCCGCCACCATGCGCGCCAGCAACTCCGGCACGCCAGCCTCGACGTAAGCCTGGTAGCGGGTCTGCCAGCCTTCGCGGGTCGGCCCTTCCAGCAACTCGTCAAGCTTGAGGCCCAACGCCGCCAGATGCGGGCCGAAGTGCGCCACATCGCGCGCAGCATCCAGCTCGTTACGACGGCTACGCAGGAACCAGCGCGTAGCGCGACGGCCCAGGCGCATTAGCTCATCCATCAGCGCCAGCTGGATTTCAGCCGGTACCTGGTAGTCCAGCGCTTCAATCTGACGGAACCAGTGCGGAAGATGGAAAATGTCACGCACGATCACGTATGCGCCAGCCACGTTGGCTGCACTCATGCCGGTCGACTCTTTCAAGCGTTCGACAAAAGTGATGCCCATGTGGTTGACCAGATCGTTGGCAATCTGGGTGCTGACGATTTCACGCTTCAGACGATGGCGACGCATGGCTTCAGCAAACTTGCTGACCAGCATCGGCGGGAACGCGGTTTCCATGTCGCGGGTCAGGTAGTCGTCATCCGGCACCTGGGAGTTGAGCAATGCTTCCTTGAGATCGATCTTGCTATAAGAGATCAACACCGACAGCTCGGCACGGGTCAGGCCATGGCCCGCTGCTACGCGTTCGTTGAGCTGCTCTTCAGACGGCAGGAACTCGATGGCACGGTCCAGCTTGCCACGGGCCTCCAGATCGTTCATCAGGCGCTTGTATTCGGCAATTCGCTCATAAGCCTTGCGTGCCGCCAGCGAAATGGCCTGGGTTTGCTTGTAGTTGTTGCCCAGCACCAGGCCGCCAACCTCGTCGGTCATGCTGCCCAGCAGCTGGTTGCGCTGCTTCTCGGTCATATCGCCAGCCTGCACCACTTCATTGAGCAGGATCTTGATATTCACTTCGTGGTCAGAGCAGTCGACGCCGCCGGCGTTGTCGATAAAGTCGGTGTTGGAGCCGCCGCCGTTGAGGTTGAACTCGACACGGCCCAGCTGGGTCATGCCCAGGTTGCCGCCCTCGCCCACTACCTTGCAGCGCAATTCGTTGCCATTGACGCGCAACGCATCGTTGGCCTTGTCGCCGACATCGGCGTGGCTTTCGCTGCTGGCTTTTACGTAAGTACCGATACCGCCGTTCCACAACAGGTCCACCGGTGCCTTGAGCAAGGCATTGAGCAGTTCTGTCGGGGTCAGCTTGTCGGCAGTAATCGCGAAGCGCTCTTTCATCTCGGCAGAGATAGCGATGCTTTTTGCGCTGCGCGAGAAGATCCCGCCGCCCGCCGACATGATGCCGGTGTCGTAATCCGACCAGGCCGAACGCGGCAGGTCGAACAAGCGCTGACGCTCGGCGAAGCTATTGGCCGGCTCCGGGTTCGGGTCGATAAAGATGTGCAGGTGGTTGAAGGCCGCGACCAGTTGCAGCTTGTCGGACATCAGCAGACCGTTGCCGAACACGTCGCCGGCCATGTCACCCACGCCGACCACACTGATGCTGTCTTGCTGGACGTTGATACCGCGCTCTTTGAAGTGACGCTGCACGCCAACCCAGGCGCCCTTGGCGGTAATGCCCATTTTTTTATGGTCATAACCGGCCGAGCCGCCCGAGGCGAACGCATCACCCAGCCAGAAGCCGTAATCAATGGCAATGCCGTTGGCAATATCGGAGAAGGTTGCGGTGCCCTTGTCGGCAGCCACGACCAGGTACGGGTCATCGTCATCATGACGAACCACGTTCAACGGCGGCACCAGCGCGCCATCTTTCAGGTTGTCGGTAATGTCCAGCAAGCCGGAAATAAAGATCCGGTAGCAGGCAATCGCCTCGGCCTGGATCTCGTCACGGCCGCCGCCCAATGGCAGACGACGCGGCACGAAACCGCCCTTGGCGCCCACCGGCACAATGACCGAGTTCTTCACTTGCTGGGCTTTTACCAGGCCCAGCACTTCGGTACGGAAGTCTTCTTCACGGTCAGACCAGCGCAAACCGCCGCGGGCCACATTACCGAAGCGCAAGTGCACGCCTTCAACCCGTGGCGAGTAGACGAAGATTTCAAACTTCGGCACCGGCTTTGGCAGCTCGGGGATCAGGTGCGGGTTGAACTTGAAGCTGAAATACGAACGGTTGTGACCGTTGGCATCCGGCTGGTAGAAGTTGGTACGCAGCGTGGCTTTGATCAAATCCAGGTAGCGACGCAGGATACGGTCTTCATTGAGCACCTGAACATCGTCCAGTGCCGTCAGAATCGCCTGTTCCAGACGTACTTGCTTGTCTTCCAGATCTTCGGCCGTCAGCTTGCGCGCCAGATAGAAACGGGTCTTGAACAACCGTGTCAACTCGCGGGCGATGTCGGTGTGGTTGTTCAGGGTGCTGGCGATATAACCCAGGTCAAAGCCCAGGCGAATCTGCTTTAGGTAACGCGCGTAGGCACGCAGCAACGCCACGTCGCGCCAAGGCAGGCCGGCAGTCAGTACCAGGCGGTTGAAGGCGTCGTTCTCGGCATCGCCGCGCACGATATGCACGAACGCATCCTGCAGCGTGTCGTTAAGTTGCTGGATATCCAGGTTCAAGCCTTCACCAGCGGTAAAGGCGAAATCATGAATCCAGAACTCGCGACCGTTGGCGTGACGCAAACGGTACGGGAACTCGCCCAGCACACGCAGGCCGAGGTTTTCCAGAATCGGCAGCACGTCGGACAGGGCCAGCGGCGTGTCGGCGTGGTACAGCTTGCAATGCAGTTCCTGGCCGGCGCTTTGCCCCAGTGGCTGGTAGAAGCTCATCACCAGCGGGTTTTTTTCGCTCAGGCTCATCAAATGCTGCATGTCGACCACGGCCGAGTGCGCAGCAAAGCGCTCGCGGTAACCTGCCGGAAAGCCTTTCGGGAAGTCGGCCAGCACCTTGGTGCCATTGGCCTCGCCGAAGCTCTCGACCACCAGGCTGGCGTAGTCGTCCTGCCAGCTGCGGCAAGCCTGGATGACTTCTTTTTCCAGCAGCAACGGGTCGATATCGATCCGATTTTTTGGGTCAACCCGCAAAATCAGCTGCACACGGGCCAGCACCGATTCCGAGAAAAAGGTCCAGAATTCGCAATCCGAAGCCTGCAGGCGCTCCATCAGTACCTGCTGGATTTTCTGCCGCACTTCGGTGGAATAGATGTCACGCGGCACATAAGCCAGGCAGTAGCAGAAGCGGCCATACGGGTCTTTGCGCAGGAACACGCGAATCTTGTTGCGTTCCTGGATCTGCACAATCGACATCACGGTGCTGAACAGCTCATCCACCGGGGTCTGGAACAGATCGTCACGGGGTAGCACTTCTACCACCTGCGCCAGTTCCTTGCCCAGGTGAGCCTTGGCCTGGAAGCCCGAGCGACGCTCGATCTCCGCGACCTTGCGGCGGATATAAGGGATCACGCGCACGCTTTCGCCATACACCGAGGAGGTGTACAGGCCCATGAAGCGGCATTCCTTGATGACCTTGCCGCTGGCATCGATCTGGCGGATCGATACATAGTCCGGGTACGCCGGGCGATGCACGCGGCTCGGGTGTGCGGCCTTGGCAAACGACAGCAGGGTCGGCATGCGCAGGTAGCTGACGGCGTAGTCTTCGATGCGCAGGTCTTCGGCGGTGAGGCCGGCGCGCAGCAACTTGGTCAGGCCAAGGAAAGAATTGGCGTCATATTCGATATGCCCGCCATCGGCTTCATCACGTACCACAAATTCTTCATAACCCAGGAAGGTAAAGTGGTTGCCCACCAGCCATTCCAGGAAGCTTTTGACTTCGGCTTTTTCGTCGGCGTCGACGGCGTACTGGCAGTTGTCGACACTGGCCAGCAACTCCTGCACCTTGGCCTTCATCGGCTCAAAGTCAGCCACGGCAATGCGCACTTCACCCAGAACCTGTTCCAGCTCCTTGCTCAGCACGTTCAATTCGGCGGCGTGGGCGCAGCGATCGATCTCCAGGTACATCAGCGACTCTTGCGAGACACCTTCGCCCGTAGTGCCCTTGGGCAGGATTTCCAGCAGCTCGCCCTTGCTGCCACGACGAACGCTCAATACCGTGGTTTGCAGGGTGTGAATGCTGTAACCGCGACGGTTCAGCTCGGTGCGTACCGAGTCCACCAGAAACGGCAGGTCGTGATGCAGCACTTCAACCGCGGTGTGGGTGGACTGCCAGCCGTGGCGTTCGTAGTCGGGGTTGAACACCCGCACTTGCGGCTGGGCCGGATCGAAGCGCTCCAGCAGGCGCCACGCTGACAGCGTGCAGCCAGCGAGATCGGACATGCGCCGTTGAGTGAGTTCATCCAGAGAAATGATGCCGAAGAATTGCTCAGCGAACAGCGCCACTTGTGGCAGTGCCTGTTCACTGATGTGCTGCGCCAGTGCCGCTTGCAGTTGATGCTGGAAGTCGGCTTTGCTGGCTGCGGTGAAGAACGCCATCTGTGGTACTCCGCTTGGGCTTGTTATTGAGAGAAGCGTCGCGTGTTATTCCCGCATGGGGAGCTGCCAATGCTGTGCAAGGTCTGACTCGGGCAGTTCACCTTCAACGCACAGCATGACAGGGAGGTGAAGCTGGCCGTGACCCATGGGTCACATTCACCTTCAAGGATGGTTATCTACAAAAACGACTGCCGGCTGAACAGGCTGTGTCTTTAGAGATAACAATCACCGCGCAGCTTAACGAGTGAGCTGCACGGCCTGCTTACGGTGCGGCGACATATTCGGTCATCGGGACGCAACAGCAGGCGTGACCTATGAACAACCCTAGCATCGAGGAGCGAAAAACCTTCATAAAAGCGCCTTGGTTTCCAAAGTCAGTATCAGAAATGACTGACCATTTGCCCTGATGTTCCATTCAAACCTGCACAAATCGGTTCAGGCTGGCAAAATTGGCCTCTGATCGACCTACCCGCGCCAAGAGCGCCAGGAATTACCCATGCAAATGACCACCGACCACCTGCTCGCCAACCCGTGCGACGACGAAGAAGACAACATGGCGATGCTGTGTTGCCACACCAATACGGGCGAAATGTTCCTGATGACCCGCTACCCGGACGAAGACGAGCTGGAAATCACCCTTGAGGACGAGCCTTCGACCCTGGACGGGGTAAAAGTCACCCTGAGCCCTACCCGCCTGCTGATCGAAATCGCCGCAGGTGATACTGATGTGCTCAAGGGCGATGACCATCTGGAAATCCTGCACAGCACCGCCGCCGCAGACCTGGCTGAAGTTGAACTGACCCTGCAGAACATCCTCAAGGGCACTGGTACCTATATCAGCGAGCTGAATTAATCCTCCATGAGGAAGGGAATCTAGCAGGGCACATTGTGGGAGCGAGCCTGCTCGCGATGCAGGCAATGCGATCTGTCTGGCCCGGCGCACTGATACCATCGCGAGCAGGCTCGCTCCCACAGTCATGCACTTCCACTGGAGCTCACCACCATGCGCCCGATCTTCGATGCCCACTGCCATATCATCGACAGCGCTTACCCGCTGATTCCCAACAACGGCTATGTGCCGGGGTTTTTCAGTGCCGATGATTACCTGGCCCGGGCCACACCCCAGGGTATCGTCGGCGGCGCGGTGGTATCGGGCTCCTTCCAGGGTTATGACCAAAGCTACCTGATTGATGCCTTGCAGCGTCTGGGGCCGGGGTTTGTCGGGGTGACCCAGCTGCCGGCCAGCGTCACCGATGACGAACTGGCAACCCTGCATAGCCACGGTGTGCGGGCCCTGCGCTTTAACCTCAAGCGCGGAGGTTGCGAGCAACTTGACCAGCTCGAATCACTGGCCATGCGCGTGCATGAGCAAGTGGGCTGGCATTCGGAGTTGTATATCGACTCTCGGGAGCTGGCGGGGCTTGAAGAGCGGTTACGGCGCTTGCCGGCGCTGAGCATCGATCATTTGGGCCTGAGCCACGACGGCCTGCCCAGCCTGCTGCGCCTGGCAGAGCACGGTGTACGGATCAAGGCCTGTGGCTTTGGCCGGGTTGATTTCGCTGTAGCGCCGGTGCTGCAACAGGTTCACGGCATCAACCCCGATGCCCTGATGTTTGGCACAGACCTGCCCTCAACCCGGGCGCCACGGCCTTTTGCGGCCAGCGACATCACCTTGCTGATGGACGCCCTGGGTGAGGACGGCGCGCACAGAGCCTTATGGCAGAACGCCCGCACGTTCTACGGTCTGTAATTGCAACATTCCCCTCTTTTTTATCCGCCATACCCCACGCAGATGAGCAGCATTCTCAACAACCCTGCGCATTTCAGTTTTTTCCATAAAAAGCCCAACCGCCATTAGTCCGCAAGGCCTCCAATGGATTAAAGTAACGCCCCCAACCCCGGCGTAATTTTTGCGCCGCCGGTGTCCTTTTCAGGAACAGTCATCGATGGAACATCGTGAAGCGCTGCTTGCGCTGCGAACCTTTCTTTCAACCCAGATCCTCGGTCAGGAAAAGTTGATCGACCGCCTGCTGATCGCGCTGCTTGCCGACGGCCACATGCTGGTCGAAGGCGCACCCGGCCTGGCCAAGACCAAGGCTATCAAGGAACTGGCAGAAGGCATCGAAGCGCAGTTCCATCGCATCCAGTTCACCCCCGACCTGCTGCCCGCCGATATCACCGGCACCGAGATCTATCGCCCCGAAACCGGCAGTTTCGTGTTTCAACAAGGGCCGATCTTCCATAACCTGGTGCTGGCCGATGAAATCAACCGCGCTCCGGCCAAGGTGCAATCGGCGCTGCTCGAAGCCATGGCCGAACGCCAGGTCAGTGTCGGGCGAAGTACCTATGAGCTGTCGCCGCTGTTTCTGGTGATGGCCACGCAAAACCCCATCGAGCAGGAGGGCACCTACCCGCTGCCCGAGGCCCAGCTCGACCGTTTTCTGATGCACGTCAAAATCGGCTTCCCGGACGCCGCCGTCGAACGCCGCATCCTCCAGCAGGCCCGCGGCGAGGCGCTCAACGGCGAGACCAAGCCCGAACGCCGGGTCAGCCAGCAAGCCATCTTCGCCGCGCGCAAGGAAATCCTCGGCCTGTATATGGCTGATGCCGTAGAGGAATACCTGGTGCAGTTGGTGATGGCCACCCGCACCCCGGGCAAATTCGATCCGGAAATGGCCGAGTGGATCGCCTATGGCGCCAGCCCCCGCGGCTCGATTGCCCTGGACCGCTGCGCACGGGCCCACGCCTGGCTGGCCGGGCGCGACTTTGTCAGCCCCGAAGATATCCAGGCCGTGCTGTTCGACGTGCTGCGCCATCGCATCATCCTGTCCTTTGAAGCCGAGGCTGCCGGAATCGACCAGGACCGCGTGGTCCAGCGTATCCTCGACGTCGTGGCCGTTGCCTGACCGATGAACACCCCCCTGCCCGCCGAACCCGGCATCCGCGTCACCCTTGCGCAACTGATCGAGATGCGCCACCGGGTGCGCGAGGTGCAGCTGTTCTCCTCGCCCAGCCAGCGCAGCCCGCTGGTGGGCTTGCATCACTCGAAACTGCGCGGGCGCGGGGTCGATTTCGATCAGGTGCGGGTCTATCAGGCTGGTGACGATGTGCGCACCATCGATTGGCGTGTCACCGCCCGCACCCAGGAACCTCACACCAAGATGTTTCATGAGGAGCGCGAGCGGCCGATCTTTATCCTCGCTGAACAAAGCCGGCGGCTGTTTTTCGGCTCGGGGCAGATGTTCAAATCAGTGCTCGCCGCCCAGGCCGCGAGCCTGATCGGCTGGGCTGCGCTGGGCCATAACGATCGCGTCGGCGGGCTGGTGTTTGGCGACCATGAACACTATGAAATCAAACCACGGCGCAGCAAGCAGAGCCTGTTGCAGTTGCTTAACCGTCTGGTGCGGGTCAACCAGTCGCTGCACACCGAGGTACAATCGGACCGCGATGCCCTGGGCATGGCCCTGATCCGCGCCCGCGAAGTGCTGCGCCCCGGCAGCCTGGTGATCGTGATCTGCGATGAGCGCGGCCTCACCGACGCCGCTGAACAGCAATTGAGCCTGTTGTCGCGCCACTGCGACCTGATGTTGCTGCCGCTGTCCGACCCGCTGGATCACGCCCTGCCCGCTGCCGGGCTGCTGCGCTTTGCCGAGGGCGGTGCGCAGCTGGAACTGGATACGCTCAATTATGATTTGCGTCAGGCCTACCGCGCCCAGGGCGAAGCCCGCATCGCCCGCTGGGAACTGCTGGCGCAAAAGCTGCGGGTATTGCTGATGCCGCTCAGCACCCAAAGTGAAATGGTCGAACAACTGCGTGAATACCTCAACGCCAAACGCCCCGGCAAAGCCTCATGAAACAACTTGAGCAACTGCAACCTTTGATCACACCGCCCGAACTCGGTATCTGGCCGCCGGCACCGGGCTGGTGGCTGCTGCTGATTGTGCTGCCCGCGCTGGGTTGGGGCCTGTGGTGGCTGCGCCGCTACCTGCCCGCCACACGCCAGCCGGCCCGCGTCGAGCAACCCCTCGACCCGGTGCGCCTGGCCGCCCTTGAAGAGCTGGCACGTTTTCCCAAACCCTACGACGGCGCACCGGCCGGCGCCTGGTTGCAGCAGCTCAACGGCCTGCTCAAGCGCCTGTGCCGCAACCACTACCCCTACAGCCAGAGCCACACCCTCAATGGTCGCAAGTGGCTGGCGTTTCTCGACAACCGCTGCCCGGCTGCCGGTTTGACCCGCTGGATGGTGCTGGTTGAAGGCGCCTATAAACCCGAGTGCAAGCTCGACGACAAAGCCATTGCCGGGCTCAATCAAGCGGTTGAAACCTGGATTCGCAAACATGTTTGAATTTGCCTGGCCGTGGATCTTCGTCCTGCTGCCCCTGCCCTGGTTGATGCGCCTGGTGCTGCCGCCTGCCGACAGCGGCGAGGCGGCGCTACAGGTCAGTTTCTTGAGTGACCTTGAGCAACTGACCCGACGCAAAGCCCGCGCCAACCTGCCCTCCTGGCGCCAGCAAATCCCTCATATCGTGCTCTGGTTGCTGTTACTGACCGCCGCTGCCCGCCCGCAATGGCTGGGTGAGCCGTTGCCGATTGCTGCCAGCGGCCGTGATTTGCTGGTGGCGGTGGATGTCTCGGGCTCGATGGATTACCCCGACATGCAATGGCAGGGTGAAGACGTAACCCGCCTGGACCTGGTAAAAAACCTGCTCGGCGAGTTCCTGGAAAACCGTGAAGGCGACCGCGTCGGCCTGATCCTGTTCGGCAGCCAGGCTTACCTGCAAGCGCCGCTGACCTTTGACCGTCACACCGTGCACACCTGGCTCGACGAAGCACGCATCGGCATCGCCGGTAAAAATACCGCTATCGGCGATGCCATTGGCCTGGCCCTCAAGCGCCTGCGCCAACGCCCGGCACAAAGCCGGGTGCTGATCCTGATTACCGATGGTGCCAACAACGGCGGGCAGATCGACCCGCTGACAGCGGCACGCCTAGCGGCCGAAGAGGGGGTCAAAATCTACCCCATCGGCATCGGCGCCGACCCCGACGACAGCAGCAAGGGCATGTTCACCATCAACCCCGGGGTCGACCTTGATGAACCGGCGCTCGAAGAAATCGCCAAAGTCACCGGTGGCCGCTACTTCCGTGCCCGCAACGGTGGTGAACTGGCAGCCATCAAGGACACCCTCGACCAGTTGGAACCCGTGGCCCAGCAACCGACCCAGGCGCGCCCGGCCCAGGCACTCTACAGCTGGCCGCTGGCCGTGGCCCTGTTGCTCAGCGTGCTGCTGGTGATCCGCGAACTGTGGCCCAACAACCCGCTGCAACGCTGGCTGAGCAAGAAGCATTTTCTGCAGCAACACCCTGACTGGCGTGCGCGCCTCACGCGCCTGCGTTTGCGGAGGCGCCGATGAGCTCGCTCTGGCCGCACTGGTTGCGCCCCGAATGGCTGCTAATCCTGCCGCTGCTCGGCTGGTTGCTGTGGCAGCGCTGGCACCGGGAAAAACGCGCCGGTCGCTGGCAGAAAATCCTGCCGCCCGCTTTTCATCGGGTGCTGCTCAGCGGCGGCACCGGCCGCAGCAGCAAGCTGCCATGGATCGCCCTGGGCCTGGGCTGGCTGCTCGCCATGCTGGCCCTGCTCGGGCCCAGCTGGCAACGCGTCGAGCAGCCCTCGCAAAAACCCGAAGACCCCCTGGTAGTGATGCTCGAACTGACCCCCGAAATGCTCGCCACCGACAGTTCGCCCAACCGCCTGGAGCAGGCGCGGCGCAAGATCTACGACCTGCTGCAAAACCGTAACGACGCGCAATCCGCCGTGATCATCTACGCGGGCAGTGCCCATACCCTGGTGCCGCTGTCCGATGACATGGCCACCAGCCGCAACCTGCTCGAAGCCCTCAAGCCGTCGATCATGCCTCAGCCGGGGCATCGCGCCGACCTGGCGATTGGCAAGGCCCTTGAACTGCTGGATCAAAGCGCACTGGGCCAGGGTCGCTTGCTGTTGATCACCTCATCACTCAGCGAACAGGAACGCAACGGCATCCGCCAGGCCTTGAGCGGCCATGCTCCGCAACTGTTGATCCTGGGTATTGGCAGTCGCGAAGGCGCGCCGGTGGTGGACGAAAGTGGCCAATTCCTCAAGGACGATCAGGGCGCCATTCTCCTGCCACGCCTGGACAGCCCCAGCCTGCGGGCCTTTGCCCTGGATGTGGACGGGCGCTATCGCCAGGCGCGTCTGGATGACAATGACCTGCGCGGTCTGGGCCTGCTCGACGGCCCGCGCAACCTGCGCAATGACGGCCAGACCCTGCAACTGGATACCTGGGCCGACCAGGGTTATTGGCTGTTGCTGCCCCTTCTGCTGCTGGTGGCCTGCGCAGGCCGGCGCGGTTGGCTGTTCTGCCTGCCCCTGCTGTTTATGCTGCAACCGCAGCCGGCGCAGGCCATGAGCTTTACCGACCTGTGGCTGCGCCCCGACCAACAGGGCCTGCGCCTGTTGCAGCAAAACAAGCCGCTGCTGGCTGTGGAGCATTTCAGCGACCCGCTCTGGCAGGGCGTGGCTCTGTACCGGGCTGGCGACTATGCTGGCGCCGCCCGACGTTTTGCCGAAGTCAACAGCGCCAGCGCGCACTATAATCGCGGCAATGCCCTGGCCATGAACGGTGAGCTGGAAGCGGCCATCGATGCCTGGGAACAGGCGCTGGAACTGCAACCCGAGCTGGAGGCCGCCGCGCAGAACAAAGCCCTGGTCGAGCAACTGCTTGAGCAGCAGCGCGCCGCAGCTGCCGCCGAAGCCGAAACCGAACAGCCCCCCGAGCCGCCTGCGCCAGCCGAGTCTGAAACCCCGCTGAGCAGCAGCGCCCAGGGTGCCTCCAGCAGCACACTGCACAATGAAGACAACAGCTCGGCCACTAACCCCAGCACCGAGCCGGCGCCGCACGAGCAGCTCGACCCCGACGCTGCCCCGCGCGCCGACGGCGAACCTGGCGACGAACCCACCACCCGTGCGCCCGCACCGACCGCCGACCAGACCGCAGAAGAACAGCGCCAGGCACTTGAACAATGGCTCAGACAGATCCCCGACAACCCCAGCGAATTGTTGCGCCGCAAATTCTGGTACGAACAGCAGCTCCATCAGGACACGCCCAAATGAACCGCCTCTGCGCTTTGCTTCTTCTGCTGTGTTGCTGGACCTTGCCTGCACACGCCATGGGACTGGTCGCCAGCATTGACCGCGACCAGCTCAACTCCGGTGAAACCGTCGAGCTGACCCTGGAGTCCGACGACGTCACCCAGTTTGGCAAGCCCGACCTGACCCCGCTGGACGGCCTGTTCGAAGTACGCGGTACCCGCCAGGTCAACCAGCTCAACAGCCTAAGCGACGACAACAAGGGCACCACCCGCTGGATGATCACCCTGCAACCCAAGCAGACCGGCACGGTGATCATCCCGGCGCTGCAAGTCGGTGACTACCACAGCCAGCCGATCACCCTCACCGTCACCCAGAGCGCGGCCAGCGAAAACGAACTGGCCCCGGTATTTATCGAAGCCAGCCTCGACCAGCCCAGCGTCTATGTGCAGGCCCAGGCGCTGCTGACCGTGCGCGTTTACCATTCGGTGGCGCTGTACGATGACAGCAGCCTGACCGCCCTGCACCTCGACGACGCCATTGTCGAGCAACTGGGCGAGTCGCGTACCTATGAAAAATTGATCAATGGCGTGCGCCACGGTGTGATCGAACGCCGCTACGGTATCTATCCGCAGCGCAGCGGCGAGCTGGTCATCCCGGCCCAGACCTTCAGTGCCACCCAGGTCGACAGCCAGCAAGCCACGGCCCCTGCCCCGCTGGGGCCAAAGCCCGGCAAGATGGTGCACGTGACCTCGGCCGAAATCCCGCTGAACGTGCTGCCCAAGCCCGACATCTGGCCTGCCAATGCCCCCTGGTTACCAGCGCGCAGCCTGAGCATGAGTGAAACCTGGAACCCCGAGCCTGACCATGCGCTGGTCGGTGACTCGCTGACCCGCACCCTCACCCTCAAGGCCGAAGGCCTGTCCAGCGCCCAACTGCCGCCCCTGCCCGCCACCGACGTCAACGGCCTGCGGCGCTACCCCGACCTGGCGCAACTGAGCAACCAGATCACCGAAAACGGCCTGATCGGCAGCCGCGAAGAGCGCGAAGCACTGGTTCCGACCCGGGTTGGCCAGATTGAACTGCCCGCCGTCGAAGTGGTGTGGTGGAACACCCATGAAGATCATCTGGAGCGCACTTACCTGCCCGCCCGTACCCTGCTCGCAGCGGCCAACCCCACTCTGGCTGTGGACACACCGGTCAGTGGCACCACAACAGCGCAGAACGAAGCGCCCTCGCTCTGGATCTGGCAGCTCAGCACCCTGTTTCTGGCACTCACCACCCTGGCCAGTCTGGGTCTGTGGTGGCGTGCCCGCTGGCAACCGGCAATCCTGCGCGCTGCGCAAACCGGCCCAAGCCCGCGCACCCTGCTGGACGACCTGAAGCGCGCGTGCCTGGCCAACGACCCCCAGGCCACCCGCCAGGCCCTGGATGCCTGGGCGCGGCAGCAACCCGAGACCCTGGCCGATATGGCGGCACGCTTTGTGTTGCTGTCCGATGCCCTGGACGGCCTCAACGGCGCGCTCTACAGCGAAACCGGCCAGCACTGGCAAGGCGATGAGCTGTGGAAGGCCATCCGCAGCATTCCTGCCGCCGAACGCGAGCAACAAGACGCCAGCGAGCCGAGCAGCCTGCCACCGCTGTACCCCAAATAATTTCAGGGCAACCCGTGTACCGCTTGAGCGAGCGGGTTGCCTGCCCCTTTGAAAACGGATTCTGTTATGCGCCTGTTTCACACCTCCGACTGGCACCTGGGGCAAAACCTCCACGGCCAGGACCGCGACTTTGAACACGCCTGTTTTCTGTCCTGGCTACTGGCCCGGCTGGCGGAGCACACACCCGACGTGTTGCTGATAGCCGGGGACATCTTCGACACCGTCAACCCGCCGGTCAAAGCCCAGGAACGGCTCTACGACTTTATCGTCAGTGCCCATGAGCAACAGCCCAAGCTGACCATTGTGATGATTGCCGGCAACCACGACTCCGGCTCGCGCATCGAACTGCCTGCGCCCCTGATGCGCCGCTTGCGTACCCATGCCCTGGGCCGGGTGCTGTGGCTCGACGACGGCCAGCTCGACGCCGAGCGCCTGCTGATCCCCTTGCCCGATGCCAAGGGCAAGACGGTAGCCTGGTGCCTGGCGCTGCCCTTTTTGCGCCCCGCCGAAGTCACCGGCGCACACCTGGGGGACGACTACCTGCGCGGTATCGGCCAGGTCCATGAAAGACTGATCGAGGCCGCCAATGCCAAGCGCAAGAAGGGCCAGGCGCTGATTGCCATCAGCCACGCGCACATGGCCGGGGGGTCGGTCTCCGAAGATTCCGAGCGCAGCCTGATCATCGGCAATGCCGAAGCCCTGCCCGCCAGCCTGTTCGGCCACGATATCAGCTATGTGGCCCTGGGCCATTTGCACAAACCGCAGCGGGTCAACAGCGAAGAGCGCATCCGCTACTGCGGCTCGCCAATCCCCTTGTCCTTCTCGGAAATCGGCTACCAGCACCAGATTCTCGACGTCACCCTCAAAGGCGAAACCCTGGTCAGCGTTGAGCCGATATTGATCCCCCGGGCAGTCAACCTGCAACGGATCGGCCCGCTGCCACTGGCTGACATCCTCGCCCAACTGGCGGACCTGGCGGATATCGACCTGCTCGCCGATACCCAGCGCCAGCCCTGGCTGGAAGTACGGGTCACACTCGACGAACCGCAGCCCGATTTGCGCCAACAGATTGAAACGGCGCTGCAGGGCAAGTCCGTTCGGCTGGTGCGTATCGCCGCCGAATATGCCGGAAGCGGCAGCCGTCACGGTGACGACGACTCGGGGCTGATCGAGCTCGACCAGTTAACGCCGCTGGAGCTGTTCAGCCGCGCCTGGCAGGAAAACTACGGCAGTGAGGCCGACGAACAAACCCTCAAGGACTTTGCCGTGCTGCTGCAAGAAGTTCAGCTGGAAGGTGAACAACCATGAAAATCCTCGCCATCCGCCTGAAAAACCTCGCCTCGCTGGCCGGTCCCTTTGAGCTCGACTTCACCGCCGAGCCCCTGGCCAGTGCCGGTCTGTTTGCCATCACCGGCCCCACTGGCGCCGGTAAAAGCACCCTGCTCGATGCCCTGTGCCTGGCCCTGTTTGGCGCCGTGCCCCGACTGAACAACACCGGACGCGATGCCAAGGTACCGGACGCCGACGGTGAAATCGCCACCGGCGACCCACGCACCCTGCTGCGCCGCGGTACCGGTGAAGGCTATGCCGAAGTGGACTTTGTCGGCATTGACGGGCGCCGCTACCGTGCCCGCTGGGAAGCCAATCGCGCCCGCGAAAAAGCCACCGGCAAGTTGCAGGCCAGCCGCCAAAGCCTGCGCGACCTTGACAGTGACCAACTGCTGGCCAGCCAGAAAGGCGATTACAAAGTCCAGCTGGAAGCGCGCCTGGGGCTCAACTTCGAGCAATTCACCCGCGCCGTGATGCTGGCCCAAAGCGAATTCAGCGCCTTTCTCAAGGCCGATGACAACGAACGCAGCGAGCTGCTGGAAAAGCTCACCGACACGGCCCTCTACACCCGCCTGGGCAAGCGTGCCTTCGACAAGGCCAAAGAGGCCAAGGATGCGCACAAGCTTCTGCTCGACCAGGCCGTCGGCGTTACCCCGCTTGAGCCCGAGGCCCGCGCCGAACTGGATCAGCGCTTCGAGCAAGCCCAGCAGCAGTTGAAGAATCAGCAAGGCCAGCTCAAGCAACTTGAACAGCAGCACAGCTGGCTCAAAACCCTGAGCGAGCTGCAAGAACAACGACAGAGTGCAGCCGACCAGCTGCAACAGGCGCAAGCCCTGTGGGACAGTCAGGCCGACCAGCGCCAGACCCTGCATCTGCTGGAGCAACTGGCGCCGCAACGCCATCAGTTTGCCCGGCTGGCCGAGCTGGAGGGGCAACTGAGCCCGCTGGCCGAGCAAATCAGCGCCCAACTGCACCAACAGACCGAGTTGGGCCAACGCAAGGCCCGTCTGGAGGCAGACGTTCAAAACGCCCTTCAGGCGGCATCCCTGGCGCAGGAGCAACAACGGGAGGCTGCGCCGCGAGTGCAGCAAGCTCATCTGGAACAGGCCAACCTTGACCGCCTGACCCGGACGCTGAGCAGCCAGCAGACCCTCCAGCAACAGGCCGAGCAGGCCTGCAACGCCGGACAACAGGCGCTGGATGCCCTGCTTGAGCGTCAGCAACAAGGCACCGAACGCCTGGCACAGATTGCCACCCAGCTTGAACGCAGCAGCGAACTGGCACCACTGGCCAACGCCTGGGACGCCTACCGCCCGCGCCTGCAAAAACTGGTTCTGCTCAGCAACAGCCTGACCAAGGGTCGCGAAGAACTGCCAGGCCTGGAGCTGCGCGCCCAAGAAGCGGCGCAGCAACTGAGCGAACTGCGCAACAGCCTGGAAATCCTGTTTCAGGAAGCCGCTGCAGAGCCCCATGCGGTCAACGAACAAATCCACACCCTGGGCAGCCTGCTCAAGGACAACCGCCAGCAACAGCGTGCCTTTGAAGAGCTGCAACGCCTGAGCAACAGCCAGCACGCACTCGATGTCCGCCTGCAAGAGCTGCAGATCAGACAACACAGCGTACAACAGGAACGCGACCGCCTGAGCCAGCAAGGCATCAAGGCCAAGGCCGACCTTGAAATGGCCGAGCAAACCCTGCAGGTGACCCGCCAACTGCTTGAGCGTCAACGCCTGGCCCGCAGTGCCAGCGTCGAAGAACTGCGCGGGCAGTTACAGGATGACCAGCCCTGCCCGGTGTGTGGCAGCGCCGAGCACCCGTACCACCAGCCCGAAGCATTGCTGCAAAGCCTTGGCCGCCACGATGAAGCGGAAGAAACCAGCGCCTGCGCCGTGGTTGACGGGCTCAAGGAAACTCTTGCCCAACTGCGTGAAAAAGTCGGCGGGCTGATTGCCCAGCAGAAAGAGTTTCTGCAACAACAAGAGCGCATTCATCAGGAGCAACAAGCCCTCGCGCCCGATCTTGAAGCCCACCCGCTCTACGAACAGTGGCTGGCCCAGGAGCCGGGCAAACGCGAGCAATGGCTGAGCCTGCGCCTCGAACAACTGCACCACAGCATCACCCAGGACGAACAGCGCCAGAACGTGCTGCTGGCCTTGCAAAAAGAGGCCGCGCATTTACAGCAGCAAGTGCAGCGCTGCACCCAGGCCAGCCAGCTCGCCGCACAACAACTGGCCGAGCAGCACTTGCATCTGAATGCCGACAGCCGCCGCCTTGAAGAAGAGCTGAGCGAGTTTGCCAGTCTGCTGACTCCGGCCACTCTTGATGCGCTGCGCGAAAATCCGTCAGCCTGCTTTATGACCCTCGACCGCCAGGTGGCGGATCGACTGGCTCAACTCGATCAACAGCGCGACGAACAGGCCGAGCAAGCCGAGCGCGCCAGCAGCATTGAGCGCGAACAGTATCTGCAGGCCAATCGCCGCAAGGCACTGGACGATCTGCAAGCCAGCGTCCATGAGCTGGGCGTGCAGCAACAGGCCAGCCAGCACAGCCTCAAGGCATTGCTCGGCGACCACGCCAGCGCCGGGCAATGGCAGCAGACGCTGGAGCAGGCGGTTGAACAGGCCCGTGCGGCCCAGACCCAGGCCGAGCAGGCCCTGCAAGCCACCGCCAACCAGTTGCTGCAACTGACGGCCGAGCTCAAGGCCGGGCAAGAGCGCCAGCAAGCCTTGCAACAGGAACATGCCCAACTCGGCACGTTGCTGGGGCAATGGCGCGCCCAACACTCAGAGCTTGACGACAGTCGCCTGCAGCAATTGTTGGCCTACGACGACAGTCAGGTGCGCGAACTGCGCCAGCAACTGCAACACAGTGAAAAAGCCATCGAGCAAACCCGCGTCTTGCTGCAAGAGCGCGAACAGCGTCTGGCCCTGCATCAGGCGCAAGCCAACGGCAACCTTGACGCCGAAGCGCTCAACAACGCTCTGGTGGAACTGCACGCGCAGCTGGCCGCCAGCGAGCAGCAATGTGCCGAACTGCGCGCCCGACAAAGCGAAGACCAACGCCGCCAGCAAGCCAACCAGGCACTGGCACAGCGCATCGCCCAGGCTTATGACGAATGGCAGCGCTGGGCCCGGCTCAGTGAACTGATCGGTTCGGGCAGTGGCGATAAATTCCGCAAAATCGCCCAGGCCTACAACCTCGACTTGCTGGTGCATCACGCCAACGCGCAATTGCGCCAACTGGTGCGCCGCTATCGCCTCAAACGGGGCGGCAGCATGCTCGGGCTGTTGGTGATGGACACCGAAATGGGTGACGAACTGCGCTCGGTGCATTCATTGTCCGGCGGTGAGACCTTCCTGGTATCGCTGGCCCTGGCACTGGGGCTGGCATCGATGGCTTCCAGCACGCTGAAAATCGAATCGCTGTTTATCGACGAAGGTTTTGGCAGCCTCGACCCGGAATCGCTGCAACTGGCGATGGATGCCCTCGACGGCTTGCAGGCCCAGGGCCGCAAAGTGGGCGTCATCTCCCATGTACAGGAAATGCACGAGCGTATTCCGGTACAAATTCAGGTGCGCCGCCAGGGCAATGGCCTGAGCACCGTGGAGGTGAAATGAACCGGCACGTGCTCTATTCGTTCCGCCGCTGCCCCTATGCCATGCGTGCACGCATGGCCCTGGGCTACAGCGGTGTGCCGTTGTCGATTGTCGAAGTCAGCCTCAAGGCCAAGCCGGCCGAAATGCTCGCGGCCTCTCCCAAGGGCACAGTGCCGGTGCTGGTTTGTGCCGATGGCCGGGTGATCGAGCAAAGCCTGGAGATCATGCAGTGGGCGCTGGGCCAACATGACCCGGACAACTGGTTGCAAGCGGATCACATGGAGCTGATCGAAGCGAATGACAGCATCTTCAAGGTGCTGCTGGATCGCTACAAATACGCCATTCGCTATCCGGAACATTCGATGGAGCATTATCGGGCCCAGGGTGTCGAGTTTTTGCAAGGGCTTGAGCAGCAGCTTGAACGCCACCCCTACCTCAGCGGTCCGGGGTTGAGCCTGGCCGATGTGGCCCTGGCGCCCTTTGTGCGCCAGTTTGCCCATGTTGATCGGGAGTGGTTTGCGCAAGCGCCGTTGCCGCACTTGAATGCCTGGCTGGAGCGGTTTCTGGCTTCCGACCTGTTTACTTCGGTGATGGCCAAAAGCCCCTCACCCCAACCCTCTCCCGGAGGGAGAGGGAGCTGATTTTCAGTGATCTTGAAGTCGAGTGCGGTCACTCACATCTCCCGGAGGCAGAGTGAGTTGATTTTCAATGGTCTTGAAGCCGCGTGCGGTCAGTCCCCTCTCCCTCCGGGAAAGGGCTAGGGTGAGGGGCTTTTGGTTCAGCCTCAGCCCTCCTTGCCCCGCATCATGCTCTGCAACACCCCGTCGCGCCTCACCCAGCCATGAAACAGCGCCGCCGCCAGATGCGCCAGCACGGTAAAAAACAACAAGTAAGCCAGATAGGTATGCGCCTTGCGCAAAAACGCAAACACCTCGGGATTGGCCGGCAAAATCCCCGGCAACTGCAATGAACTGCCGAGCATCACCGGATCCCCCGCCGCCGAAATCATCGCCCAGCCCACCAGCGGCAATATGAACATCAAGGCATACAGCAGTACATGCGACAACTTGGCCGCCAGCACCTGAACCCCAGGCAAGTCAGCAGGCAGCGGCGGCTGGCGAGTAGTCAAGCGCACAAACAAGCGCACCAGCACCAGCAGCAAAATGGCGATACCCAACGGTTTATGCAGGTTGAGCAACCACTCGTGCCGTGCAGACACCGAAGCAGCCATACCCGCGCCAATAAACAGCATGGCAATAATCATCAACGCCATCAGCCAGTGCAGCAGACGCGCCAACGGGGAGAAATGCGAAGTGGCTGCGCTCATGGTTGCGGCTCCTTGGGTAGCTGATCGACTTCACCGGTACGGCGCACATAGGAACTGGCATAGGCTGCTGAGCGTGCCGCCAGCAAGGGGTCATCCGAGCCCTCTATGCCACTGGGCAAAATCAGCGGATCGTAATTGATATCGCGGCACTCGCCGTCGTTCTGCGCCTGGGCCTTTACCAGTACCAGGGTGCCTGCATCCACCACCTTGCGCCCCTCAGGCCAGGCCTTGCTGGCATCAGAGGTCGGGTCACCCGCCTCGGCCAATGTCAGGTTGAACTGCCATTTCAAAGGCCCCGCCGCCAAGCGTTTATCCAGATCCTGCTCCAGATAATCGGCAGCGTCGGGCGCCGCAGCACCCGCCGCGTCCTGCCCCAAAGGCACCACCCCCCAGCGCACCGCCTGCCGCTGCCCGGCTGCGTTGACCAGATAAAACGCATTGATCCCGTTGTAGCGCTCGGTGGCATAGCTGGCAGAAGGTTTGGCGGTCTTGACCCACTGCAAAAAGGCCGCCGTTTCCGGGTGCGCGGCAAAAAAGGCCGGCATGGCACCGGGCGCAGGCTTGCCCGTGGCCGCTTCCGGCGCACCGGCTTGCAGCATCTGATAGAACGCTTCAGGTGTGCCCACCGGGAACACCGGCATGCTGTTCATTCCCGTGCGCCACTGCTGACCATTGGCCTGGGTGAAGCGCAGGGCAAAACTGCGAATCGGCACGCTGCTGTCGGGGGCATAGGGGTTGCCACTGGGCAAAGCAAAACGCCCGACTACCGGCGTACGTTCGGTACCGAACACCTGCGCGGAAGACAACGCCTGCGCAGCACCACTGCCCTGAAAATAACCCGCTACGCACAGACCCTTGGCATGGTTACGCCGGTAACCCGGATGCACGCCGTTGTTGTGCTCCAGTGCATTGACCAGCTTACCGGGGCTCAAGCGCTGGGGGTCCAGCGTGCCGTTGACGTAGTAAAACCCACCGAGGATAACTGCCACCACCCCCCCGATGCCCGCCAGGCGCAGCAGTACACTGGCAGGGCTCAACGGGGGTGTTGCGGGCCGCACAGGCGGCAATTGATCGACCATATAAAACTCCGGGGCCACAGGACCGTCAGGTGGATGGCCTATAGGACGCAGACCACACAGGCTTATTCCCCCGGTGTACGATAATTTTTTTTTCGACAACACAGGGAATAAGGCATGATCCTGAACGTCTTGCCTGCACCCACCCAGTCATAATTGGCAGACCATGACCTCATTCGATGAGCAACTGCGTGAACTGATCCCGCGTCTGCGCCGTTTTGCGCTATCGCTGACCCGTCATGCCAGCAATGCCGACGATCTGGTGCAAACCTGCCTGGAGCGGGCCCTTGGCAGCGTTGCCGACAAGCGCCCCGAAGGGGACTTGCGTGCCTGGCTGTTTACCATCCTGTATCGCCAGTTTGTCGATCAACATCGGCGTTCGCGCCGTTATGCACGCATGCTCGATTTTTTTACCGGACGCGATGACGCTCACCCCTCAACCGAACGCACAGTGCTTGCCCAGGCAACCCTCGATGCTTTCGAACAACTGAGCACCGAACAACGCGCCTTGCTGCTCTGGGTATCGGTTGAAGGTTTGAGCTACAAGGAAGTCGCCGGGATCCTCGACGTGCCAATCGGTACCGTCATGTCGCGCCTTTCAAGAGCGCGCAGCGCGCTGCGCCAACTCAGTGAGGGCGAAATCATCCGCCCTGCCCTGCGGAGACTCAAATGATCACCACCCCGCCCAGTGAGCACGATCTGCATGCTTATATCGATCATGCCCTCAGCGCTGCAGAGCGCCATGACGTTGAGCGCTACCTGCAAGCCAACCCTGAAGTCGCCGCCCGGGTGCAAGCCTGGCAGCGCGATGCCCAGGCGTTACGCACGGCACTGCAAGCCAGCCTGCAGCAACCCGCCAACCCGGCCCTCGACCCCGCCGCGATTCGCCAGCACCAGCGCCGCCAATCACGGCGTCACTGGGCCAGTGCAGCGGCCGTGCTGATCGCGCTCGGCCTGGGTGGTGCAGGCGGCTGGCAGGCCAGGCAAATGACCCAGGCCAGCAGCACCTTGCCCATGAGCGACGCATTGGCGGCCCATCGCATGTTTGCCGAACAGGGGTTTCTGCCCGCCGACTATAAAGTGCAGACAGGCAGCGAGATGCAAGGCTGGGTTGATCGTTATTTCAGCCGCGCCGAACGCTTGCCGGATTTGACGGGGGCAGGCTTCAAACCGGTCAGCAGTCGCCTGCTGACCACCGACCAGGGCGGTGCGGCGATGGTGTTATACCAGGACCGGCAAGGGCGCCAGATCAGCTTTTATATCCGCCCGCCGGGCCCGCACAACAGCCTGCTGCCCCGGGGTAGCCGACAGGACGGGGAACTGCAGGCCCAATACTGGTCCGGCCCTGGCTACAACTACGCCATGGTCGGCCCGACCGGGTTACTGGAGACGGTGAGGCTATAACGGCCTGACCCTTAACTTGTAGTCGCTGTCGAGGTACGAGGCTGCGATCGAGGGCGAAGCCGTCCTAGGTTCGGTCAATGGGTTGTTTCAGAAACAACCCGATAATCGGATTTACGAGGACTGCGTCCTCGATCGCAGCCTCGTACCTCGACAGCGACTACAAGCCTTTTGAGGTTTCTCAACCCCGGGTTTTATGATCCAGGGCCGCATAGAAATTGGCGCTTTGCTGCAGGTATTTCTGGGTGTAAGCCGTGGATTTTTTGTCGCTGAGCACCGTCGCGGCACTGGCAGGCAGGGCCACGGTGGCGGAGATGGCGGAAGCCGCAATAACGGAGAAAAGATTGAAGTTCATGGCACTAACCCTCGACGATTCAGTTGGCTTGCTTGCCTTTTCAGGCCGTGAAACCAACTTAACGCCAAGGGTCTTCGTGCAGAAATTCATTGCAGCACTAGCGTCTATCAGTGCGATTGATACAAGGCTGCACGCCCATGATTACGGGCGGTTGATAAACTTCACATCAGACGGCGCATCCATCGCCAGGGTTTGTACGGTCTTGCCCAGCTTGCCGGTTGCAGGGTCACGCTCCAGCACCACGATGGCATTGCTCATCTGGTTAGCAATCAGCAAAAACTTGCCGTTGGGGCTCAGGGCAAACTCGCGCGGATGATCGCCATCCACCGGGCGACGCTGGATTTCAGTCAGTTGGCCATTGTCCGGGTTAATCGCAAACACCAGGATTTCATTGGCCTTGCCGCGGTTGCTGACGTACAGGAACTTGCCGTCCTGTGACGCATGCAAGGCACCGGCCGCACGGTTCTGCGCCGGCATGCCCTTGGCCAGTTCCAGCGCCTGGCGCTGCTTGAGGCGACCATTGTCATAGTCGAACACAAACACCTGGGCGCTCATTTCAGTGGTCAGGTAAGCGTGCTTGCCGTCCCTGGAAAACAACAGGTGACGTGGCCCGCTGCCTGGCGGCAACTCGATAAATGCCGGGTCAGCTGCCACCAGCGGGTGTTCCGGGTTGGCGGCCGGGTCGTAGCGGTAGACAAACACTTTGTCCGCACCCAGATCACTGGCGTAGACGAACTTGCCATCGGGCGAGGACACCACCGAATGCACATGGGCCGACATCTGCCGCTCAGGGTTGACCAGGCTGGCCGGGTGGCTGCTCATCTGCGTCACGGCCTGCAACTGACCTTCGGCATTGATCGGCAATACCGCCAGGCTGCCGCCAGGGTCAGCGTGAACGCCGTAGTTGGCAACAAACAGGTATCGTTCGTCTGCGCTCAAGCTGGAATGAGTCGGCTCTTCACCCAGGGTCTTGACCTGGTTGATCAGGGTCAGCTCATTGGTTTTCGGGTCGATGGCCACGCTACTGGCGCGCCCGACAACATCGGCCTGGCCCTGGCCGTTTTCATTGACCACGAACAATCGGGTCTGGTCTTTGGACAGGGTCAGCCACGACGGGTTGGCGGCCTTGAACACTTGCAGCGGCTGCGGGGTGATATGCCCCTTGGCGCTGTCAAATTGCAGACGGTAGATACCCTGGCTTTTGCCCTGGGTGTAGGAGCCCACCAGCAGTTCGACTTCATCGCGCGACTCGGCCTGGGCCGACATCGCACCCACACTTAAAGCCATCAGCATCGGCAGGGTTTTAAACTTCATCTTCGACCTCGGCTTCATCGTCGTCGTTGTTTGCGCTCAGGGCGCTGAGGCAAACCAGGCGATGCTCGCCCGAGTCACCGGTGAGGGTCCAGCTTTGCAAACCCTGATCAAATACCGCCGCGTCGATCTGCGCCGCGGTGAAGTGCCAGCGTTTTTCCGCGCGCCCGTCCATGCACTTGATGAGCAACTGCACATCGTCCAGAGAAAAATCCCAGGCATGCAGCCCGTCAATCACCAGCATGTCGCTGGTTGCAAGGGCTGTGCGCAAGGTCTGGTTTGAATCGCTCATTAATCAATCACCTGTTGGAAAGGCGTAATGATAGGTCAATTGTGCCTGGAACCCACGTACCCGATGCGTTATCAGGGCTGTTTGGGCAAAAAGTGTTCCTTGAACAACGCCTCAGTGATTGTTGCGTAATACACCTCGGGCACTTTTTGCCCGGGCCCGGCCTTGGCCTCCAGGCTTTTTTTGCTGTCCATGCGCTGGCCGGGCAGCTTGAAGTGGGCCGCTGTGGGGTTGTTGTCACCGCCAATCGCCTGGGCATAGTGCACATGCGCGTACCAGAGCACCTGACCGGCAGGATCCTGTACTTCATACTCCTGCACGAAATCCTGCCGCTCACCGGTCATGGCGATGCGCTGATTGATTTTCACCAGCTGCACCTCCCCCAGATCCAGCAGAAAACCCACAGTGCGCGAAGTCGGCGGCAATGACAGCAGGATCTTCAGCCCCTCGCTGCGCAACAGGGTTGCTGCGCCTTCAAGACGGGCAATCAAGGCCTCGGGCGTACCGGGTACGGGCGTGTGCACTGGCAGCAGGTCAGGATGCAATGCCTTGATTTCAGTCACCAGCCGATCCAGGTTATGGGCAAAACGATCAAGTGAGCCATAGAGCTCTGGCGCAAACTTGGTGCGCTTGATGCGGCTTTTTACTCGATGGATTTCACCATTGACCTGTTTTAACAGGGTGGCCGCCTGGGCCCTGACCGTCCCGTAGGGTCGTACCAGCGCCACCTGAGGTGTAGGCAGCTCGACCCATTGACCCGCAGCCATCTGCTTATAGGCGGTCAACACATTCGTCGATATCCCGCCCGGTGGCTGAGCCGCAGGCCGATCACCGATATCGACAATCTCACCCTCACCCTGGGCATGACTGGCCCTGACGGTGCCGATCAGCAGCCCCTTGTTGCGCGTGCGCACAATTTTGCGCCTGGCTTGAGGCACACGGGAAGGGCCAGGCTGCGCCGGAAGCCACTCTTGCAGGGCGCTGGCCTGCTCCAGCTGCATGGCCACGGCCCGGGAATCCAGCGCCTTGATCACAGTGTTGACATTATCCACATGGCGTTGATCCAGTCGTGTACCGGGCCGTGCCAGGAAAATGCTCAATGCCTCTTCAGCAGCGGCATAGTGCTCGCGCACATCGTTGAGGATTTCAAGGCGCTCGCTGTGGCTGAACAAGGTTTCGTCTTCAAGTTCGGACTGGTTTTTAGCCTTGAAATACAGCGGCCCGACAATCTCATCCACTGCGCGCCGGTCTTCGCCCGCCGGCTCCAGCGGCACAAGATCGCGCAGCACCACCAGTTGATGGGATCTGCACAGCACATCGGAGCGGTAACGCGTTACGGCCTGCCCCTCAATCTCAACCTCATAGCGGATATGACGTCTTCGCGCGTCCAGCGCCTCCCTGAAACCCGACTTGGGCACTCCACGCAGCTTCTCCAGATAAGCCTGCATGGCCTTGAAGTCGTTAACGGCGCCCTCCAGCTGTTGGAAAATCTTCAGGCAATCCGCCCGATACCCCCCCGTTTTGAACATCGCAGCATCCACCACCTGCGTCTCGTCCCGGAACACCTGCGGGTGCATCTCTTGCAAAGAGCGGCAGATAGTCACCCTTGAATCAAACAGATGCGCCGTCAGAAGGATCATGTTCTTGTAACTCTGCGACAGAATGACATGGTCATTGTCTTCCGCCAGCAGTGCATGTTTTTGCAGCAGGTGATCCAGTACGGCAACATACTGCGGTTGCTGCTGCTCAATCACCGTGATGCAGCGCTCCAGCGCCTGGATACGCTCTGGCGCAGGGGCACCTTGGGCATCGAGTTGCTCATAGGCCTGGGTAGCTTCGTCCATTTGGGCTTGCAGGGCCGGTACCCGCTCGTTGTACTGCGTCATTTTTTTGCGCAACTCATTGATGCGTTTGATCCGGGCCCCGCCTTTGGGCGGAGGCTCAGGTGCATCGCCACCTCCACGCAGTCCCGCCTTGCGGGAAAATCGCCAGACCCCTGCGTCATCACCGCTGATGCGCGGTCCTTTATCCGAGGGATCACGGGGATTGACCAAAAAGACCCCATCAGAATCAATCCCGATTTGATAGGGAAAGTCCTCAACAAGGGCATGCCATTTGCCGTTCAATGCGTACAGGCCCTTATAGACCCCCTCCCTTACATACATATTTTGCGTGTCGGACCATTGACCGCGGTTTCGGTCAAGCCATTCCAGATTCGACGGTTTGAAATGCTCCCAACGGTCACTGAACCAGGCAAAATCCAGCCGGGTTTTATAATTGCCCACGGGCACCGCCGGTAGAAAGATCACCCCTTCCCTGATTTCACCAGCAATCACCGGCCCGGCGTCAGGGGCAATGCGTCGTTGCGCAAACTCGGCGGGCAGCAGCACGTTATCGGGCCGGGCCACTCTGCCCGTCAGCTGCACCTGCTCAGGCCCCAGATGCAACAGGGTCAACCCGATATTGAACAGCAGATCAATCAGCGCCGGCGCCCTGGCGGTCGAGTCCGGGCTGCGCAGGCGTTGCACATCACTTTGCAATGCCAGCACGGTCATCACCACCGCGTTAAGCACATGCAGCGCCCATGGCAACTTGAGCATGGGCACCATCGTATTGAACAGCAGCCACCCTCCTTCCAGCAGAGATGCCCAGCGCCGCTCGCTGTTGGACAGGGTTTGCCGATCGCCCAGCTCGCCCAGTGCCAGTGCCATCTCGGTATACAGCGTATGGCCGAAGTCGTCTTTGAGGGCAAATTCACTCAGCAATGCCGGGCGGGGTGAGAGGCGCATCGGAAATTCATCAAACACCCATGACGACGCCTGATGGACCCGTTTGAAGCCACCGTCCTCATAGATACGTCGGGCACCGGCGGGCAACCAGTCAAGGACGCTTTGTTGCAGCGGGCCTGACGCCACAATGGCTGCCCTGAGTGCGTCCCAGGACGAATACTCCACCAGCGCGTCCTCATACAAGGGCCGATAGAGCACATGGGGCCCGGCCGTCACCTGTTGCGGGCCGATCACAAACATATTGCGCACCACATCCGGCCGCGCAGTGGGCGATGCCAAAAAAGCCAGCGGCCGGATCACCACCCCCTGCCCCGGCATCTTGCGCAACGCAGGGTCAAGCATCATCAAGCCCTTTACGCAGTGATAACCGCGCTCGGTGAAGTTGCAGCGCTGGCGGATTTTGCATTCCAGGGCCTGCAAGGGTAAGTGCACCCGCAACTCATCGACAAACAGCCGTTCCCGCGCCCGGGCATGCTCGGGGTTATCCAGCAGGCAGCGCCTGATCCATTGCGGGTAGGTCTGGCCAATATCGACCGTCTGGATCAGCCGCCGCACGTAGTCCGGGGTCATCCACCAGTCCTGGATCAACTGGCCCCTGGCATGGCTGATGCGTTGGGGCCGACTCATTGCGCCCCTGAGATTTTGCACGGCCAGTTCGGTCAGGGTCTGGGTGTAAGGGTTGAGGGTGCCAACCGTGCCCTCACCTCCCGGCCCGACCGGGTTGATAAAAGTCAGCAGCAGCTCGTCAGGGTTATAGCCCGGTGCCAGTGGCTGGTCCCGGCCCATCTGCCGACGCAGGGCATTGACCGTAAAATCGTGCAGGTTGGGGATATCGTCGTCGAAACGTTGGCCATTGGCCTGCTGATTGGTACTGGCCAGGGCCGTCAAATGGCTGCGATAAGCGAAGCGATCGGCTGCAGATGACTGTTGCAGCCACTCAGGCAGTCCGGCGTAGAGGCTGGACAAATCCCGCGGATCGAGCCGTTCTGTGGCGCTGAACACGGCCGCGGTATCGGTAATATCCAGAACATGTCCCTCCAGAGCATCCGCACTCGTGCGCGGCACCGGCGCCATGATTGCATCCAGATGACGCTCAAGCAGGCACAGGGCCTGAGCCTGCACCAGGTTGCCTTCAGGCTCATAAAGTACGCGGGTGACAGAGTCCAGCTCAAAGCGCGCAGCCATATCGCCACCCCAGCTTTGGGTAAAGCGGCTGACGGACGCATAAGCCTGAATGCTGCCGTCCACCTTGCAGTGGAAAACGCCATTTTCGCCACTCAGCAGATGCACAATCAGCACATCAGGGGTCAGCACCTCCCAGGACGTGCCCCCGGCCACAATCTTCGCGGCCACACTGTAGGCCCGGGTCGTGCTGTCAAGGCCAGGCAAAGCGTGCCGATCGAGGCGGTCGGGGTAACGGAACACAGTGCGCAGCACCCCACGCTGGCGGGCACTCAGGTCAACCCGGGTCTCGGCACTGGCCAGCAACTGCTCCTGAATGATCCGCGACAACCAGATCAGACGGCTTGGCCCGGCATCGGCGGGTTGATTCCAGTACCCCAGCAGCGCTTTTTGCAGCGCCACACGCCAGCCCTGCACCACATTGCGCATCAGCGGCACGACCCGGCTTATGGGCTCGATCTGGCTCAGTTGAGAATGGGCGGTTCTCACGCCAATAAAACACTCGTCGTCCGAATAGTAGTCGTAGTTCAGCGATTGCTGGCTGGCGATATGCTCCAGCAGCACATGACTCAGCAGCCGATAGCCGGGCTGCTCAAGGGCAGTACCGTCCGGGGCTACCGTTTGCACCAGCCAGGTGTGAAAGATATCGAAGACCTGCGGCGCAAACGCCTCATTCAGTTGCTCGAGCAATAACTGGCGCACCACAACCCGCAGATTGGGGCGCAAGGCGAACTGACTGGCCACGACCTCCTGGACCAACCGGGCGTCGATAATCGGGGGGAAAGGTAAAGCGGCTGTATTCATGTGGGCATCCTTCACTGTTGGCTCAAGGCAACAGTTAAAGGAATCGTCGGGGGGAGCGTGGGGTAGCGGGTTAGTGCAGGGTGATTGAAATCATATCCGTGTCCGTACCCATATCCGTAGCCGCTGCCGAAGGAACGAGGCTGCTGCTACAAGCTGGGGGAAAAGTGATGGCTGAAAGCCCCTCACCCCAACCCTCTCCCGGAGGGAGAGGGAGCTGATCTGTGGAGATTTTGAGGCCGCGTGCGGTCAGTCCCCTCTCCCTCCGGGAGAGGGCTAGGGTGAGGGGCTTTTGGTTGGGCTTGACCTGCCACAGAGTATCTACAAAAACCCATCCCTCAGATAAAACTGCGTGGCTCGCGCAACAAGGCCTCCAGCTCCACCGCCGGCAGAGGGCGACAAAAAAGATAGCCCTGCACCTGATCGCAACCGTTGGCCGTCAGGAACTCCAGTTGCTCGCGAGTCTCCACACCTTCGGCAATCACCTGCAAATCAAGGCTATGGGCCAGCTCGATAATGGTCCGGGCTATGGCCGCATCCTGCGGGCTCAAGGTAACCTCACGGATAAACGCAATATCTATCTTCAGCTTGTCGATCGGGAAACGGCTCAGGTAGGCAAGGCTCGAATACCCGGTGCCAAAATCATCAATGGAAATTTTCACCCCGATATCGCGCAGCGTCAGCAGGCTGGCCACGGTATGAGGGGTGTTCTCCATCAGCGAGCCCTCAGTCAGCTCCACTTCGAGCAAGTGCGGGTCGAGCTGATGGGCCTTGAGCGAACGCTCGATATCGTCCACCAGATCCCCTTCGCAAATCTGCAGCGCCGACACGTTCACCGCCACTTCCACCCCGCCAAGGCCCGCGCTTTGCCATTGAGCAATCTGGCTGCACACCCGGTCAATCACCCACTGGCCCACCTTCGAAATCAACCCCAGGCTTTCCAGCAGCGGCACAAACACCGCAGGGGACACCGTGGCATGCCCCGGCCGGTGCCAGCGCAGCAGTGCCTCTACCCCGCTGATCTGACCGTCAGCCAGGCTGATCTTGGGCTGGTAATACACCTCGAACGCCTGCTTGCGCACTGCATCGCGCAGCGCGGTTTCCAGCTCCTGGCGAGCCAGCACCTCAACATTCATTTGTGCCGTGTAAAACCGATAGGTGTCCTTGCCCGCCTGCTTGGCCAGGCCCATGGCGGTATTGGCGTGCTTGATCAGCCGATGCGCCTCGGCACCGTCGTCCGGGTACAGGGCGATGCCGTAACTGGCGGTCATCGGCGTGTCATGCCCCTGCAGCCTGAACGGCTCGCGCAGCACTTCGCGGATACGGTCAACCATCTGCCGTGGCCCGGGCTGGCCCTTGCGGATCATCAGGATCAAGGCCAGCTCGTCACCGTCCATCCGCCCCAGGGTGTCACTGACATTAAGGCAGTTGGACATACGCTGACTGAACTCGGCCAACACCTGGTCCCCCATCAAATGGCCCCAGGTCAGGTTGATATTTTTGAAGTCATTGAGGCCCACCGTCACTACCGCCAGCTGCCAGCCCCGCAGCACCGCCTGGGTCAGGCCCATCTGCAAGGTGGTGTAAAACAGGTCACGGTTGGGCAAGCCGGTCAGCGGGTCGTAATTGGCCATTTTCAGCAGCCGCTCATCGGTGCCCATCGCCGTGCGAAAGCGCTCCAGATCGCTGGTGCGTTTTTCCAACTGCTGCTCAAGCATCAGGGTATGCACCGCCTGATAGTCGCCAAACGCCTTGAGCCGCAGCAGATTGCGCACCCGCAACCACAACTCGTCACTGGCCACAGGCTTGCAGATAAAGTCCTCGGCACCCGCCTCCAGACCCAGCAGCCGCGCACTTTGCTCACCCTGGCCCGACAGCATGATGATCGGGATATTGGCCGTCGAAGAGTTGGCCTTGAGCTGGCGGGCGACCTGATAACCGTCAGTGCCCGGCATCATCGCATCGAGCAAAATCAGATCTGGCTGCAGTTGCGCCACCAGACTCAAGGCCTGCTCCCCCGAGCTGGCCGTCAGCGTGTGGTAACCCTGCTCTTGCAACAAGGCTTCAAGCAACTCGCGAACATGAACATCGTCATCCACGATCAAGAGTGTGGCAGAGGTATTGGACATGGAGCGCGCTCAAATAAGAGGCTGTTAGGTGCCTGATCAGCCAGCCTCCCTGGCCAGCGGCTCATGCCCGTTTAAAGATCCAGTAAAGCACCGATAACGGCACTTCACCATGAACGGCAAAAACAAAAAAAGCACCCTGAGGTGCTTTTTTGACTGCGCTGCGGCTTAGCCCGCCAGGCCCGCTGCCCTGGCCCGTGCAGCATGCAATTTCTTGTAGCTGTCAATCAGGCGCAGATGCTTGTCCAGCCCTTCCAGCTTGATGCTGGTGGGGGTCAAACCATGGAAACGCACAGTGCCGTCCACCGAGCCGATGGCGGCGTCCATGCGTTCATGGCCAAACATACGGCGGAAGTTGGCCTCGTAATCCTCCAGCTCAAGGTCTTCGTCCAGCTTCATCTCCAGCACGGCATTGACCGCCTGGTAGAACAAACCGCGCTCCACGGTGTTGTCGTTGTACTGCAGGAACATCTCCACCGCCTCTTTCGCCTCTTCATACTGCTCCAGGGCGAGCCAGATCAGCAGTTTCAACTCCAGAATGGTCAACTGGCCCCAGGCCGTGTTGTCATCAAACTCGATACCGATCAACGTAGTGATATCGGTGTAATCATCCAGCTCGCTTTCCACCAGACGCTCGACCAGCCCCTGCAGCTCTTCATCATCAAGGCGATGCAGATTAAGGATATCGGCACGGAAAAACAGCGCCTTGTTGGTGTTGTCCCAGATCAGATCGTCAGCCGGGTAGATTTCCGAATAATCTGGCACCAGGATACGACAGGCCTTGGCGCCGATATGCTCGTACACCGCCATATACACCTGCTTGCCCATGCCCTCGAGAATCGCGAACAGGGTCGCGGCTTCCTCGGCATTCGAGTCTTCGCCCTGGCTGGTGAAGTCCCACTCGACGAACTCGTAGTCGGATTTGGAGCTGAAGAAGCGCCACGACACCACACCGCTGGAATCGATAAAGTGCTCGACGAAGTTGTTCGGCTCGGTCACCGCCTGACCTTCAAAGGTCGGTTGCGGCAGATCGTTAAGCCCTTCGAAACTGCGCCCTTGCAGCAACTCGGTGAGGCTGCGTTCCAGCGCCACTTCCAGACTCGGGTGGGCCCCGAACGAAGCAAACACACCGCCGGTACGCGGGTTCATCAGCGTCACGCACATCACCGGGAACTCACCGCCCAGCGACGCATCCTTGACCAGCACCGGGAAGCCCTGCTCTTCCAGCGCCTGGATCCCGGCCAGAATGCCCGGATACTTGGCCAGCACGGCCTGCGGCACATCGGGCAGGGCGAACTCACCCTCGATGATTTCGCGCTTTACCGCCCGCTCGAAAATCTCCGACAGACACTGCACCTGGGCTTCGGCCAGGGTGTTACCGGCACTCATGCCATTACTGAGAAACAGGTTTTCGATCAGGTTGGACGGGAAATACACCACCTCGCCATCGGACTGGCGCACGAAAGGCAGCGAACAGATACCCCGCGCTTCATTACCCGAGTTGGTATCGATCAGATGAGAGCCGCGCAACTCACCTTCGCGGTTATAAACCTTCAGGCAGTACGGATCGAGAATCTCCCCTGGCAGCTCATCATTGGGGCCCGGCTTGAACCAGCGCTCATCCGGATAATGCACAAACTCGGCATTGGCGATCTCCTCACCCCAGAACTGATCGTTATAGAAGAAGTTACAGTTCAGCCGCTCGATAAACTCGCCCAGGGCCGACGCCAGCGCGCCCTCCTTGGTGGCGCCCTTGCCGTTGGTAAAACACATCGGCGACTGCGCATCGCGAATATGCAGCGACCACACGTTGGGCACGATATTGCGCCACGAAGCGATTTCGATCTTCATCCCCAGGCCGGCCAGAATGGCGGACATAGTGGCGATGGTCTGCTCCAGCGGCAGATCCTTGCCCGCGATAAACGTGCCGCCCCCGGAAGTGGACGCCGGCATCAGCAGGGCCTGGGCATCGGCGTCGAGGTTCTCCACCTCTTCAATGACAAACTCAGGCCCGGCCTGCACCACCTTCTTCACGGTGCAGCGGTCGATGGAACGCAGAATGCCCTGACGGTCCTTCTCGGAAATATCCGCAGGCAACTCGACCTGAATCTTGAAAATCTGGTTATAGCGGTTTTCGGGGTCGACAATATTGTTCTGCGACAGGCGAATATTCTCGGTGGGAATATTGCGCGTCGAGCAGTACAACTTCACAAAATAAGCCGCGCACAGCGCCGACGAAGCCAGAAAGTAATCGAACGGACCAGGAGCCGAACCGTCGCCCTTGTAGCGGATGGGCTGATCGGCAACCACGGTGAAGTCATCGAACTTGGCTTCAAGTCGGAGGTTGTCGAGAAAGTTGACCTTGATTTCCATGCGGGATTACCAGAGTTGCTAACAAATAATGGCGGGCATTATCCGGCTTTTCGGCGTGAAGTGTTGTGCTTTTGCGCATGGGCGACATGTGCCCCCCGCCACCTGTAGCCGCTGGCGAAGGAACGTGGCTGCGATCGGTGATGCGGCACGCCGACGAAGCCGTTGTAAAACCGGGCACTGCAGTCGTTCAGATAAAACCTGGACTCAGGTTTACAGTCGCTGCGTCGCAGTGGCACACCAAACTAGCGCAGCCTTGCTGCGCTCCTAAACGGCTTGAATGTTGACGCTAAACTTTCTGAGGGCGAGGAAACTGACCGCACGCGGCCTCAAGATATCCACTGATCAGCCCCCTCTCCCTCTGGGAGAGGGTTGGGGTGAGGGGCTTTCAGCCATCACCTCTTTCCCGGCATATAACCGCTGGCGAAGGAAGGAAACTGCGGCCATATGTACTCGGTGAATCAGTGGTATTGCAATGCGCCCATATCTACACCGAGTACATATCCATTCGATGTATCACGGCTTTCTACGGGTTCCGCCCTTACGGCGGCTCACTTTTGTCAAACAGCCACAAAAGTAAGCAAAAAGGCCTTGCCCTACCATACGGCCGCCTCGCCAAGGCTCGCCGGTGCCCTCACTCCGGCACTGTTATGGGGGCACGCCGCGACGGGCCATCCATGGCCCATCGCGGCTGGCGCGGCGTCCTGCCGCGCCACCCCCATAACAGCACCTGCGTTCAGCCTTCTGTGAGGGGCATTCGCGTTGTCTGGACAAGCGCGGGGCTACAGCAAAAGCAAAAGCAAAAGCAAAAACAAAAGAAAAAGAAAAAGAAAAAGAAAAATAGATCTTGTACACGGGCACATATGGCCTGCAAAACAGGCCGGCCGGTAGGCCGCCTAGTGGCGCACTGCTTTTGATCTGCCAGCCCTCCCGGGAGGCCGAGAGGAGGTTATGTGGAGTGGGTCGACCGGCATGGATGCCGGGAGAGCCGCGATGGGCCATGGATGGCCCGTGGCGGCGTGCCCACGGAACAAAACCTGCGCGAGGGAACCTGAGCGCAGCGAAGGCCGTACGAAGGGGCGAGGACCTTTTGGTTCCTTTTGGGTCCTTCCAAAAGGGACTCGACGTAAGGTCGAAACCAATATCCCAGTTAGACACAAATGCCGGATATGTACCCGGAGGATCAGTTATTCAGCAGCCCAATAACGCGCCTGCCCCCAAAAAACAAGCAAACCACGACCATCACCCAAATACTGGCCATATAGCGACCACATCCCCAATAACAGTCACAGGCGCTAGCGCAATACTGGAGCACATACCCATAAACCCGCACTAACTTAAAGCACCCACCTGACAACTAGTAAATACATCTAACCTTATATACAGAACTAACACCGCACACTTAACCCCATATACCCGCCTCCCCCAACAAGTTCAAAAAACACTATTTACACCTCTATATCACAGTGCCACTATCGCCACACACAGCAAACCCGCTGCAAAAAACACCTGCTTTCGGGCCAAAAAAACACCGGCCTGCGCAAACCTCCCGTCCGTACACGGCCCAGGCAAGGGCCGGGGCAGCGCCCGCTAGCACAGGGCCATGCTCAAGACACCTGCCACTGGGCGGAGTTATTTTTGGTCGAAAACGGCCAGAATGTTATTTATTGTCAGTCAATAGATATTGAAATACGCCTATATAGCTCAAATAAAATCGCCAGCGGATTTAAAGGTTGATATTGCAATCGGTTCGCAGTTAATATTTTGCCCGTTCAACTTCGTACCGACCCTTTATCTGTAATAAAGCCGGAGCAACTGTGCTCCTGCCCAGGCCATCGCCACATCATACTGATGCCGGCAGCCTTTATTGATAGGCACAGCCACTCCCTGGCCCCGGATTCACGCAGGTCAGAGCACAGCGGGCGCTTGTTGGGGCGCTCTTCGCATTTGCGCGAGAGCTGGCTAAGCAGAATCACGGGGATGCCCAGTTCGCGAGCCATCAGCTTCGCGCTGCGGGTCATGTGACTGACCTCCTGCTCCCGGCTGAACGTGCGCGAATCGGAGTCCATCAGTTGCAGGTAATCGATAACGATCAAATCCAGGCCGTGGCGGCGCTTATGGCGACGGGCAGCCGAACGAATCCGATTTATCGTCATCGAGGCACGGTCAGAAATAGACAATTTGGAGTGCTTCAGTTTTCCGGCCGCACTCATCATCTCAGCGCCGTGGGTTTGCGGGGCGGTACCGCCCTTGATCAGTTGCAGCGGGATACGCCCTTCGGACGCCATAAAGCGATCCATCAGGCCGGTCTTGTTCATTTCCAGGCTGAACACCATCGCGCTCTTGCTCTCGCGGATAGCCACATGTGAGGCGATGTTCATCGCCAGGGTGGTCTTACCCATCGCGGGGCGACCGGCGATGATGATCAATTGCTCGGGCTTCAGCCCTTGAAGCTTGGCGTCCAGATCAGGGATGCCGGTAGACAGCCCGTCGATTCCCTCCCCGCGATCAGCCCGGGCCTGCAACACCTCGATGTAGTCATCGAGCATATCCTCGGCCATCACCACTTCAGAAGTGGCTGACTGACTGTCGATGGCCTGGGCTTCGGCCTGCACAGCCGCGACCTTGTCCACGGTTGGCCAGTCACTGTGGGCGATTTCGTTGATGCGGTTGCCCAGCGCGATCATGGCGCGGTCGAGACTGCGCTCACGCACCGTTGTCGCGTATGACGCAGCATTGGCAGCGCTGGGTGTGTTGCGGGTGATTTCAGCGGCGTACCAGGTGGCATTCTTGGTGCTGGGCAATTCACCCAGATAAACACCCACTGTCACGGCATCCGCAGGCTGGCCACTGGCATGCAACGCCAAAATGCCGCGATACAGGGCCGCGTTGTCCTGGTAGTAAAAATCATCGATGGCCAGGTCTGCACTCAGGATATCGATCAGTTCAGGGCGCAGGAACATCGCACCCAGCACGCCGTGTTCGGCCTCAACGCTGAAAGGATCACGCATTGTAATTACCCTCCACAACCTTCACGAAGTTGCTCGGGGCGATCAGCCAGTCAAACGTGGCGCGGAACGGCTTGCCGCCATTGCGACCATCACCCTCTCCCATCAGGAATGCGCTTGAGCCAACCAACGCGAAGAACTCAGCCCAGAAATCCAGATCCTGATGAACATTACTTTCGTTCCAGCGAGCACTGATCTTGGCTTTTCGATCCTTGGTCAGCATTGCTACTTGCGGCAGTGCTGGAAGCGTCTTGTTGAACAGGTCTACGATGGCTTGAGGGTCGCACTTCGACTTCGAGATTTTCAGCGACTCATCACCGTCGACAAGAGGTGACGGTTCAATTGATGGTTCCTTTACGGTTCTGGGGGCAGCTGCTGCCGGGGTGACCGGCACCTCCTGCCGGGGTGATGGGGCATCTGGTGCCGGGGGGCATTTGGTGCCGGGGGCATATCCTGCCGGGGTTATCGTGTACCAGGTGGATCGGCCATAGCGCTGATTACTGATCAGAATCCCGGCCTCTTCCAGCCAGCGCAATGCGCCCCGAACAGCGCGTTCTGACAGACAGGTCCGGACACCAATGGTGTTGATCGAAGGCCAGCAAACGCCCTCGTCGCTTGCGTTGTCGGCAAGGCTGATCAGCACAGCTTTCTGGGTGGGGCTCATGCCTTGGAGCGGCCAGCAGACGCTCATGATGATTGTGCTCATGCGGTTGCTTCCTGACCATGCGCAAGCGATGCCTTCAGGTGTTCAAGGCACTCACGACTGAACTGGGCTTTCGACTCGCTGGAGTACTGGCAACGAACCAGGAGTGCAGCGCGCATGGCCGCGGACTGGTGACTGGCGCCGGATTGCGCTGCGTTTTTGGAGGTATTGCTTGATGGACGAATGGTGCTCATAATGACCCCGCAAGTGTTGTACTGAAGCCGGTCTAGCCACCGGCTTTTTTTCGTCTACGATTTGATAACTGGATGAATTAACAGCTAATCCAAGGCGCTGTTTCTCGACATCTAAGAGGCCGATAATTCGCTTATCAAATGGATTGGCTGTTCAGACTCAGCCGCAATTTCGGCCAGTCTCGGGAAAAAAGAGAACGCCGAGATCTCACCGGAAGTAGCCTTGTGCAGTTTTGCGGCAACGTACTCGGACGGCTTTCTGTGGCCCCCAGCGATCAGCCAGAGGTAGCCAACAGAGATCCCTGCTTCGTCGGCAACCCGCTGTCGCTCGTCGTTACAGGCTTTTGTGAGCCATCGCTGCATACCGGGAATCGGAATTTTCATGTGCAATGCCTTAGCTGGATATTTATCAAATTTATCTCATTGATAATTTCAAGGCAAGAAAGCATTGATCATTCTGATTATTTATCAGATAGATAAAAGGAGGGATCATTAGGGTATGGACACCAACAGCATTCGTAGAGAAAACCTCAGAGCCCTTGCAGCCACGCACAAATCCCAAGCGGATTTCGCAGCGGCCTGCGGAACAGCGGCATCGGTAATTAGCCTGATCATTTCCCCCAACCCAAAACGCAATTTGGGGCACAGGCTGGCCAGAAAAATCGAAGAGGCCCAAGGCTTGCCTCTGGGCTGGCTGGATAGCGAGCATTCCGCTTCAACTGAGCCGCCAATAGAAGTTGATTTTCTGCCGGCCGCCCTGGCACAGAAAATTTCGTCTTACCGTCCTGTGATTGAAATAGAACGCTTTGATGTGGCGGGCTCGATGGGTTCCGGCTCTGAACCGCCTGAATTCAACGGCGTTGTAGAGGCCATGAGCCTTGACGCTTCTTGGGTGCGCCAGAACCTGGTGTTCACATCCATCGACAATATCAAGCTGATTTCAGGTCGCGGCGACAGCATGTCACCCACCATTCGCAGCGGTGACCCGGTACTTGTAGACATCGGTGTTGTGTCAGTTGAATCAGATGCGATCTATTTTTTCCAGATGCGCGGGCAACTCCACATCAAGCGCATACAGCGAGACCTGGATGGGCTGACGATCATTTCTGACAACGACAAATATCAGTCCATCAGGGTTCCTGCGGACCGCGAAGAGGATCTGACCATCATGGCGCAGGTAATCTATTGGTGGAATGGCCGAAACTTTTGATGGCCCAGGCAGCATCTCGCTCCCCTTCGAGCATTAAGGCCACCTCATAACATCTGCACAGAATTGATACACACGAAATCCCGCCGTCGAGCGGGATTTTTTGTGCCTGCGATAAAGCAATTGATCAAAAAACGAATGAGCGCGGAGATAAATTTATCAAAATGATATTGACAGTAATTTATCACAGAGATAAATTTACTCCATCGCCGGCCAACACCGGCAACGCGGCAGAGATGCCCGGGGCAACCCGAACGCTCTTTAAAAACCTGCAGACGCACCCTGACGCCATACGGCATTTGAGTTCAGGGAACAGCACGCAATACAGCCTGCTTCCGTGACCGATAACTCGACACGCAAGGTTTGCTGGCAACACCGGACACTTTCACTCCTGCACCTGGGCAACCGGGTGCAGTGGGAAAACAACCGAGTAAACATCATGGAATCGACAATCGTAGACGGTGCATGGAAAGGCCACCTCGGCCGAGGCCTTGCGCCGCGGGAACTGCAATTCGTGCTGTCAGTTGCCCAGGGACTGACAGCCAAAGAGATTGCCAGAGCGTTCGACATTGCGCCGGGCACCGTGGTCAAGCGGCTGGCTTGCGCCATGTACAAGCTCGGCGTTCATCGCCAAGGCGCGATGGTCGCCGAAGCGATGCGGCGACAGATCATCTCCCCACTCTGCCTGCTACTTGCCGGACTGATCGCAATGCACGCCGCTACAGACAGCGAAATGTCGCGCCGAGACCGCCGCCCCTCAGAACGACGCTTCGCCGAGATGCGCCTGGTGCGCCGCGCCGAAGCGCTAGAGCTGACCGTATAACCCGAATCAACCAGCGCCACGACAGCCTGTCGCTAACTGCCCGAGCCCCTGGTACTCCCCAGCACCAGGCCGTATCGGTCTGATCTTCGGCATATTCCAGCCAGAGTACAGACCGATGCGGACGCCAACCCAGCAGACGCTGGACACCTGCATCCCCCCTTCCCTACTGACGATCAACACTGAGGACTCAGCCATGCACAAGTAAACCAAGACGGGCACGCCCGCACAGCCAGGCTCTTACATACGGTGGCGTTATAAGAGAGCAACGCAGCCCGGTTTCGACTGGGCTTTTTAATACCTGCGTTTATCCGTCAGCACTCCATTGCGCGCCCATCGGCAAACAGCGCGATGCCTGACTGCTGACGAATAACCGTAACTCTGTCGAGGATCGACCATGGATATATCTTTCGCCAAGCGCTGCGCAATTCTTGAAGGGTTGCGCGAACGCACACGCCAGGCCACTGCCGAGTTCTACCAAAAGCCCGGTGTACAACCGCCGCCACTCGCACCGCTGATCATCGTGCGTCCAAGCGGCAACAACACCTTCTCGCTGATCAATCGGGCTACTGGCATGGTCGTAGCCGAGCGCTTCGGCCACAACAACGCCACCAGCCATGCCCGGGCGCTGGAAGCAAAAGCAGCGCAGTTCGGCATCAAGCAATTCGGTCAGCTACTGCGAGACTGGGCATTACGCATTAGCGCAATACTGGCCGTATTTGTCTTCTTCGGCAGTCATCTGTGAGGCGTATCAACGCCTCAGTACGGCGCGGCCTTCGAAAAATTCAACACCATCTGCCGCCCAGCGCGCTCACAGCTGAAAAGTCAGCGCCCTGGGCAGAAGTTGCACCCTCAGTTATTACGGCTGAGCTGCAGGTTCTGGCTCGTGCACTCTGTGGTGCTGACGGTACCCATAAATGCGTTCAATTTCACGGCGCACCGCTCAATGTTCAGGCCGTTGCGCCCATCGCTGGAGATGTTGGTGACGTATGGGCCAGCAGTTGTGCAGCCGCCCAGTACAGCGAGTAGGCACAGAGCGGTGATTTTCAATTTCATGTGAATCCTTGAGTAGTGGTTCAGACCGTTTAGTTGATCACAAAGCTATAGCAACTTGCCACTACACATAACCCCCTACTCCCACTGCCCACAAGCGGACTTAAAGAGAAAGGCCATGGCCAAATCTGCAACCGAGCGCAAGCGCGAACAGCGGGTGCGGGACAAATTGAGCGCGAAGGAAAAAGAAGCGCTCCTGTTGTCACGCAAGATTGTCACGGCCCTGTATCACAACGATGACGCCGCGCTGAAACGTACCATGGCACGCACCGGGATCGATGAGGAACAGGATCTGATATCGCGCTTCATTCGCGGCGCCGACCGCATGGCTGATCAGCAATTGGCGGAATTTATTCGCCTTTTGTAACTGTCACGCCAACACGTCACAAACGACAAATATACACGCTGCATCCGGTCACGGAGGGCGGCGCCTGACTGGAGATAATCCATGGACAAGAACACGAAGATCCTGATCTCGGAGATCTCCGGCGAATGGACGCAGCGCCTGCGCTCAGGGAAAACCAACATCTGGAACGCCTGCAGCCATGACCGTCCGCACCTCAACGGGCTACCAGAGGTTCGGCTTGATCCACCTGAAGTGGGGCTGTACGCCGAGCGCATCGATGGGGCCTGGTATTGGGTATCGGGTTGCGCCAAGTGCAACGGAAGCGGTGAGAAATACAGCTACTCGGTATGCGACAAGCACAACGTTTGCCGTCTGTGCAGTACTCACCGCTCGAAGCTCACAGAAACACCGTGGGGCCATCCTGACGGCTTCACCTGTAAACCTTGCCAGGACGCAGAAGACGCCGTTGCGAAGGCCGCAGCGCTGACCAAGGTCGCCGAGACCGACTATGACGCGTGGGATTATCGCAACCTGGACGAATGCAAATGCCCGCACTGCGCCACCGTGATCCACATTGAAGCCGAGGATTACGGCGACAAGAACATGGAGTGCGACACCTGCAACGGCCTGTTCGAGCTGACAATCGAGTACTCGGTGAGCTTCACCACCGAGGTGATTGGCGAGCGCATCACGGCCTGATCCGGCTCCATGCCGGTCACTCGTGATACCCCAGATCAAAGATTCACGTCAGCCGGAGCACGAGGGAAGAGCTCAAAATAAACTGCATACCATCGACTCAAAAAATTACATCTCGTAAGTGTAAAATCCCTTCAGCTTGTCCTTGATTCGAGCATAGAAATCGAGTTTCCCAATGTGGGGATCAAGGTAGATTAGCCAGCTCCCATCATCTCGCTTTTCAGTTTCCGCTATATACCCTCCAATTTGATCCACCGTAAGCCCTAGAGATTTAGCGATTTCACCAGTTGTCGGCTTGCCGTTCATTTGGTGCGTCCTCATAGCCGGGCCCGTCCCGCGCAAACAAGAAATAGACCACAAATCCACTTCACGCCAGCCGGCGAGGATCTCCTATGTCTGCACAACAGAAGAAACACCCTTTCGATTTCAAAACCCAGTACGGCCTTGGCTTCAACCAGCAGGACGATGAGATCGTCGTGGACTTCTTCTGCGGCGGTGGCGGCGCCGGTACCGGGCTGGAAATGGGGCTTGGTCGTGCAGTAACGGTCGCCAAGAACCACAGCCCTGCAGCGATCAGCATGCACACAGTCAACCACCCGCATGCAAAGCACTTCACCACTGACGTGTTTGAGGGTGACCCTGACACCGAATGCGGCGGCCGGGCTGTGGGTTGGTTCCATATGTCGCCGGACTGCACCCATCACAGCCAGGCAGCCGGAGGGCAGCCCCGCAAACGCGAGATTCGTAACCTCTCGTGGATTGGCCTCAAGTGGGCTGGCATGAAGCAACCACGGGTGATCAGCCTTGAGAACGTGAAGCAAATTTTGCAATGGGGGCCGCTGGTGGCCAAGCGCTGCAAATCGACCGGGCGTGTCATCAAGCTGGGTGGCGGGACTGCTGAGCCAGGTGAAGTGGTGCCGGTCAGCGAGCAATTTCTGGTACCCGACCCGAAACGTCGCGGTCAGACCTGGGCTGTGTTTGTCGCCGAGCTGCAGCGCCTGGGCTATGTCGTCGAATGGCGCGTGATCAAGGCCTGCGACTTCGGGGCCCCTACCAGCCGGGAGCGACTGTTTATGATTGCTCGATGTGACGAGCAGCCCATCGTGTGGCCAGAACCGACCCACGCCAAGAACCCCGCCAAGGGCCAGCAGAAGTGGCGCACCGCCGCCGAGTGCATCGATTGGACGATCCCAAGCAAAAGCATCTTTGGCCGTAAAAAGGATCTGGCCCCGGCCACCCTGCGCCGCGTTGCCAAGGGCATGCGCAAGTTCGTACTGGATGCCGCCAGTCCCTTTATCGTACCGATCGCTAACTGGTCCGGTGAGAGCGTGCAGTCTGCGGATGAGCCACTGCGCACCGTGACCTCATGGCCTCGCGGTGGATCGTTTACAATGGCCAGCCCGATCATTGCGCCGGCCACTCACCAGGGCAGCGACCGGATAAATGACCCAGGCGCCCCGCTACCGACAATCACTTGCGCGAATCGTGGCGAATTGACGCTGATCAGCCCTGTAATGGTGGGTGCTGGTGGCCCTGCGTACTCCGGCAAGCCGGTGGCCGTCGATCAGCCAGTTGGCACCCTGATGACGCAAAATCATCGTGCGATTGCATCAGCATGCATTGTTCAGGCAGGCCACGGAGAAGGATCTGGAGAAAGCAAACGCAGAAGTCACGGGGTGAACAATATCTGCGGCCCGTTAGGCACGGTTACAGCCAGCGGCGGCGGTCAATCCATCGCTACTGTGTTTATGGCCCAGATGAATGGCGGCTTCAACACAACAGCCGCGAAAAGCATCACCGACCCGATGACCACCGTGACCAACACCGGCAGCCAGCAACAACTGGTCACCGCCAACTTGGTGCACTTGCGCGGCAACTGCGATGCACGGGACATGAACGACCCGCTACACACGATCAGCGCAGGCGGCACCCATCACGGGCTGATGACGGCATTCCTTGAGCGTCAGTTCGGCGCCAGTGTCGGCCAGGGCCTGGACGATCCGGCACCTACCATCACCGCGGGCGGTGGCGGCAAGAGCTCACTGGTCGAGCTGCAGCTCTCGCCAGAGGTTGAAGCCGGTGCCATGCGGGTCGCAGCTTTCCTGATCAGCTACTACGGCACGGAGAATGTCAGCGACGCCAACGAGCCGGCACCCACCATCACCACCCGCGACCGCCTGGCACTCGTCACGGTGACAATCAAAGGCACGCCGTATGTAATCGTCGATATCTGCCTGCGGATGCTGCAACCCGCTGAGCTCTACAAGGCCCAGGGCTTCCCTGCTGACTACATCATCAGCCATGGCGCAGACGGCAAACCCTTCACCAAAACCCAGCAGGTTCACATGTGCGGGAATAGTGTCAGCCCACCACCGATGGCTGCTCTGGCCCGGGCAAATGACCCATGGCGAGCAGCTGAATACCGAGCAAAAGCAGCCTAGCTACATAGGCGGCACGCAAGAAATGGAAGACAGCAGACCTAGAATTGCGGCATTTCTAACATCTCGACGGCCTCAAGCTTGTAGCCCTGAAGCTGTTCAAATGCTCGAAGCAGTGAAAGCTTGACTGCGCAATTAACTCAGTACTGAAGAACTCAGCCTCGCATGCATTTTTACAGTGATATCGAATGCCATCACGGTCGATTGCCTCGCCATAAACGGTGTCGCCTTCAGGGCTGGTGAGCCTCACAACCCAAATCATCAATTTCTACTCAAAGATTTAGCCTAGAGAAAAAATCAAAAAAATCACAGAAACCACTATTACGCCAAGCTCGCACCCACACAAGCGTAAGGATACGCTTCACTATACATTTTTCTTATTTTTTGGCCGTCAATTGGAATACGGATATCAAATTGATATCATGCGCAAAATCTCGTATAGCTCACTCGAACAGGATGTCAAGGTGCCAAGATTTTTCTATTCAGATTGTGCGATAACCAATCTCGACAGGCTAGATTTTAATGGGGACGAGTTCAGCGCTCGCGTTGACGGAGGAAAGATCGAGCGCTTAGTAATGGATAACAATATTTTTCATTATCTGATGGGTCTTGGAGCGAATACCAAAGCTCGTATATTGTTCTATGATCCAGGCTTCAAGAAACCGCTAACCATCGCTGGCGTGGATGACATTTCCACCAAGCACAAAATTATACGCAACGCATCATTAAGTAGTTTGTACAAGTTAGCATTCCGACCTCTTGTATCTGGTGTACTAGCGTGGTTTGCTGCATGGGCCTTAATGATTATACCGGTGCTTTATTTGTATGGTGCCACCCCACACAAGGGCGTAACAATGCTCGAAACACTCACCATTCAGATTGGAGCTGTAGTGGGATTATTATTCCTCGCACATTCAACATGGGTGACCATGAAGATATCTAGGAGTAGCAGTTGGGCACTAGGAAAAATCTCGCCCTACACCAAAAAAGAAGACATCAAACCCACAACGCCAAAACATAAAGCTTTCGAAAAGCCTGCTCCAGAGCTTGTTGACTAAAGCAGCATCCAACAGAACACTTCTAAAGGGCCTTCACGGCCCTACCAAGAGCTACGATAGGTACCTCTACCTCTCCTGAAGCGCTACTGACTCACCTTGTAGAGCTGCCCGAAAGAAACTTCACAAACACAAAATAACCAATAGCTATTTCAGCTACGGCTATCACTCCAAAAACCGCACCAAACATAAACGATGCCGCAATAAAGCCTATGGCTACGATGGCAATAAATCCTTGGATTATTTGTAGAGTCTTTCCGTCTAGGGAAAACTTTCCGCTCAGAAATAGTCCGGCGGCAAGACCAATCAAAACACCAACTACGATTCGCGCAAACACATCCCAACTCCCTTTGATTAAAGTCGTTAGTTTACTCCATAATTCACTACAAAACTTCCCAATTCAAAGCCAGCCGCTACAGCGGCAAGGACGAAGTCATGTCTGAAAATAAATCGAAGACCCTATGCATCTATCACGGCAACTGCGCTGATGGTTTTGGCGCTGCCTGGGTTGTACGCAAAGCCCTTGGCGCCAATGTCGAGTTTGTACCTGGTGTCTACGGCCAAGAGCCACCGGATGTAGCTGGAAAAGACGTTGTTCTCGTCGACTTCAGCTACAAGTACGACGTACTGGCGGAGCTCGCGTGGAGAGCGAAAAGCATAATCGTGCTCGACCATCACAAAAGTGCGGCCGAAGACTTGGGGCGCTTTGAGCTATTCCACGCAGGCATTGAAGAAGATAAACGTCGCGATGACGGAACCCCACTGCTCGGCTGGAAAACAGCGCACGCCATGGCTAACTCTCAAAACGGCCCATCGATCGCCTGCTGTTTCGATATGAACCGAAGCGGAGCAATGCTCGCGTGGGATCACTACTTCCCTGGCCAAGAGCCCCCTCAGTTACTGCGGCACATCGAAGATCGCGACCTTTGGCTGTTCAAGCTTGAAGGAACGCGGGAGATCCAAGCCAATCTGTTCAGCTACCCCTACGACTTTGAAGTATGGGACCAACTAATGGCCGCTGATGTACTCACCCTGGTATCCGATGGGGCCGCAATTGAGCGCAAGCATCACAAGGATGTAGCAGAGTTGGTTGGCGTGACAAAGCGAAGGTTGCTGATCGGAGGTTTCGACGTACCTGTCGCATCCCTACCTTACACACTGACCAGCGATGCTGGCCACTTAATGGCCCAGGGCGAACCATTTGCAGCCTGCTATTGGGATACGCCGACTGGACGAGTGTTCAGCCTGCGCAGCACTGATGAAGGAATGGATGTTTCGGAAATCGCCAACCAGTACGGAGGCGGTGGCCACCGCAACGCTTCAAGGTTCCGCGTGCCATTCGGCCATGTACTGACTCTCTGATCCCATCAACCTTCTTCCGCCCAGCGCGGCGGCATGGAGATACGCGCATGGAAACTGAAATCCTCTCAGAGGAAGAGCTGGCCGACCTTACCGGCTACAAACACCGCGGCTACCAGCGTCAATGGCTCAAGGCTCGCAACTGGGTCTTTATCGAAAGTCGCGGTGGTCGCCCTCTCGTTGGCCGGATGTTCGCCCGTATGAAGCTCGGAATAATTTCGCCAACGCTAGCAGCCCAACCCTCACCACCAGCCCCTATCTGGACCCCTGACTTTTCTCGAGTAAGTTGAAATGCGCCCTCGCAAAACTGAAAACCAACACCTGCCGCCAAGGATGTATCAGCGCACGCGCCTGCGTAAAAACGGGAAAGTGTGGACGGCTTACTATTACCGCGATGCAACGGGCCATGACATTCCGCTGGGCAAAGATATTAACCAGGCCCGTATGAAGTGGGCCGAACTGGAGTCGAAAGAAAAACCTTTAGACCTGCTTGTAATGAGAGGCATATTTGATCGATACGCCAGAGACATCATTCCCAAGAAAGCCCCAAGGACGCAAAAAGACAATGCCGCCGAACTTCGCCAGCTGAGAGCGGTATTTGATGATGCGCCTATTGATGCGATATCGCCGTCTATGGTCGCCCAATACCGCGATGCCCGATCTGCCAAGACTCGAGCCAATAGAGAGCTCGCTTTGCTCTCGCATGTATTCAACATTGCCAGGGAGTGGGGATTAACTCGACAGGAGAATCCGTGCCTTGGTGTTCGCAAGAACAAAGAGAAGCCCAGGGACTATTACGCCAATGACGAAGTATGGGCAGCCGTTTATGGCTGCGCACCACAAGAAGTTCAGGATGCAATGGACTTAGCCTATTTGACAGGGCAACGCCCGGCAGATGTTTTGGCGATGCGCCGCGACGACATGGCCGGGGATTTTCTGCTGGTAAGCCAAGGCAAGACGGGCAAGCGCCTGCGCATTCACTTGAACACCAGTATCGGCCGCAGCAGTCTCGGGCTGTTGCTTGACCAAATCATGCAGCGCAATGCTGCTCACACCTCGCCTTATTTCATTCTCAGCAAAAGCGGTGTGCGGGTGTCCTGGCAAATGATGCGCAATCGTTGGGACGCCACCCGCCTGCTTGCCGCTGACAGGGCAAGAGCATCGGGATCTGAGGAGGAAGCAAAGCGGATCATGCAATTTCAGTTTCGCGATATCAGGCCAAAGGCTGCGTCGGAAATTGCAGATATTTCGGAGGCGAGCGCGCTTCTTGGGCACTCAAAAGAAGGGATTACGGAACGGGTTTACCGGCGTATCGGAGCCATCGCCAAGCCCACAAAGTGAATTAGTTATGGAACACCATGCCCAAAGTAATGGAACACTTCACTTTCCTGCGCCCAATAAAAAACCCCGTAGACCAAGGTCTACGGGGCTTTCGAATGTGGAGGCCGAAGCCGGAATCGAACCGGCGTGGGCGGATTTGCAATCCGCTGCATAACCATTTTGCTATTCGGCCAATTGTGCTTGAAGTTTCTGTGGAAACATCAAAAACAAGAGTTTGTTACTGCGACTATATCGCTACAAGCATTTGATTCTTCAGCACTTCAGGTAGTTGCCCCCGGGCTGATGGCGCGCATTATGTACTAGAAGCTGGAAGCTGGCAACCCCCTGAATTCTAATAATTTTTAGTTATTTCTCAGGCACCCGTTTTCAGATCACCACGTTGCGCACAAAGCGCAGTATCCCGTCACCTTCGTTGCGGTAGGTATGGGGGCGGTTGCTGGCGTACATATGGAACTCCCCCGCCGCTATCTGCAGCGTCCGGTCGTCCATCACCAGGGTCAGGCTGCCCTCAAATACATAGAGCTGTTCGCTCCAGCCCTCGGCATCCGCCTGGGAGTGGTATTCCTCGCCCGGCTCCAGGGTCCATTCCCACAGTTCTACTTCCCGTGTGGCGGTGGCCTTGGACAGTAGAACCGCTTTGCTGCCAACCCGGGTGCCCGTCCAGGCCACTTCGTTGATGCGGCTCGGGTCCCCTGAACCCGGGGCCTGTATCAAGTCGCTAAAGGCTACATTCAACGCCTCCGCCACACGGTCAAGGGTGCTCAGGCTGACGTTCTTTTCGCCCGCTTCGATGGCCACCAGCATTCGCCGGCTTACCCCGGACTGTTCTGACAATGCGCTCTGGCTCAGGTGCGCGAGCAGCCTGAGGCGTCGTACGTTCTGGCTGACGTGCTGGAGAACAGAAGCGCGTTGTGAATTTTCTTTGGGCACTATATTGCTCACCTTGTGGGACTGCGCAGTATACTGCCCAGCTTTGGCGCATTGTGCGTCTCCATTCCTGTAACACGCAAGGTTCAATGCCATTGAAACTTCCCGGATTGCTGTCAGTTACTTCCCGCTTCAGTAAAGCCGAATGTGTGCTGATCCTGATCACCATGGTCTGGGGCATCACCTTTCTATTGGTGCAACATGCCTTGACGGCGAGCGGGCCGATGTTTTTTGTGGGCCTGCGTTTTGCCGCGGCGGCGGCCATGGTCGCGCTGTTTTCTCTGCGAAGTTTGCGTGGCATCACGCTGTTCGAGCTCAAGGCCGGGATGTTTATCGGGGTCTCGATCATGCTCGGTTACGGTTTGCAGACCATCGGCCTGCAAACCATTCCCAGCAGCCAGTCGGCGTTTATTACCGCTCTGTATGTTCCTTTTGTGCCTCTGCTGCAATGGCTGGTGCTGGGTCGCCGGCCCGGCCTGATGCCGAGCCTGGGGATCATGCTGGCCTTTACCGGTCTGATGTTGCTGTCCGGCCCAAGCGGTGCGTCGCTGGATTTCAGCCCGGGCGAGATCGCCACGCTGATCAGCGCCATTGCCATAGCGGCTGAGATCATTTTGATCAGTGCTTACGCAGGCAAGGTGGATGTGCGCCGGGTGACCGTGGTGCAGCTCAGTACGGCATCGGTTCTGGCCTTTTTGATGATTGTTCCGACACAAGAGACCCTTCCTGGCTTTTCATGGCTATTGTTAGCCAGTGCTGTAGGACTTGGCGCTGCCAGTGCGGTGATTCAGGTAGCGATGAATTGGGCGCAAAAAAGCGTCTCACCAACCCGGGCGACGCTTATTTATGCGGGCGAGCCGGTGTGGGCAGGTATCGCCGGGCGCCTGGCAGGCGAGCGTTTGCCCGCTATTGCTCTGTTGGGAGCAGTATTGATTGTTGCAGCGGTGATCGTGAGTGAGTTAAAAACCAAGGGTAAAAAGCACGAAGCGCTTGAGGACAAGCAAGGTGATCAAGCTTGCGATTAAAGCTGCAAGGCTTAGAGCCGGTACGAATTTTTACTTAGAAGCGCTTATATAGGGATAGAGCTGTAGTAAACCAGACAGGTTATAGACAGCCTTTGTAGGATTCAGCCACAGGTTTGCTGTTGGTGATCTGCAGCCCGCCCCGTATGATCGCTTACAAACTCCTGCAGATTAGAAGCCTATGTCCCTGATAGTTCTACTGCTTCTGCCCTTTATCGGCAGCTGTCTGGCGGCTGTTTTGCCGCACAACGCACGTAACAGTGAATCACTGTTGGCCGGTCTGATTGCATTGATCGGTACTGTACAAGTAGCCCTGCTCTATCCACAGATCGCCCATGGTGGCGTTATTCGTGAAGAGTTCATGTGGCTGCCCAGTCTCGGCCTGAATTTTGTTCTGCGGCTGGACGGGTTCGCCTGGCTGTTCTCGATGCTGGTGCTTGGCATCGGCACGCTGGTGTCGTTGTACGCCCGCTATTACATGTCACCCGAGGACCCGGTTCCGCGCTTTTTTGCGTTTTTCCTGGCGTTTATGGGGGCCATGTTGGGCCTGGTGTTGTCCGGCAACCTGATCCAGATCGTGTTTTTCTGGGAGCTCACCAGCCTCTTCTCATTCTTGCTGATTGGTTATTGGCACCACCGCTCGGATGCCCGACGCGGCGCTTATATGGCGCTGATGGTCACGGGCGCCGGGGGGTTGTGTCTGCTGGCGGGGGTCATGCTGCTCGGCCATGTCGTCGGCAGTTATGATCTGGATGCAGTGCTGGCTGCGGGCGACAAGATCCGCGCCCACAGCCTGTATCCAATCCTGCTCCCGCTAATCCTGATCGGCGCTCTGAGCAAAAGCGCGCAGTTCCCGTTTCATTTCTGGCTGCCCCACGCCATGGCGGCGCCCACTCCGGTATCGGCTTACTTGCACTCGGCAACCATGGTCAAGGCCGGGGTCTTTCTGCTCGCCCGCTTGTGGCCTTCGCTGTCGGGCAGTGAAGAGTGGTTCTGGATTGTCAGTGGTGCCGGGGCCTGCACCCTGGTGCTGGGCGCTTATTGCGCGATGTTTCAAAACGACCTTAAAGGCTTGCTGGCCTACTCGACGATCAGCCATCTGGGCCTGATCACCCTGCTGCTGGGCCTCAACAGCCCGCTGGCAGCGGTTGCCGCCGTGTTCCATATTCTCAACCACGCCACTTTCAAGGCGTCGCTATTCATGGCGGCCGGGATCATCGACCACGAGACCGGCACGCGGGACATCCGCAAGCTCAGCGGCCTGTTCAAGCTCATGCCTTACACTGCGACCCTGGCCATGGTCGCCAGTGCCTCCATGGCAGGCGTGCCGCTGCTGAACGGGTTCCTGTCCAAAGAGATGTTCTTTGCCGAAACCGTGTTTATCAATTCAACGGCCTGGGTGGAAATCGCCCTGCCGGTGATTGCGACGATCGCCGGTACGTTTAGCGTGGCTTATGCCCTGCGCTTCACGGTGGATGTGTTCTTCGGCCCGCCCGCGACCAACTTGCCCCATACCCCCCACGAGCCGCCTCGCTGGATGCGCGCACCGGTTGAGCTGCTGGTGCTGACCTGCCTGACGGTGGGGATTTTCCCGGCGCAAACCGTAGGCCCGCTGCTTGCCGCAGCGGCGCAGCCAGTGGTGGGCGGCGAGCTGCCCGAGTACAGCCTGGCGATCTGGCACGGCCTGAATGCACCGATGATCATGAGTTTGATCGCCATGTCCGGCGGCATTGTGCTGTATGTGCTGTTGCGCAAGCAGCTCAAGCTCGATCGTTTCCCGCTGCCGCCACTGATCCAGTATTTCAATGGCAAACGCTTCTTTGAACGCAGCCTGGTGGTGATCATGCGCGGTGCGCGGCGCATCGAACGCCGCATCAGCACCCAGCGCCTGCAAACCCAGCTGTTTTTGTTGATTCTGGTCGCCGTAATCGCCGGGCTGATCCCGATGCTGTACAGCGGGCTGGGCTGGGGCGACCGCCCGAAAATACCGGGCTCGATCGTGTTTATCACCCTGTGGCTGATTGCGATTGCCTGTGCCCTGGGCGCTGCCTGGCAAGCCAAGTACCACCGTCTCGCAGCCCTGACCATGGTCAGTGTGTGCGGCCTGATGACCTGCGTGACCTTCGTATGGTTTTCGGCGCCCGATCTGGCGTTGACGCAACTGGTGGTTGAAGTGGTGACCACGGTGCTGATCCTGCTGGGTCTGCGCTGGCTGCCACGGCGTATTGAAGAGGTCTCACCCCTGCCGGGCACCTTGCGCAAGGCCCAGGTCCGTCGTCTGCGCGACTTGCTGCTGTCGACTGCAGTGGGGGGTGGCATGGCATTGCTGTCCTACGCGATGCTGACCCGCCAGACGCCCAACGACATCTCCTCGTTCTACCTCAGCCGGGCCTTGCCTGAAGGCGGCGGCAGCAATGTGGTGAATGTGATGCTGGTGGACTTCCGCGGCTTCGACACCCTGGGTGAAATCACTGTTCTGGCCGCCGTGGCGCTGACCGTGTTTGCCCTGCTGCGCCGCTTCCGCCCTTCGAAAGAGAGCATGCAATTGCCTGCCCAGCAGCGTCTGCTGGCCAAGGACGTGATGACCGACCTGGTCAACCCGCGTAGCGCCAGCGATACCGCACTGGGCTTTATGATGGTGCCGGCGGTGCTGGTGCGCCTGTTGCTGCCGATCGCTTTTGTGGTGTCCATGTACCTGTTTATGCGCGGGCACAACCAGCCCGGCGGCGGTTTCGTCGCAGGCCTGGTGATGAGTGTGGCGTTTATCCTGCAGTATATGGTTGCCGGCACGCAGTGGGTCGAGGCGCAGATGAGCCTGCGACCGCTGCGCTGGATGGGTTTCGGCCTGCTGTGCGCAACCCTGACCGGGCTGGGCGCAATCCCCTTGGGTTACCCGTTCCTGACCACCCATACCTTCCACTTCAGCCTGCCGCTGTTGGGCGATATTCATGTGGCCAGCGCCCTGTTCTTCGATATCGGCGTGTTTGCGGTGGTGGTCGGTGCAACCCTGCTGATCCTCACGGCACTGGCTCACCAGTCCGTGAGGGCCCATCGCCCGAGCAATCAGCTGGCCCCGCTGCCCGCCCAGCAACCCCCGCTTGCATCCAAAGAAGGAGCCGCCTGATGGAAGAAGTCATTGCCATCGCTATCGGAGTATTGGCCGCATCGGGCACCTGGCTGGTTCTGCGTCCGCGAACCTTTCAGGTGGTCATGGGCCTGTGTCTGCTGTCTTACGGGGTCAACCTGTTTATTTTCAGCATGGGCAGCCTGTTTATCGGCAAGGAGCCGGTGATCAAGGACGGCGTGCCCCAGGACTTGCTCAACTACACCGACCCGCTGCCCCAGGCACTGGTACTGACCGCAATCGTCATCAGTTTCGCCATGACCGCGCTGTTTCTGGTGGTCTTGCTGGCCTCTCGGGGCCTGACCGGTACCGACCACGTTGATGGCCGGGAGCCTAAAGAATGAATTTGATGCCGCACCTGATTGTCGCGCCCATTCTGCTGCCGCTGCTGACCGCAGCCTGCATGTTGTTGCTTGGGGAGAAACACCGTCCGCTGAAAGCGCGCATCAACCTGATCTCGACCCTGATCGGTCTGGGTATTTCGGTGATGCTGTTGCTGTGGACCCGTGAGCAAGCGATCCCGGCTTCGATTGGTGTCTATCTACCGAGCAACTGGCAAGTGCCGTTCGGGATCGCCCTGGTGGTCGATCACCTGAGCGCCTTGATGCTGGTGCTGACCGGCATTATCGCCAGTTGCGCCCTGCTGTTCGCCATGGCCCGCTGGGACCGTGCCGGGGCCAGTTTCCACGCGTTGTTCCAGATTCAGTTGATGGGCCTGTACGGGGCCTTTTTGACCGCCGACCTGTTCAACCTGTTCGTGTTTTTCGAAGTGCTGCTGGCCGCCTCCTACGGTTTGATGCTGCATGGTTCGGGCAAGGCGCGGGTGTCGGCGGGGCTACATTACATCTCGATCAACCTGCTGGCTTCATCGCTGTTCCTGATCGGTGCGGCGTTGATCTACGGGGTGACCGGCACCTTGAACATGGCCGATCTGGCGCTGAAAATCCCCTTGGTGCCCGAGGCCGATCGCGGCTTGCTGCACGCCGGCGCGGCCATTCTGGCGGTGGCCTTTCTGGCCAAGGCGGGCATGTGGCCGCTTAACTTCTGGCTGGTACCGGCCTATTCATCGGCCAGTGCGCCGGTGGCGGCGCTGTTTGCGATCATGACCAAGGTGGGCATCTACACCGTGCTGCGCCTGTGGACCCTGCTGTTTTCCGGGCAAGCCGGTGCCTCGGCGTACTTTGCCGGTGACTGGCTGATCTACGGCGGCATGGCGACCATCGTCTGCGCCGCCATCGCCATCCTCGCCGCCCAGCGCCTGGAGCGCATGGCCAGCCTGAGTATTCTGGTGTCTGCCGGCATCCTGTTATCGGCTGTCGGTTTCGCCCAGCCCAACCTGACCAGCGCCGCACTGTTCTATCTGGTCAGTTCAACCCTGGCCCTGAGCGCACTGTTCCTGCTGGCTGAGTTGATCGAACGCTCGCGCTCTTCTGCCGATCTGGTGCTTGAAGATGATGCCGAGCCGCAGCCCAGCCTGAGCGAGTCGATACCCCCACCGCGGGGCAGCAACCTGGACGATGAGCAAAAAATAGTCGTGGGCCAGATCATTCCCTGGACGATGGCCTTTCTGGGCTTGAGTTTTATCGCCTGCGCGCTGTTGATTATCGGCATGCCGCCGCTGTCCGGGTTTATCGGCAAGCTCGGTTTGCTCAACGCCTTGCTCAACCCGTTGGGGCTGGGCAATGCCAGCGATGCGCCAATCTCAACTGCGGCCTGGAGCCTGCTGGCCTTGTTGATTCTCTCGGGGCTGGCGTCATTGATTGCCTTTTCGCGTATGGGCATCCAGCGCTTCTGGACGCCCCTTGAACGTGAGTCACCGATACTGCGTCGCATCGAGTGCCTGCCCATCGTGTTGCTGCTGGGGCTGTGCGTAGTGGTGACGTTCAAGGCCGAGCCGGTACTGCGTTATACCCAGGCCGCCGCCGACACCCTGAACAACCCCGAGCGTTACGTGATGGCCGTGATCGCCACCCGCCCGGTGCCGAGCCCGCAAGCCAGGGCGGCAGCGCAGGAGGTGCAACCATGAAGCGCCTGTTCCCTGCCCCCTGGCTGTCCCTGGCGCTGTGGGCGCTGTGGTTGTTGCTCAACCTGTCCCTGAGTGCAGGCAACCTGCTGCTGGGCGCGGCGCTGGCCATTCTGGCACCGCTGATGTTTGCGCCGCTGCGCCCGCTGCCAGTGCGCATTCGCCGTCCCGGAGTGATTCTCAAGCTGTTCTTTCTGGTGGGCCGCGATGTGGTGGCATCCAACATCGCCGTGGCCTGGGGTGTACTGCGCGCGGGCAATAATCCGCCACGTTCGCGGTTTATCAAGATCCCCCTGGACTTGCGCGACGCCAACGGTCTGGCCGCCCTGTCGATGATCACCACCGTGGTGCCCGGCACCATCTGGTCGGAACTGGCGCTGGACCGCAGCGTGCTGTTGTTGCATGTGTTTGATCTGGATGACGAGGCGTCGTTTATCGAACATTTCAAAACCGCCTACGAGCGCCCGTTGATGGAGATCTTTGAATGAGTGCCCTGCTCACCAATGCCATCCTGCTCAGCCTGTTTATCTTCAGCCTGGCAATGGTTCTGACCGTGATCCGCCTGTTCAAGGGCCCCTCGGCCCAGGACCGGGTTCTGGCGCTGGATTACCTGTATATCCTGGCCATGTTGATGATGCTGGTGCTGGGTATCAGATACGCCAGTGACACCTACTTTGAAGGCGCACTGCTGATTGCCCTGTTCGGCTTTGTCGGCTCGTTTGCGCTGGCCAAATTCCTGCTGCGTGGCGAGGTGATCGAATGAGTCTCTGGATCGAAATACCGGTGGCTGTGCTGCTGGTGCTCAGCAGCCTGTTTGCCCTGTGCGGGGCGATCGGGTTGTTGCGCCTCAAGGATTTTTTCCAGCGCATGCACCCGCCGGCACTGGCTTCGACCCTTGGCGCATGGGGCGTGGCCCTGGCCTCGATCCTGTACTTTTCCGCCCTTAAATCGACCCCGGTACTGCATGCCTGGCTGATGCCGATCCTGCTGTCGATTACCGTACCGGTGACGACCTTGCTGCTGGCACGGACTTCGCTGTTCCGCAAACGCATGGCGGGTGAGGATGTACCGGCGGAAGTCAGCAGTGGCGGGCGTAGCGAGAACGGCAGCTGACCTTGTGGGAGCGGGCTTGCTCGCGATTCAGGCGACGCGATTCGTCAGGTGAACCGCGTTGATCCAATCGCGAGCAAGCCCGCTCCCACACACTTACATCCAGCCCAGCCAGCTCCAGTAGGTTGCACCAAACAGCAGCATCAGCAAGTACCCCACCGCCGTCACGACCAACCCGACTTTGGCGAACTGTTTGGCAGTGAAAGTCTGCGTGCCCAGGCACACCATATTTTGCGGGGCGTTGATCGGCAGGATAAAACCGTAGCTGACCACAAAACCCAGCAACATGGTCATGCCCAGGCGGTTGAATTCGCCCGGCAAGGTTTGCAGCACCGCGATCAATATCGGCAGCAGCGCCGAGGTCAACGCCGTAGCACTGGCAAAGCCCAGGTGAATCAAGATTAAAAACGCCCCCAGAATCGCAAAGATCCCCAGCGGCCCTACCTGATCCAGCCCGGTATTGGCCACCACCTGCCCGCCCAGCCACTGCCCGGCCTGGGTGGTCAGCAAGGCCGTGCCCAGGCTGATGCCGACCCCGAACACAATCACCGTGCCCCACGGAATGCGTGACTGCACATCTTTCCAGGTCATCACGCCAAAGCGCGGCAGCAGCAAAAACACCAGCCCGGCATAAGTGGTCGAGGTGGTGTCAAAACTGTGCAGTTTGCCCTCAGTGGCCCAGGCCAGCAGCAAGGCGATCGACACGCCCATCAGGCGCTTCTGCGGTCCGGTCATGGGGCCCAGTTCGGCCAGTGATTTTTCTACCGCCTCTTTGCCGCCGGGGATGCTGTCGCTTTCCGGCGGCAGCATTTTCAGGACCACGAACAACAACACCGCGGACATGATGATGGCCCAGGGCGCACCGGCAATCAGCCAGTCGAGCCAGTTCACCCGGGCACCGAGCATCTTGTCCATAAAGCCTACGGTCAGCAGGTTTTGCGCGGCTGCCGTCTGAATGCCGACGTTCCAGATACTGGTGCCCTGCGCCACGACTATCATGATCCCGGCTGCGATGTTCGAACGCTTGTCCACACCAAAGGCCAGGATCACCCCCATCATGATCGGCACTACGCAGGCACTGCGCGCCGTGGCACTGGGCACCACCAGGCTGAGCAGGATGGTGACCGCAATCGCCCCCAGCAAAATGCGTCGGGTGCTGGTGCCGATACGCGACAAGGTCACCAGCGCAATGCGCCGGTCAAGGCCGGTATGGGTCATGGCCGCAGCGATAAACAGAGCGCCCGCCACCAGTGCCAGGGCGGCATTGGAAAACCCGGTCAGGGCCATGGTGATTCCGGCAGAGGTGCCGTAGAGCTTTGAAGGGTCTGCCAGGGTGGGCGCCATGCCGATCAGGAACGCCATCAGGGACGTGATCATGATGGCGCTGGCTTCGTACGACACCGCTTCAGTGATCCACACCACCACGGCAAAGGCCAGAATCGCCAGCATCCGATGGCCGGCCACCGGCAGGTCAGCAGGCAATGGCAGCAACAGAATGCCGATCATGACCAGGACAGCTATCACCAGACCAATGGGGAGTTTTGCTTTTGCCGTAGCCGGCGTGGGGCTGGTTGCAGGCGCATTCATGGCCATCTCCTTGAGCTTGAAAACCCGTGGAGCATAGGCCAGGAACCTGAGACGGGCTTTGATATTGATCAGCTCAGAAGCACCCTCACCCCAGCCCTCTCCCGGAGGGAGAGGGAGCTCGATCGGGGGATATTTCAGATATTCGCCAATCTGACGGTAATGAGTTGAATCCAGCAACAACTCGGTCAGTCCCCTCTCCCTCCGGGAGAGGGTTAGGGTGAGGGGGCTTTCGGCTACTGGATCTTGTAGTGAAAGGTATTGCGCACCCCCGGCACCGTCACTGCCTGGCCATCGACCATGCGCGGCTGATAGCGGAATGTTGCCGCCGCCGCCAGTGAAGGACGAATAAATGCAGGGTGACAGTTGCCCACCACTTTGGGGTTGTCGACCTTGCCCTGCGGCGTCACCGAATACTCCACCGTGCAATCGCCCTGAATGCCCTTGTCCAGTGCCCGTTGCGGGTAGTCCGGGGCTTGTTTGCTGATGGGCAGGTACTGACGCACATCCGCCGCCGCAGCGGCCTGTTGCGCTCGGTGGGCATTATCCGCCGCTGCAACCCGGGCCTGTTCCGCCACGGCTTGCTGACGCTGGGCCTCAACCTGTTCGGCGCGCTGCTGCGCGGCTTTTTGTTGCTCCACTTGCGCCAGCTTCTGCTCCTCCACACGTTTGCGCGCCAGCGCCGCCTGTTCCAGTTTGCGCGCCTGGATCTGCGGGTCCACTTTAGGCTTTACCACCTCGGGTTTTGCCTCCACCACCGGCGGCGCCACTACAGGCAGCGGCTCAGGCGCAGGCGGCGCAGCGACCGGCTCGGCGGGCAGCATCACCAGCCGGGTTTTCAGGGTCGAGGGCGCAGGTTCCGGCAGCGACTGCTCCATGCTCCAGCCCAGCACCAAAAAAGCCACCACGGCACTGTGCAGGGCCACAGTGACCACCAGCGCCTGGCTATCACGCCATACCCGCGTCCACGGCAACGGCTGCGCCTGCACCATCGAACCATGCATCAACGCGGCACTCACTGCGGGGCCTCGGTCACCAGCCCCAAGTTGCTCACGCCACCTTGCTGAAGAGCCGCCATTGCCTTGACCACGCTGCCATACCCCGCCTCGTTGTCGGCGCGGATATACACCTGGGTGTTGCTGTCCTGCGCCACCACCTGGCCAATCTTGGCCTGCAATTCTTCTAGACTCACGGCGCTGTCGGTCTGGTTCCTGGTGTCCAGTTCACTGCCCAGGTTCCAGTAGTAACCGCCTTCAGCCTTGACCGACAGGGTGAGGATTTTTTGCTGGCTGTCATTGACCAGGGCTTCACTGGCCACTTTCGGCAGTTCGATTTTCACCCCCTGGGTCAACATCGGCGCGGTCACCATAAAGATCACCAGCAGCACCAGCATCACGTCGATGTAAGGCACTACGTTCATTTCGGCCTTGGGCCCGTGTTTGCGCTGTGGTCGAGCTAGCATGTTGAAACTCCCTTTCAAGCGACGGCGGACATGTTCCGCGAACCGGCATGCAGGCTGCGGTACAAGCGCATCTGCACTTCATTGCCCAGGCTGTAGTAGCGGGTCAGCAGGGTCTGGCCACGGGCCGAAAAACGGTTGTAGGCAATCACTGCCGGGATCGCCGCAAACAGGCCGATGGCGGTGGCGATCAGGGCTTCGGCGATGCCCGGGGCGACGGTGGACAGGGTCGCCTGCTGCACCTGGGACAGGCCGATAAAGGAGTTCATGATCCCCCACACCGTACCGAACAGGCCGATATAGGGGCTCACCGAGCCCACGGTCGCCAAAAACTGCAGGCCTTTCTCCAGGCGGATCTCCTGCTCGCTGATGGCCACATACAGCGCCCGTTCCACCCCTTGCATCACGCCTTCGGTATCCACACCCGGCTGCTGCTTGAGCTGGGCGTATTCACTGTAGGCCGCGACAAACACCTGCTCGGCACCCGCATCTTCCTGGCTGGCGTCGCGGCTTTCGCGGTACAGGGCATTGAGCTCGCCCTGGCCACGCAGACGCTGGGCAAAGCTGTCCATGTCGCGCTCGCTGCGGCGCAGGATGGCGCTGCGGCGCACAATCAGAAACCAGCTCAACAGCGAAGCCAGCAGCAGGATCAGCATCACGCCCTTGACCAGCAGACTCGCGTCGCTGATCAGGCCCCAGATCGTCATATGTTCCATGGTTGCGTGCATGTTGTTGCTCCAGTAAAGGGATTTTTATAAGCGTCTTAAATGACCGGGTTATGGCAAGTGCAGCGCCTTGGCCACTTCCGTCCAGGGGATGTACTTGAAGTTCTGCGCCTGCTCGGGCATGCGCTTGCGACCGTCCTGCACCACCAGCATGCCTTTGCTCCACGGGCCGCCGAGGTTGGCCGAGGTCACTTCCAGGCCATCGGTTTCCGACGCGCCATCGATGCCCGCCGCCGCATTGACCCCCACCCGGAACGTACCGCGCAGGGCATAAGGCGGCTCGGCATCGACCACCACATAGCTGTCGTTGCCCTGGCTGGAGATCACCAGGTAGTTGTCTTTTTCGGTCTGGTACAGGCCCATGCCTTCGATGTCGTCATGCACTGGCCCGCCCACCTTGATCACGCTGGTCAGCGTGGCCGGTTGATCCGGTCGGGCATCCAGCGCCCACACCGCCACATCCTCTTCACCGAGGAACAGACGCTGATTGCGGTCGTCGGCCACACAGCCTTCGGGCTGGGTTTGCACCTTGAACTGGCGCACCAGTTCGCCCTCAACCTTGTCACCCTTGGCGAACAGGCGGTGCTGCACGAAGGTGCCGTCCTTGTCGTTGGCAAAGCTGTAGATGTCGCCCGACGGTGCCTTGAACAGGCACAGGCCGTAGATGTCGGTAACCGACGTGGCAATCTCGCCCGCGGCCTGCACTGTGCCGGTGGCGCGGTCGATGCTGAACACGCTGAGGCTGTTGTGATCGCGATTGGTCGCCACGGCCAGATCCACAGTGCGCCCGCCCAGCTCGAAGCCCGGCCGTACATCGACGTTGTTCAGCCGCCCGACCGGCAGATGCTGCACGCGCTTGCCCTGCAGGTCGTACACCTCAAGGCCCTGCTGCTTGTTGGTGCCCAGCACCCGGCTCAGGGCCGGGGTTTGCGGGTGAACCCAGATGGCAGGGTCATCGGCGGCATCGCCCTGGCTCATCACCACTTCGGTTTGCACCGCGGGATTTACGCTGACCAGCACAGGGGGCAGGCTGGCCGGTGTGGCTTTCCAGGCCAATGCGCCTTCGTACAACTTGTTGCTGGCACCGTCCTGTACCAGCAGTTGCAGGCCTTGCGGCGTCTGGCGCAGGGCCAGATGCTCAGGCTCGGTGACCCCGGCCAGCGTCAGGCTGGCCACGGGGGCCCAGGCCTTGCCCTGTTGCTGATACAGATTCAATTGTGCCGCCTCGGGATCGAGGCCGAGCATGCCGCCCGGCACCAGCACCATGTCCCCGGCGGATTTTTTCAGGTTGCCAAATGGCTCGACCATCGCCACCGGCACGCGCTCGACGTCGGCCTCGGCATGTGCCGGGTAGGCCCACCAACCGACATTCTCTTCGTTGACGAACAGAGTCTGCGCGCCGTCATCGACCTTGCAGAACTTGGCCTGCGGCGGCAGTGGCAGGCTGCGCACCAGCAGTGGCGCGGGCAAACGCCGGCTGTCAGCCGCCACCAGCCACTGTTCGCCCTTGCCCTCTTCGCCCACGGTAAACAGGTAGATATTGCTGGCGTCATCCTGGTACAGGCACACGCCATTCACCGCATAGTCCCGGGCAGGCAGATAGGACGGTGCCTGCCATTGATGGCTCTTGGGGTCGAGGTTGAACAGTGCGACCTGCTGCTTGTCCTTGTCATTGCTGGCCACCAGCACCTGATCACCCAGTGCGCGGCTGTCCAGCCCGGCAAAGGCGCCCTTTACCCGGCTCAGGGTGTTGCCCTGTTTATCCAGCAACAGCAGGCCTTCACGCTTGCTTGCCGCCAGGCGTTCGTCACCCGTGCCATTGGGCAAGAAACCCAGGGCCTGGGCCTTGCTGGTGGACCATTGCTGCAAGGCCGGGGTGGCAATATCGGGGGCTGCCTGCACGCTGCCTGCGGTCAGGCAGGCCAGCAAGGGCAGGAAGCGGGGTTTGCGTTTGAACAAATAAGTCATGGGTAATGCAATCCATAAAAAATGGGGGTAAGGCCTGGTCTGTAGTCGCTGCCGAAGGCTGCGAAAAAGCCTCGTGCAGCTTTTGGAGAACGGGTTGTTGCGCAACCCTTCGCAGCCTTCGGCAGCGACTACAGTGATTTGCCCAGCGCTTAAAAATGGGTGTAGGTCAGGCCCAGCGAGTAGGTCGGGCCGTATTCTTCGTACTGGTTGTTGAAGCGGCTGTTGCCGCTGTACATGAAGTACGGCTGGTCTGTGAGGTTCTGGGCGTCGAACTTGATTTGCAGATTCTTGGTCAGCGAGTAGCGGGCGCTGAAGTCAACAAAGGTCTGGGCATCGACATAGGTGTCATGGGCCTTGTCGTTGACCCCGGCCAGTTCGTAGAGGTAGTCCGACTTGTAGTTGGCCGACAGGCGCAGGCTCAATTTGTCGTCTTCCCAGCCAAGCATCAGGTTGCCAACGGTCTTGGACTGGTTGGGCAAATCGATATCGCGCTTGAGGCTGGCTCCGGTCGCTGCGTCAACGCCCTTGATACTGGCATTGGAGCGGCTGAACGTGCTGTTGGCGCCCAGGATCAAACCGTTCCAGGGTGACGGCAGCCAGTCGAACTTCTGCGAGTAAGCCAGTTCCAGGCCATAGAGCTTGGCGCTGTCGCCGTTGGCATAGCTGTGGGCTTCGGTGAAGTCGACCCACTCGCCGCTGCCGGCGAGGTCGTTGTTGTAAACGAAGTTCTTGATGTCCTTGTAGAACAGGAACGCCGATACCGTGCCCGCCTGCCCCATGAAGTGCTCAATGCCAAGGTCGAAGTTGCTCGATTCCAGCGGCTTGAGGTCGGGATTGCCGAACTCGGCCGTGTCGTCTTCGATCACAAATCCCGGGGCCAGTTGGCCAAAGGTCGGGCGCACCACGGTGTTGGTCCAGGCCGCACGTACCTGGGTGTTTTTCGCCAACTGGTAACGGGCATGCAGCCCTGGCAGCCAGTGGTGGTAATCGCGCTTGGTGTCCTGGTCTTCAAAGACGCCATCGCGCACGCCCGTACCCTTGGCCTCGAACTCGGTGCCCTCGTAGCGCATGCCGGCAATAAAGCGCCAGTCATCGATATCGACGGTATTCATCAGATACGCGGCGTTGATGTCTTCGCGCATCTTGAAGTCATTGGCCCGCGAGTCTTGCTCGTTGTAGAAGTCGTCGCGATTCAGGCCGCCAATCAGGTCCTTGATCGCGCCGCCGCTGATGCCCGGGCCGTACTGACCAAGGTTGTAGTGCAGGTTGCCCTTGTTGAACGCATTGAGGCTCAGTTGCTCGTCGCTGAAACCCAGGTCGGAAAAGTCCTTGTAGGTCCAGGCATTGAGGTCGTTGTCCTTGTTGCGCCGGCTGACCTTGCCGCCGAATTTGACCTGGGAGGCATAGCCCTGCACGTCGTAGTCGCGGGCCAGGTCCAGGCGGATGTTTTTCTCGGTGTCCTTGGTGTGCTGCTCTTGCCAGTCCACCTTGTCGAGGCTGAAGTTGGTCGGGTCATAAAAACCTGCGCCAATGATCGGCCGCGGTTTTTCGGTGTCGTAAAAACCACCGTTGCCAATGCTCGAACTGCCCTTGAAGGTGGCGCCAGCGATGCCGCCCGGGTTGTCTTCGCTGGACTCGCTGTAACCGGCCTGGCCGCTCAGGGTCCACAGGCCCATGGTGCGTTCGCCGCCGAAGACGTAGGACTGGATCTCCTGGGTTTCTTCGCGCTGCTTGAGCTTGCGTTTGGTCTTGGTTTTGCCCACCTCGTCTTCGGCCTGGGGGTCGGAGAACTCAAAGGCCGTGGAGTTGCGGGTTTCGTTGTCTTCAAAGCGGCTGTACAGCGTGCGCAGGTACAGGCTGGTGTCGTCGTCGGGCTTGTAATCGAAGTTGAGGCCGCCACCGGTACGCTCGCGGCTGATTTCATAAACGCGCTGTTCAAAGCTGTTCAGGCGTGCGCCATCGGTAAAATCCCAGTCGCCGCCGGTTTCGACGTTGTCGGAGCGAAAGTCACGCTTGTTCCAGCTCAGGGCTGCGGCCACACCGAAGTTGTCGACACCGTCGCCCAGGCTGAAACGGTCGCTGATGGCGCCCGACACCTTGGGGCTGGTCTTGTGGCTGTTCTTGTTGTATCCGGCCTCGGTGCTGCCAGTGAAGAACAGGCCGTCATGGTCGAAGGCCGAGAGGCTTTGTACGTCCACCGTACCGCCCAGGGAGTTGGCGTCCATATCCGGGGTCAGGGTTTTGATCACCGACAGCGACTGCACCAGCTCCGAGGGCAACACATCCAGGGCCACGGCGCGGCGGGCGCTTTCCGGGGACGGTACCAGCGTACCGTTGATGGTCACGCTGTTGAGGTCCGGCCCCAGGCCGCGCACGCTGACAAAGCGTCCTTCGCCCTGGTCACGCTCGATGCTGATGCCGGGCAGGCGCTGCACGGCCTCGGCGACGTTGGCGTCGGGCAACTGCGCCACGCCATCGGCATGCACCACGCTTTCGATGGTGTCCGAGTTGCGTTGTTGCTTGAGTGCCTTGTCCAGGCTGACGGCCTGACCGACCACCTCGACGTGTTCAGTGGCACCGATGGCCGATGTCTCGGCGGCGCTCAAACGCTCGCTGGCGATGGCCAGGGCCAATGCACTGACCGTAAAGCCGACCCACTGCGCCTTGCTGCGACACTTGTACATGTTGGTGCTCCCCCAAAATCGCACGTCAGGCCGGGCAAATGGCCCGACAACTTGGGAGCGAAAGCTAGGGTCGGCGGATGACAGAGCTGTGACAGTGTTCGGCGAAACGCCCGAAACAGAGGGTTTTACGCGGTAAAACAGGGGTAAATGAGCTGATTTGACCTGATACCCATAAAACTCTTAAACCTGTAGTCGCTGCCGCAGGCTGCGAGATGGCCCGCAGGGCCTTGCCTTTCTATCCATGAGCACAGGGGCGCTACGCTCCCCATCGCAGCCTTCGGCAGCGACTACAATAACGGTGCGCATGTTTAACTTTTTTTGCACAACACACCTGAGCTGATTCGACCTGCAAGCCCCGTCATACAGCTGTCACACCACTCTGCTCTGCTGACCGGCAATAGGTTTGGGTAGAACTGTGATGACTTGGTTAAACATCCTTAAACACCATCGCTACAAGCTGGGTTTACTGCTGCTGGCTGCCAATGCCGCAGTGCTGCTCAACCTGGCCTTCGGCACCCCCAAAGCCTTCAGCGAGTGGAACTGGCTGGATATCCTCGGCGAAGGCGGCACCGCCCTGTTTATGCTGTTCTGGCTGGGGCTGGTGATTAAAAGCCGACCCACCGGGAGGGTCACCAACTACCTGGCGTACGGCCTGTGCTTTATGTTTTTTTCCTGGTGGGTGGATGTGCTCGACGAATTTATTCGCCTGCCCAAACATATCGGCTGGGATCACTGGATGGAGTCGGCACCCATGCCCATCGGCATGATTCTGCTGACCATCGGCCTGTTTCATTGGCACCGCGAGCAGCAGGCAATCAACCAGCAAATGGAGAAGCGCGAGCGGGTATTTCGCGAGCACCGGCTGTTCGACAAACTGACCCCGCTGGGCGGCGCCGAATACCTCAAGCGTCAGGTCAGCGACTGCCTGGCGCAAAGCATCGAGCAGCAACAGCCGCTGTCACTGCTGGCGTTGGATATCGACGATTTTGCGTCCATCAACCAGCATTACGGCCACGCCGAAGGTGATGCCGTGTTGCAGGCCCTCAGCCAGTTGCTGCTGCTCAACCTGCGTCGCCACGACTTGCTCTGCAGGCTGGCCGGTGACCGTTTTGTGGTGTTGCTGCCCAATACCGGCGAGAGCCAGGCCCGACTGCTGGCCCTGGAGCTGCAACAGGCCGTGCAAAGCCTGGCCCACAAAACCCGTCAACATGGCGAGCGGGTCTATCTGTCGGCCAGTACCGCTGTAGTGATGGCAGTCAACGAAGCACCCGATGAGCTGCTCAAGCGCCTGAACCTGACGCTGGTGCGGGCCAAGCCGCCACGGAGCAAACGCGCATGACCCTGGACAGCCGCTGGTACGAAGCCGACAGCCGATTTATTGCCGGCCACTATCAACCCGCGACCCTGATTGATCTGGCGATGTCGCGGGATATCGACAGCCATCGCCTGTTACGCGGTACCGGACTGTTTTACGAGGATATCGTCGCCGGGCACGCGCGCCTCAGCCCCCAGCAATGCTTTGCCTTGATCGCCAACGCGCAACGTTTGCTTGAAGCCGATGACAGCAGTTTTCTGTTTGGCCAGCGCCTGTGGCCGGGGCACTACGGTCCGGCCAGCCACGCCCTGCAACAGGCGCAGAACCTGCAGCAGGCCCTGGAAACCCTGATCCATCACCGCGCCCTGCTCAGCCCCTTGCTCACCCCGCGGCTGTTGCTGGACGACAAATACGCCTATGTGTACTGGCTCGACAGTTGCGGGGCCCAGGAACAATTGCGTTTTGTGCTGGAAGCCAGCATGACGGCGCTGATGGCCATGAGTCAGTGGCTCAGCGGCGAGCGCCTGCCGTGGGAATGCAGCTTCAGCCACCCGGAACCGCGTTATGTGGAGCAGTACTGGGTACATCTGGGCGAGAACACCCAGTTTGGCTGCCAACTGGACATGATGCGCCTGCCCCGCGAATACCTGACCCGCCCCTGGCCCAACGCCTCGGCCATTGCCCGGCAAGTGGCCCATCAACAGGCTCAGGAGCAGTTGCACGGCCTGGGCTTTCGCGCCAGCCTGCTTGATCGGTTGTATGTGTACTTGCGCGACAACGCGCGGCAGGCACCGAGCCTGGAGCAAACGGCGCAGCATTTTTGCGTGAGCCAGGCCACCCTCAAGCGCAAGCTGAACAAGCACGGCACCCACTTTCAGGCCCAGCAGGATCAGGCGCGCAAGCATATGGCGCTGTACCTGTATCAGATCAAGGGGCTGAGCAATGAAGCCGTGGCCGAGTACCTGAATTTCAGCGACCCGGCGAACTTTCGCCGCGCCCTGAAGCGCTGGACGGGGTGCACGCCCAACCTGATACGGCAGTTTCTGGCGTTGTAAAAATCCGGTCGTCGTCGCTGAGGAGCGGAGCGAGGCTGCGATCGAAGACGCAGTCTTCGCAAAACGTACAGTCGCGTTCTACCTGATACACCGCGTTGAATGGTTTTGCGACGGCTGCGTCGGAGTGCCGCACCACGCCATCGCAGCCTCGCTTCGCTCCTCAGCGACTACAGGACTTCACAGCAGTTACCCCGCCAGCTCACGCAATTTGGCCAGCTCTTCAGCCCCCAGCGGGATGCCTTCGTCCAACGATTTGGCACGTTCGATAAAGCGTCGATCACCGGGCATGCGCTCAAGCCCGACGGCATGCATCTGCCGCACCAGTTCGGCGCTGCGCTGGGCAAAGCTGTTACCGCCGGACTTGCTCGGGTCGATCACGATCAGCAATTGCCCCGTCCAGGGCGTCTGCGCCCCTGGGTGTTGCGACCAGTCAAATTCGAACGAGAAGTTACCTCCCGTCAACGCCGCCGCCAGCAACTCGACCATCATCGACAGTGCCGAGCCCTTGTGACCGCCAAAGGGCAGCAAGGCGCCACCGTCGAGAATGGCTTTCGGGTCTTCGGTCGGCTCGCCCTGCTTGTCCACCCCCATACCGGCAGGCAATGAGTGACCTTTGCGGGCAGCAATTTGCACGTCGCCGTGGGCAATCGCACTGGTGGCCAGGTCGAATACGATGGGGTTGCCATTAGCGCACGGTGCGGCAAAGGCAATCGGGTTGGTGCCGAACAGGGGCTTTTGCGCACCGTGGGGCACCACGCAGGTCATGCTGTTGACCACGCTCAAGGCCACCAGGCCTTCTTCGGCAAACGGCTCGACATCGGGCCAGAGTGCCGCGAAGTGGTGAGAGTTACGAATCGCCAGCACCGCAATCCCGGCACTGCGGGCTTTTTCCACCAGCAACTCGCGGGCGGCTGCCAGCGCAGGCTGGGCAAAGCCCCCCGCCGCATCCACGCGGATAAACCCCGCAGCGACGTCTTCGACAACCGGCACCGCCTGGCCATTGACCCAGTTGCTGGCCAGCGACGACAGATAGCCCGGAATGCGGAACACCCCATGACTGTAGGAGCCGTCCCGCTGTGCCCGTGCGCAGTTATCGGCCAATACCCCGGCTACCTGCCGGGATGTGCCATGACGCTCGAAAATCCGCTGCAGCAAGGCGGTCAATTCGGCGAGGGAAAGCGACTGCGTGGAAGACATTCTGGCGCTCCAATCTGATTATTTTTGTCTGAGGCAAACTATCCTTCGATGACAGTTCTCTGTCAATTGTTGACTTAATGACAGAAAACATTCACTTTCTGCAACGCGCTGAAATAAAAACAGGAAGCAGTCGTGAGCCAGCCGATTAAACAACGCCTTGAAAGCAGTCTGTCAACCGCCGCACCTTCGGGTCGGGCGATTGCCAGCTATATGCTGGCCAATCTTTACGAGCTGCCCTTTCAGACCGCCGCCGACATCGCCAGCAAACTGGGGGTCAGCGAATCCAGTGTCGGGCGCTTTTGCCGTTCGCTGGGCTACAGCCATTTCAAGGATTTGAAAAACGATCTCAAGGACGACCTGGGCGATGGCCCGTGGCTGGTCGGTGATCGCCTGCAAGAATTCCGCCAGCAATCGAGCCAGAGCCCGCAGGCCTTGCCGCGCAGTTTCGAGCTGGAAGTCGGGGCGCTGGTCAAAGTCTACGAATACAGCCTCACGCCACAGTGGCGTGCGGTCAGCCAGCGCCTGGCCACGCGGGGCAAGGTGTTTGTCGCAGGCTTCCAGACCGAGCGCGGCATCGCCGCTTCGATGGTGCATTTGCTGCAATACCTGCGCGACGGCGTGCAACTGGTTGACGGCGCCGCCGGGCACTATGCCGATGTGCTGCTATGCCCGCCCGCCGACTGTGCCCTGGTGGTGTTTGAAGCCCGCCGCTATTCACGCCACGCCCAGTTGCTGTGCCGCAAGGCACGCGAGGCCGGAATCGAGGTCACGCTGATCACTGACACCTTCTGCGACTGGGCCGACCAGAGCGCCAATGAAGTGTTTCGCGTGCCCACCGAATTCAACCTGTTCTGGGAATCCACCGCGGCCATGCTGTCGCTGGTGCATCTGTTGATCAATGAAGTGTGCAAACAACTGGGGCCCGACGTTGAAAAGCGTCTTGAGGCAACCGCGGCCTTACACAATGAGTTCGTGGGCTACACATCCTCACCCGGATCAAAACAATAAAACGAGGTGCTAGATGAAATACGTCATTCGCTTTGCAAGTGCATGTGCACTGGTGGCCGCCGTTGCAGCCAACGCTCACGCCGATACGCTGACTATCGCCACCGAAGGCGCCTACCCTCCTTTCAACACCACCAATTCTGACGGCACGGTGTCCGGTTTTGACGTCGACATCACCAATGCCCTGTGCGAACGCATGAATGCGCAGTGCAAGATCGTTGCCCAGGACTGGGACGGCATTATTCCCGGCCTGATGGCGAAGAAGTACGACGCTATCGTGGCGTCGATGATCGTGACCGATGAACGTAAAAAGAAAATCGCGTTTACCAATCACTACTACCGCACGCCGCTGTCCATTGCCGTGCCCAAAGACTCTGATATCACCGACGCCCAGATCGACTTCAAGGGCCGCACCATCGGTGCCCAGGGCGCTGCAACACAGGGCATCTACGCCGAAGACCATTACGAAAAAGCCGGCGCCAAGCTCAATTTGTATCCGACGCTGGATGAGGCCAATGCCGAGCTGAAAAACGGCCGCGTCGATGCCGTGATTGCCGACAAATTCCCGCTGCTGGAATGGATCAACAAGGCCAGCGACGATTGCTGCAAGATCATCGGTGACGTCAACGGCACCAATGCCGACGCGGCCATTGCCGTGCGCCAGAGTGACACCGTGCTGCGCGAGCGCTTTAACAAGGCGCTGGACGAGATCGTGGCTGACGGCACTTACAAGAAAATCAGCAGCAAGTACTTCGACTTCGACATTTACTGAGTCGCCTGCCTTCGTTTGAGGGCCTCCCTGCCAATGACCCTGCCCTGCGCACGTAACGTGCGCGGTGGCTGAACTTCGGCCCACTTTTGCCCGGGGATTCGAGCATGCTCGATCAACTCTCACTTCTTTCTTTTGCCAGTGGCGGCTGGGGCTCGGCGTTGCTTGCCGGTGCGCTGGTGACCATTGCCCTGGCCTTGAGCTGCCTGCCCATCGGCTTGCCCCTGGGCCTGGCCGTAGCGGTGGCGGCACGCTCGAAAAACCGTTGGCTGCGGGCGTGGGCGACGACCTTTTCCACGGTCTTCCGTGGTTTGCCGGAACTGCTGACGCTGCTGATCATTTATTACGGCTGCCAGATCGCCGCGCAAAAAATCCTCGCCATGATGGGCTACGACGCTCAGGTCACGATCAATACCTTTGTCGCTGCCATGGTCGCTTTCAGTCTGGTATTTGCCGCCTTCTCCAGCGAGATTTGGCTGGGCGCATTCAAGACCATTCCCAAGGGCCAGTTCGAAGCGGCCTCGGCACTGGGCCTGAGCAAATTCACCACCTTTCGCAAGGTGGTACTGCCACAACTGGCACGCATCGCCCTGCCCGGCCTGTCGAACAACTGGTTGTCGCTGCTCAAGGACACCTCGCTGGTGTCGACCATTTCCCTGGTGGACCTGATGCGCCAGACCAACCTGGCGGTGAGCGTGACCAAAGAGCCGATGCTGTTCTACACCGTTGCCTGTCTGGGCTATCTGTTTTTCTCGGCGATTTCCGGGCGCCTGTTCGCCTTCCTTGAACGCTACTTCAGCCGCCATCAACGGAGCGCGCAACCATGAGCCTGGCGGAACTGCAAAACATGTTTCTCAACCCCGACCTGCTGGAGCGTTACGGCCCGCGCTTTATCGACGGGCTGTTGGTCACCGGCAAACTGGTGGCGATTTCCTTTACCCTCGGTGCCTTGCTCGGTTTGTTGATTGCCTTGGGACGCTTGTCCAGCAATCGCTTTTTGCGCAGCTTTACCGGCGCCTACGTGTACTTCTTCCGCGGCTCGCCGCTGCTGGCACAGCTGTTTTTGCTGTACTACGGCCTGGGCTCGTTCAAGGGCTTCTGGCAGGACGTGGGCCTGTGGTGGTTTTTCCGCGATGCGTGGTTCTGCACCCTGCTGGCCTTCACCCTCAACACGGCGGCGTACCAGGCCGAGATCCTGCGCGGCAGCATTCTCTCCGTGGCCCAGGGCCAGCGTGAAGCCTGCAAGGCGCTGAATCTGTCGCGCTGGACCGCCTTTCGCAAGATCATCCTGCCGCAATCGCTGCTGGTGGCCATCGGCCCGCTGGGCAACGAACTGATCCTGATGATCAAGGCCAGTGCGATTGCCTCGCTGGTGACTATTTACGATCTGATGGGCGTGACCAAGATGGCGTTCTCGCGCAGTTTCGACTTCCAGGTCTACCTATGGGCCGCCGTGCTCTACCTGCTGATCGTGGAAGTGGTGCGCCGTAGCCTGAAACTGATCGAAGGCCGCCTCGGCCGCCACTTGCAGTAGGCCCATTGTTCGGGCTGCGAACACGGCCCCTGTGTTAAGGATTTGTTTATGCACTGCGACACTATCGTTCTAGGCGCCGGCATTGTCGGCGTCAGTACTGCGCTGCACCTCCAGGCGCGCGGACGTAACGTTGTGCTGCTCGACCGCGCCACCCCCGGCAGCGGCACCAGCCACGGCAACGCCGGGCTGATCGAGCGCGCCAGCGTGATCCCCTACTCGTTCCCGCGGGAAATCTCGCGCCTGCTGCGCTATGGCCTCAACCAGCAATCGGACGTGCGCTACAGCCTCAAGCACCTGCCAAAGGCCGGCCCGTGGCTGATGAAATACTGGCAGCAATCCGCCCCCAAGCCACTGGCCAAAGCTACCCGGGCCATGCTGCCGCTGATTGAAAAATGCGTCAGCGAACACGACCTGCTGGCCGAACCGGCCGGCGTCACTGCTCTGATCGATGACAGCGGCTGGATCGAGGTTTACCGCACCCAGGCCGACTTCGCCAAGGCCCAGCGCGACGCAGCGGCCCTTAGTGAGTACAAACTCAACTACCGGGTGCTGGGCGAGCAGCAGGTGCACGCCCTGGAGCCGGGCCTGCATACCGATGTGATCGGTGGCATTCACTGGCTTGACCCCAAGACCGTCAGCGATCCGGGCGGCCTGACCCGTGGTTACGCCGAACTGTTTGTAAAGCGTGGCGGTACCTTTGTCACCGGCGATGCCACCAGCCTGCGAGCCACGGCCGGACAATGGCAGGTCGACAGCCAAAAAGGCCTGATCGTCGGCAATGAAGTGGTGGTTGCACTCGGCCCACAAGCGCGGGAGATTTTTGAACCGCTGGGTTATCGCATTCCTCTGGCGATCAAGCGCGGCTACCACATGCATTACGCGGCCAAAGACGGCCAGACCATGCAGCACCCGATTCTCGATTCGGTGGGCGGTTATGTACTGGCACCCATGGTGGGTGGCATTCGCCTGACCACCGGGATCGAGTTTGCCGACAGCGATGACCCGATCAACGAAATCCAGTTGCGCCGCTGCGAAGAACGCGCCCAGCGCCTGTACCCGTTGGGTGAGCGTGTGGATGCCGAACCCTGGCTGGGCCGGCGCCCGTGCCTGCCGGACATGTGCCCGGTGATTGGCCCTGGCAGCCGCCACAAGGGCCTGTGGTTCAACTTTGGCCATGCGCATCATGGCCTGACCCTGGGCCCGGTTAGCGGGCGCCTGCTGGCCGAAATGATGACCGGCGAAAAACCTTTCACCGACCCTGCGCCCTACAGCGCCGAGCGTTTTCACTGATCACTGGAGACACACCATGCTTGCACAACCTGCTTACGTTCATCCTGTGTCGCCAGTCACTGACACCCGCAAGGTAGTCGTGGATATCGCCGGGCTGAACAAGTACTACAGCGCCTTTCACGTGCTCAAGGGCATCGACCTGAAAGTGCGCGAAGGTGAACGCATCGTGCTGTGCGGCCCGTCCGGCTCTGGCAAGTCGACGCTGATCCGCTGCATCAACCGCCTGGAAATCGCCGAGCAGGGCCGTATCCTGATCAACGACACCGACCTGTCGCTGCCTACCCGCGAGGCAAGCAAGGTGCGCAGTGAAATCGGCATGGTGTTTCAGCATTTCAACCTGTTCCCGCACATGAGCGTGATCGACAACTGCATCCTGGCGCCGATGTCGGTGCGCGGTTTGTCGCGTAAAAAAGCCATTGAACTGGCCCAGCATTTTTTGACCAAGGTTGGCATTGCCAGCCAGGCTGATAAATACCCGAGTCAGTTGTCCGGCGGCCAGCAGCAGCGTGTGGCCATTGCCCGGGCGTTGTGCATGGAACCGAAAATCATGTTGTTCGATGAACCGACTTCGGCGCTGGACCCGGAGATGGTCAGCGAAGTGCTGGATGTGATGGTCAACCTGGCGGGCAGTGGCATGACCATGTTGTGCGTGACCCATGAAATGGGCTTTGCCCGGCAGGTGGCGGAGCGGGTGTTGTTCCTGGATGGCGGCATGGTGATCGAAGACTCGCCACCCGAAGAGTTTTTCAACGCCCCGAAAAGCCCGCGGGCCAAGGCGTTTTTAGCCCAGATCGTGCATTAAGAGCCCCTCACCCTAGCCCTCTCCCGGAAGGAGAGGGAACTAAAAGCAAAAGCAGGTCTTCGCAACACCACAAACCAGCCCCCTCTCCCTTTGGGAGAGGGTTGGGGTGAGGGTTAAAGCTGCGCCGCCAATCTCGACCCCTGATCAATGGCCCGCTTGGCATCCAGCTCCGCCGCCACGTCGGCACCCCCGATCAAATGCACGCTTTGCCCCGCTGCAACCAGGCCATCCTGCAACTCACGCAACGGGTCCTGCCCGGCGCAGATCACAATATTGTCCACTGCCAACACCTGTGGCTCGCCTTCGCCAATGCGGATATGCAGCCCTGCATCGTCGATGTTCAGGTATTCAACGCTGTTGAGCATCTGCACCTGCTTGTTTTTCAACCCGGCACGGTGGATCCAGCCGGTGGTCTTGCCCAGGCCATCGCCCACCTTGGTTTTTTTGCGTTGCAGCAGGTACACCTGACGCGCCGGTGCATGCACCTCGGGCTGGATCCCGGCAACACCGCCACGCGCTTCAAGCGCGGTGTCGATGCCCCACTCTTTCCAGAACGCTTCACGGTCCTGGCTGGTGGAAACGCCCTGATGCACGAGAAACTCCGACACATCAAAACCAATCCCGCCCGCGCCAATCACTGCGACCCTGGCGCCCACCGGCTTGCGTTGCAGGATCACGTCCAGATAGCTGACTACCTTGGGGTGATCGATGCCCGGGATCGCCGGAGTACGTGGCGCGATGCCAGTGGCCAGAATGATCTCGTCAAAACCGCCATCGACCAATTGCTGCACATCCACACGGGTGTTCAGGCACACCTCAACACGAGTGGTTTGCAGTTTGCGCTTGAAGTAACGCAGGGTTTCAAAAAATTCTTCCTTGCCCGGTACGCGCTTGGCCACGTTGAACTGCCCGCCAATCTCGCTGGCGGAGTCGAACAGCGTCACCTCATGCCCACGCTCTGCGGCCACGGTGGCCGCAGACAATCCGGCCGGGCCGGCCCCGACCACGGCGATTTTTTTCACGGCAATGGTCGGCAGGTAGTTGAGCTCGGTTTCATGGCAGGCCCGGGGGTTGACCAGGCAACTGGTCAGCTTGCCGCCGAAGGTGTGGTCCAGGCAGGCCTGGTTGCAGCCGATGCACGTGTTGATCTCGTCACTGCGACCGGCAGCCGCCTTGTTGACGAACTCCGGATCGGCCAGAAACGGACGCGCCATCGACACCATATCGGCATCGCCTTCGGCCAGAATCTGCTCGGCAATTTCCGGGGTGTTGATGCGGTTCGTGGTAATCAGCGGGACACTCACCGAGCCGCGTAGCTTGGCCGTGACCTTGCTGAACGCCGCACGCGGCACCTTGGTGGCTATGGTCGGGATACGCGCTTCGTGCCAGCCGATACCGGTGTTGATCAGGGTCGCACCTGCTGATTCGACAGCCTTGGCGAGCTGCACGATTTCTTCCCAGACGCTGCCGCCCGCCACCAGGTCGAGCATCGACAGGCGATAAATAATAATGAAGTTCGCCCCCACAGCCTCGCGCACGCGACGGACGATTTCCACCGGCAGGCGCATGCGGTTTTCATAGCTGCCGCCCCAGCGATCGGTGCGCTGGTTGGTGTGCGCCGCCAGGAACTGGTTGATCAGGTAGCCTTCGGAACCCATGATTTCGACACCGTCATAACCGGCGCTTTGTGCCAGTTTGGCGCAGGTCACGAAGTCGCTGATCTGCTTTTCGATACCCTCTTCATCCAGCTCCTTTGGCTTGAACGGGTTGATCGGCGCCTGGATCGCACTCGGCGCGACCTGGCGCGGGCTGTAGGCATAACGCCCGGCGTGAAGTATCTGCAGGCAGATCTTGCCGCCGGCATCATGCACCGCACGGGTCACGATCACATGCTTTTCGGCCTCTTCAACCGTGCTCAACTTGGCTGCGCCGCTGTACACCCCGCCTTCATCGTTAGGCGCAATGCCGCCCGTGACGATCAGGCCGACACCGCCGCGGGCACGCTCGGCAAAGTAAGCGGCCATGCGCTCAAAGCCACCGGGCTTTTCTTCCAGGCCGGTGTGCATCGAGCCCATCAGGCTGCGGTTGCGCAAGGTGGTAAAACCCAGGTCCAGCGGGGCGAGTAAATGCGGGTAGCGAGTGGCGGTCATCAGAAGGCTCCACAACGGGCGAAATCACGGAACGCGGGATGCTCTGCGGCTCCCGTCGTTGATGTGAGGCACAGTAAAGACTCAACCGACCCCACTCAATGACCCAAAGTTACAAATTATTAACCCAAATGCGCACCACCCCTTGGCAAGCCGACAGGTGCCGCCTAACCTAGAGGCCGAATTCCGCTGAAAGCTGTCCGTTCTATTTCTATGCGCAAATTAATTGGCTGCACCTTACTGATTGCCCTCGTCGCCGCTGCCGGCGGTTATGCCTGGTGGACCACACAAAGGGACGTCGGCCACTACCTCTCAGACCTGCGCATCAAGCTGGCGGTCAATGACGGCGTCAATAATGATCGCGGCAATCTGCTGGGCATCGAGCCTGATCTGTCCCCTCGCGACTATCAGAGCCTGCAACTGGTGCACCTGAAACTGGCGGCCTACCTGAACACCGCCCGTGAAGCCGGTCTGATCAACGACAAGACTGTCGTGGTGCTGCCGGAGCACATCGGTTCCTGGCTGATGTTTCGCGGAGAAAAAAGCGAGCTGTATCAAGCCGCCAATCTCAACGAAGCAATGCGCTGGCTGGCTGTTAGCAACCCGCTGGCCTTTGCTGGCGCCTGGCTGCGCGCGGACGGTGAAAGCCGGGTCAACGACGCTCACCTGCGCATGAAGGCCGACAGCATGGCTGCCGATTACCAGACGCTGTTTGGCGGCCTGGCCAAGGAGTTCGGGGTAACCCTGGTGGCTGGCAGCATTGCCTTGCCGGAGCCGCGCATTGAGCACGGCAAGCTGTTGGCCGGCAACGGTCCGCTGTACAACAGCAGCGTGGTGTTTGACCGCACCGGCGCAGCACTGGGTACGCCCCAGCTTCAGTTGCTGCCCACCTATGAAGAACAAAGCTATATCCAGCCCGGCCCCGACCATGAGCTGAATGTGGTGGATACCCCGGCCGGGCGTCTGGGCATCCTGATCGGCAGCGACAGCTGGTACCCCGAGAACTACCGCACCCTCAACGAAAAAGGTGCGCAACTGATCGCCGTGCCCGCATTTATCGTCGGTAAAATCACTTGGGACAAACCCTGGGGCGGCTACAAAAGCGTGTCCACACCCAGCGAGATCAGCCTCAAGCCAGGCGAAGTCACCGAAGGCGATGCCTGGCACCGCCTGACCTTCACCAGCAGCCTGCCCATCAGCACGGCTGAAGCGGGCGTCACCGTATTCCTGCGCGGCAAGTTCTGGGACAAACACAGCACCGGCCAGGGCTTTGTCAGCCGCAACGGCCAGACCAGCCCGGACCAGCCCGGCAGCGGTGCACGGCTGCTGAACCTCTGGTTATAGAATGATGAAACCGCTGCCGATGCGCCTGGGCGATTTATCGGTCGGATTTGTCCAGGCCCTGGCCGACGCCGTACGCAGTTGCGGCCATGACCCGGCCCCCCTCCTCGAGCAGTTCGGGCTGGACCCGGCCCGACTGGCCCAGCCCCTGGCACGCCTGTCGATACCGCGCTACATGCGCCTGGGGCATGCGGCGATCGTCTTGACCGGCGAGCCGGCACTGGGCCTGCGCATGGGTCAGCTCAGCCGCCTGGGCCAGATCGGCCTGGCCGGTGTTACCGCAGCCCAGGCCCCCACTGTACGTGAGGCTGCACGCACCCTGATCCGTTTTGAGGCCCTGTACGGCTCCAACTATCGCGGCCAGTCGAGCCTGCACGAAGACGCCCGGGGGGCATGGCTGCGGTTCTATTCCATCAGCCCTTACAACGCCTATAACCGCTTTGTGGTGGACTCGATCATCAGTGGCTGGTTGCAACACCTGTCAGCCGTCGCGGCACAGCCCTTGAGCTGTGAGCACATCGACATTGAATTCAGTGAGCCCGAATACGCGCAACACTACAGCGCGCTTGGCAGCACGACCCTGCAGTTTCGTGCCGAAACCAACCAGTTGCGCCTCAACCACGCCACGCTCGACCTGCGCAACCCGCAACACTGCCCCAGCACCTGGGCCTACCTGCTGCAACTGTGCGAGCGCGAACTGGAGCAAATGACCCGCACCCGCAGCTTGCGCGAGCGCATCACGCAGTTGCTGGGGCCATTGCTCAATGGTGGCCGTGAACCCGACCTGGAAGAAGTGGCGGCACGCCTGAAGCTGCCGACCTGGACTTTGCGCCGCAAGCTGGCCGAAGAAGGCACGCAGTTTCGCGCCATTCTCAATGACACACGACGCGACCTCGCCATGACCTATATCCGCGATACGGAGCTGGCCTTCGGCGAAATCGCTTATTTGTTGGGGTTTGCCTCAGCCGAGGCGTTTCAGCGGGCTTTCAAGCGCTGGAATGCGCAAACGCCGGGAGAATACCGGCGTCGTCAGCGCCAAACTGCCTGATGCCGCACCGGGCTCAAAGCTCGGTTGCATCGTCGGCAGGTTCCAGCGGGTCCAGTTCAAAGGCCTGGTACTCAAGCAGCTCTTCCTGATAGTCGTCCATTGCAGCATCCCTTTTCAGTCTGTTCGTTTAAGTGCCAGAGCATAAAGCGCCCGCATGAAGGAAAAATGACACCTTCGCGGGCGCTGTCAAGACTCTTTAATAAACGTAGCAGAGCTTTTGAGATTTACTGCACAGTTATGGAACGGTGGAAGGCTCTGCAATGGCAGGTACAGGGGTGATTGCAGGCTCGATTGCAGGCGCTGTCGGCTCAGGTACCACTGTGGCCGGTTTGACGTCCAGGGGCTCGCTCACAGGGGCAGGCTGGGCCTGGGCAGGAACGGCCGGCGATGCAACTGGCGCGGGCACCACAGGCTCGCTGACCGGCACCACGACAGGCACTGCAGGGGCAACGACCGGTTCAACTACAACAGCTGGCGCAAGGTCTTGTGCCTTGACTTCAGGCTTGAGCGGCGCAGCCTCGGGCACTCCCAGGTCAGGCTTGGGTTTTTCAGGAGCACGGGGGGCCTTTTCTACTTCTTTGGGCTTGGGCAGGAACACTTCGACCAGGCCAAAAAAACGGTCATAGAACTGCGCCGAAGACACCGTCTCGCTGGCGACTTTGACCATCGAATCATCGGTGGAGCCAATCGGCATCGACACCGAACCCAGCACCCCGACACCCAGGCTGGCAGAGTTGTTGACTTTCTTCAGTGCATAACGGTCCTGCAGCGCATTGGCAAACATGGTGGCGTGATGCTCAGAACCGCCATCATCGGCACACACAATGTTGAAGCTGATTTCCAGATGGCTTTCGCCGGTTTGCTGGAAGCTCTTGTGGCCGCTGATCATTTTCGGGTCGTTGCTGGTGATGATATAGCCCTGGCTGAGCAAGGCGCGCCGCGCAGCTTCGCAGGCAGCCTTGTCGGTCACCGGGTAATTGCGCGAGAACGTACCGGAATCATCGAAATTCTCATGCTCGTAGATTGCGGTTTTCTTCGATGAACAACCTGCGAGTCCAGCCAGCACGAGGGCGACTACAACGGCACGCACGGGAAATGACATAAGCATTGAAGATCCTGAAGAGAACGGTACGGGGCGTATTGTGCATCAAGTGGTGATAATCGCGGGCAGTTTGTCGCGTCTGATCCTGGATCGCGGCCTGAAACCGCATTCGCTCCCACAGTGACTGGGACCGTACAAAATCCCGGGCACAAAAAAAGCGACCCTTGGGTCGCTTTGTTTGTAGCTTCAGAGAGTTCAAGGGCTCTGAAGCAAATATGGCGCAGCGGACGGGACTCGAACCCGCGACCCCCGGCGTGACAGGCCGGTATTCTAACCGACTGAACTACCGCTGCGTATCGCTCGGACTTGCGTCCGTTTGAAACTTTTAAAACCTGTGATTGAAGAGCTTCGGTGCTTTTCAATCGCAAACCAGGCGAGCCTGATTTGTACAAATATGGCGCAGCGGACGGGACTCGAACCCGCGACCCCCGGCGTGACAGGCCGGTATTCTAACCGACTGAACTACCGCTG
>NZ_NQKQ01000012.1:22198-146038 GCF_002269505.1 Pseudomonas fragi | reverse complement strand
CGGTACTCAAGTGTTTGTATTGGGTAGACATGGCAACACCTTACATCAGGTGTTGCACTTGTTCCTTGAGACCGCCGATTCGCAGGTTAAGCATACTTCCCAGATCACCAGCCCAGCCCGTACCCTAGCCAGCGTCACAACAAGTGCTGCACCGCAGAAAAAAAGAGCTGTTTAGCCCGCAGGCGAGGTGGGGGGACGACGGCGCGCGCCGAGTAGCGAAGCACGCCCCCCCGATCGTCACAAGACAACTCTCGGTTCATCACGCCAATATGTATTGGCCTACCGGCGATCAGCCATGCTCCGTAACGCCCCCGCTCACTCTTGCAGCCCTTTTCAGCAATTGCTATGTTCCAACCGCTAGCAGCAGTGCTTTAGTCAGTAGCGGCTAAATTTCTGCCTTCCGTGGGGCCCTTTTTGAGGGCAAAAAAAAACGCCAGTGAGGCGGTAAAGTCCAGATCAAGGAGATAGAGCAATGGGGCACGAAACTTTCCGCGCAGATGTTCAGTACAACGATCTAAAGGGTACCGCCGCAGCTGATCGTCACGACAATCGAGATTTCTCTAAATACTTAGAGGAAAAAGGCCTCATCAGAGATAATGAAACACTAATTGGCATCGAACTGTGGTCAGGCGAAGTTCATGGAACGCTTCAAAATCAGCCGGTGTATGTGACCGCTCTAGTTTCAACTGGTGGAAGGTACGACACCATTCATGAGGAAGTTATATCGGGTCAACCTGTCCAAGTTCGCAAAATTGACCTCGAGATGCCTCTGAATGAGTTTTTCGGCCTGTTTAAACGCTTTGCAATCTCTATCTCAAACTTTGACCTTACTGGTCGCGAGATAGCTTTCGCCGACTGACTCTATTGAGTTCAATATCGATGGCTCCCTTATCATTTAGTGGGGGCCAACTCATACGGCTTAAACCTCACAACCTCCTCACCCACCCACTCATTCAACTGCGTCATGCGCGATTGAATCGGCTCCAGCTCGTTCGCCACGAATATCTGCGCCGCTTCCCGAATCGACCCAAACCCACCCGCGTTCTGCGGCACGATGCCCATCAACTGCGGCGGTATGCGCAGGCTGGCCAGCACGTCATCGCGAGTCTGGTTTTTGATCGAACTGAACTCATCTTTGGCCGCGACCTCACTGACCGGAATCAACTGAATGCCGTCCTTTTTGCCGTTGGGCGAGTAGACAAACAGGTTGCGAAAGTTGCCCGGCCCCTTGGAGTCCTTCAGGGCTTTGCGCAGGGCATCGACGTCAGATTCGTTCTGCGCGGGATCGGTCATGTAGAGGATGAATCCGGCATGGCTGCCGTTTTCGTAATACTTGCGGCGAAACAGCGTCGCGGATTCGTTGAGCAACGCCGACTGCAGCGCGCTAATCCATTCAGGTAAGCCGTACACCTCCTGGTGCAGATCAGCTTCGCGCAGGTGAAAGATGCTGCCCGCGTCGAACTCGTGCTCCTCCTTCCAGCCTTGAACCAAAAAATGGCGACCGTCCTGCCCTGCCCTCATGTACTTGGCAAGCGCCGGTTTCAGTTGAAAGGTCGATCCCAGCATCGAGCGCCGCGCCTCGATATACCCATTGCCAAGGCTCAAAAAATCCAGCGCGAACTGCTCGAACGCGGCCCGCGACAGTAGCCGGTGCGGGATAAAGGTCTTGCTCAACAAATTGCGTTTGAAGGTCAGGCCCGAGTGCAAATGCACGCTGGAACCCACCGACCGGGACAGCCCGTCCAGCGACAACGGCGGCTCATACCAACGCCCGTTAAACCAGCACTCCAGATAATCAAACACCGCCCGACCACCCAGCACCGGAGTTGGCTCACCAAAGCTAAACGCCTGAATGGACTGATTAACTCTGCCCTCTACCTGCTGATCATTCATCAAAATATCTCCATCCGCCCGGTGTTGGCAGCGGTCTGCCCCTCAAGCGGTTCGTTGTGCAATGCGTGGAAGAGCGCCCAGGCCAGGTCGGCGTGGCCGGTGGTGTCGTTGCGCCCTGCGGTGTAGGTGTATTGGCGACCGCCTGCAGTAACGGTTTTACGGATGGCCATCAGCGACTGGGCCAGGTCGGTCCAACCGGCGTCGAACTCCAGCCGACCTTTGTGGATCACGTCATAGGCCTTGAGTACCAGGCGGGTTTTGACTTCAGGCGAATAGCTAAAGGTGGTGACGTTGGGGAAGAACTGGCGCACCAGTTGTGCCACGCCGCTGCCCAAGCCGGTGACATCGATACCGATGTAGGTCACCCAGTAGCGGTCGCACACGCTTTTGATAAAGGCTGCCTGCGCCGCGAAGTCCATGCCCCGGAACTGATGGCGCTCCAGTACGCGAAATTTCCCGCCTGGTACCAACGGCGGCGCACACACCACCAGCCCCGAGCAGTCCCCCGTCTCGGCAGGGTCGTAGCCAACCCACACCTGCCTATCGCCAAATGGCCGTGAGGCAAACGGTTTGTAGTCTTCGGCCCACTCCACCCAGCTATCGACCATGCACGTCTGCAGCAGGGCCAGTGGAAAGATGCTCGCGCCGTCGTCAACGAACTCGCACATCAGCAAGTTGTTGAAGGCCTGTGGGCTGTATTCACGACGTATTTCTTCGATGTTGAACAGGTTGCAACCACCCCGCTCCGCATCGTGAATAGTTACGATATGTCGCCACAAATGATCCTCACAGAGCCGTCCGTGTTGCAGACTGCCGTGGGAAACGTCGACTTTGGTGTGTTGCGCGGCGGGCAAGCCCTTGTTGAAACGCTCGCCTGTCCAGAAGCTGTACGCCTCATGGGCCATGCTCGAAGGGGTCGAAAAGTAGGTCTTGCGCCACTTATGGTGCAACCCCATGCCTGAAGCAACGTCATTCAACTCCTCAAATTTGTAAGTCCAGAAGAACTCATCGAAGTAGAAATTACCGTGATAGCCCTGAGCAGTACGGGCGTTGGTACCGAGAAAATACAGTTCGGCGCCGTTGGGCAACACGATCGGGTCACCCGTTAACTCGATCCCGCAGACCTCACGCACAAACGCCAGAATGTAGCCCCTGAACAAGTAAGCCTGATTCTTAGAAGCTGACAGAAAAATCTGATTACGCCCGGTTTCCAGCGCATCGAGAAACGCCTCGCGGGCAAAGTAGTAGGTTGCACCGATCTGACGGCTTTTGAGAATGACCCTGGTACGTTGATTACCTGCCCGGTACCAGTCTTTCTGGTAGTCAAAGCAGCCATCAATAAACGCCTCACGCAGCAGCTCGATTTGGTCTTCGCTGATCTCGTTTTTGACTGCCTTTTTCTTCGGCTCGCTGTTGCGCTTGGCCAGGTTCGGGTTGAGGTCGGTTTCGGTACCGCCGCCCTGATACCGGACGATCCGCGCCTGCCGCTCCAGCTGGCGGTGCAGCAGATCGATCTCCTTAAAATCCCCGCCGTTCTTGCCGTCCTTGAGGATCAACTGCACCAGCCGCGCCTCCAGCGCACCACCGATTCGCTCGACGTTATCCGCCCGATCCCACTCGTCGCGGCTCTTCCAGCTGTGTAGCGTTTTCTCTTTCTCGCCCGTAGCCTCGGCGATCTCACAGATGCGCCAACCCATCCAGTACAGAAACTTGGATTGACGGCGGGCGTCCATGGGTAACAAAGCGGTCGTAGTCATGGCCGCGATGCTGCCGCCCGCGCCCTCTACTCAGTAGCAGCCCCGCTTGTAATCCCCAGCCTTACAAGGGCGCCTCGTTGCCGCAGCACGCGCGCGTCCCGACCATGCCCCTCATTGCAGCGCATCTTTTCCCACAGGAAAGCGCCCCCACGCACTGAGGATTCTCGGCATGAAAAAGTTTCGCAGTCATTGGTTCTGTGTCGCCGTAGAGGGCGCGACTACTGACAAACGCACCATCAAGCGCGCCTGGCTGGAACAGGCCGCGAAAAACTTCAACCCAGCCACCTACGGCGCCCGCATCTGGCTGGAACACTTTCGCAGCCTGCTGCCCGACAGCCCGTTCAAAGCCTACGGCGATGTGCTCGCGGTCAAGACCGAAGAGATCGATATCAACGGCCAGAAAAAGCTGGCCCTGTTTGCCCAGGTCGAACCAACCCCCGAGCTGATCGCCCTGAACAAGGCCAAGCAAAAAATCTACAGTTCCATCGAGATTGACGACAGCTTTGCTGACACCGGCGAGGCCTACATCGTCGGTTTGGCAGTGACCGACTCCCCGGCCAGCCTGGGCACTGATGTGCTGGCCTTCTCGGCGCAAAAACCCGAATCCAGCCCCTTTAAGGACCGCCACTATTCCGCTACTTCCATGTTTACCGAGGCGGTTGAAACCACCCTCATTTTTGAAGAAGTCGAAGTAAAACCCAGCATCGGCGCCCAGCTGTTCAGCAAGGTTCAAGACCTGCTTAAACGCAAAGAGGCTAAAGACGACAGCGAATTCGGCGCCATTGGCCAGGCCGTCGAAGCCATTGCCGAACATGGCAAAAGCCTCGGAGAGCAATTCACCGCCGAGCAAACCCGCAACACCGAGCTGCGCGCCCAAGTGCAGCAGCTCAGCACGGACTTGAGCACGCTCAAAACCACCCTCGGCAACACTCAGGATCACTCCCAACTCGCACGCCCCCCGGTAACCGGCGGCGGCAGCCAGGCACTGGCTGAATTCTGACCTGACGGCCCACACACGCCTGCCCACGACCGGAGACACCCATGCGCAACGACACACGAAAACTCTTTACTGGCTACCTTGGCCAAGTGGCCAAACTCAACGGCGTCGAGTCTGCCGGCGCCACGTTTAACGTCGACCCGAGCGTCCAGCAAAAGCTCGAAACCAAGATTCAGGAATCGAGCGAATTCCTGGGCAAAATCAACATCATTGGCGTTGATGAGCAGGAAGGCGAAAAAGTCGGCTTGGGCGTCGGCAGCACCATTGCTGGCCGAACAAACACCAACGTCAAAGCCCGCGAACCCCGCAGCATCGGCACCCTCTCGAGCGACAAGTACAAGGCCGAGAAAACCGACTTCGACACCTTTGTCACCTATCGCCAGCTCGATGCCTGGGCCAAGTTCCCGGACTTCCAGACTCGTCTGTCGGGCGCTATTGCCCAGCGCCAAGCCCTGGACCGCATTCAAATCGGCTTCTACGGCGTCAAAGCTGCTGAGCAGACCGACCGCGTCGAAAACCCGTTGCTGGAAGACGTCAACATTGGCTGGCTTGAGCAGTATCGTGTGCATGCCCCTGACCGCGTTCTTCAGGAAGGTGCCGAGAAAGGCAAAATCACCATCGGCAAAACCGGCGACTTCAAAAACATCGACGCCCTGGTCTATGACGCCATTCAGTTGCTCGACCCGTGGTACCGCCGCAATCCGGGTTTGGTGGTGCTGACCGGGCGCGAACTGGTGCATGACAAATTCCTGGCCCTGGTCAACAGAGAGCAGGACGCCACCAACACCCTGGCCAGCGACCTGATCATCTCGCAACGCCGTGTCGGCGGTCTGCCGCTGTACGAAGTGCCCTACATGCCCGAAGGCGCAGTGCTGATCACCACCTTCGCCAACCTGTCGGTCTACTGGCAACTCATGGCCCGCCGCCGCTACCTGAAAGAAGAGCCGGAATGGAACCGCATCAGCAACTACGAATCGTCGAATGACGCCTACGTGGTTGAGGACTACGGCCTGGGTTGCCTGCTGGAAAACATCACCCCTGTCGACGCCGCTGAAACTGATCCCGAGAGCGAGGCTTAACCCATGGCCCTCAGCCTTGCCCAGGCCCACCAACGCCGCGCCCGTGCAGCGATGGAATCGGCGAAAACCCCTCCCCTGCAATCAATGGCGGGTGCCACCGCCTACGAGCATCAACTTAACCAGTTGCTACAGGATCGGCTGCGCTTGAAGTCGATCCAGTCCAATGAAGGCAAGGCCGCGCTCAAGCTGCAGCTGCTTCCCGAGTACATCCCCTACGTCGAAGGCGTGCTTGAAGCCGGCAACGGTGCCCAAGACGAAGTCATGACCACCGTCATGGTCTGGCGGATCGATGCCGGTGACTACTCGGGCGCACTGGATCTGGCGGCCTATGTGCTCAAACACAAACTGGTAATGCCAGATCGCTTCGAGCGCACCACCGGTTGTTTGGTCGCAGAAGAAATTGCCAGCGCCGCACTCAAGGCACAGAAGGCTGGCGACAACAGTTTCGACCGTGACGTGCTGCACCGCACGCTCGAAATGACCGAAGACCAGGACATGCCCGATCAAGCCCGCGCCAAGCTCTATCTGGCGTCCGGGCGCGCCACGCTGGTCGGCATTGATGCTGAGTCGAGAGGTCAGGCGGGCCAGCTGGAAGCCGGGATCGATCTGCTCAAACGAGCGATTGAGCTGCACGACGGCTGCGGCGGCAAAAAGGATCTGGAAGGCGCCGAGCGCCTTCTGAAAAAACACACGGCAGCAGCCTAAACAGCTGACGCCGTTAACCGAGCGTCCCCACGCACCCCGCCGGCTCGGAGCTGAACAGGGAAATCATCAGGGATACAGCCCTGTAATGCCCCGATCACCGGCGACCTATTTAGAGCTAGCGCATGAGCGGATTCGTAGCCAGCGGCAGCACGCCCGGCGGCCATATCAACACCGACCCGTTCTGGCCGTCCATCGATCTGGACGCGCTGCGCGGCACCTTGCGCATCGACGCCAGCGTCACCCCGGCCCGACTGGAAACCGCGTGCATCACCGCCGCCATCAACCTCAACCGCGAACTGAAAGACTGGCGCGCCTTACAACAGGCTGCGGGTTACAGCGAACTGACCGACGTGCCTGCAGAACAAGTGCAGAACGTGTCTGTGCTGGTCCACCTGTACCGACGCGCCATTGAAGCCGGTGCCGGCGCCGAAGTCTGCGAGCGCTACCGCTCCTACGACAGCACCAACAGCGGCAACAAAAACGCCGAAGAACTGACCCCCACTATCGACGACTACCGCCGCGACTTGCGCTGGGCCGTGCGCGACTTTCTCGGCATCAACCGCAGCACCGTGGAGCTGATCTGATGACCACCACCGTTCGCGCCCAGCAACACGACACGGTCGACGCCCTGTGTTGGCGTCATTACGGACGCACTGCAGGCGTAACCGAGGCGGTACTGGAAGCCAACCCCGGCCTGGCCGACCACGGCCCGTTTCTACCCCACGGCACCCTCGTCAACCTGCCCGACGCCCAGCCCGCTGCGCCGCAACGGCAAATGGTGAACCTATGGGACTGAACCGCAGCAGAACCTCAAACCCAAGCCCTTTGGACAAAGGAAAACACCCCATGCCTGAACGTCCCGACACCTGGGCCTGGCTTGCCACCTGGCTTGAACACCACTGGCCAACATTCTATGCCGCTGCCCTGGCCCTCTTTATCGCGGCTCTGCGGGTCATCTATGGCGGCGGCACATTGCGGCGCGTGTTGATTGAGGCACCGCTGTGCGGCGCCCTGGCACTGACCGCGAGCCACGGCCTGGCCCTGATCGGCGTACCGATTACCACCGCCCCTTTTTTCGGCGGTGTGATCGGTTTGCTTGGTGTGGAAGGCACCCGCGCTGCGGCCAGAAAGTTTTTTATCCGTAAGGTAGAACAACCATGAACAAACCCGACAGCCTTCGCGCCCATCTTCTCGCCACCATCGCCGAATTCAAGCACAACCCCGAGCGGATACTGATCTTTATCGACAACGGCAAAGTGCGCTGCACCGCAGCCGCCAGCCTGTCGTTTGAATACAGCTTCGACCTGCAAATCATCCTCACCGACTACGCCGGCCACCCCGACAGCGTGATGCTGCCCTTGCTGGGCTGGATCAGCATCAACCAGTCCGAACTGCTGGAAAACCTCGACAAGTCAGCCCAGGGCATCAAATTTGAGGCGGATGTGCTGGACAACAGCAAAGTCGATCTCAGCATCCGCCTGCCGTTGACCGAACGTGTTGTGGTGGGCCAAGACGCTGCCGGCAACACCACCGTCAAACATCCGGGCGAACCGCAGCGGGTCGCCAACTACCTCGACCCCGCATGGCGCCCCGGCAGCACGGGCCTTGACGGTGAATGGATGATCCAAGATGGCCAATGACCTGGACGCACTGGAAGACTGGGCTGGTGTGCTGCTCAGCAAACTGGAGCCCGCTGCCCGTAACAAACTGACCCGGTCATTGGCGCAGAAACTGCGCCGCAGCCACCAGCAGCGGGTCAAGCAGCAGCGCAACCCGGACGGCAGCACATACGCCGTGCGCAAGCCACGGAAATGGCGGGGCAAAGAGGGGCGGATCAAACGTCAGGTCCAGATGTTCCAGAAACTGACCAGGGCCAGCTATCTGAAGGCCAAGGGCGATGGGCAGTCGATCACTGTAGGATTTGCCGGGCGAGTGGAGCGGATTGCTCGAGTGCATCAATACGGATTACGGGACAGCCCCGAAGCCAATACCCCGCAGGTTCGATACAAACAGAGGCAATTGCTAGGGTTTACGGCGTCGGATCTGGAGATAATTCGGGATGGGCTGTTGGTTCACTTGACGCCATGACGCAAATTGCATGGATACGGTTCACGCCTGACCAGCGCCGGTTTCAAACACACAGAAACATCTGCACACTTGGAAACGTTGACATCGCCATTGACCGTGGCATTATTGGATCACTACTCAGCCCCGTACGCAGTGATTCAGTTCGCTGGCTGTTGGGGTGAAAAAACCGGCCTAGCGCCGGTTTTTTCGTTTTTAGGGGTTGGCTATCTTGCGTACAGCGTGCTTTGTAGACGGATATAACCTGTTTTATGGCCTGCTCGCAGGCACCGAGTACAAATGGCTCGACCTTCCGTCATTGCTGGCACATATCCTTCGTGTCGAACATCCTGAAAACACCCTTATTTCCGTCAGCTTTTTCACTTCCGGTGTAAAACCCTCGCTTGCCAGCCGTGGCAACCTTTCTAAAGAAGCTCAAGACAGTTACTTGCGCGCCCTGATTGCTCGGGGTGTCAGCGTGACTTACGGGCGCCATCAATTGGAACCAGGTAAAGCACCTCGCTTCATCGACAAGAAAACACCAGCCTCCAGACTCGATCAGGTCGATATCTGGAAACTTGAAGAAAAGGAAACAGACGTTCATATCGCTATCAGTATGTATCGACTTGCGGCCCGGCAGGCGGGTTTGAAACCGCAAGAGCGGATTCAGCAGCTCGTCCTGGTTTCAGCTGACACTGATATGACTCCTGCCTTGCAAGCGTTGCGAGAAGACTTTCCAGAACTGCAGATTGGGGTGATTTTGCCGCACCGTGAAGGTATCAAACGAGCGCCCCCCGGATCTCTCAAAGCCCATTCACACTGGATGCGTCACGTAGTAACGGTTGAAGAACTTGCCCGTCATCAGTTCCCCACACGTGTCCCTACACTCAAAAAGCCCGCCATCAAGCCTGAGTACTGGTAACGCAGAGCCATTGGCAGCCTCTGACAAGGTCGCCCTCAGTGTATTTTTATCTGGTACCGATTGTTCGACAGGTTAAGAACTGCCTCGATGATCACTCGAGTATTGCCATACACCGTTGGCCGTATGGCCTCGTAAGTACACGGCATGATCGGATAAAGCGCTGACATGTCAGCTCTGTTTACAAGCAGCTTAAGATCAGTGACGTCGTATTTTTGCCCAATATCTTTCATCAGCCGGGCACAAGCCTCTGACCCATTATCAAATTTCAGCACTACCTTGGCTTTCTTCTCCTCTTCCAATTTCTGTGCCTGCCTTTCAGCATTTTCGAGCGCCAACACCTGCTTTCTGAGCGGTTCAAGTCGCGGGTCTTCCTCATAAGGAGCGTCTTCACACCCGATGGCTTTAATTGAGGCACTGGCTTGAAATATGTCCAGGGTCATTTCTTCAATACGTGCACATGACACGCTTGAGTAATCTCTACTTGCGATGCAGTCAGGCGCGGCGGCGATATAGTGCTGGTCGATTTTTTTGAATTCGGTCATATCGCATACTTCTGCAATGGCGGCGGCAGGTGCTAACAAAGCGGTGAATAGAACAAGATTCTTCATTGTTGATCACTTAGTCTGTTTGGATGCTGCGGCTGTCAAACAATACACTCTGCGTAATGCTCGAGACGCTCGAACCCGCAAATTTGGAATCCCTGTATCTGAAAATGAATAACGCGCCTGCCGCCAACCAGGCGCGTGCTTCATCAGTGCATCGCCACACCGTCCAGCGATTCATCGACATACGCCCTGGCCAGCTCCACCAGGTGCATGACCGACAACACCCGGTCGCGCGCGGGCCCACACAAACCATCCCCCGCCTCACTCGCCGAAGCAACCGCACAGCGCAACAAGTCTGACGCTTGGGCCAAAGCCGCTTCTGAATTGACGCTGTCCGGGATGGCAAATATGGCCGTGCTTATGGGGCGAGCAGGCTTATGGTCGTGCAGGTAGTAATTGAGCGCACGCCGGGCGGCGGCACGGTCCAGCGACAGTGAATCACACTGTTCAGCATCTTGCGGGGTAAATAAGGGGGGATCGGGTGTGATTTTTTTCATAACAACTGTGGGCGGTTCCGGTCAATCTGATTTATGAACGCATCATCAATGCAACGGATAACCGCCGACTGCAGCTCGTAACGCCCTAACCCTTAAACCCCCTTCTCCCAACCTGTTTGCAATGGGTTTGGGTGAACTGCACCCGAAATTTGAGGTGGATGGTCCAACTCGATGAATATGGCACTTGATTTGCGCACCGAGGTGCTGCGGCGTTTGGAGCAGCACTACGGCCTAAAACGCCGCCCGAGCACCGGTTACTTGCGCGGTGGCAAGTGCCCGGCGTGTGGCAAAAATGAGCTGTATGCGCACTACGCCAACCCTTGGCTGATCATTTGCGGGCGTGAGGGTAAATGTTCGCAAAGCTGGCATGTCAAAGAACTCTATAAAGACTTGTTTGACGACTGGAGCAAGCGTGCGCCGGCCACTGATCAGTACCCTGATGCAACGGCACGCGCCTATTTGGAATTTGCCCGCGGCTTTCGCTTTGAGCGGATTCAGGGCTGGTTTACCCAGGACTCGTTTTACTCGGCACAGTACAACGCCGGCAGCGCGACGGTGCGCTTTGCTTTGGAAAAAGGCGGCTACTGGGAACGTCTGATCGACCGCCCTCACCGTTTCGGCAAGATGAAAGCCCGATTTAAACAAGGCGAAAGCTATAAAGGTACCTGGTGGTGCCCGCCTTGTGTCGACCTGCTTGAGGTCAAAGAATTGTGGATAGTCGAGGGCATTTTCGATGCCATCGCATTAGCGCATCACGATATCGCGGTGGTTTCGGCCATGTCGTCGAATGTCTTCCCTGAAGCCTCCCTTAAGGAGCTGTCACGCCATCGCGGCGGCAAGTTGCCGAAGCTGATTTGGGCACTGGATAACGAGCCCGGGGCGCACCGCTATACCAAGCGCTGGGTGCGGATGGCCCGCGAACTTGGGTATGTCTGCGAAGCGGCGCAAATCCCGCAGCAGGACAACCGCAAACTCGACTGGAATGATCTGCATCAACGCTGGGTAGTGATCGACGACCTGAGTAAACGAGCGGCGCGCGTCAGTAGAGACATCAACTTGGCCCGTTATCACGGTTCACTGTTGATTGCGCAAAGCGCGGCCGAGAAAGGTGCGCTGATGTACGAATGGCGTGAGCTTCACGAATTCCATTTTGAATTCGACAATCGGTTGTACTGGTTCACGATGGATTTGGAAAAGTTCAACCGGGCCATGTTGGCACTGGAGTCTTCGGCACTTGAATCAGACCAGCAACTCAATGAACGTCAGCGCCGGGACAAAGCGTTGCACCAATGCGGTGGCGTTGTTGAAATCGCTGATTGCTATCCGCAAGCGTTGTACTTCCAGCGCAACGAGGTGACAGATGAGTCCTGGTATTACTTTCGTATCGACTTCCCGCATGACGGCCCCAGTGTTAAAAGCACGTTTACCGGAGGCCAGGTTTCCACGGCCCCGGAGTTTAAAAAGCGTCTGTTGAGCATGGCCGCCGGGCCGTTTTATACCGGCAATAGCAAGCAGTTGAACAAGATTATGAAGGAGCAGTTGTTTGGCCTGAAGACGGTCGAAACCATCGATTTTATCGGCTACAGCAAGCAGCACGGCAGTTACGTGTTCGGCGATATCGCGGTGCGTCACGGTGTGGTCTGCGAAGTGAATAAAGAAGACTACTTTGAGTTCGGCAAGCTGCGTTTGAAGACGCTGCAAAAATCCAACCCGATGCACATTCAGCGTGATGCCAAGGAGTATCGCGAGGACTGGTTACCCATGCTGTGGACTTGCTTCGGGGCCAATGGTCTGGTGGCGCTGACGTTCTGGTTTGGCTCGCTGTTCGCGGAGCAGATCCGAGCGCAGTACAAGTCGTTTCCGTTTCTGGAGGCTACGGGCGAAGCCGGCGCCGGTAAAACTACCCTGCTCACCTTCCTGTGGAAACTGTTGGGGCAGGAGAAGGAAGGTTTCGACCCTTCCAAATCCACCCGCGCTGGCCGTCAGCGAGCGATGGGCCAAGTATCGAATATGCCGGTGGTGTTGATCGAGGGTGACCGCAACGAGCCCGATAAGCTGCATGCCAAGGGCTTTGACTGGGACGAACTGAAGGAGCTTTTCGGCGGCGGCACCCTGGGCACCAGGGGCATGAAGACCAGCGGCAACGAGACTTACGAGCCGCCGTTTCGCGCAACGATTGCGATCAGCCAGAACGCCGCTGTCAGCGCGTCTGAAGCGATCCTGACCCGCATCGTCAAACTGCATTTTGCCCGCCCTGTGGTCACCACAGAGAGCCGTATTGCCGCCGACAACCTGAACCAGATCCCGGTGGAGCAGTTAAGCCACTTTCTGCTCAAGGCCATACGTGCCGAGCCTCAGGTAATGGCCAGGTTTGCCGAGCGGGTGGTGATGCATGAGGAGCGTCTGCGCAAGCTCAAGGACATCCGCGTGGAGCGGATTATCAAGAATCACAGCCAGATGCTGGCCCTGCTCGATTGCCTGCGGCTGGTGTGCCCACTGGATGAAAACCAGCTGGCCACCACCCAGCAACAGCTCACGGCCATGGCCCTTGAGCGCCAGTCGGCAATCAGCGCCGATCACCCGCTGGTAGCGGAGTTCTGGGAGGTTTACGAGTACCTCGAAAGCCTGGGGGAAGGCCCGCAAGTGAACCACAGCGCTGACCCGAAGTTGATCGCCATTCATCTTAACGGGTTTGTGAAGCTGGCCCGCGAGCATCACCAGAACGTGGCCGATCTCAAGATGCTGCGACCGCTGCTGGAGTACTCGCGCAGCCACAAGCTGGTAGGCATCAATAAGGCTACTTATAGCGCCGTACGCGCTTCGCAGGCGGCCGCTAATCCAGTGTTCGACAAACCCAAAACCCTGCGCTGCTGGGTGTTCCAGAGCGCTTTATCGCTGAGACCAGAGGAGTAACAGCATGCAAGAGACCCATAAGGCTGGAGCATCCCCGATATGAAGACGCTTTTGGTACTAATGGCCCAATATGATGGTCAGGTGGTAATCCCGCTGGAGAAGGTGTGCAAAGACTATTTCACTCACCTGACCCCTGACATGTTCCAGCGCAAGGTTCTGGCGGGCCAGATAAAGATTCCCATTACCCGACTGGAGGCGAGTCAGAAAAGCGCCCGAGGCGTGCATATCACCGACCTTGCCCAGTATCTGGATGCGCAACACGCCGCAGCAATGAAGGAGTGCCTTCAGCTCAACAGCGCCCAGCGTAGCCGTTGAATTACTTCAAGGTTCTGGCGCCAAGTTTTACGGGCGCCAGCAGGATTTTTTGGTACCACTTCCAATTTTCATAGGCATCGCCACGCCCACGCAGATGAGTATAACGGCGCATCGAATTCCAGTCGCGGTGGCCCGACACACTGGCCACCCTGGGGATGTCCCAGTCCATCTCGAACAATCGACTTACGCCGTCATGACGCAGGTCGTGAAAGTGTAGATCCTCAATGCCGAGAAATTTGCAGGCTCGGGTCCATGAAGCGGAGATGGATTCGGCGCTGTAAGGGAAAATCTCATCCAGAGCCCTGGGCATTGTCTGGATAATGGCCAAGGCTTCTGGTGGCAAATGGCACCAGACGTTGTTGCCAATTTTTTGCCCGGGATTTTTCATGTCCCTTACCAGAACGCGAGAGCCCTCCTCGTCCAGATCGGCCCATTTGATACGGGTGATCTCCTCTTGCCGCCGGGTTGAAAACAACGCAAAGGCGACCATTTTGAGCATGTTGATGGAGGACGGGCGGTAGGCCAGGATGCCCTCGAAGTGCTCCATCAGCTTGTTCAACTCGCTCAGGGTCGGCCGCCGGTCGCGCTCGCGGCTGCGCATGTTGTAGCCCAGTTTGCGCAAGACCTTGCGGGCGTCACTCATGGCGTGCGGGTCGACCGCATAGCCCCATGCCGGGCGGGCGATAGAAAGTACAGCGCCCAAGTGCGCCAGATCGTTACCGGCGGTCTGCGGGAGTACTGCGCCGCCTTCCGGGCTCATACGCCAGACTGCATACTCCACCAGCGTCTGGCAGGTGATGTCTTGATCTTTCACTTCGCCCAGATAAGACTCTCTGATGACGTTGAGCGTACCCATTTTGGTTTTGCCCAAGGGCCGAGCCTTGGCCATTTCAAGCAAATAGCGTCCGATCATTTCCTTGACCGTTGCCCCGACGCGATTGGCCCTTTCGATGGCGCCGGGCTGGTCCAGTTCCACTTCCCGCTTGCGAACCCAGGCTTGGGCGGCCTGTTTTCGGGCGAAAGTCTGGCTCTCTTGGTAGACTTGCGCCCCATCGCGAAACAGGCGTATTTGTGCCGTGTAACTGATGCTGCCGTCGGTGCGCTTGCGTGCTCGGATAGTGGCCATGATCGACTGGTACAATTGTTGTTTTGATTGGTAAATTGTACCAGTCGACCTCAAAAAACGCCCTTTTACCCCCTAAAATCGCAGCAAAAACGTAGAGCAAAATGGTACAGAATATTGCTTCAAAGCCTTTAAACACAGGGCCTGCGCTGTCGCGGAGGTTTTCTGTTGCACCGATGATGGACTGGACAGATCGCCACTGTCGTTTTTTTCTGCGTCTGCTATCCAAAAACGCCTTGCTGTACACCGAAATGGTCACCACTGGCGCGCTGATCAATGGTGATGCCGAGCGTTTCTTGCGTCATGACGAGTCTGAACATCCTCTGGCCTTGCAGCTGGGCGGGAGTGTTCCGGCTGACTTGGCCGTTTGCGCACGCATGGCTCAGGATGCAGGGTATGACGAGGTGAACCTGAATGTCGGCTGCCCCAGCGATCGGGTGCAGAACAATATGATCGGTGCCTGTCTCATGGCACATCCGGCGCTGGTGGCCGATTGTGTCAAGGCCATGCGCGATGCGGTCTCTATCCCTGTCACGGTCAAGCATCGTATCGGCATCAACGGCCGCGATAGCTATGAACAGCTGTGCGATTTCGTCGGTACGGTTCGTGATGCCGGCTGCACCAGTTTCACCGTGCATGCGCGTATTGCCATTCTCGAAGGGCTGTCGCCAAAAGAAAACCGCGATATCCCTCCTCTGCGCTATGACATTGCCGCGCAGTTGAAAACCGATTTCCCCGAGCTGGAAATTATTCTCAACGGCGGCATCAAGACCCTTGATCAATGCCAGGAACACTTACAGGTGTTTGATGGCGTGATGCTCGGCCGCGAGGCTTATCATAATCCGTACATTCTGGCCGAGGTCGATCAACGTCTGTTTGGCAGTTCTGCCCCGGTCATTTCGCGGGCACAAGCGCTGGCGCTGTTGCGGCCTTATATCGCAGCGCACATAGCTGCTGGTGGTTCAATGCACCACATCACGCGACATATTTTGGGGCTGGGCCAGGGGTTCCCCGGCGCCCGGCGCTTCCGTCAACTGCTGTCGGTGGATATCCACAAGGCCAAGGACCCGTTGGCATTGCTGGACCAGGCCGGGGAATTGCTGGAAGGCCGCTGAAGCGAGAGCAATAGCGCCGGCGCCAGGCACCCAAAGGGCCTGCAGGGGACATCTCATGCAGGCCCTTTGCTTTGTTCGCCGCTATTGCGTCACATCGACACAGGCATAACTGTCGGCATTGTCGATATCGCCCTCGCCCGCATAACGGGCGACCTGCGGCCAAGCACAGAGCGGGCGGGTACGCATAACCTTGCCGTCTTCAATTTTCGAAGCGACGATGCGCTGCGGCGCCACGCCATGCTCTACCCAATTGTCGATAATGGCCAACTTGTCAAAGGTGTCACAGCCCGCGCCACCATAACAATGGCCCATGCCCGGGATCAGAAACAACCGGGCTGACGCCTGGGCCGCCTTACCCGAATCTCGCAGCAGTGACTGGTAATAGTCGATCAGCTCCTGACCGTTATGAAAATCGTTCCAGCCCACATAGAGCAGCAGCTTTGCCCCTCGGTCGAAAAATGCCGCGAGGTTGGAGTCAACGTGCAACAAGGGCCCGAGCCTGTTCACAGCCTCATTCACGGTCTTGTCCCAGTCCATGGTCGTCCAGTCCCAGTCCGGGTCCTGGAAAGCCGCGTACTTGAACAGGTCCAGTGCCACCGGGAACGATTTGCCATCGACGAAATCACCGAGCAGGCGTTCATTGCCCTTGGCCACGCCAGGGAAAATAACTTCTTGGGTGCGCGGGTTGATCGGGCCGCGATAGAGCTGCTTCATCAAGTCAACCTGGCCTGCGGTCAGGCAGTCGGCTGTTTCGGCGCCCTTGCATAGCAATTGCTCCGGCTCAAACGTGCACTGCTGCGGATCGTCAATAAAGCCCTGTTTGAGGCCAATCGGTGAGGCACAGGCCTTGAGCGCAGCTTTGCTGACCATCTCGAGCTTGGCTCTGGTCATGTTCAAGTCCTGGTGGCGGCCGAGCAACCAGCCGGGCCAGAGTTGGGCGGCATTGAACTTGACCAGCGGATTGGGCGGCGCACCGGCGACGATGCCATCGTAGTCGTCGGGAAAGCGTCTGGCTTCGATCAGACCTTCAAGGCCGCCCAGCGAACAGCCTATCCAGTACGCCCGACTGGCCGGTTTGCCGTAATAGGCCTTGATCAGCTCCTTGGCATGTACCGTCATCAAGTGATCGGCGCGCCAGGCATAATCGATCAGCTTTTCAGGGTGGCCCAGGGCGAACTGCCCGCCCTTGCCTTCTTCAGTGCTGCTGTCGTGTCCGGTATCGGTCGCCGCCGTGGCGTAGCCCTGCTCAAGCCCGGAGAGCATGGCCGGGTACATCATCGCTCCGCCCCAGCCAAAACTGCCGACACCCAGTAACTTGCCGTTCCAGCCATTGAGCGGCAACCAGACTTCGATCTTGATATCTGAATCGCTGCTGGGCCTGAGTGTGGCAGCAACCCTGCAAAAGGCCGGGTTGGGCCCGACTGCGGGGCGCCCTGCCGGGTTCATGCCGGAGAAACTCGCCAGCCGGGTCAGCGGGTTTTCCGGCATTTGGTACTGCCCGGGGGCAATGGCCTCGGCCACGGTGATGGTCGCATCGGGCAAGGCACTGGCGGCCAGGGCGCTGCAGGTGTCTTCGGCACGGACAGCGGTGGTCACCGACAGGGCCAGCACGCTGACCGCTGCGGCCGCATACCGGAAAAAAGGACGTCTCGCTGAACATGGAAGATTCTTTTGCATATCCCTGCCTTCAGATCACGTTCAAGAACAGCCACTAACAGCCGGCGATGACGTTCGATGCCAGCAGCTTAGCCATGGCTTATCCATTCCACCACTGCCCGCCGGTTGTACTTGAGCTCATTTTCTTCGCTGCCTTCGCAGGCGGGATATTGCTCGCCCCACGCCCGGGTATTGACCTGATCAGTCAATGCTCCGTATTTCACGATGTAGTAGGCGATCATGTCGGCTCGCGTCTGGGCCAGGATTGCGTTCTGTTCTGGCGAGCCGGCGGCATCGGTGTGGGCTTCGATATAGACCTCGGCCTGCGGTTCGCTCACCAGGTAGTTCGCCACATAGGCAAGACGGGACAGATAGCGTGGATCAATGGCCGAGCTGTCTGTCTCGAAATATACCACCAGGCCATTGGCCATCTCGCTCTCATCCGATAACGCTTGCAGCTTGCGCTCGTTGAACGCGTCAGCCTCGGCACTCGAGACAAACGCGCTGTCAGGCACGGTGGTGGTGCATGCACTCGCGCTCAGCAGCAGTAACAGAGGCAGCATACAGCGCAGGTAAATGTTCATGGTTCACTCGCAATTTAATCGGTTCGGGTTGTACGGGTTTGCCTGCAATGGCGCTGCACTAGGCGGTGCAACGCAAGCAAACCCCGGTCAACTGGTACAGCTTCAACAGCAGGTAGTCCCATGCCCGGCTAAGGAATCCGCCGGTCGCAATCGACTCCATGACCACCAACGGTTTTACGGCTATCTGCCTTGAGCCGAGCTGATAATTGATCACACCCACGACCTGCCCCGCCTGCAACGGCGCCTTCAGCTCAGGGCTGTCAAGAACGGCGCTGAGCCTTACATCGCCCGATTGCCCGTAGGGCACGCTGATCGCCGATTGCGGGCCGGCATTGAGCCGCACGCTGCGGGTTTCACCGAACCAGACCCGCGTATTCATGAAGGGCTCGTCCGCCTTGACCAGTGAAACCGTTTCGAACGAGCGAAAACCCCACTTGAGCAGTTTTTCAGTTGCCTGAAACCTCAGCCGATCCGATTTCGCCCCCATTACCACGGCAATCAACCGACGACCGTCGAGCATCGCAGACGTGACCATGCTGTATCCACCTTCGCGGGAGTTGCCGGTTTTCAGGCCATCGACATTCAGGCTGGTGCTCCACAACAACCGGTTGCGGTTGTACTGACGGACGTTGTTGAAGGTGAATTCCCTGATTTTGTACAAAGCGTACTCGTCGGGCATCTCGCTGATCAGCGCCCGGCTCAACAAGGCCATGTCGCGTGCACTGCTGTACTGACCCTCGGCAGCCAGGCCATGCACCGTCTTGAAGCGGGTATTGCTCAGACCCAGCGCGCGGGCATGTTCGTTCATCACATCGACGAAGGTGTTCTCACTGCCGGCGATGTAATTGGCCAGGGCAATGCAGGCGTCATTGCCGGATTGCACGACAACCCCCTTGTTGAGGTCATCGACCGTCACCCGGTCGCCGGGTTTGAGGAACATCAGCGCGGAGCCTTGCAAGTGCGGGTTGCCCGCAGCCCAGGCATCGTGGTCGATGGTCACGCGATCACTGGTGCTCAGGGCGCCAGTATTCAGCGCATAACCGGTTACATAACTGGTCATGATCTTGACCAGGCTTGCAGGCGCCAGACGGGCATCGGCATTGGCCTGGGCCAGCACCGCGCCACTTTCATAATCCATCAACAACCAGGACTCGGCAGCGATGCCCGGCACCGCAACCGGTTCATCGGCCCTGACAGCCAACGCACTGAACATCAACAACGGTACAACCGGCACCCACACTGACCACTTAACAACGGCTAAAACTTTCATACGCTCCCAAATCCGCAACCCGACTCAATCGCCCATGCACCTGTGTGCACAACGCTCATGAAGTATTTGTCGGGGGGATTCTGCGGATGGGTATACTATAAATCAATCAACTATCAAGATATCTGATATGAACAAAATTGATATCGAATCAGTGGATCTGAACTTGCTGCGCGTGTTTGTCGCCTTGATTGAAGAAGGCGGCGCCAGCCGTGCCGCCATTCGCCTTGGGGTTACCCAGCCGGCGGTCAGTGCGGCGCTTGCCCGCCTGCGTGAGATCTATGCCGATCCCCTGTTCGAACGCACCGGCCGTGGTTTGCGCCCGACCATGCGTGCCAATGAGCTGGCCCCACTGATCAGCGAAGCACTCAATCGTTGTCGCCAGGCGTTGGCACTTTCGGTAGGCGGCAAGGACATCAAAGGCAGGACGATCACCATCGGGCTGTCCGATGACAGTGAAATCGCTTTGGGGAAAAACCTTATCTCGCTGATCGATGAGCACCTGAGCGGCTTGCGCATCATCTTTCGCCAGACCCACAGTGGCCTGGTGCAGGACATGCTGATGCGCCATCAGATAGATATCGCGGTATCTGCAGGCGGACTGTCGTCACCGCTGATTTCTCGGCATCGACTGGGGCGGGGCAATTACCTGTGCATTGCCGATGCCCACACCCTCTTCCCCACGACAGCACAAGACTACGCGCAACGACCGCACCTGCTGGTGTCCTCGGGTGGCTTTGTCGGCATTGTCGACGAGGGTTTGAATGCGGCCGGGTACAAGCGCAGCATTCGCGTCTCGACCTCACATTTTGCGGCCGTTCCGTTCCTGCTGACGGGCTCTGACCTGATTACCACGGTGCCGACCCACGCGGCACGCGCCATGGAACGAATCAGTTCGCTGCAAACCTTCCCCTGCCCTGTCACCCTGCCCTCCTACGACCTGGAAATCGGCATGCGGGTGGGCAGCAAACACGACAACACGCTGCAAACGGTCAAGGCGCTGATCATCGAACTGGTTGAGGCTTCGTTCTGCCTGTCCTGAGGCCGCGTACCCGGTTGCGACGTAGGTCAATGCTGGAATTTGACCGAGGTTTTTGCACGTTCGTCGACATGCAGGGTAAATACATCGGGCCGGGAGTAATGGCCGACCACATCAAAGTCATAACGCGCCTTGAGCAGCTCGGCCGAGTCGATTTGTGCCACCAACAGGCCGGAGACATTTTTCAGCGGGCCGGCGAGAATCTCGCCCATCGGGCCGACAATCACGCTGTTACCCGAGATCAGCAAGCGGTCGTCATCCCAGTGCTCCAGGCTGATGCCAAGCTCACGCGGCGACGGCTGGATCTGGCAGGCACTGACCACAAAACAGCGCCCTTCCTGAGCGATATGGCGCATGGAAATCGGCCAGTTTTCACGCTCATCCACCGTTGGGGCGCACCACACTTCGATGCCCTTGGCGTACATCGCGGTACGTAGCAATGGCATGTAGTTTTCCCAGCAAATTGCCGCGCCGATTTTGCCCGCCGGGGTGTCGAGCACTGGCATTGTCGAACCGTCGCCCTGGCCCCAGATCAACCGCTCACTGCCGGTGGGCATCAATTTGCGGTGGTTGCCCACCAGGCCTTCTTCGGGCGAGAAAAACAACGCGCTGCAAAACAGTGAACTACCGCTGCGCTCGATAACACCGACTACCAGATGGGCGCCGGTGCGTTCGGCCAGGCCTGCGAGCTGTGCAGTCTCGGCGCCAGGAACATCAATGGCATTGGCAAAATAGCGGGCAAAGGTCTCCCGGCCTTCAGGCAACCGATACCCCAGGTAAGTGCCAAATATTTCACCTTTGGGGTAACCGCCTAACAGGGCTTCGGGCATGACCACCAGTTGAGCACCTGAATGCTTTATCTCTGACTCATAAGCCAGGATCGCTTCCAGGGTCTGGTGTTTGCCGTCAGGGTGTGAACCCAGTTGCAGTGCAGCTACCGTCGAGATTGTCATAGGGCTTTGCCTTGGGGCTGATGGAGGGTTCACCCATGGTCATCCCGACTGCGACAGTGAGCAATTCGCAAAACTATAAATCTGATATGAATGAAGTTGATATCAGGCGCTTGACCATTGCTTGTAGCGTCAGCATTCAACATTCGTAGAGAACATGGCATCAGGTTTCGGCGGGAAATCCGGTCGCCATCCCGATTAATCCGTCCCCACCCGACTCGACCACTCGCGCACTGCCTGGGCAAAAAGCCGCAGGGCAATCGGCGGATGGCGGTTGGCTGGGTAGTACAGGCACAGCCCTGAATAATTCGGGCTCCACTGGGGTAGCAAGTTGATCAGACGGCCGTCACGCAGGTGTTCGGCAACAGTGGTCACGGGCACCCAGGCCACGCCTGCACCGGCCAGTGCCGCTTCAACCATAAGGTTGATATTGTCCAGGGTGATCGGTCCCTCCACATCCAGGCTGAGGCTTTGACCGGCACATTTGAAATCCCAGCGAAAGAGCCCGCCACTGGTGAAGCGAAAGCGAATGCATCGGTGGGCTTTGAGGTCTTGCGGCTGTTTCGGCGCAGGATGCTGCTCAAGGTAGTCTGGCGAGGCGACAGCGGCGAAGCGCAAGTCCGGGCCGAAGCGAATGGCGATCATGTCCCGAGGCACATCATCGATCAGGCGAATGCCCGCGTCGAAGCCGTCACCGACAATATCCTGCAGTCGGTTGTCTGCCACGAACTCGATATTGATGTGCGGGTAACAGCGGACAAAATCCGGCACCACATGGCGGATCAACGGCAGGAAGGATGACTCCGATGCGCTGACACGAATCGACCCCGAAGGGCTGATCCGTTCAGAAGTGACTTCGTTGATGACACTGGTCAGGTCATTCATAAGGGGTCGCACGCCCCGCAACAACTGCTCCCCCGCCTCGGTCAATGACACCGAGCGTGTCGTGCGATTGAACAGGCGCATCTGCAAGCGCGCCTCAAGGTTGCGCATCGAGTGACTGAGGGCTGAGGACGACACCCCCAGCACACGGGCCGCTCCACTGAAACTGCGGTGCTCGGCGATGGCGATAAAAGCAGTCAGGCCCGGCAGGTCTGGGCGGATCATTGATGAATTCCTCTCACTAAGCCATACAGCAAACCCTATATTGTTGAGCTTCAGACAGCAATATAAGGTGGTTACACACTGTTCGACTGGAGACGGCGAAATGCAAAAGCGTTTACTGGGCCAAAGCGGCCTTGAAGTTTCAGCCATTGGGCTGGGTTGCATGGGCATGAGTTACGGCTATGGCCCCGCCCTGGATAAAACCCGCGCAATCGCATTGATCCGCAGCGCATACGAGCGTGGCGTGACCTTCTTTGACACGGCCGAGGCGTATGGCCCGTTCACCAACGAGTCGCTGCTGGGTGAGGCCCTGGCGCCGTTTCGCGAGCACGTGGTAATTGCCAGCAAATTCGGCTTCAAGAACGGCGATGTAGCCCAGGGGCTGGACAGCCGCCCGGAAAACATTCGCGCCGTAGCCGAGGCCTCGCTCAAGCGTCTGAACACTGACTGCATCGATCTGTTTTACCAGCACCGCGTTGATCCTGACGTGCCGGTGGAAGACGTCGCCGGAACGGTCAAGCAGTTGATCCGCGAAGGCAAGGTCAAACACTTCGGCTTGTCGGAGGCCGGTGCGCAAACCATTCGCCGGGCCCACGCCATTCAGCCCGTTGCCGCGTTGCAAAGCGAGTACTCGCTGTGGTGGCGCGAACCGGAAAAAGAAATCCTGCCGCTGCTCGCAGAGCTGGGCATCGGTTTTGTACCGTTCAGCCCTTTAGGCAAGGGCTTCCTGACCGGCAGCATAGATGCCGGCACCTCGTTCGCCGCGGACGACTTTCGCCAGATAGTACCGCGCTTCAGTGAAGACAACCGCCGCGCCAATGCACAACTGGTGCACGTGCTGGGTCAGATTGCAGAAGGCATGCACGCAACCCGGGCACAGATCGCCATTGCCTGGCTGCTGGCCCAACAGCCCTGGATCGTGCCGATACCGGGCACGACCAAACTGCATCGGCTTGAGGAAAACACCGGCGCGGCTAATCTTGAACTGAGCGCGCAGGATCTGGCGAATATCGAGTCGGCACTGCAGCAGATCCAGATTGTCGGCGAGCGTTACCCGGCCCATTTGCAACAGCGGGTAGACCGCTGACCTTGGGTGTCAACCGGCCCTGCACACACTGAGTCAACCCGGTGTGCAGGGCCGCAGGCAACCCATGGCCATGGCCACCAGGCTATCGAGCAGCGCCCTGGATTCAAGCTGCTCCGGCATGTCTTCCAATACCGAGCGGATAACACTGCGCAACCCCTGCCCGAGCAGGTAAGCCGCCAATGCCGGATGTTGCGTGGTGATCTCCTGCTCATACATCTGCAACAGCGGCAACCACGTCGCTTCGATAAATTCCCCGGTGGTGGTGTACGGCCCGCGCCACATGCCCAGGTGCAAGGCCGAGTGGTAACGCAAATGAAACACCTTGTTCAGCCTGAACAAGCGTGTTTCGACGCGAATGATATTGGCCAGAATTTGCTCCAGCGCCGACTTCAGAGGCACGCCAACCAACTTTTCCCGCACCCTGAGAAGTTGCTCGGACTCTTCGTCAAGTACGCGCTCGTACAGCAGAGCCACAATGGCGTCCTTGCTGGGGAAATACTGGTAGATCGAGCCCACTGCGACCCCTGATAGCTCCGCGATGCGGGCAACCGTCAGCGCCGCCTCCCCTGCTTCATCCAGAATCTGCAGGCAGGCCTGCTCAACGGCATCGACCAGTGCCCGTGAGCGTGATTGCACCGGTCGCTTGCGCAGCGAAGGCATCTGGCCTCTGGTGCTGCTATCAGCGGGATTGTTCATGGAAATCCGAGCGCTGGATTTACTACAACTCTGACTTTCATATTTTTACCTTAAATATCAATAATTTATAGGCAATAGCAGACACTCGCGGAATGCGAATATCTGAACCCTGGTGACGTCAGTATGATCTTTTGGGTCGTTCGGACAACGTCCAAACGTGTAGTGATACCCCTCCATAAGATCGGATATTTCTGCCTGCCGGGAGATTGCCCATGCCTTCACCATTCACCCTCCAGCCCCTTGGCCCACACCTGGGCGCCGAAGTGCTTGACCTGGACCCTGCCACTGTTTTTCAGCCGCAAACCCTGGCGGCACTGGAGGCCGCGCTGGTCAAACATGAAGCCCTGGTACTGCACGCACCATGGCTCAAGCCTGAACAACACCTGGCCATAGCCCGCTACTTCGGTGAGCCTGAGGTTCACACCTTCTATCCCAACCTCGGCGCAGGTTTTGAACAGATCACCGTGATCGATTCCAGGCTGGGTGACCGGGCGGACATGTGGCACCACGACGAGAGCTTCCTGCCCGGGCCGCCGATTGTCACCATGACTCACGCCCAAATCCTGCCACCCTGTGGCGGCGACACGTGCTGGATCAGCATGACCACGGCCTACGACAGACTGTCCGCACGCATGCAGCACTACCTCGACGGCCTAAGCGCCTGGCACGACATGAACGGGCCGATGACGGCAGCCCTGCGCCAGAACGTCGTCAGCCATGAGCGCTATGTCGAGGTCGTGCAGATGAACCGCAGGCATTTGCATCCGCTGGTGATCCAGCACCCGCTGTCAGGCCGCAAGGCCCTGTATCTGAGCCCGACCTACACCACCCATATCGAAGGTATGGCGGCCTCTGAAAGCGACGCGATCCTGAGCTATCTGCATGCGCACTGCCAACACGTGCAATTCGGTTTTCGCCATCGCTGGCGCGTCGGTGACATGCTGCTTTGGGACAACCGCAGCGTGATGCACAACGCCATCCTCGACTATCAACCGCACCAACGGCGCATGCAGCGCACCTCGGTATTCGCCCGCGAACCCTTGCCGGCGTGAGTGCTGAAGGATCAATCACGGATAACAACCGCTGCACAGGAGCACACCAGAATGATGAAGGATGAGCTTAATCACGACTTGCTGGCCCGCTACATTCCCAGGCCAGGCCGTTATGCGCTGCTGCCCCAACTGACTGCGCGCCAGCGCGTAGCACTGCTGTGCCGGGTGCTGTACCGAGAGGGTTATAACGACCATATCGCAGGTCATATCACCGTCAGGCAGGACGATGGCACTTATCTGGCCAACCCCTGGGAACTCACCTGGGGCGAAGTAACCGCCTCGGACATCCTGCGCCTTGACCAGACAGGCAAGGTCATTGAAGGCGAATGGAACATCACCCCGGCCATCAACCTGCATATGGATTTACATGCCGCGCGCCATGATGTTGAGGTGGTCATCCATAACCACCCGCGCTGGGCAGGCGTCTGGTCGGCCGCGGGGCGCATCCCGCCGGTTTACGACCAGACCTCCGCCCTGGTCGATAGCGACCCGGTGCTCTATGACGAGTATCGCGGCACAGTCGAAGACTCCGCCCTGGGCCGCGCCGTAGTGACGGCACTGGGGGCCCAGAAATGGGCCATGCTCGCCAACCACGGTGTCCTAGTGGTGGCCAATGGCATTCGCCAGGCCCATTTGCGCGCGATCACACTGGAATGGCGTAGCCGTCTGGCCTGGCATGTCGAGGCACTCGGTGGCGGCGCGCCGCTCCCTGCCCATGTTGCCCTCGCCACTGGAGAGCGCACCGATGCCAATGGCTTTCCGTTCCTGTGGGAAGCCATGGCACGGGAAGAAATCCGCCGCGATCCAGCTGTCCTTGAGTAATTGACCCCGCAAATTATGGAATTCAACTCCGCAATGTTTGGAATCCAGGGCCGATTATCCGGGATCAATATCACCGTATATTGACCCGGACTGGCGCCACGCAGCGCCCCACACCGGAGGTCCCTGCCCTATGAGTATGCTGTTTTCTCCCTACACCTTGTCGGGAATGGAGCTGAAGAATCGTGTCGTGATGGCGCCCATGACCCGTGCTCGCGCCTTGAACGATATTCCTGACGAGTTGACGGTGCTGTACTACCGCCAGCGTGCAAGCGCCGGCCTGATCATCAGCGAAGGTGTGCCGGTTTCAATCCAGGGCCGCGGCTATCTGTTCAACCCCGGCCTTTATAATCAGGCACAGGTGGAAGGCTGGAAGCACGTCACCCGGGCCGTGCATGAGGACGGCGGCAAGATCTTCGCCCAGCTCTGGCATGTCGGTCGGGTCTCCCACACCACGTTGCAACCGGACGGCGGTGCGCCGGTGTCATCCAGCAACAAGCTGGCGGCCAACTCCATGACCTATGCCTATGACGAGCACGGTCAACCGGGCCCGATCCAGGCCAGCCCGCCACGCGCGCTGTCGACGGATGAAGTCGGGGCGATCATCAATGACTTTGTGCAGGCTGCACGCCGGGCTGTCGAGGCGGGGTTTGACGGGGTCGAAATTCATGGCGCCAACGGCTACCTGTTCGAGCAGTTTATCAATCCAGGCGTGAACGACCGTACCGACCGTTATGGCGGCTCGATCGAAAACCGCATTCGCCTGCTGCTGGAAACCATTGATGCGGTTGCCGACGCCATCGGGCGTGGCAAGGTTGGCGTGCGTATCTCGCCGTTTGGCCGCCTGTTCGACATGGCGCCGTTTGATGACGAAGCCCAGACCTGGGTCGCGGTGGCTCGCGACATTCATCAACGCAACATTGCCTACGTGCACTTGAGCGATCAATTGACCATTGGCGCCGAGCGCATGCCCGAAGGCTTTGCGCAGACTTTTCGCGAGTCGTATCAAGGCACACTGATTGCCGCCGGCGGCTTTGATCGCGAGTCGGCAGAAGCCGCACTGGAGTCGGGTGCTCTGGACCTGGTCGCATTTGGCCGGCCTTTTATTGCCAACCCGGACCTGGTGGAGCGGATGAAGAACGGCTGGCCGATTGCAACCCCGGACCGCGCCACGTTCTACGGCAACAGCGGAGAAAAAGGCTATGTCGATTACCCCTTCCACTCACCGAACCTGTAACGGTACTCAGCTGCAGCGCTTCAAGTAGGGTGCTTGAGGCGCTGCACTCATGAACCCTGGGGGTTGGGCGCGCCCTGATCCGGGCGAAAAATCCCGGCATCGCGTTGGGCCAGTGCCAGCAGTTCATCGACGACCATTCTGATCTTGGGCTGTATGTAGCGCGTGCGTGGCCAGATCACGTGTATAGGCATCTCGGCGCCGGCATATTGCTCAAGTACGGGCACCAGCAACCCCTGCTGGATATGCGTCTGCACCAGCCAGGTGGGCAGTTGGGCCAGGCCGCCCCCGGCCAGTGTCATGTCCAGCAACATTTCACCGTCTCCCATCTCATGCTTGACCCGCACGTCGTGCTCGTGGGTCTGCCCCTTGTCATCAACCAGCATCCAGGTTTTGCGAGTGCCGTTGCGCCAGCCGACAATGCAGTCATGCTGCAGAAGATCAGCCGGTGCCTGGGGCGTGCCATGCCTGTGCAGGTAATCACGGGTCGCGCAAATCAACAGGCTCTGGCTGCCCAGCCTGCGGGCCACTATGTCAGCGTCATCCTTCAATGAACCGATTCGGACCACAAGATCGATACCCTCATTGACGATATCCACCAGCCGCTCACTGAAGCTGATGGAGAGATCGAGCTGCTGGTATCGCACCGCCATATCGATCAAGGTCGGCAAAATATGTCGGCGACCAAAGGCCGCCGGCAGATCGATCCGCAACCGACCGACAGGTTCCTGTTGGCCGGTGGTCAAAAAGCCCTGGGTCTCGGCCAGTTCATCCATTACCCGCAGGCAGCTGGCCAGATAGGCCTCACCCTCGCTGGTAAGGATCAGGCGCCGGGTGGTGCGATGCAAAAGCTTGACGCCAAGGCGCGCCTCCAGGCGAGTCACGCTTTTGCCAACGGCGGAACTTGTCACGCCAAGCTCCAGTGCTGCCGCTGTAAAGCTCAGTGACTGGGCCGCAGATACAAACTCGCGAATACCGTCAAATGGGTTGCCCGTCATTATGGCGTCCAAGGCTAACGTTTAAGGATCTGCAGCTGAACAATAGCAAAGCCATGCAGTAATAGAGGGGTAATCAGCCCCGGGGCTGATCTTCTGCGCAAACAAAAATGCGCCCTGAATAGAGGCGCATCGTTTATGGGGCAATCCTCAGAGCCTGCCCTGGATCAGGCGGCACGCTCAGGCCAGACCACTTCAAGGCGGGTATGGGTGATGCGCCACTCGCCATCGATACGCCGGTAGGTGTCGGCGTACAGCCCGAGCAACAGCAGCGGGTGCGGATCGGGCTTGGATGCGGTCTCGAAATCAATCAGATAGCAACGCCCTTGCGCGGTATCCGGCCCGGTCAACGTGATCCAGTGGTTGGCGATCGCATGCAGAAACGGATAACTGCCCTGGCGGTCGCGATCGAAGAGTTTGAAGGCATCATTGAGGCCGCTGCGGATGGCATCTATACCCGTCATTTTGCCGACCGTAACCTCCACCACCGCATCTGCCGAGAACACTTCGTCGAGTGCGTCGATAGTGTTGCTGTCCAGGTGATGTGCATAGAGGGTTCTGAGATTGCGAATCTCTTCGCGATCAAGCAACGCTTTGAGTTTGGTATCCATAACCTGTGACCTCTGTAGTGACTGGTTTTCCTGTGAAGGCGTTGGCCTGCTCAGGACAATCAGCTCCTGACCTGTAAAACCTCTACTTTAGTCATGTTCCATCACAAGATAATCACCCATAAATTCCAAACATTCTGGAATCACAGGATCAAATTCTTTCACTCTCACTCAACTGGCCGCATTTTGACGGGGTGGTTCACCCGCCAGCTCATCGTTAGCAAGCGTCTGGCACAGATCCAGCAACTGGCATTGCAGCAATTTGCCCGCATGGCTCAGACCGTTTTGCCCATACAACGCCAGAAATACCCCCTGGATATCCGGCAGGCCGCTGCCGGCGTCAATCACCCAGTGCTGCGGGCTGATCACCCGTAACGGCAACAAACTGATACCCAGGCCCGCTGCCACGGCGGCGCAGACACTGGCCAGACTTGCGCTGGAGTAGTTGATGCGCCAGCGCCATCCCCCCACCTCAAGGTGATGGAGCATTTCATTGCGGTACAAACCGCCCACCGGAAACGCCACCAGCGGCAAGGGCTCGCGCCCCAGTGCGGGTGCTGAACGGCTGTCGACCCAACACATGGGTTCAGGCCAGCACGCCAGGCAATCATCGCCCTGCCCCATCTGCTTGACCAGCAACAAGTCGAATTCATCCTGGCGATAAAGCCGCATCAGTTCAGGGCCCAACCCGCTGGTGACTTCCAGGCGCACTCCCGGGTGCTCCAGGCCGAACCGCGAAAGGATCGGCATCAAGCGCTCGGCAGCGAAGTCTTCAGGCACGCCGAGGCGCAACACCCCTTCACTGGCCTGGTTGAACAGCACGTCGCGGGCTTCCTGATCAAGCGCCAGGATGCGCCGCGCATAGGCCAGCAGACGCTCACCTTCAGGCGTGGCAATCACCCGGCGCTGTTCGCGGTCGAGCAGCCTGCAGCCAAGGCTGTCTTCCAGACGGCGGATCTGCTGGCTGACCGTCGACTGGGTGAGATGCAGACGCTGCGCCGCACGGGTGAAATTGGCGCAGTCCACTACCGCGACAAAACTGCGTAACAGTATGGGATCCAGCATCCGCCTCACCATTCACATTGCCACTTAAAGGCATGGCTATATTTAATTTCAGAATACCTGCTGCGCTGACCATACTGGCTTTTCACGGGATGTAAAAGAGGGCTCAAGCATGGGCAGCCTGACACGCAAATGCGGCCTGCTGACGGTCGCGCTGTTAATAATGGGAGCGGTGATGGCAAGCGACAAGACACTCCTCACTGCCGTCAGTGACGGCGAGCTGGCCAGGGTCCAGCAACTGATCAGCGAAGGCACGGACCTCAACGTCCAGGCGCTGGATGGCAGCAGCGCACTGCTGCTGGCAACCCGATCGAACCAGATCGAAATCGCCCGGGCCTTGATCCAGGCAGGGGCCGACGTCAACCAGAAGAACCTGATGCGCGACAGCCCCTATCTGTTGGCAGGTGCCAGTGGGCGTAACGAAATCCTGCAAATGACCCTGGCCCACGGTGCCGATCTGCAGAGTACCAACCGCTATGGCGGCACCGCCCTGATCCCGGCCTGCGAGCGCGGCCATGTTGAAACGGTGCGCCTGCTGATCGCAGCAGGGGTTGATCTGAACCATGTCAATCGCCTGGGCTGGACCTGCCTGATGGAAGCCATCGTGCTCTCCGACGGCGGCCCGGCGCATCAGCAGATCATCACCCAGTTGATCAATGCCGGTGCCGACCTGAACCTGCCCGACAGCGACGGGCACACCCCCCTGCAACAAGCGCAGCAGCGCGGCCAGGGCGTGACCGCCCAGTTGCTGCGTGATGCCGGCGCGCACTGAATCACACCCTGGAGTTGTTATGCATAGCGATGAGTTTTACCTGCAACGCGCCGTAGTCCTGGCCGCCAGCAACGTTGCAGGCGGTGGCCGGCCTTTTGCTGCGCTACTGGTCAAAAACGGCCAGGTGATCGTTGAGGCCGTCAATACCCTTCATATCAGCCAGGACCCGACTGCACACGCAGAACTCCTGGCCATACGGGCTGCCAGCCAGCAACTGGGCCCGCGCCTGGAGGGTTGCGTGATCTATGCCAGTGGTCAGCCTTGCCCCATGTGCCTGAGTGCCATGCACCTGTGTGGCGTCACCCGAGTGGTGTATGCCGCCAGCAACCCGCAGGGGGAACCCTTCGGGTTGTCTACGGCAGCGATTTACCAGCAACTGGCGCTGCCGTTGAGCGAGCAGAAACTGGCGATACAACACCTCCCCCAACCGGCCATGGACAAGATCTACAGCGACTGGAAAGCCTGCCATGAGCCTGGATAAACACCCTGCGCGGGTGTTCGCCAATTGGGCATTGCTGGTGGTGCTGGGGCTTAACCTGCGTCCGCTGCTCAGCTCCATCAGCCCGCTGTTGCTTGAGATCCGTCATGACACGGGCATGAGTTTTCAGAGCAGTGCCTGGCTGACCAGCCTGCCTGTGATCTGCATGGGTCTGGTGGCCTTGTTCGGTGTACGCCTGCAGGCTGGCCTGGGTGAACGCCGTGGCGTGGCCCTGGGCTTGTCGATGATCCTGGGCGCCTGCCTGTGGCGCTTGTCTGCCGATCAGGCACAAACCCTGATGGCCACGGCCTTGTTGGGCGGTGCCGGGGTTGCGCTGATCCAGGTGCTGGTTCCGGCGCTGATCAAGCGCCAGTTTGCACAACGGGTTGCGCTGGCGTTGGGGGTGTACTCAGCCTCCCTTATGGCCGGCGGCGGCCTGGCTGCTCTTGTCAGCCCGTTGGTGGCCGGCCACTTTGGCCATTGGCAGGCCGGGCTGGGGATATGGCTGGTGCCGGCTCTGGTCGCGCTGGTGCTGTGGGGCTTATTGCCCTTTGCCAGCGGTGCCCGAACGGCGGGCGAGCCAGCCATGCGCCCGTGGCTCAACCGGCGCGCATGGTTACTGGCGTTGTACTTCGGCCTCGTCAACTGTGGCTATATGAGCATGGTGGCGTGGTTGCCCGCCTACTATTTGCAGATGGGCTGGAGCGCAGCACACAGTGGCTCGCTTCTGGCGTTCATGACCGTGTTCCAGGTCATCGCAGCGCTGGTGATGCCGGCGCTGGCCCACCGCAGCATCGACAGACGCCCGCTATTGGCGGTCAGCCTGGGAGCGCAGGCGCTGGGCTTTATCGGCCTGGTCATGTGGCCGCTGGAGTCGCCGCATATGTGGGTGGCCTTGATTGGTTTTGGCCTGGGAGCCTGTTTCGCCCTGAGCCTGATCCTGACCCTCGACCATTGCCGCAAACCTAGCGAAGCCGCTCAGCTTGCAGGGTTCGTTCAAGGCGCGGGGTTTCTTGTCAATGCGGTTTCGCCATGGCTGACGGGCTGGCTTCGCGAACTTACGGGGAGTTTTGTCAGTGCCTGGTGGGTTCTGGTTGTAGCGGTGGTAGCCATGCTGCTACTGACGGGAATATTCAGCCCGCAGAGCAATGCCCGGGCAGTGTTTGCTTCGGGCGAGGCCGAGCCGCTTGCGGTGCCTTGACTGAGCATGATGTGCGTTACATTCCCGGTAACGCACATCCCGCGAATCAGAAGCGATAGGTGATCGAAGTACCAAAACCGCTCGCGCTGTTTTTGTAGGTAGAGCTGTAGGCACCCTTGGAAGCCGAGCTGTCGTTGACCTTGGTACTGTCTTCCCACAGGTAGGAGTACGCCAGGTCGATCGTCATGTTACTGACCGGCGTCCAGCCAGCACCGAAGCTGATGGCGGTACGGTCACCGGTAGGAATGCGCGGCGAACGGTTAGTGTTGTTGGTTGGCGACTGGTCAACCGACAAGCCCGTACGCAGTACCCATTGCGGATTCAACTGATAAGCGGCACCCATGGCATGGGCCCAGGTGTCGTGCCAGTTCTGCTCTTCGGTAATGGTGCTCAACGAGCCGCCAAGACGCGGGCTGACATCACTGTTCTGCACGGTAATGTCCTTGAGGCGGCTCCAGCGGGTCCAGGTGCTGCCTGCATACAGCGTCCAGTCATCATTGAGCTGATGAGTGACCGAGAAGTCCACCGACTCCGGCGTATCCAGGCCCAACTTGGCATCGTAGCTCTGGCCGCTCAGGCCCAGCAGGCTGAAGGTACCGCCAGTGACCTTGGTAGTGCCCTTGAGGTTGTAGCTGACCTTGGAGTGATACGTCAGGCCCACACGGGTGCTGTCAGTGGCCTGTACCAGGACACCGGCGTTGAAACCGATGGCCGTGTCATCGCCGCTGATCTTCACCTTGCCGTCGTTTGTGCCCGGCGTGAAGGCATTCGGCACCTGGGAAGTCAGTTCACCGTCAATGCGGTTGATGGTCGGACCAAACCCGATCGACACCTTGTCATTGAAGGCATAGCTGACCGTGGGCTGGAACGTCATGACCTGAATCTTGCTTTTATTGGCGAAGTAACGGCCGGCGAAACCACTGCCATAGTCCGTAATCAAACCAAACGGCACATAGAAACCGACACCGAAGGCCCAGTGTTCATCAATCGGATTGACGTAATAACCCATGGGCACCGCAGTCAACGGCACCATATCGCCGTCTTCCTTGCCGCCAAAGGTACTGCGGGTATGGCTGATATCGGTTTTCGCCACCAGCAAGGCAGCACCTGCACTCACCTGCTCCTGTTTCAGGCGCGCCATGCCGGCAGGGTTGCCGTATACGGTACTGGCATCATCGGCAGAGGACGATCGACCGGCGAAGCCGGTGCCCATGCCGCTGATACTTTGTTCATTGATTGCAAGACCGCTGGCAAGTAGCTGAGAAGACGCAAGTGCAACGGCAAGACCGAGGGTGGTCTTGAAGAATAGTTTTTTCATTATTAGAGGTCCAGTGATCAACGGGGCGCAAATTACCAATATTCCCGATCCGTTGCCAGAGCCTGTTGTATAGAAATCAAGGGGCTTGTAGGACAATACAACAAGAGCACACCGTTATTCAGCGTACGAATATCCGCTGATGGGCAGAGCTGATCAATTATTTGACCGCACTAACATAGTCGCGCGCTCAAGATCATTAAACTTTATGGATTTAAGATGAAATTGCAATGTACACGCCCGTGATCTGTCTGCGCCGGGCTTTAGCGACCCAAACGCAGATTTTTTTGAAAGAGCGGCAAATATCAAACAAGCCCCTACCACAAGACACTTCAAATATATTACCCGCTGCATGAAGAACAACCGCTACTTATTAAACAGCGCAATACAACTTGCCAGAGAAGAACTTATCCCCGGAAATACACACGGATGATTTTGATAACAATTATTATTAGTATTTATATAGCCCGGCGTTTATTTTTCAACCTTGCAATGCACTTCCAAACTATGAATAATGCGCGTCCTGTCATTGGGGAGTAGCTATCTTCAGCCACACGGTTGAGGAAATCATGTCAACACACTTGAAGTCTCTTACTTCATGGCATGATTAGCACCATCGGAACCTGCCGATGTTGCCCAGCAAGACCTTTGGCCACTGCGTGTTTACCGACCGGGTAAGCCACGTCGTGTGCCATTGGTAATATGCTTGCCCGGTCTGTGCTTCTTATGCTCCTGACCCTGGTTCTGTTTTTTCTCTCCGCTATTACCATCTACCTCGCGTGCGAATACTTCGTTAACGGTATTGAATGGTGTGGCCGTCATATGAATCTCGGCGCCACAGCTGTAGGCACTGTGCTGGCGGCATTTGGTACCGCCCTGCCTGAAACCGCAGTCACCTTTACAGCGGTCGTATTTGGATCAACCCCTGAACAGAAAGACATCGGTGTCGGCGCAGCCATGGGTGGACCCTTGGTGCTCGCGACCGTCGCCTATGGGGTCGTGGGCTTTGCGCTATGGATGAATCGGCGCAAATTAAACCGGGGCGACACAATCGTTCGCGTGGATCACAAAGGTCTGGCGAAAGATCAGTTGGCGTTTTTGGCGGTGTTCGTCGTAAAGCTGGGGTTGGGTCTCGTCGCCTTTGCGATCAAGCCCTGGCTGGGGATATTGTTTCTGGCTACCTACGGCCTTTACGTCTGGCGCGAGATCGCCAGTTCAGATACAGCGCCCGAAGAGGAAGAACTTGAGCCGCTTAAACTGAAGCCGAAAAACCCGTCGATGGCTTGGGCCGGGCTGCAAACGGTGATAGCGCTCTGTGTGATTGGCGCAGCCTCCCATATATTTGTCTCGCAACTGGAAGGTATAGGCGTTCTATTCGGCCTGCCACCGCAAATAGTCGCCCTGCTGCTTAGCCCGGTAGCCACGGAACTTCCCGAGATCATGAATGCCCTGATCTGGGTGCGCCAGGGCAAGGAAAGACTGGCCCTGGCCAACATCTCCGGCGCCATGATGATCCAGGCGACCATCCCCAGTGCGCTGGGTATGTTCTTCACGCCGTGGCTACTGGACGCCCCTCTGCTGATTGCCGGTGCAATCACCGCATTTGCCGTACTTATGCTCTGGCTGGTTTTTCGCCGCGGGAATGTTCAAGCCAAAAACTTGATGGCAATCGCACTTTTGTACTGCGGTTTCGCAGGTTATGTGGCGTGGTACTTTATGCATTGATCAACGCAGTAAGTCACTGAGAAACCTGGCATAGGCCGTGGTGTTGTCGGCAGGCCCATTCACAACTGGAATGAATAGCCGACAGCACTAACAGCCCGCGTGCTTGGGAACCTTGATTTTTGTGCCTTTAACCAATAACGGCACACCGGGGTACACGTTGAAGGACTCACTGGGTTTGCCATCAACCGTCACATCTTTCACTGCAAAACGCGTGGTGCCCGAAGCGTAAAACCGCGCGCCATCCGCTTCGCATTTAACCGTTAACGTCGAGGTTTCTTTCTGCGGCATATGGCGAATCAGTGAGCTAAAGGCAAGGTTGACCACCACATTGCCCGCCACGCTGGTGTGCTTGGGGTCGATCAGGTTGACCACCGGTTTTACTTCCAGGCGGTAAACCTGTTCCTCTTCAATGGAAACCAGAGGCTTGATGGTGATTTTCTTGCTCTGCCCCGGGCCCAGCATCAGCTTGAAGGGTGTGGCGTAGAGCTTGGGTTGCGTCACCTGAACGATGGACTCCAGGCGTTCATCCTCAAACTCGACCCCCGGATTAAACAGGCGCGACAGCGAGATGGAGACAAACTCGGGGCGCTCGCCGTCGTTGGAAATATCGAGCGTTACAGGTTTATCCGATACTTCAGTGACCGCCGGCGTGACGTTGATCAACGCCGACGCAGGCGATGCCAAAACAAGCCCGCACAGAACAAAAACAAGGCCGTTAGTGAATGGTTTCATAGGTTTCTCGAAATAACTGAAGCATGCCCTTGTGACGTGGGCATGCCTGTTAACAGCAGGCGAACCTTAAAGGTTGGAAATTACCGGCTCGAAGGTCAGGGATAGCACCCCTGTGTAGGTGCCGCTGGTTTCCTTGAACGTGCCAGCAGGCGGATAGGCCGAAATTGACAGGTCGTAATAGCCGATGGAGTCCATACCCGCCCCGCCCGACACAGGGTTTTTAAAGACTGTCGGCGTTGCCACTGCCAGGGTTTTGGGCGCCTGACCATCTGCATTCAGCTCCACGATGGGCTGCAGGAAAACTTGCGCGGCATTGTTGGTGTTGCGTATGACCAGGGGCTCGTCCAGGCGCACCTGAAAATCCCTGCTGGTGGAGACAACTCTCAAGCCGGCTTGCACCCCATAGGCTGAGTCCCATCCACCCGGTTGCGACATTTCCAGCCCCTGGTCAAACCACCCCCCCGTATCGCTGGTCACAAGAAAGTTGTTCTGGCTAGTGACCGTGGCGGTAATCGTGCTGGTGACTTTACCTTGCAGATCGATATCCACCGCAAAGGCCATGGCCGGGAGAGTGCCCAGGACGGCCAGCAGGCTAGCCAATGCTACGTTGTTCATGTGTTACTCCGATTGAGGATGAATCCTGGAGGTTGCCGAGTTCTGGTAAATCACCATGCCGTATCCGACACTGACCGACAGGGGCGCCGATAAGCCATCCGCCCCTTGTACGTGTACGGTCACCTGTTCTCTGGGCCTGAAGGTCACGCGCCACACCTGATCGCTGGCAGGTGTACCCAGGGTTTTGATGTTCATCCGGTATTTTTGCCCCGGCGCCAACGCTAAACGGGTGGGGGTTACCAACAATCCTGGCTTGGGCACCTGGCTGATGGCCTGCAACTGCTCCGGCTGCTCACCGGGGTTGAGCACCAGGGCTTGCTCTACGTCCAGATACAGAGGCGAATCCCCGGTGTTCTGGGCGTAGAGCGCGCCTTGACGTTGATCGGGCACCAGGCGCAACTCAGGGGTCGAGAGTTTCAATACCCCCGCCGCCATGCCATTTAACGGGCTGATACATAACCAGCCCAACAGCAAGGCAACGGGATATTTTATAAACCTGCCCATTTAAGGTTTGGCGACCACAGTGAAGGTCAATATATCGCTGTAAGCACCCGTTTTTACCGTCTTGTCAGGTTGAGCCTTGAACGTAGGAGTGAAGCAGGTTCGCCCCCCCGCAGCCAACGAAAACAAACGACTTTGAGCATTGGGCAGCGATACCGAATCGGTGCTATTGTCGAGGGTCAATGTATAAGGAACCGTTTGCGAACTGTCTTCCAGGCTCTTCAGCAGATAACCACCGGTCGGCGAAAAACCATTGCTATTCGTCGCATTGATCAGGTACTTCTGATTGGTGATAGCGGTTGATCCTTCGTAACTGAAACACAGCTGGTCTTTGGTCGCTGGTAACGTCAAGACGGTTTCTTCACCCGCTGGCAACTCACCCAGGTCCCAGTCCGGTGCGGTCATTGTAACTTTTGGAGCTACGGCAGGAGGAGGTACCAGCGGGTTGTTATATAATGTACAAATGCCTCCCTTCGTGCTGGGCCCAATATAAACAATACCTGACTCATCTGCGACCAAGACGCCTTGACCAAAAGGAGGCACCAGAGCGTTTACTGCGCGTATACCAACCGCAGGCCATGTGCTAATCTTGTCTTTTGGTATAGTGAACTCAAGTCTCCCGGAAAATGCATTTGCATTTCCCCAAACGTTATTAACCGGCAAACCAGCGTAAAGATGTGAATAATATGAAACAAAACCAATCTCGCCGAGAGCATTGTTAGTAGTTACACCATCTAATGTGAGCATAGTTAATACATCCTCCTTATAATACGGCGCACCATTTTTATCATAAGCGTAAAGCGAGAACCCTCGAGATTGAAATGTTTGGTAAGCGATGCGATCCCGTGTCGCCGGATTGAAATTTAACGTAACACCAAAAACGTATACAAAGCCGGTAAACCGATAAGCACAGTCACTATAACTCGTAACAACATTACTATACGAATTAATAAGCGCTAATGTCTCCCCCGAAAATAGCAATCCAACCAGAGCAAGGAAAGAACCTAAAGGATTAATCAAGCGCCTGCGCAACAACTTGATACATGTAGCGCTTTCCCGCACTGCCAATCTATTCAACAGGATTCTATTTATGGACATTCCAGCACCTGCGGCTTTTCATCAACGGTAAATTTTAGGCTCTTTCCAGCGAAGTGTTGTGGCGTTCCCGGAAACAAGGCAGCTTTGGCTTTTGGCAGTTTGATACCTGCACTCTCAAGTTCCGATACCTGCACACTTATACTGCCCGTATTTTCCAGTGTCACACCGCCATCTTTACAGTGATAGGTCCAGCTCGCCTGTTGTTTGCCTGGCGGCGGCATATGCCGAACCAATACCCCGTAACCAATGGCAACTGACATGGGCGCGGTGATTTTGTCTTCCGGCGCCTGCTCTACCTGCATGGCCCGCACCGGCACGATATACAGCCGGTACAAGGTCTCGGCCTCGGGCTCGACCAGCGACTTGAGGCTGATGGCGCGGCTCTGCCCCGCCCCCAATGTGAGTTTGTCAGGGCTGGCTAGCATGCCCGGATGCGTCAGGGCACTCAGCGGCTGTTTGATCTCCGGCGACACACCGGGGTTCATCACCTTCTGCAAACTGATGGACAAATACAGCGGCTCGTCACCGAGGTTTTTAACATTCACCGAGTGCTCGTGATTGTTGTACACCTTGAGGGTGGCCGGCATAACCATCAACTCGCCTTCGGCCTGGGCCAGGCTTGAGCCAAGCCCTATCAGGCCCAGCAAAAACGTACGTAACTTCATAAAAGCTTCCTGTCAGGTTGTGCGCTTACTTGCACAAGTAATGGCTAGGCTGCACCGGCTTGGTCAGATCACAGGTGTAACGCCCCCCCGCACCGTCGACCGAAATATTCGCCAGCACTGCTTTGCTGCTGATCGAGAACAGGCCATTGGCATAGGCCGTATCCCCGGTCTCGTGAATGATGCCGCCCACCGGCTTGCCCGCCGCATCGACCAAAATGCCGCTGTAAACCATATTGATATCCACCTTGGCCTTGGCGTTGTACACCTGGCCCGGGTGGGCGCGGACAATGTTCGCCGGCACTTCGATGTTCATGTCCATGTTGTCGCTGTCACTGCTGACGCGAGCAAAGGGCACATCGCTGTACTGGTTCAGTGGCACGGCATAGGTACCGTTGCCCGCAACCGGATGACCTTCAACTTTAAAACCGTAAGGCGTTTCACCCAGCGCCGGGGTTTTCAGGAGCATGGCGCTGCCACCATGGCTGTAACGTCCCAGCGCAATGCCATCCTGGTTGGCGGCAACCATGCCGCGGTAGTTGAAGTCGAGGTTGCTGGCCGCATCACTGTGCCCCAGGTTAAGGGACGCATCGCCACGGGTGCCTGCACGGCTGCCGTAGGCGTTGAAGCTATTGCTGCTGTCGATACGGTTGACCGTGACACCGGTCGAGGTGGTGCCAAAGTTGTCGTCATAGTCCTGGCGATAGTCACCACTCAACTGGGTTTTGCCGCCGTACTGGGCCGCACGCACGCTGGCTTGCGACTTGTCGAGCATCCAGGTCATGTTCAGGTACAGGGTGTAGTCGCTGTCCCCGGGCATGCCGTTGGCTTTTTGCACGCCCAGGCCGAAGGTCGACCATAAACCGTTGGGTTTGTAGTTCCAGCGTGCTTCAAGTTGCTGGGTCTCCCCACGACCATAGTCCCGGTAGTTGTAGCCCAGCGTGACGCCGGCAATGTTTCTGCTGTAAGCAAGGCTGGAGCTGGGGGTGCCGTAATAAAAACGCGAGACGTCAGTGTTCTGATAGCGGCTAAGCATCAAGTTGCCCAGTACCGGGTCGTTCATGTTCAGGTTGAAGTAACCGCCCGTACCATTCTCGCCGCTCAATACCCCCACTGTCGGGTCAAGACTCAGCGTGCCAAAAGAGGAAGGTCGGGTAACGTTGACTTCAGAGGCCCAATCAGAGTCTTCACCGGAAACAGCCGCGGCGTTTAAATAGAACTGGCTCATATTGCGGCTGATGGCGCCTTCCAGCAGTTGCCCGCCTTCGTCCATGTCCTGCCCCGCCGTAACGCGCCAAGAGTTTGCGCCGCCGAAGTTCAGGTTGTTGATGTCCTGGGTCTGCTCGTTGATCAAATTACCGTTGCGATCGACCAGGCGAATCTCGACGGGGTAGTAACCCCCGGGCAAGTCCGCAAAGCTGACTTCGTTACGCCCCAGAATGGCCGGGCGTTTAAGAATCAGGCGACCATTGCGGTAGAACTCATAGTTACCTTCGGCCGTGGAAAACAGCACCAGCGAGCCCACATCCCGGTCGCTGCGCATATACTCCTGGCTGCCCAGGGTAATAAACTGGTCAAAACTGGGCGACAGCACCGTACTGACCGAACCTGAGCCATAGTCGATACTGTTTTGCTTACCGGCACGCACATAGGTGTCGGCAAAGTTCTTTTGCAGATAATAGGACGAAATGCCCTGGTCACGGCTGCTTTGGCCACGGTTTTGGCTACGGTTGGCGTACCAGTTCATATAGCCAAAGCTGCGACCCGGCAAGCCAAACCAGGTGTTGCCGTTCAGGTTGAAAGCACTATAACTTTCAGATGAACCGCGCATATCCAGAGACTGATTATTGATCAGCCCCCACGAAGTATCAGGCGCGAGAAAATCTTCGCGCGTGGTGCGAATTTTCAGGGTGCGGCGTGTCTTGTCCAGCGTGACATAGTGTTCGGCCACGCGCAGATCACAACCGTCCTTGCATTGTTTATAGTCAATCTTTGACAGCACGTCTTCGATAACACGCCGATCTTCAGTGTCAATACCATTGTCGGCATACTGACGCGCATCAAATACAAGGGCATTTTTAGACAGCGAATAACTGATAAAACCCGGCAATGTCTTGCCATTGTAAGTAGCGACATAGTTTGCGGTATTATCCATCTCCACCGCACTGAACCCTTCAGGTGTCCCATAGGAGATCTTTACTTCAGCCAGTGCCTGGGAAGAAAAAGCCGTAACAATACAAGCCGCCAATATATGCAACTGAAAGGGAATCTTATGGGTGTACATCCTGATCTTCCGTCACTGGAAAAGAAGAGCCCCTTTCGGGGCTCTGGGCATTTAATGAAGACTGATGCCGGAGTTACGGTGCTGGGGTAGGCTCGAACAGCATAACCAGGTCGCCGCTGTAGCTACCGTTGGTGCTGACGGCGCCAACTTTGGTAGGGGCATCAACAGTGATAGCCAGTTCGTGAACCTGGTCATAACCGCCAACGCCGGCAACGTTTTGATCAATGGTCAGCGCGGAGCCAAAGTTCAGTGCCTTGGTATCAACGGTCACAGCCGCGTTAACCATTTCGTAAGCGCCGCTGGACATTTTCAATGGCTGGGCCAAAGTAACGTTGAAGTCGTCAGCGGTGCTCCAAACACGCACTGGCAGTGTTTTCGAGAACGAAGTTTGAGTGTGGTCGTTTGCAACCAGCTCTTCGGTGCCGTACCAGGTTGAACCGTCTGGCTTGGAAACGAACAGCGCGTCGTTGATTTGGGCAGTCAGGGTGATTTTCTTGGAAACAGTGTTGTCAGCAGCCTGTACCATGCCAACCATCGCAGTGCTCAAGCCAAGAGCAATCAAAGCAACTTTAAAGTTCATTATTCGTATCCAATATAGAGTGTTACCAAAAACGCCAAATATTAAGCAGCTGGCATTGTTGGTGAAGAGTTGTTTAACAGGCAGTTCCTACTGCCTGACAAAAGAATGACATTCCTGCGCACACTCCACAATCAGACGAATCTTAATAGCTCTTGCCATTCAATAAAGAAACAGCGAACCCACAAACCCGACTACTTATAGACAGCTACAAACCTGATAACAAGTAACGGCCTGAGTTTAAGGATTGTCTTATATCCAGCACTCTGTGCACGGCATAGAGTATCGGAATGAAACTCAAAATGTACTTGCACTCCATAACCCCCCTGCTCTCCTCTCCTCACTCTGCAAGACGCTTATTATGGACAGTGGCCGCCATACTCCTGGCAGGACTGCTGGCCGGGGTCTATAACTTCTTGCTCTTTACATTCAATACCGAACTGTCCCAGCGCCGCGGGTCCATGAGCAGTGCCATCGCCGAAGCCCATACTTTTTTCACCACCCGCCAGGCACTGCTGGAAAGCATCAGCCTTTCTGCAACCCGCCAGCCTGAAGGCGAATTTGTCACCGTCTCTGCGGAAGAAATCCATTTGCTCCTGGGGCCTTCGCCACAACGGCAATGGAACCTGTGGCTGACTGAACGCTTGCGCGATTATATGAAAGAGAAACAGGTCAATCTGGTCTACGTCAGCACAGGTGCCCATGCCAAAGTATCCCGTCTGTATAACGCCACCGATGCGGTGAGCGGGTTTTCCGACACCATCCTGCGCCAGCTTGAATCACTGAAACACGATGACAAAAGAGAGTTGGATGAGCTGTGGCTGTCGGAGCAGGACAGCCCCCATGCCCGGCTGTATATTTTTATCCGCCTGGATGAGCGCGACCCACAATCCGGTTGGCTGGGGCTGGAAATGGATTCCGGCGAAGTCTCGGCGGCCCTGAGCGATCAGAGCGCCGGGCAATTTATGATGCTCAACTCACAGGGTTCGTTACTGTTCACCAACAGCCTTGTGCATGCATTGGGTGACAGGCTGTTGCCGCTGCAAGACCAGAACTTCTTCGGCCTGGTCGGTAGCCGGTGGTGGCCAGATCATGTGGTTATCCGCAAGCAACTCAAGTCGTCTGACTGGCAGTTGGTGTACTTCATCGACTTGCGCTCGGTCATGCTGACGTTATGGCCGCAATTGCTGGGGGCACTGCTGTTTTGCCTGATCAGCCTGGCACTGGTGTGGCTGTTGATGCGGCGCCTGGAGCAGCGCTTTATTGCCCCCACGATTCATCGTATCCAGGCGCTGGTCGAAAGCGAGTTGTTCAGCCGCGACGTGATCCAGACCGCCCCTGTGGCGCTGTGTGTGCTGCGCCGCAGCGATGGCCAGGTGGTGTTGGAAAACACCCTGGCGCAACAATGGCTGGGCCAGGGTGGTGAACGTGAAGCATTGAGCGCCCTGTGGATACAGCGCGCCTTCACCAGGGCCGAGCCAGAGCTTAGCGACTACTTCGAGACCGCCGACGGCCGCCACCTGTATTTAAGTTGTGCACCCACCCGCTATAAAGGCGAGGACGTGCTGCTGTGCGCCTTCAGCGATATCAGTGCACGCACCCAGATTGAATCGACCCTGCAGCAGGCACGGCAAATAGCAGAAGCTGCCAACGAAGCCAAAACCCTGTTTCTGGCCACCATGAGCCATGAGATCCGCACACCGCTGCATGGGGTGCTGGGCACCCTGGAACTGCTGGGGCGCACCCAGCTGGACCCTCAGCAAAAGGATTATTTGCATGCCATCGAAAGCTCCTCGGCCACCTTATTGCAGCTGATTTGTGACGTACTGGATGTATCAAAGATCGAAGCCGGGCAACTGGCCCTGGAGCTGAGCGAGTTCTCTGTGCTGGAACTGGCGCAGGAGGTTGTTCAGGCCTATGCCGCCGCCGCACAGCGCAAGGGCTTGAAACTCTACGCCTGCTATGACCCCAGGTTGCCGGAGCGGGTCATGGGTGATGTGGCGCGCATTCGCCAGATTCTCAACAACCTGTTGAGCAACGCCGTGAAATTCACCGACTCCGGTCGAGTGGTGCTGCGCCTGAGCCTGCTCAGTCGTGAAGGTGAACGGGCCAGCCTGTTATGGCAAGTTTCAGACACGGGCAAGGGCATCCCCCAGGCCGCGCAGCCTCTGGTGTTCGAACCTTTCTACCAGAGCGAGGGCAGCACCCACGGGGTGGCCGGTACCGGCCTTGGTTTGCCTATCTGTCTGCGTTTAATCCAGTTAATGAATGGCAACATCCGCATGGTCAGTGAAGTCGGCCTGGGCAGCAGTTTTTCCCTTAGCCTGCCTCTGGAGGTTCCAGGCACCAGTGGTTTGTCAGCGACCTTGCCCGAGCTGCTGGCGGAAACCATCCATGTCGTTTCACCTGTGCGTGAACTGGCAGAGACCGTCAGCGGCTGGCTGCGCAAATGGGGCGCCCGCCCCCAGATCGGCCATCCTGCACCCCAGGCTGGAGCTACCGCCGCAGTGTTGCTGGAACTACACCCAGGCTCTCTCGAACAACGCTTAGCCCCTGACTGGGCAGGCCCGGTGGTGCTGGCGACCGGCGACGGCAACCACCAACCACAGTTCATAGATGGCGTATGGCAGGTCAACCTCAATCATTTAAAAGCCATCCATCAAGCCGTCAGCGAGGCACAGGGCGTGCGGGTGCGCAAACCTGACCAGCCTGACGAACAGCATGAATTTAGAACGCTCAACCTGAATATCCTGGTAGCCGAAGATAACGTGATCAACCAGTTGATCCTGCGCGCGCAGCTGGAAAAGCTCGGCTGCACCGTCGAGCTGGCCTCTAATGGTGAAGAAGCACTGTCACTCTGGGACAACGGCAAGTTCGACTTGCTGCTCACCGACGTCAACATGCCCAAAGTCAACGGTTATGAACTGACCCGCCTGTTACGCAGCCAAGGCTGCCTGGCGCCAATCATCGGCGCGACGGCCAACGCCATGCTGGGCGAAGAAGAACTGTGCCTGGCCGCCGGCATGAACCAGCGCCTGGTCAAACCGTTCAGTTTGCGGGCCTTGTTTAACTCCCTTGCGCCTTACCAAGGAGTACCCCATGAAACCCTTTAGCATTTTGATTGTTGAGGATCATCCCTTTCAGTTGATGTACTTGCAGAACCTGTTCAACGAGTTGGGGGACTATTACCTGGAGTGTGCACAAGACGGCTTACAAGCCCTCGCCTGCCTGCAACGGCGAAATTACGATCTGGTGCTCACCGACCTGTTGATGCCCGGCATGGATGGCGTGCAGTTCATCCAGAAACTGGCCGCCATGCGCGCACGACCTGCGCTGGCAATCATGAGTTCCTCCTCTCGGCGCATGCTGATGGCCGCCAGCCTGGTCGCCCGCAATCTGCAGGTCAACGTAATCGGGCTGATATCCAAACCGGTGCAGGCCAGCGCCCTGCGCGACCTGATCGAGCAACTTATGCGGCTACGCGACAAAGCACCGCCGCCGCCTTTTGCCGAAATTGACCGCCAGTCGCTGATTGATGCACTGGACAATGGAGAGCTTGAGGCCTGGTTTCAACCCAAAAAGGCATTGGCCAATGGTCGCATCGTAGCGGCCGAAGCACTGGTGCGCTGGATACACCCCGAACACGGGATGCTGCTGCCCGGCGTGTTTCTGCCCGCACTGAGCGCTTTTAATCTGGAAGAGCGCCTGCTGTGGTTGATGCTTGAACAAGGCATAAAGGCCCAGGCGCAATGGGCCAGGCAAGGCTATGACATCCCTGTCTCGATCAACCTGCCTACCCATTTGCTTAACAGCGATGACCTTCCCGATCGCATTCACGCCTTCGTACTGCGCCACAACGGGGTGCCGGAGAAAATCTTCTTCGAGCTGATGGAGTGTTCCACCCCCCAAGAGATCAGCAATTTCTATGCAGGCGCCTGCCGGCTGCGGATCAAAGGTTTCGGCTTGTCTCAGGATGACTTTGGTAAAGGCTACAGTTCCTATATCAACCTGGTCTCAACCCCTTATACCGAACTCAAGATCGACCGGGCCCTGGTGCACGGCTGCAATGAAAATGAAGAACTGGCCCAGGCCTTGACCAGCATTGTCGGGCTTGGACGGCAACTGGGCCTTACGGTTGTGGCCGAAGGTGTAGAAACAGCGCAGGAACTTGCCCTTTTACGCAAGATCGACTGCACTCAGGTCCAGGGTTTTTTGATCTCTCACGCCGTTTCCAGCGATCTGTTTGCCCAGTTGCTGACTCATGATGGGCCAGCCAGTGCATTCTAAGGCGCATGCGGGTTTTTCGAAGGTAACTCTTGTGTACGAATCGCCTGGCTTGGGGCTGCAAGATGACTGCGCGTAACGCCCTTCTGGATAAGTTGGCCAATAGCTCCCTGCACCTTAACAAGGGGCTTGCCGTGCTATTCGCACTCGCGTTGCTGTTGACTGGCGTCAGCTATTGGGGCGTGCAGCGCATGCTGGAAGAGCAGCGCGAGAATGTGGGTGCTCACTTTGCCCGGCTGATGGAAAACATCCGTGAGCACGAGTCTTTTCTCAACACCGTATCCAGGGAGAGCACCAAGGGCAGGTTGCTGGAAAAACTGCATGCACCGATAAACCTGCACGACCCGGCACCTGAGCAGGGTGACAACGTCTATGTGGGCCGCGAGTATTCGTTCTCCCTGCCGTTCAGTGTCAGAATCAACCCGACCACTATCCCGGCCCTGCAGAACAGCAAGATCACTGAGCTGGGCGCCCATCTGGCCAACTATTACAGCGCGTACTGGTCTGCCTCGCACTATCAGTCACCACAAACTTACGTGTTCAATGTCCCGGACAATTTCGAGATCAGCGTCCCGGCCCACGGCCGCCTGCGTGGTGCGGCCCATACGCAGGTGGGTGAGTCAGCCTTGGTCATACGCCAGATCCTGACACCCCGAGCTGCAAGCACTGCGCAGCCACAGGACAGCACTGTGCACTGGCTGCGATACACCAGCAGGACCGAAAATAGCGGTGCGCCAAGCATCCTGAGCTATGTGGATATTGATCTGCCCGCCACGCAACTGCATATTTCCGGGGCCAGCCCGAGGGTCGTGGTCGCATCACTGTTGAATCTGGCTCAGGTCAGTAATGTGCCGCGGATCATGCAGCGGTCGGTGTATGACCATTTTGTCCTGATTGCCCCCAACGGCGAGCCCGTGGTTGGCACACCCAAACCTCAATCTTCATTGCATGAAGGCCTGAACCTAACCCGCGACGGGCTGGTGTTTCAGATCAGCAGTGCTGACGCCAGGCCCTGGACCGGCATCTATACCATCAGTTTGAAAACCTTTATCGACTATGCCTTGTGGGCGTTGCTCGGTCTGCTCGCCCTGTTGCTGGTGGGGCTGGGGTGTGGCCTGGCGTTCAGTCGCTGGTACAACAATCGGGTTATTTCCCCCGCCCGCCAGGCCCATGACGATATTGCCGAACGCGAGGCCTTCAGTCGCGCCGTGATTGAAAGCGCACCGACCGGTTTGTGTGTGCTGCGCCACAGTGATCACCAGGTATTGCTAGAAAATCATCTTGCCTTGCAATCGCGTGGCACTGCGGCGCTGGTTGCCGCTCTCGATAACCGGCATGACCTCTCGACTCACGGCAAAACCGAGCTGGAGATTGATGGCCAACATCTGCAAGTGAGCTTTGTCTTTACCCGCTACCATGGCGAAGACGCCTGGCTCTGCGCCTTCCATGATGTGACCCGGCATATTGAGGATGCGACCATTCTGGAGCAGGCGCGTCAGGTTGCGGACTCGGCCAACCAGGCGAAAAGCCGCTTTCTGGCTACCATGAGCCATGAAATCCGCACCCCCCTTTATGGCGTGCTGGGCACCCTGGAACTGCTAGAGTTAACCGCCCTGCAACCCCGTCAGCAGGCGTATCTGCGCACCATCCAGCGCTCTTCGTCGACCCTGTTCCAGTTAATCAGCGATGTGTTGGATGTCTCCAAGATTGAAGCCGGGCAAATGACCATCGACGTTCAGGGCTTTTGCCCCCTGGATATCACCGAAGAAGCCATGCGCACCTACAGTGCTTTTGCCCGCAGCAAAGGTCTGCGTCTTTATGCCTGCATAGATGCCCAATTGCCTGACAGGGTTCGCGGCGACCCGGTACGCATCCGTCAGATTCTCAATAATCTGCTTAGCAACGCCATCAAGTTCACCGACAGCGGTCAGGTCGTGCTTTGGGTACGCGTGCTCGAACAAACCGAGGCGTACAGCACCCTGGAATGGCAAGTCAGCGACTCGGGCATTGGTATTTCAACTGAACAGCAGGTGCAGTTGTTCGAACCTTTTTATCAGGTGCGCAATACCTTCAGTGAGGGGGGAGCTGGCTTGGGGCTGTCCATTTGCCGACGATTATGCGAGCTGATGGGCGCCACCCTTGAAGTCACCAGTGAGCCCGGTCTGGGCAGCAGCTTTGCCCTGCACCTGAAGCTGGAACGCGAGCCCGGAACGCTGACCGATTGCCCTGAGTTCGAACCTGAGGCCGGGCCCGTTTATGTGCGGGCTCCATCCCCCGAACTGGCGCAGCATACCTGTGCATGGCTGCGCCGACTGGGCGTTCACGCTCGTATGCTGAGCAACGATATGCACTCGGTTGACCGCTTGACCCTGCTGGTAGACATGCTGGCATCGGACAATACATCTGACTGGCCCGGCCCGCACATCATTGCAAAACCAGACGGGCGCAACCCACCCGAGCTCACTGCCGATGGCTGGGAAGCTGATGCCAATTCCATTCGGGCAATTGCCTGGGCAATAAGCTTTGCCCAGCAAGGCATCACCACCCCCGTCAGTGCATCACTGTCAGGGCAGGACCAACCACTGCAACTGCGCGTGCTGGTTGCCGAAGACAACCCGATCAATCGCGAAATCATCAAGGAACAACTGGAAGCCCTGGGCTGTTCGGTGATGGTGGCCACTAATGGTGAGCAAGCCCTTGCACTGTGGATGCCCGGCTTGTTCGACCTGGTACTGACCGACGTCAACATGCCAGTGCTCAATGGCTATGAATTGGCTATGGCCCTGCGCAGCCAGGACATGGCACTGCCCATCATCGGCATTACTGCCAACGCCATGCGCGAAGAGGGCAAACGCTGTACCGCCGCCGGCATGAATGCCTGGATGGTCAAGCCCTTGAGCATGCATACCCTGCACGCGCAACTGCTCCACTACTGCAAGGGCGTAATGATTAATCCCGGCATGATGCCTGAGCAGCCCCCTGCCCCCGCAACCGGCGTCGATCAGGTTCAGCTTTCGCCACGAATGCGTGAGCTGTTCTTCAGCACAATGTACGAGGACGTGCGCATGACTCAAGTTGCACTGGACAGTAATAATGCCATGGCACTGGCACATCAGTTGCACAGCATGGGCGGAGCCTTGGGTTCAGTGCAGTCTTATGCCCTGGCCGATACCTGCACCGAACTTGAACTGCAGCTAAGAGAACTTGGCGTTACACCTCAACTTGCACACGATGTAAGCGACTGGCTGGAACGAATAGCTACATTGCTAAAAAAAATGGAGGCTCCTGACCTATGAAGCCATTCGAACTACTCGCAAAGTTTCACGGATAACGTGCCATGCGCAAACTTAATGTTGTTATTGCCGACGATCACCCGATTGTGTTGTTAGGCTTGCTTGAACTGATTGAACGCGACGGGCGCTTCCATGTTGTCGGCCAGGCTGTCGATTCTGAAGGGCTGGTAAAGCTCCTGGAAAAACAGGTCGTGGACCTTATCGTCACCGATTTCAGCATGCCGGCGGAATCACCGTACGGTGACGGTCTGAAACTGGTGGAGTATTTGCGACGTCACTACCCCTCTGTGCGCATTCTGGTGTTGACCATGGTGTCCAGCCCCATGATCCTCACCCGCTTGCACGAACTGGGTGTGGCCGGGATCATTCAAAAAAGGCATTTGCACAACGAAATCGAAGTGGCGCTCAACGCGGTTATCAAAGGCATGGGCTATCAAAGCTACGAATCAACCCCTGAATCCTTGTCTGACAACCTGCTCACCCTGAATGAGCGCTTCGCCACGCTGTCACCCAAAGAGCACGAAATACTTCGCTTGTTTGTCTCAGGGCAAAGTGTCAGTGATATCGCAAGAGGGCAAAACAGAAGCACCAAGACCATCAGTGCGCAAAAAATTTCTGCCATGCGCAAGCTGGAGGTGGCGAGTGACCAGGATTTGATTACCTATTGCCTTGAATCCAACATTTTTAATTAGGCTGTAGCTGCCTAATGGGGCGGACACCGCACGATTGCTGAAAGTGCAAGTCAGTGCGGTTTTCGAGAGCTGGAAAGCGTTTTTTCCGGAACGCCAGAAACGAAAAAAGGACCCGAAGGTCCTTTGTTCTGCCCTTGCGAATCCGATTGAATTCACAGGGCCATATTTGGAGCGGGAAACGAGACTCGAACTCGCGACCCCGACCTTGGCAAGGTCGTGCTCTACCAACTGAGCTATTCCCGCTTGGTGATGCGCATTCTATAGAAATCTAATAACGCGTCAAGCCTTTGATTCAAAAAGTTTTATTTATTTTACCGAGGTGGTCTTCAGGTGCGGCCAGGCAGCCCGCAAATACTGCAGCATCGACCACAGGGTCAAGCCGGCAGCTACCAGCAGCAACCCGTACCCTACCAACACCCAGAAGCTGAAGTCCGAAGGGTTGGCCAGCAAGATGACCAGGGCAAGCATCTGCGCTGCGGTTTTCCATTTACCCATGTTCGAGACCGCCACCTGGGCCCGTGCACCCAGCTCCGCCATCCACTCGCGCAAGGCGGAAATGACGATCTCACGACCAATAATCACCGCTGCCGGCAAGGTCAGCCACACGTTGTGATGCTCTTGCACGAGCAACACCAAAGCCACGGCCACCATCAGCTTGTCGGCAACCGGGTCCAGAAAAGCGCCAAAAGGCGTGCTCTGCTCCAGTCGGCGGGCCAGATAGCCGTCGAGCCAGTCCGTCGCCGCCGCAAATGCAAAGACTGAACTGGCGGCGGCATAGCTCCAGCTGTAAGGCAGGTAAAACAACAAAATGAAGAAAGGAATAAGTAGAACGCGTAGTACGGTGATCAAATTAGGGATATTCATCGGCACAACTGGCTACGAGGTGAGGTGGCATTCTACTCGCTGTGAAGGTTTGCATAAATCAACTCAGCGAGCTTTTTACTGATCCCGGGTGCTTTGGCGATCTCCTCGATGCTTGCACGAGACAGCTCCTGTAAGCCACCAAAATGTTTCAATAAATCTCGGCGGCGGGTCGGCCCTACCCCTGCGATGCCTTCCAGGGTTGAGGTTCGCCGGGTTTTACCCCGTCGCGCCCGGTGCCCGGTAATGGCAAAACGGTGAGCCTCATCACGGATTTGCTGGATCAAATGCAAGGCCGGCGAGTCGCCCTTTAAGGTGAATTCATGGGCCGCATCGTTCAGGTAAAGCGTTTCAAAACCGGCCTTGCGCGTCGTACCCTTGGCCACGCCAAGCAGGATCAGGTCCGGCACGGCCAGTTCATTGAGCACATCACGGGCCATCGACATCTGCCCCTTGCCGCCGTCGACCAAAAGAATGTCCGGCAGTTTGCCCTCCCCCTCTTTTAGACGACTGAAGCGCCGCATCAGTGCCTGGTGCATGGCGGCATAGTCGTCGCCAGGCGTTACACCTTCAATGTTAAAGCGCCGATAGTCGGACTTGATCGGCCCCTCGGGGCCAAACACCACGCAGGAGGCCACAGTGGCCTCGCCGCTGGAGTGGCTGATGTCATAGCACTCCAGGCGCTGCGGAATCTCGTCGAGCTTCAATACCTGAGCCAGGGCTTCAAAACGCGCCGCCACATGCAGGCGATTGGTCAGGCGGGCCATCAGCGCCTGCTCGGCGTTGGTGACCGCCAACTGCTGCCAGCGGGCCCGGGTGCCACGCACACGATAGCTGATCGCCAGCTCACGGCCACGCAGCTCTGCAATTGCGTCGATAATCGCCCCGAAGCTCTCATGCTCCACGTTGACGATCAACTCGCTGGGCAGGTCGCGCTCGGGGCTGCTGATGTAGTACTGGCCCAGGAAAGCGGCCATCACTTCGGCGACATCTTCCTCGATACCCACCTGGGGGAAGAAGTTCTTGCTGCCCAGCACGCGCCCACCGCGCACATTGATCAGGTGCACGCAGGCGCCGCCCGGGTTGACGAAAGCGGCAATCACGTCCACGTCGCCGTTACCGCCCTCCATGCTTTGCTGGTCCTGAACCCGGCGCAACAAGGAGATCTGGTCACGCACCTCGGCAGCTCGCTCAAAGTCCAGCGTGCTGGCAGCCTGTTCCATGGCTGCATTCAGCTCATCGGTCAGGGCACTGCTGCGACCTTCAAGGAACATGATCGAATGGCGCACATCCTCGGCATATTCCTGCGGGTCAACCAGGCCGACGCAAGGCGCCTTGCAACGTTTGATCTGGTACTGTAAGCAAGGTCGCGTGCGGTTTTTGAAGTAGCTGTCGTCGCACTGACGCACCAGAAAAGTCTTCTGCAGGATGCTCAAACTCTCCCGGATAGCTCCGGCACTGGGATAGGGCCCGAAGTATTTGCCTTTGAGTTTTTTGGCGCCGCGATGAATGCTCAAACGCGGATATTGGCCATCCGACAGAAACACATAGGGGTAGGACTTGTCGTCGCGCAACAGGATGTTGTAGGGCGGCCGCCATTCTTTGATAAGCGTCTGTTCGAGCAACAACGCTTCGGTTTCATTGGCGGTAATGGTGGTTTCAATTTGCGCGATACGCGCAACCAGCGCAGCCGTCTTGGGCGCCAGGCCGGTTTTGCGAAAGTAGCTGGCCAGGCGTTTTTTCAGGTGCTTGGCTTTGCCCACATAGAGAAGCCGCGCATCGCTGTCGAACATGCGATACACGCCGGGCCGACCGCTGCAGGTCGATAGAAATGCACTGGCATCAAACACGTCTGTCATCTTTAACCAGCATCAACCATGCCATGACGAACAGCCAGCAAGGCCAGCTCAACATCGCTTTTGACCGAGAGCTTCTCGTAAATACGGTAGCGGTAAGTGTTTACCGTCTTGGGCGAAAGGCAGAGCTTGTCGGAAATAACCTGAACTTTCTGACAACCAACAATCATCAGGGTGATCTGGATTTCGCGCTCGGACAAGGCATCGAAGGGTGAGTCGCTGGCAGGCTGAAAGGATTTGAGCGCCAGTTGCTGTGCCACTTGCGGGCTGATATAGCGCTGGCCGGCAAACACCTGGCGAATCGCCTGAACCATTTCAGCCAGACCGGCACCCTTGGTCATGTAACCCGCCGCGCCTGCTTGCAGCAAGCGCGTAGGGAAAGGGTCTTCTTCACACACGGTCACAGCAACAACCTTGATGTCCGGGTGGCTGCGCATCATCTTGCGAGTAGCCTCAAGACCACCAATACCAGGCATTTTGACATCCATCAGGACCACATCCGGCTTCAACTCTCGAGCCTTGAGCAACGACTCTTCGCCGGATTCGGCCTGACCGACCACCTGCAGACCTTCGATATCGGCCAGCATTCGTGTGATCCCTGTACGCACAAGATCGTGGTCATCGACCACTAGAACCCGAATCAAGTCGACACCTCGCAAATTGGTCTTGTTTGATTGCCGACACCTTAGCAAAAACTAAAGCACCAACCTATCGACTTGCGTCAACTATCACTGCCAAAGCATTAAATCCTTTTAAACATTCATTCCTTGACCAGGTCTACCTCCTCAGGTTCACGACGTTCCTTAACTGCCAAAGGTGCCGACAACTCTGCCAGGGTGGTGGTCAGGCGGCGGATGGCGTCCTGATCTTCCTTGTGCAGCACCCTGTAATTGATCAGAATCTTCTCTTCAAGGTGACTCAAATTGTCGACCAGGGTCGGGGTCGGACTACCCGTCAACACATAAAGCACGTCAACACCCCGGGCAGCGACGCGCGACAAGTAATCCGCCTTGGGTGCGCGATCACCATTTTCATATTTGCCCTGGGCATTAGCTTCGACACCACCGATTTCGCCAAAAGTTTTTTGCGACAAACCAAGCCGCTCCCGCTCCTGCCGCAAGCGCAAACCAATTCCACTCATTTGGATGTAGGATCCCATTTTAAACACCCGCAAGGATGGTATAATCCATAAATATTAAACAACTTTGAACGGTTTTGAACTATGACCGGAATTCGTACCGCTGCACAAGCCAAGGCATGGCTGGAACACCAGGGAAAGTCCGTTCAAGAGTTCGCTCGGGAACATGGCGTCGACCCGGCCACCACTTATCAAGTGCTCGCCGGGCGCAAAAAGGGGAAACGTGGTGAAGCCCACAAGGTAGCGGTTCTTCTGGGCATGAAGGACGGCATCATTCCATCCCGGGACACGCATCTGGTAGAAGCAAAAGATGATGACTCAATTTGAGTATGCGCTTTATTGGGGGTTATTCCCGATTTAGTCTGCCGATCGTCCGGAAGGCCCGATTTCTGGGCATTCAGCCCATGAAACGCCCTGCTGGCAACGCTCGGCGCCCCCTGATCAACCCGGCTTTGCCCGTCAATAGCCGTTACGTTTATTCCAGATAGTATTTTTTTATTGAATACGCCTGTTTTTCTCGAGTAAGCTGCGATCCATCAATCGGAGATCACCCATGTTGCATCACGCCATCACCGCCATCTGCATGACCACACGCCAAGCGCGTCTGGGTGCGGCCGTGTGCGCGAACAACATGCACTCCACAGCACGATTTTATTTTGGGTATTGGTTTAGCCACTGGCGCGCCTGATACCCACATGGCGCCCACTATTTAGGGGTCGCCTGACAGAGAATTCTCACCCCCGGTCGGCTTCCCGACCGGGGGTTTTGTTTTTTTGGCCCCTGACATTTTCTTGAATTGAGGATTTACCCCATGAACTACGCCACTTATTACCGCTTCGACCTTTGCACTGCATGGCGATTTATCAGCCGCCGTTCGGGACAGCCTGCCGCCTCCGAACGGACCCACATTGGTGGCACGCACGTACTTACAGCCAGCCTGGCCAATTGTCGAACACCCCACTAGGGCTGAGCGCGCGGGACAACCCGCGGCCTGCCCAGGAAGACCGAACCATGAACGCATCCGTATCCGCCCTGCCAACCGTACACGCTGTATCTGCCCCGGTGACGACCCGTCGCCTGCCCACGGCAGCACAACTCAAACAGCAACTGCCCCTGAGCGATGCCATTCGCCATCAGGTCAGCAGCCAGCGCCAGGCCATCCGCGCCATCCTCAACGGTGATGACTCCCGTTTACTGGTAGTGGTCGGCCCCTGCTCCATCCACGATCCCGTCGCCGCACTGGAATACGCCAGCAACCTCGCTGCCCTCGCCCATGATGTGCGCGATGACATGCTGCTGGTAATGCGCGCCTACATCGAAAAACCGCGCACCACCGTGGGCTGGAAAGGCCTGGCCTACGACCCGCACCTGGACGGCAGCGATGACATGGCCCACGGCCTGACCCTGTCGCGCGAACTGATGCTGGAAATGCTGCGCATGGGCCTGCCGGTCGCCACTGAGCTGTTGCAACCCATCGCCGCCGGCTACTTCGACGACTTGCTGGGCTGGGTGGCCATTGGCGCCCGTACCACGGAATCGCAAATCCACCGCGAAATGGCCAGCGGCCTTGATCTGCCGGTCGGCTTCAAAAACGGCACCGACGGCGGCGTGGCCATCGCCTGCGACGCCATGCGTTCCGCCTCCCACAGCCATCGTCACTTTGGTGTCGACAGCCAGGGCCACCCGGCAATCGTCGAGACCCGCGGCAATCCCGACACCCATTTGGTGTTGCGCGGCGGTCACAGCGGTCCCAACTACGACCGCGCCAGCGTCGCAAAGGCGCGTGCAGGGCTTGCGAAGTCCGCCATCCCGGCCCGCATGATGGTCGACTGCAGCCACGCCAACAGCGGTAAAGACCCGCTGCGCCAGCCGCAAGTCTTCAATGATGTGCTTGAACAGCGCCTTGCAGGCGATCACTCGCTGATCGGCATGATGCTCGAAAGCCATCTGTTCGAAGGCTGCCAGCCCCTGAGTGCAAACATGCGCTACGGGGTCTCGGTGACCGATGGCTGCCTGGGCTGGGACGCGACCGAGCAACTGCTGCGCAACGCCGCACATCAGTTGCAAACACAGCGCCACACCGCCAAGGCCATAGTCTGACAGACGCGTTCGGCAAACCAGAGCGCAACCTGGGACAATGCCTACGGTTGCGCGAAGCCGGTATCGACTAAGGTGTTTTTACGGTTCAAAAACACCAGGAAAACACCCCATGGACGACTCAGCCAATACCAAGTATCCGATATTACTGGTACACGGCCTCTTCGGTTTCGGCCGCATAGGCCCCTTCAACTACTTCAAAGGCATCAAGCAAGCGCTCGGCGGATCAGGTGCCCGGGTTTTCGTGCCCATCATCTCGGCGGCCAACAACAACGAGACCCGGGGCGAGCAGCTACTTGACTATATACGCGGGGTTTGCTCGCACACCGGCGCACCACGGGTCAACCTGATCGGCCACAGCCAGGGCGCCCTGACTGCCCGCTATGCGGCAGCCGTGGCGCCACACCTGATCGCCTCCGTCACCTCCGTCAGCGGTCCCAATCATGGCTCCGAAGCCGCAGACCGCTTGCGCCAGGCCTTTGCCCCCGGAACGCTCCCCGAGACCGTCGCGGGCGCACTGACCACCTCGTTTTCCAGTTTCCTGTCAGCGATCACCGGCCACCCGCAATTACCGCAACATGCCCTTGAAGCCCTCAACGCGCTGACAACCGAAGGCGTTGCCGCCTTCAACCAGAAATACCCCCAGGGCCTGCCCACCACCTGGGGCGGCATGGGCCCCGAGCAGGTCAATGATGTTCTGTATTACTCATGGAGCGGCGTCATCAAGGGCTCGCGGTTGTCGGAGTCACTGAATCTGCTCGACCCTCTGCACAATGCCTGCCGTATCTTCGGCAGTTTTTTTACCCGCGAGAGCAAACAAAATGACGGCCTGGTCGGACGTTTCAGCTCGCATCTGGGCCATGTGATCGCTTCGGACTACGCAATGGACCACCTGGACAGCATCAATCACCTGGCCAGAATGAACCGCACGCGCATCGACCCTGTGGCGCACTACCTTGAGCACGCCCGACGATTGAAGGCTACGGGAGCCTAAGCCCACCGGGCAACCCGCAATGAAATAGAGCAAAGTGCACTTTTGCCGAGAAAAACCCCACTGAATCCGGTAGGCTCGGCACTTTCTTGAAAGGAGTACACCCTCATGGCAAAAGCCACTGCCCGTCACATCCTGGTTGCCACCGAAGACAAGTGCAACGAACTGAAAGCACAAATCGAAGGCGGCGCTGACTTCGCCGAAGTGGCCAAGGCCAACTCTTCTTGCCCATCCAGCCGTCAGGGCGGCGACCTGGGTTCTTTCGGCCCGGGCCAAATGGTTAAAGAATTCGACACCGTCGTTTTCAGCGCGCCAATCAACGTCGTGCAAGGCCCGGTTAAAACCCAGTTCGGCTACCACCTGCTGGAAGTCACCAGCCGCCAGGACTAATCCTCCCCGCGCTGCGTGAAGACGGCCCGCCTTTTGGCGGGCCGTTTCGTTTGGGCAACGGCAAACCCCGTGCTACGTTTCCTCATTCACGAACCCATCGTGTCTCACTGAGGGATTGATCATGAGCCTTAAGGGCAAAACTGCATTGGTTACCGGCTCTACCAGCGGCATCGGCCTGGGCATTGCACTGAGCCTGGCCAAGGCCGGTGCTGACCTGATTCTCAACGGCTTTGGCGACCCGGCCAAAGTGATTGCCGAGGTCGAACAGTTTGGCGTGAAGGTTGGCCACCACCCGGCAGATGTCAGTGACCCGGCGCAGATCGCTGACATGATCAGTTATGCCGAGCGCGAATTTGGCGGCATCGACATCCTGGTCAATAACGCAGGCATCCAGCATGTGGCCAGTGTCGAAGAGTTCCCGGTAGAGCGTTGGGACTCGATCATCGCCATTAACCTGTCCAGTGTGTTCCACAGCACCCGCCTCACCTTGCCCGGCATGCGCAAGCGTGGCTGGGGGCGCATCGTCAATATCGCCTCGGTGCACGGGCTGGTGGGTTCAGTCGGCAAAGCCGCCTATGTCGCCGCCAAGCATGGGGTAATCGGCCTGACCAAAGTGGTGGGCCTGGAAACGGCCACCAGCAATATCACCTGCAACGCCATCTGCCCGGGCTGGGTACTGACGCCGCTGGTGCAAAAACAGATTGATCAACGCATCAGCCAGGGCATTGATCCCTATCAGGCGCAGCACGACCTGCTGGCAGAAAAACAGCCTTCGCTGGAGTTCGTCACCCCGCCGCAACTGGGCGAACTTGTATTGTTTTTATGCAGCGAAGCAGCCAGCCAGGTGCGCGGCGCGGCGTGGAATGTCGACGGCGGCTGGCTGGCGCAATAAATACGCGCATTACTGCATGGCTAACAGGCAAAAATGCACACCAGCCCTGCACTTATCAGGGTTGTAATGGGCAAATTTGCACTGTTAGCATCGCTTATTGTTCGCCCGTGAACACTCACTAAAAATAATATAAAGCAGGGAGTTAGTGATGACTGCTCAGGTTTCCTCCTCACCGACACCGGAAGTCGCGCCGCCTCATGACACGATTCTGGCCGAGGTCCGCAATCATATTGGCCACCTGACCCTGAACCGCCCCAGCGGCCTCAATGCGATCAATCTTGACATGGTGCGCAGCCTGCAACAGCAGCTGGATGCCTGGGCCACCGACTCGCAGATCAAGGCCGTCGTGCTTCGTGGCGCAGGCGAAAAAGCCTTTTGCGCAGGCGGTGATATCCGCTCGCTGTACGACAGCTATCAAAACAACGACACCCTGCACAGCCAGTTCTTCGAAGAGGAGTACGCGCTCGACCTGACCCTGCACCGCTACCCCAAACCCGTAGTAGCCCTGATGGACGGTTTCGTCCTCGGCGGCGGCATGGGCCTGGTGCAAGGTGCCGACCTGCGCCTGGTGACTGAACGCAGCAAGCTGGCAATGCCGGAAGTGGCGATCGGTTACTTCCCTGACGTTGGTGGCAGCTTTTTCCTGACCCGCACCCCGGGCCAGCTGGGTACCTACCTGGGCGTCAGTGGCGTGCAAATCCGCGCCGCCGATGCCTTGTACTGCGGGCTGGCAGACGGCTACCTGGAAAGCAGCGCACTGGCGGAACTGGACAAAGGTCTCGACAGCCTCAACTGGCAGAAATTCCCTATCGATGACCTGACTGCACTGGTAGCCCGATTCGCGGTAACCGTACTGCCCGACCCGCCGCTGGCCAGGCTGCGCCCGCTGATTGACAGCGTTTTCGCCCAGGCTGATGTGTCACGCATTGTCGCCCACCTACGCGCAGTCATAGCCCCCGAAACCCGCGAATGGGCCAATCAAACCGCCGACCTGCTGCTGACCCGCTCCCCCCTGGCAATGGCCGTCACCCTTGAAATGCTGCGCCGTGGTCGTGAGCTGCCCCTTGAGCAATGTTTCGCTCTGGAACTGCATCTGGATCGCCAGTGGTTTGATCGCGGCGACCTGATGGAGGGCGTGCGCGCACTCATTATCGACAAGGACAAAAACCCGCGCTGGAACCCGCCCACTTTGGACGCCCTGGATCCGGCCCATGTCGCCAGTTTCTTCACCGAATTCAACGCCAGGGGAGCATAAGCCATGCAAGATATTGAACTGAGCGAAGAACAAGTGATGATCCGCGACATGGCCCGCGACTTTGCCCGGCGTGAAATCGCCCCCCATGCCCAGGCCTGGGAAAAGGCCGGCTGGATCGACGATGCGCTGGTGGCCAAGCTTGGCGAACTGGGGCTGCTGGGTATGGTGGTACCTGAAGAATGGGGCGGTACCTATGTCGACTACGTCGCCTACGCCCTGGCCGTGGAAGAAATCTCCGCAGGCGATGCCGCGACCGGCGCCCTGATGAGCATCCACAATTCGGTGGGCTGCGGGCCGATACTGAGATACGGCAGCGAGGAGCAAAAACAGACCTGGCTGGCGGAATTGGCCAGCGGCCAGACCATCGCCTGCTTCTGCCTGACCGAGCCACAGGCGGGCTCTGAAGCCCACAACCTGCGCACACGAGCGGAACTGCGCGACGGCCAGTGGGTGATCAACGGCGCCAAGCAGTTTGTCAGCAACGGCAAACGCGCCAAGCTGGCGATCGTGTTTGCAATGACCGACCCTGACCTGGGCAAAAAAGGTATTTCGGCGTTTTTGGTACCCACCGCCACCCCCGGTTTTATTGTCGACCGTACCGAACACAAAATGGGCATACGCGCCTCGGACACCTGCGCGGTAACCCTCAACAACTGCAGCGTGCCTGAAGCCAATATGCTCGGCGAACGCGGCAAGGGCCTGGCAATCGCCCTGGCCAACCTGGAAGGCGGGCGAATCGGCATTGGCGCCCAGGCATTGGGCATCGCCCGTGCGGCCTTCGAAGCAGCACTGGGTTACGCCCGTGACCGGGTGCAATTTGACAAGGCAATCATTGAGCATCAGAGCGTGGCCAACATGCTCGCCGACATGCAGACCCGCATCAATGCCGCACGCCTGCTGATCCTGCATGCGGCGCGCCTGCGCAGCGCGGGCAAGCCCTGCTTGTCAGAGGCTTCGCAAGCCAAGCTGTTTGCTTCGGAAATGGCCGAGTATGTGTGTTCCAAAGCCATCCAGATCCACGGTGGCTACGGCTACCTTGAGGACTATCCGGTGGAGCGCTACTATCGCGATGCGCGGATTACCCAGATCTATGAAGGGTCGAGCGAAATTCAGCGCATGGTGATTGCGCGGGAGTTGAAGAACTATCTGATTTGAGTGGTGTTGCGACAACCCTCTCCCAAAGGGAGAGGGAGCCGATCTGCGGGTAAGCACAAACCTGCTTATAGTCCCCTCTCCCTCCGGGAGAGGGCTAGGGTGAGGGGCCTTTGATTTTTAGCGGTTTTTAAAATCAGCCTCGCGTTTTTCAACAAACGCCGCCATCCCTTCCTTCTGGTCCTGTGTGGCGAACAAGGCGTGGAATACCCGACGCTCGAAACGCACACCTTCAGCCAGGTTCACCTCAAAGGCACGGTTGACGCATTCCTTGGTCTGCATCAGCACCGGCAAGGATTTTTTGGCAATGGTGGCCGCCACTTTCAGCGCTTCGTCGAGCAGTTCATCCACCGCCACCACACGGGCCACCAACCCTGAACGCTCCGCCTCTTCAGCGCCTATCAAGCGCCCGCTCAAGCACATTTCCATGGCCTTGGCCTTGCCCACCGCACGGGTCAGGCGCTGCGTGCCACCCATGCCCGGCAATACACCCAGATTGATTTCCGGCTGGCCGAATCTGGCGTTGTCACCGGCCAGGATAAAGTCGCACATCATCGCCAGTTCACAGCCGCCCCCCAGGGCAAAACCCGCCACCGCGGCAATGATCGGCTTGCGCCGTGCAGCCACCCGGTCGCTGTCCGAAAACAGGTCATCCAGGTAGATCTGCGGGTAGCTGAGGTCGGCCATTTCCTTGATGTCCGCACCGGCAGCAAAGGATTTCTTAGAACCGGTGATAACGATACAGCCAATCCCGTTATCGGCTTCCAGCGTGTCCAGCGCGTGGTTTACTTCGCTGATCAATTGCGCATTCAGGGCGTTGAGCGCCTGGGGCCGGTTCAGGGTAATCAGGCCCACTTGCCCATGGATGTCCAACAGAATGGTTTCGTAGCTCATCGCTAATGTCCTCGATTCAAAGATTGCGCGAAATGACCATGCGCTGAATATCACTGGTGCCTTCATAGATCTGGCACACCCGCACATCGCGGTAGATCCGTTCCAGCGGGAAGTCGCTCAAATAGCCATAACCGCCCAGGGTTTGCAACGCTTTGGAGCACACGCGCTCGGCCATTTCCGATGCAAACAGCTTGGCTTGCGAGGCTTCAACCAACGCCGATTGCCCGCTGTCACGCAGTGCGGCGGCGTAGTGCACCATCTGCCGGGCGACGGCGATTTCCGTCGACATGTCAGCCAGGCGAAACGCTACCGCCTGATGCTCAACCAGCGGCTGGCCAAAGGTCACCCGCTCGCGGGCATAGTCGCGGGCCGCTTCAAAGGCTGCACGGGCCATGCCCACGGCTTGAGCGGCAATACCTATACGCCCGCCTTCAAGGTTGCCCAGGGCGATCTTGTAGCCCTGCCCCTCTTCGCCCAGGCGGTTAGCCACCGGCACCTTCAGGTCAGTAAACAGAATCTGGCAGGTGTCCGATGCATGCTGCCCCAGCTTGTCCTCAACCCGGGCCACGCTGTAACCCGGCGCATCCGTGGGCACGATAAACGCGCTGATGCCGCGCTTGCCCGCCGCCGGGTCCGTGACCGCAAACACGATCACCACCCCGGCGCTTTGCCCCGAGGTAATGAACTGCTTGCAGCCATTGAGAATGTAATGATCGCCTTCGCGGCGGGCCCGGGTTTTCAGGTCACTGGCATCGGAGCCGGCTTGCGGCTCGGTCAGGGCAAACGCGCCGAGCATTTCACCGCTGGCCAGGGGGATCAGAAATTGCTGTTTTTGCGCCTCGCTGCCGTACTTGAGAATCGGCACGCAACCCACCGAGTTATGCACGCTCATGATCGTGGAGCACGAGCCGTCTCCGGCGGCGATTTCTTCAAGGGCCATGGCATAGGCCTGATAGCCCATGTCGCAACCACCCCACTGTTCAGGCACCAGCATGCCGAAAAACCCCAATTGCGCCATCTCGTCAATCGCTTCGCGTGGGAAGCGATGCTGCTTGTCCCACTCTGCGGCAAAGGGTTTGAGGCGTTCCTGGGCAAACTCTCGGGCTGCTTCGCGTATTTGTAATTGTTCTGGTGTAGGCAGCATACGAAATCCTTAATACAGACATTCCACGGCAATGGCCGTGGCTTCACCGCCGCCGATGCAAATCGCTGCAACGCCGCGCGCAGCCTTTTGCTGACGCAAGGCCGAGAGCAAAGTCACCAGTATCCGTGCGCCCGATGCGCCGATCGGATGCCCCAGCGCACAGGCGCCGCCGTAGATATTGACCTTGCTGTGGGGTATATCCAGCGCGCTCATGGTCACCAGACTGACGACCGCAAACGCTTCGTTGATCTCGAACAGATCTACCGTTCCCAGATCCCAGCCGGTCTTGCTCATCAAACGCTTGATGGCGCCCACCGGCGCAGTCGGGAACAGCCCCGGCTCATCGGCAAAAGCTGCGTGGCCGTGGATGACCGCCAACGGCTTGAGGCCGCGTTTTTGCGCCTCGCTGCGACGCATCAGCACCAGCGCTGCCGCACCATCGGAAATCGAACTGGAGTTGGCCGCCGTCACCGTACCGCCTTCGCGGAACGCCGGTTTCAGGGTCGGGATCTTGGCCAGATTGGCCTTGGGCGGCTGCTCGTCATCACTGATCAGGCGCTGCTCCTTGCCCACGGTGACCGGCACCGGGACGATCTCGGCGCTGAAGCTTCCATCCTTGATGGCCTGCTGCGCACGGGTCAGTGAGGCCACGGCAAACGCATCCTGCGCTTCACGGGTAAAGCCGTGCAACTGGGCGCAGTCTTCAGCAAAAGTACCCATCAGGCGGCCGCGCTCATAGGCGTCTTCCAGACCGTCGAGGAACATGTGATCCAGCACCCGGCCATGTCCCATGCGGTAACCACTGCGGGCACGATCGAGCAGATAGGGCGCGTTGGACATGCTCTCCATACCGCCCGCAACGACCACATCGGCGCTGCCGGCCAGCAGCCGGTCGTGCCCCAGAATGGTCGCTTCCATGCCCGAGCCGCACATTTTGTTCAGCGTGGTGCAACGGGTGCCCTTGTCCAGCCCGGCACCCAGGGCGGCCTGACGTGCAGGTGCCTGGCCGAGGCCGGCCGACAGCACGCAGCCGAACAACACTTCGTCCACGCCATCGCCGGCAACACCGGCGCGCTCAACTGCAGCACGGATCGCCGCAGCGCCCAGTTGCGGCGCTGTCAGGCCCTTGAAGTCGCCCTGAAAGCCGCCCATGGGCGTACGCGCTGCACTTACGATTACCACCGGATCATTGCTGATTGTCATATCTCACCTCTTATTTCGCGGCCATGCGCAAGGCGCCGTCGAGACGGATCACCTCGCCATTGAGCATGCTGTTTTCAATGATGTGGCGCACCAGCCCGGCGTATTCGTCAGGCTTGCCCAGGCGTGGCGGAAATGGCACGCCGGCGGCCAGCGATGCGCGCACTTCAGGCGTCATGCCAGCCATCATCGGGGTTTCAAAAATACCCGGGGCGATGGTCATTACCCGAATTCCGAAACGGGCCAGTTCACGGGCCGCAGGCAAGGTCAGGCTGGCGATCGCGCCCTTGGATGCGGCATAAGCGGCCTGACCGATCTGGCCGTCGAATGCGGCAACCGAGGCCGTATTGATGATCACCCCGCGCTCGCCTTCGGCATCGGCAGTGGTTTCGGCAATCGCTGCAGCTGCCAGGCGCAACATGTTGAAGCTGCCAATCAGGTTGACATTGATCACCTGGCTGAACGTCTCCAGCGCATGCGGGCCGTTTTTGCCGAGGATCTTTTCACCGCGCACAATGCCGGCACAGTTGACCAGCCCGTTGACCGCGCCAAAGGCGGCCACTGTAGCGGCTACGGCCGCCTGGGCGGCGTCTGCCTGGCTGATGTCCGCCACAGCACTGCGCGCCTGGTCGCCCAGCGCCAGGGCCTGGGCAGCCACCGCTTCGGCGTTCAGGTCCACCAGCATCACTTTGGCACCCGCTTTGACCAGCATGTGCGCCGTGGCGGCACCCAGTCCCGATGCACCACCGGTGACGATAAAAACCTTGTTTTCGATTTGCATGATGATTCCTGAAAGTTAGACGCTGGCGCTGGCGGCCAGCTCAGCCTTGGCGATTTCCTGATTGCGCAAAATAAAGCGCTGCAACTTGCCGCTTGGTGTTTTCGGCAGTTCGCTGACAAATTCGATTTCACGGGGGTAAGCGTGCGCCGCCAGCCGTTGACGCACGTGCAGGCGAAGGGTTTCAGCCAATTGCGCATCCCCCAGGTACTGAGCGTTCAACACCACAAAGGCCTTGACCAGCTCGGTGCGCTCGCGGTCCGGCTTGCCCACCACGGCGGCCTCTACCACCGCCGGGTGTTCGATCAGAGCGCTTTCCACATCAAAAGGCCCGACGCGGTAGCCGGAGGTGGTGATCACGTCATCACTGCGCCCGACAAAACTGATGCTGCCGTCCGGGTTCAGCTCCACGGTATCGCCACTCAGGTAATAGTTGCCGACAAAAGCCTTGGTCTTGAAGCCTTCGTAGCCGCCAAACCAGCACATCGGCGACTGGCTGCGATCAACCGCCAGAATTCCCGGCTGGCCAACGGGCAGCTCCTGATGATTGTCATCGAGCACCACGATGCGGTGGCCCGGCGAGGCAAAACCGGCGGCGCCCATATGCACCGGGTGATCGAGCCCGTGATGGTTGCACAGCACCATGCCGACTTCGGTCTGGCCATAGTGGTCATGGATGGTGACGTTGAGTTCATCGGCAAACCAGCGGATGACTTCGGGGTTGAGCGGTTCCCCGGCGCTGCTGACCACGCGCAACTGGCCCTTGATCTTGCTGGCGAAGGCGTCACCGGCCGCAATCAACATACGATACGCGGTGGGCGAACCGGTCAGGTTGGTAATGCCGTACTTCCTGATGACCCGGCAGGTACTGTCGACCGTGAACGGGCCGTCGTACAGGGTGATCGGGTGGCCCATCGACAGTGGCCCGGTGATGCCGAAATAAATGCCATAGGCCCAGCCCGGATCTGCCAGGTTCCAGAACGAATCCTCGGGGCGCAGCCCCACTGCATCACGGGTGTAGCTCTGGAATGCAACGATGGCCTTGAGCGGCACCAGCAGCGGCTTGGCCGGGCCGGTAGTGCCCGAGGTAAACATCAGCAGAAATGGATCTTCGCCGCTCAGCATCACCGGCTCGCAGGTGGCCGGGTAGTTGTCCAGCTCTGCCCAGAAACTGAAGTCGCCACGTACCAGGCCCTGCCCCTTGGCTCCCGCCACAGTGACAATGGCCGGGCAATCATTGACCTCGTCGAGTTTGACGCGGTTGACCGCATCGGTGACCACCAGGGCTGCCCCCGAGCTGTTGAGGCGATGCTCGATAGCCTTGGGCCCGAATGCGGTGAACAGGGGCTGATAGATGGCGCCAATGCGCCAAGTGGCGAATGCGACGATCAACAACTCGACATTGCGCGGCAGCAAACCGGCCACCTTGTCACCCCGTTTGACACCCTGGGCGAGGAGAAAATTGGCAAAGCGCGCGGCCTGGTCCTGTAACTGAGTGAAGGTGTAGGTGGCGCTGCTGGAATCGCGCCCCTCCCAAAACAACGCAATGCGGCCCGGCAAGGCGTGGCGGTCGCAACACTCGACGCAGGCATTGATCGCTGCCAGATGGCCGTCCAGGGAACCGGCTACCGTGCGTTGGTAGTCAAAGTCAGTCATCGAAGTCAGATAGTCGCGCATCAGCAGAATCCCTCGGTCTTTATTTTTAGGATGGGAACCGTGAAAAATCCTGCTGATAATCGCCCTGCGAAGGCTCTGCAACAATGGTCAAAACACTCAAGCTGGGTGACTGCTTTGGCCAATGGCTACGAGCTTGTTGTGCTGATAAGAACCGGATGGCATTCAGCCAGTCACTTATCTATATTTGAGCCTCATAAGGAGATGCCCGTGACCACAGACAACCGCCACAACAGAATCGACAACATCGAATTCAACGTCCATGACATCGCACGCAGCAAAGCCTTTTATGGCGCCGCGTTCGGCTGGACCTTCACTGACTTTGGCCCCACCTACAGCGAGTTCAGCGATGGGCGCCTGAGCGGCGGATTCACCACTGGCGAACCTGTACGCCCCGGTGGCCCGCTGATCATTGTGTACGCCGACGACCTGGTCCAGGCTCAGCAGGCCATCAGCGCTGCCGGAGGCCGCATCAGCCGACAAGAATTCAAGTTCCCCGGCGGCAGCCGCTTCCACTTCACCGACCTGGATGGCTACGAACTGGCCGTCTGGTCGCAGGCATAACTGCGCATTCCCCTTCTACACAGCCCACCCCCGCACCCCGGCAATGACTTGTTGCATTACCGGGGTCTGCCGCTGCGCCGTAATTGCGCATAAGTAATAAAACCTGCACAACCTTGCGATCCATCCTAATTGCCCTCGCTACACCGCAACCCTAGCTTTGCCACTGCCACCCTCTATCACATTGGATGTGGGCCTGCTCTGACGAACAGCCGTGCTTGGCGGTTAAAAATAATTGACCAAAGGGTAGCTTCAAAGCTACATTTCAAATGCTAGAGATAAGACACTACCTCAGCGAAACAGGTAACGACCCTTACCAGCAGTGGCTGGACCACTTAAAGGATCGCACGGCCAAGGCACGCATCACCGTGCGAGTCAACCGGCTTTCAGCGGGCGCTTTTGGTGATTGCAAACCCCTGTGCCAGGGCGTATGGGAGTTGCGTATAGATCACGGACCAGGCTATCGGCTGTATTACGCTCGGGACGGCAAAAAACTGGTGCTGTTGTTGCTGGGTGGCGACAAGCGCCAGCAACAGGCCGATATCGATAAAGCCGTGCGCTGCTGGAACGAGTATCAGACGAGGAAGCCATGAACAAAACCAGGAACCACGACGAATCCGTTATCGAGATGATCCGCCAGGATCCCGAACTTGCCATTGAATACCTGCGTATCGCCATTGAAGAACTTGATGAAGAAGGTGGCCAGGCCAGCTTTTTGACCGCGTTGCGCCATGTTGTCGAAGCACGGGGCGGCATGGCACAAATAGCCGAAAAGGCAGGGCTCTCCCGTGAAAGCCTGTATCGCGCCCTTTCGCCCAAAGGCAACCCGACACTGCGCACCATGCGCCAGGTGGTGCATGCCACGGGTATGACTTTTGCCTCACTGACCTGAGCCAATAAAAAACCCCGCAGGCGTTACACCGACGGGGTTTTTGCTTGCAGCTTGGTGCTAAAACCTGCCGCTTAGCGTCCCATCGCCCGCGCCGCATCGGCGGTGTACTGGTCCTGGGTGAACTTGCCTTCGTTGAGGATCGGGCCTTTCTTGGCTTCGTTGGTCATGCCGTAGCCGGTGTACTGCCCCGAGTTCAAGTCCATGAAGAACTGTGAACCGGCCTGCCAGCCGCTCATGTCCGGGTGGTAGTAGTAGTTGATCATGGCATGCTTCCACAGCTGGCCACGAGCGTCGTAGTTGTCCGCCAGCACCGAGTTCCAGGTGTCTTCGTCGAGGAACAGTACACGCTTGCCGTACACGTGGCGGTAGCCTTCCTTGAGGTCGGCTTCAACCACCCACACCCGGCGCAGCTCATAACGCATCAAGTCCGGGTTGGGATGATTGGGCGTCAGCATGTCGGCGTATTTTACCGTACCTGCGTTGGGCTTGTAGGCGTTGGCCGGGATGTAGATTTCACGCTTGCCCAGCAGTTTCCAGTTGTAGCGCTCCGGCGAGCCGTTATACAAACGGTCTTCGTCCACGGTCATGGTGCCGTTGGTGCCGATCATCGGCTGATCGTAGCCGTAACCCGGCAGCAGCCTTACACGGCGGGTCGAGGGGCTGTAGCTCCAGGCCTGGCGCGGGTCGGTGGCGAAGTTGTAGGGTTCGTGGGAGATGCTCAGCGTGCCGTTGTCACGGGTCGGCTTGAGGGTCATGTTGTTGCTCATGGCCTGGAGTTTGTTTTCGGTCTTGGGCTCGACCGTAGGCGAGTTGGCCATGGCCAGGTTGCGGGCATAGGCACGCCCCCAGCCAATGCTGCCGTTGGGCAGCACGGAGGCCAGGTCGCTGGTTTTTTCTTCGGTCCAGGCACGGGCCGGGAGCTGGTGGTTCCACAGGGCCTCCATGCCGTTTTTCGGAATCGGGAACGGTACCTGGCCCAGCCCTTCGAAGCCCATGCCGTCATTCACCAGCTTGGCGTTCAAGGCATTGTTCATGACCCGCTGGCACACGTAATCCGGGTAGCGGTAGTCACGGTGACCGGTGTAGATGTTCATCTTGTAGGTGGTCGGGTAACGCTTGAGCAGGGCCTTCTGGCCTTCGGTCAGCTTGTCTTCGTACTGCGCCATGTTTTGCGCGGTAATCACCAGGATCGGCTTCTCCGCGGCATAGGGATCAACCGGCTGGTCACCGGAAAACTTCACATGATTCCAGCCCGGCACTTCGCCCAGGTACTTGCCGGTATACGGCGGGATGGTGCCCGCGGCATTACCCGCCTGCTCTGCCCCTACACAGGTCAGCTCCTTGCCCAGTTTGGCCGCTTCCGCGGGCGTTACCTGGGCAGATGCCGTGCCGATGGCGACCACATTGACGGCCATGGCGGCTGCGAGCATTACGCCTGTTCTTGTTATTTTCATGTATTGCCTCCTACGCGAATAAGGCTTGCTGGGGGTATGCATCCATTCTTCGCCAATTAGCGGCGAGCACATCGTCCACAGAGACTACTCAGGCTGTTACCAGTATTTCCTTGAGCACGCTTTTCAGCGTCTTGCCCGAGGCATTGCGGGCAAAGGGTGTGTGCTGCACATGGATCTGCGCCGGCACCTTGTAGCTGGCCAGGCGCTGCGCAATGAAACTGCGTACCGCGTCGCTGCCCGGCGTTGAAGCCGGCTCGCCACGCACCACCAGAAACACCACTTCGCCCAGCACATCGTCGGGCACGGCAAAGGCTGCAGCTTCAATCACACCGGGCATTTCACAGGCGCAGGACTCAACCTCGGCGGCAGCAATTTTTTCGCCACCGCGATTGATCAGGTCCTTGGCGCGGTCAGTGATGTAGAGGAAACCTTCGTCATCCAGCAGGCCGATATCGCCGGTATCCAGCCAGCCATCGCACAGGGTCCGGGCGCTGGCTTCGGGCAGGTTCCAGTACTCGCTCATCAGGGTTGGCGAACGCACCCAGATCAGCCCGCTGACCCCGGCAGATACGGGGCGGTCCGGGCTGTCGCCGATACGCACATCGACAATCGGCAAGGGCCAGCCCGCCGAGGCCGGTTTGTAGGCAAACTGGTCACCTCCATGGGCCGCACAGATGCCGTTGCTTTCGGTCAGGCCATAGCCACTGCCACCGATTGCCTCGGGCTTGCGCCGGGTCAGGTTGTCCAGCAGGCTGCTGGACGGTGCCGCACCGCCCAGGCCCAGACCGAACAGGCTCGCGGTGTCGGGGCTGCCAAAGCGTGGCGAGGCCAGCAGTTGCTGCATCATCACCGGGGCGCCGTTGAACTGGGTGCACTGTTCGTCACGAATCAAGTCGAGGGCTTTTTCCACATCCCACTTGTACATCAGCAGCAAGCGCCGTCCGCTGCGCAAGGCCAGCAGAAACTGGGCATGCAGGCCACTGACATGAAACAGCGGCACCGCCATCAGGGTGGCGGGGGCATAGCCGCTATTAATCACCACACTGATGCGCTCCGGCGAGCTGACCGCACAAAATGCACTCTGGAACTCCAGCGCCACCAGCGCCTGACAAACCGCACCGTGGGTCGACAGCACGCCCTTGGCCAAGCTGGTGGTGCCCGAGGTGTAGAGAATCATTGCCGGATCACTGGCACTGACAGCCTGCGCCGGCACGTTGATCGCCGGCGCCGCCAGCAGATCTTCCAGACGCTGGCAGTGCTCTTCCAGCGGTGCCCCTGCGCTCAGCCCCACCACAATGGTCGCCAGCCCCTGCTCGCGCAGGTCATTGGCCAACAGTTGCAAGCGTGGCTCGTCACTCAACAACAAGCTCGCCCCGCTGTCCTGCAGACCGTGAAACAACTCGTCGCGCAGGCCCCAGCTGTTGAGCGGGACGCAGACCCCGGCGCAACGCTGAATCGCCGCAAACGCCACCAGCCAGGCGGGCTGGTTGCGCATGGCAATCGCCACACGATCGCCCTTGCGCAGGCCAAAGCGCTCGACCAACTGCCCGGCCAGCCGGTCCACTTGATCGAAGAACTGGTTAAACGTCAGGCGCTGCTGCTCCCACACCAGAAATTCACGATCAGCATGGATGCGCCCGCTATCAATTGCAGCCCAGACGCTGGCAGCAGTGTGACGAAAATACTTGGGACCGCCATCAGCGGGTGTCTGTACTTCAAAAGGCGAGCCGGCACCAATCAGTTGCTGCCAGGCGCTCTGCCATTGCTCAAGTTTCATCTTGTTATTCTCCTGACTCGAACAGCCCGCTACAGGCTCAAGCGTGCGCCAGCTCCAGGGCTCCATAGCGCTCGCAGTGATAATCGGCATCCCCCAGGCAGGCCTGGGCCACCCGGATACGCTTGAGAAACAGGCCCACATCCAGCTCGTCGGTGACGCCAATGCCGCCGTGCATCTGCACCGCCTCGTTGACCACCTTGATCGCCGTCTGCCCGGCCTTCCACTTGGCCAGACTGGCCAGGCGCTGACGCTCGACCTCGCTCAGGCTGCTGTCATCCAGCGCCGCCAAACCGGCCATCACGGCGCTGCGCGCCAGCGCCAGATCCACATACAACTGCGCAGCGCGATGTTGCAGCGCCTGGAAACTGCCAATCGCCACGTCGAACTGCACGCGGGTCTTGAGATAATCGAGGGTCATGTCGAAGAGTTTTTCAGACATGCCCAGCATCTCTGCAGCCAGACACACACGGCCGCGATCCAGGGCGACATTCAAGGCCGGCATGGCCGACCCGGCGGCACCCAGCAAGGCATCCGCCCCGACCTGCACCTGATCCAGCTGCAAGCGGGCATGGTTGCGCGAGTCAATCAGCGGCAACGGGATAACGCTCAGGCCCGGGGCATCGGCCGGCAGCAGAAACAGGCTGATGCCCGCCATGCCGGTGCGTGCCGCCACCAGATAGGCGTCAGCTCCAACCCCGTCGATGACGAAATATTTTTCCCCGCTCAGGCTGTAGCCGTCGCCGTTGGCCACGGCTTGCAAAGCCACCCGGGACGGGTTGTGCCGTGGCTGCTCGTCCAGCGCCAGTGCCAGGCGCCGTTCGCCGCTGATGGTCGCCGACAGCCAGCGGTCCTGCTGCTGTGCATTGCCTTGCAAGTGCAGTAGCGAACCGCTGAGCACCACACTGGAAAGCAATGGCGTAGCGCTGAGATTACAACCGATGGATTCAAAAATCGGTCCCAGGCCCATGCAGCCAAAATCCAGCCCGCCTAGGTTTTCCGGGAAAGGAATTGCACTCCAGCCCAACGCAACTGCATCTTTCCACAGTTGCGGGTCAAAGCCGCCCGCCTGCGCTTCATCACGCAAAGCGCGCTGGCGGGACACCGGGCTGCGCGCGGCAAGAAATTCACCGGCACTGTCGGCCAGCAGCCGTTGATCTTCGTTATAAAGCAGGTTCATGGTGAGTTTCCTTACTTCACGTCAGGCAGGCCCAGGACCCGCTTGGCAATAACGTTGAGCTGCACTTCTGACGAGCCGCCAGAGATGGTCAAGGCAAAACTGTTCAACCAGCCGCGGGTGATGGCCTGCTCCTGGGGGCTGAATGCAGCCTTGTCCCAGCCAAGCCCGTGATAACCCATGACATCGAGCAGCACTTCGAACTTGTCGCGTTCCTGCTCGGTGTGCACCAGTTTCATGATCGACATCAGCCCACTGACGTCTTGCCCGGCGCGGGCGGTTTCGCCCATGCGCTGCACGGTCAGGTTGTAGCTGTGCTCGTTCATGGCCGTGGCCACCGCCCGTGCGACCAGTGCTGACTCGGCCTGGCCGGTTGCCTCGGGCAGGTACTGCTTGACCAGGGGCAGCAGATGAAAATGGGTCGGCAGGCTGAACTCGCCAAACTTGGACATGGCTTTGCGTTCGTGTTGCAACAGGCGCTTGGCCAGGTTCCAGCCGCCGTGCAGCGGGCCGATCAGTTGGCTTTTTGGGACTTTGACGGCGTCGAAAAAAACCTGGCAGAACGCCGACTTGCCGCTGATCAAATCGATCGGCGCGACGCTGACCCCGGGGCTCTTCATGTCCAGTACGATCAGGCTGATGCCTGTGTGTTTGCTGGCTTTGGCGTCGGTGCGCACCAGCGCGTACATCCAGTCCGACTTGTCGCCGTAAGAGGTCCAGATTTTGCTGCCGTCGACCACAAAGTGATCGCCGGCATCCCGGGCCGACGTTTTCAGACTGGCCAGATCAGAGCCGGCGTTGGGCTCGGAGAAGCCCTGACACCAGCGCACTTGCCCGCGGGTCATGGGCGTGAGCAGGGTTTTTTTCTGTTCTTCGGTACCGAACTCCAGCAGTACCGGGCCGAGCATCCAGATGCCCAGGTTGATTTGCGGCGGGCGGCACTTGAGGCGCCGCAACTCGCTTTCGAGTACGGCGTTGTATTCCGCACTCAGGCCTGCGCCACCGTATTCGGCAGGCCACTCGGGGCAGAACCAGCCCTTGTCGCGCATGCGCTCGAACCACAATTGCGCATCTGTACCGGGGAACTCCACCTCGCGGGCACCCCAGACCATCTCGCCTTCAGGGATGGCCTTGCGTTGCGAGGGCGGGCAATTGGCCTCAAGCCAGCTGCGGGTTTGTTCTCTGAACTGGTCAATCGCGTTCATGTTTTTCACCTTTCGGTTCAGGTCAATCAGTGCTGTCAAATCTCAGCGCTGGGTACGCGGCATGCCCAAACCGAACTGGGCGATCAGCTCGCGCTGGATTTCATTGGTGCCACCGCCAAAGGTCAGGGTCACCGAGGCACGCACTTCGTACTCCAATTCGCCGTGCAGCAGCGACGCTGGCGAACCGCCGCGCACCAATGCATTGGCCCCGACGATATTGCTCAATAGGCGCAGAATCTCGATCGAGGATTCCGAGCCATAGACCTTGGTCGTCGACGCCAGCGCCACGTCCATGCGCTCACGCTCAAGGTCAGCAGCAATGCGCAGGTTGATCAGGCGCATGGCTTCAAGGCGCGCGTAGCACTGCGCCAGACCTGCACGCACCCAGGCCTTGTCGGTGGCACGCACGCCGCGTTCATCGGCTGCATTGGCCCACTTCAAGACTCGGCCAAACAGCCCCACGACCTTGTCCGACCAGGCCCCCAGGCCCAGGCGTTCATGGTTCAGTTGCGCCGTGATGAGCTTCCAGCCGCCATTCAATTCACCCACCAGCATGTCGGCAGGCACGCGCACGTTGTCGTAGTAGGTGGCCGCCGTCGGGATGCTGGTAGTCGGGATAACCGTGCTGGCAAAGCCCGGCGCGCGGGTGTCGAGAATCAGGATCGACACGCCCTTGTGCCGCGGTCGCTCGGGATCGGTGCGCGCCGCCAGCCAGATGTAGTCCGCCGACTCAGCGCCCGAAGTCCACAACTTGTTGCCGTTGACCACAAACGCGTCGCCTTCGAGGCGGGCGGTGGTTTTCAGTGCCGCCAGATCACTGCCCGCATCCGGCTCGGAATATCCGATGGCGAAGATGATTTCCCCCGCCGCGATCCCCGGCAAAAACTTCGCCTTTTGCGCCTCGCTGCCGTGGGCCATCAACGCCGGTCCCACGGTGCTGATGGTCACGAACGGCAACGGTGCACCGGCGATATTGGCTTCTTCAAAGAAAATAAACTGCTCGGTAGGGCCGTAGCCCTGGCCGCCATGTTCCTTGGGCCAACCCACCGCCAGCCAGCCGTCGCGGCCCATCTGGCGGATGGTGTCGCGGTACAGCGGGCCGCCCTCCTGGCCGCGCAATTGCTCGCGCAACTGCGGGGTCATCAGGTTCTGGAAGTAGTCCCGCACCTTCAGGCGCAGGGCATGTTGTTCTGGCGTCAGGTCGACGAACATTCAGGCTGCTCCCAGAATCAGGCCGCTGGTGGGTACACCGGTACCGGCCGTGACCAGTACGTTCTCGACATTGTCGACCTGGTTGACCGAGCTGCCGCGCACCTGCCGCACCGCTTCCGCCACGCCGTTCATGCCGTGGATATAAGCTTCGCCCAGTTGCCCGCCGTGGGTGTTGATCGGGAACTTGCCGCCGCGAGCATGATGCCCGGCGCGGATAAACTCCTTGGCCTCGCCGCGTTCACACAGGCCGAACTCTTCCAGCTGCGGCAGTACGAACGGGGTGAAGTGGTCATAAATGATCGCCGTTTGCAGCGCCTCGGGGCCAAGGCCCGACTGGCGATACAGCTCTTTGGCGACCACGCCCATCTCCGGCAGACCGGTGATGTCATCACGGTAGAACGAGGTCATGATCTGCTGGCCCGAGGTAATGCCCTGGGAGCCGGCCTTGATCATCACCGGCTTCTGGCGCAGGTCCCTGGCACGCTCGGCCGAGGTGATCACCATCGCCACGGCACCGTCGGATTCCTGGCAGCAATCGAGCAAGTGCAGCGGCTCGCAGATCCAGCGCGAAGCCTGATGTTCTTCAAGGGTGATCGGCTTGCCGTAGAAGAACGCCTGGGGGTTGGTGGCGGCAAAGTCCCGTACGGCGACGGCCACGCGGCCGAAATCTTCGGAGGTCGCGCCGTAGGTGTGCATGTAGCGCTGGGCAAACATCCCGACCCAGGAGGCCGGGGTATGCAGGCCGTGGGGCATGTACCAGCCGTAGTTGACGTTCTCGAAAATCGGCGTCGAGGCAAAACCGTAGCTGCCGCTGCCGAAGCGATACCACGAACGCTCGTTCATGGCGCGGTAAACCACCACCACTTTGGCCACGCCAGTGGCCACCGCCATGGCTGCGTGCATGATCGGCCCGCAGGCAGCACCGCCGCCATGGGGCACCTGGGAGAAGAACTTGACGTCCTTGCACCCCAGCAACCGGGCGATTTCATATTCCGGGACTTTATCCACCGAATACGAGCTGAAGCCCTCGACTTCGGAAGGGTCAATACCGGCGTCCTTCAACGCGGCCAGAGTGGCCTCCAGCGCCAGACGCAGTTCGGTGCGCCCGGAGTTTTTCGAAAATTCGGTCGCGCCCAGGCCAACAATGGCTGCGCTGCCGGAAAGTGACGATTGCGTCATGTGTGCTGTCTCCGCGATCAGGGCAGAACCAGCGCGACCGTACCGGTCACGTGGTTGCCCATGGAATTTTTGCCGCTGAGGGTGATTTCCACCGTGCGGGTGGCGGCATCCTGACGGGTGACCGCGCCGTTGAAGGTCATGCTGTCACCGGGATAATTCGGCGCGCCGAGCTTGATCTTCAGCGCGGTGAAACGCGCCTCGGGGCCTGCCCAGTCTTCGATATAGCGCTGCACCAGGCCGTTGGTGGTGAGGATGTTCATGAAGATATGCGGCGAACCCAGCTCGCGTGCCGCCTCAGCATCATGGTGGCCGGGGAAGTAGTCGCGGGTGGCGATGGCGCCACCGGCAATCAGGCCCACGGTGATCGGGATCGCCAGTTCCGGCAGGGTTTCGCCGGGGCGCACGTCGTCAAAGCGCTTGGTGTTCTGCAAGGTCATATTTCCATCCCAGCTTGTCGTTATGGCTCAGCCAGTCGCCGAGGCGTTCAAGGCATGCTGCCGATCCACCCAGGGCACAGCCCAGGGCGCGGCTCCAGTAGAGGAAGCGGTGTATCGGGTAGGTCAGGTCGACGCCGATGCCGCCGTGCACATGCTGGGCGTTGTGCCCAATCAGATGCCCTGCTTCACAGGCCTGCCAGGCGGTGGCCAATGCTTCGCTGGGCGCCGGCAACCCGGCGTCCAGGCGGTAGCACAACTGCCACAGGGTGCTGCGCAGCGCTTCGAGGGCGATATGGGCGTTGGCCATGCTCATTTGCACCGCCTGAAAACTGCCGATGCTGCGTTCGAACTGGCGCCGCTCGCTGACGTACGCCACGGTGCGGCGGATCTGCTCGGCACTGACGCCCAGCTGCAGCGCCGCCAGTGCGGCGATGCTGCGCGGCTCCAGCCAGCCCAGCGCGGCGGCTGGGAGCAAGTGTTCGGCGCGGATCAGCAGCCCGTCGATATGCACATCGGCAATCGCTTCGCCGTGGGTCATGCGCCCGGCCACGTGAGTGATCGCCTTGTCGCCCAGCTCGACCAGCGCCAGCCGCGGCTGCCCGTCAATGCTGACCAGCAGCAATGCCGCCTGGGACTGCTCGGCCAGCGCCAGGGCGCCAACACGGCCTTTGAGGCGCCAGCCGCCGTCAGCCTCGATCCCGTGCAACTCAATGCCGTGGGCGCTGTAAAGACCGCTCAAGTCCAGGGTCAGCATCGCCCTGCCCGCGGCGGCCTCTACGGCCCACGGTTGCTGGGACTCGTCGGCAAACTGCGCGACAGTGGCGGCCGCCAGTTGATGGCGCCACAGCGGCACCTGCCCCAGCGCACGGCCCTGGGCCTGCAACACCAGCATCAGCTCGGCCATGCCCAGGCCACTGCCACCCAGTGCTTCAGGGATTGCCAGTGCTTGCAGGCCGGTTTCCACGCACAGTTCCCACAGCGGCTGCATGTAAGCCTGCTCACTGGTATCGAACTGGCGCAGGCGGTCATCGGTGCAATAGTCGGCAAACACGCTGCCGGCCATTTCGGCGATGGCGCCCTGGTCTTCGGTAATGTCGAAATCCATGCTGGCTCCCTTACTCGACCACAGGTCGGAATAGCGGCAAGGTCAACTCGCCATCGAAGGTCTGGAATTCAAGCTGCAAGGGCTGGCCAATTCGCAGGTCCTCGCGCTTGGCACCCACCAGCCCTGCCACCAGACGCACGCCCTCTTCCAGCTCGATCAGGCCGATCGGGTTGGGATGGTCGAACGGGGCAACTTCGGGGTAGTGCATGATCACAAACGAATACAGACTGGCGCGGCCGCTGGCCTGCACACTGTCCCAATCGAACGAGTGGCATTCGATGCACACCGGCGCCGGCGGATGACGCAGGGTCTGGCACTGGGTGCAGCGCTGGATCAACAGCTTGCCGGCGTCACAGCCTTCCCAGAAAAACCGCGTGTCATCGCTCATGCCCGGCTTCGGCCGTTTGACCACCGCAGCCGCTTCGACCTTGGCCGGGGCGGCCTCTGCTGCATGGTTGTTGGCCGGGCGAAACTTGAACACGCGGAACAGCAACTGGCCCACGGCTTCGTCGCCACTTTTGTGTTCAACGAAGTAGTCCATCACGAGGGTGACGAAAAATCCGGTGCCCAGACCGGTGGTTTTTTCGTCGCCCACCGAGTCCAGCCGGGTGGTGTAGTAGAGCTTTTCCCCCGGGCGCAGATTGCGTTCGAAGGTCAGCTCGGAGTTGACCGCGACCACCGACGGATAACCGTAGGACTCAATCAGCTTGAGCACTTCATAGGGGTTTTCGGTGGTCGAACCGGGCGCGTAGTTATTGATGTGAAAACCTTCCATGCACCACACCTGCAACATCGCAGGCGGCGCCACCAGCCCGTCCTGGGCACTGTTGGCGGCAAAGGCCGGATCGGTATAAAGAGGGTTGTCCACGCCCATGATCTCGCACCACTGGCGGATCATCGGGGCGTTGACTTCGTCCCAGGCGTAGACGCGACCATATTCACGCCCCACCAGGGCGCGCACGTCGGTTAGCAATTGAGAATCAGCCAAGTTCGTCTCCTGCGTGTCAAGTGCAGCAACCGGGTGGTCGCCGCTGAAGGTCGTCAGTGCGCAGCGCTCAAAAAAGCCGGGCGTTCGCCGCCGCCGTGCAACAACAGGTTGCAGCCGCTGGCATAGCCGGCCAGGGGTGATGCGATAAACAGGCAGGCGTTGCCGATGTCTTCGGGCAATGCCATGCGCCCGGCCGGGATCCCGGCGCTGACCGCCGCGATGCCCTGTTCGTCGCCGAAATGCAGGTGAGCCTGCTCGGTGCGTACCAGCCCCGGGCTGACCGCCACTACCCGCACCTTGGGTGCCCACTCCACGGCCAGCGACTGCACCAGGGCCAGCACCCCGGCCTTGGCCGCGCCATACGCGGCGGTGCCCGGCGATGCGCGCAAGGCGCTGATGCTGCCGATAAACACGATGCAACCGCCCTCGCTCTGTTGCTGCATCAGGGCATTGGCCTGTTGTGCAACGTTCAACGGAGCGATCAAGTTGAGGCGGATAATGCTTTCGTGAAAACGCGGCGAGGCGCTGCCGGCTTCGGCCGGAGGGCTGCCACCGGCGTTGTTGATCACCACATCGAGGCGGCCGAAATCGGCGCGGATGCCTTCGAACAAGGCCGTCAGCGATGCCTGGTCGCGCACATCGCACGCCATAAACACCGCCTGTGCCGAACCCGCACTGGGCAACACCTCAGGGGTTGTTCTGCCACACACGATCACCCGTGCCCCGGCTTGCAGAAAGCTGCGGGCGATACCGGCGCCGATGCCTTTGGTGCCGCCGGTGACCAGCACCACCTTGGCGCTGTAATCCAGCCCTGAGAGTTGACCCATGACGTGCTCCTTTTCTACTGATGGAGCCACTCTAGGGACAATCCGGGGGCTGCTCGTCGTCTGAACGGACGATGAAGCACGGCCGGCTGAACGCAACAATCCAGCGCATGCTGTGGACACAGCCCCTGTTAATGAGGAAGCCCATGTCAGACCCATCTGCCGCGCCGGTATTGCTTGAGTTCCCGGCCCCGGGCGTGGCCCTGCTGCGCCTTAACCGCCCCCAGGCCACCAATGCCCTGAGCCTTGAATTGCAGGCGCTGCTGTCGCGCCACTTCACTGAGCTGTCCGACAACCCGCAAGTGCGCTGCATCCTGCTGACCGGTGGCGAAAAGGTGTTTGCCGCTGGTGGCGACATCAACAGCATGGCCGGGGTCGGCCCGATCGATATCTACCAGCGCCATACCGAACGGGTCTGGGCGCCGATCCAGCATTGCCCCAAGCCGGTGATCGCGGCGGTGTGCGGCTATGCCTATGGCGGTGGCTGCGAACTGGCGATGCTCGCCGATATCATTGTTGCGGGGCGCAGCGCGAAATTTTGCCAGCCGGAAATTCGCATCGGCATCATGCCGGGTATCGGCGGCACCCAGCGGCTGGTGCGGGCGGTGGGCAAGGCCAAGGCGATGCGCATGGCCCTCACCGGGCAGCCGATTACCGCTGAAGAAGCCTGGGTTGCCGGGCTGGTGAGTAATATCGTGGACGATGCCGAGGTACAGGCCTATGCCCTGGAGATGGCGCAACTGATCGCCGCCATGCCGCCGCTGGCGGCCGAGCAGATCAAGGAAGTGATTCTGGCCGGTGTTGACGGGCCGCTGGAAACAGGCCTGGCGCTGGAGCGCAAGGCCAATGCACTGCTGTTTGCTTCACGGGATCAAAAAGAAGGGATGCAGGCGTTTATCGAAAAACGCACGGCGCGGTTTGAGGGCAATTAAGTTTTTCCAGCCAAAACCCTGCAACCCTCGCTCGCCAGCAGAGGGTTGCAGGTGGATTACAGCATCACCAGGCGTTGAGCCAACGCCTTGGCCTGCAAGGCAACATCGGTCACCGCGGTACTTTCCCACCACATGCCGCGCAATGGCGGGCCCATCGCGAACAATCGCGACGCAGGCTCGGCCTGCGCATTGAGCACCGCGCCGCCAGCATCGCTGGCAATGCCCAGGCCCAGATTGCCGGGCAGGATCAGCCCGCGCTGCAACAACTGGCGTGGCAAGGCTTTATCCACCCGGCGCCAGTCGTATTCAATGCCGGTGGAGTTGATCAGAGCATCCCCCTGCACCCATACCGCTTCGGATTGCCCGCGATATCGCAAGCGAATGCGCAGCCCCGAGCTGTCCACGCCTTGCAACGACGCCGCATTGATCGTCAGCCGCCCTTCTTCGATCAGCCGTTGCAACAAGGCATCACCCTGGGGCGGCGAACGGTGGTGATGGCTCTCCCACCAGGGCCGCACATGGCGCACAAACTGGCGGCGCTGGGCATCGCTGGCCTGGCTCCAGAGCCTGGGGATATGCACACGCACGGTGTCCAGCGGGGCCTGCCAGTCGATGCCCCGGGCCTGGGCCAAGGCGCATTGGCGACGCAGTTCACGCAACAACTGCAAAGGGCTGCGAATGTGCACGGCCAGGCTCAGGAAGTCTTCCCAAACCGGTGGCTGGCGCCGTACACGGGGCAGCAGGCCGTGACGGGAAAAGACCTCGATCGGGCCCCGATGCCCTGCCTGGTTCAGGGACTCGAGGGCATCGACCATGGTCAGCCCCGAGCCGATGATCAGCACCCGGGCATCCACCGGCAATGCGCGCATGGCGTCGATATTCCACGGGTCCAGCGCGGCCGCATTCAAACCGCTCGACTGGCGCTGGGCCGTGCGCGCCGCCGGGAACATGCCGGTAGCCAACACCGCAGCCCCTGCCTGCAACGGCTCGCCGTGCTTGAGCGTGACCCTCACGCCATGCGCCTGGGTGTGCAGGTCGACCACCTCATCGCGTACATGGGTCAGGCTTGAGCCGTTGCACTCGCCGACGGCCAGGGCCTGCGCCAGCCGCTGCTGGGCATACAGGCCAAACAGCCCGCGTGGCGGGAACAGTTCGGCTACCGGCACAGGCTGCACCGCCGACTCGGGCCAGCCACCCCCGGCGATATGGGCTTGCAGCCAGCGGGTCAGGTCGTCGGCATCATCCGGTTCGACGCTCATGCGCGCGGCATTGCCATTGAGGGTATGCCCCAGCTCGGTGGCGCTGTAGGCCTCGCCCCGGCCCAGTTCGGCCCGGGGTTCCACCACCACGATATGCCGGGCACCCGGCAAGCGCAGCAGTTGCATGGCCAACAAGGTGCCGCTCAGGCCACCGCCAACAATCAACACATCAGCCTTGCGGATGGCGTGGGTTGCCTGTCCGCTTGGCGCATCACTTAAGGTCATTCACTCGTTCCTGGATTTATTGAGCGCTGAACGCAGGGTCAGTCACTGACCCTGCCTGTGTCCAGCCCCTGGTTTCAAGCAGGCTCTGTTGCGCGGCTGCGGTTGAGTTCGCCCAGGTTGCGGTAGCCCGCTCCCGGATGCCCGGGCGCAAGACGCGGACCTTCGCCAAACAGCTTCTCGCGCAGGGTGCCCGGCGCGTACTCCTTCTTGTACACGCCGCGTCTTTGCAGCTCGGGCACCAGCAGCTCGACGGCGTCGGTAAAGGTCTCATGGGTGATGGCGTAAGCCAGGTTGAAACCGTCCACATCGGTCTCGGCCACCCATTCTTCGAGCAGGTCGGCCACGGTTTCGGGACTGCCGACAAACAACGGGCCAAAGCCGCCGATGCCCACCCAGTCGGCCAGGGCATTGGGAGTCCAGAGGGTGTTGGGGTCCGCCGTGGAAAAGGTCTCGACCGCCGATTGAATGGCATTGGTGTGCACATGCTTGAGCGGTTCGTCTGGCTTGAACTGGCTGAAATCGATGCCGGTCCAGCCGCTGATCAGGGCCATTGCGCCTTCGTAGCTGACATAGCTTTTGTATTCTTCGAATTTGGCCTTGGCCAGGGCATCGGTCTCGCCGAGAATCACCGTCTGCAGATTGAAAATCAGGATTTTTGCAGGGTCTCGTCCGGCTTCGGCAGCACGGCGGCGGATATCGGCGACGGTTTTTTTCAACAGTACCTTGGACGGCGCAGCCACAAACACACACTCGGCCTGCTCGGCGGCGAACTGCTTGCCCCTGCTGGAAGCACCCGCCTGATAAAGCACTGGAGTGCGTTGCGGTGAGGGCTCACACAGGTGTATGCCGGGCACCTGGAAGTGTTTGCCGAAATGGCGGATTTCATGGATTTTGCCCGGATCACTGAACACCCGCTTCTCGCGGTCGCGCAGGATCGCGCCCTCTTCCCAGCTGCCTTCCCAGAGCTTGTAGCAGACCTCCAGATATTCCTGGGCATAGTCATAGCGCGCATCATGCTCGGTCAGGGCTGGCTGGCCGATATTCCTGGCGCCGCTTTCCAGATACGAGGTGACAATGTTCCAGCCCGCACGGCCCTTGGTCAGATGATCGAGGGTCGACAGACGCCGGGCGAAGGGATACGGGTGTTCAAACGACAGCGAGGCGGTGAGGCCAAAACCCAGATGCTCGGTCACCAGCGCCATCGGCGGGATCAATTGCAGTGGATCATTGACCGGCACCTGTGCGCCCTGGCGGATTGCCGCATCGCCATTGCCGCGATAGACGTCATAAACGCCCAGCACATCGGCGATAAACAGCCCGTCGAACTTGCCACGCTCAAGGATCCGGGCCAGGTCGGTCCAGTATTCAAGGTCCTTGTACTGCCACGAGCGATCACGGGGGTGGGCCCATAAGCCCGGGGACTGATGCCCGACACAGTTCATGTCGAAGGCGTTGAGACGAATTTCACGGGACATCGAATTGCTCCACGGCAAGGCATTTGAAAGGGGCTGTTGCACAGGCCGTGCCGGTTTTGACCATCGCTCATCCTTGTAGCCTCGCTGCGCTGCGCAGCGGCTACCGAGCTGTTGAAATCGGGACAAGCTGTGGGATTTTCGTACAGTTTGTTGTTGCCCAGGCAACACATTGGCGAGTAATTCCCAGATTTATCCGGCCTGCAAGCAGCGGCACAAACCCTGCAACCCCACGTCAGGAACCTTCCATTTCAGGAGAACAGCCATGACCGCATCACCTCTGTCCGTGGGCACCGACTACGAAACCCTGGCCAAGCGTTTCCGCCCGCTGTTTCGCAGGATCGCCGCCGGCACGCTAGAGCGCGAACAGGCCCGCGAGTTGCCCCATGAACCCATCCGCTGGCTCAAGCAGGCAGGCTTTGGCGCAGTGCGGGTGCCGGTTGAATACGGCGGAGCAGGAGCGTCCCTAAGTCAGCTGTTCCAGTTGCTGATCGAACTGGCCGAGGCCGACTCGAATATCCCGCAAGCACTGCGCGGTCATTTCGCCTTTGTCGAAGACCGCCTCAACGCGCCACCCGGCCCTGCGCGCGGATCCTGGTTCGCACGCATTGTGGCGGGTGAACTGGTGGGAAATGGCTGGACTGAAGTGGGCGCGGTAAAGCTTGGGGAAGTCCTCACCAGGATCAGCCCCCAAGGCGAAAGCTACCTGCTCAACGGTGCCAAGTACTACAGCACCGGCAGCATCTTCGCCGACTGGATCGATGTATACGCCCGGCGTTCGGACAACGGCGCCGATGTGATTGCCCTGGTGCAGGCCAACCACCCCGGCGTTACCCAGAGCGATGATTGGGACGGCTTTGGCCAGCGCACGACCGGCAGTGGCACGTCGGTGTATGTGGACGTGCCCCTGAGCGCCGAAAACGTGATTCCCTTTGAAACGCGTTTCAAATACCAGACTGCGTTTTACCAACTGGTGCTGCTGGCCGTGCTGGCAGGTATTGGCCGGGCGGTGGAACGCGATATCGCGCAAGAAGTGCGTGAACGCAAGCGGGTGTTCAGCCACGGCAATGCCGAAACCGCCAGTGGCGATGCGCAAATCCTGCAAGTGGTCGGGCAGATAGCGGCTCAGGTGTACGCGGCAGAAGCCGTGACCCTACGCGCGGCCGAACCGCTGCAAAGGGCCTACGTCGCACATCTGGCCCAGAACACAGAGGCCGAGCGCCAAGCCAATATCGACGCCGAAATAGAGACCTCCAAGGCGCAGGTGGTGGTCTCGGAATTGATTCTGCGGGCGACCAGCGATCTGTTCAACGCCCTGGGTGCCTCAGGGGTAAGCGTCAGCAAAGCGCTGGATCGCCACTGGCGCAATGCGCGCACAGCGGCCTCCCACAACCCCTGGATCTACAAAGCGCGGATTGTCGGGGACTGGACAGTCAACGGCACCGAGCCGCTATCTGTGTGGCAAATCGGCAACAGCTTCCCTCACCCCACTCCTCTCGCAGATCCCACGCACGCTTGAGTACCCCGCCAACCTGTCCTCTCTCGCTCAGTAAGAGGGGCTTTGGCGCCGGCTGGCAAAACTGAACGCCAGCACCAGCAAAATCAGCCCTCCGGTCGCCACCTGCTGCCAGTAGAAATTCCAGCCGATCAACAGCAACCCATTGGCAATCACATTGATAAACAACACCCCCAGCAGCGTGCCGGGGATGTTGGCGCGCCCGGTTCGGCTCAAGGTGGTGCCCATAAACACCGCGCCGATGGCATTAATCAAAAACGCATTGCCCGACATCGGCACATAAGCATTGACCGTCGAACTGAGCACAATCCCGGCCACGGCACAGGCCAGCGCGCTGGCAATAAACACCTTGAGGCTGATCTGGCGGATCGACAGACCCGAATATCGCGCCAGTTGCACCTGAGTGCCCACGGCCAGTATCTCCCGCCCCAACCGCCCACGCGCCAGGATCACCCCGTATACCGTCGCCACCGCCAGCACCAGCCACAAGGGCAGCGGCATGCCCAGCCATGTCACCGCGGTGAGGCCCGGCAAAACAGGCTGCGCGATGTAGATCGGCTGCCCGCCGTCAGAGAGCAACTGCTGCACGCTGGTGCCGATGAACAGGGTGCCTAGCGTCGCCAGAAACGGCGTGATGCCCAGGCCTGCGATCAACCCGGCATTGAAGCTGCCCACCAGCGCCCCGGCCACCAGTGCTCCGGGAATGGCGACGACCAGCCCATAGCCGCCATTGAGCAACACAACAAAGGCCAGGCTGGCGAAATCCACCGCGGTGCCCACCGACAGGTCAATACCCCCCGCCGCGACGGCCCAGGTCATGCCAATGGCGACAATCGCCAACAAGACAAAATTGTTCAGCACAAGGCTGCTCAGATTGCCAAGGCTCAGAAACCCCGGCGCCGCCACGGAAAAAAATGCCACGATGGCAACGATCAACAGCGGCAGAATCCCCCGCAGCAAGCGGGATAACAGCGGCCTGGATACAGCAGTTGCAGCCAGCGTGGTCATAGCCCGCCCTCCTCTTTGCGCAATGCACTGGACATGGCCACCACCAACAAAATCAGTACCCCCTGCACACCGTTGACCCAGAAGCTGGCGATGTTCAGCAACTGGAAACCGTTAATCAAAAAACCCAGTAACAGCGTTGCCAGCAAAGTCCCGGGGATGTTCGCCACCAGCCGCCGGGAAAACACCACCCCCAAAAAAGCGATGGCCACCACTGACAGCAACATGTCCCCGGAACCCGTAGTACTGCCGCTAAAATACGCTGCCGAACAAAAGGCCGCGACGCCAGCACACAGGCCGGCAATCAGATAGCTGGAAAACACATAAAGCCCGACGCGCAGCCCGGCTGCCCGCGCTGCTTCGGGGTATTCGCCGACCGCGTACAGGCGCAAGCCATAGGGGCTGTGCTGAATCAACAAACCCAGCAGCAAGGCAACCGCCAACAACATCCAGGCAAGCGCTGGCACCTGCAGCCACTCACCCATGGCCAGGGTATCCAGCAAGGCCGAGTCGGTGGGCAGTACGCTGTTCTGGGTCAGCACCAGCTCCAGTCCGGCAATCAGGTTCATGCTCGCCAATGTTGCGAGCAACGGCGGCAGACGCAGCACCACTACGGTAAAACCGTTCAGCGCACCAACCGCCAGCCCGCAGAGCAAGGTCAGGCCAATCGCTTGTACCGTGTCAAAACCGGCATTGTTCAAGCTGCTGTAAACCGCAGCACACAGGCCCAGATTGGCTGCCAGCGACAGGTCGAGGCCACCGGCAACCACATTGGAGCCGCCCCCGATCACCACACAGGTCAGACCGAACGCCAGAATCCCCAGGATCGCCGACTGGGCAAACACATTGGCAATATTGCCGGGGCTGAGGAAGTTCGGTGCAGTCACGGCCAATACCGCCAGAATTAGCAAAAACGCCCCTGACGAGCCGCGCCGCAGCACCAGCAGACCCAGCCGGCGAGCCAGCGGCTGGGCAAGGATTTCAGACCAGGGCATGTTGCGTCTCCCGCACGGGGCAAAGGCCTGGGGCGGTCCCTTCATGGGCCCCCGTGGCACAGGCCAGCAGGCGATCGCTGTCAACCTGACCGGCATCGAACTCTGCGGCCAGGGCGCCACGGTGCATCACCAGAATGCGGTCGCTGATGCCAATCAGCTCCGGCAAGTCCGAAGACAGCACCAGTACCGCAGCACCTTGGCGGGCCAGGCGACTGATCAAGCGATAAATCTCGACCTTGGCGCCGATATCGATCCCGACGCTGGGCTCGTCCAGCAGATACACCGTGCAGTCACGGCCCAACCATTTACCCAACGCTACTTTTTGCTGGTTGCCGCCACTCAAGTGCCGCACTGCCGTATCGTGGCCGGCGGTCTTGATTCCCAGCTCGGCAATCAGCCGATCGCTTTCGCGTGCCTCATCTGCCGCATTTAGCAGGCAGGCACGAGTGAAACGCGAGAGCCCGGCCAGGGTCAGGTTTTCCAGGACCGAAAGCAGCGGTGCCACCCCGTGGATACGGCGCTCTTCGGGCACCAGCGCGATGCCTTTGCGTACCGCGTCGCGAGGTGATTTGAAGCGCGTGACCTGACCGTGCAAATGCACGCTGCCACGTTCGGGCTGCACCAGGCCAAACAAGCTTTTGAGCAGTTCCTTGGCACCGGAGCCGACCAGCCCGGTCAGCCCCACTACCTCACCACGGCGCAGGCTCAGGTTGATATCGCGGTAGGCCAGGCCTGCGCCCAGCCCCTTGAGCTGCAGCACCACCTCACCGGGTGTGACCACAGTTTTGGGGTACATCTCGCCGACATCCCGATTGACCATCAACCGTGCCACCTGTGCCGTCGAGGTACTGCGCGGGTCGACCACCGCCACGGTGCGGCCATTGCGCAACACCGTGACGCGGTCACACAGGCTTTCGATTTCTTGCAGGTAGTGGGAGATATACACAATCGTCAGGCCCTGATCACGCAGACCGCGGATGATTGCCAGCAGTTGGTCGACCTCGCGCTTGACCAGTGACACGCTGGGTTCGTCGAACACCAGAATCTTTGGCTTGGCCAGCAAGGCGCGGGTAATTTGCAAAATCTGCCGCTGCGCACTGTCCAGTTCGCTGACCAGCGCTCCCGGGGGGAACTCCAGGGCAAAATACTCACGTAGCAGCCGTGCCGCCTCGCGGTCCTGGGCACGCCGGCGCAGAAAAGGCCCGTATCTGAGCTCATGGCAGAAAAACAGCGCTTCACCCACGGTAAAGCTACCCGGCAACAAGCGCTCCTGATGAATGAAATGCACACCCAAGGCTTCGATTTGCCGGGGCCCGAACCCGCGTAATACCTGCCCGTCGATGGCCAGGGTACCGCTGTCGGCCCGATGAATGCCTGCCAGCACCTTGATCAGGGTCGATTTACCGGCACCGTTCTCACCGACCAGCCCGTGAATCGAGCCCCGCTCGACACGCAGGTCAACCTCATCCAGGGCCCGGGTCACCCCGAAACGCTTGCTGATGCCCTGCAAATGCAGCGCGGGGGCCGTCATTGATCGCCTCGCAGTGCTTGCACCTGTTCAAGATTGGCCGCGGTGGTCAGCAGGGTCGGCACTTGTGTTTCCCTGGGCAAGTCATTTTGCCCGGCCAGATAGCGCGCCACATTCTGCACGGCGGTTTTGCCGATCAAAGCCGGTTGCTGGGCGATCACCGCACCGACCGGCGAGTCGCTACGTTTGAGCAGTTCCAGCACTTCTGGCGTGCCATCGACGCCGTAGGTCTTGATCTCGGTGCGCCCGGCATCTACCAGTGCCTTGCTGGCACCCAATTGCGGAATATCCCAGGCAGACCAGATCGCGGTCACACTGCCTTTGGGGTATTTATTGAGCAATGCACTGACCTGACTGTAGGCGTCCTGCACGGTGTTGGGGATCACATCGCGCAGCTCGGGATCAATGATCTTCAGTTCGGGATGATCCCTGAGGGCCAGTTTGAGCTGGTCATAACGGATCGCGCACACTGGCACCCCATAAAAACCGTTGAACACCAGAATATTGCCTTTGCCGCCGCTGTCGGCCACCAACTGGTCGGCCAGATGCTTGCCGGTGGCGACGTTGTCCGACGTGGTGTTGTTGAGGCTGTATTGCGACGGCGCATCAATAGTAAACAGAGGAATGCCAGCCTTGCTGATGCGCTTGAGCCAGGGGTCGATCACGCTCAGGGTGCCCAGTGTCTGGATCACCGCATCGGGTTTTTGCGTGACTACCGTTTGCAGTTGCGTTACCAGGTTTTTATCGTTGCGCCCGGCATCCAGGGTAATGGGCGTACCGCCCAGGCGCTTGACCTCGGCAACCTGCGCTTCGAACGCTTTGACATCGAAGTAGTGACTGGTGCCGGTCATGCTGATGGCGATGCGTTTGCCGGCCAGCGAAGGCACATCGCTGTCCTCAGCATGGGCCAGTGACCCCAGCCCGAGGCTGACCACCGCCAGCGCCATGGCCTGCCAGAAGCGAGTAGAAGAAAAGTGCTGTTTGCGGGAAGTGGCAGCAGGCATGACGGTGTTCCTGAAGGGTATTTCCAGGAACGTTGCACAGACCATGCCGCAGCCCTTTGGGCCTGTGGCACCGGCGGGCAGCGCTGTGGCGTCGCGCACAGTGCTGCCTGTTTACCAACAGTCTGTCGGACAACTGTTGTCGGGCAAACACTTACTTCCAGGCCGGGCCCGGGACTTAAGCTGCGGCCTGCTGTCAAAAACGTTTCGAGCACCTCGCCCAGCTTATCGAATACCAGGCCAATACGTTGCTAAGCCTGCTGCAAGGCCCGCGGGCGATGGCTGCGCTGTTCGGCAGCAGGCGCGACGGCCTGTTGCAACTGGAAGTCAAAGGTCAACTCGGCATAACGCCCCGCCACATCACGGGCACCGTCGTCGCGAAATTGCACTTCGCCCACCAGGCCTTCGCGGGTGGCATAGGCAAAGTCGTCCCACAGGTATTTGTCCCCGGACAGGTTGATCTGGGTGGTCAGGTGACGGTGACCAGGGGCCGAGATAAAGAAGTGCACATGGGCCGGACGCTGGCCGTGACGGCCCAGTTGGTCCAGGCATTCCTGGGTCGGCCCCTGCGGGTCGCAGCCGTAGCCCGATGGCACGATACTGCGGGCGCGATAGCGACCTTCGGCATCCGTGATGATGCGCCGGCGCAGGTTGTACTCGGACTGGCTCTGGTCAAAAAACGAATAGGTGCCCTTGGTATTGGCGTGCCACAGGTCGACCGTGGCCCCGGCCAGCGGCTTGCCCTGGGTGTCGAACACCTGGCCTTCGAGGAACATCACGGTGGCCCCCTCCTCGCTACCATCGTCCATGCGCGTCTGTGCTTCAAATATCGGGGCACCGGCTACATACAGCGGGCCTTCGATGGTGCGCGGAGTACCGCCGACCTGACCGGCTTGATCGTCCTTGGCGTCCTGCAACAGGTCGATAAAATGTTCGATGCCCAGCCCGGCCACCAACAGACCGGCTTCCGAGCGAGCGCCCAGACGGTTGAGATAGTCCACGGACTTCCAGAATTCGTCCTCGCTGATGTCGAGGTCTTCGATGATTTTGGCACTGTCCTGCAAGACCCGCAGGATGATGCTTTTCAGGCGCGGGCTACCGGTGTCGCTGGCAAAACCGGCGGCTTCTTTGAAGAAGCTCTGGACGGCAGCGGTATGGGAAATTTTCACGGTCATGGGGCTCACCTCATCTTGTTCTTGTGCAAGGGATAGAAAGCGTTAACGGTCGTCGCTGTGGATCGAGGAAGGATGACGGCACAGCCCTTCGATCTCGATATCCATGTAGGGGAAGAGCGGCAATTGCAGCAGGGTGTCGTGCAGGGCCTCGACACTGGCCACGTCAAATACGCTGTAGTTGGCGTAGTGCCCGGCGATGCGCCACAGGTGGCGCCATTTGCCTTCCTGCTGCAGGCGCTGGGCCAGTTCCTTTTCATCGGCCTTGAGTTTTGCGGCCTTGGTCGGGTCCATGTCGAGCGGCAGGTTGACGGTCATTTTTACGTGGAAAAGCATGGGGGGTGCTCCTTGAAAATCATTACTGCGTAGTCGCTGCCGAGGAACGAAGGCTGCGAGCTTGTTAACCGCGTCCCTGCCAGATAAAAGCTCGCAGCCTTCGTTCCTCGGCAGCGACTACAGGTCTGGAAAGGCCTGGGATCAGCGGCTGAAACGCGCCAGGCGTTCTTCGTCCAGCGCCAGGCCAAGGCCCGGGGTACGCGGAATGTGCAGCTCAAAATCCCGGTACTGGGGCGCCTCGGTCACGATGTCTTCGGTCAGTAACAGCGGCCCGAACAGCTCGGTGCCCCAGGTCAGTTGCTTGAGGGTGAGGAAGGCATGGGCCGAAGCCAGGGTGCCCACCGAGCCTTCGAGCATGGTGCCGCCGTACAGGGCAATACCGGCGGCCTCGGCGATATGCGCAGTACGCAGCACCGCACGGGGCCCGCCGTTTTTCGCGATCTTGAGGGCAAACACGCTGGCCGCACCGTCCGCCGCCAGGCTGAAGGCGTCTTCGACACTTTCGATGGATTCGTCAGCCATGATTGGCGCCGGGCTGCGCAGGTTCAGGCGCACCTGCCCGGAGCGGTTGACCCGGGAAATCGGCTGTTCGATCAGGTCAATGCCGTTGTCACCCAGCACCTGGCAGCCCCGGATGGCCTGGGACTCGTCCCAGTACTGGTTGACGTCAACCCGCACACTGGCGCGATCGCCCAGGGCCTTTTTGATCGCCAGCACATGCTTGAGGTCTTGTTCCAGCGGGTTGGCGCCGATCTTCAACTTGAAGATGCGGTGCCGACGTCTATCGAGCATCTGTTGGGCTTCGTCAATGTCGCGACCGGTGTCGCCGCTGGCCAGGGTCCAGGCCACTTCCAGGCTGTCGCGCACGCGCCCGCCCAGCAACTCGCTGACCGCCAGGCCCAGGCGCTTGCCCTGGGCGTCGAGCAGCGCGGTTTCGATCCCGGATTTGGCGAAGGTATTGCCCTTGGCAATCTTGTCCAGGCTTTGCATGGCAGCGTTGATATTGGCCGCCGGCCTGCCCACCAGCATCGGTGCCAGATGCGCATCGATATTGGCCTTGATGCTTTCCGGACTTTCATATCCGTAGGCCAGGCCGCCTATGGTGGTGGCTTCGCCGATGCCTTCGATGCCGTCGCTGCACCGCAGGCGCACAATCACCAGGGTCTGCTTGCGCATGGTGTGCATGGCCAGGGTGTGCGGGCGGATGGTCGGCAGGTCGACGATCTGGGTAGTCAGGCTTTCAATCAGGATTTGGTTCATGGCAGTTGTCCTTTTTGTCAGGGCGGTCAGCCGAGGTCGCCGCCGCCCACTGGCAGGGTTACGCCGGTGATATAGGAGGCTTCGTCGCTGGCCAGGAACAGGATCGCGCCCACTTGTTCATCGAGGCTGGCGTAGCGTTTCATCAAGCTGCTGTCCAGGGTCTGATCGACGATTTGCTGGTACCAGACTTTCTCGTCCGGGGTTTGCTCGGCGTCATTGCGCGCAATCCGCCGCGGCGGTGCTTCAGTACCTCCCGGTGCGGTGGCATTGACCCGAATACCGCGCCCGGCATTCTCGAATGCCAGGCAGGCCGTGAGTGCATTCACGCCCCCCTTGGCCGCGCCGTAAGGTACGCGGTTGACGCTGCGGGTTGCGATTGAAGAAATATTCACAATCGCCCCGCTGCCCTGCTCCAGCATGTACGGCAACGCCGCATGGCAACACCACAGGGTGGGAAACAGCGAGCGGCGCACTTCAGCCTCGATTTCTTCGACCTGATAGTGCTCGAACGGCTTGGCCCAGAGGGTGCCGCCCACGTTATTGATCAGCACATCGAGACGGCCAAATGTTTTTACCGCCTCAGCCATCACCCGTGCGCAGTCGGCGTACTGCTCAAGGTCGGCGGTCAGGGCTAGCACGCCCTCGCCCTCAAGCTCAAAGACCAGCTCGGAACGGTCCACCGCGATCACCTGCGCGCCTTCGTCCAGCAGGCGTTCACACACGCGCCGGCCGATGCCCTGGGCGGCGCCGGTGACCAGCGCGACCTTGTTGTCGAATCGTTTGTTCATGGCAAGCTCCAGTCAAGTTTCACGCCGCAGCGGCAAACTTCTCGTAGTAGAAATTGGCCGGGGTAATGCCCTGCTCGCGGATGTAAACGTTGACTGCTTCCACCATCGGCGGCGGGCCGCACAGGTACACATCGACATCACCCTGGTTGAGGTGGCATGGCTCGATATGCTGGGTGACGTAGCCCTTGAGCGGATGCTGGCTCTGCGGGTTGGCCACGCAGGCACTGAAACTGAAGTTGGCAATGCGCTCGCTCAAGGCTTGCAGGCGATCGAGTTCAACCAGATCAAAGTCATTGCTTACGCCGTAAATCAGATGCACCGGATGGGCACTGCCCTGCTCGGCGATTTTTTCCAGCATGGCGGTAAACGGCGCCAGCCCCGTACCGCCAGCCAGCAGCAGCAACGGCCGGTCGATGCGCCGCAGGTAGAAGCTGCCCAACGGCCCGGCCAGGGTCATGCTGTCGCCCGCCTTGGCGATGCCGGTCAAAAAGCTGCTCATCAGCCCGCCCGGCACGTTGCGAATCAGAAAGCTGACCTCGCCGTCCTTTTGCAGGGTGCTGAATGAATAGGCTCGCGTCTGCTCGCTGCCGGGCACGTTGAGGTTGACGTACTGGCCCGGCAAGAAGGCCAGGCTGCTCAGGGACTCACCCTTGAGCGACAGTGCGATGGTGCTTTCGGACAACTGGCGAACATCGCTGATGGCCGCCTCGAAACTGGCCTGGCGAGTCTTGCACAGCGCCGACGAAGCCGGCACACGCACCACGCAGTCGCTGGCGGCACGCATCTGGCAGGTCAGCACATAGCCCTGCTCAACCTCGTCTGCGCTGAGGGCATCTTCGATGTAATCCTCGCCCAGCTCATAACGTCCGGCCTCGGCAAAGCATTTGCAGGTACCGCAAGCGCCGTCACGACAGTCCAGCGGAATATTGATGCCCTGGCGGTAGGCCGCGTCAGCGACGGTTTCCTGGCCATTGGTTTCGATAAAACGGGTCACCCCGTCTTCGAAGTTGAGGGCTATTTGAAAGCTCATAATGTACCTCGCAGGCAATGCCGGGCCCGGGTGCCGGCGGGCACCTTCAGGCGCGCATCAACGCGTTGATCAGATGTGGTAGATGTCGATGACCTGACGCACGTAGTCATTCTTGAGCACGACTTTCTTGGCCTTGATCAGCGGCTGCGGGCCGCGCATGTCGAGGGTGTAGAAGCTGGTGCCGAAGTAGCTGTCGCAGGTCTTGTAGCGATAGCTGAGGGTGTGCCAGTTGAACCGCACATGGCACAGGCCATCGGCTTCGTCGACGATCTCGATATTGCTCAGGTTGTGCGAGGTACGGGTGTCGGGGATGGTCGCACTGGAGCGCTCGGTCTTGATGCGGAACACGCGGTCTTCCAGGCCGCCGCGATTGCCGTACCAGATCAGCGATATTTCGCTTTGCGGGTCTTCGGTCAAGGTGTCGTTGTCATCCCAGCACGGCATCCAGAAGCTGGCATCGGCGGCGTACAACTCCAGCCATTGATCCCACTGGGCGTCGTCCAGGTAACGCGCTTCGCGGTACAGAAAGTCGCGCACAATCGCGTAGAGGCTGTTCATTGCACAGCCTCCACGGGGATCAGCGCCGGTTCGCCAGCGGTGGCCTTGAGCATGGTTTGCTGCCAGTACTTGTGTTGCAGCACAAACAGGCCTTCGTCTTCGGTGCGCACGCCAGACAGCAGCGGCTTGAGGTCGATCTCTTCGGCCGCCGCATCGGCGCCCTCGACCCAGTGCCCGGCACCCCGGGACATGTCATTCCAGCCGCGCCCTGCGCCGTAACCGGTCTGGCAGGAGCGGAACTCTTCCAGGTCATCCGGGGTGGCCATGCCACTGACGTTGAAGAAGTCTTCGTACTGGCGGATGCGTTTGGTGCGCGCCTCGCTGCTCTCGCCCTTGGGCGCGATGCAGTAGATGGTGATCTCGGTCTGGTTCACGCTGATCGGTCGGGCAATGCGGATTTGCGAGCTGAACTGATCCATCAGGTACACGTTGGGGTACAGGCACAGGTTGCGCGAGTTCTCGATCATCCAGTCGGCGCGGGCCTGGCCGAAGTCGCGGGCCAGTTCGTCGCGGCGCTCGTAAGCCGGTCGATCCTGGGGGTTGGCCCAACGGGTCCAGAGCAGCAGATGGCCGTGATCGAACGAGTAGAAACCGCCGCCACTCTTGGCCCAGCTGCCGGCGCTCATGGTTTTTATTTCTTCCCCGGCTTCGCGCAGGGTGCGCTGGTTTTGCGTGGCGGCGTAGTTCCAGTGAACGGAACTGACGTGGTAGCCATCGGCGCCATTTTCGGCGGTGAGTTTCCAGTTGCCTTCGTAGATATAGGAACTGGCGCCGCGCAGCACTTCCAGGCCATCGGGAGACTGGTCGACGATCATGTCGATGATCTTGGCGGATTCGCCCAGGTGCTCGGCCAGGGATTTCACGTCGGGGTTGAGGCTGCCAAACAGAAAGCCGCGATAGGACTCGAAACGCGCCACTTTGCTCAGGTCGTGAGAGCCTTCGCAGTTGAAGGCTTCAGGGTAACCGGCCGCAGCCGGGTCCTTGACCTTGAGCAGCTTGCCGCTGTTGTTGAAGGTCCAGCCGTGGAACGGACAGGTATAGCTGGCACGATTGCCAGTCTTGTGTCGGCACAGCATGGCGCCACGATGGCTGCAGGCGTTGAGAAAGGCATTGAGTTCACCGGCCTTGTTGCGCGCAATGAAGATCGGCTGGCGGCCCATGGTGGTGGTCAAAAAGTCGTTGACGTCGGGGATCTGGCTCTCATGTGCGAGGTAGATCCAGTTACCCTCGAAGATATGGGTCATTTCGAGTTCAAAGAGGTCAGGGTCGGTGAACATCTCGCGCTTGCAGCGGTAGATGCCCTTCTCCTTGTCGTCTTCAAGCATGGCATTCAAGTAATCGATACCCAGGGACATGGCCGGGGCCTCCGTTGTTATTATCCAGGCCGGGTCAGGTTAGGGAATCGATGTGCGGGGCAATATCCGTTTACTGCGGATCGCTATCCGATTAGTGCGCAGAGCGGCCCTCACCCCAACCCTCTCCCTGAGGGAAGAGGGAGCTGGTTTGAAGCGCTGCGCAAATCTGCTTTTGCTTTTAGTCCCCTCTCCCTCCGGGAGAGGGTTAGGGTGAGGGCCGCCTTTAAATTCAATGCCGGCGCTTGAAGGTGCTCGAAGGCAGCTCGCCGAACTGCAAACGGTAGCTTTCGGAAAATCGGCCCAGGTGCATAAAGCCGTAATCGAGTGCCAGCTCTGTGAGGCTGCGTACCGTGCAGCTGGGGTCGCTCAGGCAGGCGTGAACACGCTCGAGCTTGCGCTGGCGGATGTACTGCAAGGGGGTCACGCCCAGTTGGCGCTCGAACAGGCTATAGAGCGAGCGCTGGCTGATGCACGCTTGCGCAGCCAGGTCTTCACTGCTGATGTCCTGCTTGAGGTGGCGCTCGATGTAATCGAGGAGGCGCTCAATACTGGCACTGGCGGATGCCAGGTTTTCACGGCTGATATTGGTCTGCATCAGGGTCAACAGCTTGCTGGCGACAATCTGCGTGTAGTGCTCCTGCACCCGCTGCAGCGGGTCGCTGGCCTCGGACTCCTGGCACACCATGCCCAGCAAGCCGAGAAACCCCTCCAGCTCATCGAGCCGGTAATGATTGCGCATAAAGCGCACACCGCCCGCAGGCCGCCGCCAGCGCTGATCGTCACACACCGATTCGAGCAAGCTGGCCGGTATTTTAAGGATGAATTTTTCGCAATCCTGCGAGTACGTCAGGTCGACCGGGTCGTCAGGATTGATCAGCAACAGCTCGCCCGGCACCAGATGGTGCTCACGGGTCGGACCACGCCACAGGCAATTGCCGCTCAACAGGACCTGCAGGTGGAAGATGGTCTCCAGCGCAGGCGACGTTACGCGGACACTGCCGCCGTAACTGATACGGCACAGATCCAGCTCGGCGAACTTGCGATGATTGAGGCTGGCCAGCGGCCGGGTGGTTCGGGAAAGGCCAATACAGTGCTGGCCAACATGTCGATTCACATAATCGGACACGGCATGCGGGTCAGCATGTCGGAACACACTACTGCGCTCGCTCAGCAGGCGGCTATCCATCGGTCAGGTACTCGGTGTTGTCATTATTATTGGCGTCACAGGCGCCAGAGTAAGCACGCTGACATTGGCAGGGCAATTGGACCCTCGGCTAATGTGCGGTAATCGAACGCTTTTAGCCGGGCGGTTGCGCCGCCCCTGCAAAAAACTGGCTTACCCTGTGCGCCCAAAAACAACAAACAAGAGACCTTCGATGCTGCCCTGCCTTCGCCATGCCCCTTTGTACCTCGCCCTGTTGAGCGCACTGTCCAGCACCAGCCATGCGGCTGACCTGAGCTGGGTCGACCCCGCCGTCGCGGTGGTCAATGATCAAGTGATCTCGCTGCGCCACACCCTTCACCAGAATCCCGAGATGGGTAATCAGGAATTCAAGACCGCCGCTCTGGTCGCCGAGCAGCTCAAGAGCCTGGGCTTGCAGGTGCGCACCGGGGTCGGCAAAACCGGCGTGGTTGGCGTGCTCAAGGGCGGCCTGCCCGGGCCGGTCGTGGCCCTGCGTGCCGACATGGACGCACTGCCGGTCAAAGAAATGACCGGCCTGCCCTGGGCCAGCAAAGCCACGGGCGTGCGCCTGGGCAAGACCGTGCCGGTGATGCATGCCTGCGGCCATGACACCCACACCGCCATGCTGCTGGGCGCAGCCAGAGTACTGGCCGAGCATCGCGATCAGGTCGCCGGCACCGTGGTATTCCTGTTCCAGCCTGCCGAAGAAGGCGCAGCGGACCTGGACGAATTCGAGACCGACACCCTGATCGGCGCCCAGGCCATGATCCGCGACGGTGCGCTGGACTCACCCAAGGTCGAAGCGGTTTTCGGCGTGCATGTGATGGCGGGTTACCCCACGGGACATCTGTATTACAAGGCCGGTACCGTGCTCAATAGCAGCGACGGTTTTCGCATCATAGTCAAAGGCCAACAGACCCACGGCTCGGCCCCCTGGAGCGGCGTAGACCCGGTGGTGGCCAGCGCAGGCATTATCAACGGCCTGCAAACTCTGGTCAGCCGCCGGGCTGATTTGACCCAGGGGATGGGCGTGATCAGTGTTGGCACCATCAATGCCGGTTCTGCGGCCAATATCATCCCCGAAACCGTGGAAATGACCGGCACCATCCGCAGCAACAGCGCCGCGGTGCGCGACACCCTGTTGAAAAAAATGCCTCCGCTGGTGCAAGGCATCGCCAGTGCCTACGAGACCGAAGCCAGCCTGCTGCTGGTCAATCATGCGCCAGTCACCAGCAACGATCCGCAGTTGACCGCAGCCATGGTCCCGGCTCTGGAACTGGCAGCGCCAGGCAAAGTGCAGTTGCTGCCTGCGTCCCTGTCGCCAAGCGAAGACTTCTCGTACTACGCCGAAAAAGTCCCGGGTTTGTTCGTATTTTTGGGCGCAACGCCTGAAGGGCAGGACATGAGCAAGGCCGCGAACAACCACAGCCCCTACTTCACCGCCGACGATGCCACCCTGGCCACAGGGGTGAAAGCCCATGTGCAGTTTGTGATGAATTATCCGGGGCAGGTGCGCAGCAGCAACTGATCTGGGCTTGCCCACGCCGGGTAGCAGTTGCCGAACAAACACGGGGCAACAGCTACCCGTTCCGTCTTCGCCAGGGATGACCGGCATGCTGAAAACAGACCTATCAGTCACCTATGTAGTGCCTTAATATAATCACTACATATGTATTGACGGCACGATTTTCCCCCAGCATTATGCAGACGTCTTCCCCACCGGAAGCGCTGGAAAGGGTTGTTGCAAGCATGCTCGACGAGCTGTCGGGCTGTTCCGGGATAGGTACTGCCCACAAGGCAGAATTGATGAAGCTGACCTGGCTTGATCGTCCGCGTCAAAGACGACAGGGGCTAGCGAAACGTCCTCAAGAAGCTTGTGGCTGATGCGTCATGTCACTCAGGCATCCTGGTTCACGCTGCTCTCCTTCGCTTTACGCTCTTTATGTAGTGCCGGGTTTCACTACTACATATGACGAACTCAAGACAGATCTGCTTTGGATGGACACTACGTAGCGCTGCATGTGCAGTTGCGCGAATCAATTAGACAGATCAACGAGTAGTCAAGGAGTTAGCCATGAACCTGAATAACCAACCGACTGTTAACGAGCTGGCTCGACTCTTCGCCGCCCAGAAAGACACGCTGAACGACCATATCCTGTGGATCAGCGAAGCCGGTGATGTACGCATCGATCCCGTAACGTCGTGCAAGGAAGAAACCAGATTCGAGGAGGAACGCCCACAAATGCGAGCCCACCTCAAAATGTACCGCCGTGGCCAAGGCTACGTGGGCAAGAAGGCTGCAGCCGATAGCGACTATATGGCGCGCGTGCTGCAAACCCTGACCCTGACCTGGCAAAAAGCTCAAACCGAGCCTGCACTGGTCAAAGTTAACAGCTACAGCTGATAACCCCCTGCCGTACAAAAAAGCCCCGGATCATCTCCGGGGCTTTTTTACATCAGGAACCTGCAATTTTGACGCAGGTTTCCGTCCCTCGACCACCGCCCATGTAATCGGGCAAGTAATAGGATTTGTGTAACGTCGTTGAATATTGCCCCTTATTGTCCTGATCACGGGAAACAACCGTTATGCCCACGCCGCGATCAGTCGCTGCACTTTGACTGTCATTGGCGAAGTACATGGCCAACAAGTGCCCCTGGGCGGCAGCAATACCCGAGTAGGTAGCGGTTGCGCCATCAAGCGGAACTTCCAGCTTGAATTTATAGGCGCCAAAACCCTGGGCGAAATTGCTCACTCTGTCGTCCACTGCGAACGTCAAATCCCCCTTGAAAGCCCCGTCATGACTGTCATAGCCCGTGCATTTGTAACTGCCTGCTATAAACAACGGATCATTGACCAGTGTGTCCGCCAATAAAGAACCGGCACTGGTAATGCCTGCAACGACAAACAATGTGTTTAATACGGCTTTAGGGAAGTTACCCGACATATTTTACCCTCGAAACTGCTTAATAAGGATGGGATGTGACCGTCGGGAATTTACACTTCAGCGGATACGGCATATATAAAACTACAAAGCGGATTGTGCCAAAACTTGTATTGCGCACTGAATCTGCCGTCTGCGGGAGCGAACTTGTCCGCTCCCACAAACAGCACATAAGGGTTTAAACCGCCTGCTCCAGCTCAGGTACCGCTTCGAACAAGTCCGCAACCAGGCCGTAATCGGCCACCTGGAAGATCGGAGCCTCTTCGTCCTTGTTGATCGCAACGATCACCTTGGCATCTTTCATACCGGCCAGATGCTGGATTGCACCGGAAATACCCACTGCGATATACAGCTGTGGCGCAACGATTTTTCCGGTCTGACCGACCTGCATGTCGTTAGGCACAAAACCTGCGTCCACGGCCGCACGCGAAGCCCCCACCCCAGCGCCCAGCTTGTCGGCCAATGCATACAGATACTTGAAGTTGTCGCCGTTCTGCATGCCACGACCGCCGGAAACCACGACTTTGGCAGCCGTCAGTTCAGGACGGTCCGACTTGGCCAGCTCTTCACCCACGAACGAGGAAGTGCCTGCATCGTGAACCGCTGCAACCGCTTCAACCGCTGCCGAACCACCTTGGGCGGCAACCGGGTCGAAACCGGTGGCTCGTACGGTGATCACTTTGACCGGCGCCGTGGACTGCACCGTGGCAATGGCGTTGCCGGCGTAGATCGGACGGGTGAAGGTATCAGCGCTGACCACCGAGATGATCTCAGAGATCTGGTCAACATCAAGCGCAGCAGCAACCCGCGGCAGGATGTTTTTGCCGTTGGAAGTAGCTGCAGCCAGGATGTGACTGTAGCCAGTGCCAAGCTCTGCTACCAGTGGTGCAACGTTTTCCGGCAGTTGATGGGCGTAAGCCGCGTTATCCGCAACCAGGACCTTGGCCACGCCAGTGATCTGTGCGGCGGCTTGTGCCACAGCAGCCACACCCTGCCCTGCAACCAGCAGGTGAATATCTCCACCCATTTTGCCCGCTGCGGCCACTGTGTTAAGGGTTGCCGATGCAATACCGGCACCGTCGTGCTCTGCAATTACCAGGACAGTCATGCTCAGATCACCTTCGCTTCGTTTTTCAGTTTCTCGACCAGTTCAGCCACCGACTTGACCTTGATACCCGCGCTGCGTGCAGCCGGGGCTTCAACTTTCAGGGTTTTGTTGGTCGAAGCCGTGGAAACACCCAACGCGTCTGGGGTCAGTACTTCAAGCGGCTTTTTCTTGGCTTTCATGATGTTTGGCAGGGACGCATAACGCGGCTCGTTCAAACGCAGGTCGGTGGTGATGATCGCCGGCAAGCTCAGCGAAACAGTTTGCGCGCCGCCGTCGACTTCACGGGTCACGGCAACCTTGTCACCTGCCACTTCAACCTTGGACGCGAATGTACCCTGGCCGAAACCGGTCAGCGCAGCCAGCATCTGGCCCGTCTGGTTGTTGTCGCTGTCGATGGCCTGTTTGCCCAGGATCACCAGTTGCGGCTGTTCCTTGTCAACAACGGCCTTGAGCAGCTTGGCCACGGCCAGCGAGGTCAGGTCTTCGGCGGACTCGACGAGAATGGCGCGATCGGCACCCAGTGCCAGCGCGGTACGCAGCTGCTCCTGAGCGGTGGTCGGGCCGATGGAGACGACGACGATTTCAGTAGCAACACCCTCCTCTTTCAGGCGTACGGCTTCTTCCACGGCGATTTCGCAGAAGGGGTTCATCGACATCTTGACGTTGGCGAGGTCAACGCCGGAGTTGTCCGCCTTGACGCGAACCTTGACGTTGTAATCGACCACGCGCTTGATACAGGCCAGCACCTTCATTGTTGCTCCCCCTATGGCTACTTGATTGAAAAAACCTAAACCGCCGCAGGCTCGGCCGGCAAAATCAGTTGATCCGGCACCGACTGCCCCGAGTTGCGTGCCACGAAGTAGTACACCAGCGCTGGCAGCGTCAGGCCGATGATCCAGGAAATATCAGTCCCGCCCAGATGTTCCACCAGAGGCCCGGTGTAAAAGCTGGTGGCGATAAACGGCAACTGCACCACCACCCCGAAGGCGTAGACCAGAATACCGCGCAGGTTCCAGCGCCCGTATCGGCCATTCGGGTTAGACAGCGCCGGCACGTCATAGCGTTCTTTGCTGATCAGGTAAAAGCCCACCAGGTTGATCGCGCTCCACGGGGTGAAAAATGCCAGCAAAAAAAGGATAAATGCCGAGAAATCCTTGAGAAACCGGGCGTTTAGCGCGGCATGTAATCGCGCTGCCAGCGCCGCGGGATGCGCAGCGAAACCAGCCCCAGCACGCCAGCAAAGCCGGCGCTGAAGAGCATCGCCCTGAGCCCGAACTGCGCCTCGAGCAATGCGCCCAGAATCGCCCCCAGCAGCATCCCGGTCCAGGGCACCAGTTGCACGCGCCAGCCGCTGCGGCGCTCACCCAGCATCCAGCGCCCCAGACCCCGGCCAAAACGCGACAGAGCCCCGGTCACATAGGTCAGGCCCACCGGCAAGCCGTTGACCTGCTCCACAGCGGCATTGAGCATACCCATCGCCACAACCGCAGCCAGCAAAGCCGGCACCTTGCTGGCTAGCGGCAGCAAGGCTGCCGCACACAGCAAAGCTGCGATCACCAGCATCAACGGCAAGGCACGCCGCCCGCCCCAGCGCCCCAGCAGCACCCCCAGGGCGTTGCCGAGAATAAACGCGAGCACGGCAAACAACAGGCGCACCACCATGCCCAGGTCGCCCTCGCCCACAGCCACCGCCAGACGCGTGGTATTGCCGCTCATAAAGGAGACAAAATCACCGGTGGCCAAAAAGCCGATGGCATCGGTCATGCCCGCCAGCACCGACAAGCTGGCCACCATGGCCAGCCCTACCCGCCCGCGCCAGGCGCGAACCCGCAAATGCACAGGGTTGCTCGGTTTTCTGAGTGGCGCTGGAAGCATGGCGGCAGCCTCTGGAGAGTTATCCGACTAAAGAGAGAACGATTTTGTCATATAAAAAAGCCACCATAGCACTCAGTCTGTAGGACTATTCCCGACATAGCGCAGGTAAAATCGAACCAATTGTGAAAAACGCGTCTAATAACTGCTTCGACCAAGGATGAGAAGCATTACTTGTGCAGCAATGACAGGGAACAACACGCGGGCTGATGCTCCCGGTGTGCCAGGCCGGTCGGCCTTAATAGAGGCAAACAGAAGAACCCCATGACCCTGTCCGTATGGATCAAACCGCGACTCAAACCCTGCGCAGTGGCCCTTGGCACGCTGCTTCTGGTCAGCGCCGCAACCACCCTTGCCGTTCACGCTGACAAGGTCTTCGCCCAGCCGGTTGACGGCGTACAGACCCTGGTGTTTTTGCGCCACGCTGAAAAACCTGCAGACGGTCTTGGCCAACTCACCTGCCAGGGGCTGAACCGGGCGATTGATCTGGCCACCCTCCTGCCGCAACGCTACGGCAAGGCTGACTACGTGTTTGCCGCCAACCCTTCGCGCCAGGTTGAAGAAGGCGCCAATGATGATGCCTACAGTTACGTCCGGCCGCTGATGACCATCAACCCCAGCGCGATCAAACTGGGCTTGCCGATCAATCTGCAATACTCGGCCAACGATACCCGCCAACTGGCCAAAGAGCTGACCGACGACCAGTATCACAGCTCAACCATCTATACCGCCTGGTCCCACGGCTACTTGCCGGAACTGATCAATGACGTTGCCAGCCAGGCGCTGGGCAAAAAGACCTCGTTGACCGAAGACTGGTCCGGCGGTGACTTCGATTCGCTGTATGTGCTGACCCTGACCTGGAAAGATGGCAAGGCCTCACTGCTCAGCCGCGTCGACAAGCAACAACTCAACAATGGCTCGCACATTTGCCCGACCTGATCATTCCAGCAGTCACTTACGGCGCCAGCGCCGGGCGTGCCGGAGCATGGCGGTGCACGGCCCAACTGACCCCGCCCAGCAGCAGCCCCACTGCCAGCGCCTCGACGAACGTTGGCCAACGCTGCAGGTAAATGAAGCCATAGTGCAGCGCAAACACCGTTTCAAACACAATCAACTGCCCGCTCAAGGTCAACGGCAAGCGGCGTGACGAAGCATTCCACATGCGATTGCCAAACCATGAACCGAGCACTGCGCACGCCAGATTGACCAGCCAGAACATCTGCCAGCGCTGATCACTGGCCTCGACAGTCACGGCCTCCAGCGACAGTAAATGCGCCACGCCCCAGATCAGCACACCCAGCACTCCGGTAGTGACGCCCCACAACGTTGACCATTCGCCACTTTCAAATCGGCTGTGCTTCAGATACCGGGCATTTTCGATCGCGAACCAACTCCAGTATGCCAGAGCCCCCACCCCGCACAGCACGCCGAGTAACCGGGTGCCCATTGGCTGCTGCGAAGCGCTGGCGAACAAGGCATCCAGGTTGATGCACAGCACACCGCCGATAACCAGCAGCAACGGCCACGCCAGGTGTGCCAGCGGCACGGCTCCGGCATCGCGTCGGCCCAACCAGGTAATGCTCAATGGCAACACACCAATAATCAGCGAGGCAGCAGCAATACCCACCCATTGGACCGATGCCGCGAGCAGCATGTAATAAACCAGATTACCCAGCAGGGCGAACCTGATCAGGGTCAGCACATCGCGCCGCGTGAGCTGGCGCAGCAAACGCCTGGCATTGGGCAACAGCAACAGCAGCGACACCGCGCCATATACCATAAAACGCCCGCAACTGAGCAACAGCGGACTGAACTCGGGCAACAACTTGGGCACCAGAAACACCAGCCCCCAGACCGCCCCGGCCATGCCTGCATAGACTATCCCGCGTTTCATTGAATGCTCTCGAACTGTTGAATATCGGCAGAGCGTAGGCAGTTGCGAGCTGGCGCACAAAAGATCATTTGGCATACTGGCATTCCACAAGGGAATGGCTTATACCCTTATGCGGGCCCTGGCACCCTGTAGTTGCTGCCGAGGAACGATGGCTGCGAGCGGCGGCGCAGCCGTCGTAAAACCGGTCGCCGCGCTGGGCCTGGCTAACCGCACACCCCAGGCTTATCACGGCCTCGGCGCAATGCTGCTACACGCCAATCGCAGCCATCGTTCCTCGGCAGCGACTACAACAGCGCCGACAGGAAACCCTTATGAACCGCTACCACAAACACCTGCCTCCCCTGGACAGCCTGATCACTTTCGAGGCCGTAGGCCGCAATGGCAGTTTTACCCGCGCAGCCAGCGAGCTGTGCCTCACCCAAAGTGCGGTCAGCAAACAAATCCGCGTCCTGGAAAACAACCTCAAACTGGCCCTGTTCGAGCGTCAGGCCCGTGGCATTTGCCTGACCCATGCTGGCGCCAGCCTGTTCAGTGAAGTCAGTACCCTGCTCGAACGCCTGCAACACAGCGTCAACCGGATCAAGGCCGCCCACTCGCCCAATGCGGTCACTGTGCTGTGTACCCATGCCGTCGCGCAGTTCTGGCTGTTCCCGCGGCTGCTCGCGTTTAACACCGAGCACCCTGCAATCACGGTCAATATCCACGCCAGCAACGATATCGACGAATCCAGCGTTGCTGATTACGACTTCTGCATCCTGTATGGCACCGGCCAGTGGTCATCCCTGAATGCCGAGCTGCTGTTTGCCGAAAAGGTCTACCCGGTTGCTCACCCCAGCCTCCCGCTGGCCACTGTCAACCACCCCGCCGATCTGCAAGGCCTGCCCCTGATCGAGCTGGATGCATCGGGCTGGAACTGCATGGACTGGCTCGACTGGTTCAAACATTTTGCTCTGGAACACAAGGCCGATGCGCAGCGACCCACCTTCAATCAGGTCACCCTTGCCTATCAGGCGATCGTGCAAGGCATGGGGGTGGGGCTGGGTTGGGACTTTATGGTCAGGGACAAAATCGAACGGGGCGAACTGCGCCGCGTCGGCCCGTTTGAATTTTTCAGCACAAACGCCGATCATCTGGCGCACTCTCGGCAAAAAACGCTGTCAGATGCAGCACTTACTTTCCAGCGCTGGCTGCTCGATGAAGCCCGGCGCGACCCATCTCCAACTTGCCAACAGCTCAAGGTACATGCATGAAGATCAAGGTTACCGGTTTACCCCTGCTTTTAGCGGCCTTGCTGGGACTGGCGGGCTGCGCGACCCCGAGCGTTGTAACCCTGCAAAACGGCACGCAATACCTGACCAAGGACCTGCCCACTACCACCAACAAGGACGGCTTCTATGAATTCGTCGACATAGCAGGCAAGCACATCAAGGTCAGGGCCGAAGATGTGTCCACGATAAAGTCAGACTGAACAGTAGCGGCAAGCTGCAAGAGATGCGCTTGCCGCTTGCCGCGGCCTTTAACCGCTCAGTGCATCCAGCAACCGGTAGTAGCTGATACCCGCCGCCACGTACAGGCGCTGCAAGCTGTGGAAGGGAATTCTGCGAATCGGCGTTACCGGGAACGGGAAGTCACTGCTGGCCCCCGAGATCCGCGCCGCCAGATGCTTGCCTAAGGTTGTCGCCATCGCAATACCACGCCCGTTGTAGCCCATCAGAATCGACAGGCCCGGCTGCGGCTCATGCAGTTGCGGCAACACACTGTGATTGAGCGCCACCCGCCCGCTCCAGCGGTATTCGATCGCCACGCCTGCCAACTGCGGAAACACGCTGATCAGCGAGCGCTCAAGGTGTGCCCAGTCTTCAGCGCGGCGCGGTTCGGCAAACGGCCCGCGCCCACCCAGCAACACGCGTCCCTGTGCATCCTGCTTGAAGTACAGCAACAGACGCCGCGCATCCGAACACACTTCCCCGCCCGGCAAAATAGTTTTGCGCAGTTCCGGTGACAGCGGCCGCGTGGCAATCAGGAAGCTATTGGCCGCCAGCACGGTCTGTCGCAGCCCCGGCCACAAGCCATCGGTATAGCCATTGGTGGCCAGCACCACGCGATCGGCCGTCACGGTGTGACCTGGTGCAGTGGTCAGTTGCCACTGCGTTCCAATGCGGCGCAAGTCCGTCACCCGGCTATCGCTGTGAATCATCACGCCACGCCCCAGCGCAGACCTGGCCAGGCCACGCGCATAGTTGAGCGGATGTAAACTGCCGGCACGCGGGTCAACCCAGCCACCCACGTAATTGTGCGTGCCGATGCGCTGGCATACGGCATCACTGTCCAGCAACTCGGCGGCCACACCGCGCTGTTGCCACTGGCGGGCACGGTGTTCCAACGTCTTCATCGTCGCGCTGGAAAAGGCCGGTTGAATCCAGCCCTTGCGCGTTGCATCGCAGGCAATACCGTATTCGCGAATCAGTGAAAACACTTCATCAGCAGCCCCGCCACAGGCTTCGATGATTTTCTCGCCACGTTCCGTTCCAAAACGCTCAAGCAACTGATCGGGGTCGTATTTGAGGCCGGGGATGACCTGCCCGCCGTTGCGCCCCGAAGCGCCCCAGCCCGGCTCCCCCGCATCCAGCACACAGACGCTGACACCCGATTCCGCCAGGCGCAGTGCGGTCACCAGCCCCGTGTACCCGGCACCGACAATCGCCACGTCCACCCGTTTGTTTTCCGCCAGCGCCTGGGTCAGTGCCGCGGGGCGAGCCGTGGCGGACCAGAGCGAAGGCGGTAAGGTCAACTTTGACGTTGCTTTCATGTACGCCTCCGCAGCGCAAAACGGCCTTCCAGACGACGCAAGCCATAGGACAGCGGCAAGCTCATCGACAGATAAAGCAACGCAACCAGGGTATAGACCGTCATGTTTTCAAAGGTCGAAGACGCAATCAGTTGCCCTTGACGGGTCATTTCCGCCACGGTGATGGTCGACACCAGCGACGAGTCTTTGAGCATCATCACCAGCGTATTGCCATAGGGCGGCAAGGCAATGCGAAATGCCTGGGGCAACACAATCCGGCGCATGATCAGCAGACCGCGCATGCCAAACGACTCGGCGGCCTCGATCTGGCCCAGGTCGATGGCCTGGATCCCCGCGCGAAAGTTCTCGGCCTGATAGGCCGAATAGGCAATGCCCAGACCGATCACGCCAGCCTGCATGGCGCTGAGCTGGATGCCGAAGTCGGGCAATACAAAGTAGATATAAAACAGCTGCACGATAATCGGCAGCCCGCGAATCACATTGACCACGCCAATGGCAAACAATGCGATGGCGCGGATTTTGGAAACCATCATCAGCGCAAACAGCAAGCCGATCACTGAACTGAGCAGGAACGAACCTGCTGTGACCTGCACCGTGACCACTGCGCCTTTGAGCAGAATTGGAAGAAAGTCCAACGCGTCCTGAACAAACATAAACTACCTGCGCACCGCTACAAGAAGTGGCCCACCGCAACGCGGGGGCCACAGGATCATCAGTTCAGTTGCCACTTCTCGATGATGCGTTGCAGCGAGCCGTCGGCCTTGATGGCGGCAATGCCCTTGTTGACCTGCGCCAGCTTCTCGGCGTCGCCCTGGCGCATGACCAGACAGACATCGCCCATCACCACCGGCACATAGGTGCTCGACAGTTTTACGTCCGGATTTTTACCCTGAGCCAGCTGGTAGGCGATGATCGGGCGATCACCGAATGCCGCCTTGATACGGCCCAGCTTGAGGTCACGCATCAGGTCAGGGATGGAGTCGTAGCTACGCACTTCCTTGAAGCCACCGTGCTTGTTCAGCGCGTCGAGGAAGACAGTGCCCACCTGGGCGCCGACCACTTCACCGGCCAGGTCATCCATGGTTTTGTAATCTTTCTGGTCATCGGCCTTGACGATCAGACCTTCGCCGTAGCTGAAAATCGGATCGGAATACTGCACAACCTTTTCACGCTCAGGGGTTTTGAGCATGGCGGCGGAAATCAGGTCGATCTTGTTGGTGGTCAACGAAGGGATCAGAGCAGCAAAGGTGGTTTGCTGGATCTCGGTGTCAAAGCCGCCGGCTTTGCCCACGGCCTCGGCAGCGTCGACCATCATGCCCTGGATCTTCCCGCTCTTGATATCGAGGAAGGTAAACGGGATGCCCGTTGCCGTCGCACCGACTTTATAGACAGGCTCTGCAACAGCGCTGGCTGATCCAATCAACCCGGCAGCCATTGCGCATACAAGCGTCAGCACTTGAAAAGGTTTGTGCATAGCGAATCTCCCTGTGGTCGCTTTTATTGTTGCGATACGGCACTCAACAAGCCCTGAAGCCTCTGGTGCAAAATGCCGCCATCGACTATAACCAATTTACTTAAATCGTAAAGAGATTTATAAGTATCGCATATCGATACTTATAGACCTGAAACAAGCCAAGGATGCGCCATGAGCGATAACAACAACCCTCTTTTCAACCAGTCACTGGAAAAGGGCCTGGCCGTACTTCGCGGCTTCGGGGCGGCGCGGCGCACCATGACCCTGGCGGATATAGCCCTGGTGGCAGGCATCAGCAAAAGTTCGGCCCAACGCATGGTCCATACCCTTGAGGAACTCGGCTATGTGCGCAAACACCCGCAAAGCCGCCGCTTTCAGTTAACGCCCAAAGTTATGGAAATCGGCTACAACTATTTGGCCGCCGACATATTGGTAGATGTGGCAAACCCCTACTTGGCCGAGCTCAACCAGATCACCGGCGAGACGGTCAACCTGACCGAGCCCGACGGGCTGGACATGGTGTATGTGTCGCGCTTTGTTGCGCCAAAATTCATCCCGATCCATATGCCCATCGGTAGCCGCATCCCCATGTATTGCACCGGTGGTGGTCGGGCCTATCTGAGTGGTCTGGCTGATGATGAGGTTCGCAGTGTGCTGCAAGACAGCCAGCTGATCGAACTGACCCGCTATACCCTGACCGATGCCGATGCCATTTTTGAACGGGTGCAGACCAGCCGCAAACAGGGTTATGCCACCAACAAGGAAGAGATGTTTCTGGGCGATATGACCATTGCGGCGCCGATTTTCAACAGCAACGGCCTGCCGGTGGCCGCAGTGCATGTGGTGGTGCCAAGCAGCCGCTGGAGCATGGAGGACGCCGAAGAAAAACTGGCCTCGACGGTGATTCAGTGCGCCCGCGGGATCAGCAACTCGATCAGGACGTTGTAGCCCATATATACGACGACTGTGGGAGCGAGCCTGCTCGCGAAGGTCGTTCGCGAGCAGGCTCGCTCCCACAGATGGCTTTCAACCCGCGCCCAATATCAACCCGCGGTAATGCCCGGGGTTGGTCCCCGACCATTTGCGAAAGGCCTTGTAGAACGAGCTGGTGTCGGCAAACCCCAGGCGCTGGGCAATGTCGGCATAGCTGTGCTCAGGCTCGGCCAGCCAGCCGATCGCCAGTTCCTTGCGCACGCTGTCCTTAAGCCCCTGAAAGGTTTGCCCTTCGTCCGCCAGGCGGCGGCGCAAGGTCGATGCCGACATGCACAAGCTCTGCGCCATACCCTGGGTCTCGGGCCACTGCTCAGCCGGTAACTGACGCAGGCTCTGCTTGATCTGGCTGGCCAGGCTTTGCGGGTCACGGTACTTGACCAGAATATTGGCCGGCGCCTCGGCCAAAAACCGCTTCAACTCCTGATCGCTGCGCTTGATCGGTGCATCAAGGCAGTCCGCAGCGAAGATCATCCGCGTGCGTGGCCGGTCAAAGCGCAGGTTCTCGGAGAACATCACTTCGTAGTCTTCGCAGTAATCGGGCGCGGCACAACGCAGTTCAATGGCCAGAATCGGAATTCGCCGCCCGGCCAGCCAGCAGGCCACACCGTGCACGATCATCCAGTAGGCAAAGTAGGTAAAACCACGGCTGGCCTGTTGCTCAGGCTCGTGCAGGACAATCTCGGCCACACTTTGCTGGCGTACCAGACGCGCCGGCAAACGCTCCAGCATCAACGACAGGAACCCCAGCACCACTTCCAGCCCCCGGGCCAGGGTCGGCTGCGCCATGGCCGAGCGGCACATGAATTCCAGGCTGCCGGAACGCAACTTGCGCGGGTCCATGCCGAAAAACTCGTCGTCCAGGCGCCGCGCCAGCAACCGCCACATCCGCGCATAGACCATGGCCGGTACACGGGCATCCGGCTGTTCAAGCAACTCGCGCGCGATGCCGACCTTGTGCAGCACTTCATCGGTGGCACTGCCCGGCGCACAGCTCTGCAGCAGCGCCTCACGCACCAGATGAATAGAGATGGTGTCCTTGTTCAGCATTGGCCCTGTTCCATGCCCGATGACGTATCAATGACGGCCATCTTAAGCAGCGCGGATCAAAAAGCCAGCAGTACCTTAGGCTTAGACGGGCAGCGCCAGCGGCGTTGCCCGTCGCTCAAGCCCTCAATCAGCGGTTATCCACCGTGGTGATTTCACGCCGCTCGGCCATGCTCGCCGGCACGCCGGATTCGTCGGTGAAAAACTGCTGATACCACTCGCGCAGTTGATACACAGGACCGTCGCCCTCGGCCAGAACCGGGTTGTTGACGCGCACCTTGTGCGTCCAGATATCAACATCCTGATAGAACGAGTCACGGTTGCGTTGCACGTAATCCACGGCCAGCGCTTCATTCTGCTCCTGGGTCCAGCCCGGCACTTTTTTCACCATGCAACCAAAGCGCAGTTCAAAGCTGTTGGGGCCGATCGGCACGTGGCAGTTGAGCAGAATGGACTTGATTTCCTGCCCTTCAAACACGGCGCGCATACGGGTGAAGTGAGTCGCAGGGCCGAAGTAGGCCGACTCGGCCACCAGGTCGCCGCCCAGCCGCTCGGAGTCGCCGTGGAAGATCTGCTGGGCGATATGACCCTCGAACACGTTGTGAAAGTATTTGGTCGGGGTGCCATGCACCGGGCCGAAATGCTGGGCATCCACCAGGTTGTCGACCAGCTCGCGCGGGTTGGTTTCAATGATCAGCTTGTCCATGTGCCAACTATGCAGCCACTCATCACTGTCCATTTCCGGCAGATGGGGGATCACCACGTCATCGGCAGGCGGCTTGCCTTCGGGGTTGTTCCACACAAACAGCAGATTGTTCACTTCGCAGGTCTGCCAGGCGCGGGTTTTGGCCTTGGGCGGAATGCGCTTGCAGTAGGGGATTTCTACACACTTGCCGCTGGCGTCGTACTGCCAGTGGTGGAAGGGGCAAACCACGCGGTCATTTTCAAGGGTGCCCTGGGACAGGTCCGCGCCCATATGCGGGCAATGGGCGTCCAGCACGCTGATTTCGCCCTTGGACGTGGCGAACGCCAGCAGCCGCGAGCCAAACACATTCAGGGTATGCAGCTTGCCATCACGGTACTCGTCGGCCTCGCCCAGGCAATGCCAGCCACGACCATAGCGTGGCGACAATGCATTCTCGACGTGGATTTGTGCGAGTTTAGTCATTTTTATTATTCCTCAGGTTAAGGGCCAGGGCGCTTTACCCTGTGATCTTCACCGAGGTGTGGGGCGGGCTCATCGTTCAGATGGACTAGAGCCCCGAGGTGTTGTAGTCGCTGTCGAGGCACGAGGCTGCGATGGGCTGCGCAGCGGCCCCGGTTTTTTGAAGGTCCTGCGGCCCTTATCGCAGCCTCGTGCCTCGACAGCGACTACAGGATTTGAGTGTTAAAAATCCTTATTAGCGCCAATCCTCAACAATCCCGTGTTCCCGGGCAAACGGCTGGCAGTGGATGGTCTTGCGCTGGTGGTCAACCGCACCTTCATCGGTGGCCAGCCACAGCATCACCGCCGCGGGCACCTGCGGCGGCGCAGAGCCTGCACGCAAGGCAATCACACCTTTGTCACCGATGGTGGCGCGCAATGCGTCGGTGGTCACCACGCCGGGGTTGAGGGTGTAGGCGCGAATCCCCTGTTCCCCCAGCTCCACCGACAGAATGCCCGACAGCCGCGACACCGCCGCCTTGCCCGCACCATAGGCATACCCCCAGCCGCCCTTGCCCGCCGCCACCGGCGGGTCACTTTCACCGGCCCCGGAGGTGACGTTGATCACCACCCCGCCGCCCTGCTCGAGCATTCGGCTGACCACCGCCCGGGTCAGCAAAAACGGCGTCATCACATAACCCTGAAAGACCCGGTCCAGAGTCTCGGGCTGCAACTGCATAAACGGTGCATTCAGGTCACTGCCCTGATAGATGGCGTTGTTGATCAGCACATCAACCCGGCCATATTCGGCAAATACCGCCTGGCTGGCGGCAAGCACCGACTCGCTGTCGAGCAGATCCATAGGCACCACCAGCGCCTTGCGCCCCAGTTCGCGAACTGCCGCGGCAGTGGCATTCAAACTGCCAGGCAGCGGCGTGCCATCCGGGTTGCGCAAGCCGTGGGCATGGCTTTCGCCTTCGTCCAGGCTGCGCGCGCTGATGGCCAGATCAAAACCTGCACGGGCGAAGGCCAGCGCAGTTTCACGGCCTATGCCGCGACTGGCGCCGGTAATAAATGCCACTTTGTTCATAAAAGTCCCTTAGCGGTCAGAAGCGTTGCGGGCGCACCATCGCGTCCATGCCACCGTCGACAAACACCACACTGCCCGTCATGAAACTGGCCTGTTGCGATTGCATGAACGCCACGACCCGGGCCAGTTCTTCAGGCGTGCCCGAACGCCCCAGCGGCGCGACAAACTCACGGACTGCCTTGCCAAAGCGGGCATCATCCTTGGCTGCCTGATGCAGCGGGGTTTCTACCGCGCCCGGCGCCACTACGTTCAGGCGAATGCCTTGCGGGGCCCATTGCACCGCCTTGCGCCGCGCTGCGCAGGTCACTGCATATTTGGAGCCGGCATAGGCCAGATGGGTCTGCCCCAGGGTATTGGCCAGTTCAAGCGCCTGCGCCTCATCACCTGCCAGCATGGCGGCAACCATAGGCTCTTGCTCGGCCCCGGAATGCGTGGCCGCCACCGATCCGATTACCAGCGCCGCCGGGTGCTCACCCTTGGCCAGCGCATCGGCCAGACCATCAAGCAGTTCACTGACGCCAAAGTAGTTCACGGCCAGCACCAGGCCGCTGGAAGCAGCGGTCACCCCGATCCCGGCGCAGCACACCAGCCCGTCCAGCACCCCGCCGCTTTGCTCCAGCACCTGCGCCACTGCCGCCTGGCGCCCGGCACGGGTCGACAGGTCGGCAATCACTTCAGCATTGGCCCGGTCAATCCCGATAATGCGGTGGCCCGCAGCCCGTAATTGCGCGCACACGGCGGCACCAATCCCGGAGGCGGAACCGCTGACAGCTGTAACTGGCATAAGATTTTCCTTGGTATTGCAGGCGCGACGGCCTGGCTGACGAAACACCGGCGTTGGCGCCAATCGCCACTGCCGGCGCAGATAGAATCCTTAAGCGCTTTTACGCACCGGGCGCGCCAGTTGTGGCGCCGGCACCACCACAGACTCAGCCGCTCGCAAGGCGCACTTGGGCTTTCCCAACGCGACCACGCTGTTCAGCAAAATCCTCACCAGCTCGGTCTGACGGCGCACACCGGTCTTGGAGAAAATCGAGCGCAAGTGCGCCCGCGCGGTGTTGCGCCGGATATTCAGGTTTTCCGCCGCCTCTTCCAGGGACAAACCGTTGGCCAGCTCCATCGCCAGCGCCGTCTCGGCCTTGGTCAGGTTGAACAACTGCTTGGTCACCACTTCACTGGCCAGCGACTTGCCCACCGAATCGCGGATGTAGATCACGGCCGCCGGCTTGCTCTTGCCTTCGGCCCACTCCAGCGACGGAATGGCCTCGACCACCAGGCCCAGGCTGACCTGACCCGAAGGCCGGGTCACGGACATGGCATCGGCAGTCACGCCGCCCTCACGCACTTCCTGGCTGAAAGCGTGCTTGACCAGGCGCTGCAGCTCGCGGTTGTCGCTGGGGTAAGTGGCTTCCAGCCGGCCGCCCACCAGCTTGAGGCCATCGGCGTTCTTGAGGATTTCTTCGGCCACCGGATTGAGGCGCAGGACCTTGCCGGTTTCGTCGAGCACGATGGTCGCCACCGACAGGCGACTGATAGCCTGGGCGTACAACTCACTCATGGACTCGCTGCGGTCGAGCAAGTTGTGCAGATGCAGGGCGCGGCGCAAATGCGGCAGAAAACTGCTGCACAGGGCACGCTCGGCACTGGAGAAAGCCGGGGAGGTTTTTGGCCGGGTGATGCGAAACCGCAGCTTGCCGCCATCAGGCGTGGAAATATCGGCGCCCATGACGTGGTAGACATTCTGCGGACCGCAGTAGGCCTTGAAATAGGCCGACTGCACCCACTCGCTCTCGCTCATCAGGTCTTCAACGGTGAACACCTGGTCCAGCGCCTGGCCGACAAAGGGAGTATTGGTTTGCGGATAGGTTTGATAGGTCAGCTCGCCCTCGCCTTCGATGTCCCCGGCCACGATCATCAAGCCCAGGTCAGGCTGATCCGGCACCCGCAGGATCAGGGTCGCGTAATTGGCCTGGAACATGCCCCGCACGGCGCACAAGGTACGACCCATGATCTTGGGGTCCAGCGCACCGTCATAAAAGCTGCCGATCATCTGGTCATAATCGGCCAGTTCGAGCCCCAGACTGGCCAGGGTTTGGTGATTCAGGGTCACTCTATCCACGGACTTATCCTCGCATCGGGCCAGGTTCATGACCGGCCCTTTTTATTGTTCTTATGACTAGCGGCTAGCCCTTGCACCACATCCGTAAAGCTGCGCAAAAGCGACTCAGTGTGTCTCTATGCTTGCCCTCATACAAGCCCGGCAAGGGGTCTGTTTCAACGGTTCGAGGAGTCCCTCGCAGCAACGCTCGGCTTGAGCGGGTAATGCCCGGCAGTCGCTGGCACCGCGCGGGTTTTGACCTTGACCAACGGTCGCCCCAAATTGAACCAGGCCGCCAGCGCCGGCAGCAAAAAGATCGCGCCGAGCACGTTGACCAAAAACATGAAGGACAGCAGCACGCCCATGTCAGCCTGGAACTTCAGCGGTGCAAAGGCCCAGGTACATACGCCGATGGACATGGTCAGCGCCGTAAACACCGCCGCCGTACCCCGTTGGCACATGGCCTGGTAGAACGCCGTGCGCAGGTCCTTGCCGTCAGCCATTTCATGGGCAATGCGCTCATACAGATAGATCCCGTAATCGACCCCGACCCCCACGCCCAGCGCCATCACCGGCAAGGTCGCGACTTTCAGGCCAATGCCCAGGGTCGCCATCAGGGCGTTGCACAGGATCGCCACAATCGCCAGCGGCACCAGAATGCACAGCACTGCGCGCAATGAACCAAAGGTCAGCCAGCAGAACAGCGCCACCGAACCGAACAGCGCCGCGAGCATCACCACCTCGGCCTGCTTGACCGCTTCGTTGGACGCGGCCATCACGCCCACGTTGCCGCCCGCCATCAAAAACTCCACATCAGGCCCTTGCAGACCACGGATGATGCGCTGGGTTTCGTCCACTACATGACTTACGGTCGGCCCTTCGTGATCGGTGAGGAACACCAGGATCTGCATGCGCTGGCAGCCTTCGGTCACCAGGCCATCGTCCGGCATGTAAGCACGGGAGCCCTGGCTCAAGCCGCGCTCGGAACCGGGGATCGCCGACCAGCGCGGGTTGCCTTCGTTATTGCCGGCAATCACGGCTTTGCCCATGCCCGCCACGCTCTGTACCGACTGCACCCCCGCCACGCTGCGGATCTGGAAGTCGAATGATTCAATGGCGCGCATCACTTGCGGCGCCAGGCAGCCTTCTTCGATGCCCTTGACCTGTACGAACACCGACATCACATCCAGGCCGATGGAGTAACTGTTAATGATCTTCTGATTGTCCTGGTTGTAGCGCGAATCGGCACGCAGCTCCGGCGCGCCCACGCCGATATCGCCCACTGCCAGATCCCGGGCCTTCCAGGCACCGACACCGAGCAGCAACAGGCTGACCACAAACACCGCCAGCGCCGGTTTCGGCTCGGCCAGCGCCGACAGCCGCCACCACAAAGCGTGCTTGCCCTGCACCTTGAGCCCTTGGGCCATCGCGCCCGGCTCAAGCCTGAGGTATGACAGGATGATCGGCAGCATCAGCTTGTTGGTGATGATCATCAGCATCACCCCGATGCAGGCGGTCACCCCCAGCTCATGCACGATGGGAATATCGATCAGCATGATCACGCCGAAACCCAGGGCGTTCATCAGCAGCGCCAGCGAGCCCGGAATGAAGATTTTGCAAAAGGCCCCGTGCGCAGCCTGCACCGGGGAACTGCCTGCAAGCACATCCTGCTTCCAGGCATTGGTCATCTGCACGGCATGGGACACGCCGATCGAGAAGATCAGAAACGGCACCAGAATCGACATTGGATCGATCCCCAGCCCCAGCAACGGCAGCAGCCCCAACAGCCAGACCACCGGCAGCAGCGCCACGGCCAGGGCCACCACCGTCAGGCGCCACGAGCGCGAGTACGCCCACAGCATCAGCGCGGTGATGACAAAGGCAATCACAAAAAAGCCGATGACCGTGGTCAGTCCCTCAACCACATCCCCCACCAGCTTGGCGAAGCCGACGATATTGATCTCGATATCATCATTGCTGTATTTGTCGCGGATATCTTCGAGCCGCTGGGCGACCTCGGCATAGGACACCGACTTGCCGGTTTGCGGGTCCATGTCCTGCAGATCGGCGCGCACCATCGACGAGGTCAGGTCATTGGCCACCAGGCGCCCGACCTGCCCGGAGCGAGCCACGTTATTGCGCGCCTGGGACAAGTCTTCGGGCGTGCCGGTAAAGCGCGGCGGCATCACCACATCACCGAAAAAACCGTCCTCGGTGATTTCGATGTAGCGCACATTGGCGGTGAACAGCGACGTCACACTGGCACGGCTGACACCGTTGATAAAGAACACGTCATCCGTGACTTTGCGCAGGGTTTCCAGGTACTGGCGGTTATAGATATCGCCCTCGCCCTTCCACTTCACACTGACCAGAAATCGGTTGGCACCCGTGAAGTACTGGCTGAAATTGAGAAAGTTGACCATGAACGCATTGCGCACCGGGATCTGCTTGTTGAAGCCCGGGTCCAGTTGCGTGTGAGTGGCGCTGTAACCCAGGGCCAGGGTCAGCAAGACGAACAGCGCCAACAGGCTCTTGCGCCAGATGATGAGCAAATCAGCGATACGCGCGACCGTACGGTTTACCGCATTTTGTTCAGCGCTCACCGGGCACCTCCAAGGGCAGCAACACCGCCATCAGCGCCCTGGAACACACCGCGCTCGCCACCCACCAGCAACCGTGACCCGGCCATTACCGCCGAGGTCAAAGTACCCAGCCCCGGCAAGCGCGAAGCGCTGACCAGTTGGCCTTTGCCGTCCAGGCGTACCACCGAGCTGCCTGCACCGACAATCAACAGGCCGCCGTCATTGGGCAACAGCACATGCCCGTAGAGCGGCAATTGATTGCCGACTTTTACCGGTTCCCAGGTCTTGCCGAAGTCCTGGCTGACAAACACATGCCCGCGCATGCCGTAGGTCACCCAGCGGTCGGGGCTCAGGCGTACAACGCCAAACAACGAACCGTTGTAGAACGGTTCAAGCTTGTGCCAGCTGTGCCCGGCATCGTCGCTGCGCAACACCAGCCCTTGCTCGCCGACCACCATGCGCCGACCGTCGGCACCGCCGTCCATACCATTCAGGTGTGCGCTGTCGACCTCCAGCGGCTTGGCCTGCCAGGTGCGGCCATCATCTTCAGACTGGTAAAATTTGCCGAAACTGCCGAATGCCAGGACGCGATTGCCGCCGGCACTCCAGATGCCCAGCAAAGGCTCGGCAACATCTCCGTCAAAGCGTACTTCTGACCAGTTGGCGCCTTCATCTTCGGAACGCAGAATCCAGCCATCGTGACCGACCGCCAGCAGGCTTTTGTCTTGCAGCGCCACCAGTGCGGTCAGCGTCAGGTCACGCTGCGGCGTGACCGTTGCGGGTTGCCACGACAATCCCTGATCATCACTGAGCAAAATATTGCCGCGCTCACCAACAGCCACCACCCGTTGATCCAAGTACAGCATGCCGTTGATTTGCAGGCGATCGGGCCGTAACTGGGCCGAAGCGACATCGGAGGCATGACGGGGGGAGAAGGTAAACGCGATGGTGACAGCGACGATCAGGCAGACCAGATAGCCAATTATTGAGCGCATGGTCGATGCCTCGCTGCACGATTCAGTTGCTGGGCAGAGTTCATGCAGCCAGTCCTCTTTTTATTATCGTGGATGCTCTGGCTGCCTCCTCGGCGAGGTATCCAGAGCCTGCCTTCGATAATCGGACTGGTGAGTCACGGGCACATCGTCCAAATGGCCTAGCTGCAATGGAGGGTGCAAGCGTGCAGCCTGCTTTGATTGATACGCCGGATAATATCCGGCATTTTCGTCGAGCTTAGATTAGCGGGGCGACCTGCCCGTCACGAGGCCGCTAACGCCTGTGCATTCGCCTTGCGGCGCTGAATCAAATACCCAAGCACCGCCAGCGGCGCCGTAGCCAGCATCTCTTCAACGGTGATTTGCAACGGCTGACTGATAAAGGTCGACACCAGCAACCAGGGCAACAGCGCCCGTCCGCTGATCCGCTGCAGTGCGCTGCGACAGCTATAGCCACCCACCATAAACGCAACAGCAGGTCACCGCCGCCGCGCAAATGCCGATGGCCTGAACAAACCGCAGGCCCAGCAGCACACTGTCCTGAACCCAGAACATGCCCCTAGCACCCCATTCAAGCTGGACTTACTACGCTCCAGCAAATACGTGACTCCAGCAACAGGCGCTCGCTACAACGACACCCAATGGCACTGAGCAACAAGTAACAATTTCACTCGTAAAGCCACTGAGGTTTTTCTCATCTGCGCCGGCGTTGCATCTGGAAAATAGCGCCATAAGCATGTGAGCGCCCTGCTTTCCAGGCACCACTCAAACCACCAAGCATTTAGGACAAATCTCATTTACTGCATCCCTGCCTTGCGCAAACATCCTCTTACTTTCCTCATGCTACCAATTCGTAAAATTTATTTGCGCCGATAGTGCGACAGCCCTTTTTTACCGACAAAGTAACTTGCCCATCGTGAGTACAAAATGACCGCAAACGCGCTTAATGTCGCAGTAATTGATGGTAATACCATTAGCCGGGCCACCGAATTGCGTTCTAACCAACAAGGAAAATCGATACGTATCAAGGCAGTAGCGAATGGTAAATATGTCCTGGCTGCAGGTGAGGACGGTGCAGAGGGTCAACACTCCATAACGATTGTTGAGAAAACAACGGATGGGAGTACAAGTGCTGCTTCCCCCGGTTTTCAATTCACTATCGACATTACCGCCCCCGATCAGTCCGTGATCACCGAGGTGCTGGATAATATTGGCAGCCTGAGTGCTGATACCATCTTGTCCGGCGGCATCACCAACCATCCCCGCCCTGGCATCGGCGGCACGGGCGAAGCCGGCAGCACGGTAACGGTCTACAGCAACGGCGATTTTCTAGGCACCGCTCTGGTCAACAGCAGCGGCCAATGGTCCCTGCCCCTGACGGCCGACTTGCCTGAAAACCTCAACAGCCTTACGGCCACCGCCACTGACCTCGCGGGGAATCTGAGCCCGACATCCGCGGCATATTCCATTACTGTCGATACCTCCTCTCCTGTGGCAATGGCCATTGTCGAAAGCATGTCGAAAGACAGTGGCGCCACCCCCAACACCTTCATAACCAACGATGGCTCGGCTGGACGCATGATTTACGGGTCATTGAGCAGTGCCCTGGCGGACGGCGAAAAGGTTCAGACGTCATTCGACGGAGGGCTTACCTTGATAGATGCAACAGTCAGTGAGAATAAATGGTCCGCCCTGGATATGAGCTGCCATAGAGCAGACTGGCAGATCCATACTCGCGTATTGGACCTGGCCGGTCAGACCAATCATGCGTTTGTAGCGGGTGAAACCTTGAGTTTCTCCAATTTTACTTTGGTGGCGAGTGCAGTCACTTCAAGCGGTAACGGAAGTACGGGCTTCGGATCAAATCTCGGCAATTGGGCCGATCCCGCACCATCTCAGGCTCTGGTCATGATGGGAGGGTCTCAAGTCATTCTGAACATGAACGCAGGCGAAAACGTCAACCTCGATGATTTGCTGGCCAACGGTACTGAACCGGGTAACTGGGCCAATTCCGGCCGCAATGTCACCCTGGGTGGGGCGGTGTACGAGGAATATCGGCATGACAGACTGGATGCCGAGTTACTGGTGCAGCAAGGCGTACAAACCAATCTGGTATAAGACCCGCGTTCTCCGTTCACTTTAGCCCCCGGATGCCAATCGGTATCCGAGGCAATTAGAAACACTGCGGCAAACATACCTCTTATGATTTTAACCTTGCTACCGATTCTTGTGTTTTTGTTGCCACTCCACAACTGCGCGCCAATTCCTGACAAGAACATTATTAAGCTTTAATATTAAACCTGACATTTACCGTAAAAATAACAGACAGCACCCCACAGAAAAACCAGCAGCACAGCGTTGAACCGGTATAACCTGAACTGCGTCAACGCCTCCCCTTTCAAACGTCTACACCCACCCACAACAACACCTCACATACACCCTCTGAGAATCCGCAATCACTCAAGGAAGCGCTCTTCACATTAAACAAATCATATGACGCTTACTTACAAACCGACCTACCTTGCCTGCCTTGCACTAGCTCTTAGATTAAAAAATAATAATACAAAGATCAAATTTATATCTATCCGCCTCTCATAACGATCCACATCCACATCCGGACACAGCCCCTCACACCAAAAAACAAAAAACACGATTTAAACTTGTAAATAAATCATATTTTTCAATCTATTACATCAACCAAGCCGCTTGCAAAAAAAATACTGAGGCGCTACCCAACCAATACAAAAGCGCCCTGCCCTTTCACCAGCCCATATGCCCTACCAAAACAATTAGCATTAAAATACTCCACACAAAAAAAAACTCATTAAAAACAACTAATGCGACTTGCGATTTTCTGCAGCACCACTACTGTTAAACCAAGAGACTTAACATTACATTAGCCAGTATTCGACTACCACAACTCCGCGTGTGCTTATTGCCGCACAAGCAAATACTTCACCCAAATCCTGTGACACTGCTTTATAGCGACCTCCCAACCGATCTTAAACAGGAGCCGGACAGGGTATAAATTCTATCTAATACAGGAGCAACCTTCCTCCCCAGCTTACGCACACAAAATATCCACCCGGACCACCCCCCGGCAGCGCCGTTTGTGATCCGTATTCAGTACCGTAAATAAGAAGCGGTGGGGTCTACTGCATCTAACATTCCTGCATTGGAGGTTGGCCCTAGCCAAAGGCAACCATGAACAAGATTTTCTCTGTTGTATGGAGTTACTCCTTGGGTAGTTGGGTCGTAGCGAGCGAATTTGCACACATAAAATATAAACGCGGATCTCGCAAAGGCATAAAAACAATAGTGGCAGTGACGGTTGGACTGTCAGTGGGATTGCTGTCTACATTTACTATTTCAGGTACGGTAATTCAGGGAGGTACCATAAGCACAGCTCCGGTTGGGAATACTTCCGCAGACACCTTTTCAATCGCCATCGGCGGCCCTTCAGGCGCAATTGCCACGAGCAGAAGCATTGCGATCGGCGAACTGTCCCAAGCAACAGGCGATAGCTCTGTGTCATTGGGACGCCTTAGCTCTGCCACCGGCGCCAACTCTTTCGCAGCAGGGCAAGGCAGTAGTTCAACAGGCTTTGGAGCTACCGCTCTTGGCTTCAGTAGCACTGCCTCAGGTTTAAACGCTACCGCTCTTGGCTTCAGCAGCACTGCCTCAGGAACAGACTCCCTCGCTTCAGGGAATAACAGCAATGCCTTTAGTAGGAACTCCATTGCAATAGGCACTTCGGCTGTATCAGGCGTATCAGATTCACCTGACATAAGTGGTGGTACCGCCATAGGTAGCGGTGCTTCAGCCACCGCCCTCGATAGTTCGGCCTATGGCAGGCTCTCCTCCGCCAGCGCTAATTCGGCATTGGCAGGCGGTTCATTTGCTAATGCCTCAGGTGCAGCATCCGTCGCCTTGGGAACCAGTACAGTAGCTTCTGGACTGAACGACGTTGCTATCGGCAATACCTCGCAGGCAACCGGTGGCAACTCGATGGCTATCGGCTCAGGTGCAAGTGCCTCCGCTACCGGGGCCGTTTCAATGGGCAGCGGCGCAATGGCCGACTCGGCCGATGCCGTGGCCATAGGTACCTCGGCACAGGCCACTGGCGGCAAAGCCGTGTCCATCGGTGCGGGCAATATCGCCAGCGGAAACGGTGCAGTCGCCATCGGTGACCCCAACACCGCCACCGGCACCGGCGCAGTCGCCATGGGCACCGATAACACCGCCGACGGCCAGGGCAGCGTGGCGCTGGGTAATCTCAACACCGCAACAGGTCAAGGTTCAGTGGCACTGGGTAATGCTTCCCAGGCCAACAGCGCAGGCTCCGTTGCCCTGGGCGACGCTGCCATCGTAGCTGTCGGTGCGACCCAAGGGCTGGCAGTGGGTTCAGGGGCCACGGCCAACAACGCCGGTGACGTCGCACTGGGTGCCGGCAGCACCACCGCTGCCCCGGTCCCTACGGGCAGTACGACCATCGGCGGGGTGTCTTACAACTTTGCCGGGGGCTCGCCAAACAGCGTGGTCAGCGTCGGTAGCGTCGGCCAAGAACGCCAGATCACCAACGTTGCTGCAGGCCAGCTCAGTGCCTCCAGTACCGATGCTGTCAACGGCAGTCAACTGTTTGCCACCAACCAGCAGGTCACCAGCAACACCACCGCCATCACCAAT
>NZ_NQKQ01000012.1:0-21629 GCF_002269505.1 Pseudomonas fragi | reverse complement strand
GCAGATGCCGCCATTGGTACCTCGGCGACAGCCACGGGGGGCAAAGCCGTGTCCATCGGTGCGGGCAATATCGCCACTGGCAACGGCGCAGTCGCCATCGGTGATCCCAACACCGCCAACGGCACCGGTGCAGTCGCCATGGGCGCGGATAACACCGCCGACGGCCAGGGCAGCGTGGTGCTGGGTAATCTCAACATCGCAACAGGTCAAGGTTCAGTGGCACTGGGTAATGCTTCCCAGGCCAACAGCGCAGGTTCCGTTGCCCTGGGCGATGCCGCCATAGTCGCGGCCACCGCCACACAAGGACTGGCCTTGGGTTCAGGGGCCACGGCCAATAACGCCAGTGACGTCGCACTGGGTGCCGGCAGCACCACCGCTGCCCCGGCCCCTACTGGCAGTACGACCATCGGCGGGGTGTCTTACAACTTTGCCGGGGGCTCGCCAAACAGCGTGGTCAGCGTCGGTAGCGTCGGCCAGGAACGCCAGATCACCAACGTTGCTGCAGGCCAGCTCAGTGCCTCCAGTACCGATGCCGTCAACGGCAGTCAACTGTTCGCTACCAATCAACAAGTCACGACCAACACCACCAATATCGCCAGCAATACAACAGCCATTACCAACCTCAACACCGGTGGCGGCATCAAGTACTTCCATACCAACTCGATCCTGACCGACAGCAGCGCAACCGGTACCGACAGCATAGCTGTCGGGCCGAACGCAAGTGCCGTCAACACCAACAGCATCGCTATCGGTAACGGTGCGGTAGCCAATGTGGACAACTCGATTGCCCTGGGTAATGGCTCAACCACAACGGCGGCTAACGCCACAACGGGCGACACCATAAACGGCATCGCCCATATCTATGCTGGTGGATCACCTACAGGTGTCCTGAGTGTCGGCAGCGCTGGCAGCGAACGGCAGATCACCAATGTCGCAGCGGGACGCGTGAGCATCAGCAGTACCGACGCTGTTAACGGCAGCCAGTTGTTTGCGACCAATACCACGGTCGACAGCCTCGGCAGCACTGTTAACAACATCGTCAGCAATGGCACCGGTATCAAGTACTTCCACGCCAACTCGATACTGGCCGACTCCTCGGCCGCCGGCGTAGACAGCATCGCTATCGGTCCTCAAGCACAGGCCAGTGCGGCTCAGTCCTTGGCCGCCGGTGCCGGAGCCCTGGCAAGCGCTGCAGGCAGCCTGGCGCTGGGCAATCTGGCCAGCGTATCGGTAAGCGGAGGGGTTGCATTGGGACAAGGATCGGTTTCCGACCGTGTCATCGCACCGGCCAGCGGCACCATTGCGGCAAGCAGTGGCACCATCACCTACGACACCACTGATGCAACCTTGTTGGGGGCGGTCTCGCTGGGTACGGCCGGTCAATACCGTCAGTTGATCAATCTGGCTGACGGCACCAGTGCCCAGGATGCCGTGACCCTGCGTCAATTGGGCGGAGCCATAGGTTCACTCAGTTCCACCAGCAGCTTGTACTTCCATGCCAACTCCGTTAATCCGCAGGACTCGCTGGCCATAGGACAGAACACCATCGCCGTTGGACCCGCCACCGTGGTCAATGCTGATAACGGTATCGGGATGGGCAACAACGCAGTGGTCAGCCTGGCGGCAACTGGCGGGATTGCATTGGGCGGTAACAGCCAGGTGTTGATGGCTTCCGGTGTTGCCATCGGTACCCAGGCCCAGGCCCAAAGCGAACAGTCAGTAGCACTGGGAGCCGGTGCTGTGGCCAGCCATGCAGCAAGCGTTGCCCTGGGCTCGGGCTCGGTCACTACCGTAGGCGCCCAGGCCGGCTATGCCGCTACGGGCCTGACCACATTGCAAACATCCGTGGGTGAAGTCGGGGTCGGTACGGCTCTGGGCAGTCGCCAGATTACCGGTGTAGCAGCAGGTTCTGCACCCAACGATGCGGTCAACGTCAGCCAGCTTGGTGGTGCCATAACGCAGGCCAACCACTACACCGACACGGCGGTCAACAACATTGGCGGGAATGTTTCACAGGTTCTTAACGATGTGACCAATATCAAGGACGGCAAGGACGGCATGTTCCAGGTCAATAACACCAGTGCATTGCCAAAACCTTCGGCCACCGGTACCGATGCGGCCGCGGGAGGCGCCGGCTCGCAAGCGTCTGGCAACAAAAGCACGGCCGTTGGTACCAATGCCATGGCCAGTGCAGAAAAAGCAGTCGCAGTGGGGCACGGAGCCAACGCTAGTGGAGCAAACAGCGTGGCATTGGGTGCCGACTCGACAGCTACTCGTGACAACAGCGTTTCGGTAGGGGCCGCTGGCAGCGAAAGGCAAATCACCCATGTTGCAGCGGCAACCCAGGCCACCGATGCAGTGAACTTTGACCAGCTCAACAGAAGTGTGACCAACGTCACCAACAATGCCACCGCCTATACCGATCAGCGTTTCTCGCAATTGCGCAACGACCTGCACAAGCAGGACGAAACCCTTAGCGCGGGGATCGCCGGTGCCATGGCCATGGCCAGCCTGCCACAGCCTTACTCACCAGGAGCCAGCATGACCTCCCTTGGCGCCGCCACCTATCGCGGGCAAGCCGCGTTGGCATTCGGCGTCTCGACCATCTCCAACAACGGCCGCTGGGTTGGCAAGCTGCAGGCCACCTCCACTACCAAAGGAGATTTAGGTCTCGGAGTAGGTATTGGCTACCAGTGGTGAACATTAACTGAAACGTTCTACAACCGGCGGCCAGACCCGTCAATCCCGTCCCGGCTCGACTGCAATAGTGCCGGGCCGTTAATCTCAAAAATCAGGGCGGATACCATGTCATTGCTAAAAACAACCGGATGGGTTTTCTCATTGGCGCTGATGGCAGGCTGCGACGGCGCTCCACAAGCTCTCGCCAACCTCACCAATAAAGAACCGCACGGGGTAATGATCCCGGCGCTGCCAATCATCCAGAGCGCAGTCATGGGGCTGGTGCCCATGGTCGAAGGGCAACGCAACGATGTGATGATGCACCATGTCTGCGCAATGGCGCGGGGTGAAAGTACAGCGAAGCAAGTTGCCGAGGTCTTGAAAAAACAGGGTGTCGATCTGAGCAAAACACCACAACAGGGCGATCCATTGTCATTGCTGGTGGATCAGGATATGTCTCATCGGGCGACCGCATGCGCAGCCTACATAGCAACGTCGCCCATGGTACTGCCAAAAACCAGTGAGTTCATGGTGCAAACGGTCACCGAACACTCACAGGGTAAACAGTCGAGGACATTGACTGTCGACCCGCAAAAGCTGAATAACTTCATGCGGGTGCAATTGGCAATCGCCAAGTCAGATGCAGACGTATTTGCCTTGATTGCCAGCCAATTGGCACAGACTCCGGGCTTGACCCTGGATCAATACAGTCAGCAGGCCAAAAGCCTGTTTACAACCATTGCCCCAGGGTACTTGCAGCGGGTCAAAGAACTGTATGCCAGCGATAAAAATACCTTGTATGCCTTAAGAGATTATTCGCAGAACGGCTTCAAGTTCATTAGCAGTAGCGGCCATCTTTTTGAATACGACTACAACGGCCTTAACCTGACCTACAACCGCATCCCCTGGTACGGGTCTGGCCAGTTGCTAGGTAAAACCTACTGGCTGTATGTGGCGTATTTCGATCCGGCACTGGTAACAGCGTTGCAGGTGATCCCGGGGAAAACCAGCCCCATCAGCCCCTGACCCAATCGTAGACTGTCGCCAATGCACATTGGCGCAGTACGCTTGCACCGCAAGTTATCGCAGAGCCCCAAGTTAAAAAAAGCCCTCTCCCTTCGGGAGAGGGCTACAGCTGAAAGCCCCCTGCTAACGAACACGGCTCACCTGGCCAGCTCACGCTGCGACTGGGTCTGGGCAGCCGCCTGCAGTGTGCGTAACCCCAGCATCACAATCACCACCATCACCACTCCCGCGACAATGGGCACGGCAAAACCGGCGCGGGCACCGTATGCGTCGATCACCAGCCCTGCCACCACCCCGCCAAGCGCAACGCCGATGCTGATGCCGGTGGACATCCAGGTCAGACCCTCGGTGACCCGCTGCGGCGGTAATATAAGGGTGCCCAGGTTCATCACAATCACCATCGTTGGTGCAAAAGATACCCCGGAAACAAACAGCAGCAGAGCCAGCACATAGACCCCCGGTGAAAAAATCGGCAATACCGCGGTGATGGCGGTGACCAGAATGCCGATAAAAAACTGCTGCGCCATCGGCATGGCTATTCTGAAGGCGCCAAACGCCAGACCGGCGATCAACGAGCCCAGGGCATAGGCGGCGAGGATAAAACTGGCGGACGCTGGCCAGCCATGGGCGTTGGCAAAGGCAACCACGGCCACGTCGACTGCACCGCCAATCACACCCATGCCCCACAAAGCCAGGACAATGGTGCGTAAGCCCGGCAAGCGCCAGGTTGAACCGGCGTCGATGCTGGTGGCTTTGATCACCTGCGGCTCGGTCTGGCGCTGCAGCACAAACGCCGTGACGCCCACTGCCAGCAGCACGGCCACCGCCAGAGGCCCGGCTTCGGCAAACAGCCCGGTGCTCAAGCCAATCGCCAGGGGCGGGCCCAGGATAAAGGCCATTTCAGTCAGCACCGTGTCCAGGGAAAACGCGGTATGCAGCAGCGACTTGCCGCGAAACAGTTGCGTCCAGCGGGCCCGGGTCATGGCCGGCATGCTCGGCATGGTCCCTGCCAGTGCCGCCAGCACAAACAGCAACGGCGCGTCGGCCCGCAGGTGCGAGGCAGCGATCAACGCCAGCAACATTGCGATGCTGAAGGCAGTAAACACCGGCAACACCCGGCGTTGGCCCAGGCGGTCGACCCGTTTGGAAATCTGCGGCCCCACCAGGGCATTGGCCAGGGTAAAGGTACCGGCCACTGCCCCCGCCAGCCAGTAAAGCCCTGTTTGCTGTACCAGCATGGTGATAATGCCGATGCCGATCATTGCCTGCGGCAGCCGGGCGATCGAACTTGCCACCACCAATCCCATGACGCCAGGTATTGCCAGAAGTTCGCGGTAAGGATTGGCCATGGTTATTCCTGTTCAAAGGCGCTTCAGATAAAGAATCAAGCGTCGTATCCTTCTGACGATAAGTCAAAGCCGGCGGCCTTGACCTCCTTTTTCAATACAACCCGATTGCGGAGCCAGCATGCCCGAGCACATTGCAGCCGTCCCTCTGGACAAAGCCTACCGACTGCTTAACCACGGCCCGACCATTCTGGTTTCGGCGCGCCATGCCGGGGTCCAGAATGTCATGGCAGCGGCATGGGCATGCGCACTGGACTTTGCCCCGCCCAAACTGACCGTGGTCCTGGATAAAAGCGTGAAGACCCGCGAGCTGGTAGAAAACAGCGGCGTATTTGTGATCCAGATACCTACCGTAGCCCAAATCAGGCTGACCAGTCAGGTTGGCAGCGTCAGCCTGGCTGATGACCCGCATAAGCTCGAGCATTGCGCGGTGCAACTGTTCGAGATGCCAGGCCATGATCTGCCCTTTGTTGAGGGATGCTCTGCCTGGCTGGCCTGCAAGCTGATCCCCGAGCCGCACAACCAGCAAACCTACGACCTGTTTATCGGTGAAGTGGTTGCGGCCTGGGCCGACACTCGTGTTTTCAGTGACGGTCACTGGCACTTTGAAAGTGCCGACCCGGCCTTGCGCAGCCTGCATTACATCGCCGGAGGACATTACTACGCCATCGGCCAGGCGCTGGATGTGGACAAGAACAGCGTTTAGCGCCTGGTGATACCCCTGTGGGAGCCGGCTTGCTGTACGGTGTTTAAGATGAACCGCGTTGATGTCTTCGTGAGCAGACTCACCCTCACAAGGGATTGGTGCTGTTTCAAATTTTTGCTTCTGCTTCTGCTGTAGCCACAAGATTGTCCGGACAACGCGAATGCCCCTCACAGAAGGCTGAACGCAGGTTCTGTTATGGGGGTGGCGCGGCAGGACGCCGCGCCAGCCGCGATGGGCCATGGATGGCCCGTCGCGGCGTGCCCCCATAACAGTGCCGGAGTGAGGGCGCCGGCGAGCCTTGGCGAGGCGGCCGTATGGCAGGGCAAGGCCTTTTTGCTTACTTTTGTGGCTGTTTGACAAAAGTGAGCCGCCGTAAGGGCGGAACCCGTAGACAGCCGTGATGCATCGAATGGATATGTACTCGGTGGTTATAATTGGTAGACCGCGTACATATCCGGCATTAGCGTCCAACTGAAATATTGGTTTCGCTCTTACAGCGAGTCACTTTGTAAAAGCGACAAAGTAACCAAAGCGCTTTCGCCCCATCGTACGGCCTTCGCTGCGCTCAGGTTCCCTCGCTCCGGCCCTGTTCCGTGGGCACGCCGCCACGGGCCATCCATGGCTCATCGCGGCTCTCCCGGCATCCATGCCGGTCGACCCACTCCACAAAACCTCCTCTCGGCCTCCCGGGAGGGCTGGCAGATCAAAATCAAAAACCGCCGAGGCGGCCGACCGGCCGGCCTGTTTTGCAGAACATATGTGCACGTGTCCAAGATCTATTTTTCTTTTTCTTTTGCTGTAGCCACGCGCTTGTCCAGACAACACGAATGCCCCTCACAGAAGGCTGAACGCAGGTGCTGTTATGGGGGTGGCGCGGCAGGACGCCGCGCCAGCCGCGATGGGCCATGGATGGCCCGTCGCGGCGTGCCCCCATAACAGTGCCGGAGTGAGGGCGCCGGCGAGCCTTGGCGAGGCGGCCGTATGGTAGGGCAAGGCCTTTTTGCTTACTTTTGTGGCTGTTTGACAAAAGTGAGCCGCCGTAAGGGCGGAACCCGTAGAGAGCCGTGACACATCGAATGGATATGTACTCGGTGGTTATAATTGGTAGACCGCGTACATATCCGGCCTAGCGTCCAACTGAAATATTGGTTTCGCTCTTACAGCGAGTCACTTTGTAAAAGCGACAAAGTAACCAAAACGCTTTCGCCCCATCGTACGGCCTTCGCTGCGCTCAGGTTCCCTCGCTCCGGCCCTGTTCCGTGGGCACGCCGCCACGGGCCATCCATGGCCCATCGCGGCTCTCCCGGCATCCATGCCGGTCGACCCACTCCACAGAACCTCCGCTCGGCCTCCCGATGGGGCGGGTAGATCAAAATCAAAAGCCAGATCAAAAACCTCGCCGAGGCGGCCGACCGGCCTGTTTTGGTGCGGGAACTGCGAACATATGTTCTTTGGGGGAGCAAGCCCACTCAGCAGACTACTGGTTATTTAGCCACCTGTGGGCACTGTCTGCGTGATATCGTATTGGCCTTTATCTAGGGGATATACAATGCGAATGCTGATCAGCGTCATGAGTCTGGCCTTGCTGGCCGGTTGTGTGTCTCCTGCGATGGACACCGCCCGCAGCAAAGCTCCAACCCGGGTGCTGGCTTCGGAAAAAGCCACAGCGCTGGTGGCCGAGTGCATCAAGTTTTCCTGGCAGGATGAAAGCGTGTTTGGGGTCGATGCCAGTGCCTATATCAACACCGACAAGACCGGCAAGCAGACGGTATATACCCGTGGCGCCGAGTCATTTGCCGACTTGCAGCCCCAAGGCACGGGCACTGCAGTGAGCTATTACGCCAAACAGCCTGATGACGCTGCCGCCATGCGTCGCCTGGCGATGCTGGCGACGTGCCTGTAACCCGATGAGGCCGCCACGGTGGACTTGAAACAGGGTTTTGTCCTGACCCGGCACTGGCGTGATACGCCGTCGGGTATCGAGGTCGACTTCTGGCTGGCCACCGATGACGGGCCGCAGCAGGTGCGCCTGCCTTACCAAACCTCCACCGCTTTTATCCCCAAGATTCAGCTTGGCCAGGCCCAGGCCCTGCTGCAGAACGAGCGCGGTATCGAGTGGCGTGAGCTGGCGCTGTGTGATTTCCAGTCGCGCCCGGTGATCGGCCTCTACTGCCGCCAGCATGCCCAGTTGATGGATATCGCCCAGCGCCTGCGCCGTGCCGGGGTCGATGTGTACGAGGCCGACATCCGCCCGCCGGAGCGGTTCCTGATGGAACGCTTTATCACCGCACCGGTGAGTTTCGGTGGCCGCGCCCAGGGCGACGGACCGTTGCTGGACGCGCGGATAAAACCCCACCCCGACTACCGGCCGCGCTTGAAGCTGGTGTCCCTGGATATTGAAACCAGCGAGCAAGGCGATCTGTATTCCATTGCCCTGGAGGGCTGCGGCCAGCGCCAGGTGTATATGCTGGGCAAGGCAACCGCAGCCGATACCCCGGTGGATTTCGATCTTGAATTCTGCGCCACCCGCGCCGACCTGCTGCTGCGTCTTAACCAGTGGCTGGCCCGGCATGACCCCGACGCCATCATTGGCTGGAATGTGGTGCAGTTCGATCTTCGGGTATTGCATGAGCATGCACGCCGTCTGGGTATCCCGTTGCTGCTGGGGCGTGGCAGCAGTGAAATGCAGTGGCGCGAACACGGCAGTCGCAAAAACCATTTTTTTGCCAGTGCTGCGGGCCGCTTGATCATCGACGGCATCGAGTCGTTGCGCTCGGCGACCTGGTCGTTCCCGTCTTTCAGCCTGGAAAATGTCGCTCAAACCCTGCTGGGCGAGGGCAAGGACATCAGCACCCCGTACCAGCGCATGGACGAAATCAACCGCATGTTTGCCCATGACAAGCCTGCACTGGCGCGCTACAACCTCAAGGATTGCGAACTGGTCACGCGGATTTTCGCGAAAACCGAATTGTTGACCTTTTTGCTGGAGCGGGCCTCGGTCACGGGGCTTGAGGCTGATCGCAGCGGTGGTTCAGTGGCCGCGTTTTACCATTTGTATATGCCGCTGATGCACCGTCAGGGCTTTGTCGCCCCCAATCTTGGCGATAAACCGCCCCAGGCCAGCCCCGGCGGCTTTGTGATGGAGTCCGAGCCGGGGTTGTACGAGTCGGTGCTGGTGCTTGATTACAAAAGCCTGTACCCGTCGATTATCCGCACTTTTTTGATTGACCCGCTAGGGCTGGTCGAAGGGTTGCGCGAGCCTGGTGATGAAACCTCGGTGCCGGGCTTTCGCGGGGCGCGCTTCTCTCGTACCCGGCACTGCCTGCCGGCCATTATCGAGCGCGTGGCCGAGGGCCGTGAAGTGGCCAAGCGGGAGAAAAACGCGCCTCTGTCCCAGGCTCTGAAAATCATCATGAATGCGTTTTACGGAGTACTGGGCTCCAGCGGTTGCCGGTTTTTCGATACGCGGCTGGCGTCGTCGATCACCTTGCGCGGGCATGAAATCATGCTCAAGACCCGGGCCCTGATTGAAGCCCGGGGCTACAGCGTGATCTATGGCGACACCGACTCCACCTTTGTCTGGCTGCGCAGTCAGCACAGTGAAGAGGACGCCGCACGTATCGGTCGCGAACTGGTGCAATACGTCAATGACTGGTGGCAGGCCCATGTGCGCGACGAGTATGGCCTGACCAGCGCCCTGGAGCTGCAGTTCGAGACCCATTACAGCCGCTTCCTGATGCCGACCATTCGTGGCGCCGAAGAAGGCAGCAAAAAACGTTATGCGGGGTTGGTGGTGCATGCCGACGGGCATCGGGAGATGGTCTACAAGGGGCTGGAGACCGTGCGCAGCGACTGGTCGCCGTTGGCCCAGCAGTTCCAGCAGGCGTTGTACCTGCGCATTTTCAATCGTCAGCCCTGGCAGGACTATGTGCGCGACTTTGTGCGCAGCACCCTGGCGGGTGAGCATGATGAACTGCTGATCTACCGCAAGCGCTTGCGTCGCCCGCTCAGTGACTATGAGCGCAACGTACCGCCCCATGTGCGGGCCGCACGCCTGGCCGATGAGTACAACGACCGGCAAGGGCGGCCCCGGCAGTACCAGAACGGTGGGACGATCAGTTACGTTATTACTGTAGCCGGCCCCCAGCCGATGGAGAACCGCACCGCAGAAGTGGATTACGAGCACTATCTGACGCGTCAGCTGCAACCGGTGGCGGACGCGATTCTGGTGTTTGTCGATGACAACTTCAGTGCTCTGGTTGGCGGGCAGCTGGGGTTGTTTTAAGCGTCGCTGGCAGGGCTGGCGGCGGCTTTGGAGCGGGCACGGTCCTTGGCGGCCTTGGCTTCGGCGGCCAGGCATTCCAGGCAAAACTGCTCGGCGTAGCTCATCAGAATTTCAGTGGTGTCGCCCTTGATCGTGCGGGATCCGGCGAGGATATAGCGCATGCGTTTTTCCGTGACCCCGAGGCGCAGGGCAATCCAGGCCGGGGTCTGGCCGATGCGATCGACCAGTTTGTTGGCGTATTCGGTGGAGTGGTTGTAGCGTTCAGCGTTGGGAAACATAGGGGTTCCATGGGGCGGTAGGGGTGAAGCCGGAGGGCATGGTACTCCTTTTCCCCCGGGTCCATGATGTTGCCTGATCCACTGTCATCATTTCACCGGCTTGATCAGGCTCTCTGCCGGGATGCCGAACATCTCATGCAGCTTCCAGATCATGGGCAGGGTCAAGGAGCGTTTACCGTTGAGCACTTCATACACCCGGTTCTGCCGGCCGATAGCAGGCACCAGGTCAGCCGGTGACAACCCGGATTGCTCCATTCTGAAGCGGATGGCATCTACCGGGTTGGGCAGGTCGATGGGGAAATGCTTTGCTTCGTAGGCTTCGATCAGGGTGATCATCACCTCCAGGTAATCGCCTTGCGGTGTGCCGGGCTGCGGTTCATTGTCGAACAGCGGCGAAACCGACTTCAGTGCGTCTTTGTAATCCTGTTCGTTGCGAATTGGACGAATATTCATGGGTTACTCCATTTCTACGGTGTTGGCATCAATGGTGTCGTACTGCTGGTGAGTACCTGCGAATTTGATGTAAATGGCGCTGTAGCGGTAGGCCACAGCCACAACGAGCCGATAGGCGTTACCTTTGATGTTGAACACGACCCGGTTGCTCTTGAGAATGCTGGCATGGCCAAACTGCGCCTTGATATCGGCCGGCGTTTGCCAGTTCGCTTTTTTCGCTTCATCAATCCAGCACAGGAAGGATTGCTCTGCGCCTGGATACTTTTGCCAAAAAACCTTGAGTTGACTGACTGCGATGATTCTCATAAAACGATCCTAGTCCCATGCTGGGACTTTTGCAAGTTGGCTTTACGTCCTGTGCAGCTCAAATACCCCCAATGCTCAAGAACACCAGTTTGAAAACTTGAGCAAATATGAGCTTCGCCATTCAGGCCCCGCTGGCCCCGCTGGCCCCGGCATGGACTTATCTGTAACAACGAAAGACCCGGCCCAAGTCATGCCTACCCGCAGTTTTATGAACTAGAGTTCCCCCACTCACCAACAGACACGAGAGGGAATTTCATGACTGCGCTGGATGTTTTCTGGGTCGGACTGGGGGGCGGGCTGGGCTCGCTGCTGCGCTGGTGGATCGGGTTGCGGATCGGGCAGTTTTACAAGGGACCGTTCCCGCTGGGCACGTTTCTGATCAACATCAGCGGCGCCTTTGTGATCGGTTACCTGAGCATCCTGTTTACTGTGGACTGGCGCGACCGCTATGGCGATTTCCTCAGCGCCGCGGTGCTCACCGGTATCCTGGGTGGTTACACCACATTCAGCAGCATGCAACTGGATGCCTCGAAACTGGCCAAGGCCAGGGATCGGGCATGGGCCGCCGGTTATCTGATTATCTCGGTTCTAGTCGGCCTGGCCGCCGCCGCGTTCGGCGCCTGGCTGGCGCGCTGACTCTGGAGCAAACCCCATGTTGAACATGATTATTCTGATTTTCGTTGGCGGCGCTTTCGGCGCCATGTGTCGCGAGTTTGTCATGCTGTCGGTGCCGCGCCTGGCCGACGGTTTTCCGATGGATATCTTCGTCGCCAATATCGTCGCCGCGTTTCTGCTGGGCGTGGCCACGTCGCTGTTCAAGAGCAACCGGATCAATCAGTACGTACATGTAATGGTCGGCACCGGGATCATGGGCGGATTGTCCACGTTCTCCAGTTTCGTGTTTGGCGCCGTCGAGATGATGCAAGACCCGGGCAGTGTCTTTGTCTCCATCTGCTATCTGGTGATCAGCCTGGTAATCGGCTTTGCCGCTGTTGAACTGGGCCTGCTGGCCGGGGCCAAAGTGACTCCGCTACCCGCATCCGATACCCCGCAATAGACCTTTGCAACGCTCATGAAAAAGCCCTCGTCAGAGGGCTTTTTTGTATCCTGCGAAAAGTCTCAGGCCAGCGACGTACGCTTGCCGAAGAACATCTCGGTGATCAGGTCATTATTGATCTGATCGCCCTGCAGGGTGCGCACCAGCAGCTCGCTGCCCAGCAAGGGTAACGACAGCACCATGGTCGGGTTGACGCGTTTGACCTTGGGCATGTTCCGCGTTTCGTTGACCAGCGCGATGATCTGGGTGTCGTCGCCGGCCACTTCCTTGGCCGCAAGGATGGTGAACACGTTTTCGGCATCGCTGTCGCACAGGGTGACGATGTATTTGGCGTCTTCAGCACCTGCCAGTTTCAGGGTCGACGCCGCCGACGGGTCACCTTCAATGATATCGGCCTTTTCCGGCAGGTCGTGCTGGCTTCCGGCAGCGCACACCACGGTGACATGCTCGCCGCGATCGGTCAGGCCTTTGTAGACGTTTTGTGCCAGGGAGCCAACGCCAACGAGGATGTAGTGATTTTTACGCGCCATATGGGTAATCCTGCCTTTAACAATGCGTTGGATGTTGTTGCTGATCAGTGGGCCGGCAATGGACGCCACCGAAATCGCGAAGATGGTGATGCCCAGTATGATCACCGTTAGGGTGAAAAAACGTGCATCAGTGGTGTGCGGGACAATGTCGCCAAAGCCTACGGTCGACATCACCACAATGGCGAAGTAGAACGCTGACGGCAGGTCCGTCACGGGTGGTGCAAAGCCGTCACCGATGTAGAGCGTGCCCAGGGTGCTGTAGACGATAAGCGAGGCGATGCTCACTACCGCAAAGAAGCTGCCCGAGGCCAGGCTGTAGTGATCAAAGCGGCGCCAGTAGAAGCCCAGTACGGCAATGGTGAACACCGAGAAGAAGGTCACGCCGTCAGGTTTTTTCAGAATGAAAAAATCCACACAGACCGTTGCCACCAGCAGCAGCAGGGAAAAGAACCAACTGATGCGCGACTTGATCAACAACCCCAGGGACATCAACAACAGCACAAGCCCCACGACAAAACCGGGGATTTCCAGCAAGGCTAAAAAGCTTAATGCCTCCTTCCAGGTATCAAATGAGCCGGACTTGGCATTGGCGTGGGCAACGCCACGCTCCAGCACCGGCAAAAACAAGAGAAAGCCGTTGATCGCCACCAGCAAGGCGACCCCATAGGCAAAGGAGATCCGATTTTTTACGTCCTGTAATAAAGTCATGGCACCTACGACGCGTCTGTTAAAGGGTGAAGGGAGTGTAGGTCAGGTTTTTCGGGCTGCCACCTGCAGCCCCTGTGCTTGAGCCTTGCATCAGGCATTGGCTGGCAGTTGGTCATAACCGCGGATGTAGTAGTTGAGGGCCGAAATCAGCCAGCACAGGACAAACATGCCAATGATCCAGTAGCCAATCTCGCCGAAGTTTTCACTGATGGCATTGATCGGTGTCCATATCCCGCCAGTGAGTTGCAGTTTTTCGGCAATCAACCCCAGTGCTTCGACACCGCCGATAAAGAGTGCAACCACCACCGAGGCGGCAGTGATGGTGATGTTGTAGTAGAGCTTGCGCACCGGTTTGGAGAATGCCCAGCCGTAGGCGCCGATCATCACGAAGTTGTCCAGCGAGTCGATCAGGGCCATGCCGACCGCGAACAGCACCGGGAACACCATGATCGACCACAGGCTGATGCCGTGGGAGGCGCTGGTTGCGCTGATGCCCAGCAGGCCGATTTCGGTGGCGGTGTCAAAGCCCAGGCCAAACAGAAAGCCCACCGGGTACATGTGCCAGCTCTTATTGACCAGGTTGAACACCCGGCCAAAGATGCGCGCCATCAGGCCGCCCGGGTTGGTGGAAATAAGGTCCAGCTCCTCGGGGGGCAGGGAGTGGCCGGCCTTGACCTGTTTGAACTTCTTGTACACCGAAATCAGGATCACCAGGTTGAGCACGCCGAACAGCAGCAGGAACACCGAGGACACCAGGGTGCCGATCAGGCCACCCGTCTCGTGAAACCATTCCATGTCGTCCTTGAAGGCCATTGCCGTAGCCGCAATCGCGAAAGAGGCCAGCACCACAATGGTTGAGTGCCCCAGGGAAAACCAGGTGCCCACGGCGATCGGGCGTTTGCCCTGTTGCATCAGTTTGCGGGTGACGTTGTCGATAGCCGCGATATGGTCGGCGTCCACAGCGTGGCGCAGGCCGAAGCCGTACGCCAGCAAGGCGGTGCCCATCAGCACCGGGTTGTTGCCGAACTCGGCAAAGGCCCAGGCCCAGGCGAGGAGGTTGGCCACGATCAAGCCGGTCAGCAGATAAATGGCACGACGCGTAGTGTTCGACGGTTCGGCATTTGTCAGGGGGTGGGCAATCGCGGTCATGGAAACGCTCCGGCAAAAGGATCGGAATTATTGGCGGTGGGCCGGCATCACGTCTTGGTTAGGCACCAGGAACAACCAGGAGGCCAGTACAAAAGGCATGGTCAGGGTCGGAATGCCAATCGGGGCCAGTACTGTATTCAAGGCGCCCTGTACAAATACAGTGAAGATCACCCCGATCAGGGTGTAGATCAGCACGCGCCAGCTGGGCTTGTTGAAGGTCGAACCCAGGGCGATGGCAGTCAGCACGGCGCTGAAGGCATACAGACCGTTGTTGATGCTGGCGTGCTCTGCCTGCAGAACCACGGCCACCAGCACTGCCAGCAGCGAGCCCAGCAGGCCGAACACCGCGGCCCACAACGAAGACACCGCCAACCCGGCGAGAAACAGCACACTGCCGATCACGGTGCTGATCAGAAACACTTCGGAAATCCCGTAAAACGTGCTTTTGAACAGGTCTATGCCATCGAACAGGCTGCTGTTGTAGGCCACCAGGTCGTGGGGCAGGTTGGGCACGGGCAGGGCGCTGGAAGTCAGGCCGCCAAAGGCGTAGCTGGCCAGCAGCATGGTCCAGGTCACCAGCACGAAGGGGGCGGTGAGGGCGGCGACTTTCCAGGTTTTCAGAATGTCGGCAATGCAGATGGTGACGATTACTGAAACCACGCTGCCGAGGACGATGCACAGCCACAGGATGGGCGTGACGGCGAGGAAGGTTGGCAGGGCAGCACCGACCAGGCAGCCGTTGTAGCCGTACAGGCCTGCCTTCCAGGAGGTGCGGTCCTTGAGGTGCATGCCGGTAAAGGTTGCCACGACGGTACCCAGTACACTGCCGAAGGCCATGGCCGGGTTGCCCTCACCTAATGCGCCGACAAAGATCGCGGCAAAAAACAGCAGCCCGGTGAGGGGGTTGTTCTGGAACATGACCTGAGCACAACCGCGCAGGGTGACGTCGATAAACTCAAGGACGACATTGCCATCCGCGATTTTCGACCACTTGGATGCAGCTTCCATATTGACTCTCCCACGGTTGATTTCTCTGAAGCCGTTTTGTAGCCGCTGACGAGCAGCGCGAGGCTGCGATCGGTTTGGTGCGCCACTGCGATGTAACAGTCGTAAAAACCTTTATCCCCGCAACCGTGTTTGTCGGTTTTGCGAGGACGATGTCCTCGATCGCAGCCTCGTACCTCGTCAGCGACTACAGGTTGAGGCAGTTACTTCCACAAAAACGCCGGCTGCAGGGTCACGCCAAAAATTTCTTCGCGGGCCACTTTCCAGAACTCGCGAATCTGCGCCTTGACCTCGCCACTGTCATTGCCCAGCACCTTGAAGATCAGCCCGCAGTCGTTGGGCAGGCGGGTCACGCCGCTGGCCAGCCCGGCCTGCATGTCAAACAGCGCCGGGATGCGCTCGACAATCCGGTCGTGATGCTCCTTGGGCGTGAGCAATACCACGTTGCCGAACACATCGAAGGTCTGCATCACGCCAATGGCGTCCAGGCTCTCCTTTTTTGGCTCAAGAATGTATTTCTCGACAAACAGCTCACGACCTTCGAGGTTCTCGGCGCGCACTCGCGATGAGTACACGTCAAAGCCGAAACGCTCATCCACATGGTGGTACTTGCGCCCCGACATCAGGGTTTCGCAGTAGATGACCGTCGCCGTGGGGTGGATCCTGATGTGCGTGTCGGTGATAAAGCGCGCATTGCGATGGGGGATCAGCGGGTCGGGCATAAACTCCAGGTAGCCGCCTTCATCGATCGTGAAGTGCTGGATTTGCGAGGCGTAGTTGGCATTCATCGAATGCACTTTGGTCGCCGACTGGGTGGTGACGTGCCCGCAGGCACCCACCCCCACGTTGACGTCCGTGGCCAGGCGGTCGCCCTGCAGGATGCAACCGGATGTTGAAATCATGGTCACGCACGGCAGCTCGGGCATCTCCTCGTCCCAATACAAGGCCCGCTGCACCAGCGACGGCACGCGTCGCTCCATGTCCGCCAGCACGCTACGATTACCGCGCCTTTCAAAACCCAGTCGCAGGTAGCCGCTTTTGCCCACGGCACCGCTGTGCATTTGCTCCGGTTCGTCCTGGTACTGCGACAGCTCCGGTGCATCAATGCCGAGTGAGTGAGCGCGTAGCCGTGACGGGTTGTTCACGATCTGGCTCTGAGCTGTCATGCACTGACCCCGCTTTTGACCGCCGGTTTTTGTGCGAACAGGAACATATGCTCGATCATGTCCACCAGTTCTTCAATGCCCTGGCCGGTCTTGCAGTTGGTGAGGATATACGGGCGGTTGCCGCGTACCACTTTGGTGTCGCTTTCCATCACGTCCAGACTGGCGCCAACGTAGGGGGCGAGGTCGATCTTGTTGATGATCAGGATGTCGGCCTGCACCAGCCCCGGGCCATTTTTGCGCGGGATTTTCTCGCCTTCGGCCACGTCGATCACGTAGATATAGAAGTCGGCCAGGGCCGGACTGAAGGTCAGGGTCAGGTTGTCACCGCCGCTCTCGATCATGATCAGATCGCTGTCGGGGAACTTCTCTTCCATTTCCTCGACCGCCGCAATGTTCATGCTCGGGTCTTCACGCACGGCGGTGTGCGGGCAGGCACCGGTCTCGACGCCGAGGATCTTGTCTTCGTCGAGGATGCCTTTGAGGGTGCGCTTGACCTGCTTGGCATCTTCGGTGGTGACGATGTCGTTGGTGATGATCAATGGCTTGTAGCCACGGTTGATCAGGATCGGTGTGATCACTTCGATGATCGCGGTTTTACCTGAACCGACCGGGCCGCCAATACCAATACGAGTAATCTTTTTCACGGTTATTTCCTTACCAGATAGGGGAGCTGTAGCTGCGCCGGCACACGCTGACGCAGCCCGGGGTGTCAGTTCATAAATAGCCGTACATGTGCCTTGACGTGCACAGCGGCGAGCACATCGACGATCGGGACATAGGAGGACATCTGTTCGATATCGCCGATTTCGGCAATGTCGCAAAACGCCTCGATGTCGTGGTTGAGTTCAAAGAGGATGTGCTGGGTGTCCAGGTGCGTGACCCGCATCAGGCGCATGGCGGCGCTGAGGATGGTCATGGCGACCCCGTACTGGTGCATTACCACGACCTCACGGGCACCGATGCCCTGAGTCGACATCACCACGGCCTGGGTGACGGGGTAGGTGCCTGCCGCGTTGCCGGCCTTGATCTGTTCAAGCCACCAGCGCACCAGGGGTTTTTCGACGACATGAATCGACATTTCCGCCAGTTTTTTGCCCATGCGTGTGGCCATCAAGCGGCTTTCTTCGTTGAGTTTGCGGTTATTCACCGCCCAGTCGGCGCGCAAAATGCCGTCGCGGTCTTCAGCCACGGCAGCTCGATGCGCGGCCACGACGCCCATGCCGTCACAGCTGGCCGCCTGCTTGAGTGCAGTGAGAACAAAGCCCTTGAGGGTCGGGACATCATGAACGATGCCTTTCTGAATGGCCGACTCCACGCCGTTCGAGAACGAAAAGGCACCCACTGGCAATACGGAGTCGCCAAACTGCATGATGCGAATTAGATCGGATGCGTTCATCAAAGCGCCTTCTTGCCGGGTTCAGTGCTTATGGCTGTGAAACGTATGGCCGTTGTCGTGACTGTGACTGTGTGCGTCATGGCTGTGCACCCCCTGGATTTTCAGGGCTGCAGCGTCCAGCTTGTCTTGCGGGCTGGCCACGTGAACATGGGTGTCGGTTTCTTCGGCACCGCCAAACAGCAGGCGCGCCTCGGAGGTGGTCAGCAGCGGCAGGATTTCGGCGCCGCCAACAAAGGCGTACGGCAAGTGTTGAAAACCATGGGTGCGCATCACCGAATCCATCATCTTGGTTTCGACGGTGAGCGGGATGTAAACCTCGTTGTGCTTGGTGACGGCTTTCCAGTGCTGGTTGCCCAGGGCATGGCCCAGTTCGAAGCTGGTCTTGATCAGCACGTCCAGCGGCTGTTGTTTAAGCTCCTTGAGATCGATGACCATCACATCGCGCAGATTCAGTTGCACGACCACAGCGGTGTTGGCCGCTTCATCCCACAGCAGCACATCGCCGTCGGAAAGCACGACGTTGCGCTCCAGCGAAATACCCAGGTCAAGGCCGCCGAGGCTGGTGCGCCGGCAGCGACTTTTTTGCGCTTCACGTTGGTCGAGCACCAGCAGATCGACCTTGGCGCTTTCCAGTTTGTGCTTCCAGTGCGGGTCTTTCTTGGCGTTGCCGAGAATGTGTTCAATCAAAATCACGTCGCAAACTCCTTCCCTGAATCATGTGCCGGGCGTTTGCCACCGGGGATGCACGCACCCCGGCAGCAGCCCGTTCAGGCGTTAGCCAAAGAAATAACGCTGGTTCATGGTGGCCACGTCGATGGGTTTGCACGTGGCGTGCACACCGTCGACTTTTACCGCGAAGGTTTCCGGGTCAACGTCGATTTGCGGAGTCTGGTCGTTGCGTACCAGGTCTTTTTTGGACACGGTGCGGCAACCGCGAACCGCCATGACCTGACGTTCCAGGCCCGCTTTTTCTTTCACGCCGTCTTCCAGCGCCGCTTGCGACACAAAGGTCACGCAAGTGTCCTGCACGGTTTTGCCGAAGGCACCAAACATCGGACGGTAGAACACGGGCTGCGGGGTTGGCAGTGAGGCGTTAGGGTCACCCATGGCGGCCCAGTTGATCATCCCGCCCTTGATCACCATCTTCGGTTTGGCCCCGAAGAAACGCGGGTCCCACAGCACCAGATCGGCCATCTTGCCGACTTCGACCGAGCCCAGCACGTGGCTGATACCTTGGGCGAGGGCCGGGTTGATGGTGATCTTGGCCACGTAGCGCAGGACGCGGAAGTTGTCGTTGTCGGCGCTGTCTTCCGGCAGTTTGCCGCGTGAGACTTTCATCGCATGGGCGGTTTGCATCACGCGCAGCCAGTTTTCACCGACCCGGCCCATGGCCTGGGAGTCACTGGAAAACATGGAAATCACGCCCATGTCCTGCAACACGTTTTCGGCGGCGATGGTTTCCGGGCGTACGCGGCTTTCGGCAAACGACACGTCGGCCGGCACGTTCGGGTTGAGGTTGTGACAGACCATGATCATGTCGAACAACTCGGCCTGGCTGTTGACGCCGTAGGGCAGGGTCGGGTTGGTCGAGCTCGGCAGCACGTTGCTCTGGCTGGCCACCTTGATGATGTCGGGGGCGTGACCGCCACCGGCGCCTTCAGTGTGGAAGGTGTGAATGGTGCGACCTTCGAAGGCATCAATGGTGTCTTCGACATAGCCGCATTCGTTGAGGCTGTCGGTGTGCACCGAAACCTGCACGTCCATCTCGTCGGCGGTACGCAGCGCATGGCGCAATGCGTTTGAGGTTGCGCCCCAGTCCTCGTGAACCTTGAGCCCGGCAACACCGGCGATGATCTGTTCGGCCAGCGGGTCGCGGCCAAAGGAGTTGCCTTTGCCGAGCATGCCGACGTTGATCGGCAGTCCTTCAAGGGAGCGCAGCATCTGGCGAATGTTCCAGGGGCCAGCGGTCACGGTGGTACCGTTGGTGCCGTCGGTAGGGCCGATGCCGCCACCGAAGAAGGTGGTTACGCCGTTGGACAGCGCGTGATAGGCCTGTTGGGGCGAGATCAGGTGAACGTGGGTGTCGATCCCGGCTGCGGTCAGGATCAAGTGCTCGCCGGAAATGGCGTCGGTGCTCACACCCACCACCAGGCCCGGGGTTACGCCGCTCATGATGCCCGGGTTGCCGCTTTTGCCGATACCGACGATCTTGCCGTCACGAACACCCACGTCGGCTTTGATCACGCCCTGGACCGCGTCAATGATGGTGACGTTGGTGATCACAAGATCCAGTACGCCGTTATCGCGGGTCAGGGTGTTGTCGGCGCCCATGCCGTCGCGCAGGGATTTGCCGCCGCCGTAAACGGATTCTTCGCCGTAACCACGTAGGTCCTTTTCAATCTCGACAAACAGGTTGGTGTCACCCAGGCGGATTTTGTCGCCCGTGGTTGGGCCGAACAGGCCTGCGTATTCTTTGCGTGAAATGGTTGGCATCGGTGGCTCCTTTTCTAATGCCGCGCGGGCGTCAATGGTTCAACGGCGCGTGTGCAAAGTATGAGAATGCGGTGGTTACTTGTCGTTGACGGGCTTGGCCGGTTTGGCCGCTTGGCTGAACTTGAACCCGTGATCGACCGCACGCTGGATGGCCTGCAGCTTTTCCGGGCGCTCATGGTTGCTGGTGAGCTTGTCCGGTGCCCAGCCGTCGACCAGGTTGTTGAAGCCGTAAAGCGTTTGCTTGCCACCGTAGGGGATCAACGGCACTTCAATTTCGTCGCCGGGCTCGAAGCGGATAGCCGTGGTGGCCGAGATGTTCAGGCGCTTGCCAAAAGCGGCGGCGCGGTCGAACTCAAGGGCCCGGTTGACTTCGAAGAAGTGAAAGTGCGAGCCGATCTGGATCGGCCGGTCACCGGTGTTGCGCACTTTGACTTTGGTGACGGGGCGGTCTTCGTTGAAGGTGATGGGGGTGCTGGCGTAGATGGTGCCGCCCAGGGGTACTTCGGCTTCACTGCCCTGGTGGACGCCGCCGGGGTTTTTGGCGTGGGGGATGTTGTGCTTGGGGTGGGTATCCTGGTGCGGGCTGTTGGTTTCTTTGGTGCTCATGGCTGACTCCTCGAAACGTGACGGTATGCGTTAACCGGGTTAAGGGCAGGCGGTTACTTGATCGGGTCGTGGACCGTGACCAGACGGCTGCCGTCGGTGAAAATCGCTTCAACCTGTACGTTGGGAATCAGGTCCCAGACGCCATCCATCACGTCATCCCTGGTGAGTACTTTGCTGGCCTCGGTCATTACGTCCTCGACCGACTTGCCGTCGCGCGCGCCTTCCAGGGCGGTCACGGTGATAATTGAAACAGCCTCTGGATAGTTCAATTTCAAGCCGCGAGCCTTGCGCCGGAATGCGACGTCCGACAGGGTGTAAACCATCAGCTTTTCGACTTCTCTGGGGGTGAGCTGCATAAGCCCTGGCGGTCTCAAGGAACAAGTGCAACACCTGATGTAAGGTGTTGCCATGTCTACCCAATACAAACACTTGAGTACCGA
>NZ_NQKQ01000011.1 GCF_002269505.1 Pseudomonas fragi | reverse complement strand
TCGGTACTCAAGTGTTTGTATTGGGTAGACATGGCAACACCTTACATCAGGTGTTGCACTTGTTCCTTGAGACCGCCTATCCTTCCATTTTCCATCTTCTTGAAAAACTGATTGAGCATTTGATTTAACGTCTTTGACTTTTTTCAATTCTTAAACTCTGTAAAAAAGTATCCATCGCGTTGAAGTTCTTTGTATTTTGAGAAGTGTAGCTTCGGTGTGTACATTTCATCAACACCTTTTCGGACGATGTAAACAGTGATGCTGCTGATGCTCGAACCTGATTTGTATTCTGTCTGAAACTGAAAGTAATTCATGCGGTTCTTTTGATGCATTTCGTTTATGTCTACTTGTCGCATTGTGCCATCGCCAAAAATACCGCTCGGGAATTTGATAGTTAAATTCTTATAAAGTGGATTTTTGATTTTTGACCATGCATTAGCATCAACAATATAGTTTATGTAAACGGCTGAATTGTGACGATAGTTTTTTGTATTCGTACAAATGTTGTTCAGCATTATAATGTCTTGAATTTCTTTCGAATTCTGCAAAGTCAAATCTTGATAGATGTTCCATTTCTTAATCGGCAGGACCGTAGGTTTTGCTTCGTAATAGTAGTAGCGGTCTGCGCATTTAGCATTCGCTTGAACTGAAATTAGGGCGAGGAGGGCGGTAGCAAGTATTCGTTTCATCGTCGTGAGAGTCCGTTTCGTAGACGCAAAAAAGCCCCATTGCTGAGGCTTGGAGTGACCTTTGGGGTGGTTTTGCCTTACCGACTGAACATGCCTCGGACTGCAGAGCGAACGCTGCTGGTTGCTTCTGATTTCACAGAGTCAGTCGCACTTTTCACCATGTCACCCAAGAAGCTCGATTCTTCTGTGTTTTGGTTCGTTCCAGAATTCGTAGTAGCAACGCTATTTTGACCAGTGCCCGGAATGTACTGAACCTTCTGACCGCCTTCCATTGCCACTGTGCTTGCTGCGGGCTGTGTGCTTGCTCCCGGCATGTAGGCAGAAGCTTGTTTCTGCATATCTGCGCAGCCTGAAAGGCTCAGGGAAAGGGTGATTGCTACAAAGCTGATTGCACGTTTCATGTCCATTTTCTCGCGTGTGTACAACGTTTTGGATGCCAGACGGGCGGCTTAGATTTTAATTCTACGTGTAGCGTAGAATTACTCAAGCGGAGTCTACGTTAGGCGTTGTTACGGGCGAACGAAAAATGGAGTTAACTGCTTGTTTCTTATACTGAAATTTGCAGATGAAAAATTTACAACTGGGGCAGACAATCAAACGTCTGCGTGCTGCTGCTGGATTGAGCCAAAGCGAGTTGGGGCTACGTGCTGGTTTTGACCCCAACACGATCTCTCGATTCGAGCTAGGCACTGTCACGCCTTCTGTTGACGCTCTGTACAAGCTGGCTATCGAGCTGGAATGCACTGTGCGTGATTTCTTCGTCGATTTTGATGATGACGCTGACAAGCGTGCTTACCTGTTTAACGCCATCTGCAATGCTGACAGTGAAGAGCTGAATCGCCTCGTCGTGCTCGTCAGTACCCCTGCTAAAAAGGCTTAGTCGCCTAATCATCTGAGAAATATCCTACGCACGTCAGATCTACGTCTGACGTAGAGGGGATTAAAATCAGACGCTTCTTGTCGGCATTTTCTTGCTCGACCTTCATGCCTCACTGATACTGTGTGCATATACAGTATTATGAGCAATCACCATGTTTTCAATACTCGGCCCCATTTCAAGCCAGTCCAATCCAGTCAAGAAGCCCGTTGTAGGCCGTGTGAGCTGTGGTTTCCCTTCGCCCGCGCTCGAATATTATGAGCCTCCTCTATCAATAGATGAGCTGGTTTCCCTGCGTGAACCATCGCGTTGGCTGCTCCGTGCAGATGGAGATTCACTAAGGGATATTGGTATTTACGATGGTGACGTTTTGGTTGTGGACAAAGCTCTTGAACCGCTCAACGGTGACATTGTTGTTGTAGTCATTGGTTCTGATTTTTGCTGCAAAGAGTTCAGGGAGCGTCATGGTCAGTCACCACTTCTGATTGCGCACAATCCGATGAATTCAGATGTTGAGGTTGGTGACTGGGAAGAGATTGATTTGTGGGGTGTCGTACTGTGGAACCTGCACAAGGTTTCAAGGTAATGGCAGTCTTCTGTCTCGTGGATTGTGACTGCTTTTATGTCAGCGCTGAACGCCTGTTTGACCCTACGCTGATAGGTGTTCCTGTTGTCGCTTTAAGCAATTCAGACGGCTGTGTCGTTTCTCGGTGTCCGATAGCAAAAAGCAAAGACATTGCTGGTGGTGGTTTGGCTATAAAAATGGGCGCGCCGTTCTTCGAAATTAAGCACCTGATGAAGAGTCATGGCTTGCGTGTGGTCAGTTCTAACTATGCCCTATACCAAGAGGTGTCTAACCGCGTAATGCGCGTTTTAGAGACGTTTGCGCCCAAAATTGAAGTGTATTCGATTGATAAGAATAAGTTGCATACTGTGGACGTCCAAAGTTAGATGGCGTCCCCATGGACATTGACGCTTGTTCTTACAGAGATTTCACTTGCCTACCGTCGAACACATTCACTTCAATCCGCATGACCTTTCTGTCAAAAACCGCCTGATTACCTACTCGTTGAATAGCTCCCGTGTAGTGATCGAAGGACTACCACAAATATTCTGGGCAGACGGCTTGCCTTGGAGAGAAGCCAATCTCTGGGCTATGGAGAGAGTCACCAATGGTGAGGCACTCCTTAAGACCGTTTCCAGCAACCTGAACGGGCTGTTGAACTACGCGAAGTTTTTGGAGAGTCGCAGTCTTCAGTGGTTTGAGTTTCCGTCTCGAAAAGCTGATCGATGTCTTGTTCAGTACCGTGGTGCGCTTATCAAGGCTCGTGATGCTGGTCATATCAGTCCTGCCACAGCTTCCGAGTACATGCGTAATTGCATCAGTTTCTACAGGTGGGTTAGGAGGCGCGGCCTTCTAAACCCGCTATTGCCGCTGTGGAAGGACAAGCGCTATTTCATCAAATTCTTTGACCAGGTGGGCTTCGAGCGAACGCTAGCTGGCACCACCACCGATCTGGGTATTCCAAACCGAAAACGTATTGGGGTCACATTGGAAGGTGGGCTACTTCCTGTGTCTGCGGCTGATCGAGACGCTATTCTTGATTTCGCAAAACAGAACGCCTCACCGGAGCTTTATCTGATGTTGGCTCTAGGTTTTTTTACGGGTATGAGACTGGGAACGATCTGTGACCTTCGTATTGATACGTTGGAGCGAGCCTTACATGATCCGTCTGCTAAAGGTCTGCTTCTGATATCCGTAGGGCCAGGTGCGTCCCCACCCGTGCATACCAAATTTGGAGTAACTGGCCAGATATGGATTCCCGAAGCTTTGTGTTCGGAAGTCCTTGAGTACACCAAGAGTCTTCGCAGGTTAACTCGCGAGGCATCTGCTGCTGGCGAGCATCAAGATCTAGTGTTCTTGACACGGTTCGGAAACCCCTTCGGACGTCGCAACAGTGATCAGTCTTCGGCCATAAACGTTGAGATGTCATCGCTTAGAAAATTAGGCATCGCGTCGGGCATCAAAGCGCTCAGGAAGTTTCGCTTCCATCAGTCCAGGTGCACTTTTGGGACTGAGCTCGCCAAGCTGGCTTTAGCAACACTAAAAATCATCAGTTGAGTTGTCCCCATAAGGGAACGGGTAAACCAGTTAAATGCATGTCAAATATTTCTGAAGCTTAAAGCCTGTAAAGCGTTCAGGCTGGCCTCCCAATACCTGGGCTGCTCCCATCAGTATTAATCATATGATCGGCCATTTCTGAGAACATAAGTTGCAGCTTGCTGTTTAGCGCTGTGTCATTCACCTGCTCATCAATCGCCTGACGCATGCACAACATCCATTCGTCGCGTTCAACGATACTGACTGCATAGGGCGCATGTCGCATGCGCAGACGCGGGTGGCCGCGCTCCAATTGGAATAACGGCGGGCCGCCGAACCAGCCGCTGAGGAACTTGAATAGACTGTCAGCGCTTTCAGCAAGAGCCGGTGGGTGCATCCGGCGTACTACTCGCGCTTCAGATAGCGTCTCCATCAGCTCGTAAAAGCGGTCGACGAGTTTACGAATGCCTGCCTCACCACCTAACTGGAGATAGGTACTGGCGCTGTCCCTATGCTGCGAACTCAAGAGTTCAGTCATCTCATCACCCCTCAATTTAGAAACTTTACCCACCCAGCAAGCGCAAGTGCTGCAAAGCATGTCCAGCCTGAGAAAAGCCACCGCCAAGCGAGCGTCCGCGGGACAAAACCCACACCCTTCACAAAGCCTACGCTCATAGCAGCAAACAATGCCGCAGCCAGCACATGGTCAACTTTCCCATCGGCGGCTGCCATCATGGGAGGATAAAGCGTGCAGGCAAGCATGATCGTTACGGCGATAACCAAACTCAGCGGATGAATTCGTGAGGAAGATTGGGTGCTAGCGATATTTGGCATCATGACTGTGCCTCGTCATTGTCACTCAAGGCTCGGCCAGCTTCATTCTCGCCCCACATCGCATTCAATATAGCCAGTAGTAATGCAAAACCGACTCCCAGCATCCAGGCGAAATACCACATGTTTATTACTCCTTTGCCGGCACTAGTAGGCTGAATGTTCGTTGGCTTTGATCTGTGCGACGGTGACTTTGCCCCGCATAACGCGATATGCCCACGAGGTGTAAATCACGATCAGTGGCATGAAGATCAACGTGGCCCAGAACATGATGGCCAGGCTTAAATGACTGGAGACGCTGTCCCACACAGTAAGGCTTGCGGCAGGCACTGTTGATGACGGCATGATGAATGGAAACATCGACACACCTGCCGTGCTGATGACGGCGATCACCGCAAGCGATGAGGCAACAAACGCCGAAAGTGTGCGACGCATCATCAGCAACATGGCGGCACCTGCTGCGCCAACCAATCCCAGTACGGGCAACAGCCACAACAAAGGATAATGACCATAGTTGGCCATCCAGGCGCCCGCTTCGCGCACCACAGACTTGTTGAGAATATCGGGCAGTCCGGCGGTATCAACGACTGACGTGATGCGATAACCGTCTATGGATTGCAACCAGATACCGGCAACGATGAATGAGCACACCAGCACAATCGCCGCACCAACTGCGCCTTTGATTGCCCTCGCCTGGATAACACCTTCAGTGCGATGTGCCAGATAGGTACCGCCTTGCAAGGTGATCATTGCACTACTCACCACACCGGTCAGAAGCGCAAAGGGATTCAGCAGTTGCCAGAAACTGCCAGTGTACGTCGATACCAGAAGGTCGTTGAAGTGGAACGGTACACCTTGCAACAGGTTACCGAACGCGATCCCGAATACAATGGGTGGTACGGTCCCACCCACAAAAAGTCCCCAATCCCAAGTACTGCGCCAAGTGGAATTGTGAATCTTGCTGCGATAGTCAAAACCCACCGGACGGAAGAACAGCGCCCATAGGACCAGAATCATCGCCCAATAGAATCCGCTGAATGCGGTGGCATATACCACAGGCCACGCCGCGAACAATGCGCCGCCTGCAGTGATGAACCAAACCTGATTCCCATCCCAGTGCGGACCAACGGTGTTGATAACGACGCGCCGCTCCAGGTCATTGCGGCCAACAAAGGGCAGCAGCGTGCCAACCCCCATATCGTGACCATCCATGATGGCGAAGCCGATCAGCAGCACGCCGACCAGAGCCCACCAGATAATTTTCAGTGTGAAGTAATCAAGCATGGTGGAGTTCCTTCAAATGGGCGTCGTGGACATAACGGCCTGTACCGAGGCTGCCAGGACCTTGACGGGCAAACTTGACCATCAGGAACATTTCAACCACCAGCAGCACGGTGTAGAAAACGATGAATCCCGCCAGCGAGCCATAGAGGTTGTTGACGCTGAGGGTGGAAACACTCATGTGGGTCGGCAGGACACCGTAGATGGTCCATGGCTGACGGCCGTATTCAGCGACGAACCAGCCCAGTTCGCAGGCAATCCATGGCGCAGGCAGCATGCAAAGTGCCCAGCGCAGTAACCAGCGGCTTCGCGTGCAGGTCGACTTTAAGGTGCTCCAGAAGGCAAGCCCGAAGAGCATAAGCATGGCAAAACCCAGGCCTACCATGATACGGAACGCCCAGAACATCGGTGTCACGCGCGGTACTGTATCGTTTACGGCCTTTTCGATAATGGCCGGCGTAGCCTGGTTAACATCTTCGACATACTTTTTAAGCAGCAGGCCAAAGCCCAGATCGGCTTTGTATTCTTCGAACGTCTGGAAAGCCACCGAATCGCTGCGATTGGCCCTGAGGGCCTCAAGCGCATTGACGGCGGTAATGCCGCGGAGAATGCGAGCGCGGTTTTTTTCTTTAATGTCATGTATGCCTGGAATTTGCTTGCTGACTGACCGGGTGCCAATCAAGCCCATCACCCAGGGCACTTCAACTTCCCAGTTATTTTTGGAATCGGCTTCGTTGATGCTGGCTACCAATGTCAGGCCCGCTGGCGCAGGCTTTGTTTCCCACATCGCCTCCATGGCTGCCAGCTTGGTTTGCTGCGCTTCACCCACCGTGTAACCCGACTCATCACCCAACACGATCACGCTCAGCACTGAGGCCAGACCGAAGGCGGCCGCCACCCGGAAGCTGCGTTTGGCAAACTCGACATCACGATTCTTGAGCAAATACCAACTGGAAATCGACAGCACAAACATCGAGCCGGTGACGTAACCGGCGGAGACGGTGTGCACGAACTTGGCCTGCGCCACCGGGTTGAAAACCACCGCCCAGAAATCAACCATCTCCATGCGCATGGTGATGTAGCTGAACTCTGAACCCACCGGATTCTGCATCCATCCATTGGCGATCAAGATCCACAACGCTGAAAGATTTGTCCCAATCGCCATCAGCAGCGTGACCAGCAAGTGGTGCTCTTTCTTCAGACGATCCCAACCAAAGAAAAACAGGCCGATCATGGTCGATTCAAGAAAGAACGCCATCAAGCCTTCGATGGCCAGTGGAGCTCCGAAGATGTCGCCGACGTAGTGCGAGTAATAAGCCCAGTTGGTACCGAACTGAAATTCCAGGGTGATACCCGTCGTCACCCCGAGGGCGAAGTTGATGCCGAACAGCTTGCCCCAGAAGCGCGTCATGTCTTTCCAGATGACATTGCCGGTCATGACATAGACGCTTTCCATGATGACGAGCAGCCACACCATGCCAACCGTGAGCGGTACAAAAAGAAAGTGGTAAAGCGCAGTGGCTGCAAACTGCAGCCGAGACAAATCCACCAGTTGTTCTGAAATCACTTGCTTGCCCCTTGAGTCGAGGTGGGTACACCGAACCTTGCGCCGATGGTGTTCGAGTCGACGCTGACGTGCGAATCCCGGATGAACAGCCACCACAGCACTGTCAGCACAAGTAGTTTGATCACTACTGCCGTGAGCAGATGGCGTCGCAGTCGTTTGTCGGAAATGGTCATGTCTATGCAGCTAGCACATTGCATGCCAAAGGCTAGAAAATTATTTTTATCTATTTAAAACAAGTAGTTGGATAATAATCCAGCGGTGCGCGGAGGGGGCAGGTAGGTCAGTGCGCTGCCAATGACTGCCATCGATGGCAGTCATTGGCAGAATTTCGGCGTGGGTGCTGGCTACTAGACCAGCCCCTGCTCTTTCAAGCGCCTGTACAAAGTACGTTCACTAATCCCCATGTCCTTGGCCAGCTCACTGCGGGTACCTTTGAACGTAGCCAGTGCCTGCACCAACGAGCTGCCGTCGAGCGGAGTTGAAGTAGAGGCTTGGGCAGATGCCACCACGGATGCCTGGGGCAAATTTATGGAACGGATCACACCATCGTCAGCGAACAGACTGGCTCTCTCCAGAACATTGCGTAATTCACGAATATTGCCGGGCCAGGAAAACCCCTGCAATTGTGTCAGAGCATCCGCATCTATCGTAAGTCGGCGCTTGCCTGAACCGGCACGTTGCAGAAATGAATTCACAAGCAAACCAATGTCCTCAACCCGGTTGCGCAAGGGAGGTAACTGAATTGGGAAGGTGCTGATGCGGTAGTACAGGTCCTGCCTGAACTCACCCTTCTCCATCATTTTTTCCAATGGTTTATGGGTCGCAGCAATTAACCTGAAGTTAGCGTGAAGGGTCTCTACACTCCCAACACGGCGATAGGTGCCCGATTCGATCAGGCGCAACAGTTTCACCTGCATGGCCAGCGGAACATCTCCAATCTCATCAAGAAACAACGTGCCGCCTTGGGCCGTCTCGACCAAACCAGGCTTGCGCGCAGAGGCGCCGGTGAATGCTCCTTTTTCATGACCGAACAGTTCGCTCTCAAACAACGTTTCGGTCAATCCTGAGCAATCCACGACTACAAATGGTCCAGTGGCCCGCTCGCTGGTTTCATGTACCGCGCGAGCGAACAACTCTTTGCCCGTACCGGACTCGCCTAACAGCAGTACTGGCAGCATTGATGGTGCGACCCGCTGCAACTCAGACAGGGCGAGGTTAAAAGCGGGTGAACAGCCCACCAGCCCTTCGTTGCTGGGTCGCGCTGACGCGCTGCGGACCAGTGTGAGACGCTCCACATAGGCGGTAATAACACCTCGTTCATCTAAAATCGGGCGCAATTCAACATCGACATGCTCTGGCCCCCGAGGTGTGTGGTGAATGTGTAAAACACGATCGGGCCCGCGCATTTCCTGCGCTTTTTTCATCGGACAACTCTCTCCTGCCTGATCACAAGGGACATCGTAATGGTGTGAGATTTGATAACACTTATGACCGATAAAGGGTTTGTCAACGCTACCAAACTGCCGCTGATAGGCGGTGTTGGCAGCCAGGATGTTGTAGTCCGGATCAAGCACGATCATCGGCTGTGGTTCGTGCTCAAGGAACGAAACAAGTGACCGGACCTGATCCGGGTGCGGGAGAGAGTTGTTAGCGGGGGGGATGATGGTCTTCATGATAGCTCCTGAGGATCTATCAATCCTGTTATGACACTGCCACTCCTGTCAACTTTCACTGCCAATGGCAGTTCTCTTAGGTCTGCGCATGAAAATCACTGCAGCCAGTAAAAAATTAAATCCAATAAAAACAATTGGTTAAGTATATTTCCTCGCTGCTTTTATACTTGGCAGGTTTATTGCTTTTTCAGTCGCTAGTGTGAGCGGCTCGGTACAGCCCCCTAAGGAGACAGGTCATGAGCGTAAAACTTCACGTCGAAGGATTCTTCGATTCTGCTACCAATACCGTCAGCTATCTCGTGCTGGATCAAGCGACCAACCACTGCGCTTTGATTGACAGCGTTCTTGATTACGACCCGAAGTCTGGTCACACCGCCACAACTTCTGCGGACAAGTTGATTGCGAGGGTGAACGAACTCAAAGCGAGGGTCGACTGGATTCTCGAGACCCACGTACATGCAGACCACCTGACGGCAGCGCCATACCTGAAGGAAAAACTCGGTGGGAAAATAGGGATAGGCAGCCAGATTTCAACGGTGCAAGAGGTATTTGGCACGCTTTTCAATACAGGTGGTGATATGGCACGCGATGGAAGCCAGTTCGATCACCTGTTCGTTCATGACGAGCCGTTTGCCATTGGCACACTGCAATGCCAAGCGCTTCATACACCAGGTCATACACCCGCCTGTATGACTTATGTGATAAGTGATGGGACCGAAACGAGCGCATTCGTTGGCGATACCTTGTTTATGCCGGACTACGGCACTGCGCGCTGTGACTTTCCCGGCGGCGATGCGCATACGTTGTTCAAGTCAATCAACAAGGTGCTGAGTCTACCTGTCAACACCTTGCTTTATATGTGTCACGACTACCAGCCTGGTGGCCGCGAAGTGCAGTTCGTCAGTACGGTTGCAGACCAACGCGCGCGCAACGTTCATGTGCGCAATGGCATCAGTGAGGAGGAGTTCGTTGCGATGCGAATTAAGCGTGACGCGTCGATGGGCATGCCGACACTGATCCTTCCATCTGTTCAGGTCAACATGCGTGCCGGGCACTTGCCTGAGCCCGAATCGAACGGGACGCGCTATCTGAAAATCCCACTCGACGTAGCCTGACGCTGCCCTCCCCAAAAACTCATTAGAAAAATACCCATAATGGAGACCCTTATGGAGATTCGCCGCCTTGCACCTGGACTGTCGGTATCAGATCAGATTTTTTCCAACCAATTGGCAGAAATAAAAGACGCCGGTTTTCGCGCGATTGTCTGTAACCGTCCCGATGGCGAAGGCGGCGATCAACCCTTGTTTGCCGAAATCAAACGTGAGGCCCAAGCGGTCGGTATTGAAGCGCACTACCTCCCTGCTGAATCAGGCAAAGTGACTGACGAACAAGTCATTGCATTCGGCAAACTACTTGAAACGCTTCCAAAGCCGGTGTTGGCGTATTGCCGTTCAGGCATGCGTTCGACAACGATGTGGGCACTGTCACAAGCGGGCCAGCAATCCCTGCCACAGATCGTCGAGACGTCAAAAAAAGCCGGCTTCGATATGAAAGGCGTCATTCGCCGGATTGCGAATCAGGGACGCACGCCGGTTGAAGTGGCGGAGGCGCAGCATACCGTAGTCATCATCGGTGGCGGTGCGGCGGGGATCGCGACTGCATCGAGCTTGCTCGCGCGCGAACCTGGACTCGACATTGCCATAATCGACCCGGCAGATGTGCATTACTATCAGCCAGGCTGGACACTGGTCGGCTGCGGTGTCTTCGATGCACCCCAAACTGCCCATACGATGGGCACGACCATCCCCCGAGGAGTGCACTGGATCAAGTCGGCGGTCGCCGCTTTTGAACCTGAGAGAAATGCCGTCATTCTTGATGGATGCAGAGTCGTCAAATACGAACAACTGATCGTGTGCCCTGGCCTCAAGCTCAATTGGCATGCCATCGAGGGTTTGTCTGACACCTTGGGCCGCAACGGCGTGACTTCAAACTACCTGTACCACCTTGCCCCTTATACGTGGGAAATGGTGCAGCAATTGCGTGGTGGCCGGGCGATTTTCACGCAACCGCCCATGCCGATCAAATGTGCCGGGGCGCCGCAAAAAGCAATGTATCTATCTGCCGATCATTGGAAACGTACCGGTGTATTGGACAAGGTCGAGATCGAGTTTTGCAGCGCCGGCGCGGTGCTGTTCGGAGTTGCCGACTATGTGCCGGCACTGATGGAATACATCAAGGCCTATGGTATTGACCTGAATTTCGGCAACACACTCACTAGCGTGAATGGGCCCGCTCGAACTGCAACGTTCAACTGCGTCAACCCGGATGGCAGCGCCCATCTTGTGACGCGCGACTTCGATATGCTTCATGTGGTGCCTCCGCAGATCGCGCCGGATTTCATTCGGGTCAGCCCTCTCGCTGACTCGGCTGGCTGGATTGATGTCGACCCTGCCACTTTGCGCCATAAAGCCTGGGTAAATATTCACGCACTGGGAGACGCTGCCAACTCCAGCAACGCAAAAACCGCGGCAGCAGCACGCATGCAGGCGCCAGTCGTTGCTCATAATGTTTTGGCCTCAATGGGTAAAGCAAAAGGCAGCGCCCATTACAACGGTTATGGCTCCTGCCCGCTGACGGTTGAGCGCGGCAAGATCGTACTGGCTGAGTTCACTTATGGCGGCAAAGTCGCCCCCAGCTTTCCATCTTGGCTGATTGACGGTACCCGTCCATCGAGGTTGGCATGGCTGCTCAAGGAGCGGATTCTTCCACCTCTATATTGGAAAGGAATGCTCAAGGGGCATGAATGGATGGCGAAACCTGAGTTGGCTGACATATGAAATTAGAACTAAAAGCAAGGAGGATCAGATGATTGTTGTCTTACTGCTTGGACTTACCGTTGGAGTCATTCTGGCTCTGACCGGCGCCGGAGGAGGAATACTGGCTGTTCCATTACTGGTGTTTGGAGTTGGATTGAGCATGGCCGAGGCAGGGCCGATTGGTTTACTGGCTGTCGGTTTAGCCGCGACCTTGGGTGCCGCGATGGGACTCAAAAACGGCACCGTTCGCTATAAAGCCGCGCTGTTAATTGCAGGCGCTGGGATCGTCTGTTCTCCCCTTGGCCTTTGGCTGGCGCAGCGCACACCTAATCGCCCGTTGACGATCATGTTTGCCTTCGTGCTGATGTACGTTGCGTTTCGGGTCTATCAACGATCGCTCGCCCCCTCCACGGAGTTAAAGGGCAACGTCACATCTAAACCACCACCTTGTCTATTGGACGTCAACCGAGGAAAGCTTAACTGGACTGGCCCTTGCGCGTGGGCACTAACACTTTCCGGCATAGTCGCAGGAGCGCTTTCTGGCTTGCTAGGGGTGGGTGGTGGTTTTGTAATGGTACCGGCGCTCCAGCGATATACCAATTTGACAGCGCAGTCAGTGCTTGCAACGTCTCTTGCCGTTATTGCGTTAGTTTCAATTTCCGGAGTTGCTGCAAGCTCTGCAACAGGGCACCTGCAGTGGGCGATTGCCCTACCGTTCTCGCTTGGAGCATTGGTTGGAATGATTTGTGGGCGCTTGGTCGCTGCCCGGTTAGCGGGTCCACATTTACAAAAAGGATTTGCCGCTGTTTCGGTGATTGTTGCACTGGCTTTGCTTGTAAAAAGTATTTAAAAACTCGAGCTTACAAAAGCATACGGTTTCACTACCTCTTTAGCACAAAATCGAACGCTGATGCCTCCAAGAGACTTCGATGCTAGTAAAGATGCCCTATCCAACTGTAAATGGTAGCGATGCCGCTGAGGGCGGCGTTACAGGCGCTTGTTAGAAACCTAAAAAAACAGTTGCAAGAAATACATATTATGATAAGGTAAATCTTAGCATCTGGGCCGTAGCAAGTTACTAACTGACTAGAGATGACAACATGAAAGTCCTTCTTGCTTTGCTAGTTTCAATATCTATTCTCTCGGGTTGCACTTTTTTGGAGCGTGCCCAGTTAAAAAGGGAGGCAGATCCTGCTGCCTATGACGCAATTGATCCTAATAAACATTATTTTTCAAAGGATCAATCAATTAATTATCAAGGTTCTTAATTATTAAGTTCTGATATAAAAATAACTGATCGAGAATGCGTCGAAAAAACAAATGTAATAGAAGAGGTGCATCAACATTTTATGCTTGAGATAAATATTGCCCACCTACGAGAAAATGCTGATGCTGCAAGCCAATTTCTGAAAGCCTTGGCCAATTCGGATCGTTTGCTGCTGCTATGTCAGTTGTCCCAAGGCGAGCGCAATGTTAGCGATCTGGAGTTATTGTTGGGGATAAGGCAGCCAACGCTTTCTCAACAACTAGCAGTCCTTCGCCGCGAGGGGTTAGTGGAAACCAGACGTGACGGCAAGCAAGTATTCTATCGCATCGGTAGCCCCGTAGCATTGGCAGTCATACAAACGCTGTATCAACAGTTTTGCGCAGGAGAGGCTGAATGAATGTCGACTGGCTCAACTTCTCTCCCTGGTCATCCCTTGCAGGCGGTGCATTGATTGGCTTGGCGGTCAGTCTATTCGTCGTCGCCAACGGGCGTATCGCAGGCATCAGCGGTCTTATCGGCAGTCTTTTACAACGTGGGAACGAGGGGGGGAGTGAGAAAGCACTTTTTCTCCTGGGCCTACTAATCGCGCCGCTTCTATGGAGCTTGTTCGCCACGCTGCCGCAGATTGAGTTCCAAAGTGGCTGGTTCGGATTGATCGTCGCCGGTGTATTGGTGGGCATCGGCACACGATACGGTTCTGGTTGCACCAGTGGCCACGGGGTGTGCGGCATATCTCGCCTTTCGCCGCGATCAATGGCCGCCACTGTGTGCTTTATGTCCACTGGTTTCGCCACAGTGTTTGTCTTGCGTCATCTTCTGAGGGGGTGGACATGATCAAACTGAGTGCATTCATTGCTGGTCTGCTGTTCGGCTTAGGTCTGCTTCTGGCGGGCATGGCCAACCCGAGCAAAGTACTCGCTTTCTTGGATTTAACTGGTGCTTGGGATCCTTCCTTGGCATTGGTCATAATCGGGGCCATTGGCATCGCCGTTGTCCCGTTAACCTGGGCGCGACAACAATCCAGTTCGCTGCTGGGAAGGCCAATGCAGCTACCGATCAAACGTGAGTTGGACCCGCGCTTGATTGGCGGGAGCCTATTGTTCGGCATCGGCTGGGGAATAGCGGGCATCTGTCCTGGCCCCGCAGTGGCAATTTTGTTGACGGGACATTGGCAAGTGATCGTATTCATGTTGGCCATGCTGGCCGGCATGTTGTTGTTTACTGCGCTGGAGACCCGGCGCAGCCATTGATCGGGAGATCGCCATGAAAGCGAATATTGGAACTATTGACCGTAGCCTGCGCATTGTCGCCGGTCTTCTTCTCATTGGCCTCAGTCTATCCGGTGTGATCGGCGTGTGGGGTTGGATTGGCTTAGTGCCGCTGGTCACCGGCATTTTCCGTTTCTGCCCTGTCTATACATTGCTTGGCATCAAAACCTGTAACCGTTGCTGAGCGACCACCGTTGCACACTGGCGGGCGCCTGAAGGTGCCCGTGGTGGTTTAGATAAGCATTGCTGATCACGGTTCCTTGCCAAAGCCCGTTGGTAGATCAGCACTCCACTTCGTATATCGAAAAGAGAATTCCATCATGAAACCCCATGTAGAAGCTTTTTTTGACCCTGCTACCTATACCTACAGCTATGTTGTCAGTGATCCGAATACAGGTCACTGCGCCGTTATCGACTCAGTGCTGGATTACGATCCCGCATCGGGTCGCACGTCTTGCAAAAGCGCGGAACGTCTAATTGCCTACGTGCGGGAGCAAGCCCTTACGGTGGAGTGGTTACTGGAAACCCATGTACATGCCGATCATCTTTCCGCAGCGCAGTATCTAAAGCGCGAGTTGGGCGGCCAACTGGCCATCGGCGAGCAGATCACCGTGGTTCAGAATACTTTTGGTAAGTTGTTCAACGTTGGCAGCGAGTTTGCCACTGATGGTCGTCAATTCGACCGGCTGCTGAAAGACGGTGAGCGCTTTTTGGTCGGAGGGATCGAAGCGCACGCCATCCACACACCAGGACATACACCGGCCTGCATGACCTATCTAATCGGTGATGCCGGTTTTGTCGGCGATACGCTGTTCATGCCTGATTACGGCACTGCCCGATGCGATTTTCCCGGCGGCGATGCGCGAAAACTCTTCCAGTCCATTCAAAAGTTGTTCGAGTTGCCCGACGATACCCGTTTGTTTATGTGCCACGACTACAAGGCACCGGGTCGAGATGACTACCGCAATGAAACCACCATTGCCGAGCAAAGAGCCCATAACGTTCATGTGCATGAGGGCACTGGCGAAGCAGATTTCGTTGCTATGCGCCAAGCACGGGACGCTACGTTGTGCATGCCGACACTTATCCTGCCATCCGTGCAAGTGAACATGCGAGCAGGTAATTTGCCTCCAGCTGAAGGCAATGGCACTTGCTACCTGAAAATTCCACTTAACGTTCTCTGAGTTGCTGTCGTTCATTGATTCACTTAAATAATTGGCATGCACCAATGCCGTCGCCACCTGACAAGGGCAGATGCACGTTTCAGATCGTGCTCCAACACCGCCGCCAAGGCCATGTTTGTTAACCCCAACAGTTCGATCGATAAAAGTATGAGGAGATTGATATGCGGATGGTAACGATTTTTCTGAGCGGAGCATTGAGTGTTGGAGCCTATGCTGACGATCTCGAAAAGATGACTGCTGAAGGGGCAATTCTTATTCCCCCCTTCCAGCAGCATCTTATGGACACCGTGAAATCAGCTATGCAGACAGGTGGACCAGTCAAAGCCGTTGAGGCTTGCCAGTTGCTCGCACCGCAAATTGCTGATCAGCACAGTCAAACACCGTGGGTTGTGGGTCGCACAGCATTAAAGGTTCGAAATCCGGGTAACGTACCAGATGCTTGGGAAAAGCAGGTGCTTGAGCAATTTGTTAAGCGCGCTGCGGCGGGTGAAGCATTATCTGGTTTAGCGCATTCGGAAATCGTAAAGGGTGAATTCCGTATGATGAAGGCTATCCCCACAGGTGAAGCGTGCTTAGGATGCCATGGCAAGGAGATAAAACCGGAACTGACTGCTGTAATAGATCGACGCTACCCGCAGGATAAAGCCCGCGGCTTTGCTCTAGGAGAGCTGCGCGGTGCGTTTACTCTGCGCCGAGTCATAGTGCCAGCAAATGATTAACTCAGAATCACAAAAAAACGTATATATACCGATTGTGTGTGAGTGGCATTTCTGCGTAACCTACAACATCCGATCCTTGAACCGGATACTAGAGCAGTTCAATTTTCATTAGATCACTAGATCTGGCACCTAAGTAATAAAAAAACCTCTACCGTCTATGTGTCTTACTTAATAAATTCAGTCGCTGAGCAGATTTGCTACTTGGCTGGAACCAAATCAACAATCGTTTAAGCAAGGATAATTTAATGTCTGACCTGAACGATGCACAAGTGTTTTTTACCGCTGCGAGGACCTTGCTGGCCTGGAACCGAACTAGTCTTTCGCTTATGGCATTGGGTTTCGTGATTGAGTCATCCTGATTAATTTTTCAGTTGCTAAAACTAGGTGCGTTGGCCAGCCCAGAGAGACATTTTTCCTTCTGGATCGGACCGACTTTTCTCATGCTGGGATCCTGGGTTGCATGCTAGTCATCCTGGCAGTACAAACGCGTGGTTAAATATCAAAAGGTACTTGAAATCTCAGAAGGGTACAGCATCAACTCTGGCCCTACACAGAATGTGCTCACCGCCGCCCTAGGCGGCCTTACTCATGGTCTACCTTGCCATCATATGAGCAAAGCCTAGCCTCACTGTTTTGTGGGAGACCTATGCCAGTGAGGCGTATTCCGGCTCGAAATCACACCACCTGACTCAGGCCTTCACCTCTCCCGAGTCACCCTTCACATCAAAAAATTACAAATGATTCACCGGCGACCTTTTCGCCCCATCACAGCCAGAGGCAAGCGGGCGAGTGATGAATGTTTTGGATGAGATGAATGCCAAAGGGGGGGCGAGTACTTTGCGGACTGCCAGCGTCCATGTATCACCTGAATGGGGAATGAGGAGAGAGCTTAACAGCCCCAGTTATACAACCAGGTTGGATGAGCTTCGGACTGTTGGATCGGGCTCATCTTGATCACGCTAGTTTTCGTCGCCACAAAATTCGCGTATTTGCCATGGACACCACGTGATCCATTTCTGTGAAAAATGCGTGTGGTCTATGGACATCGGATACCTAATTTAAACCCTCACAAATATTCATCAAAATCGATGTCCATGGGTTGACATCTTTCCTTTACATCGACGAAAGTTGGTTGGACTGCTCGGGCATGAAGGTGGATTTGGAAGTGCTTGGGCGTGAGATTCAACTGGCAGTTAAAAAGCAGACTGGCATTGGGGTTGGTGTTGGCTTTGGACCTACAAAAACCCTCGCAAAGGCAGCGAATTTCAGTGCAAAGAAATGGCGCAAGGAAACGGGCGGTGTTGTAGTTCTGATGGATGAAATCCGTAGAGACAAGCTCCTTCATTGGATGCCAGTCGATGAGATTTGGGGGATTGGCAGGAAGCTGTCAAAGCGACTGGAAATCATGGGTATCAAGAAGGCTATCGACCTTGCCCGTTATGATAAGAAATCGCTTCGAAAACTATTCAATGTAAACGTCGAGAAGACCTCGATGGAGCTTGAAGGCGTGTCGTGTTACGCGCTTTCTGAAGGCGCTGAGCCAAAGCAAACCATAGCGAGTACACGTTCGTTTGGTCAGAGGATTACGTCCATTGATGGGCTTCGTGAAGCGGTAGCGACGTATGCCACAAGAGCGTGTGCAAAGCTGCGAAGTGAAGGCCAATTGGCTGCGTGCCTTCAAGTCTTTATCCAAACAAGCCGATTCGATGACAAGCCTTATAGCAGGGCGGTTATCTGTGGCTTGGTCGCTCCCAGTAATGACACAAGGGAATTTGTAGCGCTCGCGCTTGAAGGTCTGAGTAAGATTTACGCGCCGGGTTATCGCTATTCCAAGGCAGGGATTGTTTTGAGCCAGTTCGTGACGGGTGAAGGCTACCAACCCGACATGTTCGCCCCGGTGCCTAGGAGGAATTCTGAGGTGTTGATGAAGGTCGTGGACGGTATCAATGCCCGGTATGGTCGAGGAAGCATCAGGTTAGCGATAGAGCCACCCATTGCCCATTGGGCAATGAAAAGGGATTATCTGTCAGATAGTTTTTGCACAGATTGGAGTCAGCTCAAGCGTGTGAAAATGAGCTGAGAAATTTGAAGAAAATGCTTTGTAAGATTTAGGGGTTTTTGAACCAGTCGAACTGGTTATTATGAGAATATCTCGAACCTCAACAAGCATTAGGAAGGCGCTTAGAGTTTCGAAACAAAATAGTATACTGAAACAGTTTAATAAATTGATATTTTAGCGAAATTTTAAACTTAAAAGGATGTTTGATTTGAGCCTTTATTCAAACCTAAAAACTGCCAGAACCGAAGAAGATGTAAAGGATGCTTACATTAAGGCGCTGGGGTTGAAAAGTTACACAAAAGGGTTGATTGACATTCAAACCAAAGAAATGTGGTTTGAGGCTAAGGACACTGGAAAAAATTCGTGTTACGCAATGTTTACCCAACTATTGCACTATGTTCAAGTTGCTGTTGATAAAGGTGAGACAGTCCCTCCATTCCTTGCCGTAATAGATACAGAAAAGGCTGCGCTTATGAAGCTCAGCGACGTATTGCCTTTTTTGAAAAAGAAAACGGTTAAGTGGGGGAAATCTGCAAGCCAATATACACAAGAAGCCTTAGATGAAATTTCTGCGCATATCGGTACTCATTTCGTAGCATTCAAAATATCTACACACGAAGAAGAATTCATAAGTACGGCAAAGGAAGCAATTAAGTCTGGCGATATTATTCGAATACAGATAACCCCGGATAACCTAAAACAGGTATTTGATAAATGGGTTGTGATGATTGGAGAAGAATTGTCAGGCGTTAAAGCTGAGGATTATGCTCTGCTATTTTTTGCCGACATAATGCACGATGGAACAATTTCTACACATGCGAATCTCACAGCCGAGCTGCTTCACAAAAATGGTGCCCCAATATTTAGCCTTGCTGGTAAGTATTACGATTTAGGTAATCAGGATGGTTACAGAGAATTTTGGGCGATATATCACAAGCCTCCAAAATCTGAGTACAGGGATTATCTTCTAGAGCGTCGAGACAGTCTCATTCCAATTAATGAGCGGAGTTTCAAAGGGGCATTTTATACGCCGCTTCATGTGGTAGATAAAGCATATGGCAAACTGTCTGAATCTTTAGGCAAAAACTGGCAAAAAGATTATGTTGTTTGGGATATGTGCTGCGGCGTCGGTAATTTGGAAGTCAAGCATAGTAACCATCGCAATATTTTCATGTCTACTCTGGACCAAGCAGATATTGACGTGATGAGAGCCACTAAGACCTGTGCGGCTGCAATTAAATTTCAGTATGACTACCTCAATGACGATATAACTGATTCAGGTGACATTGATTATAGTCTGACAAGCAAAGTTCCACCTCAATTGCAAAAAGCAATTAGCGAAGGAAAGAAGTTGCTAGTTCTCATCAATCCTCCCTATGGAGAAACTGGTGCTGGGGTTGGGCAGGGAAACAAAAACAAAATTGGTGTTGAAAAAACACGAATAAATGCTTCTATGACTACTGAAGGGTACGCTAGTAAAGAATTATTTGTTCAATTTCTTACTCGGATATCAAAAGAGCTTCCGAATGCTACTTTGGCAATGTTCAGTACTTTGAAGTATGTCAATGCACCAAATTTTGAGAAGTTCAGGAATAATTGGAACGCTGAATATTTAGGTGGCTTCGTTGTTCATAGTAAAGCCTTTGATGGTATCAATGGGGATTTTCCAATTGGTTTTTTGGTTTGGAAGACAAACCAAAATGCAGCTCAGAAAACGCCAATTGTAGAGCTTGATGTTGATGTTCTTGATAAAAAAGGCAATCAGGTAGGCGCGAAGAAATATTACAATCTCCCTAATAACCTTCATCTGAACGTATGGATTAAAAAGCCAAAAACTAACAAAAATCCTGCGTTACCATTATCAAATGCGGTTACTGTTTCAAAAAACCCACGTAAAAAGACTTCATGCGACGAAATGGTGGGATATCTATATGCTAGCAACAATGATTTACAGCATGCGGCTATTGAAACCTGCATAACATCCTCGATATATACAGGAGGCAATGGTGGTGGATTGTATATTGTCGAAAATAATCTTTTGCAGGTTGCAATTGTGTTTGCAATGCGAAGAATAGTTAAACCTACATGGTTAAATGATAGAGACCAGTTTTTGCAACCAGCCGAATTTTTGACGGATGAGTTTAAGTACGATTGTTTAATTTGGATGCTCTTCAATGGATATAATTTAACCGCCGGAGCTGACGATATTGATTGGGATGGTGTTAAGTGGTCACTAGTAAATCATTTTATTCCATTTACAGAGCTGGAAGTCGGTGCCCCAGACCGTTTTGAATCAGACTTCATGGTTCAATTTCTTGATGGAAAAACACTATCTAGTGAGGCAGTTGCAGTTTTGGATTGTGGTCGAGAAATTTGGAAAAGTTATTTTTCCTATGTGGATATTCGAGCAGTTCGTGAAGCGTACAAGTTGAACAGACCCGACGTAGGCTGGTATCAAATACGCAAAGCCTTACGTGAGCGAGCAAAAAGCAGTCATAACGTGCCTGTTAGCTTTGCGTCATTTGAAAACTCTTATAAAGAGCTGAGCGAAAAATTGCGTATGAACGTTTATGAGCTAGGTTTTCTGCGAAAATAATTTTTACGCCGGATATATATTAGACGGCTTGAATTTAATTATTGATGCAATCTTGCGAAAAGGTTGCATTGATATTTAACTTTTTATGTTGAATTTTTTATCAGGAATCAGTATCGATGGCAAATGGTATAATAGTAACATTACTACCAACATGACGAATGAAATTCATCCAACCCTTTATCCTTATTCTTCTCCTTTCCCTTTGCGCAAATACTGCTTTTGCTGCTGATAAAGCAGATTGTTATCGCATTGACTCACAAGAAAAGGTCAGTGTTTGCGCAAACGAAATCCTACAAGACGCTCCTTTTATCGGGCCTATGCTCGATGCTTTAAAGACAAAATACTCAACATATTTTGCCTCTGCGATTGCAAATACATTGCTTTCTAATGATGATAAAGACGTAATCAATTTAACTTACGACGAAGGCAAAGAAAACACGCTAACAAAATACAGAGATGTTTTCGGCAAGGCGCTTCAATTTTTCTTCTTGTTTGTCGGTACAGCATATTGCTGCATGGCAATCTACAAAACACAATTTACCGGCGAATTTCTTGGTACAAAGCAGCATGACTTTGTTTATTTAGCCTTTAAGTTTGTGGTCGTGTACTACCTCTTGGGGCTGGGTGGGCTATTCGATTTAGTGGCTGGGGCTGTTCTAGCTTCTGTTTTGCTTGCAACATCGTTCATAGTGTGGGCAACAATAAATATCGTTCCATATTTAGAAGTGGATAAAGGAAGCAATACAACACGCGCTGAGGCATTAGCTCGGGATAATGTTGACTCAATAATTCAAGTCATGATTCAGAATGAAGCTGCGAATATTTTGTTCCAGAGCAAAATGCTTAACAAAAATAATTTCAGTTCGGTAGTGAACGGGAAAAGGGTTTATACAGAGTCTGTTTATTCCAAATGTATGGAGCAAGACGCTGAGCCAAACCGCTTTCTCGCTACGCTGCTGTTGAGCGGCGAAACACGCAAATCTCAGAAATGTCTCAAAGAGGGTCTTGGATTTAAGGAGTTTTCGTTGGGCAGTGTGAGCTATTCAGGGCAAGACGAGAGCACAAGACAAGCACTGATACAAATGACTGACATGGCCCATTTTGTTGCGTATGACACGATTAAGTACATGTGTGACACAGCCTTAAACGTCGATGACAGAAGGGCTAAGTGGTCAGAGAATGCGACGGGGAATCCAAGGGCTTACAACGAGTGTCTGAACCGTTCGGTGAGTGGCGGTGTAGGTGTGGGTGAAGGTGGTGCGATTGAGTTCTACCCGACGAATAGTGGCGTCTCAAAAGCATCCATTCAGGCTCAGATTGAAGAAATGAGGAAGATTTTTATTGGTGCTGCTACGAGCTATGTAGACAACCATTCCAAGGAAGCAATCAATTTGGCGCAGAAGCCTTTGACGAATATGATGAGCTTCATACTCGACATGGCTACTGTCAGCAAAGTAGCTGGGAATTTAGAGGATGGGTATTCAAAAGAATTCACTACAAGCATCAGTGTAGAAAGCAGCCCCCTCATGAACGCTTCTGGCTCAATGGCTGGATTAACCCAAGAACTCGACAAAACAGAAATCAACAAGGTTTGGGACGAAACGAAGGTAATTCGTATATTTGACATTGACAGAACGATTAGAGTGTTAACTCAACAAAGTGACAGCTTGCTGAGTGAGAAAAAGCTACAAGATGGCGTTGAGTACGTAGCTAATAAAGTCATGGGCAATCTGTACAGCACATCGGGATATACATTTGAAGATTGTACAAAGGCAGTGAACACCTGTGTTGCACCTGTATTGAATCAATCTGCTGCGCTTTTCCAAAACGGAATGAAAACCCTTAAATTTTATTGGGGAACATTCTTTTTAGCAAAAATTGGCCAAAAATCATTTGAGAGTCAAGATTCTGCAAAAAGCAAGGCAATTGCTCGAGTATTGGGAGGTTTTTCATTCATAACAGGATTAGCCATTGCTGCGTGCGCTGCGCTTCTTGTGTTAGGCGGTGTAGTGACTCCAATGGTCTTTTTGATGAGGTATGCGTCAATAATCTCATCTGTAACAGCGACACTGCTTATATTTACACACAAGCTTTTGGCATTGCTGTCGCCATTTCCGTCTAATTTGGACCACGAAAAATCACATGTAACGCTGTTAGATTTGATTTTGGTGGTTGTTTGGAAGGTTCTTGAACAGTCCGTTATTCTTATTCTTTTTGTGATTTCTATCGGAATACACAGTATCGTATTAGTAATAGTAGGGTTTTGTGTTCATGCGATATTATTGCCAATGTTCTCAAATAATTCACCATTAGAGACTTTGATTGCTCTTATTTTGTCGGCGTTAGTGTTTCAATCGGTTTGTGTTTACGTTCAAATAAAAATAGCAACAACACTTATGGGTTTGATGGATTCGTTAGAGAAGATGTTCAAGGTTCAAACATTTATTAATGCAGCTCAAGAAGCCGCTGCAGGATATGAGAAAGTGGCAGGTAAATTCAGAGATATGAATAGAAAAGTTTTCAGTTAATTTGCTGGGCGATGAATGGGTCTTGTTTGTTTGTCGCTCTAGAGTTATAAATGAATTAATAAATGGTATAATTGCATTAAAAGGGATTGCAAGAGGATTAAATAATGAATAACCAATTGAAAGCGTCAACACGAAGGTTTGAAGATTTAACAATATATGGTGTGTATTACGGCATAGCGTGCCTTGCATTGTTCTTCTTGAAATTCCTGCTGTTTGAAGGGATTTTGACCGGACCAAATGGCATACACGCAGACATGACAAAAATCATGCTGTTCCCTCCCTTGTGTGCAATTCTTGTCTCAATGCTTGTCAGATTTTTTAAGTATGTCGATAAAGGCATGAGCGTTGGTGACATTGGGAGAACAAACAGAGAAGCGAAAATCCATTCTTACATGGATAAATTCAAATACCTGATGGCGTTCGTGTTTTTGATTGCGACATATCAAACAGCCAAAATGAACTTTTTCGGAGTGGATATTTACAGTTTTGCACCAGAGATTAAGTTTTGGTTTAACGACTCGTACAGCATAAATGCTTATAATTCAGCAAGAAGGACATTCATGGGTAGAGATTTAGATGCTTATTTCACTGTTCTGTACTCATTTGCAGCAGCGTATTTTGTTGTTGGTGCAGTGGGCTATTACGCTATGAAGGTACATGCTGATTTAATCCACAAAGCCTTCTACTACAAATCCATTCGACAAGCACATTAATTCTAGCCACTTTAAGCAGTGGCTTTTTTTTGCCTACGATTTGAGAAAGCCAATCCCGCTGAAGCGGGGGAAGGGGTGTTAGTGAGGTTTGGATTCAGCGAGTTTCTTTATCGTGTCTCGACAGATAGAAGTGCAGAAAAAATCAAGGTAAAGATTAATCAGTGGTTTGTTTTGATTTGGTTTAACTACTGGTACAGGGTTCGGTTGTGCGTTTTTCATGATTAAGTAATTTGGTTATATCGAGAATTATACCATTCCGCATTCTCTGAATTTCCACTTAACGAAATATTGTCATATCTTTTTCTTACGTGCGTCTTATGTACGTCTGACGTTAATCACACCTATACAAACATTATAGTATTCAACAAAAAAGCCCCGTAGGGCTTGATTATGCTGCTTTCGATAATCCAAAATAATTGAACAGGTCGAACAAGTCATAGTCAATGTATTCAGCATTTTGGTCATCACCTTCATACAACAATTTACTGATAACGATTCTTTTGTTGTGAAGAATGCTAGTCAAGAAATCATCAATCGAATTCTCAATGACAAGGTTAACCACGTTCACAGAGTCCTTCTGACCAATCCTGTGGCATCTATCTTCGCACTGAGTCATCTTCGCTGGTGTCCAATCCATCTCAAATTAAAAATTAAATCAAGTTCTTAGTGGCAATTATTTTCAAATATATTACGTTATTCTGATTTGTTTCTTACTTGTTTCTGATTAAGTTAATACCTACGTCTTACGTAAATGAGGGTATTTATGGCGCGCTGTGGTGAATTCTGCTGAGTAATCCCCCGTTGAAATCTCTGAAATTCAACACAGAGCGTCTGATTTATAGGTGCGATGAGGTAAGAAATAGGTCTGACGGAGGTAGGACATTGGCGCTCATTGACATGAAATGCCTGTATTTACTGGGTTTGACGTTCGTCAGACGTAGGTGCGATTTAGGTGTGAAGGTTGTCAAACCTAAACATCAGGCACAAATAAAGCCCTTCAAGGGCTGCTTTGATTCTCGGGGGTTTAAACGAGAAGGGTGCATAACTCTGAGAATTTGCTTTGTGCGTTTTCTTTTGTTACTTCTTGCTCGTTGAAAATCCCTATATCCAATCTGAATGCGATGGATTCCGCAAGGTCGTACTTGCTGTAATTTGAAGACTTGCCTGTTACTTCGTTTTTCAAAATGACCACTGTGTCATTTACGTCTTGTACTGAAATATTGTTAAAAGGCTTTATGTCGTTTTTGAAATTGCCTAAGTCATTTAAGAATTGGTTCGCGATTTTAGAATTATTATTTATCATTTTATAGCTCCGGTTTTTGGTTATTTAGAAAGATTTTCTCTTCCTATACACAAATTATACCATTATGAAAACTGCCAATTTGCAGTTAAGCAATTTATTTCTGACTTATTTCTTATTTAAGTGAGAGTTAATTATGACGTAGGTGAGACGAACGTCAGACGTAACGTTTACAAGGGTTTCGTTAGTCTTATGTACGTCAGACGTGCATAGGACGTTCAAAATGGTGGCAATAAAAAGCCCCGTTTAAGGGGCTGGGGGTTTGTATCTGTTGCTTTAAGTTCTTGCCAATTCCTTGTCAGCAAGGTTCTTGAAAATCCTGTCCTCGTAATCCATGCGGTCTTCCAAATCGATGAATATCTTTTTGAGGTCAGGGTTATCCAAAGCCAACAAACGTAGACGGTTGAGGATTTCAATGTCTGCTCCAAGGGCTGCAAAGAGTGAGGTTTCGTAGCGGTCAGTGTCGAAAATATCGGCTATCAGCTCTACTGAGCGCGCTGCATGGCTTGTGTAGGAAAGAGTCTTCCTCACGTTCTTGTTGCCACGCTTAACAGCGTTGAGGTCGATGAGAGCCGCCTCTGCCTTGGTTCTGATAACAGCAGGGGCCAGATTCACAACCACGGCTTCTGGCTGGATTTCTTGTGGTTGTGGGTTCTCTGCTCTTTTTGCTTCTGCGCGTGCTTTAACTGCTTTTATATCGAATGTCATAATAATTCTCCTGTTTTAGTTTGTGATTGTGATTGTTTGGTTTTCAGAAGCCTCAACAGCTTCTGGTTCTTCGTCGAATGCAGAAAGGATTGCATCGACTACTAGGTTGAATTCAGTCTGAGCAAGCTTTGCTGAATCGGTTGTAGCGTTGTAGATTGATTGACCTTTGTTGAACTGATTCGGGTAAACCGAGCGGAAAACCAACGGGGCATTTAGCGGCATTTGATGCTCGCCAAAAACCTCTCCGAATTGCTTTATGTCTGCCATCATCTGACTGTTACGGTCGATTTCTTTCAGGGCTTTACGCTCTGCATTACGTGCGAGCCTTGCAGCCGTAGTGGATGTATCAGTGAGCGTGAGGTTTGCGCTGACTTCTTTCGCATTTGCCTTGATGCGTGCTGGTTCGAACGCTAGAAGTGAACGTACTTTTGTGTTGAATTTTCCGCCAAGACTTACAGCGTCGTACTTCAAATCTTCGATGATGCTGGATACAGTTACAGCAGTTACAGCGTTTTGGTTATCACCTTTATAAGGAGTGATAACGAGGTTACTGAAACTGATTAAGCGCTTGATTTCTTTGATTGGGTTATTTTTCGAGTCAAGAACCTTGGCTGGAACGTCAACAATGATGTAGTCGAAATTAGCGTATTCACGCTTGATAACGTCGAACTGAGCGTCTAATTCGTGAAGACTGCGTGCAATCACAACAGGACGGTTTTCGATAGCAAACTCGTCATATTCGATTTGGTCTAGCAATGCCTGAGAAACTGCGCGGCCTTTTTCTTGAAGAGCATTTACCTTCGCTTTGTTTTTAGCGATACGATTTTCTGTTTCTTCTTTGTGCTGCTCGAAAAACATCTGGATTGTCGGTACGCCATCTGTGTCTACGATTAAAACGCGCATTCCTTGAAAAACTAAAGCATGAGTGAGATTCGCTATGGCTGTGGATTTGCAAATGCTTTTGTGGCTAATCCAAGCAAGAATTTTTGCAGCTTGCAACGCTGGTATTAGTGGTTTTGTTTCGAAATTTACTGATTGATTCATTGTGATTTCTCTATTAATAATTTGGTTATGTTTAAAGTTATATCATTTATTTTTCTAAATTCTTACGTTAGTGAGAAAAAAGTTAAAAATAAATCAGAAATATTTATTACCTACGTCTTATTCACGTCCTAATTACGTCTGACGTGCGTAAGAACTGAAACGGATCATGGATTAATTCAGCCCTTTAGTAAAAGAATAGATCTGTGATTTTTAGACTGAAGGGATATCAAAACCTTTTGATTTTGATTTTTTGGATATCAGAAAAGGATTTTATCTTTAGTCAATAAAAAAGCACCATTAGGTGCCTGTTTAAGGTTTGAGAGTTTTTCGCTTAGGTTTTGCATCAGAATCAATCGATGGGTAGGCTTGAAGAAGCTTGTTTGAAAGCCCTCGCTCTGCTAATGCTAAATAGTTGTTGTCGTACCCATTCGAAACGCCATTCGCCTGCGCCTGCTTGTTAGCTTCGTGAACGATTCTGCTGAATTTCTTCATTTCATCGTAGAAAAGAGGCGCTTCATTTCTGATGGCGACAGCAATCTGCAAAGCGTTTAGGTGTGCTTGTGCATATTGGTCTTTACCTTTTTCTGTCTTTTCAAAGATTGAGTGTGAGTAGCCTTCTGAGAAATATTCTTTCTGCAAAGCCGGGGCTTTCATTGCGTCGATGACTGAATCAGCGTTGACTGACTTCATGGACTGAATAAAGGAGCGAGGGAAAATGCACGAATCACTATCGTTTGGATTGATTGAAGCGCGTAATGCATTATTGATGTGCTGAATTTCTTGCTGCTGATTTTTCATGTGAATAAAGGTTGTTTTTATAATAATAGCATTTACTGATTGCGTGGCTTCCTAGCTAGAGCTATTTTGATGGCTCATTGAAATCATTGAGTAAGCCACATGAAACGGATTTTGAGCGGTTTGGTGCTGATTGGCTGTGCTATGGGCGCTATGAGTGCGGGTGCTGATGAACGCTTCAAATTTGAGGCTTATCCGGCCTCTGCCGTGTCTACCAAGGCAGTGAGTAAGATTGACTGGAAGTCGAACCCTGACCTTGCAGGTTACTGGAAGTCCAAAGAGGCTGTTGAGCGTGTCGTGGGCCAGAAAGCTAACTTTGCTGGGCACTTCGTCGTCACTTCGTTTGGCTGTGGCACTGGCTGCCAATCTACGGCATTTATCGATGTGAATAACGGCAAGGTATACAAGGCTCCGATGCAGTTCCCTACCGACAAAACTGAACTGCCGAAAGTCAGCGGCGGGAAAGCTCATCAGGCTTCGAGCAACATGATTTTTATGTCCAGTCTCGACTATAAAGGCACTGACATGGTTCAGAGCGATGGGGTTGTTGTCTTCGATGAGAAGTCGAACAAATTTCAGACTGTGGCGAAATCCAAGCCATACAAGCTCGAAATGGAATGATTTGATGGTGGTGTGGCTTCTGTGAGGTGCAATGCCTTGTAGAAGCCACTCCGCTGCGCGGGAAGGGTAGTGCGTGTGAGGTGATGAGCCGTCGCTTGTTAAAAAGCGGATAAAATCGTTTTATTAAATAGTTGTTTTGAATTCTTCTGCCAGATTCCCAAATCCATACTGTTCTAAAACGTCAATCTCCGTTTTTATGTTGTAGGTAGCCATCACCTCTTTGTTAACCGCAACTTTCGCTTCAAGCATCTTCGTCTTCTTTTCGAAATTGAAATAAAAGGTTAGCCCATTCGTGGCGAGGAAGTTGATGATTTCTAAGCGTCCATGCTCAGTTTTGAATAGTGATACAAAATCTTCAACGCTCTTAACATTCAGTTTTGCTGACGTGTCAATTGAATTCACTGTCAGAATTTCAAGCTCTTCCTTTGCCTTCGCTACTTCTGTCTCTGCTTTCATAAGCATTTTCAGGATTGCGGCTGGTACTGCTCCATCGGTAATTGACTCTACGGTTTTTTCAAGGTTTTCCAATGTCATTTTCTTACGAGAGAAAATAATCTCTTTCTCAATCTTTTCTTTGTTTAAAGATTTACTTTCATTGTTGCCTTCAAGAAAACGCATGAATTGCTTACCGATTTTTGCATAATTATCCATTTCTTCTGGTGTTTCAATTTTGGTTCCATTCGCTGTTCCTACAGAGAATTCTGATTTTTTTACAGCCTCAAATAGAGCGGGTTTCTTGGAAAGATAATCCCAGAAAAACGTTGAGCCAATCATATGAAGCAATACCGCAACGGCATAATCATAGCGAAAACGATTTCCGCATTTTTCTTCTTGCTCGAAATTACTTCTGCAACTCATATAGAAATAACGCTTGGTTGTACTTCCAAAATGGTTTGCGAAAAACATTGATTCATTGCATATTCCGCACATAGCAGTGTGGCGAAAAATGTTGGTATTGTCTTGGCTGGCACGTCCCGCACGACGATGAACCCTGCGGCTTTGCATTGATTGGCGGGCTTGTTCAAACAATTCGTAACTAATGATTTGAGGGTAATAGTTTTCAATGTATTTATCGAAAACCATTTTTCCTTCTTTTTTTACTTGAGAATACATAAACCCAAGGGGGTATTTAGTTTCAAATATATTTTTGACTCGATTGTTCGTCCAACGAACCATTGAATCTTTATTGATTTCCTTAATCGTGGCTGTAACACCTTGCAGCTTTAGCGACTCGAAAATCTTGGTTAGCTCGGCCACCTGTTCAGGATGTGGCTCAAATCGATTCGTTGATTCGTTATAGCGCACGCCGAAAGGAGGGCGTTTCGCATTGAATGGAACCTGATTTTCGACTGCAGCGTTCTTTGCCTTTGTCCATGCCGACAAACGCCTAACGCTTTTCGTTCTGGATTCTTCGTGTGCGCGCTTCGCAATTACAGACAGAAGAATGTCTTGCGAAAGGTCATCAATGCCGTTCGTATCAGAGGCTTTTTCATAGCGCTGATTGTCGATAGTGGTGACAAGAATGATGCCTTTTTCAAGGATTCCATTCACCAGTTCCTTCGCCTGTAGGAGCCTCTGACGTGACAGGCGGTCGATGGACTCAACGAACACGTAATCTCCCGGACGAATGCGAAGGCTCGCTATCTGGTCAATCAGATCCTTGAGTTTGCCATGCGTGAGGTTCTTGCCGCTGTATGCAGACACGCCATTTTCATAGAAGAAATTTTCGTCAGGTATCTCTACCTTATGATGCTCTGCAAGGGCACGAATAGACTCCTTCTGACGTGTCACAGAGTCCTTGTCATCGCCACCTTGCCGCTTGGTCGAATGGCGGATATAAGCATAGCCTGCGGGGGTTCGGGTCGTCATGACACACCTCTAACGTGAATGTTAGAAATAGTATCATTGTTCAAGACCAACCACATGCCCGTGCGCTTTCTGATTTATGTGGCAATCACGGCGCTGACCCGTTTGCTGATTTCCAACGTATCCCATCACAATCCGCCGGACATGGGCGTGGTGTACCTGACCGGGGCGATCCTGTTGCTGGCGTTTGCCATTCTGGTGGTGCGCTATGCCTCGTCGCAGTTCCCGTCGGTGAAGATCGAGAACCCCCATCGCAAGACCGGCGCCGGCTCAGGTGAGCATCCGGAAGTGGAGAAGGGCGAACTCTAGGTTGTTGGCAGGCATGAAAAAGGCGGGCCCACCGAAGTGGGCCCGCTTTTTTTGTGCGTCCTGGACGCTGAATCAGCTGATTTTATCGAGTTCTTTTTCTTTCTCTAGAAACTCTTCTTCGAGCAAGTCATCAGCGGTCTGCTTTGGCTCTTTTGCCTCAAACCCTTCCGGGGCGAGGGTGGTTGTGCGTTTGCCACGCAGCTTGCCGAACAGGTGTTCCAGAGCGTGCTCCAGCTTCTGGGCGGCACCCTCCACGGCCTGGGTCAGCGAATCAGCGTCGTGGGAAACAAGAATTGGCTGGTGTCCTTTAGGTCGAGCCTCCATTTTGCAGCGTTTGTCCTTGGGACCGGACTTGCCACCATTTTCATCACTGAGATGGACCTCGACCCGGGTCAGATTTTCCAAATGGCGTTCGAGCGTGACTTCAACAGTAGCGGTAACCCAGTCTTGGGTGCGTTTGTCACTGTCGATGTGTTTATCGGAAAAGACGTGAGTAAGCATAGTTCTTCCCTTATATAAGCGTGCTCGTGTGAGGTCTGACGGCCTTGAGTGTACAAAGGTTCATCGTCATCGCTCAGTTACAGTGTTTGGGCCGATGAGCAAATATTTCAAGCACTATTTTCAGGAAGTCTTTCAAGTCGTGACCGGTGTCAGTCTTTGTCTGTAGGAAAAGCCCGCGTGTGCGGGCTTTAGCCGATTTAAATCAAAATGCGACAGAAGTCTGCACATAGAGCGTGCGTGGCTCGCCCACGTATTTGCCCTTGTTGTTGTCGTCAAACGAGCGGGTGTAGTACTCGTGGTTGAGGATGTTTTTCACCCCGACCGCCACGTTCAGGTCAGACAGTTGGTGGCCAAAGTCATAGCCCACTCGGCTGTTGAACACCATGTAACCAGGGATCAGGCCGGTGCTGCCGTCGGCGCTTTCGGCGCGGGTGTTGGCGTTGTCAGCGAACTGGTTGCTCTGGAAGGTGCTGTCGAGGTTGGCTTTCCACGGGCCTTCGGTATAACCGACGCCGATGCTGCCTTTATTTTTCGAGGAGAACGGCACGCGATTGCCTTTATTCGGCCCATCTTCGCGGATAGTCGCATCAACATAGGCATAGGTCGCGTACACGTCGAACCCCGCCAGTATCGGGCTCAGACCGTCGAGTGCGTAGTTGACGCTGGCCTCGATACCCTGATGACGGGTCTTGCCCCGTGCGATCACTGTGTCGGTGGTCTGGTTGCTATCGTATTGATTGTTGAAATTGATCAAAAATGCGCCGATCTCCGCGCGCAGGTTGCCGTTGTCGTAGCGTGTGCCAAGTTCCCAGGTGCGGGCTTTTTCCGGTTTGACTTCGCCGCCGGTCACGCGGTTGGGCATCTGGCTGTACTGCACGCTACCGAAGGACCCTTCGGTGTTGGCGTACAGATTCCAGCTGTCGGTGACGTGGTACATCACGTTCAGGGCTGGCAGCGGGGTGTTGTAGTCGCCCTTGTATTTGACGTTGGTCAGCAGGTTGGTTTGCTGCTGTTCGATCATTTCGTAGCGAATGCCGGGGGTGAAGGTCCATTTGCCGATGTCGATCTTGTCATCGATAAAGAACGCATGGGCCTCGGTGGCGCCACGGGTGTCGCGGTCATTGCGGCTGTTGGTGGTGGGCAGTTCGTTGGCGGCAATCGGCGTGCGGTAGCGCAGTTCATGGCCGGCTTCGTTGATGTAGCGATAACCCGCGCCTACTTCGTGGCTGCTGTTGCCCAGATCAAAGCCTTGGGCGACGCGGGTTTCGATACCGCGCACCCAGTATTCGCGGGGGGACAGCGAAAGGAAGCTGCCCTGGTCGAGATAGCCGCTGCGCAGGGTCTTGGTGAAGAAGCTATTGACCGTGAACTCACGTCGATCTTCCTGGTAGCGATAGCCGAAGTTGACCAGGGTGCGACGGCCCCAGAACTTGTCGTTGGGGCGGGTCGATTGATAGGGGTCAGCCTTGTAGGCAGCAGTGCTCAGGCCGCCGGGCATATCGGCTTCGCCATCGTAGTACTGGGCCATGGCGTGCAGGCTGTTGGCTTCGTCGATCTGGTAGTTGCCTTTGAGGATCAAGTCGTCGATGCGCGTGTCGCTGTGCTGGCGCCAGTCGCCGCCACGCACGCCGGAGTACAGCAGGGCGCCGCCCAGGCCGTTGTCGGCCGTGCCGCCTGCCAGCAGGTTGGCGGTTTTCTTGAAGCCGTCCTGGGTGGACGACGGGCTGGTTTCGGTTTGCAGGCCGACTTTTACCGTCGGCTCGTCAGGAATGGCGCGGGTCACGAAGTTGACGATGCCGCCGACGTTCTGCGGGCCATAACGCACGGCACCGCCGCCACGCACCACGTCCACCGCATCCATATTACCCATGCTGATGGGAGCAAACGACAGCTGTGGCTGACCGTAGGGGGCGAAGGGCACCGGAATGCCGTCCATCAACACGGTCGACCGGGTTGCCAGGCGCGGGTTGAGCCCGCGGATACCGAAGTTCAGGGCCATGTCATGGCTGCCGGTGCCGTTGTTTTCCGGGGCGTTGACGCCAGGGATGCGGTTGAGCACTTCGCGGGCACTGGTGGCGCCCTGGCGTTCGAACTCTTCACGGCGGATCACGTCACGGGCGCCGGGATGTTCGAACACATCGGTCTGCGCGGCGTCGCCGAGCCAGTCACCGACCACGCTGGACGCGCCCAGCTCAATGCTTGCCGGTGCCGTTGAGGCAGTTGCCGGCTGTAGGCTGAACGCCCCCTGGCCTTCGGCGCGGGCTTGCAGGCCGGTGCCTTCAAGCAGGGCTTGCAGACCTTGTTCAGGGTCGTAGGTGCCTTCCAGGCCCTTGCTTTGAAGACCGCTGGCGGCGGCGGAGCTGAACGAAATCAGTACCCCGGCTTCGCGTCCGAACTGGTTGAGAGCGTTTTCCAGCGTAGAAGGTGCGATGTGGTAAGCCTTGGTGTCGGCAAACGCCATCGGCAAGACGCTGAAACTCAAACTGGCACCCAGTAGCAAACGGGCCAGGGACGTAAGGCGGAAGGGCTGAGCGGGCATGAAGGGATCCTGTGAGGATGAGAATCGAAGTGGCTTACCTTCTCTGTCACGCCAGATCCGAAATCAGCTCATTTTTTAATTTAAATTCAGATGCGTGTGGGAACGAGCCTGCTCGCGATGGTCTGCGTCAACGACCTTCGCGAGCAGGCTCGCTCCCACAAGGGGAGAATGCACGTTACACCCGTGCTTCCACCGTTACCCAATAGCGGGTAAAGCGCTTGATCCGCACCGGCAAGCTGACCGCCAGCAGGTCCAGCACGCGCTCACTGTCGTCCACCGGGTAGGTGCCGGAGATCAGCAGGTTGGCGACGCTCGGGTCACAGTTGAGCTGGCCACGGCGATAGCGACCCAGTTCGGCGAGAAAGTCCGCCAGGCGCATATGCGCAGCCACCAGCATGCCGTCAGTCCATGCACCGCTCCCGGCATCGAGCGGGCGTGGAGCATTCCAGGCCAGGCGGTTGAAGCTCAGTTGCTGGTGCGGCTCAACCCATAGTGCACTGCCCGTATGCGCCGTTGGCATCAACGCAACCCGACCATCGAACACAGCGACTTCAGTACGGTCGTCAAATTGGCGTACATTCAGGCGCGCGCCCTGGGGCTGCAAGCTGCCGTGGGCGGTGAGCACCCGCAAAGGCCGCGAATCTCTGGCGGCAGTCAGCAGCATTTCGCCTTCGAGCAGGCGGATGACCCGCTGCTGTGCATCAAATTGCACATCCACCGCACTGGCGGTGTTGAGCTGGAGCTGGCTGCCATCATGCAGTTGCACGTTGCGCCGCTGGCCCACCGGGCTGCTGAAGTCTGCCAGCAACGGGGTGACGGGCAACTGCTCGCGCAGGCCCCAGGTCAATGCCGTGCCTGCGCCTAAAAGCAGCAACAGCTTCAATGCCTGACGGCGGCTGCTGCTTTTAGGCGCGTTCAAGGCCGCATGGGCCAGTGGCGACGATAAACCGCGCAAGCGCTGGTTGATGCGCTGGATATGCTCCCACGCCCGCTGGTGTTCAGCATGGGCGTGTAGCCATTGCTCCCAGGCCTGCTGGCGCCTGGGGCTGAGCGCACCGCCCTGCATTTCTATCAGCCAGCTGACTGCTTGTTCGGCCACCGCCGTGCCGATGTCGGGCGGTGCATTGAATGCACCGTTCACAGGGCGAAGTAGCAGCGCAGGGCTGCCTTGCTCAAATGACGTTTGACCGTGGCAATCGAAATGCCCAGTTGAGCGCCAATTTCGGCGTAGCTCAGACCATCGACCTGGGCCAGCAAAAACGCCCGTTTTACCGGGGAGGGCAGGCCGTCGAGCAACTGATCGAGTTCAATCAGGGTTTGCAGAATGATCGCGCGTTCTTCTTCACTGGGAGCGACCTGTTCGGGCATCTCGGCCAGTGCCTGCAGGTAAGCACGCTCCAGGTCCTGGCGACGGTAGTGGTTGAACAGCACGCGCTTGGCGACCACGGTCAAAAACGCCCGGGGTTCAGTCAGGGGTGGGGTTTCGCGCGCGGTCAGCAGGCGCATGAAAGTGTCCTGGGCCAGGTCGGCGGCATTTTGCGGGCAGCCCAGCTTGCGCCGCAGCCAGCCCGTGAGCCAGCTGTGGTGGTCCTGATACAGAACCTCGACGGTGTTTGACTGCGACAACGACCACTCCGGCTGCGCTGAATAGCGCTTTAGAGAACAAGAATTGTTCGCATTGTAGTGGTGGCTTATTGCATTGAGCAATCACCACTTATCAATGGCTGTCACGCAGCCCGTCATCTGCTTTTGCATATGAGAATATTTATCATTAGTATCGCTTTCCTTTTGACCTGCGCATCGATCTCCATGACCCCACCCGAACTCAAGGATGGCCCCAACAGTGAACCGCGCCAGGGACGAGCGCATTTTCTGCAGGTGTTTTTGACCCAGCGTGCGCAAATGGAGGCGCTGGTGAGCCGCCGCGTGGGTTGCCGGGCCACGGCTGCCGATCTGGTGCAGGACCTGTTCCTGCGTTTCTGGCGGCGGCCACTGGTGCAGGTTGAAGAGCTCAGCACCTATCTGTTGCGCTGTGCGGGCAATATCGCCATCGACCATTTGCGCAGCGAGGGCACGCGTGAGCGCGTCAGCCATCACTGGCAACCCGAACCTGACGCCAAAAGCTGTGAGCCTCAGGCAGCCCTGGAGGCCGGCAATGATTTGCGCCAGGTCGAGGCGGCCCTGCGCAGCCTGCCCGAGCGCACGCGGCATATTTTTCTGCTCAACCGCATTCACGGTCGCACCTATGCCGAGATCGCCAAGGTCATGGGGGTGTCCCAAAGCGCTGTCGAAAAACATATGATGCGCGCCCTGGAGGCCTGCAAGGCCAGCCTGCGAGAGCCGCCATCAGGGACAGCGTTGTGATCAGTCGTACAAGAGTTGCCGTTACTGCCGAGCAAGAGCGCGCCGCGCTGGCATGGCTCAGTGTGTTGCATGATCAACCGGACAGCGGCGATCAGGCCACTTTCAGTCGCTGGCTGCTGGCTGACCCGGCCCATGCCGAGGCCTATGCCCAGGCCCAGGTGGTGTGGGAATTAAGCGAAGTCGCAGGTGCCACTCTGGCCGACGAAGAGTCGCTGGTCATGCAGCGTTACCTGTCGGCAATGGATAAGTCCCGGCGCAGCCGCTTGCGGCACTGGTCTGGCGGGTTGGCCATTGCGGCGTGCCTGCTGCTGATGGTCGGTGTGTTTGCCGGTTGGCAGCCGGCGCGCTGGGTGGACGATCTGGGCGCGGACTATGTGAGTGCGCCGGGGCAAGTTCGCACTGTGGTGCTGGCCGATCAATCGCAGGTCACGCTGGATGCCGACAGCGCCATTGCGGTGAACTTCAGTGGCGGTGAGCGCCATGTGCAGTTGCGCCGCGGCGTGGCCTTTTTTCACGTGACCCACACCGGCGAGCCATTTGTAGTGGATGCCGACGGTGGTGAAGCACGGGTACTGGGCACCGAGTTTGAAGTACGCCTGCAACCGGGTGGTGCGCAAGTCACCGTGTTGTCCGGGCGGGTAGGGGTCAAGGCGGGCAAGAATGCAGCGCAGCAGATCCTTACTGCCGATCAGCAAATAGCCTACGACGCCGGGGTTACCGATGCAGTGCATCGCGTCGACAGCCAGGCACGCCTGGGCTGGCGCTCGGGCTGGCTGAGCTATTACAAAACCCCGCTGGTTGATGTTGTGGCCGATCTCAAGCGTTATTACCCGGGCCAGATTGTACTGCTCAACACTGAGTTGGGTGCCAGGAAGATCAGCGGCAGTTTCCCCAGCCAGGACCCGCAAGCGGTGCTCAATTCATTGCAGGGCGTGCTCGGGTTTGAACAGCACAACGTGCTCGGGCTGATTGTGTTGCGTTGATGGCTTGCCCTCACCCCAACGGCTGATTAGTGGTGTTCCTGAATGTGCATGTGGTCAGCTCCCTCTCCCTGGGGAGAGGGTTGGGGTGAGGGGAAAAGACGGAATACACATTTTTTTTCATTGCAGGGTGAGGTAACTCCCGGCTCCATCCGTGTAGTGCTTGAAAATGCGAAGAATTCGTATTCCGTATCAGGTCGACATACAGGTCATGAGCATGAAGTCCAGGGCAAGTTCGGTGAAACAGTGGTTGGGAGCTTCTGCATTCGTGATGGCCGGGCTGGCGCTCAACCCGCTTTACACGGCAATGGCTGCCGAGTCGCCGCAACAGCAGGCTGGTGCATTGTTTGATTTCAACCAGCCAGCCAAACCGCTGCCCCAGGCGCTCAATGACTTTTCCCGGCTAACCGGCCTGAGCGTGGTTTACACCGACGAAGCTCCCTTTGGCCTGCAAGCGCCGGCGGTCAAGGGGCGCATGAGTGCCGACCAGGCCTTGCAGCAGTTGCTCGCGCAGTCGGGCTTCAACGTGCGCCGCACTGACGCCAACACCTTTGCCCTCGAACCCCAACCCACGGCAGGGGCCCTGAACCTGGGGGCCACCAGCATTACCTCGCTGGCCTCAACCGACACCAGCTACCAGCCGCCAGCCACCACTTCGGTGATGCGCGGTACGGGCTCGTCCATGGAAGTGCCGCAAACCATCAACGTGGTTGCCGCCCAGGTGATTCGCGACCAGGCACCGCGCAATCTGGATGATGCCCTGAACAATGTCAGCGGCATCACCCAGGGCAACACGCTGGGCAGCACCCAGGACTCGGTGATGAAGCGCGGCTTTGGCGATAACCGAGACGGCTCGATCATGCGCGACGGCATGCCGTTGGTGCAGGGCCGGGCCATGAACGCTGCCACTGAGCGGGTCGAGGTGCTCAAGGGCCCGGCCTCGCTGCTCTACGGGATTCAGGACCCGGGCGGTGTCGTCAACGTGGTCAGCAAAAAGCCGCAGCTGGAGCAGTACAACGCTGTGACAGTGCGCGGCTCAACCTACGGTGCGGGTAAAAACGGCGGGGGCGGCAGCCTCGACAGCACCGGGCCGCTGGGTGATTCGGGGCTGGCCTACCGGATGATCATCGACCATGAAGACGAAGATTACTGGCGCAATTTTGGTGTGCATCGCGAAACCCTGATCGCGCCGTCGCTGGCCTGGTATGGCGACAACACTCAGGTACTGCTGGCGTATGAGCATCGCGAATTTCTGACCCCGTTCGACCGTGGCACGGCCATCAATCCGGCGACCAATCATCCGCTGGACATTCCGGCCACTCGCCGCCTGGACGAGCCGTTCAACAACATGGAAGGGCGCTCGGACCTGTACCGCCTTGAAGTCGATCACGACCTCAACGACGACTGGAAAGCCCATTTCGGTTACAGCTGGAACCGTGAAACCTATGACGCCAGCCAGGTTCGGGTTACCAAGGTCAACTCCGACGGCACCCTGACGCGCAAAATGGACGGCACCAAAGGCGCGATCACCACCGATCGCTTCAGCACCTTCAGCTTGCAGGGCAAGGTTCAGGCTGCTGGCATGCAGCATGACCTGGTGTTTGGCGTGGACGACGAATACCGCAAAATCTACCGTGCCGAGCTGATCCGCCAGGACAGCCAGTCCACCTTCAATTACGAAAACCCGGTGTATGGCAATGAAGTCGCTGGTACCACCGTGAGCGCCAGCGACAGCAACCAGACTGATCTGCTGCGCAGTGATTCGCTGTTCGCCCAGGACTCGATCCATCTCACCGACCAATGGATTCTGGTGGCGGGCGCACGCTTTCAGAAATACGACCAACTGGCGGGCAAAAGCATTCCGTTCAAGGCCAGCACCGATACCAACGGGGTGAAATGGATTCCGCGGGCCGGGCTGGTGTACCGCTACACCGATGAACTGTCGTTCTATGGCAGCTATACCGAATCGTTCAAGCCCAACTCCTCGATCGCTCCGCTGACGGGCGGCGTGGTACTGGACTCCTCCATCGCGCCGGAGCAGTCGAAATCCTGGGAACTGGGGGCCAAGCTGGATATCCCGGGCCGCATCACCGGCACCCTGGCCTTGTACGACATCAAAAAGCGCAATGTATTGGTGTCTTCGACGGTGGACGATGTCACCGCCTATTCGGCCGCGGGTGAAGTTCGTTCGCGGGGTCTGGAACTGGACGTCAGCGGTCAGTTGACGGACCAGTGGAGCCTGATCGGCAGCTATGCCTACACCGATGCCGAAGTGACCAAAGACACCACCTACCAGGGCATGCGCCTGCAGAACGTGGCCAAGAACAGCGGTTCGCTGTCGGCGGTGTATGACTTTGGCAGCATCGTGGGCGGTGACAAACTGCGCATAGGCGCGGGTGCGCGCTATGTAGGCGAACGGGCGGGGGATGCCCTGAACGACTTCGACCTGCCGGGCTACACCGTGGCAGATGCCTTTGCCACCTACGACACCAAGGTTGAAGGGCAAAAGGTCAAGTTCCAGGTCAACGTCAAAAACCTCTTCGACCGCACGTACTACACCTCGGCAGCCAGCCGCACGTTCGTGTCCATCGGCGATGCGCGGCAACTCACGTTTTCCAGCACTCTGGAGTTCTAAGGCCGCCGGCGTTACCGGAACACCGCCCGATACTCCCCCGGCGTGCCGCCCAGGCTTTGCTTGAAGCGGTTGGCGAAGTGGCTGGCGCTGGCGAAACCACAGGCCAGTGCCACGTCACCCAGCGCCAGCGTGCTGTTGCGCAGCAGGTCGCGGGCACGGGCCAGGCGGCGGGCCAGCAGGTATTGATGGGGCGGGACGCCAAAGCTTTCGCGGAACATGCGCGCAAAGTGGTATGGCGATAGCGCGCACTGCGCTGCCAGGTGGCCGATGCTCAACGGCTCGGCCAATTGGTGTTCGATGTACTCGATTAGCTGGCGCCGCTGAAAGGCCGCAAGCCCGCCCTTGAGTTGCAACCCTTCGCGCAGGCCCACCTGGCTCAGTACGGCATGGTCGAGCAGGGCGCTGGCCAGGCTGCTGGTGAGCAGGCGTTCGCCGGGTTCGTCCCAGTTGGTCTGGATCAGTTGATGAAAGCGGCGGGTTTGCTGCTCGTCATCCTGAAAGGTCAGTTCCCGCAGTTGCATCTCCCGCGGTTCGCGGTCGAGCAGGGCGATGCAGCCCAGGGCAAATTGCTCCTGGCTGACATACACATGGGCCAGGCGTATTGCGCCATTGATCACCCACGCCGATTGATGATCGGCGGGCAGCACGCAGAGCTTGCCCGGTGAGCCCTTGGCGCCCGGTTGTTCGCGCCTGAAAGTGCCGGTGCCGCCGGAGATGTAGCACGACAAGGTGTGGTGCGTCGGTGCTTCATATTCACGGGCATCGTGGTGGTTGGTCCACAAAGCGGCAGCCATGCCTTCACCCAGTTCGGCACTGTGCTCCAGACGGGCATTGGGCGAGCTGTTCATGGACTGGAAGACTTGCAGGGTATCGAATGCGGGCATGTTCGCATCCTACTCCGTCGCGCTGCGGCTGCCAGCCCCGGGCCAACAAAAGCGCAAGAATCTGCAAGTGCGCGCACCGCAGCAGGCCCAGACTGAAGGCCATTGTCTGGAGTGCGCCATGAACCTGTTCTTGTATGTGATGACTGTCTTGATCTGGGGCACCACCTGGATCGCCCTCAAGTTGCAATTGGGGGTGGTGGCGATACCGGTGTCCATCGTTTACCGCTTTGGCCTGGCTGCGCTGGTGCTGTTTGCCGTGCTGTTACTCAGCCGCAAGTTGCAGGTGATGAACCGGCGCGGGCACATGATTTGCCTGGCCCAGGGGCTGTGCCTGTTTTGCGTCAACTTTATGTGCTTTTTGACCGCCAGCCAGTGGGTGACCACGGGGCTGATCGCGGTGGTGTTTTCTACCGCCACGCTGTGGAACGCGCTGAATGCGCGGATTTTCTTCAAGCAGAAAATCGCCCGCAACGTGATTGCTGGCGGTGCATTGGGGATGTTCGGGTTGGGCTTGCTGTTCTGGCCGGAGTTGAGCGGGCATGCCGCGACGCCGCACATTGCCCTCGGGCTCGGGCTGGCGTTGATTGGTACCCTGTGTTTTTCGGCGGGCAATATGCTGTCGAGCCTGCAACAGAAAGCCGGACTCAAGCCGCTGACCACCAACGCCTGGGGCATGCTTTATGGTGCCAGCATGCTGGCGGTGTACTGCGCGCTAAGGGGTATCCCGTTCGATATGGAATGGAACACGCGCTATATCGGTTCGCTGTTGTACCTGGTGATACCGGGTTCGGTGATCGGCTTTACCGCGTACCTGACACTGGTCGGGCGCATGGGCCCGGAGCGCGCTGCTTACTGCACGGTATTGTTCCCGCTGGTGGCGCTGAATGTGTCGGCCTTTGCCGAAGGCTACCAGTGGACCCCCCCGGCGTTGGCCGGGTTGGTGCTGGTGATGCTGGGCAATGTGCTGGTGTTTCGTAAACCCAAGCCGGTGGCCCTGCAGGCAAAGCTGGCGTGAGGACGGCCCCCATCTTGTGGGAGCGGGCTTGCTCGCGATGGCAGCGACGCGGTGTATCAATCACACCTCGGCGATCCAATCGCGAGCAAGCCCGCTCCCACAACAGACCTTGCGTCAGCCCTTGAACACCTGCGGGTTGACCAGATCTTGCGGGCGTTCGCCCAGCAGGGCGCTGCGCAGGTTGGTCAGGGCGCGGTTGGCCATCGCCTCACGGGTTTCGTGGGTGGCCGAGCCGATATGGGGCAGGGTCACGGCGTTTTTCAACGCGAACAGCGGTGACTCGCTTAGCGGTTCTTTCTCGTAAACGTCCAGGCCGGCGCCGCGAATGGTGCCGTTTTGCAGGGCTTCGATCAGTGCCGGTTCGTCGACCACCGGGCCACGGGAGATATTCACCAGAATGGCGCTTGGCTTCATCAGCTTGAGTTCGCGCTGGCTGATCAGGTGCCGGGTCTTTTCGCTCAGGGGCACGACCAGACAGACGAAATCAGCTTCGGCCAGCAACTGGTCGAGGCTGCGAAATTGTGCGCCCAATTCTTGTTCAAGTGCGGCCTTGCGGCTGTTGCCGCTGTACAGGATTGGCATGTTGAAACCCAGGCGGCCGCGACGGGCAACGGCTGCGCCGATATTACCCATGCCGACAATGCCCAAGGTCTTGCCGTACACATCGCTGCCAAACAGGGCCGGCGGCACGCTGGCTTGCCACTGGCCGGCCTTGGTCCAGGCGTCCAGCTCGGCGACCCGACGGGCGCTGCTCATGATCAGGGTAAAACCCAGGTCGGCGGTGCTTTCGGTCAGCACATCCGGGGTATTGGTGAGCATGATGCCGCGTTCGTTGAAGTAATCGACATCGTAGTTGTCGTAACCCACCGAGACGCTGGAGACGACCTCCAGCTGCCGGGCATTTTCCAGCTGCTTGCGCCCGAGTTTGCGGCCGACGCCGATCAGACCGTGGGCGTGGGGCAGTGCCTCTTCGAACTGGGCATTGATATCGCCCAGCTTGGGGTTGGGCGCGATGACGTTGAAATCCTGTTGCAGGCGCTCGATCATCTCGGGGGTGACGCGGCTGAAGGCAAGAACGGTTTTCTTGGTGCTGGAAAGGCTCATCTGAACAAGACTCATCGGCTGTCGGGAATGTAAGCACGCTAACATTCTCGCCCGTCCGCTGCCAATCCTTGGCCCGCTCCCACAAAGTCGCAATCAGCTATAGGTGGCCAGTTCAGTCTGATGCGCCGCCAGAATTTCCGGCAACGAGCTTTTCAGGTATTCGACCCAGGTCTTGATCTTGGCATCCAGGTACTGGCGCGACGGGTAGATGGCGTACAGGTTCAGTTCCTGAGAGCGATACTTGGGCAGCATGCGCACCAGCGTGCCGTTGCGCAGGCCTTCGATGGCGGCGTAAACCGGCAGCACGCCGACGCCCATGCCGCTGGTGATCGCAGTTTTCATCGCGTCGGCCGAGTTGACCAGAAACGGCGAAGAATTGATCAGCACCATTTCCTGGCCTTCCGGGCCTTCGAACACCCATTTGTCCAGGGCAATCACCGGGCTGACCAGGCGCAGGCAGGAGTGGTTGAGCAGGTCACTGGGCTTGCTGGCCGTACCGTTGGCTTTTACATAAGCAGGCGATGCACAGACGATGCTGTAGGTAATGCCCAGACGCTGGGACACAAAGCCCGAGTCCGGCAGTTCACTGGCCAGCACGATGGACACGTCATAGCCCTCGTTGAGCAGATCCGGCACGCGGTTGGCCAGGGTCAGGTCGAAGGTCACATCCGGGTGGGCCTTGCGGTAGCGGGCAATGGCGTCGATCACGAAGTGCTGGCCGATGCCGGTCATGGTGTGCACTTTCAGTTGCCCGGCGGGGCGCGAGTGGGCGTCGCTGGCCTCGGCTTCGGCTTCTTCGACATAGGCCAGGATTTGCTCGCAACGCTGTAAGTAGCGTTTACCGGCCTCAGTCAGGGCGATGCGCCGGGTGGTGCGGTTAAGCAGGCGTGTTTGCAGGTGGGCCTCAAGGTTGGAGACCGCGCGCGAGACGTTGGCCGTGGTGGTGTCCAGCATGGCGGCTGCGGCCGTGAAACTTCCGGCTTCGGCCACACAACTGAAGGCGCGCATGTTTTGCAAAGTGTCCATGAAGTGCTCTCAAGGGGCGATATAGGGGACAGCAACCAATTACACAGCAACAAATTGTGACATGAAGTTTCAGGCTTTACAGGCCGCATTTCATTCGACCAACGGATTATCCCAAGAACGGTAATAAAGATTCACATTTATGCCCGCTTATCGTTGTGCCCGCCAAGCCATAGACTTCTCTATCTCAAGCCTCATCCCCCCTCCTTTCAGGAATTTGCAGCAGTGCAGCGTCGCATCAGCAGAGAGCTCAAAGCCCTCAGTGTTCTGGCTTTATCGTTAGCATTAAACGGCTGCATCGGTTTTGGAGGCATTGCGCCCAAGGGCAGCATGCTTCCCGCCAATGCCTTGGCCACCGACGAGGCGATTCAAAGCGCCGCGAAAGACGCAAACTGGCCCAAAGCCCAATGGTGGCACGCTTATGGCGACCCGCAACTGGATGAGTGGATCAGCCTTGCCGTACAGGGTAGCCCAACGATGGCAATGGCTGCAGCCCGTGTGCGTCAGGCCAGAGCCATGGCCGGTGTTGCCGAGTCGGCCGAGTCGCTGCAAATAAACGGTGAGTCGACGCTCAAACGGCACAACTGGCCGTCGGACCAATTCTATGGCCCGGGCGCGCTGGACAACTCCACAACCTGGGACAACAACGCTGCGCTGGGCTTCAGTTTTGCCCTGGACCTGTGGGGCCGCGAAAGCAATGCCAGCGAACAGGCCGTGGACATGGCGCACATGAGTGTTGCCGAAGGTCGTCAGGCCCAGCTCGAACTGCAGAACAACGTGATTCGCGCCTACATCCAGCTGTCGCTGCATTACGCCCAGCTCGATATCGTCGAATCGACCTTGCATCAGCAAGAGCAAATTCTCGACCTGGCGCAAAAGCGTCTGGACGGTGGCATCGGTACCCATTTTGAGGTCAGCCAGGCGCAAGCGCCGCTGCCCGAGATCCATCGTCAGATTGATGCCCAGGAAGAAGAAATCGCCCTGACCCGCAACCAGCTTGCGGCGTTGGCAGGCAAAGGCCCGGGCGATGGCGCACGGCTGAAGCGTCCGACCCTTGCCTTGAACACGGCCCTCAAGTTGCCATCGACCTTGCCTGCGCAATTGTTGGGGCAACGCCCGGACGTGGTTGCCAGCCGCTGGGAAGTGGCAGCACAGGCCCGCGGCATCGATGTGGCGCACGCCGGTTTCTACCCCAACGTAGACCTGGTGGGCAGCATCGGCTTTATGGCCACCGGTGGCAGCGCGCTGGGTTTTCTGACCGGCAAAAAGCTCAATTACAACGTTGGCCCGGCAATCTCGCTGCCGATATTTGACGGTGGTCGACTGCGCTCGGAGCTGGGTGTGGCTTCTGGCGGTTATGACATGGCCGTGGCCAAGTACAACCAGACGTTGGTGATTGCGCTAAAGGGCATTTCCGACCAGTTGATCAAACGCGAGTCGATGGAAAAACAGCAGGTCTTCGCTGCCGAATCGGTGCAGGCCGCGCAAAAAACCTACGACATCGCCGTGGTCGCGTTCCAGCGCGGATTGACCGACTACCTCAACGTGCTTAATGCCCAGACCCTCTTGTTCAAGCAGCAGCAGATCCAGCAACAGGTCCAGGCGGCCCGCCTGAGTGCTCATGCCGAGTTGGTGACAGCGTTGGGTGGCGGCCTTGGCGCTGGCAATGATGTGCCCAAAGACGACCGTTATGTGCCCGACAAGCCGCCGGCCGTGATGGCGCTGTTCAACCACTGAACCTGATCACACCCCCCCCGATGGCTAATTTTGAGAGCCTGTAGATGAACCACTTGCCCGCCCCGGTACGCTGGCTGTATTCCCTGGAATGGCGCCGTGGCTTTTTTGACTGGGCACGCAGCGATGGCGTGACCTGGGTACATATTTTCAAAGTGCTGGTCGCCGCTTTTTTGACCCTGTGGCTGGCCATGCGTCTTGAGCTTCCGCAACCGCGCACGGCGATGATCACCGTGTTTATCGTGATGCAGCCGCAAAGCGGTCAGGTGTTCGCCAAAAGCTTTTACCGGTTTTTGGGCACCCTGACCGGCTCGGCGGTGATGGTCGCGCTGATCGCCTTGTTTGCACAAAACACCGTGTTGTTTCTCGGTGCGATGGCGATCTGGGTAGGTATCTGCTCGGCCGGTGCTGCCCGCTGCCGCAACTTCCGTGCTTATGGCTTTGTGCTGGCCGGTTACACCGCTGCAATGGTCGGCTTGCCTGCCCTGGCCCACCCCGATGGCGCCTTTATGGCCGCAGTGTGGCGGGTGCTGGAAATCTCGCTGGGCATTCTCTGCTCCACCGTAGTCAGCGCAGCCATCCTGCCGAAAACCGCAGGCGCGGCCATGCATGACGCGCTGTACAAACGCTTTGGCGTATTTGCCGGTTTTGTTGCCGAAGGCCTGCGCGGCCAGTCCTCACAGGAGGCCTATGAGGCCAGCAACGTGCGCTTTATCGGTGAAAGCGTAGGCCTGGAAGGCATGCGCAGCGTGACCGTCTTCGAAGACCCGCACATGCGTCGTCGCAGTGGCCGCCTGAGTCGTTTGAACAGCGAATTTATGGCCATCACCACGCGCTTCAATGCCTTGCACCAGTTGCTCGCACGTTTGCGCAGCCGTGGCGTGGTTGATGTGGTTTCGGCCATTGAACCGGAACTGGAGATCCTGGCGCAGTTACTCGACACTTATGCCGGTCGCTCGTTGACCGATAAAGACGCGGCCTTGCTCGCCGAGCAACTGGATGCCTTCAAGGCGAGCCTGCCAGGGCATGTCCGTGCGTTGCGGGTCAAGTTTCTGGAAAGCGAGCCCAGCCCGTCTGACTTCCTCGACTTCAACACCGCCTACGAGCTGCTGTTCCGTTTTGTCGACGACCTGCACAGCTACGCGCTGACCCACGCCTCGCTGGCCGATCACACTCACGAACGGGAGCGTTGGGACCAACCGTTTATTTCGCAGACCAACTGGTGGTCGGCGGCCGCTTCCGGGATTCGGGCAGCGTTTATCCTGGCCGTGCTTGGCACCTACTGGGTGATGACCGCCTGGCCCAGCGGCGCCATGATGACCCTGATCGCCGCCGCCACGGTGGGCTTGTCGGCCGCCACGCCCAACCCCAAACGCATGGCCTTTCAGATGGCCTGCGGGACCTTCCTGGGGGCGTTGATCGGCTTTGTCGAAATGTTCTTTGTGCTGCCGCATATCGACGGTTTCCCGCTGTTGTGCCTGGTGCTGGCGCCGGTGATCGTGCTCGGTTCGTTCCTTACTTCGCGGGCCAACTACGCCGGTGTCGGCCTGGGCTTGCTGATCTTTTTCAGCACCGGCTCGGTCCCCGACAACCTGACGATCTACAACCCGTACCAGTTCATCAATGACTACATTGCGATGGTCATGGGCATGCTGGTGTGTGCTGCTGCCGGTGCGATAATCCTGCCGCCCAACAGCCGCTGGTTGTGGAGCCGTCTGGAGCAGGATCTGCGTGAGCAAGTGGTGTATGCCATCAGTGGCAAATTGCGCGGCCTGAGCTCCAGCCTGGAAAGCCGTACCCGCGACCTGATGCATCAGGCTTATGGCCTGGCCGCTGGCAAGCCGCAGGTTCAACGCCAATTGCTGCGCTGGATGTTTGTGGTGCTGGAAGTCGGTCACGCCATTATCGAACTGCGCAAGGAACAGGCCATTTTGCCGGTTCACCCGGCGTATGCCGAGGCCCAGCCGTGGCGTCAGGCCATCCGGGTCATGGGCCGGGCGCTGGTGCGGCTGTTTATCGCCCCCAGCGAAAGCAACCTGGAACGTGCGTTGATCGCCGTCGACCACGCCATCAGCCGCGTGCAGTCCACCGACGAACCCTTTGCCCGCAACTTCGACACCTCGGCGCTGGTCCGGGTGCAAAGCTACCTGCATTTTATCCGTACATCACTGCTTGACCCGCAATCGCCGCTGGCCACTTATGCCCAGCCGCAAGGACTTGAACATGCCTCGTGAAATCGCCTTCCACGGCGTCTACATGCCCACCATGACCCTGATGTTTTTTATTGCGGCGGGGTTGGCATGGGGCTTTGACCGACTGTTTTCCGGCTACGACCTGTACCGCTTCTTCTGGCACCCGGCGCTGCTGCGCCTGAGCCTGTTTGCTTGTCTTTTTGGCGCCATGGCGCTCACTGTTTACCGTTGAGACCGATCCGATGAAAAAGTTCTTCAGCCTGCTTGCCACCTTGCTGGTTTTGGCCCTTGCGATATGGATCGGCCGAACCCTGTGGGAACATTACATGAACACCCCGTGGACCCGTGATGGACGGGTGCGGGCCGATATCATCAACGTGGCGGCCGACGTCAACGGCTATGTGGTCGGCGTGCCGGTCAAGGATAACCAGTTGGTGAAAAAGGGCGATGTGCTGCTGGAAATCGACCCTGAACATTACGAAATCATGGTCAAGCAAGCCCAGTCGCTGGTGGCTTCCCGCAAGGCGACCTGGGAAATGCGCAAGGTCAACGCCCATCGTCGGGCTGACATGGACAGCCTGGTGATCTCCCGCGAGAACCGTGACGACGCCAGCAACATCGCCGATTCGGCTCTGGCCGACTACCAGCACGCGCTGGCGCAACTGGACGCGGCGCAGCTCAACCTCAAACGCACCAAGGTACTGGCCACGGTCGATGGCTACGTAACCAACCTCAATGTGCATCGCGGCGACTATGCGCGGGTGGGCGATCCGAAAATGGCCGTGATCGATCAGGATTCGTTCTGGGTTTATGGCTTCTTTGAGGAAACCAAACTGCCGCATATTCGTGTGGGCGACAAAGCCGACCTGCAAATGATGAGCGGTGAAGTATTAAAGGGCCATGTGGAAAGCATCTCGCGGGGTATCTACGACCGCGATAACCCCGAAAGCCGTGAGCTGGTGGCCGACGTTAACCCGACGTTCAACTGGGTGCGTCTGGCCCAGCGGGTGCCGGTGCGCATTCACATCGACGAAATCCCCGATGGCTTCCTGCTGGCAGCGGGTACGACCTGTACGGTGATCGTGGATCAGGGCAAGGCCGAGTAACCCGATTCAACTCAATTCTTGTGGGAACTGGCCTGCCAGCGCTGCTGTTCGGTACACAGCCGTGATGCCTTCGCGAGCAGGCTCGCTCCCACAGGTTTAATCCGCGCTGAATGTCTCGTGCAAATGCCGCCACAGCACCTTGCCGCTGGCGTCTTTCTCGAATACCACGGTAGCGCGCCGATCAGTGCGGTTGCCGTTATGCTCCTCCTGCAGCTCGCGGTAGCTGACCACGGCACCGCCTGCATGCAGGGCAATGCCCTTGAACTCGCTGAGGGTGATGTTCAGCCCCGGGCGTGCACCGCGCAGTTGTTCAAACAGTGTTTCTACGCCATCGATATCCAGCACCGCCCCGCTGGGCGCAATCATCGAAAACTGCGGCGAAAAACGTCCCAGTAAAACTGGCAGCACGCCGGGCTCCAGGCCAGAAAACCAGCCTTCAATCTCGACGTGGGTTTCGCTTACCAGGTCGAAGTAGCTCTTATAATCACTCATCACAATCTCCAGATCAGGGTGCGAGCAAGGCCAGCACGCGGGATGTATCAAGGCGTAGAACGGGAACCAGCGGCACCAGCGTCAACGCACAACCGATGGCAAAGCATAGGGCAAAGGCGTGGGGCGTCGAGGTGATTACGGTCAATGCACCAAACAGGGCCATCATCAGGGCCGGGCCGAGCAGAAAGCTCAATTGCCGGTTGATGTTCCATAGTGCGCTGGCATGACCCATGTGCTCGGGTGTGATATCGATAAAGGCGGTGTTTTGTGCAGTGCTGCTGCACAGGCTGCCACCAAAGCCCATCAGGCCATACAGGGCGATTGGCAGCCAGGTGCCTTGAGCATCAATCCGGGTCAGTAGACCGATGCCAAGGGCTTGAGCTGTCATGCCCAGTACAAGCAGCGGTTTTGGCCCCAGACGGTTGAATTGGTAACGGCTCAAACTGATGCCCAGTGCCGATGCCAGCGCCCAAGGCAGCATTAGCGCGCCAGTTTGTGCAGGACTCAAGCCCAGTTGATGCAGGTACAGAATGCTCACCAGTTGAGTGCCGATAAAAATTCCGGGAATAAACATATAGGTCAGCATGGCGACGCGCAGCAGCGGGCTTTTGAGCAAACGCGCCATATCGAGGGCACCCGCCGTTACGCTTTGATAACTCAGCGCAGGGCGCGAAGCAGGGCGGGGCTCCGAGGCAAGCCAGCAAGCGGCCAGTAACAGGGCAAGCAGCGCCAGTGGCAGGTTGGCGTAAAACACCCAGCGCCACGACCAGGCCTCGACCACCCAGCCGCCCACTGCCGGCGACAAGGCGGGTACCAGCAGCGCGACCAGCAAGATCACCGAAGTCAGGCGTGCCCGCTCCCGCACGGGAAAGTGGCGATAGACCATGGCTTGCCCCACCGGAATCAACAAACCACCCGCCAGCCCCTGCAGCAGACGCCAGCCAATCAGGGCTTCAATTGAACCCGACTGCGCCACGCACCATGACGCCACGCTGAACATCAGCAGCGAGGCCATGATCAGGCGTTTTTCACCGAACACGGCTGCCAGCCACACGCTGGGTAAAATGATCAGTGTCAGGCCGAGCATATAGGCATTGCCGACCCAGGCCAGCTGCGTAATCGAAGCCTGTAGTTCCTGGCTGATTTGCGGGTAAGCAATGGCAGCGGCGAACATGTTCACCAGATCCAGGGCAAAGCCCAGCAAATACACCAATGCGATCTTGTTGCGGTAGGCCATGGTTGGCTCCTTGTCAGCAGAGCGCACAATAAGCAGCTTTAACGGGTGGAGGAACCGTCCGCCCGCTGCTAGATTGTCAAAAATATTTTGACAATTAGCGGGTTATTACATGGTTAGCCTCGATCGGTTCGACACCTTCAAGGCCGTGGTCGAAGCCGGATCCCTTACCGCAGCGGCTGATTTACTGGGGCAAACCCGTGCCGTGGTCAGCTTCAATATCAAGCGCCTCGAGGCTGAGCTGGGCGTGACCCTGCTCACGCGCAACACCCGGCGGCTGGCGCTGACTGAAGCGGGGGAGCGTTTTTATGTGCATTGCTTGAGCATGCTGGAAGCGGCCCGGCTGGCGATTGACGAAGCGCGCAGCGAGCACACCGAACTCAAGGGCACATTGCGCATCACTACCACGGTGGAATATGCGCTGGCCAAAGTGGTGCCGGCGCTGGAGCTGTTTCGCGCCTTGCACCCTGACCTGAGTGTCCAGCTGTCGACCTCTTCGACCCACGCCGATTTGATCTCCGAGCGATTTGACGTGGCGCTGCGTCTGGGCCGCGTGCTCGACTCCAGCCATCGTGCCGTGCAGTTGAGTACCTTCGAGATTCTGCCGGTGGCCTCACCGGCATTCGTTGCCAGCGCGGCGCCGATAGACAGTGTGCACGCTCTGGAGCAAACGCCGTGGCTGGAACATGGGCGGGTCGGTGAATTGAGCATTACCGAGTTGCGCACGGGCGTGGTCAGGCCCTATCAGCCTAACCCTGCGCTGGCGCGGATCAAGGCGGACAATTCATCGGTGTTGCAGGCTTTTGCGCTGACGGGGCAGGGTGTGGCCATCTTGCCGGACTGGTTGATCGAGGATGACTTGAAGGCCGGGCGACTGGTGCGTCTGCTGCCCGAGTGGCAACTGACGCGCCAGGGGGTGTACGCGTTGTATCCCGATACACGGCATTTGCCACTGAAGGTGCGGGTGTTTATCGATTTTATGAAGGGCATGAGTGTCGGGCTGAGCAAAACCCTGTAGTCGCTGCCGCAGGCTGCGATAAGGTCCGCAGGACCTTCGCCTTTGAAAAACAGGATCGCTGCGCAATCCATCGCAGCCTGCGGCAGCGACTACAAGTCGTGTCGGCTGAGGCCAAACCGCTTCATCAGGATTTTTTCCAGCAGGGCAGCGGGCACCAGCGCCGCCAGCAGTGGCAGGGCGAAGCTGCCATTTCCGTAGCGCAACAACATTGGCGGCTTGGGTTTCATGACGGCCTTGAGCACCGCGTCGGCAAAGGCTGTGGCCGCTGTGGGATTGTCCTGTGAGGCCCTGGCCCTGGCGCGAATACCGTCGCGCATGGGCCACCATGGCGAGTCCTCGCCGATCAGTTGCTCAGCCCGGGCGCTGGCAGTTTTCGCGAAGCGGGTATCAATGGCCCCGGGCTGTACTTCCAGCACGCGAATGGCGAAAGGCGCCAGCTCCATGCGCAGGGCATCGCTCAAGGCATGCACTGCAGCTTTAGAGGCACAGTAGGCGCCGGCAAACGGGGTGACCAGTACGCCGGAAACACTGCCGATATTGACCACCAGCCCCTTGTTGCGGCGCAGCGCCGGGAACAGCGCGCGGGTAACGCCCACGATGGAAAATACATTGGTTTCAAACTGCTGTTGCAGACCTTCGACGCCGCCATCGAGCAACGGCCCTATCGCGCCGTAGCCGGCGTTATTGATCAGCACATCCAGTCCGCCGCCTGCGTGCTCCAGTTGTTCGGCCAGGTGCGTCAACGCCTGCGGATCGTTCACGTCCAGCTGCACGGCGTGCAACCCTGCTGCCGTCAACTGCGCCACATCCTCAGGTTTGCGGGCACTGGCCCAGACGTCATGGCCCGCCGCCTTGAAGGCATCGGCCATGGCGCGGCCAATACCGCTGGAACAACCGGTGATCAAAACACGGAGCATGGGAACATCCTTAATTGGAAAAACTGCCTTGCAGGCGTTCTGCCCGAAATTCGAGGGTTTGCGGGCGATAACCGGCGCGCAGTGGCGGCATCGGCAAGCAGTCCTGCCAGCTTGCTCCGGCTTGCAGCTCGCCGGGGCCGCGGTAGCGCGGGGCGGTGTAGAGGTTGTCGGCCAGGTTGACGGTGTCCCCCGGTGCATAGGCGGCGATGCGCCAGCCAAGCTCGACCAGTGGCACGTCATTGCTGTTTTTCAGGGTCAGTTGCAGCGGCCGGTCTGCCGGGCATTGTGCCGGGTCATAGACGATACGCAGCTCCAGACGTGCCAGCTGCGCTGCTTCGCGACTGTCCAGCCACGCCACCGACGCGGCAACTATCGCCAGCCCCAGTACGGCGGCCAGCGAAACCGGCAATGCCTTGGCCGGGTAGCGCAGCAACAGGACAAGCCAGGTGATGATCAGTAATACGCCGATGAACATGGCTGCGCCTCTAGCAGGGAATACCTATAACTTACCAGCATGAGGCATGCAGCGCTGTCACTGCGGGGCGTGGTCGCGCAAAAACACCAGCGAATCCGGTTTCGACTGTTCGGCGCTGAAGCGATAACCCTGCTCATCGAACTGCTTGAGGTGCTCCGGGTTGTTGATGCGTTCCTTGATCACGAATCGGCTCATCATGCCGCGGGCCTTTTTCGCATAGAAGCTGATGATTTTATGCTGGCCGTTTTTCAGGTCCTTGAACTCGGTATTGATGATGCGCGCGTTCAATGCCGACTTTTTGACCGCCGAGAAGTACTCGTTGGACGCCAGGTTGAGCAAAACGTCATCGCCTTGTTCGGCCAGTGCCTGATTGAGCCATTCGCTGATGTGTGTGCCCCAGAACGCATACAGGTCCTTGCCCCGTGCGTTGGCCAGCTTGGTGCCCATTTCCAGGCGATACGGCATCATCAAATCCAGCGGGCGCAGCAGGCCGTAGAGCCCCGAAAGCATGCGCAGATGGGTTTGCGCATAGTTGAAGTCGGCTTCGCTGAAGTCCACGGCGTTGAGGCCGGTGTACACATCGCCTTTGAATGCCAGCAGTGCCTGCTTGGCATTTTCAGGGGTGAACGCAGGCGTCCAGCTGCCAAAACGCGCTGCGTTAAGGCCCGAAAGCTTGTCGGACAAGTGCATCAGCTCGCCAATCTGTTGCGGGCTCAGTTCGCGCAATTGCTCGATCAGTTCCTGGGAGTGGTCCAGGTACTGCGGCTGGGTGAAACGTGCTGTGGCGGGCGGCGTTTCGTAATCGAGGGTCTTGGCGGGTGAAATCACCATCAGCATGAGGTCGTCTCCTTTTAGCGTCGGGGGGATTCTAGGGGGTTGGGCGGTTTGACTCCACCTATGACGCCAATAGAGAGCAAATCCACAATCCCGTAACGACTGACGCGGCACAGGGCCTCTGTCTGGCGCGTTATAGTACTGCCAGTTTTCACAGGGAGATTGACCCGTGCGCATTGCTCTTTTTTTCTCGGTCTGGCTGCTGTGTCTGGGCGCAGTCGCTGCGCCCAATGCCCCGGCAACCCTGGATCGCAGCACCTGGCCCGAGCAATTGACCAGTCCGGCGCTGTTCGATGTCGCCTCGCGGGCCGAAATCCTGGCCTTCGCCCATGCCTTGCTGATCAGCGAGGCGCTGGATGAAAACGCACTCAAACAACGCCTGGGCCTCAAAGCCATCAACGTCGATGCCATCGATAATCTACGCAAGCGAATGTGGCAGCGCTTGTTGAGCAACTACAATTTTGCCCAGCAAAGCTGCGATCAGGATGCGTCGTTTTGCTATTACGTGGACGGCATGGACAGCTTGCGCGAGCAGGCTGGCAAGTTCGCCATCGCCGACGATTCCTTTTATGTCGCCTGGGCTGAGCCGAGCCGTGAATTTCACCAGCGCTATCTGGATGAACAACTGCGCAAGGCCGCTCTGTTTCCGCAAATCAGCAGCGAAATAGCCCTGTTTGGCGATCAGGAAAACAACGGCGATACGATGAATGACCGATTGTTCCTGCTGACCTTCGACAGTGGCCCCACCCAGTCACCGGGCACCACCGACTGGCTGGCAGATTACCTGCGCAAGCAATCGATCCGTGCGAGCTTTTTTGTGCTGGGCAACAGCCTGCAGATGCGTCTGGACAAGAGCGGCGGCCAGGCCGTGCAAGCACTGTACAAGGGCCAGTGTGTAGGCGTGCAGGGCTGGGAGTACCGCTCCCATAGCCACTGGCAAGCCTGGCAGGATTCGATCCTGCGCAGCGCGGCTCTGGTCAGGCAGGTTTTGCCGCACAATTATCTGGCACAGTTTCGCCCGCCCTATGGGCAACGGCGGGAAGACAGCGGGGCGTTTTTTCAGGAGCAGGGCATTCAGGTGTCACTGTGGGACATTGATGCCCAGGACATGGCGGCCAACCTGGGTGCCGAAGAGTCGGCCCAGCGGGTATTGAGCCTGATGCTGCTGTGGCGCCACGGGGTGATCAAGTTTCACGATACCCAGGACAAGGTGCGCACCGCGCTGCCCTGGCTGCTCAAGGCCACGGCACAAAGCGGGCTCGGTTGGGAAGACTGCTAAGTGCTGTAGAAACAGGCAGTTAATACCTAACTTTAGTACCGCTTATGGCATTCGCCAAGGCTATTCGTCATTCAGAAAAATAAAGTCATTAATCGCTAAAAAAGCTTTTTTTTGTCACACGTTTAGGAGTATTACGAAGATAGACGGCCGAAACCTGCGACACAGGTGGCGTCTTCCAGGACGCCATCGGGCAGGTCATACGGCAGTCACTTCGAGGCGCAGCACTGTTGCGGTATTGCGTCGACTGGCTCCCACAAAGGTGACCGAGTATGGATGATCACGGACGCACTCCTTCTTCCAACCAGCCAATCCTTTATGTACTCGATACCAATGTTCTGATTCACGATCCAAATGCAATGCTTAACTTCGAGGAACACCACGTCGCGATCCCCATGACGGTGCTCGAAGAACTCGACAAGCTCAAAACCGGAAAATTACTGGTGGCAGCCGAGTGCCGTCAGGCCATTCGCCTGATCGACCAGTTGCTGGGGGTTGCCACCCCCGATGACGTCGAAAAGGGGGTGCCGATCCAGCGCGGCAAAGGCGCACCCAAGGGCTTTTTGTCGATCATGATGAGCAAGCGCCGCGAGCCCAACGCGCTATTGCCCGAAAACCTCAACGACAACATCATCATCAACCAGTTGATCGACTTGCACGCCCGCGAGCCGCAATTGCGCGTGGTGCTGGTGACCAAAGACATCAACATGCGCCTCAAGGCCCGGGCTTGCGGGATCGAGTCCGAGGATTACAGCACCGACCAGCTGGTAGATGACGTGTCGATGCTGTCGCGCGGCTATCACACCATGACCGGTTCGTTCTGGGATCGCGTCAACAAGGTTGAAACCCGTCAGGGTCACGGGCGTACCTGGCACCAGGTGCAAATGAACGAAAACCTGCCGGCGGTGCATATCAATGAGTTCATCATTGACGAGCAGGGATTTGTCGGCTGGATCAAAGAGGTGCGCAAGGATCAGTTGCTGATCCTCGACATGCACCAGGAGCCGCTCCTGCATCAGGAAGCCTGGGGGCTCAAACCGCGGGATATTTACCAGGGCCTGGCGCTGTTTGCGCTGCTCGACCCGGATATTCACCTGGTCAACCTGTCGGGGGCGGCAGGTTCGGGCAAGACCATCCTCGCGCTTGCGGCGGCGATTGAACAAACCATGGTCAGCAAGCGCTACCGGCGGATTATCTGTACCCGCAGCGTGCAGGGCCTGGACCAGGAAATCGGCTTCTTGCCGGGCACCGAAGCCGAAAAAATGGAGCCTTGGCTGGGGGCCATTACTGACAACCTGGAAGCCCTGCACATGGATGACGAAAACACCCACGGCAGCGTCGACTACATTCTGAGCAAGGTGCCGTTACAGTTCAAATCCCTGAACTACATCCGCGGTCGCAGCTTCCAGCAGAGCCTGATCCTGATTGACGAGTGTCAGAACCTGACGCCGCACCAGATGAAAACCATCATCACCCGTGCCGGTGCCGGTTCCAAAGTGGTGTGCCTGGGTAACCTCGCACAGATCGATACGCCTTACCTGTCGGCCACCAGTTCGGGGCTGACCTACCTCACGGAGCGTTTCAAAGACTTCCCCAACGGTGTGCATATCGCGCTGCAAGGAGTACCTCGCTCGATTCTGGCCGAATACGCTGAATCGCATTTGTAACCCATTGATCTGATCTGTCCCGGGCGGCCATGAGCCGCCCGGTTTCGTTTGTCCTAATTGCCGTGGTTTGCCTGCATACAGTTGAAGCTGAGGTAATCTTGCGGATGGTGCGTGCGCTGCCAGTAAGTGCAGCGTTCCCATTGGAGCTGGCAATGACAGGAGCGTCAGGTGTTACTGCGTAATATCGATTTGAATCTGCTGGTGGTGCTCGATGCGCTGCTCTCGGAAAAACACGTCACCCGCACCGGTGTTCGCTTGCATTTGAGCCAGCCGGCCATCAGCCACTCGCTGAACAAACTCAGGGTGTTGCTGGAGGATCCGCTGCTGATTCGCCAGGGTAACGAGGTGGTGCTCAGCTCCCTGGCGCAAAATCTCCAGGCGCCACTCAAGGCTATCCTGGGGCAGATCGAAACGCTGTTCGGCCAGTCCATCGACTTTGTACCGGCAGATTCACAGCGCACCTTTCGCCTGGCCATGTCCGATTACGGCGCGGCCATTGTGCTGCCCAAATTGTTGGTGCAACTGCGGGAGCTGGCTCCGGGCACTTCTCTGGTGGTCACCCAGGACAGCCGCCTGGGCATGCTGGAGCAGGTCGAACAGGGCAAGATCGATCTGGCTGTTGGGGTTTTTCCCACGCTGCCTGCGGATATGTGCAGCGATGTGCTGTTTGAAGAAACCTTTACCTGCCTGCTCAATCGTCATTCGCTCCCTGACAATGGTGAGCTTGACCTGGACAGCTATCTGGCTCGCCCGCACTTGCTGGTGTCGACGGATGGCAACACCCTGGGGGAAGTCGATAATGTGCTGCGCGCCCGGGGTTTGCAGCGCCGGATTGCGGTCAATATCCCGCACTGGGGCGCGGCCCCGGGGATGATTGCCGATACTGACCTGATCCTCACCGTGGCCACCCGTACCCTGGCCACCTTGCCATCGGGTGGCATGCTGCTGGCGCTGCCACCGCCCATGACGGTGGCACCGTTCAACTATGTACAGGTATGGCACCAGCGCTTTGACGAAGATCCGGCTCATCGTTGGTTGCGTGACCTGCTCCGGCAGGTCAGCGCGCCCTCAGCCCCGTGAAGCGATGACAAAACCCGCCAGCACCACGCTGACACCGAGCAGTTTTTGCAGGCTAGGCATACTTTTCGGCAAGCCCAGCATGCCGAAATAATCGATCAGCAGCGAGATAATCAACTGGCCCACCACCACCGCCATGATGAAATTCAGTGCGCCCAGGCGTGGCACGCTGATCAGCGCCACGGTGATGTAAAACACCCCGGCCAGCCCGCCGAGCCAGATCCACCAAGGCCCGGTGAGCAGAGCAGCGAGGTTGGGGCGGGGCACTTTGACAATCAGCATCACCAGCGCAATCGCCAGACTGCTGATCAGCAGTGAGACCACTGTGGCCCAAAAGGGGTGGCCCAACACTGCGCCGAGTCGGGCGTTACTTCCCGCCTGCAGGGGCACTGCGGCGCCTGCCAGCAGGCTAAGGGCAATGGCAATAAAAAAAGGCAAATGCAGATCTCCAGAGTTTCGACCTTTGTACGGCGATCGCTGGCGGGCGGCCAATTCCATGTGCTGATGCCCGCTATTCGCGGGGTCGATGGCCTTGGGTCGAGCCGCGGGTTTACAATCGCTGCTCCTGTCTGGAGAACCTTCCTGTGCTGACTCATTTAGATTCCCAAGGCCGCGCCAACATGGTCGATGTTACCGATAAAGCGGTGACTTCCCGTGAGGCTGTGGCACAAGCAGTGGTGCGCATGCGCCCTGAAACCCTGGACATGATCGTCAATGGCGGCCACCCCAAGGGGGATGTGTTTGCCGTGGCGCGGATTGCCGGGATCCAGGCGGCAAAAAAAACCTGGGACCTGATCCCGCTGTGCCACCCGCTGATGCTCACCAGCGTCAAGGTTGAACTCTCCGCCCAAGGCAGCGACGCGGTGCTGATCGTGGCGCGCTGCAAGCTGTCCGGGCAGACCGGCGTCGAGATGGAGGCCCTGACCGCCGCGAGCGTGGCGGCCCTGACGATTTATGACATGTGCAAGGCGGTCGATCGCGGTATGACCATCGAAAACGTGCGCGTGCTAGAAAAGCTCGGCGGCAAGAGCGGGCACTTTCAGGCGGATATGTCATGAAGCTCAAAGTGGTTTTCTTTGCCCGCTATCGTGAGGTTCTGGGGCTGGATGGCGAAGCAGTGGAGGGCGAGTTTGTCTCCATTGAGCAGTTGCGCGCGCACCTGATGCAACGCGGTGGCGCCTGGCAGGTGCTGGCCGAATCCAATCTGATGTGTGCGCGCAATGAAGAACTGTGCAAGCTCGCCGAACCGCTTGCAGACGGCGATGAAGTGGCGTTTTTCCCGCCCGTGACTGGAGGCTGAACATGGCGATTCGGGTACAAACGGCGGCCTTTGACCCTGGCGCTGAAGTTAACGCACTTCACGCCGCGAATCTGGGGGTAGGCGCGGTGGTGAGCTTTGTCGGCTATGTGCGCGATTTCAATGACGGTCGTGAAGTGGCGGGGATGTTTCTGGAGCATTATCCGGGCATGACCGAAAAAGCTCTGGCCAAGATCGCGGTTGAGGCCGGGGAGCGTTGGCCGTTGCTCAAGCTTGAAGTTTTGCACCGTATCGGTGCCCTGGAACCGGGGGAGCCGATAGTGTTTGTGGGTGTGGCTAGCGGCCATCGCCAGGCAGCTTTTGATGCTTGCGAGTTTGTAATGGATTACCTGAAAACCCGGGCTCCGTTCTGGAAAAAAGAACAGACCGCTGTTGGTTCGTGCTGGGTGGAAGGGAGGGCAAGCGATGAAGCAGCGGCGGGTCGTTGGGCGAAGTGATTGATTTCTTAGAGAAATAGAGAGGGGGTGGGTTGCCGGGTGTAATAAGTCTGTTTTGGTTATTTTTAATTCCTACACTTATTGTCGAAAAATCTTACGCTATGTAACGCTTAATTCTATTGTGTGCGACAAGGTTGTGACTATAAATATACATATATGTTTTGTGGTTGTATCTGCTTGTTATAAGGTTTTTTAGAGAGCGGGTTGAAGCTGCGAGGTTAATTATTTTGTTTTGGGTGGTAGGTGGAGTTTTTATTGTGGCTGCTGTATGAAAACGCTGTGCATTCAGGATGCTTAAAATAAAATGGCATGAGGCGGTTGAATGGAAATGTGCGCTGTCGGTGGTAATAAAAGGGGCTGTTGTACTTCAGGTCAGGGAACAGAAGGAGCGGTTGAAATGGCTCCCATATGCGATGTCCGACGCATGTGTTTTGAGAGTACGCCGATTTCAATATTGAATCGTTCAATCTAGCTATCGAGGTATTTAAATGATTCGCTGCCGCCATATTGTCCTGGCAAGTATTCTCAGCTTTTACTCCATGCAGAGCTCCTCCGCAGGTTTCGACAAGGCCAAAACTCTGCTGGAGAGTATAGTGAGTGCGCTGACGGGCATCTCACTGATAACCGTGACACTTGCTACATTATGGGTTGGTTACAAAGTGTTGTTCGGTGGTCGAACACTCCGAGAGTGCGCACCGATTATAGTAGGCGCTATTTTGATAGCCTCAGCCTCTGAAATTGCAAAAATTCTTGTAGTTTAAATCAAGGGTGGATAAGCAATGTGAGCAAACTCTATAAGGCATTATGCCGGCCCGCAATGCTGTTTGGTGCGCCTGTGACCCTGGTTGTAGTGGTTGCATTCTTTTTGTTTTTGTTGGGTATTTATCTGGATAAAGGTGTTTGGTTGTTGATCCCTTTAGTTGTCTATGGTCTCGGGGTTCCAACCAGAAAAGACGAGCACTATTACAGTTTGCTTTACATAAAGCTGCGCACGGCATTAAATATTAGATCTTCCCGGTATTTTAAATCCCCTTCCATTCAGGCGTGTCATTACGACCCTGTTGATGTGCAGGAGTTTGTCAATCAAATGAAACTGAATGACCGGACCCCCTTTGAGAAAATAATACCCTACTCAACTATTTTGACGGACGATATTGTTAAGACCCGTGATGGTGATCTGATTTCAACTTGGCAATTATTGGGCGATACCTTTGAATTTGACTCCGTTGAGTCCTTGGCAAATAGTGCCAACAGCATCAATACGCTGCTTAAAGGTTTTTCTGGATATCCGCTGACGTTTTATGTGCATAGCGTACGTGAGAACTTCTATGACTGTTTTGACAGTGCCTCGGGCAATGCGTTTGCAGACAGGGTCAGTGAATTGTATTACCAAGGTATTAAATATCATACGTTCAAGTCGAATATCCTTTATTTTTCGGTGGCTTATCGGCCCTTCAACTTGCTGGACAAGTCAGAAAACAGGGGGTTGAGCCTTGAGCAGAAAAAACAGCAGCTGTTGAGTTCAATTGCCGAGATGGAAGAAATCAGAGGTCGACTCTTTGCCGCCTTATATAAATACTCTGCACGGCCACTGGGTCGTTTCGAAAGCAAGGGTGTTGTGTATTCAAATCAAGTGTCTTTTTATAATTTTTTGGTCAGTGGTGTGCGTCAACCCGTCAGAGTCGGGACATCGCCTTTGTATGAGTTGATCGGTGGCGGAGATGTTTATTTCGGACGTGACACGGGACAAATCACTGTACGGGGGGGGAACCGTTTTTTTAGATCGCTTGAAATCAAGGAGTTTTCCAGTCGTGAAATCAACGCGGGTATCCTGGATATATTACTCTATGCAGACATTGAATATGTCATGACCCAGTCATTTACCTTGATGTCAAAAAGCGAAGCACTAAAGCATATCAAGTCCCTGGAGAAGCAACTCAAAAGCATTGAAGACGATGCGGTGTCGCAACGAGAAGATCTTGAACGGGCCAAAGATGAACTGACGTCAGGTGAGATATCATTTGGTAAGTATCATTTTACACTATTTGTCTATGCCGATAAATACGAGGCCCTGGTCAAGGATACCAATGCACTGGCTGCGAGCTTCACCGACCTGGGCCTTATAGTCACCTTGTCTACACTTTCCCTTGCTCCCGCCTTCTGTGCTCAATTGCCTGGGGTTTATCACTTGCGTCCTCGCCTGGCGGCCATCAGTAGCGCAAACTTTTCCGAATTGGCATCGTTCCATAACTTTTACACTGGCAAGCGCGACAATACCTGTTGGGGTGAAGCGATCTCCATTCTGAAAACGCCGGGCAAGCAAGCGTATTACTTGAACTTGCACAATGTTGATTTTTACAAAAGTGATTTTGGCGAAAAGAGCCTGGCCAATACCTCTGTGATCGGCACCGCCGGGGCAGGTAAAACCATGCTCCTGAGTTTTCTCGCAATCATGTTGCAGAAGTACAATCGGGTAGACAGTTTCTCCGAGAGCGCCCAATCCAAAAAAATGACCTTGGTATTTCTGGATAAGGATCGAGGGGCAGAGCTTAATATCAGAGCCTTGGGGGGGGAGTATTTCAGCGTCAAGAGCGGCGAGTCCACCGGTTGGAATCCGTTCTATTTGCCTAAAAGCCGGCGTAACAGTGCTTTTATAAAGTCGCTGATCAAGTTGCTGGTGACACGTAACGGAGAGTCCATCAGCAGCCGTGAGGAGACATTGATCAGTAAAAGTGTTGATGCTGTGCTGGATATGGAGCCTCTTGATAACCGCCAACACGGCATCACACGCATGCTCGAGCACATGAGTGAGGCGACCACGGAGCTGGAAAGAAAGAATGGCCTGGTTGTGAGACTGGCTCATTGGGCTCAAGGCGGCCAGTTTGGTTGGGTGTTTGACAATGCAGAAGACTCTTTTGATATAACGCAAAGCTCGATATTTGGAGTTGATGGTACAGAATTTCTTGATGATCGGGATACCTGTACCCCTATCGCTTTTTATTTGTTGTTCCGCATTACACAATTGCTGGACGGTCGGCGCATGGTGATTTTTCTCGACGAGTTCTGGAAGTGGCTCGGTGATGTGGCATTCAAGGACTTCGTATATAACAAGCTCAAGACAATTCGTAAATTGAATGGGTTGGTAATACCGGCCACTCAGTCACCTGACGAAATTTTGAAAAGTGATATTTCACGTGCGGTAGTTGAAGTTTGTGGGACGCAAATATTTATGGCAAACCCACAGGCTGACTATGATGACTATGTGCACGGTTTCAAGATAACTCCTCAAGCTTTTGCAATTATCAAAAGTCTTGATCCGGCATCCAGGCAATTTGTAATCAAAAAGAGCAGTTTTAAAAAAGGCGATGAGAAATCATTTTATTCCTTGGTTACATTGGATCTCACAGGCTTGGGGAAGTACACGAAAGTGTTGAGTTCCAGTGCTGATAATCTTGAGGTGTTTGATAGTTTGTTCAAAGACAGGATGTTACCTGATGAGTGGCTTGGCAGTTATTTGGAACTTTCTGTTTGAGTCGCTGGGGAGACGTTGTGCGTATTTATGAACTGGGTAGGTGTATAAAGTCGTGAGCGGGTAATGACGCCGCGAAGAATAACTCTTCCGGCAAATATGAAAGGCGGAGGTGGTATTGTGAGAATCATGGCGGTGTTGTGTTTGATGCTTTTAGCAGGTTATGTTTTTGCCGAACCTACAGTTGTAAATGATCCCCCGAATACGGCGGCAGTCGGTCAGGTATCTATGGATATCAAACAGGCCTCCCTCGAAGCAGCGGCCGGACGTGCAGATACGAAAGCAGATACCTTAAAAAGCTTCGTGCAAGATGCAGACAGTTTGGTACGTGCAATTGATTATTATGCTCAGTCAGGTATTTATTGGAAAGAACATTTTGAGAAAATTACCGGAACCAGATCTATTGGCGATGTAATTGCCGATATACGTAGATTTGCAGAGAAGTCTTTTCAAGAGGAACTCATCAAAAACCTTAATCTTAATGAAATGCTGGGGTCTTCAAACAGCGGCAGTGGGCAAGCCTCTGATTCGGCTAACAAGTTTTCATTGTTTATGATATGTGCAGCATTAACTGCGATTGCTAAATTAGATTGTGAAAAGGAAGTGGCTAATAAAGCTTCTGGCCTGGATGGCGCAGAAAAAGTTTCGCGTGAACTTGAGAAAATGCTAACAAGTGCCACGGATTTGGCTCGGCGTGTTGAAGAGTCCAAGGATCCCAAAGAGTCTCAGGATTTAAGTAATGCGATTGGCATTAAAAAAATTGAAATGGCTGCCTTGCAGACACAGTTGAGTGTCAATATTGAACAAGAGCAGGTGCGGGATCAGTTGCTGGAAAAAAAAGGAAGAGCTGCATTCTTGCAGAGACAATCCATTGCTCCAGCGCTGACCTTCAATTAATTTAGGAAATACAGATGGGCATTTGTGGCGTGCCAAAAAGCACGCCACAAGGGCCACTAAAAGCCATGTTTATGCAGATGTATAAACTGTATTTGATATTGACTGGCTTTAAGTGCTCATGTTTATAAAAGTTATGGAGGTGCTGGGTAATGGCAGGCGGTGGTTTTTTTGAGAAATTTAACCGGGACATGCTGGTCGACTTGCAATCGGTCGCGACTGCCAACGGCAATATCTACCTGTCTCTTGTTACTACGTTGATATCCCTTGCAATAACTATCTACGTGGTTTGGGTGGGCTATCAAACTCTGGCAGGAAAAAATCAAACACCTCTTCCCGATCTTTTATGGGATCTGGTCAAGTTCGGAATATTGCTCGCTTTTATCCATAATGCTGACGGCTATATGGATGTTGCTATTGATGCGCTAAATGACTTGAAGGCCGGCTTGGCCGTTCAGTCAGTTCAGAGTGTCTGGGGAGATCTGGACGTGTTGCAGGTTCAGTCTCAGGCGCTTGCTGAAAAACTTTACGGTCTGGATCCAGAAAAAACGCCTCTTTCTGGCTGGACGGCGAAAGGGTTGGTCTGGGCCGGAGCCATGGTTCTAATGTTGACCGTTTCTCTGGTTATGTTTATTGCAGAGGCTACCCTGATTTTGCTGCTTGTGACCGCACCCATATTTTTGTTTTGTCTAATGTTCGGGTTCCTCAGCAGTATGTTTAATAACTGGTTGCAGCTTGTCTTTTCCAGTGTATTGACATTGATGTTTGCATCAATGGTGAGCAGCGTGAGCATTGAGTTTATGAACAGCATTGTTACTCAGATCAATCAGCAGGCCGAACTTGGAAATTTGACGAGCATGGGGGCTACGGTATTGATGGCAGGTGTTCTTACGGGGGGGGTAGTGTTATTGGCGAGGTTTTGCGCAACTTATGTTTCTAGCCTTGGCGTGACGGGAGCAGTGCAGGGTTTTTCTCGCAGTGGTTTGATTGTGTTCGCTGGCAAGTCGTCACCTGGCAATCACCAAATACAGGCTTCCCACCATCAAATGCACGTGCTTGCCACAGAAGAAAGTTCAACACGTTATATATCACCTGCCTCTGATTATCTCGACAGTGTGAAACTGTCACAGCAGGCAGTGATGAATATGAAAGCGAGGTATTTATAGTGAGGTTTGCCTGCATTGTACTGATTGTTATTGCCTTGACGAGTTGTTTTCAGAAAACGGGCATCTTGCTGCCGCCTGATATTTCAGGTGATCTTGTGCCAATTAATAAGAGTCAGGTCATAAACTATGGATCGTAAAAAAGTGCTTGAGGATACTGCTAAGTCATTCGAAGTGTTGATCTCACTGAAAAATGAGCAATCGGTCCGTGTGGCCTGGCGAGTGGCAAGCATTGCAATTACACTGTCTTTCTTGAGTGTGGGGGCTTTATGGATCGTCTTGCCTTTAAAGAAAACTGAGATCGCTGTTGTTCGTGTAGATAATATTACCGGTCGCACGGAATTGTTAAACTCGGCAACCCACGAAAATATCCCGCAGCAGGTAGCTCTGGAAAAGTACTTTACGTCGTTGTATGTAAAGTTGCGGGAAAGATACAATTATTATTCGTCGCAAGTGGATTATGATACGGTGCCCATTTATAGTGCTGAGCCCGTGAGTAATGACTATGTTGATTTGTGGGCCGGTGATAGTGCACCCGACAAAATTTATCAAGGCCCCAATCATGTGGTGACCGTTGATATTATTTCCAATATTATCTCCGAGTCCAGTCCGCCTGATAAAGTTGCTACAGTCAGGTTTGCCAAGCATGTAAGAAATGTTAACAACAATAGTGCTGTTGTTGAGTATTTTGTAGCGCGTGTTACTTTTCGAATGATTACCCCGCAAAATACTTCGACCGAGATTCGCCTCAACAATCCCTTGGGTTTTACCGTGGTTGAGTATCTATTGGAAAAAGAAATGAGGCCGCTACCATGATGTCAATTTTAAAGTCGTTGTCATTTTTTTGTGCTTCAGCCGTTTTTTTTATATCTGTCTGGCTCATGTCTTTTTCTGCCTGGGGGGCCTCTTTACCTCAATTCAGTCCCTATGACAGTCGAATGCAAAACGTTAATTATAATGCGTTTAATACAACGGTGGTGAATGTCAGGTTGGGGTTTTTGACAACTGTTGTATTTGATAATGACGAAACAGTATTGGCTGCAAAGTCCGGTTTTGAAGGTGGCTGGGATATTGCAACGGAAGGAAACAAGGTTTTTATCAGTCCACGCCCGGCCGTACAAGAGCAGGAAATCATTAATGATTCGGGAGATAGAGAGCGCATTACCAAGGTCTTCGAACCTAGTGCTACTGAGTGGAATACCAATTTGTTTGTCACGTCGAATAAAAGGGATTACAGCCTGGAACTCAAACTGGTCAGTCCTGCCAACAGATCCACTCCCTCTGTTTTTGTTCTTAACTATCTGTACCCTGATGAAAAACGTGCGCTTGAAAACAGTCAGTTGAAAGCCGCAAATGAGAAGAAGCTGATTGCGCAAAAACTGGAAGCAGGGGAGGCACCACGCAACTGGAATTACCATATGCGCGTCGGTAAAGACAGCCAGTCAATTACTCCTGACTTTGCTTATGACGATGGGGACAAGACCTATCTGGGGTTTGCACCGCACAAGGTATTTCCCAGTGCCTTTTTATATATTAATGAAAAGGAGCAGGTTGTAAATATGTCAGTGCGGCAAAAAGGTAACTATAAGATAATGGTTATTCATGATCTCAGCAATTCTTTTGTACTTCGTCATGGTGATCAGGTTGTGGGTATCATCAATTTGTCTTATGCGCAGTCCGCAACTCCCTATAAAAACACCAGTTCCAGGGAGGTTGAGCGTGTCGAGGTGTTAAATGATTAATTCGGTCGACCGGAGAGACGAAAATATTGCCACTTCTGCTGAACCCGAGATAAACAGGTATAAGTCATTCAAAAAAATACCGTTGATACTCAAGCTTTTAGCCGGTGGTGTATTTTTTATCCTGCTTGGGTTAGTGTTCTTCAAGGTGCAAGGATTCTATAAAGAAATTAAGGGCATTGAAAGCACAGAGAACCGTTCGCCTGGACGCGCAAGCGCCAGTACCAAACAACGTCGGGACCTGGGGCAGTTTATACCCCATGTTGATCCCGTTCCGCCCCCTCCTTCGGATGCCGTAACGGTTGTTGAGTTACCTCCTCCAACGTTGCCTGTGCGCAAACTTTATTTCAAAAAATACCTTTCAATTCCTGTGCAAAACAAAAGTCTGACGTCAGGCGCTGCTGGCGCAGGCAGATCTGAGGGTGATGCAACCCTCGCCCCACCCGCTACAGTTGAGGGGGGGGGGGCTCCGGAGATCAAGGTTGAAGCCATTACCATGGACCCTAACCTGTTTATTGAGGCGAATACTTATATACCGTGCACCCTGCAAACCCGCTTTGTGTCCGATATAGCAGGGATTATCACATGCGTCATTTCCCGGGACGTATACAGCGCCAACAGTCACACGAAACTTATCGAGAAAGGTACCAAGGCCTTTGGTTCCTATCGCACAGGTACGCTGAAACACGGTCAGGGACGTATGTTCGTGATCTGGACGCAGTTACGAACTCCAGATTTTAAAAAGATATCTCTGGTTAATACTCAGGTAGTTGGGCAACTGGGCGAAGCAGGTATTGAGGGCTGGATTGATACGCATTTTCTGGAGCGATTTGGCAATGCGTTAATGCTCAGTATTGTCCAGGACGTTGTGGCAGCGGCGGCCAAAACGACGGTCGAAACAGATCGAAGAAGTGACTACACGGCCAACTCTCGAGACAGCCTCGCCAAGATGGCCAATACGGCACTTGAAAATTCCATTAATATTCCGCCGACGCTTTATAAGAATCAAGGCGATGTACTGGGGATTTTGGTGGGGGAAGATATCGATTTTTCCGGCATCTACTCGCTGAGGCTGAAAAGATGAATAGTCTTGCCCCAAGCGGTGAGCTCCTCGTGACCAACCGCTCTCTGGACTTTTACAAGAGCGGGATGTTCGGTAAGTATCTGAATTTGCCCGGCCTGACGGAGATAGCGGTTAACCGGCCTGGCGAAATATGGTTGGAGGTTAATGGTGTCTGGAATGCTGTCGTTAATCCGGAGATAACTTTTATTCGTTGTGAGCGCTTTTGCCAGACACTCGCTACCTATAATGGAGATCATATCAGTGATATCAAACCTTTGCTTTCTGCCACCCTTGAATCTGGTGAGCGAGTACAAGCCGTATGCTATCCCGCCTGTGAGCGCGGTACATATTCCATTACGATCAGGGTTCCTGCTGAGCGGCAAGTTCCCCATGCAGAGTATATAAATTCTGGCTTTTACGATTCGCTGGAGCAAGAGGCTTCACAATTAACGAATGAGCAAATATTGATAGGTTTATACAAGCAGAAACTGTTTCCCGATTTTATGGAATTGGCGGTTAAGTTGGGGAAAAGTATTGTTTTGGCTGGGGCAACCGGCTCTGGAAAAACCACCTATATGAAAACCTTGATAGATTATATTCCTCTGGATACCCGGCTGATCACGATTGAAGATACGGCCGAAATAAAGTTTTTTCAGCATAAAAATTATGTGCACCTTTACTATCCTTCAGAGGCCAGTAATACGCCAGGGGCCATTGTTACTGCCGCCAGCCTGTTACGTTCCTGCTTCCGTATGAATCCCACGCGTATATTGCTGGCCGAAGTGCGCGGCGGTGAGACCTGGGACTTTTACAAAGTTACAGGCTCGGGGCATGGCGGAAGCATGACATCACTTCATGCCGGATCCGTTGAGGAGGCCATTGATGGCTTGATTGAGCGTTGTTATCAAAATGAGGAGTGTTATAACTTGCCTTATGCTGTTCTGCGTCGAAAAATCCTGAGCAGTACAGATATTATTTGTCATATTACTACGGACGGAGGCACTCGTCAGATTGGGGAGATGTATTTCCAGCCCGTAGATCGTGACAATTACATGAAGCTATGAACACTGGGTAGTGGTGGGCAGGGCAGCGCCCGGTTGTTGCTTGAGGCTTTGTGCTTAAGTTGTTCCCGTAGCCATAAAGGTTGGCCGTCATGAATTACTTGTCACCGGTAGCATTGGTCATAATGTTGATTGTTATTTTGCCAGGATGTTCTTCGCCGCCGAAGCCTGTGCCTGTCGATTTCAATCATGTACCCGTGCCCGTCAATCCCGATTTGCCTAATCTTGTCTTCAGCAATAAGACATTCAAATCGTCCCGGTCAGAAGCGCCGTGGAGTCTGACAGTCCATGATTTTAAGGGTGATAATGTGGCGTACGACACTGCCTTTTATTACGCAGTGGCGCATGCAGAGCGGATCGAGTTAGTGGGATCAAACCCGAGAAACAGAGAGATGGCCCGGCAATGGCTATTGCGCCATGGTGCCACTGCGGCTATAGAGCTAAAGCCAGAGCAGGCAATAATCTTGCCCCAACTCTGTGTGCAAGATGTCCCAAGTTGGGGATGCAGTGCCCGAGCATTCTCTCGGCCGTCCGAGGACGAGAGCATTTCAATTACTTTATACAACTACGGTGAGCTGAAAACTTGAGCGGTTTTAAACCGATGCCGACTATTCAGTCGGCATCGGTTATTACGAGAGTCTTCAAACTGTTTCAGCGGCATCAAATGGTTTGCGCACTGCACGGATCACGGGGCGCAGCAACTCAGCTGGCGGTGTTTCGCAGCTGATCTTGTGCCCCAGCAGGGCTTCGATCGACGGCAGTTGATACGAGTCGTCTTCACCGGCAAAGCTGATGGAAACGCCGCTGGCGCCTGCACGGCCAGTACGGCCAATGCGGTGTACGTAGTCATCCGGCACTTCGGGCAGGGTGAAGTTGATCACGTGGCTGATGCCGTCGATGTGAATCCCGCGACCTGCCACGTCGGTGGCCACCAGCACGCGAATCTTGCCTTCGCGAAAGCCTTCGAGGGTCTTGATGCGTTTATGTTGCGGCACGTCGCCAGACAATTGGGCAGCGTTGATACCGTCACGTACCAGGCGTTCTTCAATACGGCGCACTTCGTCCTTGCGGTTGGCGAAAACGATAACCCGCTCCCAGCCATTGTCGTTCACCAGGTTGAACAACAACTTGTACTTGTCGGCACCGGCAACGGCATAGACGTGCTGCTCAACCATGTCACTGGCGACGTTGACCGCTTCGATCTCGACGATGGCAGGGTCGGTAGTCCATTGCTTGGCCAGGTTCATCACGTCCTCGGTAAAGGTCGCGGAGAACAGCAGCGTCTGGCGTTCGGCCTTGGGCGGTGTTTGACGAATGATCTGACGCACTTGGGGGATAAAACCCATATCCAGCATGCGGTCGGCTTCGTCGAGCACCATCACTTCGACCATGTCCAGGTGCACTTCTCCGCGCTGGTTGAAGTCCAGCAGACGGCCCGGCGTGGCCACCAGAATGTCGCAATGACGGGCTTCAAGCTGCTTGAGCTGCTTGTCGAAGTCCATGCCGCCCACGAACGTCATGACGTTGAGGTCGGTGTACTTGGTCAGGTCGGCCGCGTCCTTGGCGATCTGCACCACCAGCTCACGGGTCGGGGCGATGATCAGTGCGCGCGGCTCGCCCATGTAGCGTTCCTTGGGCGGCGGGGTCTGGGTCAACTGGCTGATGATCGAGATCAGGAATGCGGCAGTCTTGCCCGTACCGGTCTGGGCACGGCCAATGGCGTCACGCCCGCTCAGGGTATAGCCCAGCACGCCAGCCTGGATCGGCGTGCAGTACGGGAAACCGAGATCCTGGATGGCGTGCATCAGCTCGGGAGCGAGCTTGAAATCGTGAAAGCGGACCTTGCCTTCTTGTGGCTCGACGGCGAAGTCTTCGAGTTTCCAGGGAATGACCGGTGGCTTGGGGGCCGCCTCACGCCGTGGTTTGGCAATTTTGGGTTTTTCGACAGGAGGTTGTTCAGCCGCAGGGTGTGCGTCAGGAATGTTCACTGGCGCAGGGGCTGGAACAGGAGCAGAACGGCCAGGCTGTTGCGCGTCGGTTCGCGCCCTGGTGTTGCTTGAAGGTGTCTTGGAAGCTGGCGCGAGCGGCTCAGCCTCGCTTTTACCGAATATTTTTTTGAGTGCTTTGAGCACGGTCATCTCATCAGTTGGTTAAGGAGTGTACGCCGGGCAGTGTAATGCAAGTCGAGTGCTCGGCGTGTAGTGAACGACAGGATGTTGCCGTTTTAACTCAGACGTTTCGCTAACCAGAGAGCGATATCGCGAATTTCCTCTGGTAACACTTCATGGCCCATCGGGTATTCCTGCCATGTAACCGACACACCTGCGGCCTTCAAGCGTTCATAAGCCGTACGACCCATAGCGTTTTGAACTACATCATCGTACTGCCCATGCAGACACAAGGCCGGGATTCGCTGCTGGCTGGCCGACAATGGCAAGGATTCGTTGAATGTTGGTGCATAGGTCGAAAGGGCAATAACGCCACCCAGTGGTCCCTGCCATTTCAAATAAGCGCTGTGGAAAACCACGGCGCCGCCTTGCGAAAACCCGGCCAGAAAAATCCGGTTGGCGTCGATACCGCTCTGGCGCTGAGCTTCGATCAAACCAATGACCATGTCGGCCGACTCTTCGAGCTCTTCTTCGCTGATCGAGCGGGCCGGGCTCATGGCTTTGATGTCATACCAGCTGGGCATGGCATAACCGCCATTGATGGTCACGGCGCGGGTCGGAGCCTGCGGCAATACAAAGCGGGTGGTCAGTAACGACTGTTGCAGGATCTCGGCCACCGGCATGAAGTCATAACGGTCGGCACCCAGACCGTGGAGCCAGATAACACAGGCGTCTGCGGTTTTTTGCGGCTGGATGATCAGAGGTTGGGTCATGGCTGCTCCATCGTTGTGCATGTGCGCAAAGCGGGTGCGCTACAAGTGTGCTTGATCGACTAAAAGTTACAGATTATGTCGCGTGCTTGAACGTTTTTTCCTGCATTTCCTACTGAACTTACTTAAGCCGCAGGAGTGGTACGCGCTTTGCTATGTGGACAGGGACGTGAATGCGCCCCCCTTGGGCGGTAACACTAACAGGGGGGGCTGCAAAAATCCCGAGGTTGAAGTTAGACAAGGAATTCAACAGCTCAAGTGAGCGCTTCAGTTTGACGGTTCGTGCGATGTACCCATCGCTCAAGGCTTATGCCGCTTGACCCAATAAAAAGCCAACATGGGTCAACAGTGCCTCACAAGGGGGCGGCGGGCCTTGTTCAAACACAATAAGCAGCACTGGAGGTTTGAATGAAGCAGTTGAAATCCACCCTGGCTTTGGCCACAGCAGCCATCGTGTTACTCAGTGCCAGTGGTTTTGCCCACGCAGGCGCGACTCTGGACGGCGTTAAAAAGAAAGGCTTTGTGCAATGTGGCGTGAGTGACGGTTTGCCGGGTTTTTCGGTGCCAGATGCCACTGGCAAGATTCAGGGTATTGATGCAGACATTTGCCGTGCAGTGGCCGCCGCCGTATTTGGCGATGCCACCAAGGTCAAGTTCAGCCAGTTGAACGCCAAGGAGCGTTTCACCGCGCTGCAATCTGGCGAAGTCGATGTGCTGTCGCGCAATACCACCTGGACCAGCTCCCGTGATGCGGGCATGGGCATGGTGTTTGCGGGCGTGACCTATTACGACGGCATTGGCTTTCTGGTCAACAACAAGCTGGGCGTAAAAAGTGCCAAAGAGCTGGATGGTGCAACCATCTGCATCCAGGCCGGTACGACCACTGAGTTGAACGTATCGGATTACTTCCGCGGCAATAATCTGAAGTACACCCCGATCACCTTCGATACTTCCGACGAAAGCGCCAAATCGCTGGAAAGCGGCCGCTGCGATGTGTTGACCTCCGACAAGTCGCAGTTGTACGCACAGCGCAGCAAGCTGGCCAACCCGAGCGAATACGTCGTATTGCCTGAGACCATTTCCAAGGAGCCCCTGGGCCCGGTGGTGCGCAAGGGTGACGAAGACTGGTTCAGCATTGTGAAGTGGACCCTGTTTGCCATGCTCAATGCTGAAGAAGCAGGCATCACCTCGAAAAACGTGCTGGCTGAAGCCAAATCAACCAAAAACCCGGATGTAGCCCGCTTGCTGGGTGCTGACGGCGAATACGGCAAAGACCTGAAACTGCCAAAAGACTGGGTGGTGCAGATTGTCAGCCAGGTGGGTAACTACGGTGAAGTCTTCGAGAAAAACCTCGGTAAAAGCACGCCTCTGGCCATCGACCGCGGGCTGAACGCTCTGTGGAATAACGGCGGCATTCAATACGCACCCCCTGTGCGCTGATAGCCCTTTCACCCGGCAGGCCAACTGCCGGGTGATGTTGTCTGATCCATTGTTAGGGGCACTTCATGCAAATTAAAGTCGGCGCACCCAAGCCCAGGCTCAGCCTCGGCGATCCACGTGTGCGTGCGTGGTTATTTCAGCTCGTCACCGTCGCGCTGGTGGTCTTCATGGGCTGGTATCTGTTCAACAATACCCAGACCAACCTGCAACATCGCGGTATCACTTCGGGTTTTGACTTTCTGGAGCGCAGTGCCGGGTTTGGCATTGCGCAGCATTTGATTGATTACACCGAGTCCGACAGTTATGCCCGGGTCTTTGTGATCGGGTTGCTCAATACCTTGCTGGTGTCCGTGATCGGCATCGTTCTGGCAACAATTCTGGGCTTTATCGTTGGCGTGGCGCGCCTGTCTTCGAACTGGATGATCAGCAAGCTGGCAACGGTGTATGTCGAGATCTTTCGCAATATTCCGCCATTGCTGCAAATCCTGTTCTGGTACTTCGCGGTCTTCCTGACAATGCCGGGGCCACGCAACAGCCATAACTTTGCCAACACTTTCTATATGAGCAGCCGTGGCTTGAACATGCCGGCCGCAGTAGGCACCGATGCTTTCTGGCCGTTTGTGGCCAGTGTGGTATTGGCGATAGTGGCGGTGGTGCTGATGGTCCGTCGGGCCAACAAGCGCTTTGAAGACACCGGCGAGCCATTTCACAAGTTCTGGGTCGGGCTGTTCCTGCTGCTGGCGATTCCGGGCCTGTGCGTGTTGCTGTTCGGTACCCCGGTGCACTGGGAAATGCCGCAGCTCAAGGGCTTCAACTTTGTCGGTGGCTGGGTGCTGATCCCGGAACTGCTGGCGCTGACCATTGCGTTGACGGTGTACACCGCGGCCTTTATTGCCGAGATCGTACGGTCGGGGATCAAGTCGGTCAGCCACGGCCAGACAGAAGCCGCCCGTTCGCTGGGCCTGCGTCCCGGGCCGACGTTGCGCAAGGTGATCATCCCGCAAGCGCTGCGGGTGATCATTCCGCCTTTGACCAGCCAATACCTGAACCTGGTGAAAAACTCGTCGCTGGCGGCGGGCATCGGTTATCCGGAAATGGTTTCACTGTTTGCCGGCACCGTACTCAACCAGACCGGGCAAGCGATTGAAGTCATTGCCATCACCATGAGCGTGTACCTGGCCATCAGCATCAGCATTTCGCTGCTGATGAATTGGTACAACACGCGTATTGCGCTGATCGAACGATGAGGACGGGACTATGACGACTCATGTTTTCAAACCCGACATGCCGCCGCCGGGCAACCGCATCGGTATTGTCGCCTGGGCGCGGGCCAACCTGTTTTCCAGCTGGCTCAACACTCTGCTAACCCTGTTTGCCTTTTACCTGGTCTGGCTGATCGTGCCGCCGCTGCTGAGCTGGACGATTTTCGATGCCAACTGGGTGGGGAGCACACAGGCTGATTGCACCAAAGAGGGCGCCTGCTGGGTGTTTATCCAGCAGCGTTTTGGCCAGTTCATGTATGGCTATTACCCGACCGGACTGCGCTGGCGTGTTGACCTGACAGTGTGGCTCGCCGTGTTGGGCGCCGCGCCGTTGTTTATCTCGCGCTTCAAGCACAAGGCAATCTGGGGACTGGGCTTTTTGGTGGTCTACCCGATTCTGGCATTCACCTTGTTGCATGGCGGCTACTGGGGCCTGAGCAACGTGGCCACGAGCCAGTGGGGCGGCTTGATGCTGACCCTGGTCATTGCCACGGTGGGCATTGCCGGTGCTTTGCCATTGGGGATCATGCTGGCGCTGGGACGACGCTCGGATATGCCGGCCATTCGCGTGGTGTGCGTGACCTTTATCGAGTTCTGGCGCGGTGTTCCGCTGATTACCGTGCTGTTCATGTCCTCGGTAATGCTGCCGCTGTTTTTGCCCGAGGGCATGAACTTCGACAAATTACTGCGGGCCTTGATCGGCGTGATTCTGTTCCAGTCGGCGTATGTAGCTGAAGTGGTGCGCGGCGGTCTGCAAGCCATTCCCAAGGGGCAGTACGAGGCGGCTGCCGCGATGGGCCTGGGCTACTGGCGCAGCATGGGCCTGGTGATTTTGCCGCAAGCCCTGAAGCTGGTTATCCCCGGCATCGTCAACACCTTTATTGCACTGTTCAAGGACACCAGCCTGGTGATCATCATCGGTCTGTTCGACCTGCTCAACAGCGTCAAGCAAGCGGCCGCCGACCCGAAATGGCTGGGCATGGCCACTGAAGGCTATGTGTTTGCAGCGTTGGTGTTCTGGATTTTCTGTTTTGGTATGTCCCGCTACTCCATGCATCTGGAGCACAAGCTGGACACTGGCCACAAGCGTTAGGTAGGAGTGCGACATGAGTGAAGCAATCAAACAACCTGCAAGCCCTGAAGGCATTATTCAGATGCAGGGCGTCAACAAGTGGTACGGCCAGTTTCACGTGCTCAAGGACATCAACCTTAACGTCCAGCCGGGCGAACGCATTGTTTTGTGCGGGCCTTCGGGCTCGGGCAAATCGACGACCATCCGCTGCCTCAATCGCCTCGAAGAGCACCAGCAGGGGCGCATCGTGGTTGACGGTGTAGAGCTGACCAACGATATCAAGCAGATCGAGACGGTGCGGCGTGAAGTGGGCATGGTGTTCCAGCACTTCAACTTGTTTCCGCACCTGACCATCCTGCAGAACTGCACGCTGGCGCCGATGTGGGTGCGCAAGATGCCCCGGCGTCAGGCCGAAGAAATTGCCATGCATTATCTGGAGCGTGTACGGATTCCGGAGCAGGCGCACAAGTTTCCGGGGCAGTTGTCGGGTGGCCAGCAGCAGCGTGTAGCGATTGCCCGGGCGTTGTGCATGAAGCCGAAAATCATGCTGTTCGATGAACCGACTTCAGCACTTGACCCGGAGATGGTCAAAGAGGTTTTGGACACCATGATCGGTCTGGCTGAAGACGGCATGACCATGCTCTGCGTAACCCACGAAATGGGTTTTGCACGCACTGTGGCCAACCGGGTGATCTTTATGGACAAGGGTGAAATCGTCGAAGAGGCCGCGCCGAATGACTTCTTTGACAACCCGCAAAATGACCGCACCAAACTGTTCCTGAATCAGATTTTGCATTGATTCAGCAAAGCCTGTAGAGCTGCCGAAGGCTGCGAATAGAGGTCAGTTTTCGCGCTGCTGTTGCTTTTGCACCAGCAGCGCATTGATGTCTGCACACTCGTTGATGGCCTGTAACTCGCGCACCAGTTCGGGGTGACGGTCAAGCAAACGCATCAACACAAACAAGGGTTTTGGTGGCTCTACCTCGGCCCGCTCATAACGGCTGAAAGCATTGTGGCCGCCCCCCGATAACAACTGCACGGCACTTTTTTGGGTGAAGTGAAGTTTGCGGCGAATCCGTTTCATCTCGTCTGCCATCACCCGCTTGGCATCTTCGATCAGTTCGTCACCGGCCCGGGCATAACGCTCTGCGCTGGGGGCATCGAATTCGATCTCTGCGCATTCGGTACATTCCCGCCCGGCCAGGTCAGGCACCATACGGTTCAATTGTTTGAAACTCACATTGAAGCTGCGGCCCCTGAACGCTTGCATTGCATTGGCGGCCCCGCAGCTGTAACAGTCATTTTTGCTCATAAGTCTTTCTCCTTGAAAGCTATGACCGGCGGCCCTCCGCTGGGGCGATAGGTCACCTTGATATAGATGGCCAAACCGTAGGCCTGTGCGTGATATACGTCCTGCCAGACCTTGTGGTCAGCGTGGGTCGACATCGATTTGTACAGCTCCCTGCGTTCCAGCGAGGCAATGACACGCTGCATTTGCGCCAGGGTCAGGCCCATTGTCCGTCCGCCATCCAGTGCGCTTTTGGTGAACGCTACCGCGCCAAGCCGCTGTACATCGGCTTGAATGCACTGGAGGTTGTAGTGAGGTGTTTTCTTTTCCATAAGAGGTCGCCTCGATATGATTTAAACTACCCTCAAAGGGTTTTTTGTTCAATGATTAATAAGTGTTTTTTGGGGGCTTTAAATCTGTAGTTGATTGCCTGCATGGATGGGTCTGGATAACATGTCGGAAAATTCATCCTATGATTGGATGAAATGGTGAATTCAATGACAGATGCTTCTCCCATCATCAAACGTTCGTTGGTCGACCAGGCCCTTGAGCAGCTGCGTGCGCGAATAAACAACGGTACCTGGGAGGTCGGGCAGCGTTTACCAACCGAGCCCGAGCTGGCTACGCAACTGAACATCAGCCGCAACACTGTGCGTGAAGCCATGCGCGTGCTGGCATTTGCCGGGCTGATCGAAATTCGCCAGGGCGATGGCAGTTACCTGCGGGGTCGTGTCGACCCGATGGACACGCTGCGAGCGTTGTCATCCTGTTCTCTGGAGCAGGGGCGGGAGATGCGCCACATCATTGAGGTCGAAGCCGTTGGCCTGGCCGCCTTGCGCCGCACGGCCGAAGACTTGCGCTTGCTGCATCAGGCGCTCGATGCCAGTGGCGAGCATTATCACGGTGAACTCGATACCTATATTTGCTGCGACCTGGTGTTTCACCAGCGGCTGATCGATGCCGCCCACAACCCGGCCTTGAGCGAGCTGTACCGCTACACCGCCAGCGTTGTGACCAATCATTTGCGCAAGACCATGGACGTCCACCCGCGTCGTCAAGTGGTGTTTGACCTGCACGTCGAGTTACTGGAAGCCGTAGAACAACAAAACCCGCAACGGGCCATGGCGCTGTGCCGGACGTTGATCAATGAACCTTGAGCCGGAGCGCGCCATGAGCCACCCCTCGTCAATTGCCAATGCCAGCGTCGAGCCTGTGCATCATCTCGATGAGCTGGAAGAGTTGCTGATCGACGCCCAAGCAGATGACGAGCACGTGCAGCACACACCACCCGTGGTGTTGCGCCCGTGGCTGCTGCTGTTGGGGCTGGTGCTGGTGGCGTTGAACTTGCGGCCTGCATTGTCGAGCATGGCGCCGTTGCTGGGTGAGGTCTCGGACCGGCTGGGCCTGTCGGCAGCGCAGGCCGGGCTGCTGACCACTTTGCCGGTGCTGTGCCTGGGGTTGTTCGCACCGCTGGCACCAATCCTTGCGCGGCGTTTTGGTACAGAGCGGGTGGTGCTGGGGATTTTGCTGACGCTGGGCGGCGGTATTGTTCTGCGCAGTTGCCTGGGGGAGGTGGGGCTGTTCGCCGGGAGCATTCTGGCGGGGGCCAGTATTGGCGTTATCGGTGTGTTGTTGCCGGGCATCATCAAACGTGACTTCGCCGGGCATGCAGGAACCATGACCGGGGTGTACACCATGGCCTTGTGCCTGGGAGCGGCGCTGGCAGCGGGGGCCACGGTGCCACTTAGCGAGTCACTGGGGCAGAGCTGGGCAATGGGGCTGGGCTTTTGGGCCTTGCCTGCACTGCTAGCGGTGGTTTTCTGGCTGCCACAAGTGGGCAAGCGCCAGGGCGCGCACAACGTTGCTTACCGCGTGCGTGGCTTGTTGCGTGACCCGCTGGCCTGGCAAGTGACGCTCTATATGGGGCTGCAGTCATCGTTGTCCTACATCGTCTTTGGCTGGTTGCCTTCAATCCTGATTGGTCGTGGCCTGACGCCGACTCAGGCGGGGCTGGTGATGTCGGGCTCGGTGATCGTGCAATTGATCACCGCGCTGACAGCACCGTGGCTGGCCACGCGAGGTAAAGACCAGCGGCTGGCAATCGTGCTGGTCATGGGCATGACCCTGGCCGGGCTGTTTGGCTGTCTTTATGCACCCATCGACGGCTTGTGGGGCTGGGCGATCGTGCTGGGTCTGGGACAGGGCGGTACATTCAGCCTGGCCTTGACCATGATCGTGCTGCGCTCTCGCGATGCTCATGTGGCCGCCAACCTGTCGGGCATGGCCCAAGGCATTGGTTACACCGTGGCATCGATGGGGCCTCTGGCTGTGGGCGTGGTGCATGAAGTGACGGGTGGCTGGAATGCAGTGGGCTGGATTTTTGCCGTTATCGGCCTGGGCGCCATCGTCGCCGGGCTTGGCGCGGGCCGTTCACTGTATGTGAATGTACAGAGCGAGAAAGTCTGAGGCCCATAGTGTTTCTGTTCGTGGCAGATTATCGTGCTCTGATTCCACACCCGCACGGACCCTGCCATGAGCCAAGACCACCACGCATTGATCACTCGTTTCTACCAGGCCTTCCAGCGGCTTGATGCCCAGGCCATGGCTGACTGCTACACCGCCGATGTGGTGTTCAGCGACCCGGTGTTTGGTGAACTGCGGGGCCACAACGCTGCAGACATGTGGCGCATGCTGACCTCGCGGGCCAAGGATTTCAGCCTCACTTTCGATCAGGTTCAGGCCGACAGCCAGCGCGGCAGCGCGCACTGGGTGGCGACCTATGTGTTTGGGCAGACCGGCGCCACGGTGGTCAATGATATCCAGGCGCGCTTTGTGTTTCGTGACGGCAAAATTTGCGAGCATCACGATCACTTCGATCTGTGGCGCTGGTCGCGTCAGGCATTGGGCATCAAGGGTTTATTGCTGGGGTGGACGCCGCTGGTGCAAAACGCCATTCGGGCGCAGGCCAAAAAAGGGCTCAAGGCCTTTCAGGGCAGCCGCTGAAAGTGAGTGAAAAACCCTGGTTTGTGTACCTTGTGCGGGCCGCCAATGGTTCTTTGTATTGCGGTATCAGCGATGACCCGGTGCGCCGTTTTGCCAAGCATCAAACGGGCAGGGGCGCGCGTTTTTTTGCTTCAAGCCCGGCAGTGGCGCTGGTGTATGTCGAGTCCTGGCCGGACAAGGGTGAAGCCCTGCGCCAGGAGCGGCTGATCAAGAAGCTCAGGAAGAGCGCCAAGGAATGCCTGGTGCAGAGCCAGGCTGGAGATTTTTTGCCCTCAGCCCAACCCTCTCCCTTTGGGAGAGGGCTAGGGTGAGGGGCTCTTGAGCTCTACTTCAACGCCGCCAATATCGCGTCGGGCTTGAAGTCGCGAAGCAGCGTGCCGTTGACGTCCAGTATCGGAATCCCGCGACCGCCCAGCGCTTCATAGGCCTGCCGGGCGGCAGGGTCCTTCTCGATATCGAATTCCTTGAACGGAATGCCTTTCTGGTCCAGAAACCGCCGGGTGGCCTTGCAGTAGCCGCACCATTCGGTGGAGTACAGCACCACCCGGGCGCTGGCCCGGGTTTGCTCGGGCACGGCATCCGAGGGGTTGAGCACACGCTCGATCTTGCCCCAGTTCTGAAAGATGACCACCACCACCAGAACAAACAGGACTTTCTTCAAGATCCCGTTGAGCATTACTTGCTGCGCTTGAGCTGGTCGAGCAATTGGGTCGGCAGGCCCTTGATCACCAGCGTGCCGGCTTCTTCGTCAAACTCGACCTTGGAGCCCAGCAGGTGCGCCTCAAAGCTGATAGACAGCCCCTCAGCGCGTCCTGTGAAGCGACGGAACTGGTTCAGGGTACGTTTGTCGGCAGGAATTTCGGGGGACAGGCCGTAGTCCTTGTTGCGGATATGGTCGTAGAAGGCTTTGGGGCGTTCTTCGTCGATCAGCTCGGACAATTCGACCAGACCCATCGGTTCGCCGATTTTGGCCTGGCTGCTGGCGTAATCGACCAGGGTCTTGGTTTTTTCGCGGGCGGACTCTTCCGGCAGGTCTTCGCTTTCTACGAAGTCACTGAAGGCCTTGAGCAGGGTGCGGGTTTCGCCCGGGCCATCGACCCCTTCCTGGCAACCGATAAAGTCGCGGAAGTACTCCGAGACCTTCTTGCCGTTTTTGCCTTTGATAAACGAAATATATTGCTTGGACTGCTTGTTGTTCTGCCACTCGGAAATGTTGATCCGTGCGGCCAGGTGCAGTTGGCCAAGGTCCAGATGGCGCGAAGGCGTCACGTCCAGTTCCTGGGTCACGGCAACGCCGTCGCTGTGGTGCAGCAGGGCGATGGCCAGGTAGTCGGTCATGCCTTGCTGGTAATGGGCGAACAGCACGTGGCCACCAACGGAGAGGTTGGACTCTTCCATCAGTTTTTGCAGATGCTCGACGGCTACGCGGCTGAACGCCGTGAAGTCTTTACCGCCATCGAGGTATTCCTTGAGCCAGCCGCTGAACGGATGCGCGCCGGACTCGGCATGGAAAAATCCCCAGGCTTTGCCTTGCTTGGCGTTATAGCTTTCGTTGAGGTCAGCGAGCATGTTCTCGATGGCTTGAGACCCGGCCAGTTCAGAGTCACGTGCGTGGAGAACTGCGGGCGTACCGTCGGGTTTTTTGTCAATCAAGTGGACGATGCAATGACGGATCGGCATGGGCTTCTCGGTGTGTAATGAGAGGGCAGGGTGCACACCCCGCAAAGGCGCCAAGTGTACCGCACCTGAGCCTCGGGTCGGGGTTTGGGGGGCTTGAGGGCGCCCTGGACGGTTTTTTTACCGTTTTAAGGCCATAAAGCTGACCAAAAGCCCAGGTAGAGGCGGATATTTAACCGTCTCTGTGCTAGTTTTGCCCGGTCTTGCGCTCGGAAACGGCGTAAAGCGTGCATTCAGCATGTGTCAGGTCGAACCAAACCCCGTTTTAGCTATCTACATCCGCGATTCGTCGTGAAAGCTGGCGGGTGTGCCAGACCCTTGAGATCTGGCTCGATGGCTGACATTGCACTCTGCAAACCAAATGAATTTGATAGGGAAGGAACATCTCAATGGCTATTACTAAAGACCAACTGATCGCTGATATCGCTGAAGCTATCGACGCGCCGAAAACTACCGCGCGTAACGCTCTGGACCAACTGGCCCAGATCGTTGCTGATCAATTGGAAAATGGCGGCGAAATCACTCTGCCAGGTATTGGCAAACTGAAAGTGACCGAGCGTCCTGCCCGTACTGGCCGTAACCCTTCGACTGGCGCAGCCATCGAAATCGCAGCCAAAAAAGTTATCAAGCTCGTTGTGGCCAAAGGCCTGACTGACGCTGTTAACAAGTAAGACTGCTGTAAAAAAGCCGCGCTTCGGATCACTCCGAAGCGCGGCTTTTTTATGCCCGAAAAACGTGTAGTCGCTGTCGAGGTACGAGGCTGCGATGGGCTGCGAAGCGGCCCCGCTTTCTCAGGGCCCCTCAGCTCTTATCGCAGCCTTCGGCAGCGACTACAGGATTGCGCGGGGCTTACTTCCAGTTCTTTTCGCGCCACAGCTGTTGCTGCTCTTTGTCATGGAATGTCCAGGCGACAAAGCGGCTTTGCTTGTTGCCCTGGGACATGTCGACCACCTGGCTTTCGCGCACGCCGGCTTTTTTCAGTGCCGTCTGGATCGCCGGCAAGTTGGACGCTTTGGACACCAGCACGCTGAACCACAGCACCTGACGGCCCACCTGCACGCTTTCACGAATCAGTTGGGTCACAAAGCGCTGCTCGCCACCTTCGCACCACAATTCAGCAGCTTGACCGCCAAAGTTCAGTACAGGCAGTTTGCGCTTGGGATCAGCCTTGCCCAGTGCACGCCATTTACGCTCGCTGCCACGCGTTGCTTCATCGATGGAGGCATGAAAGGGCGGGTTGCACATGCTCAGGTCAAAACGCTCGGTGCTGTCCAGCACGTCCAGCAAGATCTTCTTCGGATCGGGTTGCAGGCGCAGGCTGATGGCTTTGTTCAAGCCGTTGGACTGCACGATCGCCTTGGCCGCTTTAACGGCAGTAGGGTCAACTTCGGTGCCCAGGAACTGCCAGCGGTATTCGCTGTGACCAATCAGAGGGTAAACACAGTTTGCACCCATGCCGATGTCCAGCACGCGCACGCTCGGGCCACGCGGGATGACACCATCGTTCATGGTTGCCAGCAGGTCGGCCAGAAAGTGCACGTAGTCAGCGCGACCTGGCACAGGCGGGCACAGGTAGTCAGCCGGAATGTCCCAGTGGGCAATACCGTAGAACGCTTTGAGCAGGGCGCGGTTGAACACGCGCACGGCATCCGGGTTGGCGAAGTCGATGCTCTCTTTGCCGTACGGGTTGATGATCACAAACTCGGCCAGCTCCGGGCACACCGAAATCAGCTGCGGGAAGTCGTAGCGGCCCTGGTGGCGGTTGCGCGGGTGCAGGCTGGGCTTGACGCGCGGCTCGACCGGTTTGGCATCGCTGGCAGCCTTGGGCTTGTGGCGTGTGGCTTTGGAAGTGCGGGGGGTAGTCATGTTCAATTCATTCCACAAAAGCAATCGCGGGCAAGCCCGCTCCTGCAGAGTTCAAACCCTGCGGGAGCGGCCTTGCCCGCGATCAGGTGCGCAGCGTTTTTACAGGCTGGAAATCCGCGCGTGCTGGTCTGCCAGTTTGCTCAAGGCCTGTTCGGCCTCGGCCAACTTGGCACGTTCTTTCTCGATGACTTCGGCCGGAGCCTTGTCAACGAACGCGGCATTCGACAATTTGCCGCCTACTCGCGCCACTTCGCCGTTCAGGCGCTGGATTTCCTTGTCCAGACGCGCCAGCTCTGCATCTTTGTCGATCAGGCCGGCCATTGGCACCAGCACTTCCATCTCGCCAACCAGAGCGGTGGCAGACAGAGGGGCTTCGGCACCGTCTTGCAGCACGGTGATCGATTCGAGTTTAGCCAGCTTTTTGAGCAAGGCATCGTTCTCGGTCAAACGGCGCTGGTCTTCGCTGCTGACGTTTTTCAAGTAAAGCTGCAACGGTTTGCCCGGGCCGATGTTCATTTCGCCACGGATGTTGCGCGTGCCGAGCATCAGGCCCTTGAGCCATTCGATATCGTCTTCGGCGGCCTGGTCGATGCGCGCCTCGTTCGGTACCGGCCATGGCTGCAGCATGATGGTCTTGCCTTCAACGCCGGCCAGCGGCGCGATGCGCTGCCAGATTTCTTCGGTGATGAACGGCATGAACGGATGCGCCAGGCGCAGGGCCACTTCCAGCACGCGAACCAGCGTACGGCGGGTGCCGCGCTGACGCTCTACCGGGGCGTTTTCGTCCCACAGCACAGGTTTGGACAGCTCCAGGTACCAGTCGCAGTACTGGTTCCAGATGAACTCGTACAGCGCTTGCGCCGCGAGGTCGAAGCGGAACTGGTCGAGGTGACGGGTCACTTCGGCTTCGGTGCGCTGCAGCTGCGAGATGATCCAGCGGTCAGCCAGCGACAGTTCGTAGGCTTCGCCGTTCTGGCCGCAGTCTTCGCCCTTGTCCAGCACGTAGCGTGCGGCGTTCCAGATCTTGTTGCAGAAGTTGCGATAGCCTTCGACGCGGCCCATGTCGAACTTGATGTCACGACCGGTGGACGCCAGCGAGCAGAACGTGAAGCGCAGGGCGTCGGTGCCGTAGCTGGCGATGCCGTCGGCGAATTCGTCGCGGGTCTGTTTCTCGATTTTCTTCAGCAGTTTTGGCTGCATCAGGCCGGTGGTGCGTTTGGCCACCAGGTCTTCGAGTTCGATGCCGTCGATGATGTCCAGCGGGTCCAGGACGTTGCCTTTGGACTTGGACATCTTCTGGCCCTGACCGTCACGTACCAGGCCGTGTACATACACGGTCTTGAACGGAACTTGCGGGGTGCCGTCTTCGTTTTTCACCAGGTGCATGGTGAGCATGATCATCCGGGCGACCCAGAAGAAAATGATGTCGAAACCGGTAACCAGCACGTCAGTGGAGTGGAAGGTTTTCAGTGCTTCGGTTTTTTCCGGCCAGCCCAGGGTGGAGAACGTCCACAGACCCGAACTGAACCAGGTGTCGAGCACGTCGTTGTCCTGTTGCAGCGCAACGTCCGGACCCAGGTTGTGTTTGGCGCGTACTTCGGCTTCGTCGCGGCCTACATAGACCTTGCCCGACTCGTCGTACCAGGCCGGAATGCGGTGGCCCCACCACAGTTGACGGCTGATGCACCAGTCCTGGATGTCGCGCATCCACGAGAAGTACATGTTTTCGTACTGTTTAGGCACGAACGCAATACGGCCGTCTTCCACGGCAGCAATGGCAGGTTCTGCCAGAGGCTTGGTCGATACGTACCACTGGTCGGTCAGCCACGGCTCGATCACGGTGCCGGAACGGTCGCCTTTCGGCACTTTCAGGGCGTGATCGTCAACGCTGACCAGCAGGCCGGCTTCGTCGAAATCAGCAACGATTTGCTTGCGCGCCTCGAAGCGGTCCAGGCCTGCGTACTTGGCCGGCAGGGTACCGTCGATGGACTCGTTCAGCGTGCCGTCGAGGTTGAACACCTGGGCTGCAGGCAGCACGGCGGCGTTCTTGTCGAAGATGTTCAGCAGCGGCAGGTTGTGGCGCTTGCCGACTTCGTAGTCGTTGAAGTCGTGGGCCGGGGTGATTTTCACGCAGCCGGTGCCGAATTCAGGGTCGCAGTAATCGTCCGCGATGATCGGGATACGGCGGCCAACCAGTGGCAGCTCGACGAACTTGCCAATCAGGGCCTTGTAGCGCTCGTCTTCCGGGTTAACGGCAACGGCGGCGTCGCCCAGCATGGTTTCCGGACGGGTGGTAGCAACCACCAGGTAGTCCAGGCCTTCGGCGGTCTTGGCGCCGTCTGCCAATGGGTAGCGCAGGTTCCACAGGAAGCCTTTCTCGTCGTGGTTTTCCACTTCAAGGTCGGAAATTGCGGTGTGCAGCTTGGTGTCCCAGTTGACCAGACGCTTGCCACGGTAGATCAGGCCGTCTTCGTGCAGGCGCACAAAGGCTTCCTTCACGGCTTCGGACAGGCCGTCGTCCATGGTGAAACGCTCGCGGCTCCAGTCTACGGACGAGCCAAGGCGACGGATCTGACGGCTGATATTGCCGCCGGACTGGTCTTTCCATTCCCAGATTTTATCGAGGAATTTTTCGCGACCCAGGTCGTGGCGGTTCAGACCTTGTGCTTCGATCTGACGCTCGACCAGCATCTGGGTGGCGATGCCCGCGTGGTCGGTGCCCGGCTGCCACAGGGTGTTGCGACCCTGCATGCGGCGGAAACGGATCAGGGCGTCCATGATCGCGTTGTTGAAACCGTGACCCATGTGCAGGCTGCCGGTGACGTTCGGCGGCGGGATCATGATGGTGTACGGGTCGCCCGCGCCTTGCGGGGCAAAATAATTCTCTTCTTCCCAGGTTTTGTACCAGGAAGTTTCAATGGCGTGCGGCTGGTAGGTCTTATCCATGCGCGGCGGGACCCTATTGGCATTAATTCAGGAAAGCCGACAAGTATAGCGGGGTGGGAGGCGGAGGGCGAGGTGCGTGCAGCTTTATGTAGCCGCTGGCGCGGCGGCCATAGAGATACCTCAACTGTGGGAGCGAGCCTGCTCGCGAAGCTCATTCGCGAGCAGGCTCGCTCCCACGGGAGGGCTTTCAGGGGCAGCCCGATCAGCTTTGATGTTGGGCGAGCAACCGCTCCATATGGGCATCGAGGCGGCGCTTGATCTCGGTTTCGATATGCGGGGCGAAGTCGTTGATCACGTCCTGCATGATGGCCTGGGCCGCGGTGCGCAGCTCTCTGTCCAGGTGCACCAGCAGGGCGTCGGGAGTTTTTTCTGCCGCGGGTGCGGGGGCGATGCCGACCAGCGGTATTTGCGCAGGCTCGGGTTCTTCGCTGATGACTTCGGACAGCAGCGGTATCTGCGTGTTTTCGCCGCCTACCATCTCCGTCAGCAGCGGCGGTTGCAGGCCCTCATCGCCAAGCAGCTTGCGAATGGACTCAAGGTCATCAAGCAGGTGTGCAGCTTTTTGCGGCGAATTGGAAGTGTCCATCGTGGGCTCAGAGTCGTTGCAGCTTGTGGTCTTGCAGAGGATAGCCCTGTTCGCGGTAGAAGCGGAAACTCTCCCGCGCGGCCAGCCGCACGGCAGGGTCTTCGACCACGACTTCGGCCACACGGGCGAAGCGTTTGAAAAATTCGGGGACTTTGAGGTCCAGGTTGATCAGCAAGTCCTGATGGCTTGCGGGTGCATCCGTGCAGCCCATGACGACGACGCCATCGGGTTGGTCTTCAGTGTTGCTGTGGGGCACGAAGCTTTCGCCCTTGAAGCGCCACAGGCGTTCATCCAGTTCCTGGCGCTGGGCACTGTCAGAACAGTGCAGATACACACGATGGCCCAGGCGCCAGGCCTTCTCGGTGAGTTTGCAGGCAAAATCCAGCCGCGCAGAAGGTTCGGCGCTGGGCAGGATATAAAAGTCGATCTTGGTAAGCGCTGTATCAGGTGCTGGGGTCATTGCGGTTCCTGAATCGGGACTGCGCCGCCGTCAGACGGCGCAGCCTTCGATTGTCAGTTTCAAGCGTTGGCGCGATCGAGCAGGTACTGGGTCAGCAGGGGCACAGGGCGGCCACTGGCACCCTTGTCCTTGCCGCCGCTTACCCATGCGGTGCCGGCGATGTCCAGGTGCGCCCAGTTGTAAGCCTTGGCGAAACGCGACAGGAAGCAGCCAGCAGTGATGGCGCCGCCTTTAGGCCCGCCAATGTTGGCCATGTCTGCGAACGGGCTGTCCAGTTGCTCCTGGTACTCGTCAAACAGCGGCAGTTGCCATGCACGGTCGTCGGCTTGCTTGCCGGCTTCCAGCAACTGGTTGATCAGCTCGTCGTTGTTGCCCATCAGGCCCGAGGTGTGAGCACCCAGGGCAACCATGCAGGCGCCGGTCAGGGTGGCGATGTCGATCACCGCCTGCGGCTTGAAGCGCTCGGCGTAGGTCAGTGCATCGCACAGCACCAGGCGGCCTTCGGCGTCGGTGTTGAGGATTTCGACAGTCTGGCCGCTCATGGTCGTCACGATGTCGCCCGGACGTGCCGCGCCGCCGCTTGGCATGTTCTCGGCGCATGCCAGGATGCACACCAGGTTGATCGGCAGCTTGAGTTCGAGCACGGCGCGCAGGGTGCCGAATACGCTGGCCGCACCGCCCATGTCGTACTTCATTTCATCCATGCCGGCGCCCGGCTTGAGGCTGATGCCGCCGGTGTCGAAGGTGATGCCTTTGCCGACCAGTACGTAAGGTTTTTCGGATTTCTTGCCGCCGGCGTAGTTCATCACGATCAGACGAGGCGGCTGGTCGCTGCCCTGGCCCACGGCGTAGAACGCGCCCATGCCCAGATCCTTGATCTTTTTCTCGTCAAGAATCTCGACTTTCAGGCCTTTGAATTCTTTGCCCAGCTCCTTGGCCTGTTCGGCCAGGAAGATCGGGTGGCAGATGTTCGGCGGCAGGTTGCCCAGGTCGCGGGTGAACGACATGCCCGCGGCGATGGCCTGGGCATGGGTCACGGCGCGTTGAACTTCAGCCTGCGCGGCCTTGATGGTCAGCAGGGTGATTTTTTTCAGGGCGCGAGGTTCGGCCTTCTGGCTTTTGAAACGATCGAAGGTGTATTGGCCATCGATCAGGGTTTCTGCCAGCAGACGGGTTTTGCTGTAGCTGTCGCGACCCTTGACCACCAGCTCGTCGAGCGCCAATACCGCATCGCTGCCGCCCAGGCCCTTGAGCACGCCCAGTGCGCCGCTGATGATTTTACGGAACGGGCGATCGCCGAGCTCTTCATCTTTGCCGGTGCCCAGCAGCAGCACGCGCTCTGCCTTGAGGTTGGGCAGGCTGTGCAGCAGCAGGCTTTGGCCGGTCTTGCCGGCCAGGTCGCCGCGCTTGAGGACTGCGCTGATGGCGCCGCCGGTCAGTTCGTCAATGGCTTTGGCGGTTGGGCCAAGTTTGCGGCCTTCGCCGATAGCGACCACCAGGGTGGCGGTTTTCAACGTTTCCGGGCTAACGCTTTTTACAACCAGTTCCATGTCGGGGTCCCTGAATCAAATGGTCAACATGCGCACAAACAGTTCTGTTCGTTTGCCAGATAGAAGAAGCGCTTCACCTGTGTTCAAGGCGGGCGTCAAGGCGGGCAGTTTGAACCCCGTCGCAGGAGCCTGACAACCCCGGTATTGGCTCAACCGGGTACTTTCAAGACTGCGCAGTGACAGGGGCGGTCATTCACAGGATAATGCGCCATCTTTTTAGACGGCCCGTCTCAACTATGCTGAGGTATGGGCCGACTCGTGTTGCTGCTTGTTTGGCCGCCTTAGCCTGACGACCCTGGAGTGTCTGGTTTGATCGTCTTCCGTTATCTGTCCCGCGAAGTCCTGCTTACATTGAGCGCTGTCAGTGCTGTGCTGCTGGTCATCATCATGAGCGGTCGCTTCATCAAATATCTGGCCCAGGCCGCTTCAGGCGCCCTGGATCCGGGCTCATTGTTCCTGATCATGGGCTTTCGCCTGCCGGGCTTCATGCAGCTGATCCTGCCGCTGGGGCTGTTCCTGGGCATTCTGCTGTCTTATGGCCGTCTGTACCTTGAGAGCGAAATGACCGTGCTGTCGGCCACCGGCATGAGCCGTCAGCGTTTGCTGGCCATGACCATGGCGCCTGCCGCACTGGTTGCTCTGGTCGTGGCCTGGCTGAGCCTGAGCCTGGCACCTCAGGGCGCCAATGAATTCCAGCTGCTGCTCAACAAACAGGATGCCCTGACCGAGTTCGATACCCTGGAAGCCGGTCGTTTTCAGTCGTTGAGTGACGGTACGCGGGTAACCTACACCGAGGAGCTGAGCAATGACCGCTCGCTCTTGTCCGGTGTGTTCATCACCCAGAAAAAGCTCGGTGAGGAAGCCAAGGACCGCAGCATTTCCGTGCTGCTGGCGCAAAAGGGCCGCCAGGAGATCCGTCCTGACGGTAGCCGCTGGTTGATTCTGGACAATGGCTATCGGTATGACGGCAACCCGGGGCAGGCTGACTATCGCGCCATCAAGTACGACACCTATGGTGTGCTGCTGCCCAAGCCGGAGATCAGCAATGACGTGACGGATCGCGATGCGATCCCGACACGGGACCTGATCGGTAACCCTGAGCCGCGCGCGGTGGCCGAGTTGCAATGGCGCATTGCCTTTCCGCTGCTGGTATTTATCGTGACACTGATCGCGGTGCCGTTGTCGCGGGTCAACCCGCGCCAGGGGCGCTTCCTCAAGCTGCTGCCGGCCATTCTTCTTTATATGGGCTATCTGAGCATGCTGACCTGGGGTCGTGGTCTGCTTGAAGGTGGCAAGATCCCGTTGGCGCTGGGCTTGTGGTGGGTGCATGGCCTGTTTCTGGTCATTGGCCTGGGGCTGATGTATTGGGAGCCGCTGCGCTTGAAGCTGGCAAGTCGCCGTAGTGCCGAGGAGATGGCCCGTGGTTAAGCTCGACCGCTACATAGGTAGCAGTGTGTTGTTTGCGATTCTGGCCGTTCTGGGGATTATCCTCGGGCTGGCACTGTTGTTTGCGTTGATCGATGAAATGCGCAGTATCAGCAGCAGCTACACCATCATGGATGTCTTCAGCTTTGTCATGCTGACTGCGCCGCGCCGCTTGTATGAAATGCTGCCGATGGCAGCACTGATCGGATGTCTGATCGGTCTGGGCGGCCTTGCCAGCAACAGTGAATTGACCATCATGCGTGCGGCAGGGGTGTCCCTGGGGCGCATTGTCTGGGCCGTGATGAAGCCGATGCTGGTGCTGATGATCGCCGGTGTGCTGATTGGCGAGTACGTGGTGCCTGCCACTGAAAACATCGCCCAGGCCAACCGCGCCCTGGCGCAGGGTGGCGGTGACTCACAAAGCTCCAAGCATGGCCTGTGGCACCGTCAGGGTGATGAGTTCATTCATATCAACGCCGTTCAGCCCAACGGGCTGCTCTATGGCGTTACGCGCTACCGCTTTGATAAAGACCACCAGATGCAGTCGGCGAGTTTCGCCAGCAAGGCCCAGTTCGATCAGGGCAACTGGCAGCTTAGCGACGTAAGCACCACCCTGTTCCATGGTGACAGGACTGAAGTGGTCAAGGCGTCTGAAGAAAAGTGGGACGTGGCGTTGAGCCCGCAACTGCTCAACACTGTAGTCATGACTCCCGAGTCGCTGTCGATCGCAGGTCTGTGGAGCTATATCCACTATCTCAAGGATCAGGGCCTGAACAATGGCCGTTACTGGCTGGCTTTTTGGGTCAAGGTGTTGCAGCCACTGGTCACCGCTGCGCTGGTGTTGATGGCCATATCTTTCATCTTCGGCCCGTTGCGCTCTGTTACGCTGGGGCAGCGGGTATTTACCGGGGTGTTGGTAGGTTTTACATTCAAGATCGCGCAAGACTTGCTGGGGCCATTGAGCCTGGTGTTCGGTTTCTCGCCACTGTTTGCGGTGTTGTTACCTGCCACCATCTGTGCCGTGGCTGGTATCTGGTTGTTGCGCCGGGCGGGTTGATGAGCAGCTATTGAGTCAATCAAGAGCCTCTATCTCGCGATAGGGGCTTTTTTGTAGGTGCGCTTTGGCCTGTGAACGTGACGCTTGGCGCGATGTTCAGGTACAATTCCCGGCTATTTTTCGGCGGGCAGTCTGCCTGCGACTTTTTTGAGTGTTGACCCGTGAGTGATTTGAGTCATATCCGCAATTTCTCCATCATCGCCCACATTGACCATGGCAAGTCGACGCTGGCCGATCGTTTTATCCAGATGTGCGGTGGCCTGACTGCCCGCGAAATGGAAGCCCAGGTACTGGACTCCATGGACCTCGAGCGTGAGCGCGGGATCACCATCAAGGCCCACAGCGTCACCTTGTATTACACGGCCAAAGACGGCAATACCTACCAGCTGAACTTCATTGATACCCCGGGCCACGTTGACTTCACCTACGAAGTCAGTCGCTCCCTGGCGGCCTGTGAAGGTGCATTGCTGGTGGTCGACGCGGGGCAGGGCGTAGAAGCCCAGTCCGTAGCCAACTGCTACACCGCGATCGAACAGGGCCTGGAAGTGATGCCGGTTCTGAACAAGATCGACCTGCCACAGGCCGATCCTGATCGCGTTAAAGAAGAGATCGAAAAAATCATTGGCATCGACGCCACTGATGCCGTGACCTGCAGTGCCAAGACTGGCCTGGGCGTGGACGAGGTGCTTGAGCGCCTGGTGCATACCATTCCTGCGCCGACCGGCAATATCGAAGACCCGCTGCAAGCGTTGATCATCGATTCCTGGTTCGACAACTACCTGGGCGTTGTGTCCCTGGTTCGCGTGCGCCACGGCCGCGTGAAAAAGGGCGACAAGATTCTGGTCAAGTCCACCGGCAAGATCCACCTGGTGGACAGCGTCGGTGTATTCAACCCGAAACACACCGCCACTGCTGACCTGAAAGCCGGTGAAGTAGGTTTCATCATCGCCGGCATCAAGGACATTCACGGTGCGCCAGTGGGCGATACCCTGACCTTGAGCACCACGCCGGATGTTGATGTACTGCCCGGTTTCAAGCGTATTCAGCCTCAGGTGTACGCGGGCCTGTTCCCGGTCAGCTCGGATGACTTCGAAGACTTCCGTGACGCGCTGCAAAAGCTGACGCTGAACGACTCTTCGCTGCAATACACTCCGGAAAGCTCTGACGCACTGGGCTTCGGCTTCCGTTGCGGGTTCCTCGGCATGTTGCACATGGAGATCATTCAGGAGCGCCTGGAGCGTGAGTACGACCTGGACCTGATCACCACCGCACCCACCGTAATTTTTGAGTTGGTGCTCAAGACTGGCGAAACGATTTACGTCGATAACCCGTCCAAGCTGCCAGATCTTTCAATGATTGAAGACATGCGCGAGCCAATCGTGCGTGCCAACATTCTTGTGCCTCAGGAGCACCTGGGTAACGTCATTACCCTGTGCATTGAAAAACGTGGCGTGCAGCACGACATGTTGTTCCTGGGCAGCCAGGTACAAGTGACCTACGATTTGCCGATGAATGAAGTGGTTCTGGACTTCTTCGACCGTCTCAAATCCACCAGTCGCGGCTATGCTTCGCTCGATTACCACTTCGATCGTTACCAGTCAGCTAATCTGGTCAAGCTCGATGTGCTGATCAACGGTGACAAGGTAGATGCCCTGGCCCTGATCGTGCACAAGGAAAACGCGCACTACAAAGGTCGCCAGTTGACCGAGAAGATGAAAGAACTGATTCCGCGCCAGATGTTCGACGTCGCGATCCAGGCCGCCATTGGCGGGCAGATCATTGCACGGACCTCCGTCAAGGCTCTCAGAAAGAACGTACTGGCCAAATGCTACGGTGGTGACGTTAGCCGTAAGCGCAAGCTGTTGGAAAAGCAGAAAGCCGGTAAAAAACGCATGAAGCAAGTGGGCAACGTGGAAATTCCACAAGAAGCCTTCCTTGCAGTGCTCCGTTTGGATAGCTAGGTCCTATGTCACTAAATTTCCCGCTGTTGCTGGTCATTGCTGTTGCCGTGTGCGGTTTGCTGGCGCTGCTCGATTTGGTCTTCCTGGCTCCGCGCCGGCGCAAGGCCATTGCCAACTATCAAGCCAGCGTTACGCCGGTTGATATGCAGGTAGTCGAAAAGCTCAACAAGGAACCGCTGCTGGTTGAATACGGCAAGTCGTTCTTTCCGGTGTTGTTCATCGTGCTGGTGTTGCGTTCGTTTCTGGTTGAGCCGTTCCAGATTCCGTCCGGCTCGATGAAGCCGACCCTGGATGTGGGCGACTTCATTTTGGTGAACAAATTTTCGTACGGGATCCGCTTGCCGGTACTCGACACGAAAATCATCGAAGTGGGTGATCCGAAGCGGGGCGATGTGATGGTGTTTCGCTACCCAAGCGATCCGACAGTCAACTACATCAAGCGTGTAGTTGGCCTGCCGGGCGACAAGATCCGTTACACCAGCGACAAGCATCTGTATGTCAACGACCAACTGGTTGCCGAGCAACTGGTCAAGGCCGAGCCTGGAACCCTGGGCAGTGCCGAGTTGTACAAAGAGAAGCTGGGCGAAGTCGAGCACATGATCCGCAAGGAAATGAGCCGCTATCGTGCGCCGCCTGACAAGGAGTGGACGGTTCCGGCCGGGCATTACTTCATGATGGGCGACAACCGCGACAATTCGAACGACAGCCGTTACTGGGATGATCCGAACATTCCCAAGGACGAGCTGGGCATGGTTCCCGACAAGAACATTGTCGGCAAGGCCTTCGCTGTTTGGATGAGCTGGCCGGAACCCAAGGCGAGCAACCTGCCGAACTTCTCGCGGGTTGGTCTGATCAAGTAGCCAAAACGGCGCTGTTTTTAACAGCGCCGATTGCTTTTCAGGTGTGCGAAACATGTCGCGCGCCTGAGTATTCAGGATGTGGATTTGAACAAAGCGTTAAGTGTGACGGCGGCGAACAGCCTGTTCCCTGTCCATTTGCTATGCGATAAACGAGCATCACTGATCCCTAATATCGGTCCGGTGGTGACATTCGGCCACGAACTCAGCGTGGGTAAATCGTGAGTTTTTCTTTAGAACGTTTAGAGCGTCAGCTCGGCTACACCTTCAAAGACCAGGAACTGATGGTTCTGGCCCTGACACACCGCAGTTTCGCGGGGCGCAATAACGAGCGCCTTGAGTTCCTGGGGGATGCCATTCTCAATTTTGTTGCCGGCGAAGCCTTGTTTGACCGCTTCCCGTTGGCCCGTGAAGGCCAGTTGTCACGCTTGCGTGCCCGCCTGGTCAAAGGTGAAACCCTGGCGGTACTGGCTCGTGGCTTTGAGCTGGGTGAGTACTTGCGTCTGGGCTCGGGCGAGCTGAAAAGTGGTGGTTTTCGCCGCGAATCGATCCTGGCTGACGCCCTTGAAGCACTGATCGGCGCCATTTACCTGGACGCCGGCATGGAAGTCGCCCGCGACCGCGTACTGGCCTGGCTGGCCAGCGAGTTCGAGACGCTGACCCTGGTCGATACCAACAAAGATCCAAAGACCCGCCTGCAGGAGTTCCTGCAGTCGCGTGCCTGTGACCTGCCACGTTACGAAGTGGTGGATATCCAGGGCGAACCGCATTGCCGCACCTTCTTTGTCGAGTGCGAGATTGCCTTATTGAATGAAAAAAGCCGGGGACAGGGCGTGAGCCGTCGCATTGCCGAACAGGTAGCGGCCGCCGCAGCACTGATTGCCCTTGGCGTGGAGAATGGCCATGACTGATACAACCGCAACTCGCTGTGGCTACGTTGCCATTGTTGGTCGTCCAAACGTGGGGAAATCCACGCTGCTGAACCATATCCTGGGTCAAAAGCTGGCGATCACCTCGCGCAAGCCGCAGACCACCCGCCACAACATGCTGGGCATCAAGACCGAAGGCAACGTGCAAGCGGTCTACGTGGATACACCGGGCATGCACAAGGGCGGCGAAAAGGCCCTCAACCGCTACATGAACAAAACCGCTTCGGCGGCGTTGAAAGACGTCGACGTGGTGATCTTCGTTGTTGACCGCACCAAGTGGACCGACGAAGACCAGATGGTTCTGGAGCGCGTGCAGTACGTAACCGGCCCGCTGATCGTGGCGTTGAACAAGACCGATCGCATCGAAGACAAGGCCGAGCTGATGCCGCACCTGAGCTGGCTTCAGGAGCAACTGCCGAACGCCCAGATCATCCCGATCTCGGCTCAGCATGGGCACAACCTTGAAGCCCTTGAGCGCGTGATTGCCGATCACCTGCCGGAAAACGATCACTTCTTCCCCGAAGATCAGATCACCGATCGCAGCAGCCGCTTCCTGGCCGCCGAGCTGGTACGTGAAAAGATCATGCGTCAGATGGGTGCCGAGCTACCGTACCAGATCACCGTCGAGATCGAAGAATTCAAGCAGCAGGGCAAAACCCTGCATATCCACGCTTTGATTCTGGTTGAGCGTGACGGTCAGAAAAAAATCATCATTGGCGACAAGGGCGAGCGTATCAAGCGTATCGGTACCGAAGCGCGCAAGGATATGGAGCTGTTGTTCGACTCCAAGGTCATGCTTAACCTGTGGGTCAAAGTGAAAGGCGGTTGGTCCGACGACGAGCGTGCCCTGCGTTCGCTGGGCTACGGCGACTTGTAAAAGAAGCCCTCACCCCAACCCTCTTCCGGAGGGAGAGGGGGCTGATGGGGGTTGGCCGGGAAGACTGTTTTTGAATCCATAATCGACCCGGTATTTCAGGTCGATGCATCTCTAAAAACAACTCGGTCAGTCCCTTCTCCCTTCGGGAGAGGGCCAGGGTGAGGGTGCTTTTAGATTCCAGAGATACCTCCAGTCATGTCCAGCAACCCTCCTGTCGCCCAGCTCGCCTACGTCCTGCACAGTCGCCCCTATCGTGAAACCAGCGCGCTGGTGGACTTCATCACGCCTCAAGGGCGCCTGCGGGCGGTGTTGCGCAGTGCGCGGGGCAAGGCGGGGACGTTGGCCCGGCCTTTCGTACCGCTGGAAATCGAATTTCGCGGCCGGGGCGAGCTGAAAAACGTCGGGCGCATGGAGAGTGCCGGTATTGCCAACTGGCTCAATGGCGAAGCGCTGTTCAGCGGCCTCTACCTCAATGAGTTGCTGATTCGGTTACTGCCTGCCGAAGACCCGCATCCGGCTGTTTTTGATCACTATGCGGCAACCCTGGAGGCCCTGGCGCAAGGGCGTCCCCTGGAGCCGCTGTTGCGCGCATTCGAATGGCGCCTGCTGGACGATCTGGGCTATGGCTTTTCACTGACGCAGGATATTCATGGCGAGCCGGTAGCGGCTGATGGCATGTATCGCCTGCAGGTGGATGCCGGCCTTGAGCGTATTTATCTGGTGCAGCCCGGGCTGTTTCATGGTGCCGAGTTGCACGGTATGGCCGAGGCTGACTGGACCGTTCCGGGCGCCTTGTCAGCAGCCAAGCGCCTGATGCGTCAGGCGTTGGCCGTTCATTTGGCTGGCAAGCCGCTGGCCAGTCGTGAGTTGTTTCGCAAGCCCTGAATAGACCGGTATGCTGTGCGCCGAATCGTCAACTCTTCAGGAGAGCCCCCGTGACCCAAAGCAATCGCATTCTTCTCGGCGTAAACATCGACCACGTAGCCACGCTGCGTCAGGCTCGCGGCACGCGTTACCCTGATCCGGTCAAGGCCGCGCTGGATGCCGAAGAGGCGGGCGCCGATGGCATTACCGTGCACCTGCGCGAAGACCGCCGGCATATCCAGGAGCGCGATGTATTGCTGCTCAAGGACGTGCTGCAAACGCGCATGAACTTCGAAATGGGCGTTACCGAAGAGATGATGGTATTTGCCGAGCGCATTCGCCCGGCGCATATCTGCCTGGTGCCTGAAACCCGTCAGGAACTGACCACTGAAGGCGGCCTGGACGTTGCCGGACAGGAAGCGCGGATCAAGGCGGCTGTCGAGCGGCTGAGCAGGATTGGCTGTGAAGTGTCGCTGTTTATCGACGCCGATGAACGTCAGATCGAAGCGTCAAAACGCGTTGGTGCGCCAGCGATCGAGCTGCACACGGGCCGTTATGCCGATGCCCAGACCCCGACCGAAGTCGCCGAAGAGTTGCAGCGTGTCGCCGATGGCGTAGCGTTTGGCCTGGCTCAAGGCCTGATCGTCAATGCCGGCCACGGTTTGCATTACCATAACGTGGAAGCGGTCGCCGCGATCAAGGGCATCAACGAATTGAACATTGGCCATGCGCTGGTGGCGCATGCATTGTTCGTGGGCTTCAAGTCGGCAGTGGCTGAAATGAAAGCGCTGATTGTGGCAGCGGCCAAGGTTTAAGTAGATCAGGCACGGATCTGATACTGACCCGTAGTCGCTACCGAGGAACGAAGGCTGCGAGCTCTTGATTTTACGAGCATCGCGAAAAAGCTCGCAGCCTTCGTTCCCCGGCAGCGACTACGGAACATGAATCGCTCTACAGCTGTGGCTCTTCTTTAGGCTTGGTCTTGTCGATGCCGGGGATGTGCAGCTTGCTGTCAGCCGCCTGGTCGCCTTCAAGTTGCGGCTGTGTTGCCCAGGTCAGGATGTCGTAGTAACGACGGATGTTGGCCACAAAGTGCACCGGCTCACCGCCGCGGGCGTAGCCATAGCGGGTTTTGCTGTACCACTGCTTCTGCGCAAGGCGAGGCAGCATTTTCTTTACGTCTAGCCACTTGTTCGGGTTCAGGCCTTCTTTCTTGGCCAGCTTGCGCGCGTCCTCAAGGTGCCCGCCGCCAACGTTGTAGGCAGCAAGTGCAAACCAGGTGCGATCAGGTTCCTGGATATCATCGTCCAGTTCACTCTTGATCAGCGCAAGGTATTTGGCGCCGCCCATGATGCTCTGCTTGGCATCCAGGCGGTTGGACACGCCCATCGCCTGTGCAGTGTTCTGGGTCAGCATCATCAGGCCGCGCACGCCTGTTTTCGAAGTCACGGCAGGCTGCCACAAGGACTCCTGATAGCCCATGGCTGCCAGCAGGCGCCAGTCGATCTGTTCTTTTTTGGCCGCTTCCTTGAAGAATTTTTCGTACTTGGGCAAGCGCTGCTGCAGATGCTGGGCGAAGGTGTATGCGCCAACGTAGCCAAGGACGTCGACATGCCCGTAGTAACGGTCTTTGAGGCGTTGCAGGGTGCCGTTCTTTTCAACCTTGTCCAGGTAGGCGTTGATCTCGTTGAGCAGGCTGTTGTCTTCACCTGCCGCCACCGCCCAGCGCTGGCTGCGCGCATCACCGAGGTCAAAGGCCACGCGCACGTTGGGGAAATACACCTGGTTCATCGCCACTTCGTTGGAATCGACCAGCGTGAGGTCGATCTGGCCTTCGTCGACCATGCGCAGCAAGTCGACGACTTCGACCGCGTCGGATTCGTCGTATTCGATTCCGGGGTACTGTTTTTTCAGTTCGGCCAACTGCTCGGCGTGGGAGCTGCCTTTAAGGACAGTAATGCGCTTGCCGGCCAAGTCCGCCGCCGAGGTGGGGCGCGACTGGCCGTTGCGATAGATGATCTGCGGCGTGACTTCGAGGTACGGGTGGGAGAACCGGGCTTGTTGCAGGCGCTTCTCGCTGCTGACCAGGCCGGCAGCAGCTAAAACCGGGCCGTCAGGCTGGCCCAGCTGATTGAACAGTTCGTCCAGGTTGTCGGCTGTCTCGATTTTGAGTTCGACCCCCAGATCGTCGGCAAAACGCTTCACCAGCTCATATTCAAAGCCGGTTTCACCGTTGCGATCCTCGAAGTAGGTCGCAGGGCTGTTACGGGTAATCACCCGCAGTACCCCATCCTCCTTTACGCGCTCCAGGGTGCTGGGTTTTTCAACGCAGGCACTGAGCATCAGGAAGAGTCCGGTTGCGAGCAGCCATTTGGCGCAGCGCGGGCGGATATCAGTTAGAGAAAACATCCGCGCAGTATACGCAAAGCAGCGCGGGTGCCATATCTCGACAATTTCCAGTCATTCTGATATTGACCGCTAAAATCGCTAAAACCCTTGTGGAACAGGGGGTAGAGCCCTGTTTAAAGATCATAATCGAGCATCCGTCAAGCCGCTGATAGCCATAAAGAATAAGGCTTTGGTCGATTCGCGACGTTTGGTGTGCTTCCAGTGTGCCGTTTCGGGTGCCGTGGCGAACGGTTTAGGCTAGAATGCCGGGCCTCAAAGCATACCCCTCCCGAGGCTGTCCCGAAGATGTTGATCCTGCGCGGCGCTCCTGCCCTTTCTGCCTTTCGCCACAGCAAACTCCTTGCACAACTGAGCCTCAAGGTTCCGTCTGTCACGGGTTTGTATGCTGAATTCGCCCACTTTGCCGATACCACCGGTGAGTTGACCAGCGATGAACAGCAGGTACTGGCTCGTCTCCTGAAGTACGGCCCAAGTGTGCCGGTCCAAGAGCCGAGTGGCCGACTGTTCCTGGTGTTGCCGCGGTTTGGCACCATTTCTCCCTGGTCAAGCAAGGCAAGCGACATTGCCCGTAACTGTGGCCTGGCTAAAATCCAGCGCCTGGAACGCGGCATTGCGTTCTACGTGGCTGGCCAGTTCAGCGATGCCGATGCCGAACTGATCGCTGCTGCATTGCATGACCGCATGACGCAAATCGTGCTGGGCACTCTTGAACAGGCTGCCGGCTTGTTCAGCCACGCCGAACCCAAGCCGCTGACAGCGATTGACGTGCTGGGTGGCGGTCGCGCCGCGCTGGAAAAAGCCAACGTCGAGCTGGGCCTGGCCCTGGCCGAAGACGAAATCGATTATCTGGTCAATGCTTTCAACGGTCTGGGTCGCAACCCGCACGACATCGAACTGATGATGTTTGCCCAGGCCAACTCCGAGCATTGCCGCCACAAGATCTTCAACGCCAGCTGGGACATTGACGGCCAAAGCCAGGACAAAAGCCTGTTTGGCATGATCAAGAACACCTACGTGATGCACAGCGAAGGCGTTCTGTCTGCTTATAAGGACAACGCGTCGGTTATCGTCGGCAGTGTTGCCGGGCGCTTCTTCCCGGACCCTGAAACCCGCCAGTACGGTGCGGTGCAGGAGCCAGTGCACATCCTGATGAAGGTTGAGACCCATAACCACCCGACCGCCATTGCCCCGTTCCCGGGTGCGGCGACCGGTTCCGGTGGTGAGATCCGTGACGAAGGTGCAACCGGGCGTGGCGCCAAGCCAAAGGCCGGCCTGACCGGTTTCACCGTGTCCAACCTGCAGATCCCGGGCTTTGAACAGCCGTGGGAAGTGCCATACGGCAAGCCCGAGCGCATTGTGACCGCGCTGGACATCATGATCGAAGGCCCGTTGGGTGGTGCTGCATTCAACAACGAATTCGGTCGTCCGGCCCTGACCGGCTACTTCCGTACGTTCGAGCAGTCCATCACCACCCCCCGTGGCGAAGAAGTGCGTGGTTACCACAAGCCGATCATGTTGGCCGGCGGTATGGGCAACATCCGCGCCGAACACGTACAGAAAGCCGAAATCACCGTGGGCTCCAAGCTTATCGTGCTGGGCGGCCCGGCCATGCTGATTGGCCTGGGTGGCGGTGCAGCATCCTCGATGGCCACCGGCGCAAGCTCGGCTGACCTGGACTTCGCTTCGGTACAGCGCGAAAACCCGGAAATGGAACGCCGTTGCCAGGAAGTGATCGACCGTTGCTGGCAGTTGGGTGACAAGAACCCGATCAGCTTTATCCACGATGTGGGTGCAGGTGGCCTGTCCAACGCATTCCCTGAACTGGTGAACGACGGCGACCGTGGTGGCCGTTTCGAACTGCGCAACATTCCAAACGACGAGCCGGGCATGGCCCCGCACGAAATCTGGAGCAACGAATCCCAGGAACGTTATGTGCTGGCGGTGGGCGTCGAAGATTTCGAGCGCTTCCAGGCGATCTGCGAACGTGAGCGTTGCCCGTTTGCCGTTGTCGGTGAAGCCACTGCCGAGCCGCAGCTTACGGTCACGGATAGCCACTTCGGCAACAACCCGGTGGACATGCCACTGGAAGTGTTGCTGGGCAAGGCCCCGCGCATGCACCGTTCGGCCGTTCGCGAAGAAGAGCTGGGCGATGACTTCGACCCTGCTGCGCTGAGCATCGGCGAGTGCGTCGAGCGCGTTCTGCATCACCCGGCCGTTGCCAGCAAAAGCTTCCTGATCACCATCGGCGACCGCACCATCACAGGTCTAGTTGCCCGCGACCAGATGGTCGGGCCGTGGCAGGTTCCTGTAGCTGACGTTGCTGTCACTGCAACCAGCTTCGACGTGTACACCGGTGAAGCCATGGCCATGGGCGAGCGTACGCCGCTGGCACTGCTGGATGCTCCGGCATCGGGCCGCATGGCAATCGGTGAGACCCTGACCAACATCGCGGCTTCGCGCATTGGCAAGATCAGCGACATCAAGCTGTCCGCCAACTGGATGTCCGCTGCAGGCCACCCGGGTGAAGATGCCCGTCTGTACGACACGGTAAAAGCTGTCGGCATGGAGCTGTGCCCTGAGCTGGGCATCACCATCCCGGTGGGCAAGGACTCGATGTCGATGCAAACCCGCTGGAGCGAAGAGGGCACGGACAAAACCGTGACCTCGCCGCTGTCGCTGGTAGTGACCGGTTTTGCACCGGTGCTCGACATTCGTCAGACCCTGACCCCGGTACTGCGCATGGACAAAGGCCTGACCGATCTGATCCTGATCGACCTGGGCCGTGGCCAGAACCGCATGGGCGCCTCGATCCTGGCTCAGACCTACGGCAAGCTGGGCAAACAGGCGCCTGACGTTGACGACGCTGAAGACCTCAAGGCCTTTTTCGCCGTGATTCAGGGCCTCAATGCTGATGGCCACCTGCTGGCTTACCACGACCGTTCCGACGGTGGTTTGCTCACCAGCGTGATGGAAATGGCTTTTGCCGGTCACTGCGGCCTGAACCTGACCCTGGATTGCCTCGCAGATAGCGCGAGCCAGCTCCCAGCCATCTTGTTCAACGAAGAACTGGGTGCCGTGATTCAGGTGCGTCAGGACGCGACTGCTGATGTGCTTGCACAGTTCAGCGCTGCAGGCCTGGGTGAGTGCGTTGACGTTATCGGTCAGCCGCTGAACAACAGCGAAGTCACCATCACCTTCAACGGTGAGAAAGTGTTTGCCGGTCAGCGTGGCGAGTTGCAGCGCCAGTGGGCTGAAACCAGCTTCCAGATCCAGCGCATGCGTGACAACGTGGACTGTGCACAGCAAGAGTTCGATGTACTGCTCGAAGAAGACAACCCGGGCCTGACCGCTCAGTTGAGCTTTGACGTGAACGCCAATATCAGCGCGCCGTACATCAAGAAAGGCATTCGCCCGCAAGTGGCAGTCCTGCGTGAGCAGGGCGTCAACGGTCAGGTCGAAATGGCCGCGGCCTTTGACCGTGCCGGTTTCAATGCAATCGACGTACACATGAGCGACATTCTGGCCGGCCGTGTCGACCTGAACGAGTTCAAGGGTCTGGTTGCCTGCGGTGGTTTCTCCTACGGTGACGTGCTGGGTGCCGGTGAAGGCTGGGCCAAGTCGGCTCTGTTCAACGCCCGTGCCCGCGATGCGTTCCAGAGCTTCTTCGAGCGCACTGATAGCTTCTCCCTGGGTGTGTGCAACGGTTGCCAGATGATGTCCAACCTGAGCGAACTGATCCCTGGCAGCGAGCTCTGGCCACACTTTGTACGTAACCGTTCCGAGCAGTTCGAAGCCCGCGTGGCGATGGTTCAGGTTCAGGAGTCGAACTCGATCTTCCTGCAGGGCATGGCCGGTTCGCGCATGCCGATCGCCATCGCTCACGGTGAAGGCCATGCCGAGTTCGCCAGCGAAGAAGCCATGTTGCAAGCGGACCTGTCCGGTTCGGTGGCGCTGCGTTTCGTCGACAACCACGGCAAGGTTACTGAAAACTACCCGGCCAACCCTAACGGCTCGCCGCGAGGGATTACTGGTCTGACCAGCCGTGACGGCCGTGTGACCATCATGATGCCGCACCCTGAGCGGGTATTCCGTGCTGTGCAGAACTCATGGCGCCCGGAAGAGTGGAACGAAGATGCACCTTGGTTGCGCATGTTCCGCAACGCACGGGTCTGGGTCGATTAAAAAAATGTACAAGCTCAGCTTTTTCGTTCCGCCGAGCCATGTGGACGTGGTCAAGGATGCTGTATTCGCCGCCGGTGGCGGACGGATCGGCAGCTATGACCACTGCGCCTGGCAAACCATGGGCCAGGGCCAGTTTCGTGCGCTGGACGGCAGCCAGCCGTTCATCGGGCAAACCGGTCAGGTCGAGTATGTGGGGGAATGGAAGGTTGAGCTGGTCGTCGCTGATGATCTAATTCAAGTTGTGGTGGCTGCGCTCAAGCACAGCCACCCGTATGAAACGCCCGCTTATGAAGTGTGGCGTTTGGCGGATTTTTAAGCCCGTACCAAACCTGCAACTGCTGGCGCAGGTTTTCGTCAACTCTGGCTTGTCGGCCTGATCATCTGCCCCAGTATCTCGCTCAATACCTGCGCCTGTTTCCCCACGACCACATGCCAAACGCCATCGGCGTGCTGGCTAATGCCTCGGCTGCCCAATGCATCTAGCAAATCCTCTGACAGTAAATCCTCGTTCGCCAGCTTGATCCGCAAGCGGGTAAGCGCCACGCATTCAACGTGCAATACATTGTCGCGCCCCCCCAATACGGTTAGCCATTGCTGTGCGAGCCCGGGTTCCATCTTGTGTACCCTTTCTTCCTCTACGGCCTGAGCCGTGGCTACGGCTGGCTGGTGATTGAGCTGCGATAGGGCCGAACGTATCTCATCGGCCATGCTATCGGCAGTCGGACCTACGACTACTTGCAAGCTGCCTGCACGGCCGGGACGCATCACGCCCATGGCGCCAAGGGCTCTCAGCGCGTCATCCTGCGCTTTACTGCGGTCTGCCAGTTCCAGACGCAGGCGGGTGGTGCAGGCACCTACCGTGATCAGGTTGTCCGGGCCACCCAGGGCCTGGATATAGGCGTTGGCGCGCTGCTGCCCGGTAAGGTCGGCGGTTTCTGCCACCGGGTTGTCTTCACGCCCCGGGGTTTTAAGTTTGAAGCGGCGGATGCAGTAATCGAACACCACGTAGTAAACAGCGAAGTACGCCAGCCCGATGGGAAAGATCATCCAGCCATTGGTGGACTTGCCCCAGCCCAGCAGCATGTCGATGGCACCGCCAGAAAAGGTGAAGCCCAAATGGATATTCAGTAGGTTGGTGATGGCCATCGACAGCCCGGTCAGCAACGCATGCAACATGTAGAGCAGGGGCGCGAGGAACATGAAGGCAAATTCGATGGGCTCGGTGACGCCGGTCAAAAAGGCCGTCAGCGCCAGTGACAGGAATATCCCGCCCATCAGTTTGCGCCGCTCCGGCAGGGCATTGCGGTACATCGCCAGGCACGCAGCAGGCAGGCCAAACATCATCACCGGAAACATGCCGGTCATAAACTGGCCGCCCTTGGGGTCGCCTGCAAAGTAACGAGTCAGGTCGCCGGTCACTACTTGCCCCGCTTCGTTGGTAAAGCTTCCGAACACGAACCACGCCATGTTGTTGAGGATGTGGTGCAGCCCGGTGATGATCAGCAGTCGATTCAATACACCAAAAATGAAGGCCCCGATGCTGCCGCTTTCGAGCAGCAATACCCCCAGGCTGTTGATGCCGTTCTGGATCGGCGGCCAGATCAAGCCGAACACCACGCCCAGGCCCACAGCGGTAAACCCGGTGACAATCGGCACAAAGCGCCTGCCACCAAAAAACGCCAGGTACTCCGGCAGTTTGATGTCCTTGAAGCGGTTATACAGCCCCCCGGCCATCAGGCCGCTGACGATCCCGGCGAGCATGCCCATATTGATGCTGGCATCGAGCACTTTGAGGGTCGAGACCAGCACCAGGTAACCGATGGCCCCGGCCAGGCCCGCGGTACCGTTATTGTCCCGGGCAAAACCCACCGCTATGCCGATGGCGAAGATCAGCGCCAGATTGGCGAAAATCGTGTTGCCCGCATCGTGGATGATGGCGATGTTCAGCAAGTCGGCGTCGCCCAGGCGCACTAACAAACCTGCAATCGGCAGGATCGCAATGGGCAGCATCAGCGCCCGGCCAAGCCGTTGCAGACCTTCAATGAAGTGTTGATACATGAGAGGTTCTCCGTTGTTTTTGTTGTTGTCAGTCGGAAAGTGGCCAGTGTTGGCGGCAAGCTTCACGCACCGCGCCAGCACTGCTCAGGTTCAATAATGTCTGGCTGATGGTTTGGCACATCCCTGCATCCAGTTGCCGTACCCGGTCCTTGATTTCGCCGATTTGCAGCGGGCTTACCGACAGCTCGCGTACCCCCAGGCCAAGGAGTACCGGGGTGGCCAGGGGGTCGCTGGCCAGTGCGCCGCACACCCCGACCCAACACTGATGCAGGGCCGCCCCGGCACAGGTATGGGCAATCAGTCGCAGCAGTGCCGGGTGCAAGGCATCGACCCGTGCGGCAAGCCCGGCATGGTCGCGGTCCATCGCCAGGGTGTATTGCGACAAATCGTTGGTGCCGATGGACAGGAAATCCGCATGCTCGGCCAGTTGTTCAGCCAGCAAGGCCGCTGCCGGGACCTCAATCATCACCCCCAATTGCGGGCGCTCGGTCAGGTCCAGCTCGATGCGCAGGGCATCAAGGCGCTGCCGGATCTGCAGCAGCTCGTCGACCTCGGTAATCATCGGCAGCAGGATGCGGCAGCGTTGCGTCGGTTTGACTTGCAGCAAGGCACGCAGTTGCCGGTCGAGCACCTGCGGGTGCAGTTGGGCCAGGCGAATGCCGCGCAGACCCAACACCGGATTGGCTTCGTCGGGTAACGGCAAGTAGTCGAGCTGTTTGTCGCCGCCCACATCGATGGTGCGGATGATCACGGGCTTGTCGCCCATGGCATCGAGTACCTCCTGGTAGGCCGTGATCTGCTCCTGTTCATTGGGCGCAGTATGGCGATCAACAAACAGAAACTCGGTGCGCAATAACCCCACCCCGTCCGCACCATTGGCGTGGGCGCTGGCGGCATCATGGCTGGAGGCCACGTTGGCGGCGATTTCGATGTGCAGGCCGTCACGGGTCAGCGCCGGTTCATGGGCGTGCACCTGTTGCCGGGCAAAGCGTAGCTGGCGGGCAAGGGTGGTGTGGCGGACCTGCTCGATACGTTCGGCAGTGGGCGCCAATTCCAGCCGGGCGTTGTCGGCATCGAGCACCAGGTGCTGGCCTGCGGATAAGTCGAGGACTTCGCGGCCGAGGGCGACCAGGCACGGCAAGCCTTTGCCGCGTGCCAAAATTGCTACGTGTGAGGTAGCACCACCTGCTGCCATGCACAGCCCCGCGACGTTCTGCTCGCACAACATCAGCAGGTCGGAGGGCGTGAGTTCAAAGGCGGCCACGATGGCGCCTGGAGGTAAATGGCACTGCCCGCTTTCTCCCAGCAAGGCACGTAAGACCCGTTGCTGCAAGTCACGTAAATCGTTGGAGCGCTCGGCCAGTAAGGGACTGCCCAGGCTTTGCAAAATCGTGCATTGCTGCTCGATGGCTTCGCTCCAGGCGTGGGCGGCACCGCGGCCTTGGGCGATGGCGATATGGCTGGCCTGCAGCAGCGCGCTGTCTTCAAGCAAAGCCAGGTGGGTGGCGAAAATCGCTTCCTCGTCGACTCGACGTTGCGCACGGGCGGTGATCAAAGTGAGCTGGATTTCTTCGCGCACCTGCTCCAGAGCCGTATTCAGCGCCAGAATTTGTTGCGCCGGGATGTTATTGCCGGGGTCGGGCGGCAGTTGTACGCCGGTCAAATAAAACAGCGGACCGCTGACCAGGCCGGGGGCGGCGCATACACCGCTCAACTGCCCCGGTTGGTTGTTGGGCCTTGTCGGTGCGGGTGCCGATACGTGCGGGGCGGGAGCGGATCGCACTTTGCCCAGCGCAGCCAGAAGCGCCTGCAGCGCGGCACCGGCATCCTCGCCTTCGCAACTGACCTGCACCTCATCCTGCTCGCTGATACCCAGTGCCAATAGCCTGACAATGCTGTCGCAGGGAGCTGAGTTGGCCCCGATGTGCAAGCGCGATGCGCTCTTGAATCCCAGCGCGGTTTGCCTTACCAGGGCGGCGGGGCGAGCATGCAGGCCGCCCTTATGGGTTATGCGCACGCTGCCTTGGGCGTGCAGGCTCGGGTTGTCCGTAATCTCGGGCGCCCCGACGGCCTGACGTGCAACGATGTGCAGCAAAGGCTCGCCAACCTGGGCCGTGTTTTGCTCAAGAAGCTGCAATTCGAACTGTTCGCCATTGGTCAGCACCAGCAGGCTGATCAGGCTTTTGCAGCGTTGTGCAATGTAGTCGAGGTCGAGGCGTATGAGCGGCTGGCCGCGGTAGACCTGTGCGCCGTTTTTTACCAACAGCTCAAAGCCTTCGCCTTGCAGCTCAAAGGTGTCGATACCCAGGTGCATCAGCAATTCAGCGCCGTTTTCGGCACGCAACGTCAGGGCATGAGCGGTTTTGGCGACATGCACCACCACCCCGTCACAGGGGGCAAACAAACAGTCGTTCAGCGGGTCGATACCAATGCCATCGCCCATCACGGCACTGGAAAATACGTCGTCCGGTACGTGGGGCAGCTTGATGATCGGACCGCTAAGCGGCGCGCTGAGGGTGAGCTTTTTATTATTGTGCATGGCGCGATACTCATTAAATCTGTGGAAAGGGGCTGCTTAGTGAGTACGGGTCACTTTGCTTAGGAAACGCGGCTGGTCGGGGTCCAGCCCCCGGGCTTCGGCCAGGGCTGCGGCCATCACGTAAAAGCTCTGGATCGCCAGAATCGGGTCTAGATCCGGGTGTGCCGCCTGGCTCAAAGTCAGGTCGCGATCAGGCACATCACTCGGGGCTGCGAGTAATACGCGGGCACCACGCTGGCGCATGTCATGGGCCAGGGTCAGCAAGCCAGCCTGCTCCACACCGCGTGGAGCAAAAATCAGCAGTGGGTAGTTTTCGTCGATCAAAGCCATTGGCCCGTGGCGCACTTCGGCGCTACTGAAGGCTTCGGCCTGCAGGGTCGAGGTTTCCTTTAATTTGAGCGCAGCCTCTTGGGCGATGGCAAAGCCTGCCCCCCGGCCTATGACCAGCAATCGTTGAGCATCGCGCAGGGTGTCGATGGCTTTGCTCCAGTCTTGAGAGCGGGCATCGCGCAAACCGGCAGGCAACAAGTGGCCAGCTTCGAGCAAGGCCTTGTCATTGGCCCAATGCGCCATCAGTCGGGCACTGGCGCTCAAGGTGGCAATAAAACTTTTGGTGGCCGCCACGCTGTATTCGGCACCGGCACACAGGGGCAGGGTGTAGGCACTGGCCTCTTCGAGCGGTGAGTGTTCGGCATTCACCAGCGCCACGCTCAAGGCGCCACGCTCACGCAGCAAGCGCAGGCTGTCAATCAGGTCAGGGCTTTGACCCGACTGGGAGAAGGCAAATACCGCCTGCCCTTTCACCCGCAGCGGTGACTGGCGCAGGGTGACAACCGACATCGGCAGTGAGGCCACGGGCACGCCCATGTGCTGCATGGTCAAGTAGGCAAAGTAACTGGCAGCATGGTCAGAGCTGCCGCGTGCAAGGGTCATGGCTACATCGGGCGGGTTGGCTCGCAGTTCGCGGGCGAGGTCGACCAGGAACGGATCGAGATTGATCAGCTGGCGTTCGACCGCTTCACATGAGGACTGGGCCTCTTCAAGCATTTTGGAAGTCAAGCGCTTCTCCTTCGACCATGACGGCAGTGATGTTTAATGAGCGGTCCAGGCGCACGCAGTCGGCCCAGCTGCCGGGTTGCAAGCGTCCGCGGTCCACCATGCCGAGGTAATCGGCCGGGAACTGCGACAGTCGTTGCGAGGCTTCGGCCAGCGGCAGGCCGATTTTCACCAGATTGCGCAGCGCCTGATCCATGGTCAGGGTGCTGCCCGCCAACGTGCCATCGGCCAGGCGCACGCCGCCCAGGCATTTGGTCACGGTGTGGCTGCCCAATTGATACTCGCCATCGGGCATGCCGGTAGCGGCGGTCGAATCGGTGACGCAGTACAGGCAGGGGATCGCACGCAATGCAGCGCGGATTGCCCCGGGATGTACGTGCAGCAAGTCAGGGATCAGCTCGGCAAATCGAGCATGGGCCAGCGCTGCACCAAGAATGCCGGGCTCGCGGTGATGTAGCGGGCTCATGGCGTTGTACAAATGGGTAAAGCTGCTGGCGCCAGCATCCAGTGCGGCCACGCCTTCTTCATAACTGCCCAGGGTGTGGCCCAGTTGCATGCGAACACCGCGGGCACTGAGCTCGCCAATCAGTTCAATGTGGCCAGCAATTTCGGGGGCGATGGTGATCACCTTGATCGGCGCCAGGCCCAGGTAGTCCTCGACTTCAGCCATCAGCGCGGTGTGGGCGAAGTTGGGCTGCGCGCCGAGTTTGCCTGGGTTGATAAACGGGCCTTCAAGGTGCACGCCGAGCACCCGGGCGCAGCCGCTTGGACGCTGCTGGCAGAAATCGCCAAGGGCAGCGAGCACCCGGCAGATGTCGTGATTCGGAGCGGTCATGGTGGTGGCCAGCAGCGCCGTGGTGCCGAACCGCAGGTGAGTGCGGGTGATGGTTTCGAAGGCTTCACTGCCTTGCATGATGTCTTTGCCGCCGCCGCCGTGAACATGCAAGTCGATAAAACCGGGCAGCAGGTACGGCAGGTCATTGTCAGCCGGGTCGCAGGGACGGCCTTCGATACCGAGCACCTTGGTGCCTTGCAGCAGCAGGTGACCGCGAACCCAGCCTTGGGGCGTGAGGATGTTGGCTTCAGACATGATCGGCTCTCCGGGCGTAGCGTCGAATGAGGGTTAGCGGCGCAGCTCGGCCACGAAGTCGTAGTAATCGTTACGGCAATAGGTGTCGGTGACTTCGATGGGGGTGTTGTCTTCCAGGTAGCCGACCCGGGTCATCAGCAGCATGGCGGTACCCGCTTCGATCCCGACCAGCGCGGCAAATTCGGCTGAGGCGTTGACCGCCTGAATGTGCTGCAGGGCGCGGACCACCGGTTTGCCGATACGGTCCAGATGTTCGTATAGCGAGTCGCCAATCACTTGCGGCTGTGGGATCAGCGACGCAGGCAGGGTGCTCATTTCGATGGCCATGACCGTGTCATCGGCTTTGCGAAGACGCTTGAGGCGGGCGACTTTGTCGGTGGGCGACAGCGCCAGACGGATCAGCTCCTCGTGGGTAGGCGGGGTGATTTCCCGGTCCAGCCACTGTGAGCTTGGTACAAAGCCCTTGAGCCGGAGCATTTCGCTGAAACTGGAAAGCCGCGACAACGGTTGCTCGAGACGTGGAGTAATAAAGGTACCGGAGCCCTGGCTGCGGCGGATCAGGCCTTGTTCGAACAGCACTTCCAGGGCTTTGCGGGCAGTAACGCGGGACAAGCCCAGTTGTTCGCTCAGGCTGCGCTCGGAAGGCAGTGCCTGCTCGGCTTTCCAGATGCCAGCGTGAATCGCGGCTTCCAGGTTTCGGGCGAGTTGCAGGTACAACGGTGTGGCCAGGGTGTCGTCCGGGCGTAGGGCAAGAAGCGTGCTCATGGGGGTGTGTCCGATGCGGTTATTGGGTTTTTTGTCGCTCGGTAATACGGAAAAACTAATACCACTTTAATACCAAGTCAATACGCGAAACTGGGGCTTCCCCCTGTATGAACAATGTTTTCAGGGGTGATTATTTGTTTGGTGTTTAAGTGGTATTAGCGTGTTGGCGGGGGCGACAAGAGGTTGCGGGCCCTGATGGGCCCGGCGGTGTGCAGTGGTATTAAGTGTGCAGGGGTGAGGATGCTGGTACGGCGGCTGGAATTTATTTTTGCTCAGGGGCGGATTTCAACCATCGTGCCGTCTGGAACCAGGCTCCAGACTTCGCGCATTTCGTGGTTTTTCATCGCGATGCAACCATCGGTCCAGTCCAGGGTGTGGAACAACTCTTCGGGGTTGTCTTCGCTGTCCGGCGTGCCGTGGATCATGATCATCGAACCCGGGTTGACGCCTTCACGCCGGGCGGTGGCCGCGTCGCTGATATTGGGGTAGTTGATGTGCATCGCCAGATTGAACTTGTCGCTTTTTTTGCGCCAGTCGACCCAGTAGATGCCCTCGGGGGTGCGTTTGTCCCCTTCGCGCATTTTTGGGCCCCTGGGTTGTTTGCCCAGGGAGATGCGGTAGATCTTGATGGGCTTGCCGTTGCTGATCAGCTCCAGTTTGCGGGCAGACTTGATGACCAGCACCTTGTCGATAGTTTGCCCCGCACGAACCGGTTCCGACGACGGAGCGGGCTTGAGGACCTGATTTTTATCAACGGGTTTGCCGTTTACGGTTATGACAACAGAAGCCTGGCAGATAACGGCAAAGGACAGGCAAAGAGCAGCGAGCAACCAACGCATTAGAGGGGCATTCCTGAGTTACAAGGCGAGCAGCATTATTTTTGGGGTTTGTTCAGGCTGGCCAGCGGCGCTACAGCCTCGCTGCGCACGGGGTAGAAAGTGCCCGGGCGGTCAGCGAAGAAGCATTCTAAGGTACGGCTGACCGTGCGGAAAGCCAGCTCTGACCAAGGGATGTCGGCTTCTTCAAACAGGCGCACTTCAAGGCTCTCTTCACCGGCTGCGAAGTTCGGGCCCAGCAGGTCGGCGCGGTAGAAAATATGCACCTGATTGATATGCGGCACATCGATCAAGGTGTAGATGGCCAGGTTTTCGACCACGGCACAGGCTTCTTCCAGGGTTTCGCGTCGGGCCGCGTTCTCGACTGTCTCGCCGTTCTCCATAAAGCCTGCGGGCAGTGTCCAGAAGCCTTTGCGCGGTTCGATGGCGCGACGGCACAGCAGTACTTGCGTGCCCCACACAGGCACGCAACCGGCGACGATATTGGGGTTTTGATAATGAACGGTCTGGCAGTGGTCGCAGACATAGCGCAGGCGTGAATCGCCTTGCGGGATATGCTGGCTGACGGAATGGCCGCACTGGCTGCAAAATTTCATGCTGTGGTCTCTGGCTCGTTGCCTATCTTGGGGCTGAGACGGGCTCGCGGCAAGTGCGGCATGGCGGGCTGCGACACTGTAGGACTTGGGTGCCCGGTACGATTTGGTGCATGATGCCCGATAAGTGACGGATCGAGATGACCTATGCTGGACGAGCTGCTTGGCCGTGTGAGCCGCTATACCCCACGGACGCTGGAAACAGAACGGAATTTCCCGGAAGCTGCGGTGTTGTTGCCGGTGACGCGCAGTTCTGAGCCTGAACTGATTCTGACCCTGCGTGCCAGCGGGTTGTCGACCCACGGTGGTGAAGTGGCTTTTCCGGGCGGGCGCCGCGACCCGGAAGACCCCGACCTGGTGTTCACCGCGCTTCGTGAGGCGCAAGAAGAAATCGGCTTGCCGCCGGGGCTGGTCGAGGTGATCGGGCCGCTGAGCCCCTTGATCTCGTTGCACGGTATTCGCGTCACTCCTTATGTCGGTCTGGTCCCGGATTACGTTGAATATCTGGCCAATGACGCCGAAATCGCCGCGGTATTTAGCGTGCCGCTGGAGTTCTTCCGCCAGGACCCGCGTGAGCACACTCATCGCATCGACTACCAGGGCCGTAGCTGGTACGTGCCGAGCTACCGTTTTGGTGTGTACAAAATCTGGGGGCTGACGGCAATCATGATCGTGGAGCTGATGAACCTGCTCTATGACGACGTCAACATCAACCTGCATACCCCGCCCGAACGTTCCATTCCAATTTAGAGCCGTCAGCAGACGGCCACGCCTGCCTTGAGGACATCAGCATGAAATACAGCCTGGGTGATTCGCTCGTCGAAACCCATCCCGACAGCTGGACCGCGCCCACCGCCACCCTTATTGGCAAGGTGCGGCTGGAGGAGGGTGCCAGTGTCTGGTTTAACGCCGTGTTGCGCGGCGATAACGAACTGATCCTGATTGGCAAGTACAGCAATGTGCAGGATGGCGCGGTGATGCATACCGACATGGGTTACCCGCTGACCCTCGGCACCGGCGTGACCATTGGCCATAACGCCATGCTGCATGGCTGTACGGTAGGCGATTACAGCCTGATCGGTATCAATGCGGTGATCCTCAACGGCGCCAAAATCGGCAAGCATTGCATCATCGGCGCCAACTCGCTGATTGGCGAGGGCAAGGAGATTCCGGACGGTTCGCTGGTCATGGGCTCGCCGGGCAAAGTGGTGCGCGACCTCACCGATGAACAGAAAAAGTTGCTGGAGGCCAGCGCGGCCCACTACGTCAAGAACGGCCAGCGTTATGCCCGTGACCTCAAGGTGCAAGAGCAATGACAGAAGCAGAGCGCCAGGTTGCCTCGCCCTGCGTGAATATTTGCGCGCTGGACGACGACGATGTGTGCAGTGGCTGCCAGCGTACTGTGGCGGAAATTACCCGCTGGAACCGCATGACCAACCCGGAACGCCGCGACGTGCTGGTGCTGTGCCATGAGCGGGCCAAAGCCAGTGGAGTGGTGTGGATGTTGGGTTCTAAAGCCTGAGAACGTCCTCTCCCGGAGGGAGTGGAGACTGACTGCACGCGAATCTGCGATCACCACAAAAAGGCCCCCTCTCCCTCCGGGAGAGGGCTGGGGTGAGGGGCTCTTGGCCTGGCGCACGTCCTTCAAGTACCCTGTGCGCCTTATTTAGAGGTGTCGCCCGCTGCCATGCTGTTTCTAATTGCTTATATCGCCAGCGTCGTGCTGATCAACTTCGCGTTTTCCACGGCGCCACATCTGGACATCATCTGGTCGGCCTGGGGCGGCCTGGTCTTTGTGTTGCGCGACATGGTGCAAACCCGCTTCGGCCACGGTGCTCTGCTGGCCATGCTGGCTGCGCTGGTGCTGTCGTATATCACCTCAGACCCCTCGATTGCCCTGGCCAGTGCCACGGCGTTTGCCGTTTCCGAATGCATCGACTGGCTGGTGTTCAGCATCACCAAACGACCGCTGCATGATCGCTTGTGGATCAGCTCTGCGCTGAGCATCCCGATCGATACCTTTATCTTCTTCGGCATGATTGATGCTTTTACCCCTGGCGTGATCATTATCGCCATGGCCTCGAAATTCGCCGGCGTCACCTGTGTATGGCTGGCAATGGCCTGGCGTTTGCGCAAAGCCGCGGTCTAGTCATGTAAAATGCCGGCCTTTGTATCCCCCCTGCAGGCGCTGGCTTGGTCAGTGCCTTCGATGATTTGTTTCCTTGAGGACCTGAAATGACCCGTATCGGAACTCCACTGTCGCCGACTGCGACCCGCGTATTGCTGTGTGGCTGCGGCGAGCTGGGCAAAGAAGTTGTCATCGAACTGCAGCGTCTGGGGGTCGAAGTGATCGCCGTTGATCGCTACGCCAATGCACCGGCCATGCAGGTTGCCCATCGCAGCCATGTGATCAACATGCTCGATGGCGCTGCCCTGCGCGCCGTGATCGAAGCCGAAAAGCCGCACTTCATCGTCCCGGAAATCGAAGCCATCGCCACTGCGACGCTGGTTGAGCTGGAAGCTGAAGGTTTCACCGTCATTCCGACCGCACGTGCCACGTCACTGACCATGAACCGCGAAGGCATTCGTCGTCTGGCGGCCGAAGAACTGGACCTGCCGACTTCGCCGTACCACTTTGCCGACACCTTCGAAGACTACAGCGCTGCCGTGCTGGACCTGGGCTTTCCGTGTGTGGTCAAGCCGGTAATGAGTTCGTCGGGCAAGGGCCAGAGCCTTCTGCGCAGTGCCGATGATGTAAAGGCTGCCTGGGGCTACGCGCAGGAGGGTGGCCGTGCAGGGAAGGGCCGGGTCATCGTTGAAGGCTTTATCGACTTTGACTATGAAATCACCCTGCTGACCGTGCGTCATGTTGGCGGTACCAAGTTCTGCGCGCCGGTCGGTCACCGTCAGGAGAAGGGCGACTATCAGGAGTCCTGGCAGCCGCAGGCCATGAGCCCGATTGCTCTGGCCGAGTCCGAACGTGTGGCCAGGGCGGTTACCGAGGCGCTGGGTGGTCGTGGCTTGTTTGGCGTTGAGCTGTTTATCAAGGGTGATCAAGTGTGGTTCAGCGAAGTATCGCCGCGCCCCCACGATACCGGTCTGGTGACCCTGATTTCCCAGGATTTGTCGCAGTTCGCGCTGCATGCTCGGGCGATTCTCGGCTTGCCGATTCCGTTGATCCGTCAGTTCGGGCCATCGGCCTCGGCGGTGATTCTGGTGGAGGGGCAGTCGACCCAGACCGCCTTCTCCAACCTGGGTGCAGCCCTGAGCGAGCCGGACACGGCTTTGCGCCTGTTCGGCAAGCCAGAGGTGAATGGCCAGCGCCGTATGGGCGTGGCCCTGGCGCGTGACGAGTCGATCGAAGCCGCTCGCGCCAAAGCCACCCGCGCTGCCAAGGCGGTAGTTGTAGAGCTGTAAAAAATAACAACCCGTAGTCGCTGCCGAGGTACGAAGGCTGCGAGCTTTTGAACTTTAAGAGCTCGCAGCCTTCGTACCTCGGCAGCGACTACGGATTTTCTGCGCCGATCAAGCCACCTTGTTCAGGTCAGCCTCTTTCGTTTCCTTCAGGCACAGCACGGCTATCAGGCTGAGAATCGCTGCGCCCGACACGTACCCGCCGACCCAGCTCAAGCCACCCATGCTTACCAGTTTCTGGGCAAAGAACGGTGCCGCCGATGCGCCGACAATCCCGCCCAGGTTGTATGCGGCCGATGCACCGGTGTAGCGCACGCGGGTCGGGAACAGTTCCGGCAGCAGGGCGCCCATCGGGGCGAATGTCACCCCCATCAGGAACAGCTCAATGCACAGAAACAGCGCCACTCCCCAGGTGGTTCCGTGGGTGAGCAGGGGTTCCATCAAAAAGCCTGACAAAATCGCCAGCACGCCGCCGACAATCAGCACAGGTTTACGCCCATAACGGTCGCTGGCCCAGGCCGAAAGCGGAGTGGCCGCCGCCATGAACAGCACGGCAAAACACAGCAGGCCGAGGAAGGTTTCGCGGGTATAGCCCAGCGTGGACACGCCATAGCTCAGCGAAAATACCGTCGAGATATAGAACAGCGCATAACACACTACCATCGAGGCCGCGCCCAACAGCATCGGCGCCCAGTATTGGCTGAACAGCTCGACTATCGGCATCTTCACCCGTTCGTGTTGCGCCACGGCCTTGGCGAAGACGGGGGTCTCTTCCAGTTTCAGGCGTACATACAGGCCGACCATTACCAGTGCTGCACTGAGCAGGAAAGGAATACGCCAGCCCCATGAGCGGAACTGCTCATCGCTCAGGCTCATGGCCAGAATCAGAAACAGGCCGTTGGCCGCCAGAAAGCCGATCGAAGGCCCCAGTTGCGGGAACATGCCATACCAGGCGCGCTTGCCCTTGGGGGCGTTTTCGGTGGCCAGCAATGCCGCGCCGCCCCATTCCCCGCCCAGCCCCAGGCCCTGGCCGAAGCGCAGCACGCAGAGCAGGATCGGGGCCCAGGCGCCAATCGTGGCGTAACCCGGCAGCACGCCGATCAGCGTGGTACACACGCCCATCAATAGCAGGGAGGCGACCAGGGTGGATTTGCGCCCGATACGGTCACCGAAGTGGCCAAACAGGAATGAGCCCAACGGGCGGGCGAGAAAGGCGATGCCGAAGGTCAGAAACGCCGACAGCATCTGCGCCGTGCCGGAGGTTTGCGGGAAAAATACCGGGCCAATGACCAGTGCTGCGGCGGTGGCATACACGTAAAAGTCGTAGAACTCGATGGCCGTGCCGATAAAGCTGGCCGTGGCAACGCGGGTGGCGGAGTTGACCGGCTTGTCGGGCGTAGCTTCGCTATAGGTTGTGCTGGAGGTCATGCGTATATCCCTGACAGTTATGAGCTCTGTGGCCGATGTCCGCCTTTGCGGCGTGACGTGGCGAGCAATTTTTATGGTCGTTGGCCCTGAGGGATAACAGGGTGCAAGCGCAGTTCAGGATGGGAACGTACGCAGGTACTGCGTAAAGCAACGCGCCGACAGCGTAGGGTGCGGGTAACACGCGTGTCGGCGAGGCTTGGGTAAGCGAGGAAGATTATAGGGAGGCCCGTTCAAATGTAACAAGGCCTTACGCGGCGATTAAACCGCGGGCTTGACGCTGTTGTGCCAGATAAGCACGCGGCTGACGCGGTTTTCTTCGGTCTGGAGGATCTCCAGGCGATAACCGCCGATTTTCAGGCACACGGTGGTTTCGGGGATGGTTTCCAGCGCTTCGGTGACCAGGCCGTTGAGGGTTTTTGGGCCGTCGCAGGGCAGGTGCCAACCCAGAGCCTTGTTCAACTCGCGAATGGAGGCGGCACCATCGACCACATAGCGGCCGTCAGGCAGAGGGTCGATGTGCGGGTTGTCGATGTTTTGCTCGTCTTCGAACTCGCCCACGATTTCTTCGAGGATGTCTTCGAGGGTCACGATACCCAGGACTTCGCCATATTCATCGACCACCACGCCCAGCCTGCGCTGCTGCTTGTGGAAGTTCAGCAGTTGCAATTGCAGCGGGGTGCTTTCGGGAATGAAGTAAGGCTCGTGACAAACGGCCAGCAATGCCTCTTTGGTCAGGCTGGCGTCCGGCAGCATGTGTTGAATGTGACGGGTGTTGAGGATGGCTTCGACCTGGTTGATGTCGTTGTGAAACACCGGCAGGCGCGTACGCGTGGTCTGGCGCAGCTGTTCGATCAGTTCGTCGATCGGGTCGTCGAGGTTCACGCCCTCGACTTCGCTGCGCGGGATCAGGATGTCGTTGACCGTGATGTTGTCCAGCGCATGAATGCCGGACAGCAATGGCGTGCGGCTGCTGGATTGCTCGTCCTGCTGCTGGGGCAGTTCTTCGCGCGGCTGCTGGGCTTGTGCGCGCCTTGCGCCAGCGCCGCGCTTGCCCAGTAAATAGCCGACAAGCATCCCGGCTCCAGCAATCAACAGTGCCGAGGCCGCCAGAATCGGCCCGGGGGGCAAGCTATCCATAATTATCGCCCGTCAGATATGCAGAATGTATTCACGAACCAGCTTGCTGCCAAAGTAGGCCAGCATCAACAGGCAAAAACCGGCAAAGGTCCAGCGGATGGCCTTGTGGCCGCGCCAGCCGAGGTGGTGACGGCCCCACAGCAACACGCTGAATACGATCCATGCCAGGCAGGCCAGCAGGGTTTTATGCACCAGATGCTGGGCGAACAGATTGCCCAGGAACAGCCAGCCGGAAATCAAGGACAGCGAAAGCAGCGACCAGCCGGCCCAGAGGAAGCCGAACAGCAGGCTTTCCATGGTTTGCAGTGGCGGGAAGTTCTTGATCAGGCCCTTGGGGTGCTTGTGCTTGAGCTGATAGTTCTGCAGCGACAGCAGCAGCGCCTGGAACACCGCAATGGTGAACATGCCGTAGGCCAGGATCGACAGCAGGATGTGCGCGAGAATGCCCGGTTCTTCATTAATGACCTGGACCGTGCCGGGTGGGGCGAATTCGGACAGCAGCACCGTCAACATGCCCAGCGGATATAAAAGCAGCAGCAGGTTCTCGACCGGGATGCGTGCGCAGGCCACCAGGGTCACGGTGATTACGGCCACGGCAATCAGGCTGGCCGCACTGAAAAAGTCCAGTTCGAGGCCGGCAGGCGTCATCAGGTGGGTAAACAGGCTGGCGGCGTGGGCGAGCACGGCAAGAATGCCGAGCGTCACCAACAGGCGTTTGTTTGCCTTTGCGCCTTGGCGCAGGCAAGAGCCCTGATAGAAGGTCGCAGCGGCATACAAGCAGGCGGCGGCGAGGCTGGGTAGCAAGCTGGGTGACAAGGGGAGCATAAATCCTGTTAGGCAAGCCCGAAAGGACTGAGTTTGGCATACAACCGCCTGTACACGAAAGACCACATAAGCCGACGGCATGGTGTCGGACACGGCCAGTCTTCGCTATAATCCGCGACCTGCCCACGCCGCAGGCTCGCCGAGCATCAGTTTTACACGGGCTGGGCCGCAATAACCCCGGTCTACTTTGGGCCTGAAAGGATCGCGCATGTTTGAAAATTTAACCGATCGTCTCTCGCAGACGCTGCGCCATGTCACCGGCAAGGCCAAGCTGACCGAGGACAATATCAAGGACACCCTGCGTGAAGTACGCATGGCGTTGCTGGAAGCCGACGTAGCGTTGCCGGTCGTCAAAGACTTCGTCAACGCGGTCAAAGAGCGCGCTGTAGGCACTGAAGTGTCCCGCAGCCTGACGCCGGGCCAGGCGTTTGTGAAGATCGTCCAGGCCGAGCTTGAAAGCTTGATGGGTGCTGCCAACGAGGACCTGGTCCTTAATGTCACGCCGCCAGCCGTTGTATTGATGGCCGGTTTGCAGGGGGCGGGTAAAACCACCACCGCTGGCAAACTGGCGCGCTTCCTTAAAGAGCGCAAAAAGAAAACCGTGATGGTGGTCTCGGCCGACGTTTATCGTCCGGCAGCGATCAAGCAGCTGGAAACCCTGGCCAATGAAGTCGGGGTTACCTTCTTCCCGTCCGACCTGAGCCAGAAGCCGGTAGACATCGCTCGCGCAGCCATTGCTGAAGCGAAGCTGAAGTTCATCGACGTGGTCATCCTCGATACCGCAGGTCGCCTGCATATCGATGCCGAGATGATGGCCGAGATCCAGGAACTGCATGCGGCTGTCAAGCCTGCAGAAACCCTGTTTGTCGTCGACGCCATGACCGGTCAGGATGCGGCCAACACCGCCAAAGCGTTCGGTGATGCCCTGCCGCTGACCGGCGTGATCCTGACCAAGGTCGACGGTGATGCCCGTGGCGGTGCCGCGTTGTCCGTGCGTGCCATTACCGGCAAGCCGATCAAGTTCATCGGTATGGGCGAGAAGAGCGATGCGCTCGAGCCGTTCCACCCGGACCGTATCGCCTCCCGTATCCTCGGCATGGGCGACGTGCTCAGCCTTATCGAGCAGGCCGAACAGACCCTCGATAAAGACAAAGCCGACAAACTGGCTAAAAAGCTTAAAAAAGGCAAAGGCTTCGACCTCGAAGACTTCCGCGACCAACTGCAACAGATGAAGAACATGGGCGGCCTTGGCGGCCTCATGGACAAACTGCCGAACATGGGTGGGGTCAATCTGGCGCAAATGGGCAATGCCCAGGGCGCAGCTGAAAAGCAGTTCAAGCAGATGGAAGCCATCATCAACTCCATGACCCCGGCCGAGCGCCGCGACCCTGAGCTGATCAGCGGTTCGCGCAAACGCCGGATTGCCATGGGTTCCGGTACTCAGGTGCAGGACATCGGTCGCTTGATCAAGCAGCACAAGCAGATGCAAAAGATGATGAAAAAGTTTTCCACCAAAGGTGGGATGGCCAAAATGATGCGCGGCATGGGCTCGATGATGCCCGGCGGCGGCATGCCAAAAATGTAATTTACCCGCCCGGACGCTTGCGTCCGGGCAACTCGCAGCAATGCGAGACACCCGGCAAACCCGCACTGTGCGGGAGCTGACCTGTCACCATTCGTGGTGACTTAGTTGCAAGTCTGTACGGCATGCCGATAGGCGCCTGAAAAAGACATTTGCAAAAGTCCGGATATTCCTTAGAATATGCGGCCTTTCGGGCACCTATGCCCGCTGTGCCTTTAGATTTGCAGCACCGACTACAGGAACGATGTTCACATGCTAACAATCCGTCTTGCCCTTGGCGGCTCCAAAAAGCGCCCGTTTTACCACTTGACCGTTACCGATAGCCGTAACCCACGTGACGGTTCCCACAAGGAACAAATTGGCTTCTTCAACCCGGTTGCCCGTGGTCAAGAAGTTCGTTTCTCCGTTAAAGAAGATCGCCTCGCCTACTGGCAGAGCGTTGGTGCAACCATGTCTGAGCGTGTTGCTCAGCTGGTTAAAGAAAACGCTAAGGCTGCGGCCTGAGCAATATGAGCGTGACGCCTGAAACTGCTGATGATTTGATCGTTATCGGCAAAATCTACTCGATTCACGGCGTGCGCGGCGAAGTGAAGGTTTATTCCTTTACGGATCCAATTGATAACCTGTTGGACTACAAAAAGCTGACGCTTCGGCGCGGCAATGATGTGCGACAGGCAGAGCTGGTCAGTGGCCGTTCTCATAACGGCAAGTTTCTGGTTGTAAAGCTCAAGGGTCTAGATGACCGTGACGAAGCTGGTCTTCTTCGCGAATTCGAAATCTGCGTGCCGCGTAACCTGTTTCCTGAACTGACCGACGGCGAGTACTACTGGTACCAGCTGCAGGGACTGAAAGTGACCAACCTTGAAGGGCAATTGCTCGGCAAGATTGTTGATCTGATGGAAACTGGCTCGAACGATGTCATGGAAGTCAAACCTTGCCCAGGTAGCCTGGATGATCGCGATCGCTTGTTGCCCTATACAGAGCAATGCGTGCTGAGCGTCGACCTTGCAGCTGGCGAGATGAAGGTGGATTGGGATGCGGATTTCTAAGCGTGGCTAAATTGCGCGTAGAAGTGATCAGTTTGTTTCCCGAAATGTTTTCCGCCATCAGCGACTACGGCATCACTAGTCGTGCGGTGAAACAAGGGCTCTTGCAGCTGACTTGTTGGAACCCGCGAGACTACACAACGGATCGACATCACACTGTGGATGATCGCCCATTTGGCGGTGGTCCGGGCATGGTGATGAAGATCAAGCCTCTGGAAGATGCACTGGTTCAGGCCAGAGAAGCAGCCGGAGAGGCGGCGAAGGTTATTTACCTGTCGCCCCAAGGCCGTCAGCTGAATCAGTCGGCGGTACGCGAACTGGCGAATGAGGAAGCATTAATCCTTATTGCAGGTCGTTATGAAGGCATTGACGAGCGTTTTATAGATGCTTATGTCGATGAAGAGTGGTCGATTGGTGACTATGTACTCTCTGGTGGCGAGCTGCCGGCGATGGTTCTGATTGATGCGGTTACACGACTGCTGCCTGGAGCTTTAGGGCATGCGGACTCCGCGGAGGAAGATTCCTTCACGGATGGTTTGCTGGATTGCCCGCACTACACCCGACCGGAGGTGTATGCGGATCAGCGTGTTCCCGACGTATTGCTTAGTGGCAATCATGCACACATCCGGCGTTGGCGTTTACAGCAGTCCCTTGGGCGGACCTTTGAACGACGCGCCGATCTTCTGGAAAGCCGCTCGCTTTCTGGAGAAGAGAAGAAGCTGCTCGAGGAATATATCCGCGAGCGGGACGATAGTTAACAACGTATCGATGGTAGGTCAGTTGGCCTACCTTAGGAGCACAGCATGACTAACAAAATCATCCTTGCACTCGAAGCAGAGCAGATGACCAAAGAGATCCCTCCTTTTGCCCCGGGCGATACCATCATCGTCCAGGTGAAAGTGAAGGAAGGCGATCGTTCGCGTCTGCAAGCTTTCGAAGGTGTAGTGATTGCCAAGCGTAACCGTGGCGTGAACAGTGCTTTCACTGTTCGTAAAATCTCCAACGGTGTTGGCGTAGAGCGTACTTTCCAGACCTACAGCCCGCAAATCGACAGCATGGCTGTTAAGCGTCGCGGTGACGTGCGTAAAGCCAAGCTGTACTACCTGCGCGACCTGTCGGGTAAAGCAGCTCGCATCAAGGAAAAACTGGCTTAAGTCCAGCTTCCCGATGCAGAAAAAAGCAGCCTTCGGGCTGCTTTTTTGTTGCCTGAAATTTGTCATACCTTTGTCCAGTTGTAGGTAGTAAGAAAGCATGACTTCGCGTGAGCAAGAGATTCAACGTCGTACAGACCTCTCCGTTACCCGCATTACCAAAGCGGTATTTCCCTCTACCACCAACCACCACAACACACTGTTTGGCGGCACCGCGCTGGCGTGGATGGACGAAGTTTCGTTTATTGCCGCAACGCGTTTTTGTCGTCTGCCGTTGGTGACCGTGTCCACGGACCGTATTGATTTCAACCACCCGATTGCGGCTGGCTCCATTGTTGAGCTGGTGGGCCGTGTGGTTAAAGTTGGCAACACCAGCCTCAAGGTTGAGGTTGAGGTGTATGTTGAAAGCATGAGCTGCGATGGCCGCGAACTGGCGATCCAGGGCTTGTTCAGCTTTGTCGCCATCGATGATGACAAACGCCCGGTGCCGGTGTTGCCAGGGTTTGCCCCGTAAAACGGCATTGCGCAATTTTGTGAACAGCGCCTTACTTGTGGGAGCTGACTTGCCTGCGATGCAAGCGCTGCGGTCTGGCTGGCACACCGCAGGGATGCCATTGCGAGCAACCCCGCTCCCACAGGGGAGGTGAGGCTTCAGCTCTGCTGCCTGATCAACGCCAGCAGCGTCCACCCGGAGCCCGGTTTCAAATCGCTGTCAGGTGTCACCACGTGCACCCAGCCACTGTTGTCGCGGGCGAACAGCAGGGTGAGGCGTTTGCCATGCAGGGCCAGGTAGTCTTCCCAGGTGAAGTTGTCGGTCAGGTTGGTGCTGTACAGTTCGGCTCCCTGGCTCAATTCGCTGGCCAGCTGGCCGTAGGTCAGCGCCGGGCTGCCCAGTGCCTGCCCGCGGTACTCATGGCTGGCACGGTGTTTGTCGGTACGGCGGTTCTCCTGGCCATTGGTCAAGGCAAACAGGCGCTGTGGCCCGAATTCGTGGTGAAAGCGTACTGCTGCCAGGGTATTCAGCTCGCCAGAAGGTGACAGCGCGAGCAAGTGCCCCAGACCCACCAGGTCAAGATGGCTTTCGGCGTGCTCCGAGGCCGGATTCCCAAAGTAAGTGGGCAGGTTTTCCATACGCGCTGCGCGAATGTTCTCCCAGTTGGAGTCGGTCAGCAGCACACGGCTACCGAGTTGTTGCAGGGCTTTGCCAATGAGCCGGGCAGGGCCATTGGCGCCGACGATCAAAAAGCCGCTGGGCGCGGGCTCCGCCACCTTGAGCAGGCGTGCCAGGGGGCGCGCAGTAGCGCTTTGTAGCACCACGGTGCCAATGATCACCGCAAAGGTCAGAGGTACCAGCAGCAGCGCGCCCTGGTGGCCCGCTTCGTCCAGGCGGATCGCGAAAATCGCTGAAACGGCTGCCGCCACAATCCCGCGCGGGGCGATCCAGGCCAGCAGGGCGCGTTCGCGCCAGTCAAGTTTTGAACCCAGGGTCGAGAGCGCCACGTTCAGCGGCCGGGCAATGAACTGAATGACCAGCAACAACACCAGCACCACAGGGCCCAGCCCGATCATCGCGTTCAAGTCCAGGCGCGCTGCGAGCAAGATAAACAGGCCCGAGATCAGGAAGATGCTCAGGTTCTCCTTGAAGTGCAGGATGTTGCGCACATCAACGCCTTTCATATTGGCCATCCACATGCCCATCAGTGTGACCGCCAGCAGACCGGACTCATGCATGACCCTGTTGGCACCAATAAACACGGCCAGCACCGCCGCCAGCGTAGCCAGGCTGTGCAGGTACTCCGGCAGCCATTGGCGGCGTACGATTTGGCCCATGACCCAGCCGCCTGCGATGCCAAACAGGCAGCCGCATACAATCACTCCGGCGAAGGTCAGCAGGCTGTGGCTCAGGCCCTCGCCGGTGGCGCTGGCAATAATGAAGCTGTAGACCACCACCGCGAGCAGTGCGCCAATCGGGTCGATAACGATGCCTTCCCAGCGCAGGATATTGGCAATCGACGCCTTGGGCCGCACCACGCGCAGCATCGGCACAATCACCGTAGGCCCGGTGACCAGTGTCAGCGTCCCGAACAGCAGCGCCAGCAGCCAGTCAAAACCCAGCAGCCAGTGGGTGGCCAGGGTAATCACGGCCCAGGTCGAAAGAGCACCGATGGTCACCAGCCGATGCACGACGGTGCCGATTTCGCGCCACTCGGACAAGTGCAGGGTCAGGCTGCCTTCGAACAGGATCAGCGCCACCGCCAGCGAAACCAGAGGCATCAGCAGGGGGCCGAACAGTTCTTGCGGGTCCAGCCAGCCCAATACCGGGCCGACCATTATCCCGCTCAACAGCAAAAAAAGAATGGCCGGCAGCTTCAGGCGCCAGGCCAGCCATTGGGAACCCAGGGCTGCGATGCCGATGCCGCCGAAAGACAGCAAAATCTGTTGTTCGGTCATAGAGTGATCCTGTGAGAACTTGGGGTTTATGGCATCCGCCGGCTATGAAAGACTAGCGCCCACTTTTGCAGTTCACTTTTTATTTGTGCGCAGCCTCCGACCTGCGTATTTCGAGCGCCAATGCCCGCTATAGACGATCCACTTATCGACCGCTTTCTGGATGCCCTATGGCTGGAGAAAGGCCTGTCGGACAACACCCGCAGTGCTTATCGCAGTGACCTGGCCTTGTTCAATGGCTGGTTGCTGGAGCGCCATATAGCTTTGGCGAGTGCCGGGCGCGAGTTGATCCTCGATCATCTGGCCTGGCGCTTGGAACAGAACTACAAGCCTCGTTCAACGGCGCGTTTTCTCTCTGGTGCGCGTGGCTTCTACCGCTATCTGCTGCGAGAAAACCTGATTGCCATCGACCCTACTTTGCAGGTCGATATGCCGCAGTTGGGCAGGCCATTGCCAAAGTCCCTGTCAGAGGCCGACGTGGAGGCATTGCTCGCGGCACCCGACTTGAGTGAGGCCATCGGCCAGCGTGATCGGGCCATGCTCGAAGTGCTGTATGCCTGTGGCCTGCGGGTAACGGAGCTGATCAGCCTGACCCTGGAACAGGTCAACCTGCGCCAGGGCGTTTTGCGCGTGATGGGCAAGGGCAGCAAGGAGCGTCTGGTGCCGATGGGGGAGGAGGCCATCGTGCGGGTCGAGCGCTACATGCGTGATGCCCGTCACGAGCTGCTCGGCGGTCGCCCCAGTGATGTGCTGTTCCCCAGCCTGCGCGGGGAGCAAATGACCCGCCAGACCTTCTGGCACCGCATCAAGCATCAAGCCAGGGTGGCCGGGATCGACAAGTCGCTGTCGCCACACACCCTGCGTCATGCCTTCGCCACCCATTTGCTCAATCACGGCGCCGATTTGCGTGTGGTGCAAATGCTGTTGGGGCACAGCGACCTGTCGACCACGCAGATTTACACCCACGTTGCCCGTGCCCGCCTGCAGGACCTGCATGCCCGCCATCACCCGCGTGGCTAGTCGGAGTCGGTCATGCAGGCCATCTGTGGTAGGCTTTGCCGGTTTAGAAAGCGCGCCACCCAAACCCGCTGTTTCAGGGCGGGTATCGGGGTTGGCAGCTTTGCCCGTCTTCAGGAGTTCCCATGCGCGTGATCCAGATTTTTGCCGCCGCAGCCATTGCGTTGGTCAGCACCTTCTCGTTCGCCGATACCGGCGCCGAACAAGCCATCCGCAAGAGCCTCGAAACCCTGCAGCTGGATGTGCCGGTCGAGAGCATCAGCGCCAGCCCGATGGCCGGCCTGTATGAAGTCAAGCTCAAGGGCAGCCGCGTGCTGTATGCCAGTGCTGATGGCCAGTTCATTGTTCAGGGCTACATGTTCCAGCTCAAGGACGGCAAGCCGGTCAACCTGACCGAGCAGGCCGAGCGCGTTGGCGTGGCCAAATTGATCAACGGTATTCCGGTGGCAGAGACCGTCGTTTACCCTGCAATCGGCGAAACCAAGTCGCATATCACGGTCTTTACCGATACCACCTGCCCGTATTGCCACAAATTGCATGCCGAAGTCCCGCAACTGAACAAAATGGGGATTGAAGTGCGCTATGTTGCGTTCCCGCGTCAGGGTCTCGGCTCTGCGGGTGACCAGCAGTTGCAGGCGGTGTGGTGTTCCAAGGACAAAAAAGCGGCGATGGACAAGATGACGGATGGTAAAACCGTCGAGGCGCCAAAATGCGTCAATCCGGTTGCCAAGCAGTTCGCCATGGGCCAGTCCATCGGCGTCAATGGCACGCCAGCCATCGTTTTGGCTGACGGTCAGGTAATTCCTGGTTATCAGCCTGCTGCGCAGGTTGGCAAGCTGGCACTCAGTGTTAAATAATCCAGTGTCGTCAAGGTAAGCCTTTGACGATCATGGCGGGGCGCTTCAGCTGTCCGGCCATTTATTAGAGAACCGTGGCAATCCACGGTTGTTTTCCACGGCCGACCTTGAGTCGGCCGTTTTATGGGGAGTTCAGCGTGAATCCGGTCAAAGTAGGTATCTGTGGGCTCGGGACCGTCGGTGGCGGCACCTTCAACGTACTAAAGCGTAACGCCGAGGAAATTGCCCGCCGTGCCGGGCGTGGTATCCAGGTTGCGCAAATTGCAATGCGTACGCCAAACCCTCAGTGCGACATTACCGGTACCCCCATTACCAACGATGTATTCGCTGTTGCGACCAACCCTGAAATCGACATCGTTATCGAGCTGATCGGCGGTTACACCATCGCCCGCGAGCTGGTGCTCAAGGCCATCGAAAACGGCAAGCATGTTGTGACCGCGAACAAGGCGCTGATTGCCGTTCACGGTAATGAAATCTTCGCCAAGGCCCAGGAAAAGGGCGTGATCGTGGCGTTCGAAGCGGCCGTTGCAGGCGGCATCCCGGTGATCAAGGCGATCCGTGAAGGCCTCTCGGCCAACCGCATCAACTGGGTGGCGGGCATCATCAACGGTACCGGTAACTTCATCCTCACCGAAATGCGCGAAAAAGGACGTACGTTCGAAGACGTGCTGGCAGAAGCGCAAGCGCTGGGTTATGCCGAAGCCGACCCAACCTTCGATGTTGAAGGCATTGATGCGGCGCACAAACTGACGATTCTGGCGTCGATTGCCTTCGGCATCCCGCTGCAATTCGACAAGGCCTACACCGAAGGCATCACCAAGCTGACAACCGCTGACGTGAATTATGCAGAAGCGCTGGGCTATCGCATCAAGCATCTGGGTGTTGCACGCAGCACGGCCAACGGTATCGAGCTACGGGTCCACCCGACGCTGATTCCGGCTGACCGCCTGATCGCCAACGTCAATGGCGTGATGAATGCCGTGATGGTCAACGGTGATGCTGCCGGTTCGACCCTGTTCTACGGTGCAGGCGCCGGTATGGAGCCTACGGCTTCGTCAGTGATTGCCGACCTGGTAGACGTGGTGCGTGCCATGACCAGCGACCCGGAAAACCGCGTACCGCACCTGGCTTTCCAGCCTGATCTGCTGTCTGATCACCCGATCCTGCCGATCGAAGCGTGCGAAAGTGCCTACTACCTGCGTATCCAGGCCAAGGATCATCCGGGCGTGCTGGCGCAAGTGGCCAGTATCCTGTCCGAGCGCGGCATCAACATCGAATCGATCATGCAGAAAGAAGTCGAGGAGCACGACGGCCTGGTGCCGATGATCCTGCTGACCCACCGCGTGATCGAGCAGCACATCAACGATGCCATCGCTGCGCTTGAAGCGTTGCAGGGCGTTGTGGGCCCGGTTGTTCGCATCCGCGTTGAGCATCTTAATTAATCAAGAGCTGCAAGCGACAAGCTACAAGCAAGAGCCAGATTGCATTTTTCTTGCCGCTTGTAGCTAAACCGCTTGCCGCTCAAACCGAAGGTTTGAACCCATGCGCTATATCAGTACCCGTGGCCAGGCACCGGCCCTGAATTTTGAAGATGTGTTGCTGGCCGGTCTGGCCAGTGATGGCGGTTTGTATGTACCGGAAAACCTGCCGCGCTTTACCCAGGAAGAAATCGCTTCCTGGGCTGGTTTGCCTTACCACGAACTGGCCTTTCGGGTCATGCGCCCGTTCGTGACCGGCAGCATTCCGGATGCCGACTTCAAAAAGATTCTCGAAGAAACCTACGGCGCGTTTTCCCACGCCGCTGTAGCGCCGCTGCGTCAGCTCAATGGCAACGAATGGGTGCTGGAGCTGTTTCACGGCCCCACCCTGGCGTTCAAGGACTTTGCCCTGCAACTGCTCGGCCGCTTGCTCGACTACGTGCTGGCCAAGCGGGGCGAGCGCGTGGTGATCGTCGGCGCGACCTCCGGTGATACCGGTTCGGCTGCGATCGAAGGCTGCAAACACTGCGAGAACGTCGATATTTTCATCCTGCACCCCAACAACCGGGTGTCGGAAGTACAGCGTCGGCAGATGACCACGCTGTTCGGTGACAACATCCATAACATCGCCATCGAAGGCAACTTCGATGACTGCCAGGAAATGGTCAAGGCCAGCTTCGCCGACCAGGGCTTCCTCAAGGGCACACGCCTGGTCGCAGTGAATTCGATCAACTGGGCGCGGATCATGGCCCAGATCGTTTATTACTTCCACGCATCCCTGCAACTGGGCGGGCCACACCGCTCGGTGTCGTTCTCGGTGCCTACCGGTAACTTCGGTGACATCTTCGCCGGCTACCTGGCACGCAACATGGGCTTGCCGATCAATCAGCTGATCGTGGCCACCAACCGCAATGACATCCTGCACCGCTTCATGAGCGGCAACCAGTATGCCAAGGACACCCTGCACGCGACCCTGTCGCCATCCATGGACATCATGGTGTCTTCGAACTTCGAACGCTTGCTGTTCGACCTTCATGGTCGCAATGGCGCAGCCGTTGCCGGGCTGATGGATACCTTCAAGCAAACCGGCAACTTCAGCGTTGAAGAAGACCGCTGGACCGAAGCGCGCCGTCTGTTCGACTCGCTGGCAGTGGATGACGAACAAACCTGCGAAACCATCGCCCAGGTATTTGCCGAAAGCGGCGAAGTGCTCGACCCGCACACCGCCATTGGTGTGCATGCGGCTCGTGAATGCCGTCGCAGCCTGGACATTCCGATGGTGATACTGGGCACGGCACATCCGGTCAAGTTTCCGGATGCAGTTGAAAAAGCCGGCGTAGGTAAAGCGCTGGAGTTGCCGTCGCACCTTTCTGATTTGTTTGAGCGAGAGGAGCGTTACACCGTGTTGGCCAATGACCTCAAGGCTGTCCAGGCCTTTGTCAGCCAGCATGGCAACCGTGGTAAACCGCTTTAACGGCATTCGTCTTACGTAATTTGAAGCCCGTCATCTGACGGGCTTTTTTATTGGTGCATGGCAAACTTGTCTGGTCTTCGCCCCTCCTGTGATGGCGAATACCCGGTCAAGGATGCTGTCATGTCACGTATTCACCAGACATTTGAATCATGGATGCGCATGGTGTTGGCCATGGCCTTGTTGAGCCTTGCCCTGCCGGTCATGGGTGCTTCCGGAACGCCCTTCAGGCTCGCGACAAGCTTTGTGGAGATCAAGCCTCTGCAACTGGATGCCTCGGAGCAGCAATGGTTGGCCAATCATGGAACGCTACGGGTTGGCATCGCCATTGGCGATCACGAGCCGGTCGACATCACTGACGACCTCAACAACTACCAGGGTATCAGTGCAGATTACTTGAGCATTGTTCGTGACAGGCTGGGCGTGCCTGTCGAAGTCCTGGGCTACAGGCGGCGAGATCAGGCCGTTGCAGAGTTGCTGGCCGGCAATATCGATATTCTGACCAGCGCCAGCGGGTTTGAGCAAGGGATTGAGGGGGTTGTTCTTTCCCGGGAGTACATGACTGATCGACTGGTTATCGCTTGCCGCTCATGTGAGGATGAACCGATCAAAAACTGGGTCGGGAAAAAAATCGGCTTTATTGAGGGGTACGTCGATGTACATACCGCCCAGGCGTTTTACCCTGACAGTGAAATCATCACCATCAGTGACCTGCATAATGCAATGGATGCCCTGGTTGAAGGGGATATTGACGGGTTTATCGGCAATGAACTTATCCTGCAGTCCTTCAAAAGTGTTCGGCCTCATTCGGGGCTACGCATTATCGGTGACAGCGCCTTGCCAACTTACGGATTTGCATTTGCCACACGTCTTTCTGGGCCCGAACTTGGGTCATTGATCAACCGGGCGCTGGGCAGTCTAGATGAAAGTACATCGCGCATGGTGCTTTCGCGCTGGACCATCGGGCTTGAAGGGGGCGCTGTTCAACCGAACATCAATCTGCTGCCCGGCGAGTTCGAGTGGATCCAGCGTAATCCGGTTGTACCCCTGGCGACCCAGCAGTTCCCCTTATACGCTTTCAAGACCGGAGACGGTCGCTGGGTGGGGTTGAGTGTGGATATTCTGGCGCGAATTTCTCGCATGACCGGGCTGCAGTTTGTACATAAAGAAGCGTTTTCGACGGTACAAATTCTCGACATGCTCAAAAGTGGTGAGGCACTGATGAACTCAAGCCTCTCCAGCAGTCGTGAGCGCAAAGTTTTTTTGAACTTCACCTACTCATACGGACAAACACCCTGGGTGTTTGTTGTACGAGTCAATGATTCCCGGCCGGGTTCATTGGGCGAACTTGCCGGCAAGGTCCTGGCGCTTCCAGCCAGGCACGCTCTCGAAGACTTGATTCGACGTGAATACCCCGAAATTACTCTGCTTCTGGTTGATACCTACGCCCAGGCACGTCACGCGGTCGCCAATGGCGATGCAGATGCGACGATCCAGACAGAGACACAGGCTCATCTGTTCCCACCGGGGCGCCTCAAGGTCGGGCGCAGTGTTGACGGGCAATGGGCTGTAGCCAGCTTTTCGGTGCCTGTCCGATACCCGGAGCTTTTCAGCATCATGAACAAAGCGCTGGAAGCCATGCCCATGGCCGAGATTCGGGCGCTGAGAAGCAAGTGGCTGGGCGGTGTGGGCAAGCCGCTGATTACCGAGAGTGGCCTGTATCACTCAGACCGTCTGAGTTGGGCGATTGCTGCTTTGATTGCGGCTGGGCTTCTGTTCTCTGCCTACACCTGGTTTCTGCGTAGGCAACTGACTATTGCGCGTCAGCTCGAGAAAACCTTGAAGGAGCGGTTGGGGCTCTGCCACCGCTTTCTGGATGGTATCCCCAGCCCGATTTTCGTGGTTGGCCTGGAGGGGGAGCTGATTACCTGCAATCAAAGCTATGAGCAGCGTTTATCGGTCCAGTTGGGACAGATTCGCGGGTTGAAGGTGACTGATGTCGATTTGTTTTCGCAGGAGCTGGCCGAGAAGTTCCAGCGCGGAATAATGAGCATGATTCAAAGCCGAAAACCCTACTACCAAAAACGGTGGGTGGAGTTTAAGTCCGGAGGTATGGAGATCTATCAGTGGGTTGTTCCTTTTTATTCAGAAACTGGGCGTCTGGAGGGGCTGGTAGGAGGATGGTTCGACAAATCCGAAGCCAAAAAGTGGGATCAGTAAGCTGATTCGATCCAGTAGAAGCAAGTAGTAGTGGATTCCTATGGTATTTACAGATATGTCCTATGTGCATTGTTCGTCGAGCCTACTAAGGTTTACCTCCTCTGTAGCGCTAGGTTTATGCCTGAAGGCCCATGATGCGATCTTTGAAAGTATTGATTCTTGAAGACAACCCGTTTCAATTGATGGTATTGCATCAAATGTTGAATGCCTTCCGCATTTTTGACGTGTTGACGGCCGAAAGCGTTGATTCCGCCCGCGAGTCCTTGCTCAGACGCGGCGCCATAGACGTGGCTATTTGTGATTTGTATCTGGAGGGGGCATCAGGGCTGGAGCTGATCAGCGAGTTGGCCCTTAAACGCAACGCGGCAGCGTTGATCATTTTGAGTGCTGCTGCGCCTCAGGTCATCGAGAAGGCGGCCAGAACTGCCCGCAGGCAGGGTCTCAAGGTGCTGGGGTGTCTGTCCAAGCCAGTCACCCTCGACGGGTTGGGGCAATTGTTGGGCGCCTTCCAGCCACCGCAGACAAGTGTTGGTGGTGCGAATGCAGATTAATTTCCAGTACTTGGGAACTTCCGGTCGGTTTTGTTTGTCAGATTTTTCATCAACAGGAGCAAGTTTATTGCTCCGATACTTGTAGCCTGTTGAGCGGGTTATCATGACCCTGTTAAACCCCGAGTAGCCTCCCCACTGCTCGGGGTTTTTTTATGCGTACTTGTTATTGCAAGTCCAGATAAGACAGAGACGGGGAACCCAATGTGATGAGTATCGAATTGACGTTGCGAATGACCTCACGCCCTTGTGCCGTGTCCGAGCAGCCAACATAAATCGATTGATAATCCGGGGCGCCCTGTATCGGATAAAACAGCAGTTCTTCGGATGACAAACCTTGCTGGCTGGCCTTGGCCTGAATTTCTGGCCAGTAGCCCAATAGCGTCGGCATGCGGCCTGCATGTTGCATTTGCAGCAGGCTGCCCAACGGATCGTTACCGTAATGCATGACAATCTGACCTGGCGGGCTCAGCTTCAACTGGTTATCAATCAATACTCCGTAGCTGCGTTTGGCAATGACTCCAAGCTTGAGGGTTTTCGCCTTGAGCAGCCCCGGCAGGTCGACCTTGTCGTCATGGACAAAGGGTTCGATCAAGTGCAGATTCTCACGCAGTATTGCCATGCCATTGCTGTGCATAATCGCAACGGGTTCGGAGTAGACGATCGAGAGGGCGCGGGCGGGATTCCAGATCAGCGCCGGATCGCAGGTCAGCGACGGTTCTTCAAGCATCTGCAGGGCCCGGGCCCGGTTAACCTGCATAATCACGTGCTGGTATTGCGGCATGCCTGCGATCAGGGCTGGCATCAGCTGATCAATTATCCCCATACCTTTTTGCGGGCCATGAAACACCGTTAATGGCGGCAGGTCGCGCAGCAACCAGATAAGCGTTGGCGCTGCCTGACTGGCCGGGCCCCAGATCAGAAACAGTGCGGTGATCAGGCCGGCCCAAAGTCTTCGTAAAGTTGAGCGCTGAGTCATCGTGCTGAACTCCTTGGGTTGCCACTAAAAATGGCCAACACGCCTAGATGGCGCCCGCTTGCTTGAGATTGGCGATTGCTGTGGCGTCGTAACCCAAACCGCTCAACACCTCGAGATTGTGCGCACCGAGTTCGGGGCCGACCCAATCTGCCGAGCCCGGAGTGTCGGAGAGCCTTGGTACTATACCGGGCATCTTAAAGTCTTTGCCGTCAGGCAGTTTGGCTTGCAGGAACATTTCACGGGCCAGAAATTGTGGATCGCTGAACATGTCTTCTGCCGAGAAAATACGGCTGGCCGGCACCTGCGCTGCGCCCAGTTGTTCAAGCACCGTGGCCAGCGGCAGGGAGCCGACCCAGCGGTCAATCACGCCATACAGTTCGTCACGCCGCGCGTCACGGCCATCGTTGTGTGCAAGCGCCGGGTCATCGGCCAGGTCATCACGCCCGATAATCTGCATGAAACGCTTGAAAATGGCGTCGCCATTGGCGCCGATCTGTACGTGCTTGCCGTCCAGGCTGGTGTGGATCGAAGAGGGAGTAATACCTGGCATGATATTGCCCGTACGTTCACGGATAAAACCGAACACATCAAATTCGGGAACCATGCTTTCCATCATGGCAAAAATGGCTTCGTAGAGCGCCACGTCTACCACCTGGCCCTGGCCGCCGTTAACCTCGCGATGACGCAAAGCCATCAGGGCACCGATCACGCCCCACAGAGCGGCAATCGAGTCGCCAATCGAGATGCCCGTGCGCACTGGCGGGCGATCCTCGAAGCCGGTGATATAACGCAGCCCGCCCATGGATTCGCCGACCGCACCAAACCCCGGCTGGTCTTTCATCGGGCCGGTCTGGCCAAAGCCGGACAGTCGCACCATCACCAGCCTGGGGTTCAGCGCATGCAGCACATCCCAGCCCAGCCCGAGTTTTTCCAGCACCCCGGGGCGAAAGTTTTCGATCAGGATATCGGCGTCGGCCAGCAGTTCCTTGAGGATGCTCAGGCCGTCGGGGTGTTTGAGATTCAGGGTCAGGGATTTCTTGTTGCGCGCCTGGACGAACCACCATAGCGATGTGCCTTCATACAGCTTGCGCCATTTTCGCAATGGGTCGCCGCCGTCAGGGGATTCGACCTTGATCACCTGGGCGCCAAACTCGGCGCAGATGCGCGATGCAAAAGGCCCGGCGATCAGGGTACCCAATTCAACAACTTTAAGGCCTGAAAGGGGTTTGGTGGCGAGCGGCATGTGGAATCCTTGTCCAAGGGCGAGCGAGTACAGCCTTTTAACATAGCTGGAGGCTGGCAAGAAGCTGGCCGATTCGTTCAATCACGGTGTATCGGTTAGACTTGTCGCCTTTCTCCGTATCAAGAAGCCCGTTCATGGCACAGCCGTCCACGACCTACAAGTTTGAACTCAACCTTACCGATCTCGATCGCGGGGTCTATGAAAGCGTCAAGCAAACCATCGCCCGTCATCCTTCGGAAACTGAAGAGCGCATGACCGTGCGCCTTCTGGCCTATGCCTTTTGGTACAACGAGCAGCTGTCTTTCGGTCGTGGCCTGTCTGATGTAGACGAACCGGCCCTGTGGGAAAAAAGCCTGGATGACCGTGTTCTGCACTGGATCGAAGTCGGCCAGCCCGATGCCGACCGCCTGACCTGGTGCTCGCGCCGCACCGAGCGCACCAGCCTGCTGGCCTATGGCAGCTTGCGCGTGTGGGAAGGCAAGGTCATTCCGGCAATCAAGAACCTGAAAAACGTCAATATCGCAGCGGTACCGCAAGAGATTCTTGAGGTGCTGGCCAAAGATATGCCACGGGTTATCAAGTGGGACGTGATGATCAGCGAAGGCACGATTTTCGTGACTGACGATCGCGGCCAGCACGAAGTGCAACTGCAGTGGCTGCAAGGCGAACGCGGCTAGGTTCCAACACTTATTTACGCTCAGAGACTCTTTACCTGCTTATGCGCATCGAACCTCGTCCACTGCCTGAAACCCTGCCTTTTTTGGGCGAAATGCCAACCCTGCTGACACGCCTTTACGCCGCACGGGGTGTGCAGTCGCAAGCTGAACTGGACAAAAGCCTGGCGCGGCTGATTCCGTATCAGCAGCTCAAGGGCATCGATGCCGCAGTGGACTTGCTGGTGGTCGCGCTTGAGCAGCGCCAGCGCATCCTGATCGTCGGCGACTTTGACGCCGACGGCGCCACGGCCAGCACCGTGGGCCTGCTGGGTCTGCGCCTGCTGGGAGCGGCCCATGTCGATTACCTGGTACCTAACCGTTTCGAATACGGTTACGGGTTGACCCCGGAAATTGTCGAAGTCGCGCTGACCCGCACGCCGCAGCTGTTGATCACGGTCGATAACGGAATATCCAGTATCGAAGGCGTGGCCGCGGCGAAAAAGGCCGGTTTGAGCGTCCTGGTCACCGACCACCACTTGCCGGGCAGCGAGTTGCCGGCCGCAGATGCGATCGTCAACCCCAACCAGCCCGGCTGCGAGTTCCCGAGCAAGGCGCTGGCGGGGGTAGGGGTGATCTTCTACGTGTTGATCGCCTTGCGTGCGCGCCTCAACACCCTGGGCTGGTACCAGAACAGCAAGGCGCCAAACATCGCCGAACTTCTGGACCTGGTTGCCTTGGGCAGCGTGGCGGACGTGGTGCCACTGGATGCCAATAACCGCATCCTTGTACATCAGGGCCTTGAGCGCATTCGTGCCGGGCGTGCCCGTCCGGGGCTCAAGGCGATTCTGGAAGTGGCCAAGCGTGATCACTCGAAGATCACCTCGACCGACCTGGGTTTTATTCTGGGGCCGCGTCTCAACGCCGCGGGTCGTCTGGACGACATGAGCCTGGGCATCGAATGCCTGCTTACCGATGACGCCAATGCCGCAAGGGAAATGGCCGCGCAACTGGACGAGATGAACCAGGACCGCAAGTCCATCGAGCAGGGCATGCAGCGTGAGGCGCTGGCCCAGCTCAAGGACCTGACCATCGACAGCATGCCGTTTGGCCTGTGCCTGTTCGACCCCGAGTGGCACCAGGGAGTGATCGGAATTCTGGCTTCGCGGCTCAAGGAGCGTTACTTCCGTCCGACCTTCGCTTTTGCCGATGCCGGTGATGGCATGCTCAAGGGCTCCGGGCGCTCGGTGCCGGGTTTTCATATTCGTGATGCGCTCAGCGTGGTGGCGGCTCAACATCCGGACTTGATCAGCAAATACGGTGGCCATGCGATGGCGGCTGGCCTGACCTTGCCTGAGGCCAACTTCCCGCTGTTCTGTGAGGCCTTTGATGCTGAAGTTCGGCGTCAATTGCGTGAAGAAGACCTGACCGGGCGCATGCTGTCGGACGGCAGCCTGGCAGTTGAAGAGTTTCATCTGGAGCTGGCGCGTGCCCTGCGTAATGCCGGGCCTTGGGGACAGCACTTTCCTGAACCGCTGTTTCACGGAGTGTTCCAGTTGGTGGAGCAACGCATTGTGGGCGAGCGGCACTTGAAAGTGGTGCTTAAGACAGAATGTGGCAGCGTAAAGCTCGACGGTATCGCCTTTGGCGTTGATCGCGAAGTGTGGCCGAACCCGACCATTCGCTGGGTTGAACTGGCCTACAAACTCGACCTCAACGAATTTCGTGGCAACGAAACCGTACAGTTGATGATTGCGCATATCGAACCGCGATGATCCGCCAAGCCCGCTCCCACCAAAACCACCACGACCCGGTGCGATTTGAACCCTCCCTCATCCAGTGTTGTCGACTAGGCTCTAACGAAGTATCTGGAGCCCGCCCACTGGAATTAGAGGTGACCCATGAGTCTGCTGCTCGAACCCTATACCCTGCGCCAACTGACCCTTCTTAACCGCATTGCGGTCTCGCCAATGTGCCAGTACTCCAGCGTCGACGGGCTGGCCAATGACTGGCATTTAGTCCATCTGGGCAGCCGCGCCGTTGGCGGTGCCGGGCTGATTTTTACTGAAGCCACCGCCGTTACCCCCGAAGGCCGAATCACCGCCCAGGATCTGGGTCTGTGGAACGACGAGCAGATTGAACCGCTGCAACGCATCACCCGCTTTATCCGCGCCCAAGGCGCTGTGGCCGGCATCCAGCTGGCCCACGCAGGGCGCAAGGCCAGTACCCACCGCCCCTGGCTGGGCAAGCATGGCAGCGTCAAGGTGGAGGAGGGCGGCTGGGTGCCGGTCGGGCCGTCACCGATAGCCTTCGACCCGCAACACACAGCGCCCGCGCAACTGGACGAAAGCCAGATCAAGGAGGTCATCCAGGCTTTCGTGGCTGCCGCCAGGCGGGCACTGGAGGCCGGGTTCTCGGTGGTCGAGGTTCATGCCGCCCACGGTTACTTGCTGCATCAATTTCTTTCACCGTTGAGCAACCAGAGGCGTGACCAATACGGCGGTTCGTTTGAGAATCGCATTCGTCTGGTGCTGGAGGTGATCGAGGCCGTGCGCGGGGTATGGCCGCAGGAGCTGCCGTTGTTTGTTCGCGTCTCGGCCACCGACTGGGTGGAAGACGGCTGGAACCCGGACGAAACTGTCGAGCTGGCGCGCCGTCTCAAGGCATTGGGGGTGGACCTGATCGACGTGTCTTCGGGCGGTACTGCAGCCAATGCCGAGATTCCGGTAGGGCCGGGTTATCAGACCCGTTTTGCCGAACGCGTGCGCAAAGAAGCCTGCATCGCCACTGGTACGGTGGGCATGATCACCGAACCCGCACAGGCCGAACATATCCTGCGCACCGGTCAGGCCAACCTGATTCTGTTGGCTCGTGAGCTGTTGCGTGACCCGTACTGGCCGCTGCACGCGGACGACGATCTGGGCGGTAAAAAGGCCACCTGGCCAGCCCAGTATCAGCGCGCAACCCATCGCGACCAACCGATCCATGAGTCCGATCTGCGCGACTGATACCTTGGCTCTTTACGATAAGCCCGCCTGCTGGCGGGCTTTCTGGCTCCCCCTGACCCTGTTACGAGAGGATGCTTATGAGTTTGCTCGACCAACTGCTTAAATCTGGCCAACAGATGCTGGAGAAAAAAACCGGCACCCAAGGCGGCGCCTCCAGTGGTGGCAAAGGCGGCCTGGGTGACCTGCTCGGTTCTGGTGGCCTGGGTGGTCTGCTCTCCGGGGCTGGTGGCGGTGCCCTGGCAGCCAGTGCACTGGGCCTGCTGCTAGGCAACAAGAGTGCGCGAAAATATGGTGGCCAGGCGCTGACCTATGGTGGTCTGGCGGCTTTGGGCGTGCTGGCCTATAAAGCCTACGGCAATTGGCAGGCCAACCAGGGCACTGCGCCGCAGACCGAACCGCAAACCATTGACCGCGTCCCTGCACCGCAAGTGGAGCAACACAGCCAGGCAATCCTCAAGGCGCTGGTGGCTGCCGCCAAGGCTGATGGCCATGTGGATGAGCGTGAGCGCCAACTGATCGATGGCGAACTGAACAAGCTCAATGGCGACCCTGGGTTGCGTCAATGGCTGCAAGCAGAGCTGAACAAGCCGCTGGACCCCGTCGAAGTGGCCAGTGCTGCCACTACCCCGGAAATCGCGGCCGAAATGTATATCGCCAGCCTGATCCTGGTGGACGAAGAGCATTTTATGGAGCGCGCTTACCTGGAGGAGCTGGCCAAACAGCTCAAGCTCGACCCGGGCCTGAAGACCGAGCTGGAAACCCAGGTCAAACAGGCGCACGGCTAACGCATTATTTGGGCTTGAACCCCGCGATATAGCTGTTTTAAACGCCCCGAACCGCAAAGGTCCGGGGCGTTTTTTATCGTCCTCGTTTCGACCTGCTGCAACTTCGCCGTCATAATCCCCTGTTAGCCTGCCCGCCAGAAATAATTTGTTACGTATTAACAGGGATCTGCAATGAGCGACGAGAAAGACCAGGACACCCAACGCCCGGCTGACAGCAGCCGCCGTCGCTTCCTCGCCGGTGCTGCGGCACTGGGCGTCGGGGCTGCGACTTTGAGCGCTTGCGGTGCCAGCGAGCAGGGCCGTCCCGCCCAGTCGCAGCCGCTGACCCCGGCCGAGCTGGACAAAAAACTCCACGAGCAGGTCAAGACCATTGTGGTGATCTATGCCGAGAACCGCAGCTTCAACAATCTGTTTGCCAATTTCCCCGGTGTAGAGAAGCCGTTGTCGGCACTCAAGCCCGCTGATTATCAGCAGCGCGACCGAGATGGCAGCTTGCTTCAGACTTTGCCACCGGTCTGGGGCGGAGTGCTGCAAGTGGGGCCGCAGACGGTCGATGGCGTGACCTATGCCCCGGGCGAGCAGTACCAGCAGAACCTGCCCAACGCCCCCTTTGCTCTTAAAGGGCCGAATCAGGAAGACTTGCCGCTGAACCTGGTGACCCGTGACCTGTGGCACGTGTTTTATCAGAACCAGATGCAGATCAACGATGGCAAAAATGACCAGTTTGTTGCCTGGGGAGATTCGGGTGGTTTGCCCATGGGTTACTACGCCCAGTCGCAGTACTCATTGCGGCTGTGGGACGTGGCTCGCGAATTCGTGCTGTGCGACAACTTCTTTCAGGGTGCATTCGGCGGTTCGTTCCTCAACCACCAGTACCTGATCAGCGCTGCCGTGCCGTTCTATCCGAACGCAAACACCTCTGTGGCCGAGGCGCAGATTGCTGTGCTGCAAGGGGACGACCCCACCGGTACGCGTCTCAAGCCCCTGGCCAAGTCCCCGGCCAGTGCCATGACCGGTGCTCCGCAGTTCGGCCCCAGTGCGCTCACGCCCGACGGTTTTGCCGTCAACACCATGGCACCGCCTTACTGGCCGACCTGGATCCGCGACCCTGAGCGTCCGGATTACGCCAAGCCAGATCTGCCGAGTGTGCTGGTGCCGCAAAGCCATGAGCATATTGGCGACAAGCTGAGCAAAAAGAATATCGACTGGGCCTGGTACGCGGGTGCCTGGCAGGCCACGCTGGAGCAGTTCAAGGGCTCGGACGGGATCCCCAAGATCCCCAACTTCCAGTACCACCACCAACCGTTCAACTATTTCGTGCAACAGGGCCCGGAGAACCCGCAGGAGCGCAGCAAGCGTTTGCGCGACGGTGGCCTGGGCGACGAAGCCGCTACCAACCGCTTTCTGGCTGATGCCGAGGCGGGCAAGTTGCCGGCGGTGAGCTTTTACAAGCCCCAAGGCAACCTCAACCTGCACGCCGGCTATGCCGATGTGGCGGCCGGTGACCGTCACCTTGACCGGGTGCTCAAGGTGCTGCGCAGCAGTCCGCAATGGGACAACATGGTCGTGGTGCTGACTGTGGACGAAAACGGTGGCTGGTGGGACCACGTTGCGCCGCCCAAGGGCGACCGTTGGGGGCCGGGCACACGGATTCCGGCGTTGGTGGTGTCACCTTTCGCGCGCAAGGGCACCGTAGATCATACGGTGTATGACACCGCTTCGATCCTGCGCCTGATCACCCGTGTGCATCAGCTGGAAGTGCTCGATGGTCTCAAACAGCGTGACGCGGCAATGAAAGCTCGCGGGCAAGCGCCCATGGGCGACCTGAGCAATGCGTTGATGTTCTGATAACCGCTCCCACAGATTTGAGGCAATCTCCTACATAGTCACTGTGTTTTTATATGTAGGAATATTTGTCTGTTGCTGTGAGATCCGTCTCAACACCTGTACGAATCATTGCGTACCCTCGGCTATACTCACCATCATTTGAATGGCACCCGAGGATCGACTGTGAAGAACTGGACGTTACGCCAACGCATCTTGGCGAGCTTTGCTGTAATCATCGCCATTATGCTGCTGATGGTTGTTGCGTCTTACTCGCGCCTGCTGTCGATCGAAACCAGTGAAGAGAAAGTGCAAACCGACTCGATCCCCGGCGTCTATTACAGCTCGATGATTCGTAGCGCCTGGGTCGACAGCTATGTCCTGACCCTGGAACTGGTAGGGTCGCTTAACCAGCGTGATCTGACCAATGAAGACCGCAAGTTGTACGCCAGCTACGAAGAGCGCTTGAACAAAGAGCTGGATAACTACCGCGGCACCATTTTTGAAGGTGAAGACAGGGCCCACTTCGACGACTTCGAACGTCTGCATGAAGAGTACGGCGTGGTGTTGGCGAAAATTCTTGAGCTCTATCAAAACAAGGATTTCGCTCAGGCCCACAAGGTGCTTGGCGAGCAACTGGCTCCGGCCTGGATGGAAGGCCGCAAGTTGCTCAACAGCATTATTGAAGGCAACAGCGAGTCGGCCAAGCTTGCCACTGACAATATTGGCCAGGCGGTACTCACCGCCAAGATCAGCATGGTCATTTCGCTGGTTATTGCCGTACTTGCAGCCGCGCTTTGTGGCTTCCTGTTGTTGCGGGCAATCATGTCGCCGATGCAACGCATCGTGTCGATTCTGGAAGTGATGCGCTCCGGTGACTTGAGTTCGCGCTTGAACCTGGAGCGCAAGGACGAGTTCGGCGCTGTCGAAACCGGCTTCAACGACATGATGGCCGAGCTGACTACGCTGGTGTCCCAAGCCCAGCGTTCTTCGGTGCAAGTGACCACCTCGGTCACTGAAATCGCCGCCACTTCCAAGCAGCAGCAGGCCACTGCGACCGAAACCGCAGCCACGACCACAGAGATCGGCGCCACGTCCCGTGAAATCGCGGCAACGTCTCGTGATCTGGTGCGCACCATGACCGAAGTGACCTCGGCCGCCGATCAGGCCTCGATCCTGGCCGGTTCCGGGCAGCAAGGCCTGGCGCGTATGGAAGAAACCATGCACTCGGTAATGGGTGCTGCCGACCTGGTCAACGCCAAGCTGGCGATCCTCAACGAGAAGGCCGGCAACATTAACCAGGTGGTGGTGACCATCGTCAAAGTGGCCGACCAGACCAACCTGCTGTCGCTCAACGCTGCCATCGAGGCCGAAAAAGCCGGTGAATATGGCCGCGGTTTTGCCGTGGTTGCCACCGAAGTCCGGCGTTTGGCCGACCAGACCGCTGTGGCCACCTACGATATCGAGCAGATGGTGCGTGAGATTCAGTCTGCGGTCTCTGCTGGCGTGATGGGCATGGACAAGTTTTCTGAAGAAGTGCGCCGCGGCATGTCCGAGGTGCAGCAAGTGGGTGAGCAACTCTCGCAAATTATCCACCAGGTGCAGGCTCTGGCGCCGCGCGTACTGATGGTCAACGAAGGCATGCAGGCTCAGGCCACAGGCGCCGAGCAGATCAACCTTGCGCTGGTGCAACTGGGTGATGCCAGCAGCCAGACTGTCGAGTCCCTGCGTCAGGCCAGCTTCGCGATCGACGAACTCAGTCAGGTTGCCGTTGGGCTGCGCAGCGGCGTATCGCGCTTTAAAGTCTGATGAGCGAGCTTTCAGCCAAAAGCGCTGGCGCCAAGGTGTCGCATAAGCGCCTGTTCCTGGTGTTTTTTATCGGTAGCGAGCGCTATGCCCTGGCGGCCAGTGACGTGGTCGAGGTGCTGCCGCGCTTGCCACTCAAGCCCATCGCCCATGCCCCTGCCTGGGTGGCGGGGGTGTTTTCGCATCGTGATCGAATGGTCCCGGTGATCGATGTCAGCGCCATGACCTTCGGCAACGAAGCCGTCGCCCGTACCAGCACCCGGCTGGTGTTGGTCAACTATCGCGGGCAGTTGCTCGGCTTGCTGCTTGAGCAGGCCAGTGACACCTTGCGCTGTGATCCGGCGGACTTTCAGCCCTATGGCGTCGATAACCGCGATGCGCCGTACCTGGGGCCGGTGCGCAAGGACGAGGCCGGACTGTTGCAGTGGTTGAGTGTTGACGACCTGCTCAGCCCCGCAGTGTCTGCACTGCTATTTGCCCAAAGCGAAGATGACACCTGCGCCCAGGTGGCCCCATGAGTCCAGACCAACGTTTTTTCGATTATTTGAAGCAGCGCATCGGTCTGGATGTGGCCTCGGTCGGCCCGGCAATTATCGAGCGTGCCGTACGCCAGCGCTGTATTGCGTTGGATATGGCCGATAACGATCGCTACTGGCAGCGTCTGCTCAGCTCCCAGGAAGAACAGCAAGCCCTGATCGAATCGGTGATCGTGCCCGAGACCTGGTTCTTTCGTTACCCCGAATCCTTTGCCACGCTGGGTCGCCTGGCCAGGCAGCGCCTGGCAGAAATCGGCAGCCGACGCGCGTTGCGTATCCTCAGTCTGCCGTGCTCGACCGGTGAGGAACCGTATTCGATAGCCATGGCGCTGTTTGATGCCGGTTTTGCTGCGCATCAATTCAAGGTCGATGCCCTGGATGTCAGTCCGCTTTCGGTGCAGCGTGCGCAAAACGCGCTGTATGGCAAAAACTCGTTTCGTGGTCAGCCAACTGATTTTCGTGAGCGCTACTTCAGTGCCGAGAACGATGGTTATCAATTGTCGGAGCGGGTTTGCGCGCAAGTCAGCTTCACCGCAGGCAACCTGCTGGACCCGATACTGCTCGCCAGCCGCGAGCCTTATGACTTTGTGTTCTGCCGCAATCTGTTGATCTACTTCGATCTTAAAACCCAGCAGCAGGCGCTGGACGTACTCAAGCGTCTGACCCGTGATGACGGGGTTTTATTTATCGGCCCGGCCGAGGGCAGCCTGCTCAGTCGTTTGGGCATGCGCTCGATCGGTGCGCCACAGTCATTTGCCTTTTGCCACAGCCCCGAGCCTGTTCCTGCAGCTAATCCTGTACTGGCAGAGTTCAAGCCACTGCTGCGCCCCCAGCCGCCGACACCGCTACCACCAGCGGCCAACCGCCCGTTTGCGCCGCGGCCTAAAGCCCATGTGGCGCCGAAAGCAGCCCCGAAACCGGCATCGAAAACTGAAGAGCCGATGGTGTTGCTTGAACAGATCGCCACTTTGGCCAATGAAGGTAAAAGCCAGGAGGCCCGCGCGGTCTGCGAGCAGTTCTTGCAGCGCCACGACCCGCAGGCTGAGGTGTTTTACTGGCTGGGCCTGCTCAGTGATGTTCAGGGCCAGACGGCCGAGGCCCAGGGTTTTTACCGCAAGGCGTTGTACCTGGAACCCCAGCATTCTGAAGCATTGGCCCATCTGGCGGCCCTGTTGGCTTCGCAAGGCGATACGGCAGGCGCCCAGCGCTTGCACGAGCGCGCTGCCCGTAACGGGCGTTCGGCCCCAAGTGAGCGTAAACAATGAGCGCTTTAGCCGCACAGAGCTTGATCCACTCCGAAGCGCAGGCCGTCGACGACTGCTGGAACCGCATTGGTATCTACGGTGACAAGAGCTGCACGTTGTTGCCCCAGCATATCCATTGCCGTAACTGTGCAGTGTATTCGAGTGCCGCAACCCGCTTGCTGGATCGCTACGCCTTTGAGCACGAGAGTCAGGAAATCCAGGCCTCGCAGGGGCATGAAGAGAAAGTCGCGACCTGCTCACTGGTGATTTTTCGCCTGGGTGAGGAGTGGTTGGGGCTGCCCACGCGTTGTCTGGATGAAGTGGCGCCGATACAGACGATTCACTCCCTGCCGCACCAGCGTTCCCGGGCCTTGCGCGGTGTGGCCAATGTGCGTGGCACTTTGGTGCCGTGCCTGTCGCTGGTTGAACTGCTGGGGCTCGACCCTGCCGTGCCGGGTGCCTCATCGCTGCGGGTCATGCCGCGCATGCTGATTGTGGCGGCCCACGGCGGTGCAGTGGTGTTGCCGGTGGATGAGGTGGATGGCATTCATAACATTGCCGAGGACGAAATCAGTTCTGCGTCTCTCTCCGGTGAGCATGCCAGCGCCAAATACACCCGGGGTGTGCTGCAGTGGAAAACCCGCAGCCTGCGTTTACTGGATGAAGAGCAACTGCTGAACGCAATCACCCGGAGCCTCACATGACCCCCGAGCAAATGCGCGACGCCTCGCTGCTTGAACTGTTCAGCCTTGAGGCCGAGGCGCAAACCCAGGTGCTCAACGAGGGTCTGCTGGCGCTGGAACGCAACCCGACCCAGGCCGATCAGCTTGAGGCCTGCATGCGTGCAGCCCATTCGCTCAAGGGCGCAGCCCGGATTGTCGGGGTGGATGCCGGGGTAAGCGTTTCCCATGTCATGGAAGATTGTCTGGTCAGTGCCCAGGAAGGGCGTTTGTACCTGCAGCGCGAGCACATCGATGCCTTGTTGCAAGGAACCGACCTGCTGATGCGTATTGCCACACCCGGCAACACAGTCACGCCGCAAGACATCGACGCCTATGTGGCGCACATGAACGAACTGCTGGACCCGTCGGCACCGACCGCGCGGGTGGCACCGCCCGAGTTTGACGTGTCGCAACTGCTGCTGATGCCGGAACCGGCTGCGCCAGAGCCGGCGCTTGAAGCACCGGTGCAAGCCCAGGCTGAGCCCGAGGTGGTACCTGAGCCTGTGCGGCGTCCCCAGCGGCTGACCGAAAGCGGCGAGCGGGTCTTGCGCGTCACGGCCCAGCGCCTCAACAGCCTGCTCGACCTGTCCAGTAAATCGCTGGTCGAAACCCAGCGGCTGAAGCCCTTTCTGGTGTCGTTGCAGCGCCTCAAGCGCATGCAAAGTACCAACCTGCGGGCCATGGACACGCTCAACGAACAGCTCAAGGTCACCGGTATCAGCCATGAGGCCGTGGAGGCGCTGGCGGATGCCCGGCGGATTCTGTCCGAGTCGCAGCATTTGTTGAGTGAGCAGACAGCTGAGCTCGACGAATTTTGCTGGCAGGCTGGCCAGCGTGCGCAATTGCTCTACGACACCGCACTGGCCTGCCGCATGCGGCCATTTGCCGATGTGCTGGTCGGGCAGGAGCGTATGGTGCGTGATTTGGGCCGCGCCCTGGGCAAGCAGATCCGCCTGGAAATCGAAGGTGAAAAAACCCAGGTCGACCGCGACGTGCTGGAAAAGCTCGAAGCGCCCTTGATCCATTTGCTGCGCAATGCCGTCGATCACGGCATCGAGCCACCTGAGCAGCGCTTGCTGGCGGGCAAGCCTGCCGAAGGCCTGATCCGCCTGCGTATCTCCCATCAGGCCGGTTTGCTGGTACTGGAGCTGAGCGATGATGGCGCCGGTGTGGACCTTGACCGTTTGCGCCGCACCATCGTAGAGCGCCAGCTGTCCACCGAATCGACGGTGGCCCAACTGAGCGAAGAAGAACTGCTGACTTTCCTGTTCCTGCCGGGTTTCAGCCTGCGTGACACCGTGACCGAAGTCTCGGGGCGCGGCGTGGGCCTGGATGCGGTGCAGCACATGGTGCGCTTGCTGCGTGGTGCGATTGTGCTGGAGCACACCCCGCAACATGGCAGCCGCTTCCACCTTGAGGTGCCGCTGACCCTGTCCGTGGTCCGCAGCCTGGTGGTTGAAGTGGCAGACGAGGCGTATGCCTTCCCGCTGGCCCATATCGAACGCATGCGCGACCTGCAGCCCGATGACATCGTGCAGCTCGAAGGTCGTCAGCATTTCTGGCATGAAGGCCGCCATGTGGGGCTGGTTGCCGCCAGCCAGCTGCTGCAGCGCCAGCCCAGTCAGAGCGATGACGAGACCCTCAAGGTGGTGGTGATTCGCGAGCGCGATGCGGTGTATGGCGTGGCTGTTGAGCGCTTTATTGGTGAGCGCACCCTGGTGGTCCTGCCGCTCGATCCACGTTTGGGCAAGGTTCAGGATATTTCCGCCGGGGCCTTGCTGGACGATGGCTCGCCGGTGCTGATCGTGGATGTCGAAGACATGCTGCGCTCGGTGGACAAACTGCTCAATACCGGACGTCTTGAGCGTATCGACCGGCGTAACCGGCATACCGCCGAACTGACCCGCAAACGTATTCTGGTGGTGGATGACTCGCTGACAGTGCGTGAGCTGCAACGCAAGCTGCTGATCAACCGTGGCTATGAAGTGGCCGTGGCGGTTGACGGCATGGACGGCTGGAACGCCTTGCGGGCCGAACACTTTGATTTGTTGATTACCGATATCGATATGCCGCGCATGGATGGCATTGAACTGGTTACCCTGTTGCGGCGCGATAGCCGTTTGCAATCGATGCCGGTGATGGTGGTGTCGTACAAGGACCGTGAAGAAGACCGTCGGCGCGGCCTGGATGCAGGAGCCGACTATTATCTAGCCAAAGCCAGTTTCCATGACGATGCCCTGCTTGATGCAGTGGTTGAACTCATTGGAGGAGCCCAGACATGAGAATCGCCATCGTCAACGATATGCCCCTGGCGGTTGAGGCCTTGCGCCGGGCGCTGGCGTTCGAGCCCGCGCACCAGGTGATCTGGGTTGCCGGTGATGGCCAGGAAGCAGTGCGCCTGTGCGCCGAGAACACCCCTGACCTGATTTTGATGGACTTGATCATGCCGGTCATGGATGGCGTCGAAGCCACACGCCGGATCATGGCCGAAAGCCCCTGCGCGATTGTGATTGTCACCATCGACCGCGAGCAAAATGTGCACCGTGTTTTTGAAGCCATGGGCTTTGGCGCTCTGGATGTGGTGGACACCCCTGTACTGGGTGGCAGCAACCCCCGCGAAGCAGCTGCGCCATTGCTGCGCAAAATCCTCAATGTTGGATGGTTGATGGGCCAGAGTGAAAAACGCGTCAAACCGGTAGTGACTCAGACGCGCGTGCCGGGTGTGCGTGGCGGGCTGGTGGCTATCGGTTCGTCGGCAGGTGGTCCGGCAGCGCTGGAAACCTTGCTTAAAGGCCTGCCGAGAAACTTTGATGCAGCTATCGTGCTGGTTCAGCACGTTGACCAGGTGTTTGCCGCCGGCATGGCCGAGTGGCTGAGCACATCCTGCGGTCTGGATGTGCGTTTGGCCCGCGACGGTGAAACGCCGCAGGTGGGCACCGTGCTGCTGGCGGGCACCAACCACCATATCCGCTTATTGAAAAACGGTACGCTGGCCTACACCGCGGAACCGGTCAATGAAATCTATCGACCTTCGATAAATGTATTTTTTGAAAGTGTTGCCCGCTACTGGAACGGCGAGGCGGTGGGTGTGCTGTTGACCGGTATGGGGCGTGACGGGGCCCAAGGTCTTAAACTCATGCGTGAGCAGGGGTTTCTTACCATCGCCCAGGATCAGCAAAGCAGCTCGGTGTACGGTATGCCCAAAGCGGCTGCGGCCATCGATGCAGCGGTCGAGATCCGCCCATTGGACAAGATTGCGCCACGCTTGCTGGAGAAATTTGCCAAATGACTGGTAGAACCCGGCAGGACTGGCTTGAAGGTAGTAATTCAGGTGAACGCGCATGAGCGACTTGCAGTTGGACGACGTTAAAACTGATGAAAACGCGGCCATGGTGTTGCTGGTAGACGATCAGGCAATGATCGGCGAAGCCGTGCGCCGAGGGCTGGCCCTTGAACAAAACATTGATTTTCACTTTTGTGCGGACCCGCACCAGGCCATTGCCCAGGCTATCCGTATCAAGCCGACAGTCATTTTGCAGGACCTGGTGATGCCCGGGTTGGACGGCTTGAGTCTGGTGCGCGAATACCGCAACCACCCGGCGACGCAAAATATTCCGATTATCGTGTTGTCCACCAAAGAGGACCCGCTGATCAAAAGCGCGGCGTTTTCGGCGGGGGCCAATGATTACCTGGTAAAACTGCCGGACAACATCGAACTGGTGGCGCGCATCCGCTATCACTCGCGCTCCTACATGACGCTGTTGCAACGTGATGCGGCCTACCGTGCGCTGCGGGTCAGTCAACAGCAGTTGCTGGATACCAATCTGGTACTGCAACGGCTGATGAACTCCGATGGCCTGACCGGGCTGTCCAATCGCCGCCACTTCGATGAATACCTTGAACTGGAATGGCGTCGTGCAATGCGCGAGCAGACCCAATTGTCGATGCTGATGATCGATGTTGATTACTTCAAGTCATACAACGACTCCTTTGGTCATCTGGACGGTGATGAAGCGTTGCGCAAGGTGGCTGCAGCCATCCGTGACGCCAGCAGCCGGCCATCAGACTTGCCGGCCCGTTATGGTGGTGAGGAATTTGCCATCGTGCTGCCCAACACCTCCCAGGGTGGCGCGCGGCTGGTAGCAGAAAAGCTGCGCATGGCGGTTGAGGCGATGAAGATTCCGCATATTTCGCCGACTGCGGGTTGCAGCCTGACCATCAGCATTGGTCTGTCGACCATGACGCCGCAGCAGGGCAGCAATTGTCGCGAGCTGATTTCAGCGGCAGACAAAGGGCTTTACCTTGCCAAGAAAAACGGGCGTAACCAGGTGGGGATCGAGTAGGGGCAGCAATGCACAAAGCCTGTAGTCGCTGAGGAGCGCAGCGAGGCTGCGATCGAGCGCAGAGCGGTCGAAAATCCGGCAATCGCGGTGTGTCAGGACGAGCGAGTCGCCTGTGTTTACGGCCGCTGCGCAGCCGGACACAGCCTTGCTGCGCGAGTCAGCTGCTACAAAGATCCCTTGACAGTATCTCCAGATTTCCCGCGCTGGCGAGCCAGCGTTCGTTGCAGGGTATCCACCAACGTTCGCGTAGTCTGGTCTATTTCAACATTGACTCGGTCGCCCACCTGCAAGCCGCTCAAGTTAGTCAGGGCGAGGGTTAGCGGGATCAGGTTTACCGTGAGTGTGTGCCGCTCTTCATCCAGGCGGTCAACGGTCAGGCTACAACCGTGCAGGCCGATAAACCCTTTCTCGAACACATAAGCCGAGGTCGCCGGTTCCAGCTGCAAAACGGCGCTCACGGTTTCGCCCAGTGGCTGCCACGACACCACCTGCGCGGTGCTTTCAATGTGGCCGTAGAGCGCGTGTCCGCCGTTTTCTTCGCCTGCGCGGTGGGAACGTTCGATATTGACCCGGTCATTCACCTTCAGGTTCTCAAGCGTGGTGATTTCCGCTGTCCGATTGGAGATATCGAACGTGGCGCTGTCAGACGAATAAGCGGTCACTGTCAGGCATGTGCCGTTGACCGACACGCTGGCGCCAATATCGATGTTATCGAACAGGGGCGAGTCCTGTACCAGTACGATCCTCTGGTGCCCCGTCTCCTTGTGCAGGGAGAGAACGCGGGCAGTGCCTTGCACAATGCCGGTATACATCAGGCTTTCCTCCTTTCAAGCAGCATAAGGCCAGTGGAATACGCGGTTTTATAAGTGCCGGCACAATAGTGTTCATACAGTTTCTGGTAGTAATCGGTAATTGCCCGTTCGCGGAATCTTTCATCGAACTGAGCGTAAATCACCGAGCCGCTGCCCAGGTGCCAATCTCTAAAGTCTTCAAAATTCTCAAACTGCACGGGTTCCTCGATACGGTGCGAGCGAATGATTTCAAAGTCGTGCAGTGTGCTGATCAGGGTACCTCTGTTGAAACGAAAATCATCGAATACCACCGGGTCTGCAATACAGGGGTATTGCCGACGTATATCCATCAGCACCTGTTCCTGGATCACGCGCTCGCCCAAGACATAATCGAAGTCAAAGGCGCAGGACAAATACAGATAACCGCCCGGTTTTATGGCTTGGGCCAACTTGTTGATAACGGTTTGTTCGTGGGGGATAAACCAGTGCAAACAGGCTGCACAAATGGCTGCATCAAACAGCGGTAACTGCTCAAGGGGGTAATCGAGAAAGTCACTGACCATAAACCTGACATGGGGGGCTGCGTGGGCTCGGTTGGCATACGCAATCATATCTTGGGAAATATCAATGCCCACATACTGTTCAATGTTTTCCTTGTCCGTAAACAGCAAAGTATTGCCGGTTCCACAGCCGACATCCAGCAGGGTACCCCGGGGCGGGGCGAAGGACAGCAGCAGCTTCAAACACCGTCTTTGCAGGTCCCTGGACGTGCGTTGATAGCCCTCGGGCGTAAACCAGACATTATCCATGGGCGGCTTCCCTGTATTGGTCAGCGATAGGGATCAGGCCATAGCGACCTTGCCCGGGCTGCAAGCCCAGGCGCTCCCTGACTTGCATCGGGGTAGCGGGGGTCAATTGCTGAAGGTTGGCAATGGCCGTGATGCGCTCCAGCAAACTGCGGTTGCTCGCCAGGGTGGTGCGTTCGTGGTCGAACCAGATGTTGTCCTCAAGGCCGATGCGGATGCCGTGACCTGCGGCCAGGGCCAGGGCGTTGCTGCGCAGTTGATAACTGCCCAGCCCGGCAAAGGAACTCACTACATTGCCAGGCAACGAACTGGTAATGGCGGCGATATGAGCGAAGCTCGGTTGTGCACCAAAAATATTGCCCAACAAAATATTGGCGTAGACAGTGGGCGGCATTAACGATTTTTTGATCAGGCTGTTCAGGCAACTCGACATGCCGCTATCGAATATCTCAACTTCGGGTGAGATGCCTTTGAGCGCCATTTGCCCGGCGAGGTAATTGATCGTGTCCGGGGCATTGATGCTCGGTTGAGTGGCAAAGTTCATGGACGATAACGTCAATGAACCCATGTCGGGTTTGGCCTCGCCATCCAGCGAAAGGGGCAGGGCCCTGAGTGCCGGATCGCAAACATTGCGACCGCTGAGCGAAACGCACAAGACCAGTTGCTTGTTGTATTTGCGGATGCCTTCGATGATTGCGGCGAAGGTATTGAGGTCGCATGTGGGTTCGCCGGTTTTTTGATCCCGGGCGTGCAAGTGGGCGATGGAAGCCCCCAGTTCGGAGGCCATCAATACATCTTCAATGATTTCCGACGTGCTCACCGGCGTGTGCGGGTTCATGTGCTTGGTGGGCACCATGCCGGTGGGGCAAAAGTTCAGGATGTAGGAGTTCATGGCAATCACCTGTTTTTATTCAAGTTGATCGTGTGCTGTTTTTTATTGATTTTGCTGCGCAGGTAGCGCTCGTTTTCGACGGTTAAAAACACACCGGATGGCAGGGTTCTGTTGATGGTGATATTGCAACCTTGCAGCGCCAGGACTTTTGCCGGGTTATTGGTAATAAGGTCTATATGGCGGATGTCCAGCGCCTTGAGCATGGCGCCCGCGCTTTCAAACTCTCTAGAGTCATCGGCATAGCCGAGCATCTCATTGGCGGTGAAGGTATCAATGCCCTGGGTTTGCAACACATAGGCATCGAACTTGGAGTACAGGCCAATGCCGCGACCTTCCTGGCGCAGATAAATCAATACACCACCACCGCGTTCGGACATGTGTGACAGTGCTTCCTTCAGTTGGGCGCCGCAATCACAGCGTCTTGAACCGAATACATCGCCGGTCAGGCATTCCGAATGAATACGAGTCAGCACGGGTAGGGTGTGACAGTCGCCAATCAGCAACGCGAAGTGTTCTTTGTCTACACCTTCAAATGACACAAATCGAGTGGGCAGGGGGATGCCCTCTATGGGGATTTCAACGGTGGTTTTCAGCTTCACGGCTTTCATCTTCAGCTCCTTGCGTAGCAACGCTTAAGTGCGTGTGATTTCCAGCTTTTGCGTATGTGGGGGGTACAGTGCTCGGGGGGGATTCTTGTCTGCTCGAATTGGGCATGCGCAGCGCGCTCAGTGCAGCCATCAATGACAGGGCGGTGACTGTGGCCATGCCCAGGTTGAAGAACCCGTCGCTGGATTCGCCGGGCAGGCGGGTGGGGATCAGGAACGCTGCCAGCAGGGCGGGTACCGCCTGTGCGATCAGCGCGTTGTGTTGCATGACCGCGCCAAGAAGGATATTGGCGTGATGCATGCGCGAGGGTTCGATATCGCGCAGGCTTCTGGAGGAGTAGCCGAGAAATTGAAAAGAGCGCGCGCAGCCGTGCAGGGCGCAGGCCAGCCATAGCACAGGAAGTTGGTCAGACAGGCGCGGATAAAAGAACACGCTCAATGTGACGGACGTTGCCAGCGCCGAATACAAGAAGTAGCGTTTTATCGAGAGGCTGTTCGCCAATATTCTGGCCGCCACGGGTTTTGCAAGAAGATTGCCGGCAAAGATAAACAACAGGCAGTGGCCAATTGAACTGGGCGGGTAATCCGATGTTTTCAGCAGATGGATGATCAGCACGGTAGGAAATGCATAAATGCTGATACGGAAAAAGCTGCCTGAAACGATGTTGAACGTGAACAACGGGTTGTTGAGCAACGACAGATCGAACAGTTGTTTGTCAGTGGCTTGGCATAGTCTTTGGTACAACCGCACACCGGCATAAAACATCACGATGGCTGCCAACAGGGTATAGAGGGGGCGACTGTTCGAGCCGGCAACAAACATCGCGAACAACGCCGACGAAGACAGCCCCCATAACCCGTAGGCATAAACGTCAAAGGGATGCTGGCGGGCTGTGGGGGCAGGCAGTGAAAACAGCGTCACCCGGCATACGGCAATCAGCCCTGCCGCGCAGAATGCGATAAAACAGAAAATCAGCCGCCAGTTACCCAGGCTTAGGAGTACGTTGGCCATAGACGGGGCCACAATCGGGGCGACCAGCGCAGGGGCAATCAGCCAGGCCATGATCCTGGGGATTTGGTTTTTGTCGGTATTGGCCAGGATCAGGGTGCGCCCGGCGGGCACGATCAGCGCACTGCCAAAGCCTTGGGCCAGACGGGCAATGCACAGCATGTAAAGGTTCTGGCTACTGGCGCAGGCCAGTGATGCCAGGCAAAGAATCAGCAGGCCGCACTGGAAGCGTTGCGCAAGCGCGAGCTTTTTGAACAGATGCCCACTCGCGGGGGTGAATACCACCAGGGCCAGCAGGTAAGCAGCCAATGCCAGGGTGACGCCGCTGATGCTCGCGCCCAGATCGTTGGCCAGGGAGATGATGGCTACGATCATGATGGTTGCGTCCAGCACCTCCAGAAAAAAAGCGCTGGCGACGGTCAGGAGGGCGGCATGGTGCGAGCCGCTGCCGTGAATGCTCATACCGCCAGAGCCACGCCACTACCGCGGGGGTCGGCTGCAGCGAACACCTGGCCGCTGAGGGTGTTGATACCGGCCAGTTGCACCACTCCCAGTTTCTCGGACAGGCCGTTGGTCCAGGTAAAGACCGGGTCTGCCTGTGGCGCTTCACTTAAATAAGTGATGCCGCCGGTCTTGGGGTGACGGCCCAGATTGGCACAGCGTGGGCTGGCGAGGGCTGTCTGGATCGGGCAGTTCTGCGCGACAATCTTGTAGATGATGAACGCCAGGGTTTGCGACTGCACAGGCCCTCCCGATGTGCCCAGGATAAACTCCAGGTGGCCGGTGCTGACATGGACGCAGTTGGTGGTGTGGTTGGCGGCGGTCCTGCCCTTGAAGGTCGAGCACGCATGGGGGCCATTGAATGAGAAGGCCCGGTTGCTCAGGATAATGCCGCTGTTATCGATTTCGAAGAGTGAACCCAGGGGGGTGAAGATTGAGTTGGTGATACCGGTCAGGGTGCCGTCAGCCGCGGCGCACGCCATAAAGATGGTGTGCGAGGTTTTGCACGATTGGGGCACAGGTTCAGGGTTGCCCTGTTTGAGCTGCTGATGGATCAATGCTGCCTGTTGGTCGAGGGTGCGCTCATTGCCTGTATCTGAAGCAGGGTGTGAGGCCAGCCAGGTGTCGATCAGTCCGGCGGCGGTACAAAGCTGAGCGGGCGTCAGTAAGGTAGTGTCCTGGGCACTCAATTGGTAGATTTTCAGCAGCAGGAACAGCTCTTTCCACGGGCTGTTGCTGCCATGCGCCGTCACCGTGGCGTGCATGAAGCGCGTGCTTTTGACCTCTGAGGGGTTGGGTGCAAAATCGGCAAAGTCACCAGCCGTGTAAAGGTGCGGGTCGCATCTGTACAACTGGTCGAACACCTGCTCGGCCAGCAACCCCTGGTACATCGACGAAAAGCCCTCCCGTGCCAAAGTGGCCAGGGTGTGGCGGTATAAGGGTTCAGGGTCTTTGCGTTGAATGAAGCATTGCGTCCATTGAGTAAAGCGAGTTTGAATCTGTGGTTCTTTGGTACTGCTGTAAAATGCCTGCAATAAACTTTCAGTTGTTATCAGTCCATGTTTTAAATCATGTTCGTGCAAATGTTTAAATACCCTGTTCAAATCGATATCGTGCAACTGTGTATACCGCTCGTAGGCGCTAGGGCAGCCATACACCATCGTGCTGTAAATGCCTCGTCTGGGGATTGATTCAAGGCCTTTATATAAATAGTTGTCGTGGTGCTGGTGTGTGCCCGTTACGCCCGTGCCGTTGAATACCTCCAGGTTGCCGGGGCTTGCCTGCATAATGATTGCATCGCCTCCCAGACCGCACAGGTGCGGAAGGTTATAGGTCAATGAGAGTGCCGCACTTATTGCAGCGCCCGGCCCTGCGCCTGTTAACAGATAGTCTTGCATGCCCATCATGGATGACTTGAAGTGGGGCGTCGCAATACCGAATACATGACCGCAGGCTAAGTTGGACATGGTGGCTGCCATTTAATGATGGGTTGTTTGAATATGGCGTACGGGTCTCAAGCAGTAAGTGTTTGCTTGGGTGTGTTGAGGTATAGCGCTGTATATTTGCAAGTGCAATTAATTGGCTCGTAGTCTACTTCTCTTAAAATTAGTAACTTTTCCTACGAGATATATTCGTTTGTCACACAGTGTTTGCGGTCAGTCTTTGAGCTCACCCTGTTCTTCTTGTCAGGAAGGGCCAATCGCCTGTCTGGCCGAGTGCTCGCGGCCTGTCGTCACAGACGACATAACCCCGCCAGACGGGCTGCTGATGCAGGCTGTTTACGGTATACTCCCCGGCTTTGTAAAAATCGCCTACGAGTGCCGCCAGCCATGGAAATCAACCCGATCCTTAACAGCATCAAGGACCTGTCAGAGCGCTCCGAAACCATTCGGAGGTATCTTTGACTACGATCAAAAGCATGAGCGTCTGACCGAAGTCAATCGCGAGCTTGAAGATCCGAGTGTCTGGAACAACCCTTCGTACGCCCAGGAGCTGGGGCGCGAGCGCTCCCTGCTGGCGCAAATCGTTGAAACCCTCGATGAGATGCACACAGGTCTGGCCGACGCCAAAGACCTGCTGTTGATGTCCGCCGAGGAAGAAGATCAGGCCGCTGTGGATGACGTTGCGGCTGAAGTCGAACGTCTGCGCGAAGCCCTTGAAAAACTCGAATTCCGCCGCATGTTCAGTGGCGAGATGGATGCCAACAACGCTTACCTGGACATCCAGGCCGGCTCCGGTGGCACCGAAGCGCAAGACTGGGCCAATATCCTGTTGCGGATGTATTTGCGTTGGGCCGACAAGCGCGGCTTCGATGCCACCATCATGGAACTGTCCGCCGGTGAAGTGGCCGGTATCAAGGGCGCAACCGTGCATATCAAAGGCGAATACGCATTTGGTTGGTTGCGCACCGAGATTGGCGTCCATCGTCTGGTACGCAAAAGCCCGTACGACTCGGGCAACCGTCGTCACACCTCGTTCTCGGCTGTATTCGTTTCGCCGGAAATCGACGACAACATCGAAATCGACATCAACCCGTCTGACCTGCGGATCGATACCTATCGTTCCTCCGGTGCAGGTGGTCAGCACGTAAACACCACCGACTCGGCCGTACGTATCACTCACGTACCGACCAACACCGTGGTGAGCTGCCAGAACGAACGTTCGCAGCATGCGAACAAAGACACCGCGATGAAAATGCTGCGGGCGCGTCTTTACGAGCAGGAAATCCAGAAGCGCAATGCCGCTTCCCAGGCCCTGGAAGACACCAAGTCGGACATCGGCTGGGGTCATCAGATCCGCTCGTACGTACTCGACGCCTCGCGTATCAAGGATTTGCGTACCAACATCGAACGCAGCGATTGCGACAAGGTGCTCGACGGCGATATCGACGAATACCTGGTAGCCAGCCTGAAACAAGGGCTGTAAGCGCAACAAAACGTGTGCGAAGCCAGTGCGATGCCCAGAGGGCGCGCTAAAGCCCGCTTCCCCCTGCCGCAAGGCGGGGGCAACGAACCTGTGATGGAATTTTTAAAGACATGAGCGACCAACAACTCGACCCACAAGACCTGCAACAGGAAGAAAACGCCCTGATCGCCCTGCGCAAGGAAAAACTTGCAGCCGAGCGCGCCAAGGGCAATGCCTTCCCGAATGACTTCCGCCGTGACAACTACTGCGCCGACCTGCAGAAGAAGTACGCCGAAGCCACCAAGGAAGAGCTGGCTGAAGCCGCCATCCCGGTCAAGGTTGCTGGTCGCATCATGCTTAACCGTGGCTCGTTCATGGTGATCCAGGACATGACCGGTCGCATCCAGGTCTACGTCAACCGCAAGACCCTGCCGGAAGAAACCCTGGCCGAAGTGAAAACCTGGGACCTGGGCGACATCATTGCCGCCGAAGGCACCCTGGCCCGTTCCGGCAAAGGCGACCTGTACGTTGAAATGACCAGCGTGCGCCTGCTGACCAAATCCCTGCGCCCGCTGCCGGACAAGCACCACGGCCTGACCGACACCGAGCAGCGCTATCGCCAGCGTTACGTTGACCTGATCGTCAACGAAGACGTGCGTCACACGTTCCGTGTACGCTCGCAAGTGATCGCCCATATCCGCAGCTTCCTGATGGCTCGCGACTTCCTGGAAGTTGAAACGCCGATGCTGCAAACCATCCCGGGTGGCGCTGCGGCCAAGCCGTTCGAAACTCACCACAACGCCCTGGACATGGACATGTACCTGCGCATCGCGCCGGAGCTGTTCCTCAAGCGCCTGGTGGTGGGTGGTTTTGAAAAAGTGTTCGAGATCAACCGCAACTTCCGTAACGAAGGCGTTTCGACTCGTCACAACCCTGAATTCACCATGTTGGAGTTCTACCAGGCTTACGCCGACTACGAAGACAACATGGACCTGACCGAAGAGCTGTTCCGTGAACTGGCTCAACTGGTTCTGGGCACTACCGACGTGCCATACGGCGACAAGGTTTTCCACTTTGGCGAACCGTTTGTGCGTCTGTCGGTCTTCGATTCGATCCTCAAGTACAACCCCGAGCTGACCGCTGACGACCTCAACGACATCGACAAGGCTCGCGCCATCGCCAAGAAAGCCGGTGCCAAGGTGCTGGGCTTCGAAGGTCTGGGCAAGCTGCAAGTGATGATTTTCGAAGAGCTGGTCGAACACAAGCTGGAACAGCCGCATTTCATTACCCAGTACCCGTTCGAAGTGTCGCCGCTGGCCCGTCGCAACGACGAGAACCCGAACGTTACTGACCGTTTTGAGCTGTTTATCGGTGGCCGTGAAATCGCCAACGCCTACTCCGAGCTTAACGATGCCGAAGATCAGGCCGAGCGTTTCATGGCGCAGGTTGCTGACAAGGACGCAGGCGACGACGAAGCGATGCACTACGACGCAGACTTCGTCCGTGCCCTGGAATACGGCATGCCGCCGACTGCCGGTGAAGGTATCGGCATCGACCGTCTGGTGATGTTGTTGACCAACTCGCCGTCGATTCGCGACGTGATCCTGTTCCCGCATATGCGCCCGCAAGCGTAACGATGCAGAATAAGAAGCCGCCTTGTAAGGCGGCTTTTTATTGCCTGGCGTTTCCTGTAGTCGCTGCCGCAGGCTGCGAAGGGTTGCGTAGCAAACCGTTTTTTCGAAAACACTGCGGCCCCCTCGCAGCCTTCGGCAGCGACTACAAGGTTCCCATCAACATTAAAAGGATTTTCCCGTGAATCTCGTCAGGTCCCCTCAAGGCGCAGCAAATGTCGCGGTCGCGCTCGCGCAAAGTGTTGAGTATCAGGGTCGCAAGGCCAGCCGGCATGGCAGCGAGCAGCGTCGCCAGCTGATCCTTGATGCCGCCATGCGCATTGTCGTGCGCGACGGCGTACGCGGCGTGCGCCATCGGGCCGTGGCGGCTGAAGCCGGGGTGCCGCTGTCAGCGACCACCTATTACTTCAAGGACATCGACGATCTGATCAACGACACCTTCGCCCAGTATGTCGAGCGCAGCGCAGCGTTCATGGCCAAGCTGTGGCAAGGCACCGAAGGCAAGTTGCGCGAAATGATGGCGCAAGGGGATGGCAGCGCCCAGGCGCGAGCAGTGCTTGCCGATGACATTGCCAGGATGACCGCCGATTATCTTCAGCATCAAATGCTCACCCGTCGCGACCAGTTGATGGCCGAGCAAGCCTTTCATCAGGCTGCACTGATCAACCCCCGGCTGGCGGTGCTGGTGCGTGCCCATCAACAGATATTCCTTCAGGGGGCCGGGCAGATTTTCGAAGTGCTAGGCTCCACACAACCTCAGCAGGATGCCAAAGTCTTGACGGCGATTATCGGTCGGATGGAATATCAGGCCCTACTTGATGGCGCGCAGCCCGAGGCGGATGACGACCGGCTGGCTATTCTTACGCGTTACATGCACTTGGTGTTGGCCGCTCTATAGAAGGATGCAGGCATGAAAGCTTGGCGCGTGATGCTTATGGCATTGTCGTTTTTGATGTTGAACGGATGTCTTGTAACCTTTAGCCAGGCCCCGATCGAGGCGCAGCCGGCGCCCAAACAGTTGCTGGGCAAATGGATCAGCAAGGATGCCTGGGGGCAGGCGCGCAATCTTGAAATCAGTGCCATCGACAAAACCCGTTATCAGGCCGTCGTCTACCCCAAGGGCGAACCCAAGGCCCGTGAACGTTATATCTTTATCGTTGCCCGCCACGGCAGTCGCTGGTATGCCTCGGCTGCGATACCGGCCAAACTGGGCGGCAATCATACCCTCAGCGGTTTTGAACTGACCGACAACGGTGAACTGGTGATCTATGATCTGGATCTTGACCAGGTCAAGCAGGCCATCGGCCAGTCCGTGTTGAGTGGTGACCCGGTGGAAACCCCTGAAGGCACCGGTACCCTGATCAAAAGCCCGTCGGCTGAAGTCTTTGCCTACCTGGACGACCCGGCCAATTCCGACGTATTTGTCGAAGCGGCCCGCTATAAACGTGTGGCCAAGTAACGCTCTCAATTAAAGGAAGCTGCCGGTGGACGACTACCAGCGCACGATACGCACCTTGTCTGACCGCATCGTGCTGGCACAAACACCCATTCGCGTACTGGATGCGGTGAAGTGGGACGACAGCATCCGCCAGGGCTTTTTAAAGGCCAAAGGCAAAGCCATGCCCGCGGTCGATCGCGATTATTACCTTGGCCGGCCCTTGTCCTTTGATTCGGCGGCGGTGAAGTCCGAGTTCCAGAACATCGAGCGCGATATCACCCGCCAGTTGGGGCAGTTCAACCCGGTCGGGCAGATCATGCGGCGCATGTGCAAGGAGTACCGCATGGTCGTGCGCATGCTCGAAGCGCGTGGCACTGAAGATTTCGGGCTGATTTCCCAGGAGCTGTACGGCGCGGCCTCGGATGCGTTCCATGCCGGTGACCCGACCCTGGCCGACCTTGGCCTGATGATGTCCGACTATCTGGACAATATCGACGGTCGTGGCGCGCTCAAGGACGAAGCCAAGACGCTCACCGCCAAGGATGCCGTGAACCTGCTGCAAAGCCGCCTGAACAAGGTGTTTGGCGAAGCCGAAGAAACCATCCGCGTGTTCGAGTCCGACGGCATTGTTGCGGACGCGGCGGCGGGCGCCGACTACATCAAGATCCGTACCGATGCGATGTTCAACGAGCGCGACGTACGTGCCCTGGAAGTCCACGAAGGGCTGGTGCACGTGGGGACTACGCTCAATGGCCTGAACCAGCCGATCTGCACCTTCCTGTCCAAGGGGCCGCCGTCGTCCACCGTGACCCAGGAAGGCCTGGCGATCTTGATGGAGATCATCACCTTTGCCTCCTACCCCAGCCGGCTGCGCAAACTGACCAACCGTACCCGCGCTATCCATATGGTGGAGGAGGGCGCGGACTTTATGCAGGTGTACGAATTCTTCCGTGAGCAAGGCTTTGAAATGCCGGAAAGTTATGGCAACGCGAGTCGGGTTTTCCGTGGATCGGTGCCAAATGGCCTGCCATTCACCAAAGACTTGTCCTACCTCAAAGGCTTCATCATGGTTTACAACTACATTCAGCTGGCCGTACGTAAAGGCAAGCTGGAGCAAGTGCCGCTGTTGTTCTGTGGCAAGACCACATTGGAAGACATGAGAACCCTGCGCCAGTTGGTAGATGAAGGCCTGGTGATAGCGCCCAAGTACCTGCCGGATCAGTTCCGGGACATGAACGCGCTCTCGGCCTGGATGTGCTTCTCCAACTTCCTCAACCACTTGAGCCTTGACCGTATTGAAGCGGATTACTCCAATATTTTGTAAGCAACACAAAACCTGTAGTCGCTGCCGAAGGCTGCGAAGGGTTGCGCAGCAAGCTGTTTTTATTGAAGGCCCCACAAACCCCATCGCAGCCTTCGGCAGCGACTACATAGGGTAGCTAGTTAGATGAAAACCCTGGCTGCACTCTGCCTGCTGTTGACCCTCAGCGGATGCAGCTCCTTGCTGTTCTACCCCGAGCCCGGCCAGCCGATCACCCCGACGGCCGCGGGCCTGGACTACCGTGATGTCACCCTGACGGCCGCCGATGGCACCCGCCTGCACGGTTGGTGGTTACCGGCCAAAAAAGGCGTGCCACTCAAGGGGACCGTGCTGCATCTGCACGGCAATGGCGGCAACCTGGCTTACCATCTCGGCGCCACTGCGTGGCTGCCGGAGCAGGGCTATCAAGTGCTGATGCTCGACTATCGCGGTTACGGCCTGTCCCAAGGGGAGCCGGGGCTGCCGGCGGTATACCAGGACATCGATGCCGCTTTTGACTGGTTGCAGCATGAGCCGCAAGCCCGGGGCCTGCCGCTGATTGTGCTGGGGCAAAGCCTGGGCGGCGCCATGGGCATCCACTACCTGAGCGAGCACCCGCAGCAGCGCGCGCGAGTCAAGGCCGTGGTGCTGGATGGTGTGCCCGCCAGTTACCGTGACGTGGGCCAGTTTGCCCTGAGCACGTCCTGGTTAACCTGGCCGTTGCAGGTGCCGCTGTCCTGGCTGGTGCCGGATGCCGACAGTGCCATTTATGCGATGCCGCAAATGGGCGACACGCCGATGCTGATCTATCACAGCCTGGATGATCCGGTTGTTCCGCTTTCCAATGGCCTGCGCCTGTACCGGGCGGCGCCACCGCCCAAGGTATTGCAACTGACCCGTGGCGGCCATGTACAGACGTTTGCTGACCCGATCTGGCGCCAGGTGATGCTGCGCTACCTGGATGATCCGCAACATTTCAATGGCGTGCGGCGCCTGGGCGAAATCGCCAATTACCCCGCCTCAACGAACACTGAACTTGAACCCGAGAGCCAACAATGAGTGAAGAACGCAACGCCATCCCCCTGATCATCACCGGTATCTGCAGCATCATCGGCACCGTGGGCGCCCTGTGGTACTACGGTTACCTGCATTTTGCCAAACCCGAGGACGCCTTGCTGCTCAGCGATTTCACCATGCTCAAGACCATCCCGGGGGAAGATTACAAAGTCTCGCTTACGCCCGCCAACCAGGTGGCGCAGTGCATCGACGGCATCATCGTATTGTTCGACACCGAGCAAAAAGGTCTGACCGGAGTGCTGGTCAACAACAAGAAACAGGCCGTGCGCTGCCTGGGCCAGGAAACGCCGAAGCTGGAGCAGTAAGAGCGGCCCTCACCCCAACCCTCTCCCGGAGGGAGAGGGGGCTGATTTGGCGGTGATTTTGAGTCCGCGTGCGGTCAGTCCCCTCTCCCTTTGGGAGAGGGCCAGGGTGGGTAGAAACCGGGTACATCGTTTACGTTTAAGACCGGGTACATCGTTTACAGGTATTAATCATGGTCAGGAG
>NZ_NQKQ01000010.1 GCF_002269505.1 Pseudomonas fragi | reverse complement strand
GGCGCAGCGGACGGGACTCGAACCCGCGACCCCCGGCGTGACAGGCCGGTATTCTAACCGACTGAACTACCGCTGCGCGTCGGTGGCAGCTCCTTTCGGAACGACCTTTCTCTTGCGAGAATCTCAAGAAGTGGTGGGTGATGACGGGATCGAACCGCCGACCCTCTGCTTGTAAGGCAGATGCTCTCCCAGCTGAGCTAATCACCCTTTGCTTCGTTGAGGCCGCGAAATTTACGCATCTATCGAAGCTAAGTCAAGGACAAGATTGGGGTTTTTTCATAATATGCAAAAATAGTGACCTGGCCTTACTCGCCGTAGATCATCTTCTTGCTCATGCCGCCGTCCACCACAAACTCCTGCCCCGTGACAAAACCGGCATTGCGTGACAACAACCACGCCACCATCGCTGCAACGTCCTCCACGACCCCTACCCTGCCAGCCGGGTGCTGAGCATGATCGGCGTCCGTCAGTGGCGCTGCACGCCTCACAGAAGGGTCACGGGCATCGATCCAGCCGGGGCTGACGGCATTGACCCTGACCTGCGGGCCAAGACTGACTGCCAGCGCGTGGGTCAATGCCAGCAACCCGCCCTTGCTCGCCACGTAAGCCTCGGTATCAGGCTCCGACTGGCGGGCGCGGGTAGACGCCAGGTTGACGATCGCCCCGCAATGCGCTCGCAAATACGGCGCACAATGCTTGGCCAGCAACATCGGCCCGGTGAGGTTGACCGCCAGCACGCGATTCCAGCGCTCCAGATCGAGGCTTTCGAGGGGCGTATTGTGCGGGTCCGCAATCGCCGCGTTGCACACCAGCCCGTCGAGCCGCCCGAACTGACCCAGTACTTGCGCCACACACTGGATCACATCGTCTTCAACCGACACATCCATGCGTACAAACCAGGCACTGTCGCCCAGCGCACTGGCCACTTTCGCACCCCGGACGCGATCAATGTCGGTAAGCACCACTTGCCAGCCTTCACTGACCAGCCAGGCAGCAATCCCCAAGCCAATGCCCCGCGCAGCACCCGTGACCAGCGCTACACGGCCATTGCCGCTCTGCGGCGCCTCGAGCATCCAGTCACTCACAATGCAGCCAGACCTCGCGCGAGATCAGCTTGCAGGTCACTGACATCTTCCAGACCTACGGCAATGCGAATCAGGCTGTCACGAATACCGGCCGCTTCACGCTCTTGCGGTGCCAGACGACCATGGGAAGTGGTCGCCGGATGGGTAATCGTGGTTTTGCTGTCACCCAGGTTGGCGGTGATCGAAATCAGGCGGGTCGCGTCGATAAAGCGCCATGCGCCCTCCTTGCCGCCCTTGACCTCAAAACTGACCACGGCACCAAAGCCACGCTGCTGGCGCTGCGCCAATTCGTACTGCGGATGGCTCTTGAGGCCAGCGTAGTGAACCTTCTCTACGCCGTCCTGCTGCTCCAGCCACTCGGCCAGCGCCTGAGCACTGGCGCAGTGGGCGCGCATACGCAGGTTGAGGGTTTCCAGACCCTTGAGGAAGATCCAGGCATTGAACGGGCTGAGGGTCGGCCCGGCAGTACGCAGGAAGCCGACGATTTCTTTCATCAGTTCACCACGACCGGCAACCACGCCACCCATGCAACGGCCCTGACCATCGATGAACTTGGTTGCCGAATGCACCACGATGTCCGCACCCAGTTTCAGCGGCTGCTGCAAAGCTGGCGTGCAGAAGCAGTTGTCGACCACCAGCAAGGCACCCTTGGCATGGGCGATTTCAGCCAGCGCTGCGATATCAACCAGCTCGGCCAGCGGGTTGGACGGCGACTCGACAAACAGCAGTTTGGTGTTGGGCTTGATGGCCGCATCCCAGCCAGCCAGCTCAGCCAACGGCACGTAATCGACCTGTACGCCAAAGCGCTTGAAGTATTTTTCAAACAGGCTGATGGTCGAACCGAAGACGCTGCGCGAGACCAGGATATGGTCGCCGGCGCTGCACAGGCTCATGACCACCGACAGAATGGCCGCCATACCTGTCGCCGTGGCTACGGCCTGCTCGGCACCTTCAAGGGCAGCAATGCGCTCCTCGAAGGCACGGACCGTAGGGTTGGTGTAACGCGAATAGACGTTGCCCGCCACTTCGCCCGAGAACCGCGCCGCAGCGTCCGCCGCTGTGCGGAACACGTAGCTGGAGGTCAGGAACATTGCATCACCGTGCTCGCCTTCTGGCGTACGGTGCTGGCCAGCACGCACAGCCAAGGTGTCGAACGCTACGCCCTCGAGGTCGCTGTCCAGCCGACCCGCATCCCAATCCTGACTCATGCTGCCCACTCCTTGCTCTACTTTGTATTGGATAAACGCAAACCGGCCCATCAGGGCCGGTTTGGTGAACACTTAGTTGTTGTACAAGCCTATCGTCGCACCGACGCCCTGTGCAATCACCTTGGAAGCATCGTTGCGCGCACGCTCGATACGCTCCAGGTAGTTGTCATCAATATCGCCGGTGACGTACTTGCCGTCAAACACTGCGCAGTCGAACGCATCGATCTTGATCTTGCCACCACCGACCGCTTCGATCAGGTCAGGCAGGTCCTGATAGATCAACCAGTCAGCGCCGATCAGCTCAGCCACTTCCTGAGTGCTGCGGTTGTGGGCGATCAGTTCGTGAGCGCTTGGCATGTCGATGCCATACACGTTCGGGTAACGAACCGCCGGGGCCGCCGAGCAGAAGTAAACGTTCTTGGCGCCGGCTTCGCGGGCCATCTGGATGATCTGTTTGCAGGTGGTGCCGCGCACGATCGAGTCATCCACCAGCATCACGTTTTTGCCACGGAACTCGAGTTCGATGGCGTTGAGTTTCTGGCGCACGGATTTTTTACGTGCAGCCTGGCCCGGCATGATGAAGGTACGACCGATGTAACGGTTTTTCACGAAGCCTTCGCGGAACTTGACGCCCAGGTGGTTGGCCAGTTCCAGCGCAGCGCAGCGGCTGGTGTCCGGAATCGGGATAACCACGTCGATATCGTGTTCAGGACGCTCACGCAGGATTTTCTCGGCGAGTTTCTCACCCATGCGCAGACGGGCCTTGTACACCGACACACCGTCGATGATCGAATCCGGGCGCGCCAGATACACGTGCTCGAAGATGCACGGGGTCAGTTTCGGGTTTACCGCGCACTGACGGGTGTGCAGCTTGCCGTCTTCAGTGATGTAAACCGCTTCACCCGGTGCCAGATCGCGGATCAGGGTAAAGCCCAGTACATCCAGGGACACGCTTTCAGAGGCGATCATGTACTCGACGCCTTCGTCGGTATGACGCTGACCGAAGACAATCGGGCGAATACCGTTAGGGTCGCGGAAGCCGACGATGCCATAACCGGTGATCATCGCAACCACGGCGTAACCGCCACGGCAACGGTTGTGCACGTCAGTCACGGCAGCAAACACGTCTTCTTCAGTCGGCTGCAATTTGCCGCGCTGCGCCAGTTCGTGGGCGAAAACGTTAAGCAACACTTCCGAATCGGAGTTGGTGTTGACGTGACGCAAATCAGATTCGTAAATCTCCTTGGCCAGTTGCTCAACGTTGGTCAGGTTACCGTTATGCGCCAGGGTGATGCCATAAGGCGAGTTGACATAAAACGGCTGAGCTTCAGCTGAAGTCGAGCTGCCAGCGGTTGGATAGCGCACGTGACCAATGCCCACGTTGCCGACCAGACGCTGCATGTGACGCTGATGAAAGACGTCACGAACCAGCCCGTTGTCCTTGCGCAGAAATAACCGGCCATTATGGCTGGTCACAATACCGGCAGCATCCTGGCCGCGGTGCTGGAGGACGGTTAGCGCGTCATACAGCGCCTGATTGACGTTCGACTTACCGACGATACCGACGATGCCACACATGCGACGCAACCCCTACTTAATGGATCTGAACTGAACACCGCTCACTTGGGCTGGGTAGCCGGCAAGAGATGCTCCTTGAACGGAATGTCAGCGGGTACGCTGATTCCGCTGGCCAGCCACTGACTGCTCCACCCCAGAATGAGGTTTTTGGACCAGTCGGCAACCAATAGAAATTGTGGCACGAGCCGTGACTCCTGCCACCATGAGTCTTGCTGTACCGGCCCCAGGCTAAGCAGCCCGACCGCGATGACCACCAGCAATGCGCCACGCGCAGCACCGAAGGCCATGCCGAGAAAACGATCGGTCCCGGACAGGCCGGTGACGCGAATCAGTTCGCCGATAAGAAAATTGATCATTGCGCCTACCAGCAAGGTGGCGACAAACATGATGGTGCACCCGACGATAACGCGGGCGGAAGGTGTTTCGATGTATCCGGAGAGGTATTGCGACAGCGAACCGCCGAACATCCAGGCAACGACCCCGGCAATGATCCAGGTGCACAGCGACAATGCTTCTTTTACGAAGCCGCGCTTCAAGCTGATCAAAGCGGAGATGGCGATGATTGCAACGATCGCCCAGTCAACCCAGGTAAATGGCACAGTTCAGCCTACGGATAGATGAGGCGGCGCATTTTAGCAGAGCGCCGCCGCTCAGGTAAGGCGATTTATCCGTGCGGGTGCAATCAGATTGAACCTTTTTGCCCTGTCAGCCACGTTCAGGCTGGAAGCGCACCACAAAACCCTTGAGGTTTTGCTGTTTGCCAAGCAGATCGCGCAGGCGATCGGCCTCTGCACGCTCAAGCAGTGGACCGACAAAAACCCGGTTCATCCCGCCAGAAGATCGCACATAAGCGTTATAACCTTGATTGCGAAGGGTTTTTTGCAGGTTATCGGCGCTGGCCCGATTGGACAGGCTCACCAACTGGACCGACCAGCTGATCGGCAAGCCATTAGGGTCAACACGCTTTTGCGTGGTGTCCAGCTTGGCCGGTGCCTGGGCAACGGTTTGCGCCGGGGTCACCGTCGGCGGCTTGGCAGCAACCACGGCAGGTTTGGCCACAGGTGCGACCGGGACCGGCGCCTGCTGCTGGACAACCGGCTGCTCAACCGGGGCCGGCTCTTCAGGAATGACCTGTGGCTCAGGAACGGCAACGGGCTCGACCTTTATCTGGGCCATTTCTGGCATTGCAGGTGCGGTCGGTGCGTCAACCTGGATCTGACGCTGCTCATCCTGACGCGAAAACAGCATCGGCAAAAAAATTACCGCCAGCGCCACCAGCACCAGGGCACCCACCATCCGTTGTTTGTACGCCTTATCCAGCAAAGCCATTTGCAGCCTCCTGTGTGGCACGTCGCTCTAACCACTCGAGCGCCTCGGCAACACAATAAAAAGATCCGAACAACAGGATTTCATCCTCGGCCGTAGCCTGCTCGCTTTGCGCTTCAAGCGCTGCCGCCACGCTACCATAGGCCGCTACAGAAGCACCAAGGCCCTGCAACACGACCTCAAGTTCGGATTGCGAGCGCGTGCGCGGCGTGTCCAGCGGAGCAACTGCCCACTGCTCGATCGCGCATACCAGTGGCGACACTACGCCATCCAGGTCCTTGTCGGCCAGCAAACCGAACACCGCCAGGCGCTTGCCAGTTATCGGCCGTAGCGCCAGGCGGCGTGCCAGGTACTCGGTAGCATGGGGATTGTGCCCCACATCCAGCAGCACGTTCAGGGTTTTGCCCTTCCAGTTGAACTGGCGACGATCCAGCCGCCCCGTGATGCGAGTACCTGCCAGTGCTGCGACAATCCGCTCCGGCTGCCAGGGCAGACCGCTCAACGCGTAGGCCTGCACGGCCAGCGCGGCGTTTTCCATCGGCAGATCCAGCAACGGAATATCGCGCAACTCGATCAATTGCCCCTGGGCATCCAGACCCCGCCAATGCCAGACCTGATCGGTACTGGCGAGGTCAAAGTCACGACCGCGCAAAAACAGCGGGCAACCCAGCTCGGCAGCCTTGTCGAGCAAGGTCTGTGGCGGATTGAGATCACCACACAGGGCCGGCTTGCCCGCACGGAAAATCCCGGCCTTTTCGAAGGCCACGGATTCGCGGGTGTTGCCCAGGTATTCAACATGATCGACACCGATGCTGGTCACCAGTGCCAGGTCGGCATCCACCAGATTAACCGCATCCAGCCGCCCGCCCAGCCCTACTTCCAGCACTACGGCATCCAGCTGGGCACGCTCAAACAGCCAGAAGGCGGCTAGCGTACCCATTTCAAAATACGTCAGGGACGTCTCGCCACGCCCTGCGTCCAGGGCCGCAAAGGCCTCACAGAGCAGTTCGTCGCTGACTTCAGCCCCGTCAATCTGTACGCGCTCGTTATAGCGCAGCAGGTGGGGCGAGCTGTAAACCCCCACCTTTAGCCCTTGCGCCTGCAGCAACGAAGCCACAAACGCGCAGGTCGAGCCCTTGCCATTGGTACCCGTAACCGTCACCACCCGAGGCGCAGGCTTTTGCAGCCCCATGCGGTTCGTTACCTCGCGTGCGCGATCCAGCCCCATATCAATGGCGGCCGGATGCAGCTGTTCAAGATAGGCGAGCCACTCGCCAAGGGTGCGCTGGGTCATAGGTTTGCAGGTGCCGGCGGAACAACGATGGTCTCAACAGGTGCCGCCACGAACACAGGCGTCGGCAAACCCATCATCTGTGCCAGCAGGTTGCCCAGGCGTGGACGCAGTTCCTGACGCGCAATGATCAGGTCGATAGCGCCGTGCTCCAGCAGGAACTCGCTGCGCTGGAAGCCTTCCGGCAGTTTTTCGCGAACGGTCTGCTCGATAACACGCGGGCCGGCAAAACCGATCAGCGCTTTGGGCTCAGCCACGATCACGTCACCCAGCATTGCCAGGCTGGCCGAAACACCGCCATACACCGGATCAGTCAGAACCGAGATAAACGGGATGCCTTCTTCACGCAGACGCGCCAGTACCGCCGAGGTCTTGGCCATTTGCATCAGGGAAATCAGGGCTTCCTGCATCCGCGCACCACCGGAGGCTGCAAAGCAGATCATCGGGCAGCGGTTTTCCAGTGCGTAGTTGGCGGCACGAACAAAACGTTCGCCAACGATGGCGCCCATCGAGCCACCCATGAAGGAGAATTCGAAAGCCGACACCACTACCGGCATACCCAGCAGGGTACCGCTCATGGAGATCAGGGCGTCTTTTTCACCGGTCTGCTTTTGCGCACCAACCAGACGGTCCTTGTACTTCTTGCTGTCGCGGAACTTGAGGCGATCAACCGGTTCCAGGTCTGCACCCAGCTCGGCGCGGCCGTCAGCATCCAGGAAGATGTCGATGCGCGCGCGCGCGCCAATGCGCATGTGGTGATTGCACTTGGGGCAAACATCCAGGGTCTTTTCCAGCTCCGGACGATAAAGCACAGCGTCGCAAGACGGGCATTTGTGCCACAGGCCTTCAGGTACCGAGCTCTTTTTGACCTCGGAACGCATGATCGAAGGAATCAGCTTGTCTACCAACCAGTTGCTCATGCTTTCTTTCTCCAGTACCGGTGGCCAGAACAATAGAGTTCAGGCCCCGTGTATGCCCTTGAGCTAAATTAATCAGGTGTGTGGCGATGATTGCCGGGACCGCGGTCCGCACTCGGCAAACCAGCAAAAACCCTGCAACCCTCAGCCTTTGCGACAGCACGCACCAGAGCGGCCGCCGCTTTAATTTCTGCCCGTCATACCACCGGGCCCGCCTGCTTCGCAGAACGGTATTGATGGACGGCGGCAGAGTGCCAGCCGTCACATCCGCATCAGTTTGCTGTGCGCACTGCCTGCATAAAGACGCGAATCTTGTCGTGATCCTTGATGCCCTTGCTCTTTTCAACACCACCACTGACATCCACGGCGTAGGGCTGCACCCGGGCGATGGCGTCGGCGACGTTGTCGACCGTCAGGCCACCGGCCAGAATAATCGGCTTGTGCAAACCCTTAGGTATCAAAGACCAGTCAAACGCCTGACCAGTTCCACCCGGTACGCCTTCAACATAGGCATCGAGCAAAATACCGCTGGCCCCTGCATACGCCTTGCAGGCACCGGCGATGTCATCACCGGCCTTGACCCGCAAAGCCTTGATATAAGGACGGTGATAGCCTTCGCACTGCTCCGGGGTTTCGTCGCCATGAAACTGCAGCAGATCCAGCGGCACGGCATCCAGGGTTTCGTTCAGCTCACAGGCGCTGGCATTCACAAACAACCCCACCGTGGTCACGAAAGGCGGCAAGGCCGCAATGATGGCCCGCGCCTGCACTGCCGTGACTGCCCGCGGGCTTTTGGCGTAAAACACGAAGCCTATGGCGTCAGCCCCGGCTTCGACCGCAGCCAGTGCATCTTCTATGCGGGTAATACCGCAGATCTTGCTGCGAACAACGGACATCTCGATAACACCCCGTAACGCGAAAGTCCCGGATGGTAACAAATGCTTATCCGGGCGTCAGCCGTCCAGGTCGCTAAAACCGGTCAAGAAATGTGGACCAATGTAACGTTCCGGCAATTGGAACTCATCGTGATATTCAACTTGCACCAGATACAGCCCGTAAGGATGGGCCGTCACGCCGCCGGAGCGGCGCTCGCGGCTCTCCAGCACTTCCTGGATCCACTCCACCGGCCGCTCGCCCGTGCCGATGGTCATCAGCACCCCGGCGATATTGCGCACCATATGGTGCAGAAAGGCACTGGCGCGAATATCCAGCACGATCATGTTGCCGTGACGGGTCACGCGCAGATGGTGCATTTCTTTGATCGGCGATTTGGCCTGACATTGACCGGCGCGAAAGGCGCTGAAATCGTGCACACCCAACAGGTAGCGGGCCGCCTGGGCCATGCGCTCGACATCCAGCGGGCGGTGATTCCAGGTAATTTCCTGATTCAAATGGGCAGGCCGGATCTGATCGTTGTAAATCACATAGCGGTAGCGCCGGGCGATGGCCTTGAAGCGGGCGTGAAAGTGCGCGGGCATGACCTGGGCCCAAGTGACGCTGATGTCATGGGGCAAATTGATATTGGCGCCCATGACCCAAGCTTTCAATGAACGCTCGGCCCGGGTATCAAAGTGCACCACCTGCCCACAGGCATGCACACCGGCATCGGTACGCCCGGCGCACATCAGTGAAACCGGCGAGGCGGCCACTTTGGACAAGGCGTTTTCCAGGGTTTCCTGGACAGTCAGCACACCATTGGCCTGACGCTGCCAGCCGCTGTAGCGCGAACCTTTGTATTCCACGCCAAGCGCGATTCGGTAAAAACCTTCCTCGGCCATTTCAGCGGCCGGGTTATCTATATTTGCCAAGGACTTGCAGCCTGCTCATAAACGCAAAGGCGGCCATTATAAGGCGCACCCGGCAAGACGCCATGAAACATTTCACGCTGAGGCACGCAATACCTGTAGTCGCTGCCAAAGGCTGCGAAAGGTCACAGCACATTCAAGATAACGGGTTGCTCCGCAACCCTTCGCAGCCTTCGGCAGCGACTACAGGCGTTTCACTCAGGTCAGGCGTGCCATCATTTCCAGGGCTTCGGCCTGCTGCTGTGGATTACCCTCTTCCATGACTTCGGTAAGAATATCCCGCGCACCTTCGTCGTCACCCATATCGATATAGGCCTGGGCCAGATCGAGCTTGGTGGCCGTTTCATCGGCGCCCGACAGGAAGTCGAACTCCGGCTCGTCATCAGCAAAGGGCTGTTCCAGCGATGATTGTTCAAGGCTTTGCGACAAGCGATGCAACTCGGCATTGACCTTGTCCAGTTCAACGGAAAAGCTGTCCGGCGCCGCAACTGACGGAGTGCTCTCGTCAGCCAGGGACAGGTCGAAGTCCGCCGGCAAGTCCAGGTCAATGTCCGCCGCCCCCTGCCCGGAAGCTTGAGCCTGCTGTTCAAGCACTGCCTCGAAGCTGTCGGCCACCGGCTTGTCGATATCCACCGATTCCGGCGTGACGAGCGCAGGAGAAGCCGCTTCCAGCTCATCAAGGCTCAGGTCAAAATCGTGATCGAACGCTTCAACTGCAGGTGCATCAGGCTCTGGCTGCGGTTTGACCTCGCGATCGTCGCGCATCATGTCCTGGACAAATTGCGCTTGCAGCTGGGTGGCCACTGCCGCGGTGGCAATGCCTGCCGCAGCTGCCACTGCCATGCCCGGATAGCGACCTTTGAGCTGCTCGACCTGCGCATGATTTTTGCCATTGGCTACCAGTTGGCGCTCCTGGGCGATAAAGGCGTCACGATCACCCAGTTCGCCGTAGACCCGCATCAACTCGAGGCGCAAATCACTGCGCTGCGGCTCCTGATCGATCGCCACCTTGAGTAGTGCCTCGGCTTCGCTCAACTGCCGCTGCTCAATCAAGCGCTCAGCCTGATCCAGCACATCAGCCGCCGGCTTGGCCAGGCTAACTGGGGCGGCCACCGCAGCTACCGCCTCCACGACAGGTGCAGGTGCAGGTGCAGGTGCAGGTGCAGGTGCAGGTGCAGGTGCAAGATCGACACTGCGCGACGGAGTTTCAAGGCCTTCAAAACTGCTTTGCGGCAGATCCAGGTCAGCTTCAAACCCGGACTCATGTTCAAGATCCCGAGCCATTCGCGCATGTTTTTGTGCTTCTTGCTGAGCTTTGCGACGACGCACCAGCAACAACAGCAAGAGCAGCAGCAAGATCGCCCCGCCACCCACCAGCCCCAGTAATAGCGGGCTGTTCAGCAGGTCCTGAATTTTCCGCTCATGACCTTGGGGCGCACCTGCTTCCACAGGGCTTGGCGCCACTGCCGTCGCCGGTACACCTTCGATTGCCGGCGCAATATCGGCTTCAGGCGCGTCAGCGGCCTGGACAACAGGCAGCGCAGCTGCCGGATCGACAGGCGCTTCTTTGCCAGCCTCCAGCCTGGCCAACTGATCGTTCTTCAATTCAATCAAACGCTGCAGCTTGTCCAACTGGCTTTGCAGGTCTTTCATCCGGTCTTGCAGCTCGGCATTTTCACGACGGCTGCTGTCCAGACCTTCCTGACTCATCGCCAGCTGGTCAGCCAGTTTTTTCGCATCCCCGGCAGCGCCCTTGCCTGCCTGAGCGGAAACCAGGCTCAGGGCATCCTGGTGCACAGCCTTGGCAGCAGGGGCCGGCACGGTTTTGCGACCGGTTGCATCGAGTTGCTGGGCCAGCGGCACGGTGCGCCGACCATTACGCCAGTCGGCGTTTTGCGACGCCACTTCGTTGATCGCCCTTGCCTGAGGCAACTGCACGCTCTGCGAAGCATCCGGCAGGCGCAGCACCTGGCCGGTTTTAAGACGGTTGATATTGCCGTTGATAAACGCATCGGGGTTCAGGGCTTGAATTGCCAGCATGGTCTGCTGCACCGAGCCGCCGTTGCGCGCCTTGGCGGCAATCTCCCACAGTGTGTCACGGGATGTGGTGGTGTACTGCACAGGCTCGGCAGATGCAGAAGTTGCTGCCGCCGCAGCAGCCTGCGGTGAGAACTGCGCCGGATCGAGCAACACGCTGTAGTCGCGCATCAAGCGGCCATTGGGCCACATCACCTGCACAAGGAAATTCACAAAAGGTTCGGACAGCGGCTGGCTGGAGGTGACGCGCAATACGCTCTTGCCATCGGCGTTGATGATCGGGGTAAAGCGCAGGTCATCCAGGAATGCCGGGCGCGGCACCCCGGCCTTGCTGAACTCTTGCTCGGGGGCCAGGCTTGGCACCACTTGCGCGGCAGTCAGGTCCTTGACATCGAGCAGCTCGATTTCTGCCAGCAGCGGCTGGTTCTGCTTCGACTTGAGCGTCAGTTCCCCGAGCTCAAGCGCCTGCGCCATACCGGATGACAGTGCCGAAGCGGCAGCGATTGCCAACACCAATTTGCGAACCTGAACCATAGCCTCTTCCTTATTGGTACAGACCTCGTCCCACGAGACCTGTAAGCAGCCAAGTATCTTTTACAGCGGGTCTTTTATCAACAACTCAGCCAACTGCACGGCGTTCAATGCGCCACCCTTGCGTACGTTATCTGACGTCAGCCACAGATTAAGTTCAGTCGTGTCGTCCACACCGTGACGCACTCGCCCGACATACACCACATCCTGGCCTACAGCATCGCCAACAGCGGTCGGGTAGTCACCGGCTTCCACCAGCTCGATACCCTCGCCTGCCTCAAGGGCGGCATTGACCTCATCCAGATCCACCGGTCCGGCCAGTTGCAGGGACACGCTGAAGCTGTCACCAAAAAATACCGGCACTTGCACACTGCTGGCCGATACCTTCAGCGTAGGCATAGCCAGAACTTCGCGCAGCTCATTGACCAAACGTTTTTCAATAGGCACATGGCCCTGTTCATCAGGAGTGCCGACCTGGGCCAGGACGTTGAAGGCCATTTGACGATCAAAGAAGCTGGTTTCCAGCGGATGCAGGTTCAGCAGCGCGGTGGTTTGGCGTGCCAGCTCCGAGACCGCTTCACGGCCTTGAGCGGAAACTGCCATGCAAGCCGTCACATTGACCCGCTGAATTTCCAGCACCTTGAGCAAAGGCGCCAGGACTACGGCCAGAGCGGTGGCCGAAGGGCTCGGGCTGCTGACCTGAAGTGGTTTTTTCAACGTTGCCAGCACCTGCGCGTTGGCTTCAGGTACCACCTGCGGCGCCTGCGCAGACGGCAAGGCGCCGGACAAATCGACCACCATGCAGCCGGCGGCACTGGCCTTGGCAGCAAAACTCAAGGTAACGCCAGGGCCTGCAGCGAAGAAGGCCAGCTGTACGCTGCTGAAATCGAAGGCATCGACATCACGCACCCTGACGTTTTTACCGCGAAAAGGCACTGAGTGTCCGTCGGATTCACTGCTGGCCAGCAGGTGCAACGTGCCTACCGGAAAATTACGCTCTTCAAGCATTTGTACGATGGTTTCGCCGACAGTGCCGGTGGCGCCAACGACGGCGATATCAAAGGACTGGTTCATGTGTCTACCTCAGGCGAAACGTGGGGAGCGGCACTGTACCGGGCACAACCGCTACAGGCAACGCAGCCGGCCGATTTGATGGTTGCCCAACAAAAAGCCCGCGTCTCTTGCGAGACGCGGGCCCGGGCATGCAAAGCGCGAATCAGCGCTCCAGCAAAATCCGCAGCATGCGGCGCAACGGCTCGGCCGCACCCCATAGCAACTGGTCACCCACGGTGAACGCACCAAGGAACTGCGAACCCATGTTCAGCTTGCGCAGACGGCCAACCGGTACATTCAGGGTACCTGTGACCCTGGTCGGGCTCAGTTCCTGGATGCTCGCTTCACGCTGATTCGGCACCAGCTTGACCCACGGGTTGTGCTGGCTGATCAGGGCTTCGATATCAGCAATCGGCACATCCTTGTTCAGCTTGATGGTCAAAGCCTGACTGTGGCAACGCATCGCACCGATACGCACGCAGATGCCATCCACTGGAACCGGGTTTTTGAAACGACCCAGGATCTTGTTGGTTTCTGCCTGCGCCTTCCATTCTTCACGGCTCTGACCGTTTGGCAGCTCTTTGTCGATCCACGGGATCAGGCTGCCGGCCAGTGGCACTCCGAAGTTTTCGGTCGGGTAGGCATCGCTGCGCATGGCCTCGGCCACACGGCGGTCGATATCCAGGATCGCGCTAGCCGGGTCTGCCAGTTGATCGGCGACTGCAGCATGGGTGGCGCCCATTTGCTTGATCAGCTCACGCATGTTCTGCGCACCGGCGCCCGAGGCCGCCTGGTAGGTCATGGCACTCATCCACTCCACCAGACCGGCTTCAAACAGGCCACCCAGGCCCATCAGCATCAGGCTGACAGTGCAGTTGCCGCCAATATAGTTCTTGGTACCGGCATCCAGCTGATGGTCAATGACCTTGCGGTTGACCGGGTCCAGAATAATGACCGCATCATCCTGCATGCGCAGGGTCGACGCCGCATCGATCCAGTAACCTTGCCAGCCCGCCTCACGCAGCTTGGGGAATACCTCGCTGGTGTAGTCGCCGCCCTGGCAGGTCAGGATTACATCGAGGGTTTTCAGCTCTTCAATGTTGTAAGCATCCTTGAGCGGAGCAATATCCTTGCCCACGGACGGACCTTGTCCACCGACATTGGAAGTCGTGAAAAACACCGGCTCGATCAGATCGAAATCCTGCTCTTCCAGCATCCGCTGCATGAGCACGGAACCAACCATACCGCGCCAACCGACCAGACCTACACGTTTCATCGCAACTACACCTTTAACAAAAAGTGGGGTCGTTACTTCCACCAACAGGAAGTAACGGGCCCGAGAGATTACAGATTCTGCAGCGCCGCGACTACTGCATTGCCCATTTCCTGTGTTCCGACCCGGGTGCAACCCGTCGACCAGATATCACCGGTACGCAAGCCCTGGTCCAGAACCAGGCTGACAGCCTGCTCGATGGCATCGGCAGCAACGGTCTGATTGAAGCTGTAACGCAGCATCATCGACACCGACAGAATGGTCGCCAGCGGGTTGGCAATGCCCTGCCCCGCGATGTCCGGCGCCGAACCGTGGCAAGGCTCGTACATGCCCTTGTTGTGGGTGTCCAGGGACGCCGACGGCAGCATGCCGATAGAGCCGGTGAGCATCGAAGCCTGGTCGGACAGAATGTCACCAAACATGTTTTCGGTGACAATCACGTCAAATTGCTTGGGTGCCCGCACCAGTTGCATCGCGGCGTTGTCGACATACATATGGCTCAGTTCGACGTCAGGGTAATCCTTGGCCACCTGCTCGACCACTTCACGCCACAGCTGGCTGGAAGCCAGTACGTTGGCCTTGTCCACCGAGCACAGTTTTTTGCCACGCACACGGGCCATGTCGAAACCGACGCGGGCGATACGGCGGATTTCGCTTTCGCTGTAAGGCAGGGTGTCATAGGCCTGACGCTCGCCGTTTTCCAGCTCACGGGTGCCACGCGGAGCGCCGAAGTAGATACCGCCGGTCAATTCGCGAACGATGAGGATATCCAGCCCGGAAACGATTTCAGGCTTGAGGCTCGATGCATCGGCCAGTTGCGGATACAGGATCGCCGGGCGCAGATTGCCGAACAGGCCCAGTTGCGCACGGATCTTCAGCAGGCCGCGTTCAGGGCGGATATCACGCTCGATCTTGTCCCACTTGGGGCCACCCACGGCGCCCAGCAATACCGCGTCGGCAGCACGGGCACGCTCCAGAGTCTCGTCGGCCAGCGGTACGCCGTGCTGGTCGATGGCTGCGCCGCCGATCAGGTCGTGGATCAGCTCAAAGCCCAGGTTGAACTTGTCACTGGCCAGCTCCAGCACCTTGACCGCTTCGGCCATGATTTCCGGACCGATACCGTCGCCTGGGAGAATCAGAATCTGCTTGCTCATGGGTTCCTCTTTCTTGTCTGTTGATGCCCCCGCAGGCGCACCCGGAAATTTTCAGGTTACTTCTCGGCCCACAGCACCAGCACATCGGTGCTGAACGAACCATCGGCTTCAATTTCAAAATAATCGCGTACTTCGGCGCCCATCGATTGCTGCAACTGGCGGATGGCCGCACTCATGACCTGTGGCGTACGCATGCGCTCGATCCAGGAGCTGAACTCTAAACGCAAACGCTGACGCTGTGTGCTGCGAGTATGCAAACCGGCTTCACTGACCTGACGCAGCCACTCGGCGGTTGAATAATCGCGCACATGGCTGGTGTCACGCAGCACCTCGACACTTTGCAGATAGGTGTCGAACAACGGGCTGCCGGGTGAAATCACATCGATAAATGCCGCCACGCCGCCAGGCTTGAGTACCCGGCGCACTTCGCGCAGGGCCACGCCCAGGTCACTCCAGTGGTGCGCTGAGTAACGGCTGAGCACATAGTCGAATTCGCCATCGGCAAACGGCAAACGCTCTGCAGCGCCGCAAACGGTGCTGATATTGCCCAGTTCACGAGCGGTTGCGGCAGCACTGACCACATCGAGCATTTGTTGCGACAGGTCGTAGGCCACCACGTCCTTGACCAGTGCAGCCACGTGAAAGCTTACATGGCCCGCACCACAGCCCAGATCCAGTACCCGCGCCTGCGATTTGCCCGCCAGCTCGGCCTTGAGCAGGCCGAACTCGGTGCCTTGGGCATGCACGGCACTGCTCAGATAGGCCGCTGCCTGTTCACCAAACTGTTTTTCTACAACCTGGTTGTGCCGGGCGGTGCTGGTCATGTCGATGTCCTTGTTGAGTCTGTAGTCGCTGCCGCAGGCTGCGATAGGGGTCGCGGAGATTCCAGAAAACGGGTTGCTACGCAACCCTTCGCAGCCTGCGGCAGCGACTACAAGACGTGTTATGCGTCGCGAAACAACCACGGCTGGCTTGCACGGTGCTTGCTTTCGAACGCTGCAATCGCATCGCCGTCCTGCAAGGTCAGGCCGATATCGTCCAGGCCATTGAGCAGGCAATGCTTGCGGAACGCATCAATCTCGAAACTCAATACCTTGCCATCCGGGCGGGTCACGGTTTGCGCCTCAAGGTCGATCTTGAGCTGATAACCCGGCTCGGCTTCAACCTGAGCAAACAACTCATCCACTTCAGCGTCGCTCAAGATGATCGGCAACAGGCCGTTCTTGAAGCTGTTATTGAAGAAGATGTCGGCATAGCTTGGCGCGATGATGCTGCGAAAGCCGTACTCTTCCAGTGCCCACGGCGCGTGCTCACGGCTGGAGCCGCAACCGAAGTTTTCCCGGGCCAGCAATACACTGGCGCCCTGGTAACGCTCGGCATTGAGTACGAAATTCTTGTTCAGCGGGCGCCTGGAGTTGTCCTGGTAAGGCTGCCCCACATCCAGATAGCGCCATTCATCAAACAGGTTCGGGCCAAAACCGGTGCGCTTGATCGACTTCAAAAACTGCTTTGGAATGATCTGGTCGGTATCGACGTTGGCACGGTCCAACGGCGCAACCAGACCAGTGTGCTGAGTAAAGGCTTTCATGCTGCGCTCCCCTGGATCAATTCACGGACATCGATAAAGCGACCATTCACCGCAGCGGCGGCGGCCATGGCCGGGCTCACCAAATGAGTACGGCCACCGGCGCCCTGACGGCCTTCGAAGTTGCGGTTGGAGGTCGAGGCGCAGTGCTCGCCAGACTCCAGGCGGTCCGGGTTCATCGCCAGACACATCGAGCAACCCGGCTCGCGCCATTCAAAACCGGCTTCCAGGAAAATCTTGTCCAGGCCTTCCGCTTCGGCCTGGGCTTTAACCAGCCCCGAACCCGGTACCACAATGGCCTGCTTGATCGTGGACGCCACCTTGCGCCCCTTGGCAATCACTGCCGCAGCGCGCAAGTCTTCGATCCGCGAGTTGGTGCACGAGCCAATAAACACGCGATCGAGCTGGATATCGGTGATCGCCTGATTGGCGGTCAAACCCATGTACTTCAAGGCGCGTTCAATCGAGCCACGCTTGACCAGATCGGCTTCCTGCGCCGGGTCCGGCACGTTTTGATCAACGGCCAGGACCATCTCGGGCGAAGTGCCCCAGCTGACCTGTGGCTTGATTTGCGCGGCGTCGAGTTCAACCACGGTGTCAAATTTGGCATCGGCATCGGAAACCAGGTCTTTCCAGGCTTCTACCGCCAGGTCCCATTCAGCGCCTTTCGGGGAAAACGGACGGCCCTTCACGTAGTCGACGGTTTTCTGGTCCGCTGCCACCAGGCCCACACGGGCACCGGCTTCGATGGACATGTTGCAGATGGTCATGCGGCCTTCAACCGACAGGTCGCGAATCGCGCTGCCGGCAAATTCGATGGCGTGACCATTGCCGCCGGCAGTACCGATCTTGCCGATTACAGCCAGCACGATGTCCTTGGCGGTCACGCCGAACGGCAATTGCCCTTCAACCGAGACCAGCATGTTCTTCATTTTCTTGGCGACGAGGCACTGGGTGGCGAGCACATGTTCGACCTCGGAGGTGCCGATGCCGTGGGCCAATGCACCGAAAGCGCCGTGAGTCGAGGTGTGCGAGTCGCCGCAGACCACGGTCATGCCCGGCAAGGTGGCGCCCTGCTCCGGGCCGATGACGTGAACGATACCCTGACGCACATCGTTCATCTTGAATTCGGTAATGCCGTATTCGTCACAGTTGTCGTCGAGGGTCTGGACCTGCAAACGGGAAACTTCGTCAGCAATCGCTTCGATCCCGCCCTTGCGCTCCGGCGTGGTCGGTACGTTGTGGTCCGGGGTCGCGATATTGGCATCGATGCGCCAAGGCTTGCGCCCGGCCAGGCGCAGACCTTCAAAGGCTTGCGGCGAGGTCACTTCGTGAATGATGTGACGGTCGATGTAGATCAGCGCCGAGCCATCGTCGCGCTGCTTGACCAAATGCGAATCCCAGAGCTTGTCGTAGAGCGTTTTGCCGGCCATCAGACGGTTTCCTCATCAGCTACTTTTCTGTGCCAATAACCACTTGGCTTGTGAGGTCGATCCTATGGCGTTACAGTGAATAACTCAAATTCATAATTTTCATGCTTTGGATAACCAATAGGAATTCGAATAGATGGATCTCGCGAATCTCAATGCATTTATTGCCATTGCTGAAACCGGCAGCTTTTCCGGGGCGGCCGAACGGTTGTTCCTGACCCAGCCCGCCATCAGCAAACGCATCGCCAGTATCGAGCAGCAACTCAAGCTCAGGCTGTTCGACCGACTGGGCCGCGAGGTCAGCCTGACCGAGGCGGGACGGGCATTACTGCCACGGGCCTATCAGATTCTCAACGTGCTGGATGACACGCGCCGGGCACTCAACAACCTCAATGGCGAAGTCAGCGGGCGCCTGACTCTGGCCACCAGCCATCACATCGGCCTGCACCGCCTGCCGCCTTTACTGCGCGAATTCACTCGCACTTACCCCAAGGTGGCGCTGGATATCCAGTTTCTCGATTCAGAAGTGGCCTACGACGAAATTCTGCATGGGCGTGCCGAACTGGCAGTGATCACCCTTGCGCCGGAACCCCATTCGCTGATTCGCGCGGTACCTGTATGGGATGACCCGCTGGATTTCGTGGTGGCCCCGGAGCACAGCCTGACCCGGCAAAAGGCCGTGAGCATGGCCGATATTGCGCGCCATCCGGCCGTGTTCCCCGGTGGCAATACCTTTACCCACCATATTGTCCATCGCCTGTTTGAAGCCCAGGGCCTGACGCCCAACATCGCCATGAGCACCAACTATCTGGAAACCATCAAGATGATGGTGTCCATCGGCCTGGCCTGGAGCGTGTTGCCACGCACCATGCTGGATGAGCAAGTGGCATCGATTGCACTGCCCGGTATCCAGCTGACCCGCCAGCTGGGGTATATCCTGCATACCGAACGCACCTTGTCCAATGCGGCCCATGCCTTTATGACCCTGCTGGACGCCCAGGTCGATACCTTCGCCCCTCAAACGGACGACTCCCGAGCGCCACAGACGGTGAAATAATCCCGCGCATTTGGCCCAATAAAACAACAAGGACCCGCCATGCACACTCCTGAAATTTTTATCCTCGGCGCCCGGCGCACGGCCATCGGTACCTTTGGTGGTGCACTCAAGGACGTGCCCCTGGCCGAGCTGGCCAGCACCGCGGTAAAAGCCGCACTGCACAGCAGCCAGGTCGACCCGCAGCGCATCGGCCATGTGGTGATGGGCAATGTGATCCCGACCGAACCCCAGGATGCCTACCTGGCGCGTGTCGCCGCGATCAATGCCGGGATCCCCAAGGAAACTCCGGCCTACAACGTCAACCGCCTGTGCGGCTCCGGTTTGCAGGCGATCATTTCAGCGGCCCATACCCTGATGCTCGGCGACGCCGAGTTCGCCATTGGTGCCGGGGCCGAAGCCATGAGCCGCGGCCCGTACCTGATGCCCGCCGCCCGCTGGGGCGCACGCATGGGTGATACGCCGATGCTCGACTACATGCTGGGTATCTTGCACGACCCGTTCCACGGCATACATATGGGCATCACCGCCGAGAACATTGCGCAGCGCAACAACATCAGCCGCCAGACCCAGGATGCACTGGCGTTTGAAGACCAGCAGCGTGCCGCCCGGGCCATCGCAGGGGGCTACTTCGACAGCCAGATCGGCGCAGTCGAAGTGCGCAGTCGCAAAGGCAGTGTGTTGTTCCAGCAAGATGAGCACCCGCGTGCCACCACCCTGGAGCAACTGGCGCAGATGAAACCGGCCTTCAAGAAAGACGGCAGCGTGACCGCGGGCAATGCATCGGGGCTCAATGATGGCGCAGCGGCGCTGCTGCTGGCCACTGGTGCGGCGGTACAGGCGGGCAATCTTGCGCCGATGGCGCGGTTGGTGGCCTACGCCCATGCGGGGGTAGAGCCAGAGTTGATGGGTTTGGGGCCGATACCGGCGACGCGGCTGGCGTTGAAGCGGGCAGGATTGAAGATCGGCGACATGGACGTGATCGAAGCCAACATTGCCTTCGCCGCCCAGGCGTGTGCCGTGATGCAGGAACTGGACATGGACCCGGCCAGGGTCAACCCCAACGGTTCGGGCATCGCCTTGGGCCACCCGGTGGGCGCAACGGGCGCAATCATCGCAACCAAGGCCATCCATGAGCTGCACCGGATCAAAGGGCGCTACGCCCTGGCAACCATGTGCATTGGCGGTGGCCAGGGCATAGCGGTGATCTTCGAGCGGGTTTGATAATGCACTCGCTGGTGGGAGCGGGCTTGCTCGCGATTGAGGCGCCGCGGTCAGGCAGGCAAACCGCGGCGAGGCCATCGCGGGCAAGCCCGGCTCCCACAGACGGCGTCGTTACGCCGGCATGCGGCCGAACTTGCCCGACTGGAAGTCCACAAACGCCTGATGGATCTCGGCATCGGTGTTCATCACAAACGGGCCATGCCCGACGATGGGCTCATCGATCGGTTCACCGCTCAAGATAAGCAGCACCGCATCGTCGGTGGCCTGCAGGCGGATCTGCGAACCCTCACGCTCGAACAGCGCCAGCTGGCCTTCACGTACAACGTCCTGGTCATTGACCGTCACCGCACCGTGCAACACCACCAGCGCCGTGTTGCGCCCTTGATGCAGATCGAAGGTGGCCGACTTGCCTGCGTGCAGACGGATATCCCACACGTCGATGTCGGTAAAGGTGCGCGCCGGGCCGCGCTGGCCGTCGAATTCACCGGCAATCAGGCGCAACCGGCCGGCATCGTCCTTGAGCGCCAGGTCAGGGATATCCCTGTCGACAATGCCCTGATAACCCGGCGCGGCCATTTTGTCCTTTGCAGGCAAGTTGACCCATAGCTGCACCATTTCCAGCGGACCACCACTGCGGGCAAACGCCTCGGAGTGGAACTCCTCATGGAGGATCCCCGACGCCGCGGTCATCCACTGCACATCACCCGGCCCGATCACCCCGCCATTGCCGGTGGAGTCACGGTGCTCAACTTCGCCTTTATAGACGATGGTCACGGTTTCAAAACCACGGTGCGGGTGCTGCCCTACGCCACGACGCTCTGTGGTCGGAGAGAACTCGGCTGGCCCGGCGTAGTCCAGCAGCAGGAACGGGCTGATGTGTTTGCCCATGCTGTCATAGGAAAACAACGTGCGAACCGGAAAGCCATCGCCGACCCAATGGGGACGGGGAGCTGTGTAAACACCCAGAATTTTTTTCATGTTGCACCTCCTGTAAATCATGGAACCCAGCATAGATTCGATCTACCCGTAATACTAGATAGCTATTCCAGTACTGATCGTTCCACCAACAGAACAATAACCTCACACCCCAAGCAGATCAGGCCCCGTCAAAAACTTAAACCAACTATTTCAGAAACTTGTTTCTGGTTTCTCAATCGCGCTGCGTCTAATAACTATTCCCATTAACAAAAAAGACTTTTCCTACTCGGAGCCTAGGCACGCGATGCAACGACCCAACTTGAGCCGGACCCCTCTTTCGATCGCTACCCAGCGCCGTACCGTACGCCACACCTTGTTGTCCAGCGCCTTTGTGGCCTCGGTTTTACTGGGCACATCGTTTGCCCAGGCGGCGCCGGTGGCCTTGAACATTCCGTCGCAAGCCCTGGCCAGCGCGCTAAATGAACTGGGCAAGCAAGCCAACCTGCAAATCCTCTACAGCCCGGATCAGGTGCAAGGCATCAAGTCGCGTTCAGTGAGCGGTTCACTGGAGCCGGTCAAAGCACTGGAGTCCCTGCTGCAAGGCAGCGGCATTTCGTATCAGCTTAGCGGTGACACGGTGATCCTGAGCGCCCCGCAAGGCAAGGGCCTGGAGCTGGGCGCAACCACCGTGACAGGCCAGGGCCAGGGCGACTTGCTAACCACCGAAGACACCCATTCCTATACCACTGGCGCCAGCAACAGCTCGACCAAACTGCCCCTGTCGATTCGCGAAACTCCGCAGACCGTCACCGTAGTGACCCGCCAACTGATGGACGATCAGGCCGCGCAGAGCATTGGCGATGTGCTGCGCAATGCACCTGGGGTGTCCACCCAGGCCTACGACAGCGAGCGCATGGAATACTCGGCCCGCGGCTATGCCATCACCAACTTCCAGTACGACGGTGTCAATACCCTGTATGACGGAGTGTTCGATGAGGGCGCGACCAAGGTCGACATGGCCCTCTATGACCGGGTCGATATCGTCAAGGGTGCCACCGGCCTGCTCTCGGGCTCCGGCGAGCCCTCGGCCACGGTTAACCTGATCCGCAAAAAGCCGACCCGCGACTTTAAGGCCTCGGTAACCGCCAGCGCGGGTTCGTGGGACAACTACCGCACCGAAGGCGATATTTCCGGGCCGTTGAATGAAGACGGCAGCGTGCGCGGGCGCCTGGTGGCGGTGTATCAGGATGCCGACTCGTATCGCGATCACGCCTCGAAGAAAAACGACGTGTTCTACGGCATTATCCAGGCAGACCTCACCCCCGACACCCTGTTTACGTTCGGCATGGACTACCAGAACATCAAGCCGCGCGGCGCGTCCTGGACCGGCAACCCCTACTACTATTCGAACTACACCAAGACCGACTTCAGCCGTTCGTTCAACCCGGCCACCGACTGGAGCCGGCGTGACGTGCAGATCCAGTCCACCTTCGCCTCCCTGGAACACCGCTTTGCCAATGACTGGAAGGTCAAAGGCACCCTCACCCAGCAGACCAACGACCACGACACCCTGCTCGCCTCGGCCAGCGGCGGTCAGCCTGACCCGGTTACGGGTGACGGTATGTTCTTCTACTGGGGCAAGTGGGAAGGCCATCGCGTACAAAACACCTTCGACATCAATGCCAGCGGCCCCTTCAGCCTGTTCGGCCGAGAACATGAGCTGGTGGTGGGCGCCACGTCACAATCGTCGCGCCAGACCGGTGCCACCTTTGACGGCACCCAGTTCAGCCTGGTCCCGGGCAGCATTTTCGACTGGAACGGTAAATACCCGCAGCCGGACTTCCCGAAAAACGGCAAGTACGAAACCAACCAGAACCAAAACAGCGCCTATATCGCTGCACGCTTCAAGCCGGCAGATGACTGGTCGATCATCCTCGGCAGTCGCCTGAGCGACTTCCAGTACAACAGCACCTACACCTACTACCAGCAATCCAGCTCGTTCCAGGACAACAAGACCACGTCCAAGCAACACGGCAAGGTCACGCCCTACGCCGGGGTGGTGTATGACATCAACGATACCTACTCGGTCTACGGCAGTTACACCTCGATCTACAAACCCCTTATCGAGCGCAGCAGCTCGGGCACCACGCTGGCGCCCACCGAAGGCAACAGCTACGAACTCGGGGTAAAGGCTGAATACTTTGGCGGCCGTCTAAATGCCAGTGCAGCGGTGTTTCGCACCGAACAGAAAAACGTACCCATCCAGATTGGCACCAACGCAGAGACCAACCTGGGCATCTTTGAATCCCTGGATGGTGCCACCACCAACGGCATCGAGCTGGAGCTGGCCGGTGAGCTGATGCCGGACTGGAACCTGATGGCCGGCTACACCTACGCCCGTACCCGCGCCGACGATGGCGAACGGGTGTACGGCTACCCGCTGGAAACCACCAAGCCCGAAGATGTGGCGCGGGTGTTCACCACTTACCGCCTGCCGGGGGTGCTGAACAAGGTCACCGTGGGCGGTGGCGTGAACTGGCAGAGCCCGTTCTACGGCAAGATCTACAACGATGCCAAGGGCGACTACGACATCATCGAGCAGCACAGCTACGCTCTGGTTAACTTGATGACCCGCTATGAGTACAACGAACACCTGACCTTCAACCTCAACGCCAACAACGTGTTCGACAAAAAGTACCTGTCGGGCCTGGGCAACTTCAACACCACGTACTACGGTGAGCCACGCAGCCTGATGCTGACCTCAAAGTACAGCTTCTGACCCATTGGATAGCGGGCTCCCACACAGGTTTGGGGGTACACTGAACGCCCCTTGCACACTGGCGCGTTTATGGACCTCGACCTGGCCCGCACCTTCCTTGAAATCGTCCGCTACGGCAGCTTTGTGAGTGCAGCCGAGAAGCTGCACGTCACCCAGACAGCCGTGACCGCCCGGGTGCACAAACTCGAAAGCCTGCTTGGCGTCACGCTGTTCATCCGCAACCGCGCCGGCGCCAGACTCACCCCCGAAGGCGAAGCCTTTGTGGTGTACGCCAACCAATTGCTGCAAACCTGGGAAGCCGCCCGCCGCGACTTGCCACGCCCCGAAGGTTTGCATCAGTTGCTGCATATAGGCGGCGAAGTCAGCCTGTGCAACCCGCTGATCCTCAACTGGGCCAAAGCCCTGCGCCAGCACCTCACCAGCCATGCCCTGCGCATCCAGATCAGTGATGCCGAACAGTTGCTGCGCCAGGTCGAGATGGGCCTGATGGATGCCGCGCTGGTCTATCAGCCCGCCTACTGGCCGGGTGTGCAGGTGGAACAGTTGCTCGAAGAAAAACTGATCCAGATCCGCCGCCCCGAACAGCCCGAACCTTATGTCTACGTCGAATGGGGTGAGGGCTTTCGCCGCCAGCATGACGCCGCCCTGCCCGACAAGGCACGGGCTGCCATCAGCTTCAACCTGGGCCCGGTGGCCTTGCATTACATCCTGGACAACGGTGGCAGCGGCTATTTCCGCACCCGCGTGGTCAAGAGTTACCTGGACAGCGGCGCCCTGGAACGGGTGCCCAAGGCCCCGGAATTCAGCTACCCCACCTACCTGGTGTACTCCCGCGAACGTGACTGCGCAGCCTTGCAACAAGGCATCGCGTTGCTGCGCGAAATCGTCAGGCAGGACAGCGACTGGTCGCAGCCCCGGGAGCCAGAAATATAAGTCGGTTGGCCCCCGATGAAAGCTTTCAGCTTTGTGCCCGATCCCTTAGTCTGCGAGCGTTGAATCACCCATAAAAACAACACAGGTGGCACATGACCGACCTTACCCGGGCCAACGAAAGCTGGCTGACATCGCCTACCCATCAACAGTGGCTGCGCGATCAGGGCCAGACGCTGGTGGATTTCGCCAAGGCCGCCCGCGTGCCATCCGGCTTCGCCGCGCTCGACCGGTTTGGCCGCCGCCCGGACAACGCCCCGGCTGACACCATCACCACGGCGCGCATGGTGCACAGTTTTGCCCTGGCCCATATTCAAGGCCTGCCCGGCTGCGCGCCGCTGATCGACCACGGCCTGGCCGCACTGGCCGGGCCGCTGCGTGATGCCGAACATGGTGGCTGGTTTGCCAGCCCCGGCGCCCTTGACGGCAATACCCGCAAAGACGCCTACCTGCACGCTTTTGTGGCCCTGGCCGCGAGTTCGGCTGCAGTTGCCGGGCGCGGCGGTTCTGCCGAATTGCTGGGCGATGCGGTGGCGATTCTTGAAGGTCATTTCTGGTCCGGGCTGGAAGGCACCCTGCTGGAAAGCTTTGCCCGCGACTGGAGTGACTGCGAGGCGTATCGCGGAGCCAACAGCAACATGCACGGCGTCGAGGCCTTTCTGGCCCTGGCCGACGTACTCGATGAAGATGTGTGGCTCGACCGCGCCCTGTCGATTGCCCAAAAGCTCATTCACCAGCATGCAGCGCAGTCCGGCTACCTGCCCGTGGAGCATTTCGACAGCCAGTGGCAGCCATTGCCCGATTACAACCGTGACAACCCGGCAGACGGCTTTCGCCCGTTCGGCAAGACGCCTGGGCACGCCTTCGAGTGGGCGCGGCTGTTGTTGCACCTGGAAGCTGCCCGCAAGCAACGCGGCCTGGCAGCGCCCGAATGGCTGCTGGAAGACGCGCGGCGGTTATTTGCCAGCGCCTGCCAGTACGGCTGGAACGTCGATGGTGACTGCGGAATCGTCTACACCGTGGACTGGAACCACCAGCCACTGGTGCGTGAACGCCTGCACTGGACCCTGGCCGAAGCTTCGGCAGCCGCCGCGGCGTTGTTGCAACGCAGCGGCGAGCACGAATACGAAGTCTGGTATCAACAGTTCTGGGACTATATCGACCTGTACATGATCGACCGCCAGAACGGCAGCTGGCATCACGAACTGGGGGTCGACAACCTGCCCTCGCAAAATATCTGGCCCGGCAAGCCGGACCTTTACCATGCTTACCAGGCCACGCTGCTGCCCCGCTTACCGCTTGCCATCAGCCTGGCCAGCGCGCTCAAGCTGCGGCGCTGAAAGCTGGCATACCGGGGCGAGGCCATCGCGGGCAAGCCCGGCTCCCACAGCAATTGCGCCGCCCTTGTGGGAGCGGGCTTGTTCGCGATTCGGGCGATCCGCTGTATCAGGCACATCACCAATCGTACTTGACCTCCAGCGCCGCCGTGCGCTGCTGGCCGTAGTAACAGCCAAAGCTGTAGTTGCATGACGATACGTACTCGCGATCGAACAGGTTTTGCACGTTGAGGCGGGTGCTGACCCCTTTGAGACTCGGGTCCAGTGCTGCCAGGTCATAGCTGAGCGTCGCGTCATAGACCACAAACGACGGGGTCTTGAAGGTGTTGGCCGAGTCGCCGTAGTTTTTCCCGGTGTAACGTGCACCGCCGCCCAGCGTCACGCCCGCCAGGGCCTGCCCGGTGAAGTGGTAGTCTGCCCAGATACTCGCCGCCCACGGTGATTGAGCCTCACTGCGGTTGCCTTCATTGCCGTAGTTGGACTTGGTGTAGAACACGTCCAGATATGACACCGACGCGATCAGGTCGATGTTGTTGAAGCTGCTCTTACCTTCAACTTCAATGCCCCGCGACCTGACCTCACCTGCCTGAACCTGATATTCCAGATACTCCAGGTCACCGGTCAGGACGTTTTGCTGGGTGATCTCGAACACCGAGGCGGTGAGCAACGTGCTGTCATTGGGTTGGTATTTGACCCCCACTTCATATTGCTTGCCCGTCATCGGTTCGAATGCCTTGCCGCCACGGTCCGGCGCCGATGTGCCCACTGACGGCAGGAACGATTCGGTGTAGCTGATGTACGGCGCCAGGCCAAACGAGGTGACGTAGGTCAGGCCCACACGCCCGGTGAACTTGTTGTCGTTCTGTATCTCGTGGGAGTTGGCCAGCAAGTCATTGTTGTCGACCTTGGCCCAATCCTGGCGACCGCCAATGGTCAGGATAAAGTTGTCCAGCTTGATCTGGTCCTGCACATACACACCGGTCTGCCTGACCCTGTTATCCCATTTTGTGGTCAGGGTCGGCACTCCCGCGGTGCGGTAGTGGGTGGGATTGTAGAGGTCAATCACCTCGCTGCCGGACAGGTTGTAGCCCTGGTACTTGCGGGTGAAATCACGGTAGTCCAGCCCCACCAGCAGGGTGTGCTGCACTGGCCCGGTAGTGAAGTCGCTTTGCAGGTGGTTGTCGAATGTGTACGAACTGTTTTGCTGGCGCCAGTCGAGCTTGGTGCGGCTGGCATGGGTGTCGGTGGCACCGTCCGGAGCAGTGACGAAACGGTTGAGGTAGAAACCCTTGTAGCGGTCATTGACGTCGATGTAGCTCAGGCTCTGACGATAAGTCATGATCTCGTTGAAGGCATGGGAAAACTGATAGCCGAGCACATACTGGTCGCGCTTGTAGTCGTTCCATTTCGAGTCGCCCAAAAACGTGTCGCGATCAATCTTGTTGCCCTGGGAGTTGCGGTACAGGCTGCCCACCGCGGGCAAGGCCTGATAGTCGGCCAGGGCATCATCGCGTTGCAATTGCGCGTACACCGTCAGTTCGGTGCTGTCATCAGGGGCCCAGGTAAAGCTTGGCGCCAGCAGCATGCGCGAGTCTTCGGTGTAGTCCACTTGTTCGCTGCCGGTATTGGCGACACCTGTCAGCCGGTAGCTCAGGGTTTTGGCATCGTCCAGCGGGCCGGTGGTATCAAAGGCGAGGTTGTAACGGTCAAAGCTGCCGGTGCCGACCTTGATTTGATGTCTGGCCTCGGTGCTCGGGCGCTTGGACACCATATTGATCATGCCTCCCGGCTGGTTTTGCCCGTAAAGCACCGAAGACGGCCCTTTGAGCACTTCGATGCGCTCCAGGGTATAGGGGTCTATTTGCGGGGTGCCACCCAGGCTACCGGCCGAAGGCAGATAGGCGCCATCAAGGTAGAGCAGGGTCGGGGCAAAACCGCGACTGGTGATTTCGTCGGCAATGGTGTTGCGGTCGGTGTAGCCGTTGGTGCTCAGCCCCGGGGTGTAGCGCAGCGCCTGGGTCAGGTCGCGGGCACCTTGCACCTCAACCTGGTCGGCGGTGACCACGTTGATGGTTTGCGGAACTTCCAGAATCGGCGTATCGGTTTTGGTGGCTGTCGCCGAACGGGTGGCGACAAAGCCGTCGACGTGGCCACGACCATCCTCCCCCAGACGTGCCGATACGTTGGTCGCGCCCAGATTCAATGCCCCCGCCCCGGCCTGCGGGTAAACACTGAGGGCGCCGCTGTCAGTCACGCTCAGGCCCAGACCGCTGCCTGCCAGGGCATGCTCGGCCGCCTGTTGCGGGGTGTACATGCCATTCACCGCTGCCGACGTCTTGCCCTGCAGCAACGCGGGCGCCACTGACAGGGTCAGGTTGCTGTCGCGGGCGATGCGGCTCAAGGTCACGCCCAGGGGCGCGGCAGGCAGGTCAAAAAAGCGCACGGCAGTTTGCTCGCCGGGCATGGCCTCGGCCATCGCACTTGGCGCGTAGCCAGCAATACTCAGGGTGATGGCCAGCGCCAGCAGGCAGGTTTTGGGATGGGCGTACGGCATGGGGCGTCCTTTCTCGTTGCAAGGTAGGCAGTTGTAACCTTGACCAACGAGCAAAGGTTTCCCCTCACGCTATTTGCAATTAATTCGCATTCGGTAGTTTTTTACCCGCGTACATCAATCAGGGTCAGCCACGGCCCATAGCGGGTGACTTTGATCGGCAGGGTTTGCGCCAGCGCACTCAAGGTCTGCGGGGTGTTGCCCAGCGGGAAAACCCCGAACACCCGAACCCGAGCAGCTTCGGGACTGATGCGCAGCATGCCGGTCTGATACGGCCGCAGTGCCTCAATCAGAGCCGACAACGGTTCGTCATGCAGCTCCACCCGCCCTGCCAGCCAGTCGGTCTGGCTGCGGGATGTCGGGGTTTGCGGGTCTATCTGGGTCGCGGTGAACGACACCGCCTGCCCGGTTTCGATGCGCCGTTGCAGGCCGCCCAGGGTGTCCAGTTGCACGCTGTGCTGCTGCACACTGGCCAGGCTTTCGTCAGTCCCCTGGCGCACCATGAAGCGCGTACCCAGGGCCTGCACCTGGCCCTGCGCCGTGGCGACCACGAACGGACGCCGGGCATCGGCGGCTACATCCACCTGCAGCTCGCCTGCGCGCAAACGCACGCGCCGCTGGCCGCTGCTGAACTCGACATCGACGGCGCTGCGCGCATTTAGCGTCAGCAGGCTGCCGTCTGCAAGTTCGATGGTTTTGCGCTCGCCGGTGGCCGTCTGGTAATCGGCCGTCAAACCCGCCAGGGGTGTAACCCGGTCTACCATTCCAGCAGCACCGAGGCCGAGCAACAACAGCAACAGACCACCCTGCAAGGCCTTTTTACCCGAAGGCGATGCACTGGCCAGCAGCGCCCGACGCGCAGCCTGCAACTGCCCCGGACTGCGCCGCTCAACCGATTGCAAATCGGCCATCGGGGCTTGCAGCACCCCGGCAACGCGCTGCCACGCGGCCAGATGCGCGGGGTTCTCGGCCAACCAGGCCTTGAACACCTGTCGCTCTGACGGACAAGCCTGGCCGGACTCAAGGCGCAGCATCCAGTCAATGGCGGCACGGGTGATCGGATCAACCTTGGCTGTACTCATTGGCACTCCACCGTCTGCGACAGGCAATGAACAAAGGCGCGGCGCAGGTCGCGCTCAACGGTCGCCAGCGAGACGCCCAACAGCCCGGCAATGGCCTGCTGGGGCATGCCCTCAAGGCGATTGAGCAAAAAAGCCCGCTTGACCCGCGAAGGCAAGCCTTCCAGTGCACGGTCAATGGCTTCGATGGCTTCGCGAACCAGGGCCATGTCTTCGGCGGACGGCGCAAAGGCCAGTGGCAGACTGGCCAACTGGTCGAGATAGGATTGCTCCAGCTTGCGCCGCCGCCACAGTGAACACAGCAAGCGCCGGGCCACGGTACTCAGGTAAGCCCGTGGTTCCTGGATACGTTCAAGCTGGCGGGCATCCCACGCACGCAAAAATGTGTCCTGGGTCAGGTCTGCCGCATCCTGCGGGCAACGCACCTGTCGCGACAGCCAGCCACGCAACCATGCGTGATTGTCATGATAAAGGCTGGCCAGCAGGCTCTTGGGATCCACAGGGCTCGACACGATAGATAACCATACTTAAATAGCAATAAGTCGCATTATCGTCGAGTGACGCGAAATGGCAAGCCGTAAATACGCGCCGTAAAAACCTGCCATAAATACCTGTAGTCGCTGCGGAGCGAAGCGAGGCTGCGATCGGTCGCGCAGCGATCGCAAACCCTGACGCCTCAATGAATCTGTTACACCGAGGCAGCCGATCGCAGCCTAGCTTCGCTCCTCAGCGACTACAAAGATTGTGCGAAATCAGCGACCGCCGCCCAGGTCGAGAAAGGTGCCGGTGGTATACGACGCCTTGTCCGACAGCAGCCACACAATGGCTTCGGCCACTTCTTCGGGACGCCCGCCACGGCCCATCGGGATAATCGGTTCAAGCTTGCTGACCCGGCCCGGGTCGCCACTCAGGGCGTGAAAATCGGTGAAGATATAGCCCGGACGCACCGCGTTGACCCGGATCCCTTCGCCCGCCAGCTCCTTGGACAAGCCCAGGGTGAAGGTGTCCAGCGCGCCCTTGGAGGCGGCGTAATCGACATACTCGCCGGGCGAGCCCAGGCGGGCCGCCACCGACGACACGTTGACGATATTGCCGCCCTGCCCGCCGTAGCGTGGCGACATGCGCAGCACGGCATGCTTGGCGCACAGGATGGGCCCCAGCACGTTGGTTTTCAGGGTGTGCATGATGCGCAGGTCGGTCAACTCGTCGACCCGCGATTTCAGCCCCACGGTGCCGGCGTTGTTGACCAGTGCGGTGACAGGCCCCAACTGCTCGTCGACTTCGAGAAACAGACGAATGATTTCATCTTCGTCGCTGACATCGGCACGTACGGCAATGGCCTTGGCGCCAAGGGCACGAACCTGCGCCAGTACCTCATGGGCCGCCGCATCATCGGTCAGGTAGTTGATGCAGATCCGATAACCCTGCCTGGCAGCCAGCAAGGCCGTTGCAGCGCCTATGCCGCGGCTGCCGCCGGTGATCACGATGACTTTATCCATAAATACGTGTTCCCCTTACACCAATCCAGATCAGGCCGTCAGAATAACCGCGAAGGCCTGGTTTTGTCAGGTCGCCGTCTTGTTGACCGGCCCGACGGGTGTGGCGCTGTGGATATCGGCCATAAACTGTTCCGCCGGCAAGGGCTCGCCCAGCAGAAAACCCTGCAGAGCGTCACAGCCAAGGGAGGTCAGAAAGCTTTGCTGGGTATCGGTCTCCACCCCTTCGGCAACGATGCGTAAACCCAGGGCCTGGCCCAGCGCGACAATGGCCGAGACAATCGCCGCATCGTCGCTGTCATGCTCCAGGTCGCGCACAAAGCCGCGGTCGATCTTCAGTTCATTGGCCGGCAGGCGCTTGAGGTACATCAGGCTGGAGTAACCAGTACCAAAGTCGTCGATGGACAGGTCCACACCCATTTGCGATAAGCGCTGCAACACCACCATGCTCGCATCGGCATCGCTCATGGCGGTGGTTTCGGTGATTTCCAGAGTCAGGCTGTTGGCGGGCAGGCAGTGGCGCTCCAGCGCCGCGACCACGCTGTCGACCAGCCCGGAATAACAGAACTGCAACGCCGACAGATTGACTGCAATACGCCAGTGGCTATAGCCCTGATCAAACCAGATGCGCATCTGGCGGCACGCTTCATTGAGCACCCACTCGCCAATGGGGATGATCAGGCCGGTTTTTTCCGCCAGGTCGATAAACTCTTCCGGCAGCAGTAACCCCTGCTGCGGATGTTCCCAGCGCAACAGCGCTTCGGCCCCCACCGGCTGGCTGTTGCTGGCATCGAACTTGGGCTGGTAGTGCAGGCGAAACTGCTGCAGTTCCAGGGCCTGGCGCAAGTCCTGCAGCAGTTGCAATTGCTTACGGGCATTGGTGTTCATCGAGGCGTCGAAAAAGCTGTAGCCGTTTTTGCCCGCGCCCTTGGCGTGATACATCGCCGCGTCGGCGTTCATCAGCAATTCTTCGGCGGTCAGGCCGTTGCCGGGGTACAGCGCGATACCGACACTGGCAGAGATCAACAGCTCATGCTCATCGACCCGAAACGCCCTGGACAACAGACCCACCTGACGTGCAGCTACCTGCGGCGCGTCATCCGGCTCCAGCAGGCGCACCAGCAGCACAAATTCGTCGCCGCCAATCCGCGCCAGGGTGTCCTGGCTGCGCAACTGCTCGCGCAAGCGCAAGGCCACCTCGCGCAGTAAACGGTCGCCCAGGTGATGACCAAAGGCATCGTTGACCGGTTTGAAACCATCCAGGTCGATAAACATCAGCGAGAAACAGCCGCCCTGCTCCGCCACCTTGTTCATTGCCTGACTGATGCGGTCAGCCAGCAGGATGCGGTTGGGCAGCCCGGTCAAAGTGTCGTGCAGGGCCAGTTGGGTCAGCTCTTCGTTGGCCAGGGTCAGGGAGTCCGCCAGGGCCGCCGTACGGGCATCGAGACGGGCATCAAAGATCGAGGTCAGCAAGGCGATTACCAGCACCGCCAGGCTGGATACCAGCACCAGGTTGTCCAGGCCGTTACCGCTCAAGCCGTCGATGGCCGCACCGCAAAAACTGCCGATGGGAAAATTGGCTGCGGCCATGCCGGTGTAATGCATGCCGACAATTGCCAGGCCCATGATCACCGCAGCGCCACCGCGCATCAGCCGCACATAGGGGGTTTGCCGGCGCAATCGAAAGGCAATCGACAACGCGGCAGCCGAAGCGCCCACCGCAATCAGCAGCGACAGGCCAAACAACGCCGGGTCGTAATCGATGCCAGGTTGCATGCGCAACGCAGCCATACCGCTGTAGTGCATGGCACTGATGCCCGCGCCCATGATCAGGGCACCGAACAGCAATTGCAGGGCCGGCAACCGCGGCTGACTGACCAGCCACAAGGCAAAACCGCACGACAGGATGGCCACCAGCAATGACCACAGGGTCAGCCCCAGGTCGTAGCCCAGCGCCAGTGGCAACTCCAGCGCGAGCATGCCGATAAAATGCATCGACCACACGCCAAAACCCATGGCCAGTGCGCCGCCGGCGATCCACAGGTACACGGCCCGGCCTCGCGCCGTGGCGATGCGACCACTCAGATCAAGGGCGGTGTACGAAGCCAGAATGGCGACACACAAGGAAATCAGAACCAGCGCGGGGGAGTAACTAGCGGAAACCATGGGCCTTCTCGTGAACAGATGCCGAACAGCGTCCATGCCCGGTAAAAAAGCGCAATTGTACTGCTTCCCTGCCCGAACGCACCTATCCACACGACTAATTCCTACACCCCCCTGCCCTCCCTGTGGAAGCCGGGCTTGCCCGCGATGGCCGCGCCGCAGTATGCCTGCCTGACCGCATTGCCTGAATCGCGGGCAAGCCCGCTCCCACAAAGAAACTGTCCCCCTGCCTTCAGCTCAGCTCAAACAACCCCGCCGCCCCCATCCCGCCACCGATGCACATGGCAACCACGACATACCGCGCACCACGGCGACGCCCCTCGAGCAGACTGTGCCCCACCATCCGCGCACCTGACATGCCAAACGGGTGACCAATGGCAATCGCCCCGCCATTGACGTTCAGACGGTCATTGGGAATCTGCAGAAAGTCACGGCAATGCACCACCTGGCAGGCGAACGCTTCGTTGATTTCCCACAGGTCAATGTCCGCAACGCTCAGGCCAAAACGCTTGAGCAACTTTGGAATCGCATACACCGGACCAATGCCCATTTCTTCCGGCGCACAGCCGCTCACGGCAATCCCGCGATACACGCCCAGGGCTTCGATTCCACGTTGTCTGGCTTCGGCACGGCTCATCAGCAAGACCGCAGCGGCACCATCGGAAAACTGCGAGGCGTTGCCTGCCGTAATGAACTCACCCTGTTCAATCCACTTGCCGTCTTTCCACACCGGCTTGAGGCTCGACAGGTCTTCGAGGGTGGTGGAGGGACGATTGCACTCGTCACGGTCCGCGATCACGTCTTGATGGCCGCTGGGCTTGCCTTCCTTGTCAAAGCACAGCTTGCGCGCTGCCAATGGCACGATCTCATCGGCAAACAGGCCTTCAGCCTGGGCCGCGGCGGTGCGCTGCTGGCTCTGCAGGGCATACTGGTCCTGTACTTCGCGGCTGATGTTGTAGCGCCGGGAGACGATTTCGGCGGTTTCAAGCATCGGGATATACGCCGTCGGCATGCACTCAAGCACGGCCTCGGACTGGGCGCGGTAGGTGTTCTTGTACTTGTTCTGGGTCAGCGACAACGACTCCACGCCACCGGCCACGGCAATCTTCATTTCGCCGGTCATAATGCCGTTGGCCGCCACGCCGATACTCATCAGGCCCGAGGCGCACATGCGATCGAGCGCCATGCCCGGCACGGTATCGGGCAAGCCACCGGTGTACGCACACAGGCGCCCGATATTGTAGCTCTGGGTACCCTGCTGGGCGGCGGCGCCCATGATCACGTCTTCCACCGAACCCGGCTCGATACCTGCGCGCTCGACGACGGCACGCACCACATGGCCGCCCAGCACTGGCGCCTCGGTATCGTTGAACGAGCCACGGAAGGATTTGGTCAGGGCCGTGCGGGCGGTGGATACGATCACAACGTCATTCAAATTCATGTTCAAGGCTCACTGTTCAAGAGGGTTGAAGGTGTAGCGGCTGATGGTGTCCACCACACAGCCGGGGCGTTCGCTGCCTTCGATTTCGACGCTCATGCGCACCACTGCCTGCACGGCCTGACCCAGCACCTCCACCCGCACCACCTGGCCATGGCCGCGGATTCGCGAACCGACCTTGACCGCTGCCGGGAAGCGCAGCCGGTCAGTGCCACAGTTGACGCCCATGGCCAGGTTTTCGAACTGCATCAGTTGCGGCATAAACAGGTTGGCCAGAGCCAGAGTCAGGTAGCCGTGGGCGATGCAGGCACCAAACGGGCCATGGGCGGCACGCTCAGGGTCGACGTGGATCCACTGGTGATCACCGGTGGCCTCGGCAAACAGGTTGATCCGTTCCTGGGTCAGCAACAGCCAGTCGGTGCGCCCCAGATCCAGGCCCTCGGCCGCCAGCAACTGCCCGGCGCTGCTGAAAATTGTGCTCATACTCTGTGCCTCACGCTTGTTGCGAGCTGACAGGCAGCACTTCGCCGACCATATACGAGGCGTAGTCACTGGCCAGAAACACCATGACATTGGCCACTTCCCAGACTTCGGCGGCGCGGCCAAAGGCTTCGCGGCTGGTGAGCTGGTCGAGCAATTCGCTGCTGGCGGCTTTTTTCAGGAAGTCATGCAGGGCAATCGACGGCGCTACGGCGTTGATCCGTACACCGCTTTCGGCAGCTTCCAGGGCGCTGCAACGGGTCAGGGCCATGACCCCGGCCTTGGCGGCGGCGTAATGGGCCTGTTCCTTTTGCGCACGCCAGCCCAGTACCGAGGCGTTGTTGACGATGGCCCCGGCACCACGACGTTCCATGTGCGGGAGCATGGCGCGGGTCATGCGCATGGTGCCGGTCAGAGTGATATCCAGCACCGAGGACCACTGCTCATCCGTCATTTCGGTCAGGCGCACCTGCCCGCCAAGCCCGGCGTTGTTGATCAGCACATCGACACCGCCCAGGGCCTCTTCGGCTGCGGCGACCAGGGCCTGCACGTCGGCTTCGACGGTAACGTTGCACAACTGCCCGTAGACCGCCTGCAAGCCGGTTTCAGCCTTGAGCCGTTCGACGGCTTCTTCGAGGCGGCGCGGGTGGATATCGGAAATCATCAGGGCGCGGCAGCCCTCTTCGGCACAGCGTTTGGCCGCGGCATAACCGATACCGGCGCCGGCTGCGGCCGTGATCAAAATCGACTTGCCAGCCAGTAGCTGGTGGCCGAGGACATAAGGGGGGGCTTGTCTCATGGTTGAATTCTCTTGTTATGCGGCAAATCAAAAGCCCCTCACCCTGGCCCTCTCCCGGAGGGAGAGGGGACTAAAGGCAAAAGCTGATCCATGGTCGGGGTGAGGGCCTGCGCTATCAGCTACCCCACACCCGCTGCGGCGCAGGTGCTTCGGCCAGAATCTGGCCCAGGGCAACGCCCACTTCTTCGGGCTGCCATTGCGCGCCCTTGTCGCGGGTCACCCCGGTGCGCCAGCCATCGCCCAGGGACAATCTCCCGCCCTGGCTTTCGATGATCTGCCCGGTAACCTCCCCCGACAGCTCACTGCCCAGCCATACCACCAGCGGCGCGACGTTTTCCGGGGCCCATGAATCAAAGCCACCGTCTTCAGGTTTTTTCACCATGTCCGGCATCGCGTTTTCAGTCATCGAGGTACGTGCCGCTGGGGCCAGGGCATTGGCGGTCACACCGTAGCGCGCCAGCTCGGCTGCCTGGACCAGGGTCAGTGCGGCAATCCCGCCTTTGGCCGCACTGTAGTTGGACTGCCCCACCGAACCCTGCAGGCCCGCGCCGGAACTGGTATTGATGATGCGCGCCGCCACCGGCTTACCCGCCTTGGCCAGGTCGCGCCAGCGCTTGCCAAGAATATTGGCCAGGCAAAAATGCCCCTTCAGGTGCACGCGCATCACCGCATCCCAGTCATCTTCACCCAGGCTGATAAACATGCGGTCGCGCAGGATCCCGGCGTTGTTGACCAGCACATGCACTTCGCCAAACGCCGCCAGCGCAGCGTCGACGATGTGCTGCGCCGTGGCGAGGGTGGTGATGTCATCGGCATTGGCGATGGCCTGTCCGCCTGCCTCGCGTATTTCGGCCACCACCTCTTCTGCGGCTTCGCGACGAATGTCGTTGACCACCACATTGGCACCCTGCTCAGCGAATGCCAGCGCATAGGCGCGGCCCAAACCGCCGCCCGCGCCGGTAATGATGACGGTACGTTCTGCACAAATTGCCATGTCGTTGCTCCTAGAGGCGCTCAATAATCGTCACGTTGGCTTGCCCGCCGCCTTCGCACATGGTTTGCAGGCCATAGCGGCCACCGCTGTGCTCAAGCTGGTTGAGCAGGCTGGTCATCAACCGCGCGCCGCTGGCCCCCAGCGGATGGCCGAGGGCAATTGCGCCGCCATTGGCGTTGGTTCTGGCAGGGTCGAAATCCAGCTCCTTGGCCCAGGCCATGACCACCGAGGCGAAGGCTTCGTTGATTTCAACCAGGTCAATGTCCTGCATACGCATGCCGGCCTTTTTCAGCGCCGCGCGGGTCGCTGCGATCGGTGCTCTGAGGTGCCAGATCGGGTCGTCGCCCAGCACCGAGAGGTGATGGATCCGCGCCCGTGGCGTGAGGTTGTAGCGTTTGAGCGCCGCCTCGGAGACCACCAGCAAGGCGGCCGAGGCATCGCAGGTCTGGCTGGATACCGCAGCGGTGATCGACGCAAACTCGGCAAACACCGGCTCCAGTTCGGCCATTTTGGCCAGGCTGGTATGGCGCGGTGTTTCGTCGTCCCTTACCCCTTCACAGGGCACGATTTCGTTGACGAAACGGCCGGCGGCCATGGCGGCCAGCGCCCGGCGATGGCTCTCCAGAGCATAGGCTTCCATGTCCTGGCGGCTGATGTTCCAGTGGTCGGCGATACGCTGAGCGGCGTAGAACTGGTTGACCGGTTGCTCGCCAAAACGCGCTTTCCAGCCCTTGCTGCCAGAAAACGGATCGGCAAAACCCAGCGGCTGACCGGCCAGCATCGCCGAGGAAATCGGAATCTGGGTCATGGTCTGCACGCCACCCACAGCAATCACATCCTGAGTGCCACTCATCACCGCCTGTGCGGCGAAGTGCAGCGCCTGTTGTGATGAGCCGCACTGGCGGTCGATGGTGGTGCCCGGCACGTTCAGCGGCAAACCGGCGGCCAGCCAGCTGGTGCGGGCGATATCACCGGCCTGGGAGCCGATGGTGTCGACACAGCCAAAAATCACGTCGTCATATTCATCGGCCGCAATTGCGTTGCGCTCCACCAGTGCCTTGAGCACATGGGCGCCGAGGTCGATGGCATGGACGTGGGCCAGCCCGCCCTTGCGTTTGCCGGTGGGGCTGCGTAGGGCATCAACAATATAGGCTTCAGGCATCGATCAATCCTCGAACGTGTGACCGCAGCCCAAAGGCGCCGCGCCACTTAATACATACTCGGCCACACGGGTCTTGTGCAGCGCGCGGTCGCCCCAGGCGTTGTCCAGCGCCCAGGCGCGTTTCATGAACATTTGCAGGTCGACTTCCCAGGTGTAACCCATCGCGCCGTGCACCTGAATGCCGTGGCGGGCCGCCAGCCAGCTGGCTTCACAACTGGCAAGACGCGCCTGGGACACCCATACCGCGGCATTCGGCTCGTTGTTGGCCAGGGCGTATGCAGCGCGGTACAGCACCGGCTTGGCGAACTCCAGCGCCGTGGCCACGTCGGCCAGGTGATGTTTGACCGCCTGGAAACTGCCGATGGGCTTGCCAAATTGTTTGCGCTGCGCGGCGTAGTCCACCGACAAATCCAGCATGCGCTGGGCCAGCCCAAGCAACTGCCCGGCCACCGACAGCGCGCCGCGGTTGAGGGCTTGCGACCACAGTTCACGACCGTGCTCGCCTTGCGCCACCAGGGTGGCAGCGGCAGGTTGCCAGCTGACCTGCGCCAGGCGTCGCGAGGCATCGATGCTGGCGTGATTTTGCACATCCACCTGGCTGCGCGGCACGGCGTGGACTTCATCGCCATGGGCCAGCAGCAGCAAGTCGGCGTGGGCCGCGTCAGCCACCAGCGGGTTGACCGGGTGACCGATGGCAACCCGCAGGCTGCCATCGGCTATACGTTCCAGCCATTCGCCGCGCCGGGCAACACGCTCATCCAGCCCGGCAATCAGCGCGCTGGCCACATACGCGGTGTCAGCCAGCGAGTCCGGAATGGCGTAGTAACCCAATTCCTGTGTCATCAGCGCCCAGGCCACATCGTCCATGCCCAGGCCGCCAAAGGCCTCGGGGATCGACAGCGCGGTGAGGCCCTGCTCGGCAATCTTGTTGCGCAGATCCGGGGAGCGGCCGACATCGGTTTCCCAGATTTCACGGAGCATCTCGGGGGCGGCTTCGGTCATCAGAAAACGGCTGATGGCCTCGCGGAAGGTGATCTGGTCTTCGGTAAAGGTAAAGTCCATGCCCGGCCTCACTTCGGCAGACCGAGCATGCGCTCGGCAATGATATTGCGCTGGATCTCGTTGGTGCCGGCGTAGATGGGCCCGGCCTGGGCAAACAGAAAGCCCTCCAGCCAGTCGTGACCATCCGCCGATTTACCGGTCAGTTCGCCACTGGCGCCGAGAATGCGCATGGCGGTTTCGTGCATGCGCAAATCCAGCTCCGACCAGAAAATCTTGTTGGTGCTCGACTCGGCGCCAATCTGCGCGCCCTGACTCAAACGCCCCACGGTGTGGTAGGAAGACAGGGTGTACGCCTGCGCATCCATCCAGGCCTTGCACACCGCATCGCCCAGGCTCGGGTCGCGGTCCGCGCTGGCGCGGTTGGCCTGATACAGCTCCACCAGCTTGCGCGCCGTGTACTGAAAGCGCGCCGGCGAGCGCAGCAGCAAACCGCGTTCGAAACCGGCAGTGGCCATTGCTACATGCCAGCCCTGCCCTTCGTCACCGATACGGTTTTCCAGCGGTATGCGCACGTCGTCGAAGAACACTTCGGCAAACGCATCCTTGCCGTTCAAGGCCTTGATCGGACGTACCGTGACCCCCGGCGCGTTGAGCGGCACCATCACAAAGGACAGGCCGTGGTGACGGCTTGAGCCGGGATCGCTGCGAAACAGACCGAACAGCCAGTCGGCAAAAATCGCCCGCGTCGACCAGGTTTTCTGGCCGTTAAGCACGTAGCTGTCACCGTCACGGCTGGCCTTGCTGGTGATTGCCGCCATATCGGAACCGGCGTTGGGTTCCGACCAGCCCTGGGCCCACATATCGGCACTGGCCGCCATGCGTGGCAGGAAACGTTTTTTCTGCGCCTCGGTACCGAACTCCATCAGCGTCGGCCCCAGCAACAACTGGCCGTTCTGATTGATCCGCATCGGCGCGCCGGCACCGTAATACTCTTCTTCAAAAATCAGCCACTCGATCAAATCGCAGCCGCGCCCGCCCAGCTCGGTAGGCCACATGACCATCGACAGCCGGCTTTCGAACAGCTTGGCTTCCCACTGGCGGTGCTGCTCGAAACCTTCACGGGTGTCGTAACTGGCCAGCGGGGTGGCCGGCAGGTTGTCCGCCAGCCATTGGCGCACCTCCTGACGGAAAGCTTTCTGCTTGGGGGAGTAAGTCAGATCCATCTTCAGCTCCTCAGAACGTGGCGTCGCGTTTTTCAACGAACGCGCGACGGGTTTCAGCGGAGTCCGCGCAGTTGTAGGCCTGCAGCGTAAAACCCTGCTCCCAGCGATATTTGTCTTCCAGATTGCCGTCTTCGATACCGTTGAGCGCCTCCTTGGCGATACGGATCATCTCCGGGCTTTTACTGGCGATCTTGCGGGCGATTTCCAGGGCGGTTTCGCGCAGTTGCTCGCGGGGCACCACGCGCTCGATAAAGCCGTACTGCTGGGCGTCGACGGCGCTGATTTTGTCGCCGGTCAGGAACAGGTAACGGACTTTTTGCACCGGGAACAAACGCTGCAAGTGCGCTCCGCCGCCCATCGCCCCGCGATCCACTTCAGGCAGTGCAAACGTGGCGCAATCGGAGGCGACGACGATGTCCGCAGCGCCGGTAATGCCGATCCCGCCGCCCAGTACAAAACCATGTACCGCAACAATCACCGGCACCGGGTTGCGATGCACCGCCTTGAAGGTGGCGTAGTTGCCGGCGTTGACAGTCACGATGCGCTCGGGGTGGGCGTCCAGCTCCTTGATATCGACCCCGGCACAAAAACCACGCCCCTCGGAGCGGATCACGATGACGCGCACTTGCGGGTTCTGGCCCAGGGCTTCGAGGGTATGCGCCAGGTCCAGCCATTCCTGGCTGTCGAGGGCATTGACCGGTGGCCGGTCGATCACCAGCTCAGCGACGCCTGCGTCGATGCTGGTGTGAAATGCGGTATGAGTTGCGCTGTTCACAGGTGCTCCCGGGTTGGCAAAGGCATGGGGGGAGTATGGGAACGGCGCAGTGGCGAATCATCGTCCGTTGAGACTAACGTGGGTGGCGTTGCTGGGTGCTGACCTCTGCCCAAAAGGACTAGTCCAATTCAGGGATTGCACCCGCTCAGCGCGCTCGCATGCTTGCGGCATATCCTGTATTTCCACGATGAGAGCCGCCCCATGGAGCTTGCCCTGTCTGACGAGCAGCAAATGATTCAATCATCTGCCGAACGCTTTTTGGCCCAGGTGGCCAGTTCCGCCGAAGTGCGTGCGGCCATGGCCAGCGAACAGGGTTACAACCCGGTTACCTGGGCGCGTATCGCAGGCGAGCTGTACTGGCCTGCCCTGGCCATCCCCGAGGCCTATGGCGGCCTGGGGCTGGGCTTTGTCGAAGTCTGCCTGTTGCAGGAGCAATTGGGCCGGCGCTTGCTGCCCTCGGCGTTCTACGCCACCTGTTGCCTGGCCTTGCCTGCGCTGCTGATGAGCCGCAATGAACCCCTCAAGGCTCACTGGCTGCCATTGATTGCCGCCGGTGAAGTCACGGCCAGCCTGGCCTACGCCAGCGCCTCACGCTGGGATGACACCGCCGTGCAGGTGTATGCACAAAGCTGCACGGGCGGTTATCGACTCAACGGCCAGTACCTGCACGTCATCGATGGCGCTGACTGCGACTTGCTGATTATCGCTGCCCGCACACCGGGCAGTGTCGGCGAAGCGGGGATCCGGTTGTTTGCCATTTCCGCCGACACCCCCGGTCTGGCCCGTCACTGTCAACCCACACTCGACCAGACCCGGCGCATTGCCACTGTGACCCTTACGGATGTGCAACTGCAGGATGTACACCTGCTCAGCGAACCCGGTCAGGGCTGGCCGATGCTGCGCGACGTGCTGCGCATTGCCTGTATCGGACTGGCCGCCGAACAAACCGGTGGTGCGCAACAGTCCCTGAACATGACTCTGGACTACATCAACGGCCGTGAGCAGTTTGGCCGGCGCATCGCCAGCTTCCAGGCCATCAAGCACCGCTGTGCCGACCTGATGCTGGAAATTGAATGCGCCAGGTCGGCCAGTTACTACGCTGCCTGCATTGCCGATCAATGCCTGAATATTGATGGCGACCCGGCTGCGCAACAGCAACTGGGTGAAGCCGCTGCCACGGCCAAGATTCACGCCAGCGAAGGTTTTTTTCACTGTGCTGCCGAATCGATCCAGATGCATGGCGGCGTGGGGTTTACCTGGGAATATGACCCGCACCTGTATTTCAAACGGGCCCGTGCCAGCGAGCAACTACTGGGCTCCCCCGCTTTTCACCGTGAGCAATTGGCCAAGCAGATCTTCGGAGAACTGTCATGAACATTGGTTTCAGTGCGGCTGATGAACAATTCCGCCAGCAGGTGGCCCAGTGGATGCAACAGCACCTGAGCGGCGATTTCGCGCCACTGCGTTTTCGCGGCGGGCCGGGTGATGAAGACTTTGCACCGGCCTTGCGCAAAGCCTGGGAACAGGAACTGGCCAAGGGCGGCTGGATTGGCGCGGGCTGGGCTCAGGAGCACGGAGGCAGGGGCTTGAGCATCAACCGCCAGGTGATCTTTTTTGAAGAGTACGCCCGCGCTGGCGGTCCGGGGCGCATGGGCCATATTGGCGAAGGGTTGGTGGGGCCAACGCTTGCAGTGTTTGGCACGTCAGACCAGCAGCAGCGGTTTTTGCCACCGATACTGGCCGGGCAGGATTTCTGGTGCCAGGGGTATTCGGAACCGGGTGCCGGCTCGGATCTGAGCAATATCAAGACCCGTGCCCGTCTGGACAGCGACAGCGGGCAGTGGCTGATCAGCGGGCAGAAGGTCTGGACTTCACTGGCCCATGAAGCGGACTGGTGTTTTGTGCTGGCCCGCACCGAAACGGGCAGCGTGGGTCACCGCGGATTGTCGTTTTTATTAGTGCCAATGCAACAGAGTGGCATCAAGGTGCAGCCGATCCGGCAACTGACTGGCTCGTGCGAGTTCAACGAAGTATTTTTCGATCAGGCCACAACCAGTGCCGACAACCTGATTGGTCAGCCGGGCGATGGCTGGAAAATCGCCATGGCGCTGCTGGGGTTCGAGCGCGGGGTTTCGACCCTGGGCCAGCAGATGCAGTTCCAGAACGAACTGGATGAGGTGGTACTTATTGCCAAGAGCAATGGCGCGGCGCAAGACCCCCTGTTGCGCCAGCGCATTGCCCAGGCCTGGAGCGGCTTGCGGGTGTTGCGCTACAACTCGTTGCGCATGTTGTCCGGGGTACAGGATGGCAGCCTGCGACCCGAAGCGACAATCTACAAGCTGGCGTGGTCAAGCTGGCATGTCGAGCTGGGCAAGCTGGCGATGGACGTGCTGGGCCCCGAAGCTGAACTGCTGGCTGGAGGGCCTTATGAACTGACCCGTTTACAGGCACTGTTCCTGTACACCCGGGCGGATACTATCTACGGCGGCAGCAGCGAGATTCAGCGCAATATCATTGCCGAGCGGGCGCTGGGGATGCCGCGGGAAGCGCGTTAAAAGTGCCTTCAATCAAGAGCCCCCTCACCCCAACCCTCTCCCGGAGGGAGAGGGAGCTGATTGGGGGAACTTCAAGGGTTTCGGCAGGCTGACAGGATTGAGTTGAATCCAGAATCAACTCGGTCAGCCCCCTCTCCCTTCGGGAGAGGGTTGGGGTGAGGGCATGGATCAAAAAGTGTACTTGCCATTGAACGACAGGTAATCCCGATCCGCCATTGTCCGTCCCTGGGCAATATCGGCCGAGCTCAGGTACGCCACATAGGTCAGCCCCATCTGGAAGTTGCCCAGGTACTTGAAATCACCGCCCAATGTCAGGCGCTTTTCAGCACGACCCAGCCCCGAATAAGCGCTACCGTCGATGTTCTGGGTCCAGGTCGCCTTGGTGGTCAAGTCCCAGCCGTTGAACACATTGGGATGATCGAAATACGCACCGATGCCCAGCAGGCTTGAACCACGGGTTTGACCGTCATACACATACTTGTTGAACGTCCCGTCCGTACCCGCCCCGCCACCGGTAATGGTCAGGTCATCCACACCCTGGATACGCTGGTGCACCACTTCGGTCATCAAGGTGGTCTGCTGCGCCATAAATGTCGGGCCGATCATGTACACAGCATTCAAGTTGCCCTGCCACACCTGCCCGCGCGCCGGGGCACCGTTGCTCAGGTACACCGCCGCGCCGTCGCGGTAGCTCAGATCACCGGCAAACTGCACCGAATCACCCGCCTTGGTGGTAAAGCTCACGCCCGTGAGTTTGATGTTGTCAAAGTAGCCCAGCTGGTAGCTCGGGCCATTGCCGCTGCCCCCCGCCTTGTTCAGCGAGGAATAGTGGGTCTGCCCGGTAAAGTCGAAAAACAGCGCCGGCACTCGGTCGTGGTAACGGTAGTGGAACAGGCCGATCTCGGTGTTTTGCGTCAGCCGGTAGCGCGTGCCAACGCCCCACTCACCGCTGTCGCCCGGCTTGACTGAACCGCCGTAGCCGACTGCTGCGCCGTTGGGCAGATTGTCGACGATGCCCGGCGCCAACCGGAAAAATTCCGCCCCCGGGCCAAAGGTGTCGCTGCCAAAGTAGTCACCCACGGGGTTGAGTTGGGTTTCTTCCCATTTGTACTGGTAGAACCCGAGCAGGGCCAGGTCCTCGTTGACCGACCACGAACCCGAGATCTGCCCCACCGGCAAATAGGCATCCTTGGCCTCAGTGCCGGGCACGTTGAACTTGGTCGCGTCCACCGGCGCCTGGCCCTGGCTGATGTTGGGCCAGAACAGGCTCTCGCCCCACGCCACCAGATGCCGCCCGGCCTTGAGTGACAGGTACTGGTCATCGTTGACGGTAAAATCGCCATACACATAAGCATCCAGCAACCGCGCCTTGCTGCCGCTGAGTTTGCGCGTGTCCCGGCTGAAGTCGTTGTAGCGCCCGGTCTTGTTCACCGTGTCCGGCGAGTCGTTGTCGTTGCGCTGGTGGTAGACCTCGTCATAGAAATGGCTGGCGCGCATCACCGCACCGAGGTTGTCGTGCTTGAGCATCAATTCACCAAATACGCTGACCCGATTGTTGATCAGTGAGCCGCGCTTGAAGTTGCGCGTCGCATCGTCGTAGTTGATGTTGTTGAGGTATTCGTGATCCGGTTTTTCGGTACGCATCGAGGCCGTGTAGTTGACGGTCAGCGACGAGTCCAGGGTGGTGTTTTCACCCAGCTCGAGGGTAGGCGCCGCCAGGGCCAGGCCGCTCAGCCCCGACAACAAACCGGTCCCGACAACACGCGTGTAGTGCTTGAACATGCCTTGCTCCTTGTTCTTGTTGTTTTGCCCCGCCCGGCCACCTGCGCACAGGCAGGGCCCGTGGCAGACAGCAGGATGGAGTCAGGGCGTTACTTGCCGGCACGGCGTGCCGCTTCAGGGCCGAAGTCGCCTGCAGCAAAACCGCCCTTGTTCAGTACATAGCCGTTGCGTTGTTCGTTGATCAGGTTAAAGGCCAGGTAACTGCCGGCATTCAAGTCGTGGTAAAGGCCAACACCGGCCTGCCAGGTTTGGGTTTCGGGGGCGTAGAAGTAATTGACCATCGAGGTGCGCCACAACTCACCACGGTTGTCGTAGTTGTCGCCCATGATCGGGAACCAGCTGTCTTCGTCGATATACAGCGTGCGCTTGCCATATAGATGGCGGTTGCCCGGCTTGAGCACACCTTCAAGCACCCACACGCGATGCAGCTCGTAACGCATGTCGTCAGGGTTGATATGCCCGGGGGTGAGCATGCTCGCGTACTTGAGGTCATTAGCGTGCAGGCGGGCTGTGTTGTAGGGGATATACAGCTCTTTTTTACCGACAATGTTCCAGTTGTAGCGCTGGGCCGAGCCGTTGAAGATGCGCACTTCGTCGACGGTGATCGAACCGCCGGAGCCCGGGAAGGCCATGTCGAAACCGTAACCCGGTGACTGCCGCACACGCCGCGTACCCGGGTCGTAGCGCCAGCTCTGGCGCGGTTCGGTCTTGTCGTTCCAGTACTCGGTACCGGTGTTGATTTCACCCTTGTCGCGCTGTGGCAGCAGGGTTTCGTTGAGGTAGAAAGACGAGTTGCCCGCCGTGTCGCCGATCTTGCCCGGCTCCAGCCCCGGCGCCATGTTGCGCGAGTGCACGCGGCCCCAGTTGATATTGCCGTCCTTGAGCACATAAGCGTTGTCCGAGGTGTATTCCTCGGTCCAGGCACGCACGGTAAACAGCGAGGCATTTTTCAGCAGCTCGATACCGTTTTGCGGAATGGGAAATGCCACGCCGCCAGTGCGGGCCACCACGCCTTCGCCATCATCGACCAGCTTGGCGACCGAGGCGTTTTCCAGAGTGGCCTTGCATACCGTGTCAGAAAAACGAAAGTCACGGTGCGAAGGGTAAACCGGCATGCGGAATGTTTGCGGGTAGAGTTTGAACAGGGCTTTTTGCCCCTCGGACAAGTGCCCGTCGTACTGACTGAGGTTTTGCGCGGTGATCACAAACAGCGGCTTTTCATTGGGATAAGGGTCGATCGGGTGTTTGCCCGTGCCCTCGAATTTCATCCCCGGGGCCGCGCCCAGCCATTGGCCGCCAAAAGCAGGGATGGTGCCTGCGGCATTGCCCGCCTTTTCAGCGCCGACGCAGGTCAGGTCCTTGCCCAGCCGGGCGATTTGATCGGCAGGGGCCTGGGCCAGCGCCAGAGCGCTGTAACCCTGCAATGCCAGGGCGACTGACAGCCAGCCGCCCATGTGGGTGATGCGTCCCATGGAGTTCTCCTTGTTGTTTTTGGATTCAAACTTCGCGAACGCTGCGCGTCCGATCGCAGCCTGCGGCAGCGAGTACAGGTTGTTGTGCAGGCTGATGATGTTTGCCCACCAGCGGCTTGCCCAGGTTGAACCACGCAGCCAGTGCCGGCAGCAGGAAGATTGCCCCCAGCACGTTGACCATAAACATGAAGGCCAGCAGCACACCCATGTCGGCCTGAAACTTGAGCGGCGCAAACACCCAGGTGCACACCCCCAATGACATGGTCAGCGCGGTGAATACCGCCGCCGTACCGCGCTGGCACATGGCGCGGTAGAAGGCTTCGCGCAGGTCATGCCCCGCGGCCATCTCATGCTCGATGCGCTCGTACAGATAGATGCCGTAGTCCACCCCTACCCCCACACCCAAGGCCATTACCGGCAGGGTGGCGACCTTGAGGCCAATGCCCAGCAGGGCCATCAGCGCATTGCACAGCACCGCGACAATTGCCAAGGGCACCAGAATGCACAGCACCGCGCGCACCGAACGAAAGGTCAGCAGGCAGAACAGCGCCACCGAGAAGAACAGCGCCGCCAGCATCACCACTTCGGCATGCTTGACCGCTTCGTTGGAGGCCGCCATGACGCCGATATTGCCGCCCGCCAATTTGAATTCCACACCGGGCACATGGATGCCGGCGATGATGCGCTTGGCCTCAGCCAGCACATGGGCCACGGTGGCGCCTTCGTGATCGCTCAGAAACACCAGAATCTGCATCTGTTGGCAGCCATCAGTGACCAGCCCCGAGTCCGGCGAATAGGCGTAGGCGCCCTGCTGCAAACCCTGGGCGGAACCGGGGATGGCCGCCCAGCGCGGGTTGCCTTCGTTGTTGCCGGCAATCACTTGCTTGCTCATCCCCGCCACGCTTTGTACCGACTGCACACCGGGCACTTCGCGCATCTTGAAATCGAAGGTTTCCACGGCCCGCATCACGGCCGGGTCCAGGCAGGCCTCACTGCGATCGCGGATGGTCAGGAACACCGACAGCACATCCAGGCCAATGGCGTAATTGCTGATGATTTTCTGGTTGTCCTGGTTATAGCGTGAGTCGGCGCGCAACTCCGGCGCACCTGAGCCGATATCACCAGTCGCCAGTTCACGGGCCTTGTACGCGCCGGCCACCAGCAGCAACAGGCTCAAGGCAAATACCCAAAGTGCCGGGCCGGGCGTGGCCAGCGCCGACAGCCGCCACCACAGCGGGTGGCGTGAACTGGCAATGCGCGCCTGAGCCGTCAGCAAGCGCGGCTCCAGCGTCAGGTGGGCGATGATCAGCGGCAGCATGATTTTGTTGGTGATGATCATCAGCATCACACCGATGCAGGCCGTGACACCCAACTCATGCACGATGGGGATATCAATCAGCATGATCACCCCGAAGCCCAGGGCGTTCATCAGCAGCGCCAGCGCGCCGGGGATAAAAATCTTGCTGAACGCCGCCTTGGCCGCACTCACCGAATCACTCCCGGCCAGTACTTCCTGCTTCCAGGCGTTGGTCATTTGCACGGCATGGGACACACCGATGGAGAAGATCAGGAACGGCACCAGAATCGACATCGGGTCGATACCCAGGCCCAGCAATGGCAACAGGCCGAGTAACCACACGACGGGCAGCAAGGCGACAAACAGCGCCACCAGCGTCAGGCGCAACGAGCGTGAATACAGCCACAGCAACGCGCCGGTAATCAGGAAGGCAATGGCAAAAAAGCCCATCACTGTGTTCAGCCCTTCGACCACGTCACCGACCAGCTTGGCAAAGCCGACGATGTTGATTTCGATGTTGGCACTGCTGTATTTGGCGCGGATATCTTCCAGGCGCTGGGCGATTTGCACGTAACTCACCGGTTGCCCGGTTTTGGGATCGATGTCCTGCAGGTCGGCGCGCACCAGCGCTGACTTCAGGTCATTGGCCAGCAAACGGCCGATCTGCCCGGAGCGAGCGGCATTGCTGCGCACCTGTTGCAGGTCGGCGGGCGTGGCGGCGTATTGCGGCGGCACCACCAGATCACCGACATAGCCGTCTTCGGTAATTTCGATATAGCGCACGTTGGGCGTAAACAGCGACGTTACGCTGGGGCGACTGACCCCGGAGATATAGAACACATCGTCGGTGACGTGTTGCAGGGTTTCGAGGAATTCGGGGTTATAGATATCCCCCTCGCCTTTCCAGTGCACGCTGACCAGCAAGCGGTTGGCACCGGTAAAAATGCGACTGAAATCCAGGAAGTTGAGCATGTAGGCATGACGCACCGGGATCTGCTTGTTGAACCCGGGGTCCAGCCGAACATGGGTGGCGCTGTAACCAAGGGCCAGGGTCACCAGCATAAAAAAGCCGAGCAACACTTTGCGCCGGGCCATTAATTGCTCGGCGCAGCGCTGCACAGCCGATGACAAGACAAAAGCGCCCATGCTCGCGGTCCCTCGCACACTGGTTGAAAGTGATCGCGATAATCAGACGGGGCCGGGCCTTGAACATCGTCCGTAAGGGTTAGGCTGTTTGAGGGATGGGGCGCGCGCGCCGTGTCACTCTTTGCTGGCTTTGAACGCCAACTCGCCCTTGGGCCATTTGGCCGCTTTGGCGGTAACGGCCTTGAGTGTCTTGCTCAGGCCTTCCTTGAGCTGCTCCTGGGCAGCGAAGATCAGCATCACGGTCTGACCTTCCTTGAACACGATGCCTTCGCCCAAGGGCGAGCTGACATAGGCGTAGTCACCGATGCCGTAGATAGTCATTTTGATGTCGCGAAATTTGATTTCAAACTTCCCACCTTCGCGGCTGGGCAAGACTGCTGCACGAAAATGATCACCGACCTTAAGCCCCAGACCCGGCTTGTCATCTACCACCAGCGCTGATTCAGTATCGATTTCAGCGATGTAAATACCTTCAGCGTTCTGCTCGGTAACGTAAACAAAGCGGGACTGGAACAGTTTGACCAAACGTGCCCGCAAATCACCCAGAACAAACAACGCATGCATTTCCAGATTGCTGACTGCCAACGAAAAACCCTCGAAAACGTGAAGTGGCGCTACCAGAACAAATAACAGGCAGCAGATAAAAGGCCTCAGCCCACTTATTAAAAAACCGGGTACAGCAAAATCTCCTGGCTGATGGGGCAAGGAGTGGCATGTGACATCAAGACTAAAAATACGACAGGACCGCTATTCTACCGGCTCATACCCGAAGTTGGGTATACACATCCACTACTCAGTCAGGGAATCGGCAATTATTTCTGGGTTAGGGCCCGGTTCTACAGGGCTTTCGTCGTTAACTGCGCCGCTGGCTGTCAACAACTGCCATACTGGCCAAAAAATCAGCCTGGCCCATGCCGCCGGGTTGTCCGGCTTCATTACCTCGAAGGGAAAGCGACACGTGACGGAATTTGATATTGGCGAATTTTTTATCCGCGGCGAGTCCAAAGAAGTCGATGGTGAGTTTCAGGCCGTGATTGTGATGCGCGCCAAGCCACCGTTGAAAACCGTGACTTACCACCAGGTCGAGAAAGACCGTTGGTTCAAGACAGCCGAGCAGGCTGAAATTGCCGCCAAGGGTTCGGCACAGGAACTGAAGCTGGCAGTGGACGCTGGCGCTCTGAACGCATCCTGACGCCCCCTTTCAAGCACGCTGAGCCCGAACCTGCATTGCGCACGCGTTGGCGCTCAGCTGCGCCAGCCAGGCAGCGCGACACTCTTCAGCTTCAATACGGTTAGAAAACGCCGTACCGCGCTGCTCACCGTTGACCAGCACAACCCAGCAGACCTTTTGGCCCGTGGCACGCAAGCCTTGAGGCACGCCCGTGCCGATCATCACGGCTACATCAACCCGATTGGACATGAGGGTTACTCCCGCCATTTAGTTAGTTACCTAACGATGTTGGTCATATTAAAGCGTTAAGGTCGCTGGAAAAAGCTATGACCTGCATAGCTGCATTGCATCAGCGGTAACAATTACCCCTGGGTGCAGGCTCAAACCGGCGGTTTTTGACCGTACACAGCGCGCCCACCCTCTTGCGCAATATTGAAAAACGCTTTGTCGAGCACCCCCAGGCCCTGGCCCACGTTGGCATTGAAATTGGCCGATTGATGAACGTAGCGCTGACGCAACAAACGCTCCTGCGCAGCGGTGAGCTTGAGGGTGCCTTTCAGCACCTGCCCCTCCAGCCTGGCAGCGATGGGCAACAGCTCATCAGGCAAGGCATCCTGGACACTGTCCAAAGCCGTAAAGGGCACACCCTGCTTGCAGGCCAGCGAGTGCATGATGCGCAAATACACGCGGGAAAGATGGCCAAGCACCTGACGCTGCATAAAGACTGCGGCCTGCACGCGCTTCATCGGGTCCTGGCGGCTGCCGGCCATCTGCTCTTCGGTGCGTACCTGCACGGAGTCTTGCGCAGCAAGCGGATCAATCAAGTCCCTGGCTTGCCATTCCAGCAACTGCGCCTGGGCCAGCTTCCAGGCACTGGTTAGCCTGATGGGCGTGGACGGGCTAACCAGATTGCTCTGCCAGCGGGTCAACTGCACCTGCTCTTGCATCTCGAGCGGATAACCGCCGCCAAGATCGGCATGGGCACCGGGCAGGGATATGTCCAGCGGCCATTGCGGGGCAATGCGGGTCAGGGAAAAATTGCGTCGGTGCTCATCCCGTGCGCACAGCTGAACCACCTGTTGCGCACAGTCAGGCCCCAAATACAAATTGAGCCCGGGGTTGATGTCATCACCCACATCGCCCAGATCCTGGAGCCCGCCCATCGCTGCGACGGTATCGAACAGCCCGATAAACTCGATGCTGCACTGGAAGTCAGAAGCCAGCGCAATCTGCTGCGCGAAGGCCGTGGCATGCACCTGGTTAGCGAAGTGGCGGGCTGCAGCCGCGCCGCGGCTGAAGCCAAAAAGGTCCAGTTGCAAACGGCTCAGGGCATTGGCGGGAGCAAGACGTACAAAGTGCTCCAGGCATTGGCTCAGTTGTACCAGAGCCTCATCGGCCTTGCCCAGCACCCCGGTGCGCCCACGGCCATAGGTCAGGCCCGGAAAGGAGGTATCAACGGCCCCTGTGGTTGTGCCAATACCGCCAACGTAGAGTGAAGTCAGCGCTTGTGCATCCTTGAACGTCGTTTGCACAGGGTAATGCCGATGCAGGCGGGCGATATTGGTGGGTACACCGGCATAACTGCTGCCGGGGTCGACCTTGATGCCCCGGGCCTCGCGCTCGCGGCCGGACAGGAGATTGAACTGGTTATTGGCCGTGCCATCGAAAAAAATACCGACACGCAATACATACCCCGTATTGCTTGAGTGGCTCATGACGCTGGTCCTCGTTCTTTTCAGCGTCGCGTGGAAACGCCGTACCAAATTTAAAGGGGCATCACCAGGACACTCAGCTCAACGTCAGGATTAAATTTTTACGGGGAGTTAAAACAGAGGCCGGGAATGCAGCGCGGACGGCTGCGAAACCCAAGCTACCGGAACCGCAGGGCACGGCTCCGGCAAGGTCAAGCCCTCAGGCTTGACGCTGATGCTTGTCGATTTGCTCGTGACGCTCTTGAGCTTCGATGCAGTACTTGGTGGTAGGGCTGATCAGCAGGCGCTTGAGGCCGATTGCATCGCCACTGTCATCACACCAGCCGAAGCTGTCATCCTTGATACGTTCCAGCGCCTGCTCGAGCTGAGGCAGCATGCGCTGATCACGGTCGATGGCGTTCACCAGCCAGGTGCGCTCTTCTTCAACCGAAGCAGCGTCAGCCGGATCAGCCGGAGTGTCCAGGCTCTCGATCGCTATGCGGTTCTGCTCGATGCGCTCGTGGGTTTCGACTTTCATGTTCTGCAGCAGCTCGCTGAAAAAAGCATGTTGCTCGGCATTCATGTAGTCATCCGCCGGCATGGCCAGCAACTTATCCTTTGTCATTGATTTCTCTATAAAAAATACGTGCATTAAGGCGAATTAGGGAGCGTTCTGACCGATCTTCATCCCAACCAGTTAGGTGCCATCTATTTCAAGCGCCACCCGGCACTCAATTTACGAGGGGCGGCAGTCTAAGGCCGAGTTATCGACTCAGCAACTGAAAAGACACCTATTTGTCCAGCAAAACCTGGAAAGTGACGAAAAACGTGCTCAGCGGGGCTAATGGAGTGCGTTTATAGCAAGAAATTCAATGCTCAGGCTGAAAATGCACACACCAGGTGCTAAGTCATCACAGGGGGGTACATGGATAAGGATGGCCTGCTCAAACTGAAAAGACCTCTGGCCCTGCCGTATGCAACCAGATCGAGCGACGCTTAATGAGCAATGGGGCATGAGCGCGTATTGGTCGATGCTCAACAGGCCGCTCGCCCGGGCAATGCTCCATCACACAAAACATCAAAATAAATGCACTTAAGCATCATTATTATGCATTTGCGTACTAGTTAACGACGGGGCAGACTGCACGCGTTCCTCCCCCAGATGAAGGAACATTTTCAAGGGCTTGCCGGTAAACCCGCCAGGCCCTTTTTTTACCTTCGCGCTCCACAAAACCGGATTTTCCTGACCATGCAAACCCGCTGGATCAGCCGCCTATTGCCTGCGGCTACGAACACCCGCCCCACTGAATGGAGCCGTGCCGCCATTGGTGTGTCCCTCGGCACGCTGTTCAGTGTGTGGTTCTGCAGCCTGTTCTATGGCTTGCCCGTGGCCATGCATCTGATCGGCCCATTGGGCGCTTCAGCCATTTTGCTGTTTGCAGTGTCTTCCGGTGCACTGGCGCAACCCTGGTCGATTGTTGGCGGCTATCTGTGCGCCACGGTCGTGTCGCTGGGGGTGGTGCATTTTCTTGGCCGCAACCTCGACAGTGCGTGCCTGGCCGTAGGCCTGGCGCTGCTGTGCATGTGCCTGCTGCGCTGCCTGCACCCGCCTGCCGGGGCTCTGGCGCTGCTGGTGGTACTGGCCGACCCCGACAGCGCCAGCCTTGGCTGGGGCATGCTGGCACCGGTAATGCTCAGCTCGGTATGCATGCTGCTCGCAGCGCTGGCCTATAACAACCTGACCCGCGTGCGTTACCCGAAAAAGCCGGCCGAGCCGAGCCCTGCCACCATTACACAGCCTGCATCGATCGACCCGAGCATTACCGCCGAAGACTTGCACCATGCATTGCAGCAAATGGACGCATTTATCGACGTAACCCCCGAAGATCTCGAAGAGCTGATCCGGGCCAGCGAACAGCACGCGCGCCGACGCAGCATCGGTGAAACTTTCAGCCAAAATGCCTGACCTGAACAACGCGCCAAGATCAGCACGCCCGGTTTCGATGAGCGGCCAACTCCTGCTAGGGTTATCTGCGTAACCCGGGCGTCAGACTTGCTTGAGTGCTTGATCGCCCGGATTCCGTCATCCGACAGTGATCAAGGCTCGCAATGCTCAAAACCATTGAAAATGAGATCTCGAAACAGGCCGCCCCGCCCGCCTTGCAAGCTGAATTTGCCCAACATGACTTTGAGAAACTGCGCAATTTTTGCAGCCTGACCTACATCACCAGCATTGCCATCTGGTTGCTGTTCAACCTGATTGTCAGCACCAAGGGCGGCCAGGGCTTTACCGGCTTGTCCCTGCTGTTTATCAGCGTCATGGTGGGGCTGACCATCATTCTGGGCTTTGTCGGTAATTACCGGCACTTCGATGTACTCAACACGATCTTTGTTGCCATCATCACACTCGGCTTGCGCCTGATCATTTTCGGCCTGCCCCCCGAGACGCAGCCGATCTGGCTGGCACTCGCCACCTCAAGCATTCTCTACAGCGCATCGGTGCTGCCACTCAGCCGCTGGGCGTTCGTGGCGGTGGCCGCCATCAGCTGTGTCATGCTCAACCCCTTCCTGATGACCGATGTTTCAGTCATGGACCTGCGCGGCTTGCTGATCCTGTGTTACTTCACCTTTCTGTGCAGCCTGACCACCTACAGTTTTTTCAAGCTGCGCCGGGTCAAGCTGCACAACTACACCATGTCCAAACTGCTGGTGGCCCAGGCCTACATTGATGCCCTGACCGAGATCCCCAACCGGCGCTCCTTCATGCTTCAGGCCGGGCATGAACTGTTAGCTATCCCCCGGGAGCGCGACCACTATCTGGCGATGATCGACATCGACAATTTCAAGAAGGTCAACGACCAGTACGGCCATGATATTGGCGATGAAGTGCTCAAGCGCACCGCGGCCAGCATCAAGGCGGTGATGACTGATTTTGCATACGCGCGGCTGGGTGGCGAAGAGTTTGCCGTCTACCTGTCAGCCGTACGCCGTGAAGACGTCGAAGCCCTGATGGAAAGCCTGTGTCGCCGGGTACGCGAAGATCCCGACGCGCACCCCGTAACCATCAGCATCGGCCTGGCCCGGGTCGAAGAGGATGACACCCTCAACCAGGCCCTGGCCAAGGCCGACAAGGCGCTGTACGGCTCCAAGCATGGCGGCAAGGACAGGTTTACGTTTTATTCGTGAGAGGCTGGCAGATCGGGGGATATAGAGTATTGCGGCGAGCTGGCCGTATTGAGCCGGATCAAAAGCCCCTCACCCTAGCCCTCTCCCGCCGGAAGAGGGTTGGGGTGAGGGGGGCTGCGTCAGTCGCTCAACTCGGTCTTGCCATCCCAGCCACCACCCAGCGCCGCGATCAGTTGCACGCTGGCGATCAACCGGCTTTGCAGCAGGTTCAGCACACTGCGCTCGGTACTCAGAGCAGTGGTTTGTACCGAAACCACGTCCAGGTAAGCAATCAAACCGGCCTTGTACTGGTTGGTGGTCAGGCGCAACGACTCGCGGGCCGACTCCAGAGCCTGCTCCTGTACCACCGACTCATCGCCCAGCACCTTGAGCTGCACCATGTAGTTTTCCACTTCCCGCAGTCCGTCGAGCACGGTCTGGCGGTACTTGGCCACGGTCTGGTCATAAGCAGCTTCGTTACGATCGACTTCCGCCGAACGCTGGCCACCATCGAACAACGGCAGGGAGATTTTTGGCCCCACCGACCAGAAGCGGTTGGGCACGCTGATCCAGTCCTGATACTGACTACTGCTGTAGCCACCCGACAGGCTCAAACTGAAATCGGGGTAGTAAGCCGCCTTGGCCACGCCGATATTGGCGTTGGCCGCAATCACTGAGCGCTCCGCCGAAGCAATGTCGGGGCGCCGCTCCAGCAGTTGCGACGGCAGGCTGACCGGGATCTGCGGCAGTTTGGGTACGTTTTTAATTTCCGCCAGGTTGAAACCCGCTGGCGCCTGCCCGGTGAGCACCGCTATCGCGTTTTCAAATTGCGCCCGCTGCCAGATCAGATCGATCAGGCTGGCCTGGGTATTGCGTAACTGGGTTTGCGCCTGGGCCACCGCATCCTTTCCGGAAATCCCCGCCCGGTACTGGTTTTCGCTCATCTTCAGCGAGCGCTGATAGGCCTCGACCGTGGCTTCGAGCAAGCGCTTCTGCTCATCGATAACTCGCAATTGCAGGTAGTTCTGCACCAGCTCCGACTGCTGGCTCAGACGCATGGCCGCGAGATCAGCCAGGCTGGCTTCGGCACTCGCTTCGTTGGCTTCAAGGCCGCGGCGCAATTTGCCCCACACATCGGCTTCCCAGCTCACCCCTACCTGGGCATTCAAGGTGTCACGAATGCCGCTGCTGGAGCTGGTCAGGCTGGAGTTGGAACTGCCGGTGCCCTGGCTGGAGCGGGTCTTGCCCACGCTCAGGTCGGCGCTGGGCAAGAACGCTCCACGCGCACTGCGCACCAGGGCCCGGGCCTGACGGAACTGGGCTTCAGACTGCGCAACGCTCTGGTTGGCGCTGTTGAGTTTTTCAACCAGCCCGTTGAGCTGCTGATCACCGTACAACTCCCACCAGGCACCACGGGCCAGGGAGTCGCTCGGGTTGGCCTGGGTCCAGCCGGCCGCCTGTTTGAACTCAAGGGGCGCCGCCGTTTGCGGGCGCTGGTAGTCCGGGCCGATTGCACAGGCGCTGAGCAGCGCAACGGACAACGCTGGGGCAAGGAGAAACAAACGAGAGGTCATAGCGGAGTTTCCAGAGCAGCATCAGTGCGCACGCCGCGCCATTTGTTGAAACGATGGCGCAGGCGGTCGAGATAGAGGTAAACCACCGGAGTGGTGTAAAGGGTCAGGATCTGGCTGAAGATCAGCCCGCCGATGATGGTCAGGCCCAGGGGCTGGCGCATTTCCGCGCCTTCGGCGCTGCTCAGCATCAGTGGCAAGGCGCCGAGAATGGCTGCCAGGGTGGTCATCAGGATCGGCCTTAAACGCTGCAGGCAGGCACTGCGGATCGACGCTTGCGGGTCGAGGCCCGAATGCCGTTCCAGTTGCAGGGCCAGATCGATCATCAAAATCGCGTTTTTCTTCACCACGCCAATCAGCAAGAACAGCCCCAGCAGTGAAATCAGGCTGAACTCCCCGCCCGTGAGGTAAATGCTCAACAACGCGCCAACCCCGGCCGACGGCAAGGTCGAGAGAATGGTCAACGGGTGGATATAGCTCTCATAGAGAATCCCCAGCACCAGGTACACCGCCACCAGCGCCCCGAGAATCATGAAGGGCTGGCTTTTTTGCGTGGCGGAAAAGGCGTCGCCCGTGCCGGCCATTTTCACGATCACTTCTTCCGGCAGGCCGAGCTTGGCCACCGCCCGTTCAATGGCTGCCGTACCCTGCTCCAGGGTGACACCGGGGGCCAGATCAAACGCAATGCTCTCCGAAGCGAACTGGCCCTCGTGGGAAACACGGTCGTTTTGCAGGCTGTTCTCATAGTGGGCAATGGCCGACAGCGGAATGCGCTGGCCATCGGCGGTAATCACCTGCACCTGATTCAGGGTTTCGGGGTCCTGGGCGTACTTGGGGTTGACCTCCATCACCACCTGATACTGGTTCAGGCTGTCGTAGATGGTGGAAATCTGCCGCTGGCTGTAGGCGTTGTTGAGCACGGCGGTCACCATGTCCATGTCCACCCCCAGGCGTTTGGCCTGGTCGCGATCAACCACCAGTGTCACCTGCTGGGCGCCGCGGCCTTCCCGGGCATCGATGGCGGTCAGCTCCGGCAGCGCCTTGAACGCAGCCACCACTTTCGGGTACCAGGTGCGCAACTCGCCCAGATCGCCGCTTTGCAGGATGTAGGAGTATTGCGAGCTGGTCTGGTCACGCCCGCCACCAAACTGCAGGTCCTGGTCGGCCATCAGCATCAGGCGCCCGCCTGGCACTTTGGGCATGCTCTCGCGCAGCCGTTCGATGACCTTTTGCGCCGACACCTTGCGCTCCGAGATCGGCTTCAAGCGTACGATCATAAAGGCGTTGTTGGTGCCGCCATTACCGCCAATAAACCCGGCGACGCTCTCTACCGCAGGGTCGGCCAGCACCGCCTTGCGGAAGATTTCCATCTTCGGCTGCATCACGCTGAACGACAGACCGTCGTCTCCGCGCACAAAGCCGATCAGTTGCCCGGTGTCCTGTTGCGGCATAAAGGTTTTCGGTACCACCACATACAGCGCCACGTTAACGCCAATGGTCACCAGCAGGCTGAGCAATGTCAGGCGCTTGTGCCGCAGCACCCAGTCCAGGCTGCGCGCGTAGCCGCTGACCATGCGCTGGTTAAGGCGGATGCTCCAACGCTGCATGGCGTTTTCCGTGCCCGGCACATGGGGTTTGAGCCAGCGTGCGCAGAGCATTGGCGTGAGGGTCAGGGACACCACCAGCGATACGATAATCGAGGCCGCCAGGGTGATGGAAAACTCGCGGAACAGGCTCTCGACAATCCCGCCCATAAACAGGATGGAGAGGAACACCGCCACCAGCGACACGTTCATCGACAGCAAGGTAAAACCGACTTCCTTGGCCCCCAGCATGGCCGCTTTCATGGGTGCCACACCGGCATCGATATGCCGCGAGATGTTCTCCAGCACTACGATGGCATCGTCCACCACCAATCCGGTGGCCAGAATCAGCGCCATCAGCGACAGGTTGTTCAGCGAGAAGCCGTAGAGGTACATGATGGCGAAGGTGCCCACCAACGACACAGGCACCGCCAGCGTCGGAATCAGCGACGCACGGAAATTGCCGAGGAACAGGAACACCACCAGAATCACCAGCGCCACGGCGATCAGCAGGGTCATTTCCGCTTCATGCAATGTGGCCTTGATCACCGGCGAGCGGTCCATGGCCACGTTCAACTGCACACTGGCCGGCAGCACTGCCTGCAGCGCCGGCAACTGGGCCTTGATCGCGTTCACGGTCTCGATGATGTTGGCCCCGGCCTGGCGGTTGACCACCAGCAAAACCGCCGCGTCGTTATTGAAAAACCCGCTGTTGTAACGGTCTTCAACACTGTCCTTGACCTTGGCCACATGGCTCAGGCGCAGCGCCGCACCATCCTGGTAGCGGATGATCAGCGGCTCGTAGTCCTTGGCTTTTTCCAGCTGGTCGTTGGCCTGGATCTGCCAGTTGCGCTCGCCGTCGGACACAGCGCCCTTGGGCCGGCGCACGTTGGCACTGGCAATGGTGTTACGCACGTCATCCAGCGAGACGCCGTACTGGTTAAGCAGTTGCGGTTCCAGCTCGATACGCACGGCAGGCAGCGAGCTGCCGCCAATCTGCACCTCGCCCACACCCGGCACCTGGGACAGGCTCTGCGAAAGAATGGTCGAGGCCAGATCGTAGAGCTGGCCCTTGGACAAGACCTCGGAGGTCAGCGACAGCACCATGATCGGTGCTTGCGAGGGGTTGATCTTCTTGTAGGTCGGCATGCTTTTCATGCCGCTGGGCAGCAGGTTGCGCGAGGCGTTGATTGCCGCCTGCACCTCCCGCGCCGCGCCGTTGATGTCGCGGTCCTGATCGAACTGCAAAATCACTCGGGTCGAGCCCTGGCTCGAATTGCTGCTCATGGTATTGACCCCGGCAATCGCACCGAAGGCCCGCTCCAGCGGCGTTGCCACGGTCGATGCCATCACCTCGGGGCTGGCCCCGGGCAAACTGGCCGACACCACGATCACCGGGAAATCCATTTGCGGCAACGGCGACACCGGCAGCAAGCCAAAGCTCACCCCGCCCAGCAACATGATTGCCAGGCTCAGCAGCATGGTCGCTACCGGGCGTTTGATAAACGGGCCGGACAGGTTCATACCGACGCCTGCTCAGCCCGGGTCGCATTGCCGCGCCAGCGACGGCCCAAACGATCGAAGTACAGATAGATCACCGGCGTGGTAAACAGGGTCAATACCTGACTCACCAGCAAACCACCGACCATCACCAGACCCAGCGGCTGGCGCAATTCAGCACCGGAGCCGGTGGCCAGCATCAGCGGCACCGCACCGAACAGCGCCGCCAGGGTGGTCATCAGAATGGGCCGGAAGCGCAGCAGTGCCGCCTGATAGATCGCCTGCTCGGGCGCCATGCCCTGGTTGCGCTCGGCGTCGAGGGCGAAGTCGATCATCATGATCGCGTTTTTCTTGACGATACCGATCAGCAGGATGATGCCGATAATCGCAATCATGCCCAGGTCATTGCCGCTGAGGATCAACGCCAGCAAGGCACCCACCGCCGCCGACGGCAGGGTCGAGAGAATGGTGATCGGGTGGATATAGCTCTCGTAGAGCACGCCCAGCACGATATACATGGTCACCACCGCCGCCAGAATCAGCAGCAAGGTGCTCGACAGCGAAGCCTGGAAGGCTTGTGCGGCGCCCTGGAACTCGGTCTTGACCCCCACCGGCATGCCGATGTCCTTCTGCACCTGGTCGATCAGTTCGACCGCTTCGCCCAACGCTACGCCGGGCGCGAGGTTGAACGAGACCATCACCGAAGGGAACTGACCGATATGGGAAATGGCCAGTTGCGCCTGACGCTCCTCGACCCGGGCCAGGCTCGACAGCCGCACCTGGCCGCCGTCAGTGGTTTTGACGTGAATCTGATCCAGTGCCTGCGGGCCGATTTTCTCGCCGTCCTTGGCCTGCAGGACCACCCGGTACTGGCTGGCCTGGGTGTAAATGGTCGAAATCTGCCGCTGGCCGAAGGCGTCATACAAGGCATCGGTGATATTGGCCACCGACACGCCGAGGCGTGAAGCCGCATCGCGGTCGATCACCAGGTACACCTGCAAGCCCTTGTCCTGCAGGTCGCTGGCCACATCGGCCAGTTCAGGCTGATTGGACAGCGCGGTGACCAGCTTTTGCGTCCAGGTACTGAGCAGGTCGGCATCCGGGGACGACAGGCTGAACTGGTACTGGGTACGGCTGACGCGGTCTTCGATGGTCAGGTCCTGCACCGGCTGCATAAACAGGCGGATACCCGACAGCTTGTCCAGTTGCGGCTGCAGCCGTGCAATCACCTCGGTGGCGCTGTCGCTGCGCTCGCTGTGGGGCTTGAGGTTGATCAGCATACGGCCGCTGTTGAGCGTCGGGTTATCCCCGTCCACACCGATGTAAGACGACAGGCTCTCGACATCCGGGTCTTGCAGGATGATCTTGCCCAGCTCCTGCTGACGCTGGCTCATGGCGCTGAACGAAATTGACTGCGGCGCCTCGGAAATGCCCTGGATCACCCCGGTGTCCTGCACCGGGAAAAAGCCCTTGGGCACCACCATATACAGGAACACGGTCAAGGCTAGTGTACCGATGGCCACCAGCAGGGTCAGCGGCTGGTGCTTGAGCACCCACTGCAACATGCGCCCGTACTCGGCGATCATCCAGTCGATAAACGCGCCGCTGGCACGGTAAAAGCGCCCCTGCTCTTCAGGCTTGGGTTCGGCCTTGAGCAGGCGCGCGCACATCATCGGGGTCAGGGTCAGCGAGACCACCAGCGAGATCAGGATCGCCACCGCCAGGGTGATGGCGAACTCACGGAACAGTCGCCCGACCACATCCGCCATAAACAGCAGCGGGATCAATACCGCGATCAACGACAGGGTCAGCGAGATCAGGGTAAAGCCAATCTGTTTGGCGCCCTTGAGCGCCGCCTGCATCGGGCTGTCGCCCTCCTCGATATAGCGCGAGATGTTTTCCAGCATGACGATGGCATCATCGACCACAAAACCAGTGGCGATGGTCAGGGCCATCAGCGTCAGGTTATTGATCGAGAACCCGGCCAAGTACATCACACCGAAGGTCCCGACCAGCGACAGCGGCACGGCAATCGACGGGATGATGGTAGCGCTGGCGCGGCGCAGAAACAGGAAGGTCACCATCACCACCAGGGCAATGGCGATCAGCAATTCGTGTTGCACATCACGCACCGAGGCACGGATGGTTTGCGTTCGATCGGTGAGCACCGTGACATCGATACCGGCGGGCAGGTTATCGGTGATGCTCGGCAGCAGGGCCTTGATCCGGTCCACCACTTCAATCACGTTGGCACCGGGCTGGCGCTGGATATTGAGCAGCACCGCCTGGTTTTCGTTGGCCCATGCCGCGAGGCGTTCGTTCTCGGCACCGTCGACAATCTCGGCCACGTCCTTGAGCCGCAACGGCGCACCGTTGTTGTAGGCAAGGATCAGCTCGGCGTATTCCTGCGGGGTTTTCAGCTGGTCATTGGCGTCCAGCATCGACACCCGGGTCGGGCCGTCGAAGTTACCCTTGGGCTGGTTGACGTTGGACGCACCGATCAGGGTGCGCACATCCGCCAGGTTCAGGCCGTTGGCAGCCAGCGCTTCGGGGTTGACCTTGATCCGCACCGCCTGGCGTTGACCGCCGGCAATGCTGACCATACCCACGCCGCTGATCTGGGCGATTTTTTGCGCCATGCGCGTGTCGACCAGGTCATTGAGCTTGGGCAACTGCATGGTTTTGGAACTGATGGCCAGGGTCAGCACCGGGGTATCCGCCGGGTTGACCTTGTTGTACACCGGCGGTGCCGGCAAATCCTTGGGCAGCAGGTTGCTGGCGGCGTTGATCGCGGCCTGCACCTGTTGCTCGGCGACATCCATATTGATATCGAGGTTGAAGCGCAGGGTCAGCACCGAAGCACCGCCGGAACTGGTGGAGGCCATTTGCGTCAGACCCGGCATTTGCCCGAACTGACGCTCAAGCGGCGCCGTCACCGCACTGGTCATCACATCCGGGCTGGCGCCGGGGTACAGGGTCATCACCCGGATGGTCGGGTAGTCCACCTGAGGCAAGGCCGATACCGGCAGCAAGCGATAGGCGATGATCCCGGACAACACGATGGCCAGCATGCACAGCGTGGTTGCAACCGGGCGCAGGATAAACAGGCGCGACAGGTTCATTCGCGGGCCTTGGACTTGGTTGTGTCCGCGGCCGGCGCGGTATCGGTGTCAGCACCGCCATCGAGCAGTTGCCCGGCAGCCGTTTGCGGTACTTCGGCACTGTCGTTGACCACCTCTACAGCACCACCATCACGCAGACGGTCGGTACCTTCGAGCACCACACGATCACCGGGCTTGAGGCCTTCTTCGATCACGCTCACGTCGCCATCGGTGGCGCCCACTTTAATGCTGCGAATCTTGACCTTGTTGTCGCCATCCATCGCATACACGAACGAGCCGTTGGTGCCGTACTGAATCGCCGCAGTCGGTGCCAGCACCACGTTTTTCAATGTATCGGCCAGCAGGTGAACATTGACGAATTGATTGGGGAACAGCGCCTGATCGCGGTTCTCGAACAACGCCTTGAATTTCAGGGTGCCGGTGGTGATATCAATCTGATTGTCGATGCTGCTCAACACACCGACTGCCAGCTCTTTGGTATCGCCACGGTTCCAGGCCTGCACCGGCATTTTCGCGCCACTGCGATAACGCTCAAGCACCAGCGCGAGGTTGTTCTCGGGCAAGGTGAAACTGACCACTATCGGCTCGGTCTGGGTGATCACCACCAGCGCCGTGGCATCGTTGGCCGCTACCAGGTTGCCGACGTCCAGCTGGCGCAAGCCCACACGGCCACTGATCGGTGCGCGAATCTTGGTAAAATCCAGGTTGAGTTTGGCGTCATTGACCGCAGCCTGATTGGTCTTGACCGTACCCTGATACTGGCTGACCAGCGCTTCGGCGGTGTCCAGGGTCTGCTTGGCAATACTGTCCTCGGCGTAGAGCCCGCGATAGCGCTGCACATCGACCTGGGCGTTTTTCAGCTGGGCCTGATTCTGCAGCAACGTGCCTTCGGCTTGCAGCAGCGCATTTTGATAGCTGCGCGGGTCGATTTCAGCCAGCAACTCGCCAGCTTTGACCATTTGCCCTTCCTTGAAGTAGACCTTGACCAACTCACCGGCTACGCGACTGCGCACATTGATGGTGTTCAATGCGGTCACGGTACCGAGCGCCTTGTAATAAATCGGAAAATCACCCTGTTTGACTTCCGACACCCGCACCGGCACGGGCTGGGTCGAGCCACCAAAGCCAGGGCGCATCATGCCCGAGCGACCGGCGTGCCCGGCGGGCTGATCGGTCGCAGCCTTTTTTGCGGCAGACGGCCATAGCCACCAGCACAGGCCAAGGACTATCAGCAAGACCAGCAGAGCAACCAGCCAGCGACGAGATTTGTGGGAAACAGAGGATTGCATGGAGTGATCAACCATTAGCGCGAGCGAGAATTTTCAGGAAGTGGAACGATAAGCAGTGCAGACCGTTATGAAAAGGTTCTTTACCCGCTATTTACGTTATAGAGGGGTCATGAGCAAAAGATGACAGCAATTGTGGGATAACAGAATGGAGCGCAAAAAAAAGCGGCCCGGCACTTTCAAGTACCGGGCCGCTTCGGGCTTGCAGTTCGACTTACTTCAAAACAGCCAGGGCTGCTTCGTAGTTAGGCTCTTCAGCGATTTCTTTGACCAGTTCGCTGTGCAGCACATTGTCGTTTTCGTCCAGTACCACAACCGCACGGGCAGTCAGGCCGGCCAGCGGGCCATCGGCGATTGCCACGCCGTAGTTCTCGATAAACTCGCGGCCACGCAGGGTCGACAGGTTTTGTACGTTTTCCAGGCCTTCAGCGCCACAGAAACGGGCCTGCGCAAATGGCAGGTCAGCCGAGATGTTCAGTACAACGGTGTTCGGCAGCGCATTGGCTTCGGCGTTGAACTTGCGTACCGAAGTAGCGCAGGTTGGCGTATCAACGCTTGGGAAGATGTTCAGCACTTTGCGCTTGCCGGCAAAGCTCGCCAGTGTTGCGTCGGACAAATTACCTGCAACCAGCGAAAACGCTGGCGCCTTGGAACCTACTGCAGGCAGTTCGCCGTTGACTTGAACAGGGTTGCCTTTAAGCGTCACTTGAGCCATGAACGATGTCCTTCTTAACAGTTTTTGAAGAGGCCGAAGTTAAACATGAATCAGGCGGGCGACCTACGGCCTGAACATAAATTCTCATGTATGCCATGACAAAATGACTGTTCCTACTGGTCGCCACAGGCAATCGGCATGAACGGAGAACTCTGCGCGGCCCGTTTTCTGTGTACCGGTGCGCAAATACATCAGAAACCACGCGGGCGTACGGGCCAACTCCGGGCCAACTGCTAGCGTGAACAGCTAGCGCCCAAGGAACAGGACCGTCATGCCAATCACCCGCCTTGCCTCAGGTCTTCTGCTCACCCTCGCCCTTTACCCCGTCACGGATGCGCTGGCGGACAACGCCGAGACCGCCAACAAGAGCAACAACCCGCTGAATCTGGCTCCCGGGCTCAACCTGCAGGACTACTACACGCCGCAGGTCTACGACAGCAACATCCACACCAACGACGCCCTGTTGCGCGGCACGTTGCCCGTGGCCGCCAATGACTTTATCGGCGTGCCGCAACTGCTGCGCGCCACATTGCCGATCAGCACCCGCCCTGACCCGCACAGCGGCTACAGCACGGGGATTGGCGACCTTAATCTGTTCGATATTTTCCTGCTCAAAACCGAAGGCGTGCAGTTGGGGATCGGCCCGCAAATCACTGCGCCCACTGCCGAACATGACGAACTGGGGACCGGCAAGTGGCAGGCCGGCCTCGCCGCGGTTGCTATCGACGCATCCCCACGCGGCCTGCTGGGCGCGCTGGTGCAGTATCAGAGTTCGTTTGCCGGGGACAGCGACCGCCAGCATGTCGAGAGCGCGACCTTTCAGCCGTTCATCATCCACAACCTGCCCAAGGGCTGGTATTTGCGCTCCACGGGCACCTGGACGTACGACCTGAAAAACAACACCCATTACATCCCGATCGGGCTGGGCGTGGGCAAGGCCTGGAAAGCCGGCAGCAACATCCTCAACGCCTTTGTTGAACCGCAATGGACAGTGGAACGCAAGGGTGACGACCTGCCGCAGTTCACCCTGTTTGCCGGGATCAATGTCACCTTCGGCAAGTAGGGAGAGGATTCTGTAGTCGCTGCCGAAGGCTGCGATCGGGATCGGGATCGGGATCGGGATCGGGATCGGGATCGGGATCGCGCAGGCTTCGGGGAAACGGGTTGCTTCGCAACCCTTCGCAGCCTGCGGCAGCGACTACAATTTGCGCAGGCATTCGCCCACGTTTCGCTTATTTGTTGAGTTTCAAGTACGACTGATGCAAGTCCGAAGCCCAGGTATCAATCACGTTTTTCACGTCATCGGCCTTCATCGCCTGGCTGGCATTTGCCAGTGGCTTGCCTGTGCCCTTGCGCACTACCTGGGCCACTACGTCCTGGCTTTTCCCGTCGATAAACACGGCTTCGGTGGCCAGTTGGGTTTCCTGATCGCGGATACCCGACGCCGTGCTCACTGCCGCCGCTACCAGCGCTACCGGAATGTACTCATACGGCGCCAGGCTCTCGGTCTCGCTGCTTACGGCAGTGATGGCTGCACGCACCACAATCACGCCCGGCCCCGGGGCACTGGCCAATGGCAATGATTTGCTCAGCTCCCGTTTAAGCGCCTGATCGTAGTACTGGGTGATCCCATTGAGCGTGCTTTGCGGGATTTTTTCTGTCGGTTTTGGCGCCGGGTACAACTGCGTCGGCTCGATATAAACGCTGGTGTATTGACCAGGCTTCAGTTTGGGATCCACCCAACGCATCACCTCAGCACCCGATGGCGACTTGGCCTCTTTAAGGCGGCTGTAATCCTTTAAAAAACCAGAATATTCATCCGGTTGCTGGACCTTGCTCGCACAACCGACCATCCCGATTGATGCAATGCACAACGTACCGATCATTAAGCCAAGCTTCATTCTGCAACTCCTGTAGGGGCGCAACCGTAGGAACGCGCAGATATAGGTATAGCCAAGCCCTGAAAAATCACCGCACAACCCGGGTTTATCCGGCGATGATTGTGAACAAGCACGCAATACACAGGTGCCAGGCCATAACAGATCAGTTGGTTTTAGTATCCAAAAATAACTCTAAAAAGCAGATCAGATTTGCATATAGCGACCTGAAACATCGACAAACTGTGCTCCGTATAAATTCTCGTTTTCTGAATCTGTTTTGTTTTTGCCAGGCTTCCTAAAGTTCAACCTGCGCCAGACCACGAGGCCTGGCAGGACTTTGAACCGTGGAAGACTTGAGCATGAGCACAACACTAAACGGGCAGGCCTATAACTATAAGGTCGTCCGCCAATTCGCCATCATGACCGTGGTGTGGGGCGTTGTCGGCATGGCCATGGGCGTATGGATCGCCTCACAACTGGCCTGGCCGCAGATGAACCTCGACCTGCCCTGGACCACCTTCGGCCGCCTGCGACCGCTGCACACCAGCCTGGTGATTTTCGGCTTTGCCGGCAGCGCGCAATTTGCCGCCAGTTACTACGCCGTACAACGCACCTGCGGGGTGCGACTGTTCTCGGACAAGCTCGCAGCGTTCACTTTTTGGGGCTGGCAGTCGGTTATCGTGATCATGCTGGTCACCCTGCCCCTGGGCTACACCACCACCAAGGAATACGCTGAAATCGAATTCACCGGCGCGGTCTGGCTGACGGTGGTCTGGGTGGCCTATGCCATCGTATTTTTCACCACCGTGGTGCGCCGAAAAAGCAAGCACATCTATGTCGGCAACTGGTTCTTCGGCGCCTTTATCCTGGTGATTGCCATGCTCCATGTGGTCAACCACCTGGCCATTCCCGTGGACTGGTTCAAGTCGTATCCGGTGTACTCCGGTGCCACCGATGCCATGGTGCAGTGGTGGTACGGGCACAACGCTGTGGGCTTTTTCCTGACTACCGGTTTTCTTGGGATGATGTACTACTTCGTGCCCAAGCAAGTCGGCAAGCCTATCTACTCTTATCGCCTGTCGATCGTGCATTTTTGGGCACTGATCACTCTCTATATCTGGGCCGGCCCTCACCACTTGCACTACACCGCCTTGCCGGACTGGGCGCAATCGCTGGGCATGGCCATGTCCATTATTTTGCTGGCACCCAGCTGGGGCGGCATGATCAACGGCATGATGACCCTCTCGGGGGCCTGGCATAAATTGCGCACCGACCCGATCCTGCGGTTTCTGGTGCTGTCGCTGGCGTTCTATGGCATGTCGACCTTTGAAGGCCCGATGATGGCGATCAAGACCGTCAACGCCCTCTCCCATTACACCGACTGGACCATCGGCCACGTTCACGCCGGGGCACTGGGCTGGGTAGCGATGATTACCTTCGGGGCGCTGTACCACATGATCCCGAAAATCTTCGGCCGCGAGCAGATGTACAGCACCCCGCTGATCAACCTGCATTTCTGGCTGGCCACCATCGGCACCGTGCTCTACATCGCCTCGATGTGGGTCAACGGCATCACCCAGGGCCTGATGTGGCGGGCGATCAACGATGACGGCACGCTGACCTATTCATTTGTGGAGTCACTGCAGGCCAGCCACCCGGGCTTTGTCGTGCGCCTGGTGGGCGGGGTGTTTTTCCTCTGCGGCATGCTGCTGATGGCCTACAACGTCTGGCGCACAGTGCGCGTAGGCAACCTCAAACAGGCCGAACTGAGCGCACAGATCGCCTGACCCTATTGCAGCGCAGGCCTCAAGGCGTGCGCTGCCTCCCAGCAAGGAGCCTTGCACATGTTTGAACTGGCCCTCAACAGCGCCGCCGTGATCAGCCTGTATCTCGCGGTGGGCTGGTGCCTGAAGCACAAAACCGCAAACGATATCGACGAAGCCAGCCTGATGCCCTTTGCCGACGACCCGGAAGTGGCGCGCCGGGTCGAACTGGCCACCGGCAAAACCGTCAATGCTGTGCAGACCGCCGAGCCAGAGCCGCCCAAGCCAGGATGGGGCAAGCTGGAACTGTAAAACCGGAATATTGGCACTGCGACAGATTAAATCCGCACCATCAGTTGCACTGAGAACGCATTCAGCGGCATTCTGCCACTCTGGGTTCAACGAACTATTGATTGATAACGCACTCAATCTGTACTGCCATTAATACCTTTCCGACAGAGACGCTCATGACTTCCAAGCTGGAACAACTCAAGCAGTTCACCACCGTGGTCGCAGACACCGGCGACCTCGACGCGATTACCCGCCTCAAACCTGTGGATGCAACCACCAACCCGTCGCTGCTGCTCAAGGCCGCCGCGATGCCCGGCTACGCAGAACTGCTGCAAAACGCCATTAGCCACGCCAAAGGTGATGTCGGCCAGGCCTGCGACCACTTCGCGGTCTCCGTGGGTAGCGGTATCTTGAACGTGATTCCGGGGCGCATTTCCACTGAAGTCGACGCCCGCCTGTCGTTCGACGAACCGGCCCTGCTGCAAAAAGCCCACCAGTTGATCGAGCTTTACGACAAGGCCGGCGTAGGCCGCGACCGCGTCCTGATCAAGCTGGCTTCAACCTGGGAAGGCATTCGCGCAGCCGAGAAACTGGAAAAGGAAGGCATTCAAACCAACTTGACCCTATTGTTCTCGTTTGCCCAGGCGGCTGCCTGTGCCGATGCCGGGGTGTTCCTGATCTCGCCGTTCGTGGGCCGGATTTACGACTGGTACAAGAAGTCCACCGGTATTGATTATGTAGGCTCCGATGATCCGGGCGTGCAGTCCGTTACCCGCATCTACAACTACTACAAAGCCAATGGCTACAACACCGTGGTGATGGGCGCCAGCTTCCGCAACCTCAACCAGATCGAGCAACTGGCCGGTTGCGACCGCCTGACCATCAGCCCGGACCTGCTGGAAAAACTGGCACTGGACGAAGGCAAGCTGGAACGCAAACTGGCGCCGGGCAACCAGGGCGAACCGCGCCTGAGCCTCAACGAAGCGCAATTCCGCTGGGCCTCCAACGAAGATGCAATGGCCACCGAGAAACTGGCCGAAGGTATTCGCCAGTTCGCCCGCGACCAGGAAAAACTGGAAGCACTGTTGTCAGGTAAATAACTTCATCCTGTGGGAGCAAGCCTGCTAGCGAAACACCCTTCGCCAGCAGGCTTGCTCCCACGACCTAAGATGCAAGAAGCCCTGCGCAATAGCGCTGCACGCCCTCCTCCAGGCCCAGCATCGGCTCGCGATAACCCGCCTCACGCAACTGAGCAAGGTCAGCGCAGGTGTACACCTGATACTTGTGCTTGAGCGCATCAGGGAACTCGCAATAGCGCAACACACCGTCCAGCAAGGCCGTTTCAAGGGTCAGGGGCGGTCTATCCTCGGCAGCGCGCACACTGTTGATCGTCGCCAGCGCCAGATCATTGAAGGACCGCGCACGCCCGGTACCCAGGTTGAAAATGCCGCTGGTCTGCGGATGGTCCAGCCAGTGCAGATTGACCTTGACCACATCCTCCACTGAAACAAAATCGCGCTCATGCCCGCCCGCCGGGTACCCGCCGTATTCGCCAAACAACTCGACATGACCACGCTCACGATACTGGTTGAAACAGTGCCAGACCATCGACGCCATGCGCCCTTTATGCTGCTCACGCGGGCCGTAGACATTGAAGTAGCGCAAGCCGACGATCTGGCTGCGCGCCCCGGACAACAGCTGGCGTACGCGCTGATCGAAGAGAAACTTGGACCAGGCGTATACATTGAGCGCCTGTTCATACTCGCGGGCTTCGCGAAACTCCCGCCTGGCGCCATACACCGCCGCCGAAGAGGCATACAGCAAAGGCACCGACTGCTCCTGGCAGGCCTGCAACACATCGCAGCTGTAGCGGTAGTTATTGTCCATCATCAACCGCCCATCACTTTCGACCGTGCTGGAACAGGCGCCCTGATGGAACACGGCTTGCACATCGCCCAATTGATGGGTGGCGAAACGCTCTACGAATTCGCGTTTATCGAAGTAGTCGGCGATATCGCAGTCGGCAAGATTGCGGCACTTGTCGCCGTCAGTCAGATCGTCCACGGCAATGATGTCGCGCTCGCCGCGCCGGTTAAGCGCCTTTACCAGATTACTGCCGATAAACCCGGCAGCCCCGGTCACGATGATGCTCATCTATGGCAACCTCCTGGAACATGGATTGAGCTCAGGCTATGCCTGTGCGAGTCGGGCACATTGATGCAGGTCAAGCGTCCTTGCGGGTGACAAATGCCGACGTGACATACGGCACGCTGACGGTGGCGCCGTGATTCAACGCGTCGTGCGAGGCGACAAAAGCCGTCAGTTGCTGTTCCAGCCGATCACGCTCGGCCGGTGCCAGGGCCGAGATAAAGCTGGTGGAACGCACCCGGTTGAAGATTACGTCTTCTACCGGTCCGTCGTGGGAATGGCGAAATTGCTGCTCGCGCAAAGGGCCGAAACCCGGATGAGGAAATGCCTGACGCCATGCGCCGGTGTAAAAGCGCGGCGCATCGCCTTCCCACTGATTGACCAGTGCATCCAGTTGCGCCACCCAAGGTACACTGGCATCACGCAGGTTCCAGATCAGCCCCAGTTGCCCGCCAGGCTTGAGCACGCGATACATCTCGGTCAGCGCGGCAGAGGTAGCAAACCAGTGGAAAGCCTGCGCGCACACCACCACATCGACACTGGCATCGTCCAAGGGGATGGCCTGGGCAGTGCCTTGATGAGTTTCGACTTCGGGATAGTTGCCGGAGAGCTTGTCGAGCATGGCCTGCACCGGCTCGACCACAATCACCCGCGCGCCCGTCTGTAACAGGCGCGTGGTGAACTTGCCGGTGCCGGCCCCGACTTCAAGCACGGTTTGCCCGGGGCCCAGGCCAAGGGTTTCTGACAACCATGCGGTCACACCCGCCGGGTAATCCGGGCGCCCGCGCACATAGGTGTCGGCGCCCTGCTTGTAACCGTCTGCTGCTGCATGATGAATGGTGGAATTGCTCATTGCCGGCCTCCGGTTTCGTGGTTTTTAACCATAGCCGACGCAGGGCAGACGCGAGATGAAAACCTCGTCAGAAACGGTACTTCATGCCCAGCATCAGGTTGCGCGGGTCACCGTAGTAATACGTCGAGTAGAGGCCGTAACCGCTGAGGTACTCACGGTCGAAGACGTTGTTCAGATTGACCGACGCACTGAGGTTTTTACTGATGTCATAGCGGGCCATCAGGCCGACCACGGCAAAGCTGCCTTCCTTGGCCTCGGTCTTGATCGATGAATCCAGCTCGCTGTAGGTCGAACCCTGCCAGGTCAGGTTGCCGCCCACGTTGAGGTCCTTGAGGTCGCCGGTCAGTTGATAGCTGGTGGCCAGTTTGAACAATTGCTCAGGGTGGTTGCTGTTGATCCGCTTGCCATCCTTGTCCCGTGGCTGGGCGTAGGTGTAGCCCGCCAGCAATTGCCAGCCGGTCATGATTTCACCGGATATTTCAGCCTCGAAGCCCTTGGTTTTGGTTCCGCTGATTGCCTTGTAGGCATCCTGGCCATCATCACGCACACCATCGTATTCGGCGTAGTTGTCCTGCTTGATCATGAACAGGGCAAAACTGGTGTTCAGCGCACCACCGAAATACTCGGACTTCAGACCGGCTTCATAGCTTTGGCCGGTCATCGGCGGCAGAACCTTGTCGTCGCGGTCGAAGTAGCTTTGCGGCGTGAAGATATCCGTGTAGCTGGCATAGACCGAGTGGTTTTCGCTCAAGTCGTAGACGATCCCGGCATAAGGAATCATCTTGCCGGTTTTTTTGCTGTTATCTGTGGTTGGCACGGTTTGCGCCGCGTTATAGGTCATTGTGCCCTTGCGATCGTAGTCCACCACCCTGGTTCCCAAGATGATCGACAGATCGTCTACAGGTTTCAGGCGCAATGCTGCGTAGGCTGCCGACTCTTTGGTCTTGTACTTTTGCTTCAAGCCCCGACTCAAATCTGTAGGCCGCGGCGCATCGTTGTTCCAGTTCTCATAATTGACGGTCAGGTCATCGGCATTCATCGCCAGGTAGTCCGTGCGCCGGTCACTGACGTTCACCCCTACCACCAGATCATGGGTACGCCCCAACAGCTCAAACGGCCCGGTTGCATAGGCGTCCAGCGTGTCGGTATTGATCTTGAAGGTTTTGGTCCCGCTCATAAACTGCGCTTCGCCGGTGGCCTTGTCCGGGAAAGGCCCCCAGCCCACCAGGTTGCCCTGCAACTGCTCGGTGTTGCCCTTCCAGTGGCTGGCCTCGACTTTGAGGAGCCAGTCGTTGGCAAAACGTTGCTCAACACCGGCGAAGTACTTGGTGCTTTCACTGTCGGCATAGGCCCACTTGGCTGCGGGATTCATCGAGCGCTTGAAGTGGGTGCGGCTGCCATCGCTGTAATACAGCGGCAACTGGCCAAAACTGGAGCCGTTGGAATTGATCCGCTGATAGTCGATACCGGCGTAAAGCGTGGTGTCGTCGGTCAAATCCGCTTCGCCGATGCCGTAGAACACGTCCTTGGTCGAGGAATAGCGATCGATAAAGGAGCGGCCATCTTCGTGAGCGGCAACCACACGCCCACGCAGCGCAGCGTTTTCCGTTAGCGGCCCGGACAGGTCCAGCTCGCTGCGATAGCGGTCCCATGAGCCGCCGCTGCCCGATACATAGCCCTGAAACTCCTTGGTCGGGCGCTTGCGCACCAGGTTCACGGCCCCCGACGGGCTACCCACACCGCTCATCAAACCAGTGGCACCGCGCACTACCTCTACGCGATCGTAAATGGCCATGTCACGCATGCCCAGGCCGTTGGTATTGGTGGTGAAATCCGAGGTCGGCACACCGTCGTACTGGAAGTTATCGAGGGTGAAACCGCGGGAGTAAAAGTTGTAGCGCTCGCTGTCGTCATGCACCACGGTGATACCGGGCGTTTGCGACAATACCTGAGCGATACTGCCCAAACCTTGGTCAGTCATTTGCTGACGGGTAATGACCGTGACCGACTGCGGCGTTTCGCGCAGCGAAAGCGGCAATTTGGTCGCCGTACTGGTTTCACCCGTGGTGTAGGAGTGACTGCCCTCAGTGGTGCTGCCCAATGCCAGACCCGTGACGCTGGTGGCTTGCAATTGCAACTGGCCGTCTACATTGGCGGAAGTCAGAGGATACAAAGTCCAGACTCCGCTGGCGCCTTCGCTAGCAGTCAAACCGCTGCCCCTGAGCAGTTGCTGCAAGCCCTGAGCCACATCAAAACGACCCTTGAGAGCTGGCGCCTGCTTGTCTTGCACCAGCGCCGGGTCATAAGGCAGGGAGATATTGGCCTGCTGGGCGAAGCGGTTCAGTGAGTCCTGCAGATTGCTGGCCGGTACATCGAAGCTGCGCTGAACACTCAAGTGCGCAGCGCTGACCAGCGATAGCGGCTGCGCCGCGGTGCCCAGCAAAACGATGTGCAAGGCAATGGCCAGGCGGCTGCGGCCAGGCAATAAAGGGTTGCGAAAAACACGGGACATTGGCGCGGGGCTCCTGCAATGGATAAGTCTTATGCCTATCTGTCGAAGACCAGCCGAAAACCCGCAAAGAAGTTTGATAACTATTTGAATTTGCAGCTGCTACGGACTAAGCCGCCACAATCCGCGTCCAGAACCGTGTCCGGCGCTCAATACGCACTGCCAGCGACTGGCTCAAACCCTCCAGTGCCTGGTCAATGCGGTCGAGTTGAAACACCCCGGAGACCCGCAATTCAGCGACCGCCGGATCACACTGCAACCAGCCGTGGCGATAGCGCGCCAGTTCTTGTACAAGATCCTGCAGGCGCATCTGCCTGGCCACCAGCACACCGCTGACCCAGCCATTGGGACTAAAGACGGACGCGGGCTGCGGTCGTGCCGATTGAGTGTCAATAAGGTATTCGCTACCTGCCTGCACCAGTACTGGCCGACTATCGGGCAAGTGAATCGCTACTACGCCCTCCTCGACCATTAATCGAGTACGCCCCGACTCCTGACGGACATCGAATACGGTGCCAATTGCCTGCAGACGCGCTTCACGGGTATGCACCCAAAATGGCCTGCGCCCGCTTGCAGAGCTCGGATCCTGACCCGTACGGATAAATATCTCACCTTCGCGCAATACAATCAGGCGCTGTTGCTCAGTGAACAGCACATCAGCAGCACTGTCGGTATTGAGCTGCAAACGCGTGCCATCGAGCAGATTGAACGAATGCCGCTCTCCCACGCCGGTCGCATAGTCGGCCCCAAAACTGCGCCACGAAAGTTGCTGCAGCGCCAAAGCACCCGCTCCCGCGCCCAACAGGCCCAGACCCAGTAGCTTGAAAGCCTGACGTCGTGAACTCAGGCGACCACTGCCGGCCAGGGTGTCCAGGGCCACGCGCCCTGGCAGTGCCGAGGCCTGGCGCAAGGTGCTTTCAGTCATTTGCAGGGCTTGCCAGGCGGCTTCATGACTGGCGTCGGCGGCGCGCCATTGCTCGCACGCCGCAAATACTTGCGGCTCTGCCGCACCGGACTGGGTTTTGACCAGCCAGTCAATCGCCTGATCGAGCACATGGGGTGCAAATTCAGGCTGTGACGAACCCGCGCTCACAGGGCCTGACGCGCCAGAAAGCAATGGCGGATGGCTGTGGCCATGTACTTTTCCACCGAGCTGACGCTAACGCCCAGGCGCTCGGCAATGGCCTGATAGCCAAGCCCTTCAAGGCGCGACAGCAAAAACGCAGTGCGCACATTGAGCTTCAGGCCATCGAGCAGCGCATCAATTCGGGTCAGGGTTTCAAGCAGGATCAGGCGCTCTTCCGGGGCAGGCATCTGCTGCTCGGGCAGGTGCGCCAGCGCTTGCAGGTAGGCCTGCTCAACCTTGTGGCGACGAAAGCGGTCAATCAACAGGCCCTTGGCAATGCTGCTCAGCCAGGCCCGCGGCTCGCGCAAATGGGTCACCTGTTCAGGCTTGCCGAGCACGTAAAGAAAGGTGTCCTGGGCCAGGTCGGCGGCATTGTCGGTATCGCGCAGGCGTCGGCGCAGCCAGTTGACCAGCCAGCCATGATGATCGCTGTAAAGGTTTTGCACATCTGCGTGCAGCAACGTCGGGTTCGGCGGAGATGGCGACACGGGAACCCTCGGACGTGCGGTCAGCACACTGCGAATAGGAATGTGTCGCAATCATATTCGCAGTACCGGCCGGACTCAAGCCCTGGGCGGCTTGCGCGGGTCAATCCGCGCAGTGTCGCCGCCAGGACGGCGGCGACAGGGGCATGCATCAAGGGATCAGCGAGTACACCAGCGAGGAGATCGCGATCAGGCCGATAACCGTCACGAACACGTTGGAGATCTGCCCCGAGTACTGGCGCATGGCCGGAACCCGGCGGATCGCGTACATCGGCATCAGGAACAGAATGGCGGCAATCACCGGCCCGCCCATGGTTTCGATCATCACCAGGATGCTCGGGTTGAGCGTGGCCACGGCCCAGCACACCACCAGCATGAATGCGGCGGTCATGCGGTCGAGGCTCTTCGCGTTCGGGCGCTTGCCGGTTTTCAGTACCAGGCCTTTAAGGCCTTCGCTGGCGCCGATGTAATGGCCCAGGAAAGACTTGGCGATGGCCACGAATGCAATCAACGGTGCGGCGAAAGCGATGGTCGGGTTGCTGAAATGGTTGGCCAGGTAGGACAGGATCGACAGGTTCTGCGCCTTGGCTTCGGCCAGTTGTTCCGGCGACAGGGTCAGCACGCAACTGAACACGAAGAACAGCACCATCACCACCATCAGCAGGTGAGCGCGGGACAGGATCTGCGAGCTGCGCTCATCGGCGTTGGCACCGTAGCGGCGCTTTTGATCAACGGCGAAGGCCGAGATGATCGGCGAGTGGTTAAAGGAGAACACCATCACCGGAATCGCCAGCCACAGGGTATGCAGCAATACCGAAGGCGCAGGCAGCGTAGTCGCGGTACTGAGGATGCCGCCGTTCCAGTGCGGGATCAAAAAAACCGCCAAAAACAGCAATGCCACGATAAACGGGTAGACCAGCATGCTCATGGCCTTGACGATCACCTGCTCACCGCAGCGCACCACAATCAGCAGGCCCAGGATCAGTACCAGCGACAGGATCGCCCGTGGCGGCGGGGTGATATGCATCTGGTTGAGCATAAAGCTGCCGACCGTGTTGGTCAGCGCTACGCTGTAGATCAGCAGGATCGGGAAAATGGCGAGGAAGTACAGCAGCGTAATAACAGCACCTGCGCGCAGGCCGAAATGTTCTTCAACCACGTCAGTGATATCTGAGCCTTCACGCCCGGAGAGAACGAAGCGGGTCAGGCCGCGGTGGGCGTAAAAGGTCATCGGGAACGCGAGCAATGCCAGAATCATTAACGGCCAAAAGCCGCCAAGCCCTGCGTTGATCGGCAAAAACAAAGTACCTGCGCCAATCGCCGTGCCAAACAGGCCCAGCATCCAGGTGGTGTCATGACGGTTCCAGCGGCTCAAGGTCGCTGGTGTCTCGTCGAAGCGTTCGTCAACGCTGTTAGCCTGGTCATTCATCCGGTCAAATCTCCGCTAGCCGGTCGTTACCACGCAGCCGGGGCGGACAAGAATCACCTTGCTGACATCGCCCCGGCCATAAGAGGGGCGCGATTGTCCGGGATTAGACATAAGAAGCAAAGGTTTAGCTGAGCAATGGTCGAAAATGATGTCACGCTGCAAAGCAATACTTCGACACCTATTGATACACTATTGCAATCCATCTATCGCTCAAAAGGCCCGAGACCCATGCATTTTGCCCGACGTTTCCCTGTTTTTATCGGCTTGTGCCTGCTGGCTGCCGTGCCCGCGGCCAGCGCCGACGGTCTGATGATCACCTGGCCCGGTGGCTGGGAAGTTCAGGCCGTACCGCCCGCGCCTGACGACAACAGCGTGCGCCAGCGAGCGGTGAAGAACGACGCCAGTGGCGACCCGCAAATGGTCATGGAGCTGACCCAGTCGACCCTGGCCCCGGAGCACAAGGTCAATATGGAGGCGGTTTTGCTGCAAATGCGCAAAACCCTGCAGCAAAACTTCGCCAAAGGCGGATACCAGAGCGCCTGCAACAAGATCCACAGCAGCACCCTCGGCGGTCTTGAGGCCTTGCAAACCACCTGCAAGATCACCCAGAACGGCAACCACGTGATCACCCAGACCCTGGTCGCCGCCACGCAAGGCAATAACGCCTACGCCTTGTCCTACGCTGGCCCTGCAGATGGCTACAAAGCCAATGAAGCCGAGGTCAATGGCATTCGCACCAGCTTGCGCCTGGGGCAGTAAAGATAGGAGCGGGCTTGCTCCAACGGGACAGGCTCAGGGAATCAGCACCACTTTGGTGCATGTACCTGCATTGACCTGGGCATAACTGTCCAGGCCGTCCACCAGGTCAGCTTCCTGAAAACCGCCGGGCGCAGGCAGCAGGCCTTGATCAAAGTACTGGCCAAACTGATTGAGCATCTGCGCACAGTCACCGCAGCTATAAAGCAACGTGTTGACCCCGACCAGCGTACCGCCCTTGCGATACAGGGCCAGCGCAGGCAGATGCACATGACCGTCCAGCGGCGCGGCAATAAAGGCAATTCGCCCAAAAGTGCGCAACGCCGGCACGGCCGCAGGCAGCCAGTGACCCGTGGTGTCAAAAATCACCTCGGCGCCGCCCTCAAATACCTCATTCACCTGCTCACCCAGCGTTTGCGGGTTATCCAGCACCAGCACCTCAATGCCCTGTGCCTGCAGCACCTGCGCCTGCTCGCGGCGACGCACGGCGGCCAGCACCTTTGCACCAAGCACTTTCGCCAGCGCGATGGCAGCCGTACCTACAGCGCCATTGGCACCGAGCACCAGTAAACGGGTATCAACGCCTACACCGCTGCGCTGCAGGGCATCCCACGCCGTGGTGTAGGGCACCCCCAGGCTGGCGGCCTGGGCAAAGCTCAGTGACTTGGGTTTAAAGGCTACGCCGTCAACCGGCAAAGCCAGATAGCCTGCATGGGAACCGTCCCGATAGAAGCCCAGCTCCTTACCCGTGCCCCACACTTCCTTGCCCACCAGTGCTTGCGGGCCATCCACAATCACCCCGGAAAAATCGCGACCGGGAACCCGTGGCAAGGTGGTGTAGGGAAAGCGTCCGAGCACATTTTTCACATCACTGGGGTTCAAACCGGCGGCCTTGACCTGCACCAGTACTTCGTCTGCACCCACTACCGGCAGCGCCAGGTCCGCCAGACGCAGTGCGGCCAGATCGCCGGTTGCGCAAAACTGCAGTGCTTTCATATTCAGCCCTTCGAATGCTGTAAAGAGGCACCCAGTGTATGGCCGCTAATCGACGGGTTCCGGTCAGTGGCTACTGCCTACCGGCCAAATTCAGGCTTGCGGAGCTGAACTGGAGGCATACCGCGAAGGGCTTATGCCCAACTCACGTCGGAACATATCGCTGAAGCTGCTGGGTGAATACCCCAACGAGCGTGAGATCTGACTTACCGAACCCCCCTGGATCAACTCGGCAGCCGCAGTGGCCAGTTGAACCTGCCGCCGCCATTGAGCAAAACCCATGCCCAGCTCACCCTGAAACAAGCGGGCCAGGGTACGCACACTGGCCCCGGCGTTTTCGGCGTGCTGCTCAAAGGCAATGGCCAGCGACGGGCTGGCCATGACCGACTGGCACAGGTTGAGCAAACGTCGGTCCGGGGTGTCGGGCATTGGCACGGTAAGCAATGTGCGCCGGGCGCGCTGCAGCTCCAGCAGGGTCAGCTCAAGCAGCGCTTCGATGTACTGCGCCTGGTCATGGGGCTGCTCCACCAGGTTGATGATCAACTCACGCAGCAACCGCCCGACTTCTATGACCTGCACCCGGTTGTCCAGCGTATTCGCCAGCCTGGGCGGTAAATAGATATTGCGCATTTGCAGATCCGACACCACGCGGATGCCATGCGGCACCTGCGGTGGCAGCCAGACCGCTCGCTGCGGCGGCACGGCCAGTGCCTCATCCGGCGTATCGACCCACATCACGCCGCTCGTGGCGTATAACAACTGGCCCCAGTCGTGCTGGTGCCGCTCGATATACAAACCACGCGGGTAGGTGCGCGCCAAGGGTTGAACCCGCACTGCGGTATCAGAAAAATCTGGCGGAGCTGCAAGAGCCATAAGCGGTACACGTCAGAATCGTAAGGGCCTATGGTAGCGAGGCAACTGAGCGACGGCCATAGGCCTTGAATGAGCCCAAAGCGCCCCAACCTGACAGATTTGTCATCTTGCCATCAGTTGCCTGACAGGCCTTGTCGCTCAGGCTGACACTTTTTTCGTAAAGAGGATCTCGATGAAAACTCCATTGCGCCTTGTCGCTCTCTCGGCCCTGTTGTTGAGCTCTTTGGCACAAGCGGCCGATCAACTGACCATTGATGTACACCGTGATGCCAACTGCGGTTGCTGCAAAGCCTGGATCTCCCACCTGGAGACCAACGGGTTCAAGGTCAATGACCATGTAGAAACAGACATGAGCAGCGTTAAACAGCGGCTCGGCGTGCAACCTCGGCTGGCGTCGTGCCACACCGGAGTGATCAACGGCAAATTCGTTGAAGGTCACGTACCCGCTGAACAAGTGGTTGCCCTGACGAAGCGCAACGATCTCAAGGGTATCGCGGTACCGGGCATGCCCATGGGTTCGCCGGGGATGGAAATGGGTGACCGCAAGGACGCCTACCAGGTGATCGGCCTGGGCAACGACGGTAAAGACCAGGTGATCGCCGAGTACCCTGGCAACTGAAATGCATGAGGCGAGCGCACCACATCGGTGCGCCCGCCCTGTTTTGGAAGCATACTGAGTAACAGCCCTGTAGTCGCTGCCGAGGAACGACGGCTGCGACTACGGTGAGTTTGTATCGTACGAAACACTGAAATAACCCCGACACACATCTTGGGTTAGATAATTTTCCTACACAGCCTTTCTAATTGTCCTACAAAAATATAGACATTCTCCTAGCACCTTGATGTATCTCTCCTACACTCAACGCTGTCGTGTCTACGGCGTGTAATTGTCGTATTTGAACAATCGAATCTTCTTCGCCCGTGATAGGTCAACTTAGGACTGGGTTGCAGCTGTTGGTGCATTCCTTGCATCGCCTGAATCATCTTTTGTGCATTTTGCCGTGGATGACATGGCCAATCAGTAAGTGGGGAAGTGCCGGCCGGGTGGCCGTTAGCAGATCAATAAATACAACGGGAGAGATTCATGATCAGTGCTGCTGCGCCACATCAAGAACAACGTCTGACCCCGCAAGTTGTGAATGAGCTGATTTCACTGCCGGATACGGCCCCTGCAGGGAGGCCCGCGCTGGCGGTGATCAACGCCAATCCCAATAAAAAGAAGGTGCTGTTTGTCACGTCAGAACTGGCCGACCTGGTGAAAACCGGTGGCCTGGGCGATGTGTCTGCCGCACTGCCGCGGGCCATGCGTCACTTGCATGATGTGCGGGTGCTGATCCCCGGCTATCCACAGGTGCTCAACAGCGAGAACCCGATCCACATCATTGGCGAGCTGGGCGGTCATGCCGCCCTGCCCGCCTGCAAGATCGGGCGCATGGACATGAAGGACGGGCTGGTCATCTATGTGCTGATCTGCCCCGAACTGTATGAGCGCGAAGGCACGCCCTACGGCGCCAACAACGGCCGTGACTGGCCCGACAACCATATCCGCTTCGCCCGCCTGGGGCTGGCTGCGGCCGATATTGCCGCCAACCTGGCACAGATCCACTGGCAACCCGATCTGGTGCACGCCCATGACTGGCCTGCCGGGCTGGCTCCGGCTTATATGCACTGGCGCGGCCAGCGCACGCCCACCCTGTTTACCATCCATAACCTGGCCTACCAGGGCGTATTCAGTCGCGCCTGCTGCCCGGAGCTGGGCATCCCCAACCATGCCCTGCAACAGGACGGCATGGAGTTTTACGGAAAGCTGTCCTTTCTCAAGGCCGGCATGGCCTACGCCAGCCATATCACCACGGTCAGCGCCACCTACGCTGCCGAAATCACCACCCCGGCCTTTGGTTGCGGGCTTGACGGTTTTCTGGCCAGCAAGACCCAGCAAGGCCTGTTGAGCGGTATCCCCAATGGCATCGATGAAAGCTGGGAAGCCACCACCGATCCGCATCTGGTCGCCCCGTTCGGTATCGGCGACTGGGACGCCCGGGCGGTGAATACCGCTCACGTGCGCACCTTGTTCGGCCTTAAACCGTCCAAAGGCCCCCTGTTCGCCGTGGTGTCGCGCCTGGTGTACCAGAAAGGCCTGGACCTGACCGAAGCTGTGGCCGCGTTTATCGTGGCCTCGGGCGGGCAGATTTGCATCATCGGCCGCGGCGAGCCTGAAGAGGAACAGGCCATGCGCGAACTTGCGCTGCGCTTTGCGGGTCAGATAGGTGTGCGCATCGGTTTCAATGAAACCGATGCACGGCGCATGTTCGCCGGTAGCGACTTTTTGTTGATGCCGTCGCGCTACGAGCCCTGCGGCCTCAGCCAGATGTATGCACAGCGCTTTGGCTCGCTGCCTGTAGCCCGCAACACCGGTGGCCTGGCCGACACCATCGAAAACGGCGTGACCGGTTTTCTGTTCGACGAGTCCACCGTGGCCAGCTACGAAGAAGCACTCAAGCGCGCCTTCAAGGTATTCAGCTACCCCAAACTGTTCAATGCCATGCGCTGCCGCGCAATGGCCGCTCCATTCAATTGGTGCAAGGCCGTGGAACCCTATGCCGAGCTGTATGAGCAACTGGTTGCCAAGTCATTGCTTCGCGCTGTGAAGCCATGACCCCCGGGGATCAGCCTGACGTTCGTTCATTTATCTCCATCAAGGGAACCGCCAATGAGCGAAGCGCAACTTGAAGTACTCGCCGGCCGTGCCGGACTGGCCGTTGACTGGATTGATGCCAACGGCCAGCCGCAGAGGGTCAGGCCCCAGGTGCTGGAAGCCATTCTGGCGGGGCTGGGACTGCCCGCCGACAGCGCCGAAGCCATCGAAACCAGCCTGCTCAACCTGCAGCTGGAGCAGCAGAACAAACGCCTGCCGCCCTTGCTCACGGCAGATGTCGGCAAGGCTCTGGACTTGTCACGTTATTTTCACCCCCACAGTCAGTGCATCGTGCATCTGGAGAACGGCGATGCGCTGCCGATCCAGCTGGATGCCGACGCCATGTTGCCGGGCATGATCCCCGTCGGCTACCACCGGGTACAGCTGGAAGATCAACAGTTCACCCTGGCTGTGGCTCCGGCCAAGTGCTTCAGCATCGGCGATGCCCTGCATCAGGCGGCGCCACGGGCATGGGGCGTGAGCGTGCAGCTGTACTCACTGCGGCGCCACGGCGATGGCGGCTTTGGCGATACCCGGGCGCTGGAAACCCTGCTCCAGGCTGTGGGTGAGCGCGGCGCCGATGCGCTGGCAATCAGCCCTCTGCACGCCATGTTCAGCAGCGCGCCCAAACACTACAGCCCTTACTCACCGTCCAGTCGCCTGTTTCTCAACAGCTTGTATGCCACACCTGCCAGCATCCTTGGCGAAGAGGCCCTGCACAGGGCCATTGAGGCCACAGGCCTGAAAGACGAGTTGCAGCGCCTTGAACAGTTGCCACTGATCGACTGGCCGGCCGCAACCCTGGCCAGACAGACATTGCTGCGCCAGCTCTACATCGACTTTGCCCAGGGCGAACAGTCGCTGCAAGCTGACTTCAATCACTTTCGCGAGCTGGGTGGCGAAGCACTGGAAAACCACTGTCGCTTTGAAGCCCTGCAGGAAACCTGTGTGGCCGGACATCACAGCTTCGACTGGCGCGAGTGGCCCGAACAATGGCGCAACCCGGACAGCCCGGCGCTGTTGCGATTTGCCGAGGGGCACCAGCCGCTCATCGGCTATTACGCTTTTTGTCAGTGGCTGATTGCCCGCTGCCTGGACCGCGCCCAGGCCACGGCCCGCAGCAGCGGCATGGCCATCGGCCTGATTGCCGACCTGGCCGTGGGCGCCGATGGTGCCGGCAGCCAGGCCTGGTGCCGCCAGGATGAACTGCTGGCGCAACTGACCGTGGGCGCTCCACCCGATGCGCTCAACCGCGCAGGCCAGGGCTGGGGCATTTCGGCATTTTCCCCTGAAGGCCTCAAACGCAATGGTTTTCGCGCCTTTATCGAGATGCTGCGAGCCAATTTTGCCCATGCTGGCGGGTTACGCATCGACCATGTGCTGGGCTTGCAACGCCTGTGGGTCATCCCCCTGGGTGCTTCGCCCGATGAAGGCGCCTATCTGTATTACCCCATCGATGACCTGTTGCGCCTGGTCTGCCTGGAATCAGTGCGTCATCAGGCCATCGTGCTCGGTGAAGACCTCGGCACCGTACCGGACGGGCTGCGGGAAAAACTCAGCGAGCGGGCAATCCTGGGCATTCGCGTGCTGCTGTTCGAGCAGGACTATGGCGGGCGTTTCAAACCGATCCTGGACTGGCCGGACGATGTTCTTGCGACCACCAGCACCCATGACCTGCCGACACTCACTGGCTGGCTGCACGGGCGCGATATCGACTGGAACGAGCGCCTGAACCTGATTGACCCGGTGACCGCGCAACGCTGGCGCGAGGAACGCCAGCGCGAGTGCGAAGGCCTGGACCGCGCCTTGCGCCAGGACCCGCAAAATTTTCAGGAAGAAGCCCAGGGTAACGCCCCGACACTGGACGCCAGCATCCGTTTTCTGGGGCACACCCGTGCCCCCCTGGTGCTGCTGCCGATTGAGGATGCGCTGGGGCTTGAAGAACAAGCCAATTTGCCCGGTACCGTCAGCGGCCACCCCAACTGGTGCCGACGACTGCCAGGCGATTGCAATACGGTGCTGGACGCAATCGATGCAACGCAACGCTTTGAGTTGCTGGCTTGCGCGCGCCAGCAAGCCCACGAACGAGACCGCTAAATCACCCATGAGCAAGGAGCTTCACCATGAGTAATGACGACAAGCACATTCGTGAATTTGCCTATCAGATCTGGGAGTCTGAAGGTCGCCCGCAGGGCCAGGAGGCACGTCACTGGGAGATGGCGCACAAACTGGCCCAGGCACAAGCCCTGGCCCCCTCCAAGACGCCACCCAAGTCCAAGGCCGCAAAACCGGCTGCCGAGAAAAAACCCCGGGCACCGCGCAAACCTGCCTCGTCTTGAGTGCCCCCCTCACTTGTGGGAGCGAGCCTGCTCGCGATTGCCTCTGCCCGGCCAACGGATTGAACCGCAGTAGTGCAATCGCGAACCAGCCCGCCCCCGCAGGCCATCTACGCCCAAAAATCCGGTTGTGCAGGAGCAGGTCATGAGTAAACACACGTCAGCAGCGCCCACTGGCGACCCCTTGCGCATCCGCGAAGGGTTGCCCTTCCCCCTCGGTGCCACCTGGGATGGCCTGGGCGTCAACTTCGCCCTGTTCTCGGCCAACGCCACCAAAGTCGAACTGTGCCTGTTCGACGCGGCGGGTGAAGTGGAACTGGAACGAATCGAACTGCCCGAATACACCGACGAAACCTTTCATGGTTATCTGCCCGATGCCCACCCTGGGCAGGTCTACGGCTACCGCGTCTACGGCCCCTACGAGCCGGAAAACGGCCATCGCTTCAACCATCACAAACTGCTGATCGACCCCTACGCCAAACAGCTGGTGGGTGAACTGAAATGGTCCGAAGCCCTGTTTGGCTACACCATCGGTCACCCGGATGCCGACCTGAGCTTTGATGAACGGGACAGCGCGCCCTTCGTGCCCAAGTGCAAGGTCATCGACCCGGCGCACACCTGGGGGCACGACCGCCGCCTGAGCGTGCCCTGGGAGCGCACCATCTTCTACGAGGCCCATGTGCGGGGTATCAGCATGCGCCACCCGGCCGTGCCGCAGGCGGTACGCGGCACCTTTGCTGGCTTGATGGTGGACGAGGTGGTCGAACACATCACCGACCTGGGCGTGACCAGTGTCGAACTGCTGCCGGTGCATGCCTTCGTCAACGACCAGCACCTGCTGCAAAAAGGCATGACCAACTACTGGGGCTACAACAGCATCGCCTTTTTCGCCCCTGACCCGCGCTACCTGGCCAGCGGCAAGATTGCCGAGTTCAAGGAAACAGTGGCGCACCTGCACAAGGCCGGGCTGGAAGTGATTCTGGATGTGGTCTACAACCACACCGCCGAAGGCAACGAACAAGGCCCGACCCTGTCCATGCGCGGCATCGACAACGCTTCGTACTATCGGCTGATGCCCGAGGACAAACGCTATTACATCAACGATTCCGGAACCGGCAACACCCTGGACCTGAGCCATCCGTGCGTCTTGCAGATGGTCACCGACTCGCTGCGCTATTGGGCCCGGGAGATGCACGTCGACGGTTTCCGCTTCGACCTGGCGACGATTCTGGGGCGCTATCACGACGGTTTTAACGAGCGTCACAGCTTTCTGGTGGCCTGCCGCCAAGACCCCCTGCTGCGCCAGGTAAAAATGATCGCAGAACCCTGGGACTGTGGCCCCGGCGGCTATCAGGTGGGTGGTTTCCCGCCCGGTTGGGCAGAGTGGAACGACCGTTTTCGCGACACCGTGCGCGCCTTCTGGAAAGGCGACGAAGGCAAGCTGGCCGAGTTTGCCGGGCGCATGACCGGCTCGGCCGACCTGTTCAACCAGCGGGGCCGAAGGCCCTATAGCTCGGTCAACTTCATTACCGCCCATGACGGCTTCACCTTGCACGACCTGGTGTCCTACAACGACAAGCACAACGAAGCCAACGACGAAAACAACCAGGACGGCAGCAACAACAATATTTCGTGGAACCACGGTGTCGAAGGCCCCACCGATGACCCCGAAATCAATGCCTTGCGCCAGCGCCAGATGCGCAACTTCATGGCCACCCTGTTCCTGGCCCAGGGCACACCGATGCTGGTGGCGGGCGACGAATTTGCGCGCACCCAGCACGGCAACAACAACGCCTATTGCCAGGACAGCGAAATCGGCTGGATCAACTGGGAACTGGACAAGGCCGGCAAATCCCTGCAGGCCTTTGTCAAACGCCTGATCAAGTTACGCCTGCAATATCCGATCCTGCGGCGCGGCCTGTTCCTGGTGGGTCACTCAGTCGACACACCCGAGTTCAAGGACGTGACCTGGCTGGCCCCCGACGGCAACGAGATGACCACCGAACAGTGGGAAGACGCCCAGGCCCGTTGCATGGGCATGCTGCTCGATGGCCGCGCGCAAGTGTCCGGGGTGCAGCGCGCCGGGGCCGACGCAACGTTGCTGATCGTGGTCAATGCCAACCATGACCCGGTCAACTTCAACCTGCCGAAAGTGCCCCACGGCATCAGTTGGTCATGCCGGCTCGACACCACCGACCCGACCATCAAGGGCCCGCAGCACCTGCCCTTCAACAAGCCCTACGAGGTCACCGGGCGCTCGCTGGTGCTGTTTGAGCTGCAACACACCGAGGTGTCGTGAATGTATTGATAAATATCAAGTGCACCCCCATAAAAAGCGGCAAGCTGCTACTTGAGCTTGCCGCTTTAAACTGCCCCTGACAGAGGAGTGACCATGCCTACTGAACATGCTGTCGGCAACACACTTTTATCTGCCACCCCGGCAACAGCACCTGCCGTGCATCAAATCAAGGTGCTGACGGTCAATACCCACAAGGGCTTCACCGCCTTCAACCGCCGCTTCATCCTGCCCGAGTTGCGCGAAGCAGTGCGCAGTACCGGTGCCGACCTGGTGTTCTTGCAGGAGGTGCTGGGCGAGCACGGCAAGCACGCCTCCCGCTACGAAGACTGGCCTGCCACCTCACAGTACGAATTCCTCGCCGACAGCATGTGGAGCGACTTTGCCTACGGGCAAAATGCCGTTTACCCCGACGGTCATCACGGCAATGCGCTGTTGTCTAAATACCCGATCAAGGCCTCGCGCAATCTCGATGTGTCGATCACCGGGCCAGAGCGGCGCGGCTTGCTGCACTGTGTGCTGGATGTGCCAGGACATGACAATGTGCATGCCATTTGCGTGCATTTGAGCCTGTTGGAAAGCCATCGACAGCTACAGATTGTCTTGCTCAACCAACTGCTCAAATCTTTGCCGCCCCATGAGCCGGTGATCATTGCCGGTGATTTCAATGACTGGAAGCAGCAAGGCAACGCCGCCCTGCGCCAGCGCGACGACCTGCATGAGGTGTTTGAACGCCATCATGGCCAAGTGGCCAAGAGCTATCCGGCGCGCTGGCCACTGCTGCGCCTGGATCGTATCTACTTGCGCAATGCCCGCAGCCACAATCCAGAGATCCTCGGCAATAAACCGTGGAGCCATTTATCGGATCATTTACCGTTGGCGGTTGAGGTGCATCTGTAATACCGAGGTACCGGCCTGCCCTCACCCCAACCCTCTCCCGGAGGGAGCGGGCCAGGGTGAGGGCGCTTTTGATCTACCCTGTCACCGGCCGCAAGATCAACACCCCCAGCGGCGGCAGATTAAGAGCCAGCGACACACCCTGGCCGTGGCTGGCTACATCCTGGGTCACCACCCCACCGCCATTGCCATAGTCAGAACCGGCATACAGCGCCGAATCACTGTTGATCACCTCCTGCCAGGTACCGGCAAACGGCACGCCAATGCGATACCCCTCGCGCGGCACCGGGGTAAAGTTGGTCACCACCAGCAAAGGCTGGCCATCCCTGCTCCAGCGCAGCCAGGCATAAACGCTGTTGGCCGCATCATCACCAATCAACCACTGGAAGCCCTGCGGCACATCATCCTGCTCATACAGGGCTGGCTGCTCGCGGTACAAACGGTTCAAATCACCAACCAGTTTTTGCACCCCCCGGTGCTCGGGGTATTGCAGTAAATACCAGTCCAGTTGCTGATCATGATTCCACTCACGCCACTGGCCAAATTCACAGCCCATAAACAGCAGTTTCTTGCCCGGATGTGCCCACATAAAACTCAAGTAAGCACGCAGATTGGCGAATTTTTGCCAGCGATCACCGGGCATCTTGTCGATCAGCGAGTGCTTGCCGTGGACCACTTCATCGTGGGAAATCGGCAGGATAAAACGCTCGGTCCAGGCATAGACCAGGCCAAAGCTCAACTCGTTGTGATGGTGCGCGCGATACACCGGGTCTTGCTGGATGTAATGCAACGAATCGTGCATCCAGCCCATGTTCCACTTGTAGGAAAACCCCAGCCCGCCCTGATCGGTGCTCTGGCTGACGCCGGGCCAGGCCGTGGATTCTTCGGCAATCACCAGCGCACCCGGCACTTCGCAGGCAACCACATCATTGAGATGGCGCAAAAACTCGATGGCTTCGAGGTTTTCCCGACCGCCATGGCGGTTAGGCACCCATTCGCCAGCTTTGCGCGAATAGTCGCGGTAAAGCATCGATGCCACCGCATCGACCCGCAACCCGTCAATGTGAAAGTGCTTGAGCCAGTGCAAGGCCGAAGCCAGCATAAAGCCATGCACCTCGGTGCGACCGAGGTTGTAAATCAGGGTGTTCCAGTCCTGATGAAAGCCTTCAAGCGGGTTGGCGTATTCGTACAACGCAGTGCCATCAAACTGCGCCAGCCCGTGAGTGTCATTGGGAAAGTGTGCGGGCACCCAGTCCAGAATCACCCCGATACCGGCTACGTGGCAGGCATTGACGAACGCAGCAAAATCATCCGGCGAACCATAACGGGCCGTCGGCGCGAATTGCGACAGGGGCTGATAGCCCCAGGAGCCACCAAACGGGTGCTCCATGATCGGCATCAGCTCGATATGGGTAAAACCCAGTTGCTGCACGTAAGGGATCAGGCGATCGGCCAGCTCGGACCAGCTGTACTGACGTGCGATGTCGCTAGCATCGTCGGTTTCGCACTGCCACGAGCCTGCATGCAGCTCGTAGATCGACAGCGGGGCATCATGGCGCTGACGGGCAGCCCGCGTCTGCATCCAGTCGCCGTCCTGCCAGTCGATGGCCAGGGGCGAGGCAACCTTTGACGCGGTATCCGGCGGTAACTGAGTGGCCAGGGCCACGGGGTCGGCCTTGAGCGGCAAAATGCCGTGAGCACCCAGAATTTCATATTTATACGCCTCACCTGCCTGCAGGCGCGGCACAAACAGCTCCCACACGCCGTTGGCATGACGCAGGCGCATGGGGTGGCGACGGCCATCCCAGCCGTTGAAATCACCCACCACCGAGACCCGTCGCGCATTCGGCGCCCACACGGCAAAGCGCACCCCGGGTACGCCATCGACCTGCATCAATTGCGCCCCGAAGCAGCTGCTTAAATCGCGATGATTGCCTTCGGCAAACAGGTACAGATCCATCTCACCTAGCAACGGGCCAAAGCTGTAGGGGTCTTCGCTGGTTTGCACAGCATCCCCCCAATTAACCTGTAGCAAATACGGCCGTGCTTGAGCGAAATGCCCGACATACAGACCGGGTACCTGTTCATCAACAAGCCGGCCAAGCACTTCACCATTATCCCGTGCGAGCACGTTGACACTCACTGCACCCGGCAGGAACGCCCGAATATACTGCCCGCCCCTGCCATCGGCGTGAGGCCCCAGCACCGCAAACGGATCGGGGTGTTCGGCCTTGATCAGTGCGTCGATATCCGTAGGGGCGGGTAACAGCGAGTCTTTACCTTTACCAGTATCCATGCTCGAACTCATGCTGCTCTCCGTCCGGTAAAGGTTGTGCATGCCTGTGCATACATCTCAGTCATCGACTTGGCCTATGTCCTACAATCCACAGTCCCCCCCAAGACTAGCTGTTGTGGGGCTCAACGTGAGGGCTAATTGCCCTTGGTTTATGCAAAACACATGCAAATTTTGCGACCCGCACACTGTTTTGCGCCGTCGGTCACATCAGGGGAATCAAAGCTGCCTTCAGCGGGTCAACCGCGCGACAGCCCCCACATCCCGTCAGCATGAGGTCATCGTGATGAGCATCCCCATTGCACCGGAAACACCCGACCCTAATATCGACCAGCCAGCCTTGCCGTCCGTTCCCAGGCCACAACCGGAACAGGAGCCGCCCGAGCGTGACCCGCAACCCATTGGTGACCCGCCATGTGAGCAAGCGCCGCGAAAGGTGTGAGGCTAACTGACTACGACGACGGGTGATTCGCAGATTTTCATGACCTCGATCACCCCCTGTTCCACCTGACTGCGTTAAAGGCGCGCAAAGCCAGCAATACCGGGAAACAGCCCGGGTGCAGCACATTGTCGCAGAGCGCCTGCCAAGCTCATCTGATCCGGTTTTTATTCAAATAACTGAGTCTGTTATGCAAACAGTTCGCTGGGCATAGTGCTCGGGCCTGATGGAGGCTGATGAGCGAAAGACCATGAGCGAACAAATACCCGTCCAGATACTTGAGTCATTTGAGGCTGCCCGACCTAGAGCCGCAAAAATAAAAAACAAGTCCAGCGACAACGTGATTCATACCCGCAGCTTCACCGGCCTGTTTCGCACACTGCGAATCGTGGGGGCTGGCCTGTTGTTTTTATTGTTCTTTGGCACCGTCTGGCTCAACTGGGACGGCCGTCAGGCAGTACTGTGGGACTTGTCTGAAAGCAAGTTTCATATTTTCGGCGCGACGTTCTGGCCGCAGGACTTCATCCTGCTCTCGGCATTGCTGATCATTGCTGCCTTTGGCCTGTTTGCTATCACGGTATTTGCCGGGCGGGTATGGTGTGGTTACACCTGCCCGCAAAGTACCTGGACTTGGCTGTTTATGTGGTGCGAAAAGATCACCGAAGGTGACAGAAACCAACGCATAAAGCTGCAGGCAGCCCCGTGGCGCCTGAACAAGATTTTGCGCCGTACGGCCAAGCACTCGCTGTGGCTGGCCATCAGCGTGATGACAGCCCTGACCTTTGTGGGTTATTTCACCCCGGTGCGCCCACTGGCCACAGAACTGCTAACCCTGGAAATCGCCGGTATCAGCCTGTTCTGGATGCTGTTTTTCACCGGCGCCACGTATATCAGCGCCGGCTGGCTGCGCGAGGCGGTGTGCATGCATATGTGCCCGTACGCACGGTTCCAGAGCGTGATGTTCGACAAGGACACGCTGGCCATTTCCTATGACGTGGCCCGTGGCGAAAGCCGTGGCCCGCGCAAACGTGGAGTCGAGCCCAAGCAGGCCGGACTGGGCGATTGCATAGACTGCACCCTGTGCGTGCAGGTATGCCCCACCGGGATCGATATCCGCGACGGCCTGCAGATGGAATGCATCGGCTGCGCGGCCTGTATCGATGCCTGCGACTCGGTGATGGAGAAAATGGGTTACGCACCGGGTCTGGTGCGCTATACCTCCGAGCATGAACTGCAGGGCGGCAAGACACACCTGCTGCGCCCGCGCCTGATCGGCTATGCCGTGGTGCTGCTGGTGATGATCGGCGCGCTGGTGATGGCCCTGAATATGCGCACCATGGTGTCCCTGGATGTGATCAAGGACCGCGGTCTGTTTCGTGAAAACAGCCAAGGTCAGATCGAGAACATCTACAGTTTGAAAATCATTAACAAGACCCAGGAACCGCAGCACTACAGGGTTTCGTTGCAGGATGGCGAAGACTTCCAGTTGCAGGGCAAAACCGAACTGACCCTGGCCCCCGGCGAGATTGTCGATGTGCCGGTGTCGGTGGCGCTACTGGCTGAGCGACCAAAAAGCAGCTCGCAGACCATCGAGTTTGTAGTCACCGACACCGACGAACCGGGCGTGCGCAGTGTGGCCAAAAGCCGTTTTGTTGCCCCGCTGAACCGTTAAGCTGCAAATACTGTGTGTGGGTGCGGGCTTGCTCGCGACAGGATCGCTGCGGTGTGCCAGGCAAATCGCAGTCAGGCCATCGCGAGCAAGCCCGCTCCCACACCATTGCCCCGCCAGTAATCCAACGCCGGACCGAGCCTTATCCCATGAAACGCTACGAAAAATTTGCCGACGATATTGCTGAACTGATCCGCTCCGGGGTGCTCGGCCCCGGTCAGCGCGTGCCTTCGGTGCGCTATGCCAGCCAGACTTACGGCGTCAGCCCCTCGACAGTGTTTCAGGCCTATTACCTGCTGGAGCGCCGCGGCCTGATCCGGGCCAAGCCGCGCTCGGGCTACTTCGTCAATACCCATGCACCCAGTCCGTTTTGCGAGCCGGTGTTCAGCAGCCACGTTACCGAGTCCACCCAAGTGGATGTCAGCGCCCTGGTGTTTTCGGTGCTGGACTCGATCAAGGATCCGCACACCGTGCCCTTCGGCTCGGCCTTCCCCAGCCCGATGCTGTTCCCGCTGCAGCGCCTGGCACGGTCGATGGCCACCGCCAGCAGGGAAATGGACCCGCGCATGGTGGTGACCGACATGTCCCCCGGCAACCCGCAATTGCGCCGGCAAATCGCCCTGCGCTACATGGTTGGCGGGCTGATGCTGCCCATGGAAGAACTGCTGATCACCAATGGCGCACTCGAAGCCCTGAACCTGTGCCTGCAGGCCGTGACCGAGCCTGGCGACCTTGTGGCCATCGAAGCCCCGGCGTTCTACGCCTGCCTGCAAGTGCTGGAACGGCTCAAGCTCAAGGCCGTGGAAATCCCGGTCCACCCGCGTGACGGCATCGATCTCGGCGTACTGGCGCAAACCCTCGAGCGCCACCCGATCAAGGCCGTGTGGTGCATGACCAGCTTCCAGAACCCGATTGGCGCGACCATGCCCGAGGCCAAGAAACAGACGTTGGTCGAACTGCTGCGCACACATCAGGTGCCACTGATTGAAGACGATGTGTACGCCGAACTGTATTACGGCCAGCATCCGCCCAAACCGGCCAAGGCGTTTGATACCGAAGGATTGGTGATGCATTGCGGCTCGTTTGCCAAAAGTCTGGCGCCCGGCTATCGCATTGGCTGGGTGGCTGCGGGGCGTTACGCGCAGAAAATCGAGCGATTGAAACTGATGACTTCGCTCTGCGCCTCCATGCCGGCTCAGGCCGCGATTGCCGATTACTTGCAGCACGGTGGCTACGACCGTCACCTGCGCAAATTGCGCTATGCCCTCGAAGAACAGCAGAGCGCGATGCTGGCAGCCATTGCCCGCTACTTCCCGGCCCAGACACGGGTCAGCCAGCCGTCTGGCGGCTACTTCCTGTGGCTGGAACTGCCCGAGCAGATGGACTCACTCAAGCTGTTCCAGATGGCGTTGGCGCAAGGCATCAGCATCGCACCGGGGCCGATCTTCTCGGCCACCCAGCGCTTTCGCAACTGCATCCGCCTGAACTATGGCAGCCCGTGGGACGCTGCCTGCGAAAAGGCCATGGAGACGCTGGGCAAGATCGTCAAATCGCTCAGTTGATATCTGTAGTCGCTGCCGAGGAACGCAGGCTGCGATCGGGCAAAGCCCGCAAAACCTGACTCATCAATGTACCTGATCCACCGAGGTGCATGATTCACGACAGCTTCGTCCGAGTGCCGCACCACGCGATCGCAGCCTGCGTTCCTCGGCAGCGACTACAGGGATCGCAATCTCACCCCGGCATACAGTTGAAATCCGCCGTATGCGCCACTTCCTTACCATGGCCATCCACCAGCCTTGCGCTCACCTCAGGCCCCAGGCTCGACTCGATCAGCTCGTAATGCTCACCAGCCTTGAACCCGCTGTAGTTGACCTTGCCCTGGCAATCCACCTGGTTTTCATCACCCGTCGCGCCTTCAAACAAGGTCACGTCCAGGCGGTGGGCGCCGGGAGTGACTTCAAAGTAGCGGCCATCGTTGATGTTTTTGCCATCTACACGCTCGGCCATCAGGTCACTGTTGCCCTCTTCTTTCAGACCGATCCAGGCTTCGCCCGGGTCCTGCTTGGGCATGGGCCCGGCACAGGCCGACAGCAACAGCACCAGGCTCAGGGACGGAATCAGCAACAGCGGTTTAAGAGTCATCGCAAGTACGCCTCACAGAGAAATGCAAAAAGTACGACAGGGGACAAAGCCGGCCCGTCGAATAGGTCTCAAGCTTGGCGCTCATCGGGCCTGCGGCCAAATGAATGAAAATGAAGGGAATTTCAGCCCTTTCCTAAAGGATCCTTCACGTTGCTGAAAGGTGATCGTTAGGTTTGACCGGTGAGACTGCCGAGGTTTGCAATCCCACTCCTCGGAGGTTCTGGCATGCTCGGGCTGGTAAAGACCGCACTGCACAAGCCGTACACGTTTATCGTGCTGGCGATTTTCATCTGCATCATCGGGCCGCTCGCCGCTGTGCGCACCCCCACTGATGTATTCCCTGACATTGGCATTCCGGTAGTCGCCGTGGTGTGGCAGTACACCGGCCTGGCCCCGGCGGACATGGCCGGCCGGGTGATCTACACCTACGAACGCTCGCTGAGCACCACGGTCAACGACATCGAACATATCGAGTCGCAGTCACTGCCGGGCATGGGCATCGTGAAAATTTTCTTTCAGCCAGGCGTCGATATTCGTACCGCCAACGCGCAAGTGACCGCCGTGTCACAGACCGTACTCAAGCAGATGCCACCGGGCATTACCCCGCCGCTGATCCTTAATTACAGCGCCTCGACGGTGCCGATCCTGCAACTGGCGTTCTCCAGTCCGACACTTTCGGAAGCAAAAATTCGCGACCTGGTGCAGAACAACATCCGCCTGCCCCTCAGCGCCCTGCCCGGCCTGGCCATGCCCACCCCGATGGGCGGCAAGCAACGCCAGATCACCCTCGACCTGGACCCCCAGGCCCTGGCAGCCAAAGGTCTGTCGGCTCAGGACGTGGGTAATGCCCTGGCAGCGCAAAATCAGATCATCCCGGTGGGCACCGCCAAACTCGGTACCTATGAATACACGGTGTTGCTCAACAACAGCCCCAAGGCCATCGACGAACTCAATGACCTGCCAATCAAGACCGTCAATGGTGCGCTGATCACCATCGGCCAGGTGGCCCACGTACGTGACGGCTCGCCGCCGCAAACCAATATCGTGCGCGTCGACGGCCATCGGGCGGTGCTGATGCCGGCGCTGAAGAACGGCAACATCTCTACCCTGTCGATCGTCGACGGCATTCGCGCAATGCTGCCGCGCATCAATGAAACCTTGCCGCCGTCACTGAAAACCTCATTGCTGGGCGACGCCTCGGTGTTCGTCAAGCAGTCGGTGGGCAGCGTGGCCCAGGAAGGCATCATTGCTGCCCTGCTGACCAGCGCAATGATTCTGCTGTTTCTCGGCAGCTGGCGTTCAACCCTGATCATTGCCGTGTCGATCCCGCTGGCCGTGCTGTCAGCCATCGCCCTGCTGGCCCTGAGCGGGCAAACCCTCAATGTCATGACCCTCGGCGGGCTCGCGCTGGCAGTGGGGATTCTCGTGGACGATGCCACGGTCACCATCGAAAACATCAACTGGCATCTTGAGCAAGGCAAGTCGGTGCGCGACGCGATTCTCGACGGCGCCAAGCAGATTGTCGGCCCCGCCTTCGTATCGCTGCTGTGTATCTGCATCGTGTTTGTGCCCATGTTCATGTTGCAGGGCATTGCCGGCTACCTGTTCCGGCCGATGGCGCTGTCGGTGATTTTCGCCATGGGCAGCTCGTTTATTCTGTCGCGCACTCTGGTGCCGACCCTGGCGCTGTTTCTGCTCAAGCCACATGTACCGGAGCAAGGGGCCGGGCATCACCCGGAAGACGGCTACATCAACCATCACGAGGGTGATCAGCACACCCGCCAGCACTCGCCACCAGTGCGGGCACTGCTGAATTTTCAGGCGGGTTTCGAGCGCCGGTTCTCGGCTGTACGGGACACTTACTACGCTGTACTGGAGCTGGCCCTGGCCAACCGCAAACGCTTTCTGCTGGGCTTTATGGCCTGTGTACTGGCCTCCTTTGCCTTGCTGCCAAGCCTGGGCCAGGACTTTTTCCCGGCCACCGATGCCGGGGCCCTGGCCCTGCACGTACGCTTGCCGCTGGGCACGCGCATCGAAGAAAGCGCTGCGGACTTTGATCGCATCGAATCACGTATCCGCGAAATCATCCCCGCCGACCAACTGGACACGGTGATCGACAATATCGGCATTCCGTTGAGCGGTATCGACATGGCCTACAGCAGCAGCGGCACTATCGGCCCGCAGGACGGCGATATTCAGGTCACGCTTAAAGAGGGTCACAGCCCCACGGCCGACTATGTAAAACGCTTGCGAGAAGCCCTGCCCGAGAGTTTTCCCGGCAGCCAGTTTGCCTTTATGCCTGCAGATATCAGCACCCAGATCCTCAACTTCGGTGCCCCGGCACCGCTGGACGTGAAGATTTCCGGGCATGACGACGAGGCCAACCGCGCCTATGCCCTGGAACTGCAACGGCGCCTGCAGCATGTGCCCGGCATAGCCGATCTGCGGATTCAGCAGTCGGTGGGTTACCCGTCTTTACAGGTCAAGGTCGATCGCCTGCGCGCCAATGGCCTGGGGATTACCGAGCGTGATGTCACCAACAGCATGGTGGCGTCCCTGGCGGGCAGCTCCCAGGTGGCACCGACCTTCTGGCTCAACCCGCAGAACGGTGTGTCTTATGGTGTGGTGGCCGCAACGCCGCAATACCGCCTGGACAGCCTGCCGGCCCTTGAAGCCCTGCCCGTGACCGGCAGCAACGGCCAGTCACAGATCCTGGGCGGGCTGGCGACCATCACCCGCGTCGAAAGCCCGGCCGTGGTCAGCCACTACAACATCCAGCCGACGCTGGACCTGTATGCCAATATTCAAGGCCGCGATCTGGGCTCGGTGGCGGCCGATGTGCAAAAGGTGATTGATGGCGCAGCCGACCTGCGGCCCAAAGGCGCGATCATCAGCCTGCATGGCCAGATCGATGCCCTGCATGAGGCCTTCAGTGGCCTGAGCTTCGGCTTGCTCGGTGCGGTGGTGCTGATCTACCTGCTGATCGTGGTCAACTTCCAGTCGTGGGTCGATCCGTTCGTGATCATCACCGCCCTGCCCGCAGCCCTGGCCGGAATTGTGTGGATGCTCTTCCTCAGTGGCACCTCGCTGTCTGTGCCCGCCTTGACCGGAGCCATTCTATGTATGGGTGTGGCCACGGCCAACTCGATCCTGGTGGTGAGCTTCTGTCGCGAGCGCCTGGCCGAGCATGGCGACGCCCTCAAGGCGGCACTCGAAGCCGGCTACACGCGCTTCAGACCGGTGTGTATGACCGCACTGGCGATGATGATCGGCATGCTCCCGCTGGCCTTGTCGGAAGAACAGAACGCCCCCCTCGGACGCGCCGTTATAGGCGGTCTGATGCTGGCTACCGTTGCCACCCTGCTGTTCGTGCCCGTGGTCTTTAGCCTGGTGCACGGCCGTGAAAAAAAACGCGCTGCTGCTGGAGAAACGTCCCATGTCGTCTGATCAAAAACCCTCGCGCAAGCGCTTGATGTACCTGGGCATCGGTGGCCTGACGCTGGCGGCCCTGCTGGTCGCCAACGGCCTTGCCGCCCGCAGTCGCCACGAGCACGCAGTGAGTCAATGGACTGAAGCGGCAGCGCTGCCGGTGGTCAGCGTGTTCCAGCCGATCCATAACGCCCATGGCGATACCCTGCGCCTGCCCGCGCATCTGGAGGCCTGGAGCAAGGCGCCGATCCATGCCCGGGTCAATGGCTACCTGCAAAGCTGGCAAACCGACATTGGCAGCAAGGTCAAGGCCGGGCAGGTGCTGGCGGTGATCGACAGCCCCGATCTGGATCAACAACTGGCGCAAACCCGCGCCCATATGCTGCAGGAACAAGCCAACGCCCGGCTCGCGGCCACTACTGCCACGCGCTGGCAAAACCTGCTGGCCAGCCATTCGGTGTCGCGTCAGGAAGCCGATGAAAAAAGCTCCAATGCTGCTGCAGCCAAGGCCAATGCCCAAGCCGCAGAGGCAGATTACGCACGACTGTCGACACTCGAAGCCTACAAGACCATTCGCGCACCTTTTGCTGGCACCATCACCGCGCGCAACACGGACATTGGCCAGTTGATCAAGGCCGACACCGACAGCGATACCGAGTTGTTTGACCTTGCCGATACTCACCAGCTACGCCTTTATGTGCCGGTGCCGCAGAACTACGCCAGCGTGATCCGCCCCGGCATGCAGGTGCAGCTCAGTGTGCCGGAGCATCCGGGACAGACGTTCAACGCAAAACTGATCGGCAACTCGACTGCCATTGATCAGCGCTCAGGCACCCTGATGGCCCAGTTTGTCGCCCTCAACCCTGGCGACGCCCTGATGCCCGGCGACTATGCCGAGGCAGTGCTGTCAATCCCGGCCGACACCCACGGCGTCAGCATCCCGGCCAGCGCCCTGATCTTCCGTGCCCAGGGCACTCAGGTGGCAGTGCTCGACAATGCCCGGCATGTGCATCTGCAAACGATCCATATCGGCCTTGATCTGGGCGAGCGGCTGGTGATCGATCAAGGCCTGACGGCCACCGACACGGTTATTGACAACCCGCCCGATGCCTTGCGCGAAGGCGATTCGGTCAAGCTTGCCGACGCAGGAGCCCCCCATGCAGCCAAGGCTTAAACGCAGCGCCCTGTTACTGGCCCTGGCGTTGCAGGGTTGCTCGCTGGCGCCGACCTACAAGGCACCCGACCTGCAGCTGCCCGCACACTACCGCGAGCAAAGCAGCGACGGCCCGTGGCACAGCGCGCAACCGGCCGACCAGCTGTCAACGCAGTGGTGGCGGGTATACCAGGATGAGCGCCTGAACAGCCTGCAACAGCAGTTGCTCAGTGCCAACCCGGATCTGGCCGCCGCGCTGGCCCACTTTGATGCGGCGCAGGCGTATGCCAGCCAGTTGCATGCCGGGCTCTTTCCACAAATTACCGCCAGTGGTCAGCCGTTGCGCCAGCGTCAATCAGACAACCGCCCCTTACGCGGCAGTACTCAACCTTCGATCTACAACAGCAATACGGCGGGATTTGCGTTGAATTTCGACCTCGATCTGTGGGGTAAAATCCGCAATCAGGTTGCAGCGGGTGATGCGCAGGCCCAGGCCTCGGCGGATGACCTGGCCGTGGCCCGACTGAGCCTGCAACGCCAGCTTGCCAGTTTGTATGTGCAACTTGACGGGCTGGATGCGCAGCAGCAGATCCTGTCCCGTTCGCTGGATGATTACGGCCAGGCCCTGGCATTGACCCGCTCGCGCTATCAAGGGCAGATCGCCTCCGAACTCGACCTGACCCGCGCCCAGAGCCAGCTGGCCGAAGCCGAGGCGCAACTGGATGACGTCCGCGCCCAGCGCAACCTGACCGAACACGCCATAGGTGAACTGGTGGGCGAGCCTGCCAGCGACTTCCAGCTGGCGGCCAACACCCAGACGTTAAACCTGCCGGATCAGCCGCGAACCCTGCCCAGCACCCTGCTGCAGCGGCGCCCGGACATCGCTGCGGCCGAGCGTCGGGTGTTTGCCGCCAATGCCGGGATCGGCGTGGCCAAGGCCGCCTGGTACCCGGACTTCAGCCTGACCGGCCTGCTTGGCGGGCAAACCCAGGGCAGCGGCAACTTGCTGTCTGCCGGTAATCGGTTCTGGGCATTGGGGCCGTTGGTCAACCTGCCGATTTTTGACGGTGGCAGGCTGGATGGGCAGGAACGCCAGGCAAAGGCCGAATTTGCCGAAGCCTCGGCCCACTACCGCAGCCAGGTGCTGCAGGCGGTGCGTGAAGTAGAAGACAACCTCGCCCAACTGCGCGACCTGCAGCAGGAAAGCCTCGATGAACAGGCCGCGGCCAACGCGGCCGAACACACCCGGGCGATTGCCACCAACAGCTATGAGGCCGGCGCGGTGAGCTACCTGGACGTGGTCACCGCTCAAACCGCCGCCCTGCAGGCCCAGCGCCAGGTGCAGGCGTTGCATACCCGGCAGTTACAGGCCAGCGTGGGGTTGTTGACGGCGTTGGGGGGTGGCTGGCAGGGCTGAAGCCTTCCCCTGCCTTTGTGGGAGCGAGCCTGCTCGCGAAGCAGGCAGCGCTGTCTCTGGTGCTGATCGTGTAGATGCCCCCCAGACAAACCCGGCTCCCACCAGGACTGCAGGGGTGTATTAATTCTTTGATTGCAGGTAAATCCCGGCCTCTTCCATCTCGCGGATGCGAACGTAATCAGCTTCGACCTGTGCCAGATCGGCATGAGCCAGATAAACAGTGCCCGGCTGACTGAATACGTCCTGGGTAGGCGCTATTCGCCGTCCATTTTCGACGTAAAACACCACCTCGAAAAAAGACGCCAGGCTGCGCAGTTGCTGCTCAAATGCCCCGGTGCAGAAAACACCTTCCGAACGATTGATCAGGCACACATTGTAAGTGTGCCTGGAGAGGACATAGTCCTGATTGCTGGCCAATAACTGCTCAAACTCAAAGGGCCGGGTGATGGACAGTGCGCACGCATCGATTTGTCCCAGCCCGGTGGTCAGGGCCGAGACACCAGGCCTGAGAATCCCGTCGGTACGTGCTGCAATCTCCACCAGTTTTGGCCCGTGCTCGGTGTACATGACCTCGGCATGGCTGGGGCCATTGCGGATACCCAGGCACCTGACCACCTTGCGGGTATAGGCCACCAACTCGGCATAGGGAGCGTCGGTGCAAGCAAGCAGTTGATCGATGTCATATACGATGCTGCCCGTTTCCAGCACACGCTTGGTGTATCTCACCACCTCTGTGACCAACTGTTGCCCATTCAAGGACACCATATTGACGACATACTCAGTACCCGCCAAATACTCCTGAAGCAGCACCTGGCTGTTCTCAAGATTCAACTTGTTTCGCGTACCCAGCACCCCCAAGAATGCACGCTCACACGCGTCAAGATCATGGCAAATGAAAACCCCGTCTGCCCCTGCGCTTTCCAATGGTTTTACGACTACCGGGAATTGGCCATGGGCAATCACCCAGCTTCTGGCGCTGTTCCATGTATCGACTGCGCATTGCGCCGGCGCGGCTAAACCGGCATCTGTGATGCACTTGATCATATGGAATTTATTTCTGCGCGCCCGAGTACGGACAAAGTCGTTGGCGTAATCCAGCCCTAGCTGTTCATTCAGCAGATCAGCCAACAGAACCCCGCTTTCAGCACCCGCGACAATAACATCGGGCCCGAAATACCTGAGCGCCTCCAACGTGCACGCTATATCCGTATGCTCGATTGAGCGTTGGTACAGGCCCGAGTCAAACCCGACGTAGTAGTAACCATCGATTGCAGGGCTGGAGGCGACATGCAATAAAACGCAGCCATCATCGTGCATTTTTTTTGCCAGCCATTTACCCGACGAGAAACCGTCAACTATGACGACCCTGATCATGTCAAACCTCGCTTTTTTGAAATAGCAAGCCAAGCCAGCAGTGCCACAATAAGGCTGACCGCAAGAATGCTCGGTATCGAAAACTCCACCCGCGAATCCATATATTGGAGCAACAAGGTAAACACCGGCAGCGTCAACAATACGAACGCCACCGCCATCGGACTGAGATAAAGGATTGTTTTTTGAATCAGATAAACAGGCAGCAGATGACCGACAACAACCAGTACAGTCAACGGTAAAAGCCACTGGCTGGCGATAATGAATGATGCATCACTGATACTGATATACAGGCTGCAAACAACTACCATCAGGGTGTTCCTGACAGCCAGAATCTCAAAAGTTTTCCAGTGACAGGAAAACATTTTTTTGGAAACAATCGTATAAAACACCGTGCCCAATGCACACAGCACCACACTGACAATACCGACAAGTCTCTGCTCTATAGAAGTCGAAGAAACACCACTTTCCCCGATAAAAGACTGAAACAGCATGATGACAACCGAAAGCAACACCAAGCCTGCAATCAGGGTTTCCAAAGCATTGGCCTTGCCAGCTCCTTTTACGAAGCTCGACACCAGCAAAGTCAAAGCCGGGCCGCAGGCCACTGAAGCAACCCCTACTACCGCTGGCTCCAGAAATCGCAGGGCATAAAACAGCCCGCCCCAATTCAACAAAACCGACACATTGACCCATACCACCAGGGGCCAGTCTTGCTTGATCTTGCGCACCAGTCTGTACCTGTCGCCCCACAGGCAGTACATCCAGAAAAGTGCAGCCGACGAAGTGAAACAATAGAAAATAACCACTTTTGTATCGAAGGTCTGTGTCATAAACGCGACATAAACATCAAAGGCGGCACTGATAAAACAAAATAACAAGCCTAATGCCACACCCAACTTCTCCGGTTTCATAAGTGCCTTTTCCACAATGAGCATTAGACATACAATTAACTAAAATCAAGACACACAGCCACTACCTGATCAGTCCAACACCATCACTTCTGTGTCGCTTAGCGTGATCCTCACTAAAGATTTAACAATCATACCGGTCTGATCAAAAACGTGTTTCCGCCCATTACCTTGTATTTTCTCTATTGCACAGACTATATCAACCACTTCGCCGCCACTACGTCGCACAGCCTCCACCAATGAATTAATTGCCCCACCCGTACTCAGCGTATCATCGATGATTATGACTCTATCACCCGCAGCTACACCATTGAGATAAAGCTTCCCCTGATAATATTCCGACTGCAGATCCACGCATATTTCACTCACTGCATCAAGACTGTACGTGTACCATCGAGCCATAGCCATTGGAATACCAGTCAAGATGGAAACTGCTGTTGCCAGCGGCGCCCCCTTATCTTCCTCCGTCACAATTTTATCAACTTGCCAGTCCATTACCTTAATAACACCGCGAGCTGCTTCGAGAAGCACTTCCGGTCTTAATGCAGGCAACTGGTCCGTGAATTCATTCACAGTGATTCGTGTCGCCCCCACGCTCACAACCTTTGCACTTTCGTATACTTCTCTAAGCAGCATCATTTGACCTCCGCATACTCCGGATAAATACCATCCCAACGACTTTTGTATTTCCATGCACTATCAAAAAAAAGTGTGAGCATATTCAAACCACTTGTCTCACGTGCTATTTTCTCACACACTAACAAATTGGCTCCACACGTTGGCCCAACACCATAACCACTTTCAGATACAAACGATCTCATTCTGTTCCAGGCCGCATCACCGTCCACGACCACAACGTCATCAATCAATTCAGACCTAGTATTAACCGACAATACACCGGCTCCCAGGCCCATGAGATTGTGAGGACGATGCTCAAATTCCAGCCCTTGCCTGGCTGCATACAATGGTGCCGAACGATTTACTTCAATACCAACTGTTTTGATATCCCCATAGCATTGTTTCAACACTTCGGCAATGCCCGTAAATGTTCCTCCAGTACCTAAGGAACACACAAAATAATCAGGTACAACACCAACACTATTGAGTTCTCTGACGATTTCTTCTCCACATGCGCGCCATGCCAATTTATTAAGCAATGTGCTCGACTGATCTAAAAAAAAGACCTCTTTAGAGTTTTTGTTTTTAACATATGCCTTCGCCGCATCAACGGCTCCTTCCAAAAAATTCTCTCGCGGTGTTTCAATCACTTGCGCACCATAAAGTGCAATTTGATCTTTTCGTTCTTGCGTCATACCCTCCGGCATGAATATCTTCACGGCATAGCCTGTTTTCCTACCAATCCACGCGAGCGCTGCACCACCATTCCCAGTGGAACAATCAACCAATGTCATCCCTTTCCGAATAACACCCTCGCGCTCCAATGAAGAAATAATATTTAAATAGGTTCGATCTTTGTGGCTACCAGAGGGGTTCATGTACTCACATTTGGAAAACAACCTTCCTCCATTACAGGCAATTTTCGTCAATTCAACTAAGGGCGTATTCCCAATATCTTCCAGATTCACACACACCTCCACTACCTAGATCTCGATATTCCAAATACCGAATAAAGCAATCTCCACATCTAAAATAATTTACTGAAATTAAAGATATCCGCACTCAACAATTACATCAATAAAATATATATAGAAAACCCCTACACCGACCTACAGATATGTCTTAGGAAGACTCTAAACCCTTGTTATCTCGAAAAGATCAAATACAAAGCAGCCGATCAGATTAGGCAAAAAGAAACATCATGCAACACATATGCAGTTTTATGGGCAGATCACATAGGTCGACAAGGAATTGGGAGCGGCTTTCACCACTCCCTTTTAGGTGGTTGCAGGGCGTCCGGGATCAGTCAGCACAAAACCTGTAAATACGCTGTTGTCGGTCATGGGCTCTTTGTAAATACTCTGTTGCAGGTCAAGCCTTATTGTGGGAGCGAGCCTGCTCGCGAACGACCTTCGCGAGCAGGCTCGCTCCCACAGTTGCAGTGTTTCTGTAGATACTCGCGGAGCGAGGCTGCGTGCGGTTTGGTGCGCCACTGCGACGCAGCAGTCGTAAGAGCAGACACCTGCGGTGTGCCAGCTAGACCCTACACCCGGGCTTCACGGCCGCTGCGCAACCGGACGTAACCTCGTTCTACTCGTCAACGGCTACAGGAAAACAGTTAACTCGAGTACATATCCAGCATTCGCGCTTGAATGAAATTATGGTTTCGCCCTTACGGCGAGTCCCTTTTGTCAAACAGCCACAAAAGGAACCAAAAAGGCCTTGCCCCTGGCGTACGGCCTTCGCTGCGCTCAGGTTCCCTCCTTGCGGTCCCGCTCAGTGGGCACGCCGCCACGGGCCATCCATGGCCCATCGCGGCTCTCCCGGCATCCATGCCGGGAGGCCCACTGCGCAGAACCTCCTCTCGGCCTCCCGATGGGGCAGGTAGATCAAGATCAAAAGCAGATCAATATCCTCCGAGGCGGCCAACTGGCCGACCTGTTGGCGCAAGTGTGTGCGACGCAATCTTTGTAGCACTGACGAGCGGAGCGAGACTGTGTCCGATTGCGTAGCGACCGTAAAACCTGAGCCCGGGGTTTATCTGAACGAGCGTTGTGTCCGGTTTTACGACTGCTGCGTCGCAGTGGCGCACCAAACCGCACCTAGCCTCGTTCTACTCGGCAACTGCTACAGGTGAGAGCGTGATGCGGGGGTGAACCTGTAGCCGCTGCCACAGGCCCTTCGTTATGACCAAAGCACAGGGTTGTGCATTGCACCCCATCGCAGCCTCGCTTCGCTCCTCAGCGATTACTTACGGTTTTTGAAGCCGCCAACATCGCCTTTAGCAGCACGGCACATCCCGCCGCCAGATCCTTGGGGTCGGCGTTTTCGATTTCGTTGTGGCTGATGCCGCCTTCGCAGGGCACAAATATCATTCCCGCCGGGCCCAGCTCAGCAAGGAAGATGGCGTCGTGACCTGCCCCGCTGACGATATCCATGTTCGACAAGCCCAGTTCATTGGCCGCATCGCGCACGGCATTGACGCAATCAGGGTTGAAGTACAACGGTGGAAAGTCTGCTGTGGGGGTCAGTTCAAAACTCAGGCCATGCTGTTTGCAGGTGGCTTCAATGACCCCGCGTACCTGTTCAATCATCGAGTCCAGCCGCTCGGGCAGCAAATGCCGGAAGTCCAGGGTCATGCGCACCTCACCCGGGATTACGTTGCGCGAGCCCGGATAAGCCTGCAGGCAACCCACCGTGCCGCAGGCGTGGGGTTGATGGCCTAAAGCAGCCTGGTTGACGGCCGCAACCACCGCCGCCGCGCCAACCAATGCATCCTTGCGCAGGTGCATGGGGGTCGGCCCGGCATGGGCTTCGACACCGCGCAGGTTGAGGTCGAACCATTTCTGCCCCAGGGCGCCAAGGACTACGCCGATGGTTTTGCGCTCGTCCTCCAGGATCGGCCCCTGCTCGATGTGGGCTTCAAAATAGGCCCCCACCGGATGGCCGCTGACCTTGCGGCTGCCGGCATAGCCAATCGCATTCAGGGCCTCACCCACGGTCACGCCTTGGGCATCAGTTTTGGCCAGGGTTTCTTCCAGCGTGAATTTGTCTGCAAAAACGCCGGAACCCATCATGCACGGCGCAAAGCGTGAACCCTCTTCGTTGGTCCACACCACTACTTCCAGTGGCGCTTCGGTCTCGATATTGAGATCGTTGAGGGTGCGCAACACTTCAACCCCGGCCAGCACGCCAAAGCAACCGTCGAACTTGCCGCCGGTGGGCTGGGTGTCGATATGGCTGCCGGTCATCACCGGCGGCAAGTCGGGATTGCGCCCAGGGCGGCGGGCAAAGATATTGCCCACGGCATCCACGCTGACGGTGCAACCGGCGTCTTCACACCAGCGTACAAAAATGTCTCGGGCCTGGCGGTCTAGGTCGGTCAGGGCCAGGCGGCATACGCCGCCCTTTACCGTGGCACCAAGCTGAGCCAGCTCCATTAACGAGGCCCACAGGCGCTCGCCGTTGATCAACTGCCCGCGTTGCTGCTGAAGGTCGTGTGCGGCGTTCATGATGTATTCCTCATCCAGTTTTTTATAAGAAGGCGCTTCAAACCGTACCTTTGACGGTTTCTGCCTGCTGACTGCTCAGGCGATACAACCCGTAATAAATCACGGCCCCGAGCAACGACCCGGTAAACCAGCCGAAGTCATAAAACCAACTGAAGGCACTGCTGCCCAACGACAGCAACGTCAGCGCCACAGGTACGCCAAAGGCGATAAAGCCGTTCCAGTTCCAGGCCGGGTACACACCGTCGCGGTAGAGTCCTGCAAGGTCGAGTTTTTGCTGACGGATCACGAAATAATCGACCACCATAATCCCGGCAATCGGCCCCAGCAGGCTGGAGTAACCCAGTAGCCAGTTGGAGTACACCGTTTCCAGGCTCACGTCCGAGACCAGCAAACCGAGCTTTTTCAGCAGTTCATGGGCCATCAGCGCCAGGCCCACCAGGCCGGTCAATATCACCGCCGTGGTGCGGTTGATCAGCTTGGGGGCGATGTTCTGGAAGTCATTGGTGGGCGACACAATATTGGCCGCCGTGTTGGTCGACAGCGTGGCGATGATGATCAGCGCCATTGCCAGTGCCACCCAACCCGGGCTCTGAATATGGCCGATCAGACTCACCGGGTCGGACACGGTAACGCCTACCAGTTTTTCCGACGCGGCTGTCATCACCACGCCCAGGGCAGCGAACAGGAACATGGTCAGCGGCAGGCCAAAAATCTGCCCCTGAATCTGGTCCTTCTGGCTTTTTGCGTAACGGCTGAAGTCCGGAATATTCAGTGACAATGTTGCCCAAAAACCGACCATCGCAGTCAGGCCGGCAAAGAAGTAGCCATACACACTGGCACCTTCAGGGCGCTTGGGCGGTTGGGCCAGCAGTTCACTCATCGACACGTTGGGCAGTGCCCACACCAGCAGGCCCAGGCCGACCAGTACCAGCAAGGGCGCAGACAAGGTTTCCAGCCACTTGATCGACTCGGCACCGCGTAACACGACCCACAGGTTCAGCGCCCAGAAAATCATGAAGCCGATGACTTCCCCTGTGCCGCCAAGGCTTTTCCAGCCCTCGAACACTGAGCCCAGAAACAGGTGAATCGCCAGCCCGCCAAATAACGTCTGGATACCGAACCAGCCGCAAGCCACCAGGGCACGGATCAGGCACGGTACGTTGGAGCCGATAATGCCGAAAGAAGAACGCAGTAGTACCGGAAAGGGAATGCCGTATTTGGTGCCCGCAAAGGCATTGAGGGTCAACGGGATCAACACGACGATATTCGCCAGCAAAATCGCCAGCAGCGCCTCGCCAACCGACAGCCCGAAATACGCAGTCAGCACCCCGCCCAACGTGTAAGTGGGCACGCAAATGGACATGCCGACCCACAAGGCGGTGATATGCCACTTGTTCCAGGTGCGTTCATGAACTTTGGTGGGGGCGATGTCGGGGTTGTACCGGGGGCTATCGAGGACTTCAGGCCCGGCATCCAGTTCGTACAAACCGTTACGTTCGGTGACTTTGGATCTGCTCGGTTGCATATTCGATCACTCTCTTGTTGTGGTGCTCTTGGTTAAACGGCCTGGCGCTGTGTAGGGACACAGTGCGCTCCCATGCCTGGACACTTACTTGTCTATCTCGGCCCGTACGGTCATGGCAGCAACAATCAAGAACTGTGCCGTGTTACTTGCCCCGCCTGCACACACCGCCTTGTATTACTTGCAACTCGCTGCTTTAAAACCGTTTCACGCCCTTATTCAAATGACTCTCATTCCTGTTTACGCCCGCTATCGTTTAATTTTATATCGCCAAACGAAACACTTCGGTGCGTGCTTATTAACTTAATCGACTCACCTGCCCTGACTCGCTTCCTCAACCGCCTGATTTTGCATAAGAAACTTCGCTTATATTTGAATCCTGTCAAGTGCGTCAAAATGGTGAGATCGTGCATCATTTTGGTGATTTAAATTAAATAACGTTATAAATCAGTTAGTTATATTTAAATATCATCATAAAAAATAAAGTTTGATCATTCTTCAACAACCCTCTAGATTTTATTCCTGTCACCAGTGGCAGGAATGCAAACTTCCCACTAATTTTAATAACAACACTTAGAGCCGGCTCTAGCCGGTCAGCCTGCGAGGAACTCCGTATGTCGCTGTTAATCCGTGGCGCTACGCTTGTGACCCATGATGAAAGTTATTGTGCGGATGTTTATTGCGCTGACGGTCTAATCCGCGCAATTGGTACTGATCTTGATGTTCCTTCAGACTGCGAAGTCCTTGATGGCAGCGGCCAGTATTTGATGCCCGGTGGTATCGATCCCCACACTCATATGCAATTGCCATTTATGGGCACCGTCGCCAGCGAAGACTTCTTCAGTGGTACTGCAGCCGGTCTGGCTGGCGGCACTACGTCGATTATCGACTTTGTCATTCCCAACCCGCAGCAGTCCCTGCTGGAGGCGTTTCATCAGTGGCGCGGCTGGGCCGAAAAGTCGGCAGCAGACTATGGATTTCATGTCGCAATCACCTGGTGGAGCGAACAGGTGCGTGAAGAAATGGCCGAACTGGTCAGCCAGCACGGCATCAACAGCTTCAAGCATTTCATGGCGTACAAGAACGCGATCATGGCCGCAGACGACACCCTGGTGGCCAGCTTCGAGCGTTGCCTGGAGCTGGGCGCAGTGCCCACGGTGCATGCCGAAAACGGCGAACTGGTGTACCACCTGCAACGCAAACTAATGGCTCAGGGCATGACAGGGCCGGAAGCCCATCCGCTGTCACGCCCCTCCCAGGTGGAGGGCGAAGCCGCCAGCCGGGCGATCCGCATTGCCCAGACCATCGGTACGCCGCTGTACCTGGTGCATGTTTCGACCCGTGAAGCACTCGACGAAATCACCTACGCCCGCAGTCAGGGCCAACCGGTATATGGCGAGGTACTGGCCGGGCATTTGCTGCTGGATGACAGCGTGTACCAGCACCCCGACTGGCAAACGGCCGCGGGCTATGTGATGAGCCCGCCGTTCCGCCCTCGCGGGCATCAGGAAGCACTGTGGCACGGCCTGCAATCCGGCAACCTGCACACTACCGCCACCGACCATTGCTGCTTTTGCGCCGAGCAAAAGGCCGCCGGGCGCGATGATTTCAGCAAGATCCCCAACGGCACGGCAGGCATTGAAGACCGCATGGCGTTGCTGTGGGATGAGGGTGTGAACACCGGGCGCCTGTCGATGCAGGAGTTTGTGGCGCTGACCTCCACCAACACCGCAAAAATTTTCAATATCTACCCGCGCAAAGGCACGATCCGGGTGGGTGCCGATGCCGACCTAGTGCTGTGGGACCCTTTGGGCACACGTACCATTTCGGCCAAGACTCACCATCAAAATGTCGATTTCAATATCTTTGAAGGCAAGACCGTGCGCGGCGTGCCCAGCCATACCATTAGCCAGGGTCGCCTGGTGTGGGTCGATGGCGATCTGCGGGCCGAACGCGGCGCCGGGCGCTATATCGAACGTCCGGCCTACCCCGCCGTGTTCGACTTGTTGAAAAAACGCGCCGAGCATCAGCAGCCAGTGGCCGTTAAACGCTAAGTATCAGTCCACTGCCCGACAGAGGCAGAACGATCCCCTCAACCGTGAGGCAAACACCGTGATCAAGTCCCTGAATCATTTACCGCATCCGCACGAAAATGCGCAGGTGCTGGCCAGCCACTTTACCGATCTGGCCCCTCCCCTCAGCGCTCGCCAGGCCGTACTGGAAAGCTCACGCTGCCTGTATTGCTACGACGCGCCATGCGTCAACGCCTGCCCCAGCGACATCGATATCCCGTCGTTTATTCGCAATATTCAGCAGGAAAACGTCCAGGGTGCAGCCCAGAAAATTCTCTCGGCCAATATCCTCGGTGGCAGTTGTGCCCGCGTATGCCCCACCGAAGTGCTGTGCCAGCAAGCCTGCGTGCGCAACAACACGCAAGAGTGCGCGCCGGTGCTGATCGGTTTGTTACAGCGTTATGCCGTGGACCACGCACAGTTCAGCGAACACCCCTTCAAGCGCGCCGCGCCCACCGGCAAACGCATCGCCGTGGTCGGTGCAGGGCCCGCCGGCCTGGCGTGTGCCCATCGCCTGGCGCTGCACGGCCATGAAGTTGTGATATTCGAAGCCCGGGAAAAATCCGGCGGGCTCAATGAGTACGGGATTGCCAAATACAAACTGGTGGACGATTTTGCCCAGCGCGAAGTGGATTTCGTGCTGCAGGTCGGCGGCATCGAGGTGCGTCACGGCCAGCGCCTGGGCGACAACCTGAGCCTGAGCGAACTGCATGCCCAATTCGATTCGGTGTTCCTCGGTCTGGGGCTGGCGGCGAGCCGCCAGTTGGGCCTGCCCCACGAAGACGCGCCAGGTCTTCTGGCCGCCACTGACTACATCCGCGAATTGCGCCAAAGCGACGACCTGACCCAATTACCCCTGGCAGAACGTTGCATTGTGTTGGGTGCGGGCAATACCGCGATCGACATGGCCGTGCAAATGGCGCGGCTGGGCGCCCGGGAAGTGAACCTGGTGTATCGCCGCGGGCTTGAGGACATGGGCGCCACCGGGCACGAGCAGGAGATTGCCAAGGCCAATCAGGTGCGGCTGATGACCTGGGCACAGCCACAGGACGTGTTGCTGGACAACACAGGCAAGGTGCGCGGCATGCGCTTTGCCCGTACGCGCCTGGAAGACGGGCGCCTGCTGACCACCGGTGAAACTTTCGAGCTGGCCGCAGACGCGGTGTTCAAGGCCATCGGCCAGGCCTTTGATGACACAGCCCTGAGCGATCCGCTGGCGCAAACACTCAAGCGCGCGGGCGATCGCATCGAAGTCGACGAACACCTGCGCACCAGTATTCCCGGGGTCTATGCCGGGGGCGACTGCACATCCCTGGGGCAAGACCTGACCGTACAGGCCGTACAACACGGCAAGCTGGCCGCAGAAGCCATGCATGCCCAACTCATGCTTGATCAGGAGGCTGCGTAAATGGCCGATCTTTCGATTGTCTTCGCCGGTATCAAGGCACCTAACCCGTTCTGGCTCGCCTCTGCGCCCCCCACCGACAAGGCCTACAACGTAGTACGCGCCTATGAGGCGGGCTGGGGCGGCGTGGTCTGGAAAACCCTGGGCGAAGACCCGGCCGCGGTCAACGTGTCTTCGCGTTACTCGGCGCACTACGGACCCAACCGCGAGGTTATGGGCATCAACAATATCGAGCTGATTACCGATCGCTCCCTTGAAATCAACTTGCGCGAGATCACCCAGGTCAAGAAGGACTGGCCGGATCGAGCCCTTATCGTGTCGCTGATGGTGCCCTGCGAAGAAGAGTCCTGGAAATATATCCTGCCACTGGTGGAGGCCACGGGTGCCGATGGCATCGAACTGAACTTCGGTTGCCCCCACGGCATGCCCGAACGCGGCATGGGCGCGGCAGTGGGTCAGGTGCCCGAGTACGTGGAAATGGTCACACGCTGGTGCAAGACCTACTGTTCATTGCCGGTGATCGTCAAGCTGACGCCCAATATCACCGATGTTCGCCTCAGTGCCCGGGCGGCCCATCGTGGCGGGGCCGATGCGGTGTCATTGATCAACACCATCAACTCGATCACCAGCGTCGACCTTGAGCGCATGGTGGCATTACCGATGGTCGGCAGCCAAAGCACTCATGGCGGCTATTGCGGCTCGGCAGTCAAGCCGATTGCGCTGAATATGGTGGCTGAAATTGCCCGCGACCCTTTGACCAAAGGTCTGCCCATATGCGGTATCGGTGGTGTAGGCAGTTGGCGCGATGCTGCAGAATTTATCGCGCTCGGCTGTGGGGCCGTTCAGGTGTGCACCGCAGCGATGCTCCACGGGTTTCGGATTGTGGACGAGATGAAGGATGGTTTGTCGCGCTGGATGGACAGTCAGGGCTATACCAGCCTGGATGATTTCTCGGGCCGGGCTGTAGGCAATACCACTGACTGGAAATATCTCGATATCAACTATCAGGTTATCGCCAAAATCGACCAGCAGACCTGCATAGGCTGCGGCCGTTGCCATATTGCCTGTGAAGACACCTCACACCAGGCCATCGCCAGTTTGAAACAGGCTGACGGGACACACCGTTACGAAGTGATCGACGATGAATGCGTGGGATGCAACCTGTGCCAGATCACCTGCCCGGTGCAGGACTGTATAGAAATGGTGCCGCACAACAATGGACTGCCATTTCTGGACTGGAACCATGACCCGCGTAATCCGTATTGCGTGGCTTCGTAGTTAGCCCGTAGTCGCTGCCGAGGCACGAAGGCTGCGAGCCTTTGTTCGAGTGGCAGCAAGACAAGAGCTCGCAGCCTTCGTGCCTCGGCAGCGACTACGAACCAGGCGTTCAGGGCTCCAGCCCGATCCCGCGCAGGATCACGCTGGTGACGGTTTGCACCGCACGCTCAAACTGGATATCGGACAACGGCTGGTGATCGTTGATGATCATCACTTGATGGTCAAAGTCAGCGTAATGCTGGGTTGAAGCCCAGATCATGTACAGCAGGCTGGACGGCTCCACAGGCAAAATTCGTTTGTCCTGAACCCATTGGCGAATTTTCGCCTCCTTCATCTTGGCCCAGTCATACAGGCTGGCATCCAGCGCCAGGCCCAATGTCGGCGCGCCGTGAATCATTTCATTGGCCCATACTTTCGAGCCATGGGGCCGGGTGCGTGAGTGATTCATTTTGGCGCGGATGTAACTGCTCAATACCAGACGCGGATCGTCATAGGTCTCGAAACACAGCGCATCCTGCTTCCACACTTCCAGCAACCCCAGCAATACCGCGCTGTACAGATCAGTCTTGGTGCTGAAGTAATAATGCAGGTTGGAGCGTGGCAATTGAACTTGCGCCGCAATATCCGCCATCGCCGTACCGGCAAAGCCCTTTTCGGCAAATACCCTTTCGGCCCCCAGAAGGATTTTTTCGACATTGCTGCGTCGAATTTCGATCTTGTGATTGCTCATGGCTATTGCCCTTGCCGTCGTGCTGCTCTGATGTGCGCCGAGTGAGCAAATATTTCCTGCACAAAGCGCCGAATAACGCCTGTGGCAGCTACGCTTAGGCGATTACCCGACGCTGTATCAGTTTATTTCGCGGCGGGAAGCTCGATCACGTTGGTTTCAATGCCGTCCAGCTTGGGCTTGAGTTTCATCTTTTGCTGGGCCTCAAGTGCTTGAGCCTCGGTGGTAAACGGCCCGATCAGGAAGTGCTGAACACCGCCGCTCTCGAAAATGTAAGGAGTAAATCCGTTGTCAAGCAGTCTGCCGGTAGTGTCCGGAATGGTCGCTCTCTGGCCTTCAGTAATCTCCAGAGCCCAGTGAGCAACAGGGGCTTGGGCCATTGTTGCTTCAGAAGCTGCTTTAGCCCGCTGGATTTTATCGTTAGACTCCTGACCGCAAGCCGTCAAGGCCAAAATAGCTGTCATCACGATGACTATACGCACTGCGTTTCCCCTGTCTGTTTGAATGGGTAGATTTTATCACTGGGGCAGCGGCCTTGCTCTCCTTGAACAAATCCAAAGCGCCCCAATTTAAGGCTTATGCGCGAGAATTTTCCCCATAAAGGGAATTAAACCTCTGGCCATGTCGTCTGTAATGAGCGGCGCAAAAATACGTACATAGCAGTATTCTGTAGTCATGACCGAAGCCGCACCGTCTCAGAGACGTGCCTTACAAAGCCATCAAGGAGAAAAAAATGCTGATACTCACCCGCAAAGTTGGTGAAAGCATAAACATCGGTGACGATATTACGATCACTATTTTAGGTGTCAGCGGACAACAGGTCAGAATCGGCATCAATGCACCGAAGGATGTAGCGGTTCACCGTGAAGAAATTTACCAACGCATCCAGGCTGGCTTGAATGCACCTGAAAAGAACGAACAGCCATAAGCTTGTGAGGCATCAGCCCCGGGCTTGAGGTCAGGGCTGCTCAGCCAGCCCTCCTCAACCCATTTGCACACCGCACCTGCCACGGCACTGCCTGCCCTTGCCGCAGCGTTCTCTTTTTCAAGAGATATGTCTTGTCGACTTGACCGTTTCACGGTTAGCGACCACGCTCATTCCTCGCAGCAGGCTCCAGACAGCTGAACCACTGCGCACCAGGGTGTTTGCATTGCGACGCCTTGAGAAACTCCTCCACCCTTCAGCCCTTCGCCGGGCTGGACCTGTACCATCAAGGAATGAAAGACATGTCCGATTTAATCGTAGTGGGATTTTCAGACACCGAAAAAGCAGATCGTGCCCTCACCAAGATGGTTTCGCTGAGCAAAGAGCACCTGGTAGAGCTGGAAGATGCAGTGATTGTGGTGCGTAATGCCGAAGGCAAGATCCATATCAAGCAGAGTGTAAATCTGACCGCGATCGGCGCCACTTCAGGCCTGGTCACCGGTGGTCTGTGGGGCGCACTGGTCGGGCTGCTGTTTCTCAACCCGCTGGCCGGCTTTGCCATCGGTGGCGCGTTGGGTGCTGGTACTGGCGCCCTGTCAGGTTCGTTGAGCGATTACGGGATCGATGACGATTTCATCAAGTCATTGAGCGAGACCATTCCCAATGATTCCTCGGCCCTGTTCGTTCTGCTGCGCAAGTTCCAGCCGGAAAAAGTACTGAAAGAACTGGAAGACTCGGACTTCAAGGGCAAGGTCTTGCGTACCTCCCTGTCCCCCGAGCAAGAGCAGAAACTGCAGGACGCACTGTCCAAAACCACTGCCGGCGTGCCTTTGGCGAAAACGGTTTAAACCGTACGGGCCCATTCGACCGCCTTGCGCGGTCGAAACCCCAAGCCTCAATTCAAGCGCACAGCCGTGCCCGTGGCAAACACCACCAGCATGCCGCCACGACCTGATGGCATGCTGATTTCAAACCCCAGCCCCATAATCGCATCTGCTCCCATGGCTTTTGCCCTGTCACGAATTTCGTCCGTGACCTCTGCTCGCGCTTCTTTCAGCGCTCGCTCCAGCGTCTGAGAACGCCCACCAAAAAAGTCGCGCACACCGGTAAAAAAATCCCGCACCACATTGATGCCGTGGACCGATTCGGCACTGACAATCCCGAGGTATTCAGTGGCTTTTCTGCCGTCAATGCTGTGTGTGGTGGTGATGATCATTTGCCTGTCCTTTTTCTGTTTCAGTGACTTGCGAGGTTATCTTATCGCTGCCGCACTCACTGCTGGTACTGTAACGGGAGATAACTGAAGGCTCTTTTAATTACACGGCCAAGGCTACTATGCTTGAAGAAACACAACCCAAAGACGCAAGAGTCGGGACGCCTCGCTCGCACTGATGGCATGAACTCAAAAGCTGCGCCAAGCAATTTTTCGACCCCGCTCAAGGAAGCTCGCAATGGTCCAAAGACAAGTCATCAACGCCTCGGTCAGCCCGAAAGGCAGTCTGGAAACACTTTCCCAACGTGAAGTACAACAGCTGAGTGAGGTGGGCTCAGGTAGCAGCTACACACTGTTCCGCCAGTGCGTACTGGCAATTCTGAACACTGGCGCTCACGTCGATAACGCCAAGACCATCCTTGAGGCCTACCAGGATTTCGAGGTACGGATTCACCAGCAAGACCGCGGTGTGCGTCTTGAACTGCTCAACGCCCCCGCCGACGCCTTTGTTGACGGCGAAATGATCGCCAGCACCCGTGAGATGTTGTTCAGCGCCCTGCGCGATATCGTCTATACCCAGAGCGGCCTGGACAGCCCGCGCATCGACCTGAGCAGCTCTGCGGGCATCACCGACTACGTGTTCCACTTGCTGCGCAATGCCCGCACGCTGCGCCCGGGCGTCGAACCGAAAATCGTGGTGTGCTGGGGTGGCCACTCGATCAATACCGAAGAGTACAAATACACCAAAAAGGTCGGCCACGAACTGGGCCTGCGCAGCCTGGATATCTGTACCGGCTGCGGTCCCGGTGTGATGAAAGGGCCGATGAAGGGCGCGACCATTTCCCACGCCAAACAACGTCTGACCGGGGGCCGTTATCTGGGCCTGACCGAGCCGGGCATCATTGCTGCCGAAGCGCCGAACCCCATTGTCAACGAACTGGTCATTCTGCCGGATATCGAAAAGCGTCTTGAAGCCTTTGTCCGGGTCGGTCACGGGGTGATTATCTTCCCGGGCGGCGCCGGCACAGCAGAAGAATTCCTGTATTTGCTCGGCATTCTGATGCACCCGGAAAACAAGGATGTGCCGTTCCCGGTTGTCCTGACCGGCCCCAAGGAAGCCGAACCCTACCTGCAGCAACTGCATGAGTTTGTCGGCGCCACCCTGGGTCAAGAAGCGCAACAGCAATATCAGATCATCATCGACAACCCGGCCGAAGTAGCCCGTCATATGACCGCCGGGCTCAAGGCGGTAAAACAGTTCCGCCGCGAGCGCAACGATGCTTTCCACTTTAACTGGCTATTGAAAATCGACGAAGGCTTCCAGCGCCCGTTCGACCCGACCCACGCCAATATGGCCAGCCTGAAACTGCGTAGCGATATGCCAGCACATGAATTGGCCATCAACTTGCGCAAGGCTTTTTCCGGGATTGTGTCGGGCAACGTCAAAGAGAAAGGCATCCATCTGATCGAACAGTATGGGCCTTACGAGATCCACGGTGACGCTGCCGTGATGAAGCCGCTGGACAAATTGCTGCAGGCATTTGTTGAACAACACCGCATGAAACTGCCGGGCGGCGCTGCATATGAGCCGTGCTACCGCGTCGTCAGCTGAACCTCACCCTACAAGGCTCGCGTGCCCCAACTGTGGGAGCGAGCCTGCTGGTGAAGACCTCCCGATCGTCGCCATTATCGCGTAAAGACAGGCTATCGTTTACGAACTTCGCGAGCAGGCTCGCCCCCACACAAACACCGCAGGTCTGGTGAGCAGCATTACTTCAGTGGGGTAAACTTTTTCACCGCATCAAGCCACTGCGGATCGAGTCGGGTCTGCTCGGTGTCGATGCCCAGCGCCTCAAGTCGCGCCTTGTGCAAATCAATCTCACGTCCCATTTGGCTTAACGCACTGGAGTTGGCGTCCAGCTGGTACATCTGGGTCACCCCCAGGTGATAAAAGCGCAGCAGCTTAATCGCCGTCACATCTCCCGCCATGACTCCCGCCGTCACGTGATGCATGACATTGGTTACCTTCATCAGGCTGCGCTTGAGCTGCCAGCCGTAGACTGCGGGCGCCATCCAGGGCTGAGACCAGAACAGGTAGCGCACCAGAAGGATAGTCGTGACCAGGGCAATAATGACCCCGGTCAGATTCAAGCGAAAATTGTCGCCACCCGCGACACCCAAAACCATGACCAGCAAGCCGGACAGCAACAGCGCCAGCAGCACGAACGTCAACGCGATATACAGCGTACTGCGGCGAGTTTGCTGGCGATATGCTTCGGGGTCTATCGGCTTAATCTCGAACATCACTGATCTATGGCTCCAAAATGGCTGCGGGCAAAGTGCGCAGGCATTATGGCCTGATCAAGCCGCTCTGGCGTGCAATAAACCCAATGCTTCGCGGTACAGCGCCACACGGTGGGCCTGACCATTGAGGCCAGCATTGATGAGCCCTAGTCACGCGCTCGAAATCATCCCCGTCTGCCAGCGTATTGATATTGCGCGAACTCCAGTACCAGCCCGCCGACGCCACTGCCCACGCGATTCAACAGGGTTTTTTACTCTTATTCAATGCAATTAAAAGTAAAAGCCAAGCACTAAAACCGCGCACCAGCCGTCACAAAAAGAGCAACCAGACCAAAACTATATAACTCACAAAAAAACTTACAAACCACCCAAGATTCAACCTGCAATTTTCAATCTTCCCCACTAATACTATTGACTCATACAACGAGAAGGATCTCTCAACATGAGCAATGCATTAACAAATATCATGCTGGTCAACATACGTCTTATTAACAAAACCAGTCTACGCTTGAGTGCGCTCAGCCTTCAACTGGCACCTTTCGCCATGGTTTGACCGACTTATACGAAAAACTCGAATAAATTTCCTTCACCGCCGGCAAGGCTTGCAGGACTTCACGGGCAAACTCGCCGAACGACTCAAGATCCCTGGCCACGACTTCCAATAAAAAATCGTAACGCCCCGATACGTTGTGACAGGCGACGATTTCAGGGATATCCAATAACCGTTGCTCAAAGCTTCTGGCCACTTCTTGCGAGTGAGAAGCCATCATGATACTGACAAACGCCGTGACCCCATAACCCAGCTCTTTAGGCGAAAGAACTGCCTGATAACCGGTAATGATTCCGCTATCTTCCAGCATTTTTACCCGTCGCCAACACGGCGAAGTGGTCAATGAAACGCTTTCGGCCAACTCTGCAACGGTAAGTCGGGCATTGCCCTGCAGCGCGCAAAGCAAGGCTTTATCGGTTCTGTCCAGAGCGTTTGGCATAAATTACCCCTCCCTGTCTGCGTTGCTGTTTTTTGTCCTAAGAAGCGCCGTATTTACAGGCAAAATTGGAATTTTCCACGTTCATTTAAAGCATAGCATTGTAGGAAATATCGGAGAGTTCGCCATGAACGACAAGAACAACAACTTCGGCTTTTCTACCCGCGCCATCCACTACGGTTACAACTCGCTGGAACACAACGGAGCAGTAATCCCCCCTGTTTATATGACCTCGACCTTTGCCTTTGCCACGGCCGAATACGGAGCAGGCTGTTTTTCCGGTGAAGAGCACGGCTATTTCTATACCCGCATATCCAATCCGACGCTGGCCCTGCTGGAAGCACGCATGGCGGCGCTGGAAAACGCTGAAGCGGGTGTGGCGTTCAGTTCCGGCATGGGCGCGATTGCCGCCACCTTCTGGACCCTGCTGCGCCCCGGCGATGAAATCATCGTCAACCGTACCTTGTATGGCTGCACCTTTGCCCTGCTGCACCACGGCATCGGTGAGTTCGGGGTAGTGGTCAAGCATGTGGACATGGCCAACCCCGCCGAACTGCAAGCAGCGATCAGCCCGGCAACACGAATGATCTACTTCGAAACGCCGGCCAACCCGAACATGCAACTGGTCGACATCCCTGCTGTGTCGCGCATCGCCCACAACCACGACAACCTGCTGGTGGTGATCGACAACACCTACTGCACCCCGTATTTGCAGCGGCCACTGGAGTTGGGCGCCGATGTGGTGGTGCATTCAGCCACCAAATACCTGAGCGGGCACAGCGATATCACCGCCGGCATGGTGCTCACCAGCCAGCACCTGGCTGACCGGATTCGCCTGCAAGGCTTGAAGGACCTGACCGGAGCAGTCTTGTCGCCCCATGATGCGCATTTACTCATGCGCGGTATCAAAACCCTGGCCCTGCGCATGGATCGCCATTGCAGCAGCGCCCAGAGCATTGCGCAGATGCTGCAGGATCACCCTGCCGTGGAGTGGGTTGCCTACCCCGGCCTACCCACTTTCCCGCAATACGCCCTGGCTTCCCGACAAATGAAACTGCCAGGGGGCATGATTGCCTTTGAACTTAAAGGGGGAATGGCTGCGGGCAAGCGCTTTATGAATGCACTGCAACTGTTCAGCCGCGCAGTCAGCCTGGGCGGAGCCGAATCACTGGCGCAGCATCCGGCGAGCATGACTCACTCTACCTACACCCTGGAGGAGCGGGCACGGCACGGGATCAGTGAAGGGTTGGTGCGCCTGGCTGTGGGGCTGGAAGACGTTGCCGATTTGCTGGCGGATATAGAGCAGGCGTTGTAGTCGCTGAAGAGCGGAGTGAGGCTGCGATCGGTCGCGAAGCGACCGTAAACCTGGGCACGCGGTTGATCTGAAGCATCGCATGCACTGATCTCACGACGGCTGCGCCGCCGATCGCAGCCTCGCTTCGCTCCTCAGCGACTACATGTCGTGAGGAATTTATCAACCCGGCGGGATCGTCGCCAAAATACCGATGCCGATGGTCAGCACCAAAAAACCGCCCAAAAACCAAGCCATCTTGTTCATGATGTTTTCCCGTCAGTCGTTCGTAATAAAACAGGCGCAGAGCATCAACCGGGCACACACACGCGCTGCTGTGTACTCGCGTCCTCGTCTGTCTCGAAAGGTTGAGGAGAATTTTGCGCCGCTGCCTGCATACATAACAGGCGCAGTTAAGGTGAAAAAATACGGATCAGATGCCCGGCAGCACAAAGTGTTCAGGCACAACGCTGCGCTGGTATTCGGCGACTACCGTCTGGCTCAAGCTGACGACCGCTTCATTCAGTTCCAGCCCCGCCCCCGTGCGCCAACTGGCATACACTGCAAAGCCCGGTGCCGTCTCGATGGGCAACGCAATCATGGCCCCGCTCTGCAGCTCACGGCTGACCAGAACCGGCGGCAAGGCGCCGATGCCAAAACCGTCCGCCACCAGTTTGATAATCGCTGCCACCGAGTTGATGCAACTGATGCGTGGCGCGGCAATCTCGTGCTGGTGCAGAAAGTTGAGCATGTCCTGATGCGGCCGCGACAAGCGTGAAAAAGTCAGCAAACGCTCCTCACAAAGATCCGCCAGGTCATGGTAGTTGCGGTTCAGCACAGCGTCCTTGGCCACAATCCAGCTCAACGGGTAACTGGCCAGCTGTACATTGCGCACACCGTCGGCGCGTAACAGATCCGTCTGAAAAATCAGGTCCAGCTGACCTTTAAGCAATTGTTCATTAAGGTTCAGTGCCGTATCGGCGGTCAGCTCAACCTCGACCTGGGGGTAGTCGCGGCTCAGTGCACTGATCAGATCACCCAGCCAGCTATGGATCACGGTGTCCATAACGCCGATGCGCAAACGCCCGGCAAACCTGTCGGCCTGCCCCAGCGATTGCAGCAAGCGCTGCTGGGTCGCCAGCATCTCCTCGGCGTAACCCAGCACCTGATGGCCTTCACGGGTGAGGTTGACCCCACGCGAATCGCGCTGGAACAGCTGCACACCAAGCTCGGTTTCGAGCACCGAAATACGACTGGAAATGGCTGCCTGGGTACTGGAGAGTTTTTCGGCGGTCAGTCGAAAACTGCCAAGGCGCGCTACCCAGACGAATGTCAGAAGAAATCGCATGTTCATACAGGACGCCCCACCCAATCAAAACCAGGGCAGTACTGTAAACCCTTGCCGCAGTGACCTGCCAGTCGGCTTAAGTCGGTGATTGATAAAACTTTTCTGTTCAGGGGTGACAACTTTTATTGACTGGACGCGCAACCCAAAGCCACCAACCATAACGGCCAATGATGCTCGCAGAGTGTCAAAAATAAAAAAACACGCTGAGTCCGGCAGCGTACCGATTTTTCGAAAGTGCGCCTGACCGCTTTCGACTTGCCCACGCCAGCCTGCCCTGGTGCTGCGGTAATCAGCTAAAGGGATTGCCCCCTCATGCAAACCGTCGTAAATCTTTGGCCCTTGATTGGCGTGTTCGTCATCATCATCGGCTTTGTGCTGCGCTTTAACCCCCTGTTGGTGGTCAGTGCGGCCGCCATCGTCACCGGCCTTGCTGCCAACTTCCCGCTGGAAAAGATCATCAGTGAAATGGGGGAAGGCTTCCTTCAAACCCGCGCCCTGCAATTGATTCTGCTGCTGCCCCTGGCCGTGATCGGCCTGCTGGAGCGTCACGGTCTGCGCCTGCACGCGCAAAACTGGATCGCCAGCTTCCAGCGCGCAACGGTCGGCCGATTGTTGATCATGTACCTGTTTGTGCGTGAGACCACCGCCGCCGTGGGCTTGACCAGCCTCGGCGGGCACCCGCAAATGGTCCGGCCGCTGCTGGCCCCGATGGCCGAGGGGGCTGCCGAAAACAAGTACGGCAAGCTGCCTGCTCCCGTGCGCCAGAAAGTCCTGGCCATGTGTGCCGCCACCGACAACATCGGTTTGTTTTTTGGCGAAGACGTTTTTGTGGCCTTCGGCGCAATCGCGCTGATGCACACCTTCCTGCTGGGTTCGGGGCTTGATGTCGAGCCGCTGCACATTGCTTTCTGGGGAATTCCGACGGCGATTTGCGCCTTTATCGTGCATGCCCTGCGCCTGTATCGCTTTGACTTGATGCTGGAGCGCAGCATGGCCGAAGTTGCCCGCGAAGAAGCTGACGCAGCTCAGGAGCTGGCACGATGATTATTTCCATTGAGTACTTCTACTGGCTGGCCGGTGTGCTGCTGCTGATCACCGCAGGCATGATCCTGACCGACCGCACCCACCCCAAACGCTGGACCAGCGGCCTGTTCTGGGCATTGTTCGCCATGGTGTTCCTGATTGGCGATCGCCTTTCGCCGTTCGTGGTGGGTATTGGCGTGCTGGTCATGGCCGGCATTGCAGGTATTGGCGGCGTTGGCCGTGGCACCCACGCCGAGTTGCATGTCAAGGCAGCACGGGCCAGTGCTGGCCGTCTGGGGCACAAGCTGTTTATCCCGGCCCTGTCGATTCCTCTGGTGACAGTGATTGGTTCGATCCTGCTGAAAAACACCCAGATCGGTGGCGTGCCACTGCTTGACCCGAAAAACACCACGTTCGTGTCCCTCGGCATCGGCTGTATGGTGGCCCTGGTGCTGGCCTGCATCCTGACCCGCGACACCCCGCTGCAAGGCTTGCGCGAATCACGCCGTCTCACCGAAGCGCTGGGCTGGACCATGGTGCTGCCGCAAATGCTCGCCATGCTTGGCCTGCTGTTCAATGACGCCGGGGTCGGTACCGCCGTTGCTCATGTCACCACCGCCTACATCAACATGGACTATCGCCTGGTAGCGGTGATGGTCTACGTGCTGGGCATGGCACTGTTCACGGTCATCATGGGCAACGGTTTTGCAGCATTCCCGGTAATGACCGGCGGGGTCGGCGTGCCGGTACTGGTCGGCATCTACGATGCCAACCCGGCTGTGATGGCTGCAATCGGCATGTTTTCCGGCTACTGCGGCACACTGATGACGCCAATGGCGGCCAACTTCAATATTGTCCCCGTGGCCCTGCTGGAGCTGCCGGACAAATATGCGGTGATCAAGGCACAAATGCCCACCGCGCTGATGATGCTGGTGGTCAATATCGTGCTTCTTTACCTGTTGATGTGAGGGCCCCATGCGCACTGTACTGCTGACCGGATTCGAACCGTTCGATCAAGACACCATCAACCCGTCCTGGGAGGCCGTACGCGCCCTGGACGGCAGGCTGCAGGACGACATCCGCATAGTCGCCCGCCAGTTGCCCTGCGTATTTGCCCAGGCACCGGCGCGGCTCAAGCAGTTGCTGGAGGAGTTCGAACCTGAACTGGTGATCGCCGTAGGCCTGGGCCCTGGCCGCAGCGACGTGTGCATCGAGCGGGTGGCGATCAATCTCAACGATGCGCGCATCCCCGATAACCTGGGCGAGCAGCCGATCGACACGCCCGTGGTGCCGCAAGGGCCAGCCGCCTACTTCACGACCTTGCCGCTCAAGGCCATGGTGCAGGCGCTGAAGGCCGCAGGCATTGCCGCATCGGTATCGCACACGGCGGGCACCTTCGTCTGCAACCAGGTGTTCTACTGCCTGCAACATGCGCTGGCCGGGTCGGCGGTGCGCAGCGGTTTTATCCACGTCCCTGAACTGCCGGAACAGGCGGCTCGATCCGGTGGGCCATCGATGCCCCTCTCAACCCAGATTGAGGGGCTGCGCATCGCGCTGACAACTGCGCTGAACACCGTGCAGGATGTACGGCAAAGCGGCGGTCAGGTCAGCTAACGGCGCTCAAAATCCCGGCACGATCTGGCCTTTGTAGCGGGTCAGAATGAACTCGCGCACGTGCGGCGAGTTCAGTGCGCGGGCCAGTTTCTGGATGGCCGGGCTTTGAATATTGTCCGGGCGCGCAACCAGATACTCAACGTATAGATCCTTGCCCTTCTCCACGATCAACGCACTGTTGGTGTCGATGCCCGCTTCCAGCGCGTAGTTGGCAAACACGAATGCCAGATCAACCTGGTTCACCGCCCGCGCCAGCAACGCCCCTTCCAGTTCTCGGATTTTCAGGTGCTTGGGGTTCTGCGCAATGTCCCGTGTCGTCGACAGGGTGTTGCTCGGGTCCTTGAGTTTGATCAACCCCGCCTCATCCAGCAGCACCAGTGCGCGGCCGGCATTGACCGGATCGTTGGGGATGGCCACCGACGCGCCGTCCTTGAGTTCGGACAGCTGTTTGATCCTGGTTGAATACGCACCGAACGGTTCGATATGCACGCCGACCACCGGCACCAGATCGGTGTGGCGGGTCTTGTTGAACTCGTCCAGGAACGGCCGGTACTGGTAGTAGTTGGCGTCGATGTTTTTCTCGGCCAATTGCACGTTGGGCTGGATAAAGTCGGTGAAGACCTTGATATCCAGGTCAACACCCTGCCTGGCCAGCTCAGGTTTGACGAACTCCAGAATCTCGGCGTGAGGCACCGGGCTTGCCCCAACCACCAGTTGTTCTCCGGCATGGGCCGTGAGTGCAGCAAAAACAGCCGCAAGGGCAACAAGCTTTTTCATGGCACAACTCCGAACAGAAATTAAAGGGCCGCCTCAACGACGGCTGTAACGCAGCACCAGACGGTCGCCGCTTATTTGCAGGCCCTGCACCAGCAAGACCAGCAGTGCTACGGTGACCACCATCACATCCGTCTGAAAACGCTGATAACCAAAGCGGATCGCCAGATCCCCCAGCCCGCCGCCACCGATCACTCCCGCCATCGCGGTGTAATCCACCAGCACGATGGCCGTTACGGTGATGGCCGCGATCAGCCCGGTGCGCGCCTCGGGCAGCAAGGTGTGCCACACCACCTGCCAGGTGCTGGCACCCATGGCCTGGGTGGCTTCAACCACACCGTGGTCGACTTCACGCAGGGCGATTTCCACCAGCCGCGCAAAAAACGGCGTGCAACCCGCCACCAGCGGCGGGATAGCCCCCTTCACCCCCAGCGAAGTGCCGGTGAGAAAAGCAGTCAGGGGGATCAGCACGATCAACAAGATGATGAAGGGCAGTGAGCGGAACACATTCACCAGCATCGACAGCACCCGGTACACGCCGGGCCTGGCATGAAGCTGCTGCTTGCCGGTGAGGAACATCAACACGCCCAGCGGCATGCCCAGCAGCACGGTAAAACCCAGTGCCACACTGAGCATGCTGAGTGTGGCGAGGCAGGCCCGGGCAATTTCCGCCCAATTGAGGTGGCTCAGCAGCTCAAGCATGTTCATGACCAATCGTGGCGTGGCGGGTTGACCCCGTTGAGCAGCCAGTTGCCGACCACGTGGTACTTCCAGCGCACCGGGTCGTGCAACGTATGCACCCGCGCATTGCGCCAGTGCCGGTCATGGTTGTGGCGCGCTAGCGAAGAACGCGTGCCACCCAGTTCAAACAGGCGGGTACTGGCTTCCAGGGCAATTTCAGTGGTCAGCACCTTGGCCTTGGCCACCGCCACCGAGGCGCGGGCTACACCGTCCTCATCGGGGTTTGCACGCACGCTGTCCATGACTCTGCCGGCCCGTTCGAGCAAGGCTTCAGAGGCGTCCAGTTGAATGCTCAATTTGCCGATCTGGATAATGGTCAAGGGGTCGTCACTGGCCTTTTCCAGGCCAGAGTCGATCCAGGGCCTTGCCTGTTCACGGACAAACACCAGAGTGTCACGCAGCGCCGCCCGAGCGATTCCGGCGTCAATGGCAGCCGTAGTGATCTGCGCAAAAGGCCCCGCCAGCGTCGGGTTCGCGTAAGAGCGGTAGGTCTTGAAAACGTTGAAGTCGGCCACCCGCAAATCCTGCACCAGCACCGTGCCACTGGCCGTGTTGCGCTGGCCAATGCTCGACCAGTCATCCACAACCGTCAGCCCCGGGCTGTTGCGCGGTACAAAAGCCAGGTGCGCCCTGTCCTCGTGATCCAGCGCCAGTACCCCCAGCCAGTGGGCGTACAGGGAGCCGGTGCAATAGCCCTTGCGACCATTGACCACCACCTCGTCGCCGTCACGGGCGAAGCGCGTCTGGATGTCCTGCACGGTCTTGCCGCCGGTTTCCGAAATGGCATTGGCGAAACGATTACCCTTGAGCGCCAGCGCAAAGAAGAAGGTCTTTTGCTGATCCGTGCCTTGCAGGCGGATATCTTCAAGCAGGCAGTAATGGTTTTGCGGAATTTGCCCCAGGGAAGCATCTGCAGCAGAAATAATGGTGATCACTTCGGCCAGCGTCGCATACGACACCTGCGCGCCGCCGTATTCCCTGGGCACAGTAATGCCCCACAGGCCGCTGTTGGAAAACACATCCACCACCTCGGCAGGCACCTGGCGCAGCCGATCACGCTCGGCATCGCCCTCCAGCAAAAACGTCGCCACTTTATGGGCGATCTCGATGGCTTCGGCATCCGTGCGGATGATATGCGCGTTGGCAACTGACAGCGGGTAAGGGGCATCGGCAGGGTTGTACGACATGAACTTCTCTCTTCTTGCTTTTAGTGGGTCGCTGGCAGATGCAACCGTTAAAAGCTTCAAAGCAGAATCCATGCCATCTAATTTTTATTTAAATATCAATAACTTATAGAAACAAAAAAACATTCGCCGTTGCCAGGGCAACAGTCTGCGCAGCAACTGTTGCCTGACAAACACTGCGATCGGCCTAATGACCGACAACCGCCGCCCCCGCCTGCCTGTGCCCTTGAGGGAAACCATGGGCGCGGGCACTGAACACTATCCATAGCCCGACCAGCAACAACACCAGCAACACCCAGGGGAAGACGCTCACCCCGAATTGATCGAGCAATATGCCACCGGTCAATGCCCCGGCGGCAATGGCGCTGTTCCACACCACCACGTTCATCGACAACGCAACATCGGCGCCCTCGCCTGCCGCATCGGCCAGAGCGGTTTGCAGCAGGGTGGCGGCACCGCCGAAGGACAACCCCCAAACAAAAATCCCTGCATATACAACAGCCACCGACTGGGAGAAAAAACCGAACAGCAGCGAAATCGCAGCAAATGTCGCCAGGCAAGCCATGACGGCCTTACGCAGATGCCGGTCTACCAGTCGCCCGGTCAGCCAGATCCCCAGCAACGCCGCCAGCCCGAAGACCAGCAGTACACTATCGACCTTATCGGCAAGGCCCGCCGATGCCACGAAAGGCGCGATATAGGTGTAGAGCATGTTGTGCGCCAGCATCCAGGTCAGTACCACTGCAAGCACGGAGCGCACTCCCGGTGTCAGCAGCACCTGTCGCAAACCGATCCGTTGCGAAGCTGACTGCCCGGGATAATCAGGCACCTTGAGCACTACCCAGGCCATCAACACCAGGGTCAGGGCCGACATCAGGCCAAATGCCGTACGCCACCCTACCAGCGCGCCCAGCCAGGTGCCCAATGGCACGCCCAGTGACAGGGCAATCGGGGTGCCCACCATCGCCACTGCCATGGCCCGGCCCTGCAAGTGCGGGGCAACCATGCGCCGGGCATAACCTGCCAGCAGGCTCCAGGCCAATCCGGCTGATGCACCGGCAAAAAAGCGGGCAATCAGGGTCACTCCGTACTCAGACGACCACGCGGTAATCGAATTGAACAGCAGAAACCCGACAATCGTCAGCAACAGTACATTGCGGCGCCGCCAGCCCTGGGTCGCGATGGTCAAGGGGATGGCCGCCAGCAGGGAGCCCAGCGCGTAAACGGTAACCATCTGCCCCGCCAGCGCCGATGACACTTGCAGGCCGCTGCTGATTTGCGGCAACAGGCCTGCGGGCAATGTCTCGGTAACAATGCAGATAAAACCGGTCATGGCCAGCGCCAGCAGCGCCCCCATGGGTAATCGCTCAGTGGTGTTTTGCTCTTTGCCCATGGGTGCTCTGCTCCTGCTAGTTATGTATCGATAGGTACAAATGTAGGGCGCAGGGAAATATTGGTCAATGACTTTTGTATCGACTAGTATTTATATCTCGCTACGAAGGAGACTCAAATGGCACAGATGGGACGCCCGCGCAAATTTGACCGGGACGCGGCAATTACCCAGGCCATGCACCTGTTCTGGGAGCACGGTTATGACTCGACATCGCTGAGCCAACTCAAGGCCAATATGGGCTCAGGCATTTCCGCGCCCAGCTTTTACGCGGCTTTCGGCTCCAAGGAGGCATTGTTCAAAGAGGTCATGACGCGCTACCTGAACAGCCACGGCAGGGTCACCGAAAGCCTGTTCGACACTCGCCTGCCCCCGCGCGAAGCGATCGAGCGAACGTTGCGCAGCTCCGCCAAAATGCAATGTGAGCCGGGTCACCCACGGGGTTGTCTGGTGGCTCTGGGGCTGATGAGTGCCAGCTCAGCGCAAGCGGTGGCGATAAGCGCACCTCTGGCCGAAGCAAGGGCGCGTAACCGGGCCGGGTTTATTGCGTGTGCCGAGCGCGCCATCCGTGAGGGTGAGCTTGCCGCACAGACCGATCCCAGAGCGCTGGCCACGGTGTTCGAGAGTTTTCTGCTGGGCCTGACCACCCTGGCCCGGGATGGTGTAGCCCATGCCGTACTGGATGCTGCGATCACCCAGGTGATGAGCGCTTGGGATGCCGCGCGCGCATAAGGGATGAGCACTGGTTATCGGCCAATCAGTATTCGTCATTGGGCAGTGTCCACGACAAAACTTACAGTGGTCGCCTGAAAGAGCCTGTATGGCTCGCTATCGGGATAACTGCGGTGCAACTTATAACCACAACAGGCGGCGAAAACGCTGCCATTGCCTACACCTTTGGTGGCAATCCCCTGTAGCCGCTGACGAGCGCAGCGAGGCTGCGATGGGCTGCTGGTGCTCCCTGCATGTTCAAGGCCCTTCGGTCCTTGTCACAGCCTCGCTGCGCTCGTCAGCGGCTACAGGATTCGTCTCGCAACAGAGTGTCTCTGCCTTCCCACCTAAAGGAAATCCATATGCTCCCCATCACCGGCCAGAACTTTATTGGCGGTCAGCGCAGCGGCGCCGGCACCGTTCACCTGTACAGCGTGGATGCCAGTACTGGCGAGGCATTGCCATACGCATTTGTGCAGGCCACCGAAAGCGAAGTGGATGCCGCCGTCAGCGCGGCCAATACCGCCTTCCCCGCCTTTCGCAGTTTGCCGGCCGCACGCCGGGCCGAATTTCTGGAAGCTATCGCCGATGAAATCGACGCGCTGGGTGACGACTTTGTTGCCATCGTCTGTCGCGAAACCGCCCTGCCTGCCGCCCGGATCCAGGGCGAGCGTGGACGCACCAGCGGGCAGATGCGTCTGTTCGCCAACGTACTGCGGCGCGGCGACTTTTACGGCGCACGCATCGATCAGGCACTACCGGACCGTCTGCCCCTGCCCCGCGCAGACCTGCGCCAGTGCCGCATCGGCGTAGGCCCGGTGGCCGTGTTTGGCGCCAGCAACTTCCCGCTGGCGTTCTCCACCGCCGGCGGTGATACCGCTTCGGCACTGGCCGCAGGTTGTCCGGTGGTGTTCAAGGCACACAGCGGGCATATGGCAACCGCTGAACACGTTGCCCAGGCCATCGTGCGTGCTGCCGAGCGCACTGAGATGCCCACCGGTGTATTCAATATGATCTACGGCGCGGGTGTGGGCGCAGCGCTGGTCAAGCACCCGGCCATTCAGGCCGTCGGTTTTACCGGTTCGTTGTCCGGTGGCCGCGCCCTGTGCGATATGGCCGCCGCCAGACCCCAGCCAATTCCGGTGTTTGCCGAGATGTCGAGCATCAACCCGGTGCTGGTATTGCCACAGGCTTTGCTGGCACGTGGCGAGCAGATCGCCAAGGAGCTGGGCGGTTCAGTGATGCTGGGCGCGGGTCAGTTTTGCACCAGCCCGGGTCTGGTGCTGGGCATCCGCTCCCCTGAATTCAGTGCTTTTATCACCGCGCTAGGCCAGTTCTTCAGCGCTCAACCGGCGCAAACACTGCTCAACGCCGGGGGCCTGGCCAGTTACAGCAAAGGCATCCAGCGTCTGGCCCAGGTCGATGGCATTCGCCACCTTGCCGGTGCGCCGCAACAGGGCAACCAGGCCAGCCCGCAGCTGTTCCAGGCCAGTGCCAGCCTGTTGATAGGCGGTGCCGAGGTGTTGCAGGAGGAAGTATTCGGGCCGACCACCCTGGTGGTCGAGGTCGCGGACAGGGCACAGTTGCTGCAAGCGCTGCACAGCCTGCATGGCCAGCTGACAGCCACACTGATTGCTGAATCCGCCGACCTTGAGGCATTTGCCGAGGTGGTACCGGTGCTGGAGCACAAGGCCGGGCGCCTGTTGCTCAACGGCTACCCTACCGGTGTCGAGGTGTGTGACGCCATGGTCCATGGCGGGCCTTACCCGGCGACGTCCGATGCCCGCGGGACCTCGGTGGGGACCTTGGCCATCGATCGCTTTCTGCGCCCGGTGTGCTACCAGAACTACCCTGACAGCCTGCTGCCGGATGCGCTGAAAAATGCCAACCCGCTGGGGATCGAACGTCTGGTCAACGGCAGCCACAGCCGCAACCCGCTGGGTCACTGATCGGCAGCGTAGATCACGGTCTGGGCGCTGTGTCCCGGCACCTGCTTAAGGGTGAAGTAGGTGTCGCCTTCATCGGTCAGGATCTCGTAGCCGGCCCTGCTGGCTACGCGATTGTTGACGCTGACATGCTTGATGATTTTCGACACCCGCTGGAACTTCACGGTCTGGGTGCCGTTCTGTGCGGGCCCGGTGAGCACATTGACGCTTTGAAACCAGCCCTGGTTCTTTTTGTTCGCGACCAGGGTACTGGTCAGTGCTTCAAAGCGTTCAAGACGGGTAAACCCCCACAGCGTCTGTTCTTCAACCGTTTTGCCCAGTGCTCCGGCACCGGTAAATACAAACAGGTTGATGGCCGGATTGTCCTCGCAAAAAAAGTCGTAGGGCACCAGGCCATCGACCATTTTCTTGCCGGCAACGAACCCCTTTTTATGCACCAGAAACATGCCCACCTCCGCTCGATATTGAGCGGCAAAGTCTACGGGGGCATGGCGTACAGGGCCGTCAAGGCATTGTAATTTCGTGTAAAGATCCCCGGCGATCCCGTAGCAGCTAGAGCGGCAAGGTGATTGCCACGCTCAAGCCGCCTCCCGGCAGGTTGCTCGCCTTGATGCTGCCGCCGTGCATTTCCACCGCCCTGGAAGCAATCGCCAGACCCAGGCCAAAACCACTACCCACCTCGCTGGTACCGCGTTCGAACGGGTCGAAGATCCGCTGCAAGCGGGACTCCTCGACACCCGGCCCCTGATCGCTGATCCGTACCGTCAGGCAATGACCCGCCGGGCTGGCTTCGGCCACCACCAGCACCGAACTGTGCGCACGGGTATGGCGCACGGCATTGCGGATCACGTTCTCAAAACAGCGATACAACAACTCGCCGCTGACCCGGCTGACAAAGGACGGGCACCCCTGCAAGATGACCCGGCAGCCCTTGATGCCCGCTTCGAACTGCGCGTCTTCGACTATCAAGTGCAGCAACTCGATAATGTCCACCGACTCGCGCTCGATGCTGTCGGGGCGACCTTGTACACGCGCCAGGGTCAGCAGGGCTTCAATCAGGGTGTCCATGCGCTGCGATTCGCGCTCGATACGTTCGACCATATCGGCACGGGCCGGGTTTTGATGCAACAACCCGATGGCTGCCTGCATGCGCGTCAGGGGCGAACGCAATTCATGGGAGATGTCATGCAACAAGTGTTGCTGGGCATCAACCAGCAGCTTGAGCTGGTTGGCCATACGGTCGCAGTCTTCGGCCAGGTCGACAATTTCATCACGCCGCGCGCCCATAAACGGCTTTACCCGGGTTTCGAATCGGCCTTGGGCCACATCACTCATCGCCCGGCGCAAATAAGCCAGCGGCCAGGCCAGATAAAAAGCCATAAAGCTGCTGAACAGCGCGCTCATCACGGTGCCGATAAGCAATGGCATCAGCCCCGGCCCGCCTTCCCCGCCGCCACCATTGCCAGGTACTCGCGTCGACCTGAGCGACAGAGTGAGACCTTCCTTGCTGATCACCGTACGCTCGAACACCGGGCGCACAATCGGCAACCCGGCCAGCAGTTGCCCGCCACTGTCATACACCGCAATGGCCTCGTCATCGGGGTGGTGCCACACCTGCAGCAACTGCTTGCCAGCCTCGACACCGAACTGGCGCAGCAACTGCTCCTCGCTTTCAAGGATGGTATCCAGGTGCGGATTGCCAGGGCCCTGGCGACTCAAGGTGATAATGCCGATACCGACAAAAAACGTCAGGCTGGTAGCCAGCCAGAAGGCCAGGAACAATTTCCAGAACAGTCGGCTGGGTTTCATCATTCTGCGATCAACAGATAGCCGAGCCCGCGCACGCTCTGGATCCACGCTTTGGCATCCGGCCGTGGGCCAAGCTTCTGGCGGATGCTGCTGATATGTACATCAATGCGTCGATCGTAACGGGTCAACGGGCAACCCAGGGCATTGAGTGACAAGTCCTGCTTGCTCACCACTTGCCCGGCACTGCGGGCCAGCTCTTCGAGCAGGCTGAACTCGGTGCTGGTCACTCCCAACTCCCGGCCCTGCCACAGCGCCTGGCGCTTGCCGGGCCACAGCACCAGCGGGCCGGTCTTGATCACCTCGGTAGTGGCCTGATCCACCGGCTGCACCCGGCGCATGATGGCGCGCAAGCGCGCCACCAGCTCCCCCGGCGAACTGGGTTTGGGCACATAGTCATCGGCGCCCAGCTCCAGGCCGGTGATGCGGTCGATGTTGTCCCCGCGGGCGGTGAGCAGCACCACCGGCACCTGGCTGCGGGCACGAATGCGCCGCAGCACTTCAATCCCGGAAAGCCGAGGCAGCATCACATCCAGCACCACAATGCTGTATTGCCCGGACAGCGCCTGCACCTCGCCCTCCTCGCCGGTATGCACCGCTGTCGCTTCAAAGCCTTCGCGCTCCAGATACTCACTGAGCAAACCGGTCAGTTCCTGGTCATCGTCGACGAGCAATACACGGATCATGGCGAACTCTTGAAGGGGGGATCTACCCATTATCGTCCTTGCGGCCCGCAGCGTCATTGCCTGCGGCCAACCTTTACCTAACTTGACACTCGGTTAACCGCACCATACGCCCCGAGCTTTTATGCTGGACCTCCACCAGCCTGCTTGTGCTGTTTGTCGATGTGTCCTGGATAAATGATCTACATGAATTTTGCGCGCCTGCTCTGCTCGGTTGCACTGCTGCTCAATGCCTCTGCGGCCCACGCCCAGGGTTTCAAGATTGCCGATATCCGCATCAACGGCCTGCAGCGGGTGTCCGCCGCCAGCGTGTTCGGCGCCCTGCCTTTGAACGTCGGCGAACAGGTCTATGACCAGCAACTGGTGGAGTCCACACGCGCACTGTTCAAGACCGGTTTCTTTCAGGACATCCAGCTGGGCCGCGACGGCGACGTCCTGGTGATAACCGTAGTCGAGCGGCCGTCCATCGCCAGTATCGACATTGAAGGCAACAAGGCCATCTCCAGCGATGACCTGATGAAAGGCCTCAAGCAATCCGGGCTGGCTGAAGGCGAAGTGTTCCAGCGCGCCACGCTCGAAGGTGTGCGCAATGAGCTGCTGCGCCAGTATGTGGCGCAAGGGCGTTACTCGGCCGCGGTCGACGCCGAGGTGGTTGCCCAACCGCGCAACCGCGTCGGCCTCAAGATCAAGATCGACGAAGGCGAAGTGGCCGCGATCAAGCATATCAATGTGGTGGGCAATAGTGTTTTCGACCAGGCCGAGCTGGACGATCAGTTCACCCTCAAAACCACCAACTGGCTGTCGTTCTTCAAGAACGATGACAAATATGCCCGTGAAAAACTGTCCGGTGATCTGGAGCGTTTGCGCTCGTACTACATGGACCGTGGCTATATCAATATGGAAATCGTGTCGACCCAGGTGTCGATCAGCCCGGACAAGAAACAGGTCTTCATTACCGTCAATATCAGTGAAGGCACCAAATTCACCGTGCGCGATATCAAGCTGCGCGGCGACCTGAAAGTGCCCGAAGAGCAGATCAGCGCCTTGCTGCTGGTACAAAAGGGGCAGGTATTTTCCCGCAAACTTATGACCACGACTTCGGACCTGATCAGCCGTCGCCTGGGCAACGAAGGCTATACCTTTGCCAACGTCAATGCGGTGCCGACCCCGAGCAAGGACGGCAATACGGTCGACATCGAATTCGTGGTCGACCCGGGCAAGCGCGCCTACGCCAACCGCATCAACTTTCGCGGCAACACCAAGACCGAAGATCAGGTACTGCGCCGCGAAATGCGTCAGATGGAAGGCGGCTGGGCGTCCACCTACCTGATCGACCAGTCCAAGACGCGGCTTGAGCGCCTGGGCTACTTCAAGGAAGTCAGCGTGGAGACACCGGCGGTGGCGGGTGTCGATGACCAGGTTGACGTCAACTACAGCGTTGAAGAGCAGTCTTCCGGCTCGATCACTGCCAGTGTCGGTTTTGCCCAGAGCGCCGGCCTGATCCTTGGCGGTTCGATCACCCAGAACAACTTCCTGGGCACGGGCAACTCGGCCAGCCTGGGCCTGACCCGCTCCGAGTACCAGAGCAAATACAACATCGGCTTCACCGACCCGTACTTCACCAAGGACGGCGTAAGCCTGGGCTACAACGCCTTTTACAACAAAACCGACTACAACGATTACTACGACGATGGCGTGTCGTACTACTCGATCAACAGTTATGGCGCCGGCGCCACACTGGGCTACCCGATCAATGAGACCTCACGGATCAGTTTTGGCCTGACGGCGCAGCATGACAGCATTGAACCCGGCACCTACAGTGCCGACGAGATCTATGATTTTATCGACCGTGAAGGCAAGGAGTTCACCAATTTCAAGGCCAACCTGGGCTGGTCTGAGTCGACCCTGAACAAGGGCATCCTGGCGACCCGCGGCTACTCGCAAAACCTCAACCTGATGGTCACGGTACCCGGCAGCGACTTGAGCTTCTACAAGATCGACTACACCGGCCAGACCTTCCTGCCGGTGAGCGCATCGACCTCGTTGCGCTTTCATACCAAGCTTGGGTACGGCAATGGCTATGGCTCCACCGATGGCCTGCCGTTCTATGAAAACTACACTGCAGGCGGCGAAGGTACGGTGCGCGGCTTTGAAAGCGGCACCCTGGGCCCGCGTAACACCCCGGCCACCGGCACCTACTCCAGCGCCGGGCAAGCGTATTACTCCGACCGTGACACCGAGGCGCTGGGCGGCAACATCATGATCACCGGAGGAGTCGAATACCTGTTCCCGATGCCCTTTATCAAGGACAACAAATCCCTGCGCACTTCGCTGTTCTGGGATGTCGGCAGCGTGTACTCGGACAAGTGCTACCTGAGCACCACCACCGGCTGCGACGGCGTGGACCTCAGCCAGATGGCCAGCTCCGTAGGTGTCGGCGTCACCTGGTACAGTCCGATGGGCCCGCTGAGCGTCAACCTCGCGCTGCCGATCCGCAAACCTGATGACGCTGAAACACAGGTGTTCCAGTTCTCCATGGGGCAGACGTTTTAAAAGCGCGGAATCTTTAACCTGTCAGTAGCTGCAGAGGAACTGCAACTTGTAGGAGTGAGCCTGCTCGCGAACGGCCTTCGCGAGCAGGCTCGCTCCCACGTGGCGCTTGCTTGACCGTCGACAGCAGCTGGGGCTTTTACGCCCCTTCAAACTTGAAGGCCGGTGTGACCTGAAAGCGGCTTGAGACCTCTCCGGAGTAAAGGGTGCTTTGGTCCGGGCCCAGGTCCAGCTTTTTGACCGCACCTGTGGCTCTGGAGAAGTCGATCTTGTTCAAGTCCACCCAAAAGGTGTTTGGCGTGATCGCCGACTCGAAAAAGTACAGCCCCTGCTTGTGGTCGATCACCGAGCGCCAGCGTGTCGAGGAAATGTTCGGCTCACCGGGGGTGGTAATGCCGTACGGCACCGAGACGTTGCGGATTACGCTGAATACACTGGCCAGTGACAAGCGTGCATCCTGGTTTTTCGGCACTGCATTGACGTAAAACGAGGCACGGGCAAAACGGTCCGCCGAGCGATTGGTGCCGGGTAACATCACCGTCCCGCCGATGGCTTGCCAGTAGGCGTTCATGGCCAGCTGCGCATCGAACGCCGGGGAGTTGGTCATCACCTGATAGCTGCGGTCGTGGTGGATCACCTGCTTGCCATCAATAAACTCAATGATGGCGCTGTCTCCCGAGGCATCGGACATCGACAGGTGCAAGGTTGCCAGTCGGCTTTCACCCGGCACATTGGCCGTGACCACGGTAAAGGGCTCAGTCCTGAGCACAGCCACCGCTTCAGACACGCTGCTGAAATTATCCAGCACATACTGGGCCCAGGCGGCAATGCTCAGCCCCGGTTTGCCCTGGTTGACCGGTGGGTACTCGGACTCGACCAGCCACAGCAGGTTGGCCGACAACCCCGCCTCGTTGACCCCGTCGGTGGTGGAAATATCATAGCCGCTGGCGATCACACTGCCGTACTTTGACGTCCACTTGAGCGACCCCGGCCCCACTTCGCCGGTGCGTTGCATGCCCTGGGGGAAGATCCACAGGTTGGTGGCCACGTCGGTTTTCCAGTCCATGGATCGCGCGGTGATCACCCGGTCGTTGTCCCCCAGATACACCAGACGGGTGCAGGCATTGGCAACCGGCAATGCGAGCATAAAGCCTGCCAGTGCCAGCGTCAGAGTGCGGGTGTGTTTGAGCAGTAGCATTGCCTTGTCTCCTCGGTGCTTGTCAGAAGCGCATGGACAGGCCCAGTACCGGGCCGCGCTGGGTCACGTCGTACTTGAACGTGTTGCCGGTAAAGTCGGTAGTTCGATAGTTCTGCGCCAGTACCCGATAGCCGACGCGGATGATCGTGGGGTGATCGGCCAGGTACAAGCGATAGCCCAGATAGCCTTGAGCGTTCCAGGTTTTCTTCGAGGAGGTATCCAGCCCGCCGGTGTCGGTTTCACCGGACAGGGTCCAGCGGTCTGTCAGGTCTGCGTGCATGCGCAGGCCTATGAAGGGGTCGCTCCACTCGGTTTTTTTCTTGGTGCTGAACCCCAGCGAATCGATATGCAGCTTGGTGGACAGCTTGGTCCAGCGTACCCCCGCTGTGGGTTCGATACGCCAGGCCCGTGGCTCACCAAAAATTGTCTCGCCACCCAACTCATATTCATAGGCCCGGTAATACGCGCCCACGGCCAGGGTGCTCTGGGTGATCGCCAGTCCCAGCTTGCGTCCATAGACCCTTTCGGACTGATCGGTTTTGGCGTGGACGCCGTCGACATAAAACCCCAGTGTGCGGTTGGTCAATTCCAGATTGCCCATAAACACTGAGCTCAGGTTCTCCCAGACATCCGCAAACGGCACATCGACCTTGGTATTGACCCCGCCAAGCGCGGCCTGCCCGCTCATGGACGGCGCCCAGACAAAGGGGCTGGCCAGCACTAGCCATTGTGAGTCCGCAGGCTGATCAGCATGTGCCATCTGCACGAACAGCAACAGCGGCAAAGCCGTTGCAGCTCTATTGAACATTGTATTTTTCATCGCCCTGACTGACCGACATCTGATTTGATCAGTAGGTATAGCAGTTCCCACCTGAAAACTTTCTGTCAGGCATCGTCATTGTTGCGATCAAAAAACCTTGCATGGTTTTTTACATAAACCAGCGATATTCCCGGGCACTGATTTCCTGCATAAAGGCCAGATGATCCTGGCGCTTGTTCTCGCAGTACACATCGACAAACTCGGCGCCCAGGCCTTCACGCAACTGTGGCTGGTGCTGCATGGCCCGCACCGCTTCGAGCATGTCCAGAGGGAAGGCAATGCCGCTGTTGCGGTCTTCGTTCAGTGGCAGGATCGGTTCTTTGCCCGCATCAAGACCGTGTTCAAGGCCAACCAGAATCGCCGCCAGCACTAGATACGGGTTGGCATCGGCCCCCGCCAGGCGATATTCAACGCGCAGGTTGTTGGCGTCCGACTCGGGAATGCGCAAGCACGCGTCGCGGTCTTCATACCCCCAGCTGGCCTGGGTGGCGATATTGGTCGTTCCGCCCAGGCGGCGAAAGGCGTTGTGGTTAGGCGCAAAAACCGGCATGCACGCTGGCAGTAATTCCAGGCAACCGGCAATGGCGTGACGCAAGGGTTGCTGCTGGCGAGCCGCCAACAGGTTGTTGCCTGCCCCATCGTACAAGCTGACATGCACATGCATGCCGCTGCCCGGATGTTGCAGGTAGGGCTTGGCCATAAAGCTGGCGCGATAGCCATGCTTGAGCGCCACGCCACGAGTGCTGCGGCAGAACAGGGCCGCCCAGTCCGCAGCACGCAAACCGTCATCAAGATGACCGAAATTGATTTCGAACTGCCCCGGCCCCAGCTCGGCCGTAATCACGGTTGCATCGATGCCCTGGGCCTGCGCCGCGTCGACCATTTCATCCAGCACCGGCGCGAAGCGCGACAGGCGCTCGATATGCATATTGGGCTGGTCATCAGGATCGTCGCTCAAGGGGTCACGGGGGAACTGTGGCAAACCATCACGCAAGTGCCGGTCGAACAGGTAGAACTCCAGCTCAAACGCCACCACCGGGTGAATGCCTTTGCGCGCCAGGCGTGCCAGCACCTGGGCCAGGACTTCGCGGGGCTCGAAAACAATCGGCTGGTCGGTGCCGTCCGAAGTGATCAGCATCTGGCCCAACGGCTGGCCTTCCCAGGTCACCGGCTTGAGCGTGCCGGGCACCAGGCGCCGCACGGCATCCGGGTCACCATCGTTGAAGCAGTAATCACCAATCTTGAACAGCCCGCCCTGTACCCCCAGCAGCACGCAGTTCTGCGGTAATTTGAGAACACTGCCGGCCGCGACTTTTTCGAGCATGTCGATGGGGTAGCGTTTGCCGTAGAAATGCCCGGGGATGTCCAGGGAAATCAGATCGACATAACGCACCTCAGGGTGGTGCTGGCGAAAGGCACGTACTTCGGCCAGCAGATCAGAGCAGGCAGCATCCATCTTCAAGGTTCCTTTATTTATTGTTGTCAGGTGTAAACCCACAGCACGCGGGTGAGCTGCTGTGTCAGGTTGGCGTAGCGACAGCGCGTATGGCTGTCGAACTGAAAGCTGTCCCCGGCATTGAGGGTCGCGGGCTCATTGTCGTCACCCAGCCACAGGGTCAACTGGCCCTCGATCACGTAGCCACCCTGCTCCGAACTGTCGGTCATGGGTCGCTCACCGCTGCTGGCCCCGGCTTCCAGCAGGCTTTCGAGCATGGAGAAGGACGCACGGATTTTCGGCGAGACCAGGATGTCGGTAATCCCGTTGCCCAGGTACAAGGTGCGGCGCTCGTCCGGGCGGGTCACCCAGGGCAACTGCTTGGGCTTGGGCAGGCTGTAGAAATAGGTGGTGGGCACGCCCAGGGTTTCGCTGATCGCGGTCAGATCGGCCACTGTCGGCTGAGAGAGGCCGCGCTCGACCTGGGACAAAAAACCCACTGAACGGCCGATCTTGTCGGCCAGTTCTTTGAGGGTGTACTTCTTGTGTTTGCGCAGGTCATGGATAAGGAGTGCCAACGCGGCCATCTCTTCTTGCTTGTTCATTCCCGGCCGCCATGAAATTTAAATCATTTAATTTCATGAAAAAATACAGACTAAATTTCACCAACGCAAGTCATCCCGACACAGGGGAGTTTTGTTCAATACGCCTGCGCGCGCGCCCCATAACCTCAAGGCTCAACCTTGAAGTGGAGAACAATTACGATGAGCCTGTTGATTTCGATGGCGGCGTTTGCCCTGGCAGCCTCCATTTCGCCGGGGCCGGTGAATGTGGTGGCCCTGAGTTCGGGCATGCAGTTCGGCCTGGGCCCCAGCCTGCGCCATGTGCTGGGAGCTACCGTCGGGTTTGTAGTGTTGCTGCTGTTTACCGGTTTCGGCCTGCATGAGGTGCTTAAGCAGTGGCCCGTTCTCACCGATCTGATCCGCTGGGCCGGTATGGCTTTTTTGCTGTATCTGGCCTGGAAACTGGCGATGGACAACGGCCGCATCGAGTTCGGCGGCGACACCCGGCAGCCGTCGTTTCTCACCGGTGCAGCCATGCAATGGCTCAACCCCAAGGCCTGGCTGGCCGCAGTCGCAGGCATGGGTGCTTTTGTCTCCGGGGGTGAAGCCACACTGATCTGGGCATTTGCCCTGATCTACTTTGTGATCTGCTACCTGTCGGTGGCCTGCTGGGCCTACACCGGCGCGTTTTTGAGCCGCTACCTGCACAGCGCAAGGCGCATCCGCCTGTTCAATCGCGGTATGGCGGCCATGCTGGCGGGCTGCGCGGTGTCCTTGCTGTGGTTTTAAGCCTTGTATTGGCCGGGCGTGGCCGCGAGGTGCTTTTTAAACACCCGCTGGAAATGCGCCTGATCGGCAAAGCCGGTTTGCTGTGCGATATCGGCAATCAACGCACCCTCGCGCAACTGCGCCTGGGCATGCTGGATGCGCCGATTGATCAGATAGGCGTGGGGCGTCATATGGTATCGCTGCTCGAAAGCACGGATCAGGTAAGCCTCTGACAGGCTGGCGGCCTCGCAGATATCCTGCAGGCGAATCGTGCGCAAAAAGTGCTCGTCGATATATTCACCGGCGCGCTCCACCCGCGCATTGGCGGGCTTGCGCAACGTGACCGAACCACCCAGCTCCTGCTGCATCGCCGAAAAAAACTTGATCGCAGCTTCGTGCCTGGCCAGCACTTCAAGATCAGGATCGATCAGTTGCGCATACAGCCCGGTCAGCCCGTTGAACAGTGCGTGCGATTGGGTGTAAGTGGCCGCAATCGGCTGGAACAGCCCGCCAGCATCCTCATCAAACCCCTGTTGAATGCCCGCCAGCCATTGGGCATCGACATACAGCATCACATAAGACCACTGCTGGTCCTCGACCGGATTACAGGCGTGAACATCACCGGGGTTCATCAACACCACCGTGCCAGCGCTGATCCTGTGGCTGGTTTTTTCATGCAGGTAATTGCAGCAACCGGAGGTGATCGCACCGATTGAGAAGATCTCGTGAGAGTGCCGGGCATAACAGACCTTGCGGCCATCGGCGATGGAGCGCGCCTCGATAAAGGGCAACTGCGCATCCCGCCAGAACCTCGGAGTTGCGCAGTGTGATGGCGAGCTTGCAGGCATGGGATCGGGACCGTGATGGGCAGGTGTCTGGTTGCCAGACTAGCACTATCACCGATCGCCCGTAGTCGCTGAGGAGCGCAGCGAGGCTGCGATCGAGCGCGAAGCGGTCGCATATCCGGCAACTGCGGTGTGTCAGAACGAACGAGCAGCCCAGGTTTACGACTGCTTCGCAGCCGATCGCAGCCTCGTGCCTCGTCAGCGACTACAACTGGATCACATCGCTGTAAGGCGTCTGCAAATCACGCTCGGGGATTTCCCAGATCACCAGTTTGGGCGGTGTCTGTTTGAATGCAGGGTTGCTGAAATAGCCATTGGCACCACCGGAGAACTCGCCACCGTCCTTGGAAAAGTCACCTATGGGTGCGCCAAGGGCCTGTTGCACAAACCCGGCAAAGTTGGAGTTGCGCGAGAACGATGTGCCGATCAGGGCAACGTTGGGCAGGTTGTCATCGCCAAACAGATCATCCAGATTGTCAGCATCGCTTTGGGATGAATCGGTTTTTTCACTGAACTGGCTGGCCGCCACCGATTCCGCTGCGGGTTGCAACCCCACTGGCAGCCACTCAAGACCGGCCAGTCGCACCAGGTCTCCCGGGCGCCGCGCCGGGTCTTGCAGCGCAGCTTCATAAGCCTTGTGCGGCGTGGCGCTGATCCCCATTGCCTGTACCTGCACGGCGATGGCCTTGGCTGCCGCCGAGGCCCCCGCTTCACTCCAGTGGGTATCAGTGCGCAGATAGGCATCGCTGCCCACAGAGTGCAGAACCGGGGCGAGATCCACAGCGCTCACCCCGGCTTTGTTCAACCCCTCAACCCAGGCTTCGGCGCGATGTTGCAACTGCACCGGGCGGCGTAAATCACACAGTTGCGCACCGGCAATCCGGCTTTTGTCCGGGACCACGACCACCAGCAAGCGGATACCGCGCCCGGCCAACTGCTGCTGGATGTCGCGTACCGCTGCTGCCTTGGCTTGAGCATTAACCTGTGCATGACGGTTGATGCGCATTTCATCGGTCAAGAACAGCCAGCCCGCACACCCCGGACGCACTCGGGCGCCGGTATCGTGCAGGGCCAGCCAGCTTGCCGCGCGCTCAAGATCCGCCGCTGTTTGTGGCACTGCAGCCGCGGACAATTGCCTGGCAAGCCTGTGTGTTACCTCGCCATGCAGCACTTCGTCGGGGGTCAGGTCAGGCGCCAGCATTGGCACCTTGGTACTGAACAACAGCCAGAGCGACGAGGCAAAACTGACAGCCAGAAAACCGGCAAATATCGCGCCGCCCAATTTGCTGACACGGGCGGTGAATTCAGACGGTACAACCGGTTGGGGCGATGATGAGGACATGGGCGCGACCATCAGAACTGGAAGTACAGGAAGGGCACTGCTTCGCGGCTCGCGATCAACGCAAACGAAAGCATGAAACCCGCCACCGGCCACAAGGCCGCCATCGGCGCAAACCAGGCACGGGCAGCAAAGCGCTGTTCATAACGGCTTTTGAACAACGGTGCGATGATGCACACCACACCCAGCAATGCTGCCAGACCGTGCGCCGAGCGCAGGGTCACGGCCAGCGCGTCGCCCAGGGCAACATCGTGCAAGCCCAGCTGGCCGGCGTACATATTCATGGCAGCGGCAAAATCCGGCGCGCGGAACAGGGTCCAGGCCATAAACACAAACAGCAACGTCAACGTGTGCGACAACCATGACGGGATGCGCGGCAGGCTGGAGCGCGACCACAACCGGTCCACACACAGCGCAACACCGTGAGCCGCGCCCCACAGCAGGTAGTTCCAGCTGTCGCCGCCATGCCACAGCCCCGCGATGGCCATGGTCAGGAACAGGTTGCGATAGGTCTTCCAGGCACCGTTGCGGTTACCGCCCAGGGCGATATACAGGTAGTCGCGCAACCAGCTGGACAAGGACATGTGCCAACGCCGCCAAAAATCCTGAATACTGCTGGCCAGGTACGGCTGGTTGAAGTTTTCCGGGAAATGAAAGCCCAGCATCAAGCCAAGGCCGATGGCCATGGCGCTGTAACCGGCGAAGTCGAAAAACAATTGCAGCGAGTAGGCCAGGCAACCGATCCAGGCATCGACAAAAGAGGGATTGTCGAGGTGAAAGGCCACATCCACCAACGGCGACAGCGTATCTGCCACCAGCACTTTCATGCACATGCCGATCATGAAACGGCGTGCACCCAGAGAGAAATTCTGCCAGTCGAAATAACGTTTGGTGAGCTCGCGACGCACCCAGTCATAGCGGATGATCGGCCCCGCAATCGAGTGGCCGAACATCGAAATATAAGTGGCGTAATTGATAAAGCTGCGCTCCACCGGCACGGTGTGGCGGTGCACATCCACCAGATAGGAAATTGCCTGCAGCACGATAAACGACAGCCCCGCGGGCAGCGCCACCCGCTGCCACTCCAGCGGCATCGCCCCCGGATACGTGATCCAGTCAATCCAGGTCGCGGCCAGGATATTGGCGTACTTGTACCAGCACAGCACCGCCGTGTTGAACACGATCAGCGCGATCAACAGCCGCACACGGCCCCTGGCGTCCTCGCGGCTGCGATCGATCAGCAACCCGCCCACCCAGGCCACGATGGTCAGCGCCACATGCAACGCGAGGAACATCGGGTTCAGCCAGCCATAGAACAACCAGCTGCCGAGCAACAGAATGACGTTACGCCACTGCGGCTTGCCCAGGGCGTAAACCAGCATGAAGGCCGGCAAGAACAGCGTCAGGAACTCGAGTGAGGCGAAGACCATGGCAGCGGTGCAATCCGATCAGTGGGACAGAGTATCCGTGGTGCTCAACAGGCGTGGCCCGCTGGCAGAAGGCACCAGCAACACGCTGTAGCGCTCGCCCGCCTTGAGCATGCCCAGATCCAGCGGCGCCCCCACGTTGGCGTTGGCGCACACCAGTTGCACCGACAGATTCACCGGGTTGATCGAACGTCGCTGCAGGCTGGCAACCGGGACTGCCTTGAACAGATCGCCCGTACGCCCGGCGGGCCGCAGGCTGGCATCGCTGCACGATTTATCAACATTGACGAACGCCAGTGAAGCCTTGAGGCCGTTGAAGTCATCCGGTTTTTCGCGCACCGCGACTTGCTCGACGCCATCACCTTGCGGCACCACCACAATGGTCGCAAACTCACCCGGCTCGACCTTAAGGTCGAGTGCCAGTGTGTGCCCGCCGCCGACCAGCGAACCCTTGATCGCGCTGCTCGCATCCACCGGGAACAACAATGATGCCGGTGCTGCGGTTTCAAGGCGCAGTGGCGGTTGCCCCGCCTGGCCAATCACCTCCACAGGGGCGGTGGTGGCGTTGACGAAGCGGATAAAGGCGGCGTCCTGATCAGGGCCTGTCGGGTACAGGGCAAAGTCGGCAGCCAGCGCATGCGCGCTGCAAAACAACACTGCCACACCCAAGACAGGCCGGATCATTTGTTTGCTCCCTTGGCACTGACTGCTTCAGGGGGCAGCTTGCCCAAGGCATCACCGATGGCGTTGGCCCAGGATTTGTAACCCGCCACAGTAAAATGCTGGCCGTCAGTGGTCACCCACTGCCCCGGCTTGGAAAACTCCAGCGAATCGATGTAAGTACAAGGCGCAACATTGGTCGCCAGGAACGCAGATATCAGCTTGGTGCGGGCATCGTTCTTCTTGTACATGCCGCCCTCCTTGCCCCACGCCGGACCTACCCAGGCGCACTTGGCGCCATTGGCGGTAATTTCCTTGGCCAGAGCAGACACGTTTTGCCACGCCCACGCCTTGGGAAACACCGGCTTGTCGTAAGAGGCCATAGTGTCTGCAATCACCAGCACCACCAGATCCGGTTTATCCGCTGCAAGCAAATCCTTGATCGGCGTAGTGGTCGCGTCACGGCCCTTGATCACAATTTTACCGTTACCCTTTTCTTCGGCTCCACAATCGACTTTTTTGGTAATCAACCAATCGCCGGCACTGGCACCGCACGCGCCAATCGAGTGCACATTTGCGCCCTGCTGGGTCAGGTTGGCGTGCAGCGGCTCCATCAAACAGTTAGGCAGGCTCATGTGGCTTTCCCTTAGAACAAGAAGGGTCATACCGGCAAGAACGGAAGAAGGCATTTAAAGTCTCCAGGACATCAATTGGAATAAGGCGAACTGTATGGGCTGACCGGCAGCTCCATAGGGCCATTCATATTTTCAAACATATAGCGCAGGTACATCGCCCCAGTGATTTGCTGGTAGTCCTGAGCATTGTCCAGACCCAGATTGGCCCCCAGGAAAACGCTCGAGCCGAACTTGTACTCACCGGCAGCGGCCAGGCTATAACCGACGCCAGTTTTGCTCTCGCTGGCGTAGCGCTGGTCGTTGGCGGCCTGCATGTCCTTGTCACCCGGGAAGTAGTCGGCGCCGGCCTGATGGGTGTACTGAACCCCCACCGAGCCCTTGACCTGGTAGCTGAAGCGATCGGTGCGCTGCGACCAGGCCACCGGCACGCCCAGGGCAAAGTAGCTTTGCGGGCTGAAGTAGCCGCCGTGGCCATAGGTGAAGAAGTTCTGGTTGTTCTCAAAACTCATGCCGGTAGCGCTCAGACCCAGGGTCAGCTTGCTGTCCTCGGTGTTTTGCAAATACCAATACACGCCACCGCCCAGTTCGGCACGGCTGTTGGATTCGACGTTGTGGCCCAGCAGCTTGTGCCAGGCGCCGTAGCCATAGGCGCCGACAGCCTGGTCGTCATAGCTCAGCTGGCCACGGCCGCCGTTAGCCGTAACACCACCCCACGACTGCCCGGTGCGCTCATCGGTGGTACCGGCGAATGACGTTACGCTGTCGATCACCGGACGGCGCGAAACATTGACGCCATAGCGCACATTGGAATTGCTGGCGAGCGGGCGATCGACACTCACGCCACCGGCCACGGTGCTGTATTGAAAGCCGATTGGCGTGGTACCGAGGTCGGCCTTGATGCCTTCATCCGGGCGAGCGTAGCCAACGCTCACACCCACACCACTCTCACGCTGGGCACCAATCCCCTCGGTTGACTCTTTGCCACTGCCAAAGCGTTCGGCGGCATAAACACCCACCCTCCCCGCATTCAGGGACACCGGCGTCACTCGTACGGCGATACGGTTGTCACCCGCCGGAAAGTTAATTTCCAGCGGTGTTTCGATATCGGTCATTTTGCCCAGGCCAGGCTCACTGTCATTGCTGCGAATGGTCACGCCCTGGGTCACATAGGCACTGCGTTCCTGGAGGATGCTGTCCAACGCGCGCTGCGCAGAGCTGGCTTGGTCCACTGCTACATTGACCGTACCCTGGGCTAAAAATGGATTAGCCCCGGCCCCGGCGGAACGCCCTACGGGCAAGGTTCCACTGCCTGTTCTGGCGGTTGCCATGCGCGGCGGGGTTTGCCCCGGATAGACATCGCGGGCCAACAGCGCATTGTCGTCTGCCCTATAAGCGCTCGAATCGAGCGTGGCTTGGGCGGGCGCGGGAATCGCATCGATGGCCCCACGGCCAAATTGACCGGCCGGGCCCGACAAGCCGGCGAACGGGTTCGGCGCAACGCCAGTAACACCGGCCTGAGCCGTCAGGCTGCGTTTTTTCTCGCTCTGTTCGATGTCCACGGCCTTGCGCAACAGGTGCGTGGCCTGAGCGCTCTTACCCATGCTGCGGTAGATTCGTGCCGCTTCGGTCAAGGACTGCGGATCGTAGTTTTGCAGCTTCACAAACTGCTCAAGCGCACGCTCGGCGTAACCGTTATCACGGGCCAGAACTGCGGCGTCCGCTGCATTGAGCAGCATCTGCGGGTCATTGGGCTGACGTTGCAGCAAGGGTTTGTACAGCTCGAACGCCTTGGCGTTATCACCGCTGCTGACGTACATCCGCGCCAGCGCTGATATTGCCCCGGCATCCCCGGGGCGTGACGCCAACGCCGGTGCCAGAGTGTCATAAGCGCCTGCAAGGTCACCGCCTTCACGCAGCAAATCGGCCTGACGGATACGGTACTGGTAAAGCAGATCGTCGAAACGCTTACGTGTGGCAACACTCATCTGCTGGTTTTGCAGGCCGCGCAGGATCGAATTGACCTGGGCGTCATTATCCGTTTTGAGCAGCAGATTGGCGTACTGCAACATCAGGTCGGCGGAAGGTGTCGGTGTCTGGTTGATCACATCGCGCATCATGGTCAACGCCCGTGTGGAATCTCCGGTGTCCACATAAGCAGAGGCCAGCGTTGCCATACGATCCGGGCTGCGACTCGCCATGGGTTGCAACCGGTCGAGCAGCGCCAGGGCTTCCTGACGCTGGCCACGCTTGGCCATGGTGGCAGCGAGCTTGACCTGCACCGTCAGCGTAATCTGATCCGCCAAATCGTTCATGTCTGCGGTGCGACGACCCACTGGAATCCGGCTTATGGCAGCCTGGGCAGCCTCCCACTGCTCCATTTCCACCGAAAGCAGAGCACTGGTATAGAGGGCGTCAACGTCTGTCGGATGGGCTTTGAGGTAGCTGTCGATCAGATCCCGGGCTTTTTGCGGCTCACCGGTTTTCAGGTAAAGGCGGGCGAGATCAAAACGGGTCCAGACGTTGTCCGGATCATCCTTGACGGCTTGCACCAAGGCTTGTTGTGCGCCACGGGTATCGCCACGCTGCTCGGCCAATGCCGCAGCCTGTGTGGAACGCAGCGCACGCAGTCGACCGCCACCGCCCATTTCGGCTTGCTGAGCCGGGGTCAGGGTATCGAGCAAACGCAAGGCCTCATCGGCCTGCCCCGCTTGCGACAGAACATTGACCAGGCCTTGTACGGCCTGGGCATTGTCCTTCTGCACACTCAGCACCTGACGGTAACTGGCTTGAGCCTCATCGAGCTGACCGTTCTGGGCCTGAATATCCGCGAGGGCCAAACGGGCCTCGATGCCCCTGGGGTTCACTCGCATGGCCTGGGCAATACTTTCCCGGGCCTTGGCGGGTTGGCTCTTGGCCTGGTTACGCGCCTGTTGCAGCAAAGCCCAGTAGCGCACGTTATCCAGTGCCGGCTTCCAGCGCGTGCCGCCGTTGCCGATAGCGCGGTTGAGAAGCTGTTCGGCTTCGCTCAGACGGTTCTGTTGCTGGCGCACCACACCGAGCCCACCCAATGCATCAGGATCATTGGCCTGGTTTTTCAGGCGTGCGGCAAAGGCTTGCTCGGCACCTGCCGGATCACCTTTTTCCAGCGCTTTGAGCCCACGCTCGACCAGCGGGTCCGGTTGCCAGGCCGGTACACGGTCTGCAGTGCTGGCTTTCGATTTGCCTTTGTTCAGCAGATCACGAATTTCCTGATCATCCGGATGAGCCTTTAAAAAGGCTTCGAACAACGGCACCTGGGCAGCATTCGGCGGGCCGGACCAGACCAGCGCCAGACGCCAGCTCTCATCAGCGTCACCGCCGATATCGGGCCGGGTCGATAACTTGGCCAGAGTACGGATACCTTCGGGGCGAGTGTCTTCGTAACGAATCAGTTGCTTGGCTAGAAACAGCGCCAGAATCGAGTCGTTGGGCGTCTCGCGCAGCAAGCGCTCCATGCCTTTTCGCGCTTCTGGCCAACCTGCAGGATTGAACGCCAGGTTGTTGTAATACTCACGTCCCACCGTGCCCGACGGTGTGCGACCGGCAAACAGTTTGGCAAACACCTTGGTCGCCTGATCACGCTGGTCGCTATCGACCAGGCGTCGGGCCTCATCCAGCAGTGCTTTGTTCTGCGTATCCGTCAGGGCAATATCCTGCTCCAGCTGCGCCGCCAGCCACGGTCGGGGCGACAGGGCCTGCAAGCGCGCCAGGTATTGCCTGGCTTGCTCGGGCTTGTTCTGTTTGAGGCTGGCAAAGCCCATACCATAAAGGGCATCCACTTGATTGGGGTCCAGGCGCAAGACTTTTTCCCAGGCCTCGGCCGCCCGTTGCGCGTTAGCGCGACCTTGCCAGTACTGGCCCTGTTCGACCAGCCGCGCTTGCACGTCGCTGGTATCGGCGTGGACGCCTGTGCCGATTAGTGCGGTTAGAATCCCGATGGCTAGTGCGTGGCGGTGCGGACGCATGACGTCTCCCAAGACAGTTTGAGTGTTCCGTCATCACGAAACTGAAAGCGGTTTTCGGCCCAGCCGAGTGCGAACAGGCTAAGCATGAAGTTGTAATACAAAGGCTCGGTACGTTCGCCATCGGCCTGCGCCAGCACCTTCGTCAGGGCTAGCTCTGTACGACGCTGCTGGGCTTGGGCAAGCCAGGGCTGGCCTTTGGCCTGGAAGTAGGGAATCAGCGCGGCGGAGAAGCCGAACGGCCCCTGCCCCTCAAGCGTGCCGCTCAGGACCTGAACCTTTTCCGGTGGAATGCCGGTGGAAGCCGTGCTATTCGCCATGCCCTCCAGTCGCGCCAGCAACGGTGCTGCCAGCACATCGGATTTGGGCGTCATGCCTGCCCACAGGTAAACGCGAATCGCGTCGTAACTGCCCAGTTCGCCATTGACCGGATCCACCACAAACAGACCGCTGTTCGGCCCGGTGGCACGATAGCCGATCCAGTCGGCAACATAGCCTTTGGGGCTGGAAGCCTTGACCATTTTCACGGTGTTTTCGGCAATTTCTTTCCACGGCCCGGCCGGTGCCTGCATGGCCAGCCGCCGCAGCAACGGCAGCGGCAGATAACTGGGATTCAAGCGCCACAGATGATCGGGCTGCACGAAGCCTTGAGGCCCGGGCAACACCATTTTGCCCAGGCCGGGCAGGCTCACGACCAGTTGGCTCTGTATATTTTCAAGCAGCTGCAAGGCTGCCTCGCGGTAGTCCGGGCGCTGCCACAGACGTGCCGCTTCGAGCAACGAATAGGCAATCCACAAGTCCGAGTCGGACGCCGAATTGGCGTCCTGCAATTGCCACGTACCGTCCTTGCCCTGCCCCCACAACCAGCCTGGCAGACGCTTGCTTACGTCGGCGCCAGCCATATTGGCCAGGGTCCATTGCCACAACTTGTCAAAGCGCGCCTGATCATTGCCGATCAACGCAAATAACATCCCGTAGGACTGACCTTCGGAAGAACTCTGATTGAGCTGCGGGCTGGACTCCAGCATACGGCCGTCAGCCTGAACAAAGCGCGAAGCGTAGGTTTGCCACAGCGGCCAGTCGACATTTTCGCACCTGGTGTCCCTGGCCATTGCGGGGGTCAGGGCGATACCTGCCAGAGCGCCCGCCAACCACAGCAGCGCCCGATGCAGGCGCCGCGGTGGGGGATTAAAACGTTTGATCACGAAGAGCCCCATGAGCCGTCAGTTACCTAGCCGTTTGTTGGCGCGTGCGCGCAATGCCAGATAAGCCAGACCACTGAGCAAAATCACCCCCAGACCGGTCAGTACCAGGGACAGGACCACATGGCGCGACATCAACCATTGCAGGTACTTGATAGGCCCCAGGCTGCCAACGTAGTACTGCTCGTCCGCCACCAGAGGCTCGATGTTTTTACCGCGTACCACCACCAGACTGCCCTGGATCGAATGGGTGTAATCCTCACCCCCGATCAGTGCATTTGTGGCATCGGCCAGACCTTGCGGTTGACCACTGGCGATAACCACAACACTGCGCCCTTTTTTAAGCGGCGACTCGAAACCGGTCAGGTAAGTGCTGCGCGCGCCACCGGAAAACGCCATCGCCAACCGCGTCTTGCGAATATTGGCTTCAGGATCGGGGCTAAACCAATCACGTAGCCGCATCGGCAAGTCAGATAAATGGAAGCTCTGCTGGCCTTCGCCATCGGTAGCGGGCAGACGATCGGCCCAATGTGTCAGCAAAGGCTGGTTGGCATCGGACGCCAGCACCAGCAAGTCCTTGTCCGCAGCCCCCGCCACCTGATCCGCCTGAATCACCTGTACGCCAGTAGCCGGATAACCGGTGGACTGACCAAATCGGCCGAGCAGTGTCAGGTAGGCATTCAGATCAGCAACCCCGGCATCATCCGGCAACACCACGGCGGTTTGCGACAGGTCAGCCAGACGGGTAAACGGGAAGCCGGAATCCTTGAACACGCCCAGGTTGGGCATGGCGATAAAATGGTCGTAACCGCTCAAATCAAGGGTCGACTCGGGATCAATCGCACCGCGCATATTGTCAATGATGATGTCGTTACATTGGCCCTGCTTGATGTAATCGAACATATAGCGCAACTGCAGGCGGGACTGCAGGGCCACCGAGTTCAGGGGCAGCAACACATTGGTTTCGCGGTCAAGGCTGTCGTCTGACTTCAGTGCTCTGAGCACATTGCTGTCGAGCCTGTCCCGGGACAGCAGGTTCTGGGACTGAATCAGCGCGTCGTTAAAACTGATAATGAACGACGAATTGTAAGACTTCTCTTGGGGCGTATAGCGGTATTTAAGATTCAGCGGCGCGCCTTCGTTACGCCAGGTAAACAGATCCGGCGGGAAATTCAGCGGCACAGTGATGTCACCCGGGCTGTAGCCGGACACCGCCAGTTGCTTGGCCTGCATCAACTCACCAATCTTTACCGGGCGATCACTGGGTAACCAGTTCGGCGCGTCATAGGGCTTGCGGGGCTGCACCACGTGCAATCGATCGATCACCACGCTGCTGCCCGACAAGGCCTGGCTGCCCAGTACCAAAGCCGTTGCGGCACTCTTGAGTTCGGCACCGTCGCGACCGCTGACCACCAGCAGCTTGGCATTGACGTCATTCGGATTGGTCATCAAGGTCAGGGTCGGGCCCTTCGCTGGCGGCAGACTAAGACTGCCAATCTGCAGCGCATCCGGACCACTGATCAATACCACCGCACTGCCGCTGGCGGGAATCTGGTTGTAACTCGAGGAAAACCGTGCACCGCGATAACTGGCTTGGGCGCCAAACCACGACGACAGTGCACCGGCTGCTTCGAGCGTGGCGTTGTCAGGCGCGTTGACGAACACAAACGGCAAATCCAGGGCCCGGGCATCGCGACGGTCGAAAAATGGCAACGGCAAGATGGACAGATCATTGGGTAAACCCAAGGGCGACACATCAATGCTCAAACTGGTGGCGTTGCTGATCTTGGCCCACAAGCTGGTGTGCTGCGGATCTTCGCAACTCATGGTGTAGTGCCCGATAAACTGCAGGCTGAGACGGTTGAACTCGGTAATCAGGTGCGCCGGTATGTCGACGACATGCTGTTGCAGTTGCCCGGCTTTGTCTTTGGGCAACGGCAGGCTTGCCGCCACCTCATCGTTGATTATGACGTTGATTTGCGACAGCTCTTCCAGCAATGCCGGCGAGTAGGTGTACTGCAAGTTCAACTTGGCACCCGTCACGATCGAGTCGGCCCGCACATCGAAGTTGACACTGTCGCTCGATTCCACGCCACGCAGGTTCATCGGGTAATTGCGGCCCAATTGTTTGAGGGTCACGGTGTAATTATTGCTACCGGTTGCAGCAACGGCTGGAGCGCTCTCGGCGCAGGCAGCGCCGCTGCTCAAAGCCAGCAAGGCACACGCAATGCGTGCCAGGGCACGACGCGGATCGCGCAAATTGGCGAAGACTGAAGACGTTGAATTCATCACTTATCCTGGATGTTTTCTAGCTTTGATGGGGCGACGCGGCGACGGCGCAGCAAGCTGCGCACTTCCATGAGCGAAGCTTTAAAGAGTTCGTGGATACCGCGAAAACCAATACGGCTGACTTCGCGCAGGGCCACCAGCGGGGTATCGACCTGCCCGCTACCCCAGGTCGATGCCCAGGTGTCGGCACGGGAAAAGGTGAGACGTACCAGATCACTTTGCTGGCGCAGGGTCAGGGCATCAAATTGAACGCCGAGCAATTCACCGCGACTGAATACAATCACAGCCGGGAACAGACTCAGGTGCTGGCTGCGCAACAGCGAAATCTGCACCTGCTCGCCTTGAGGTACGCTGACGCCCTGCGGCAAGCGCAAGCCCATGCCTTTTTGCGAAAAGTCCTGGGTGACGCCGTCTATCACACTGCCATCGGCACGGGTCAGGCGTACCGGCAATGTGGCCGCAACCCGCGGTTCGGCACGAACCTGCCGGGTTTCACTGGCCACAGCCACGGCGGCACTGGTGATGATCACGTTGTAGAGCGTCCACAACAGGTTGATCAACAGCGTGGTCGTGGCGTCCTCCTCACCCATTGCCAGCCGCGCGATCCCGTACGCCATCCCTGCCATGTTGAGAGTCAGCAGCACGATGTATGGTCGAGCGAGCTTCCAGTCGAAATACTTCTCGTCAATGATCCCGCCCTTGTCGGTCACGTTGAAACCACCGAACTTGGGGTTGACCAGCGCCACCAGCACCGGGGCCATGATGTACCAGGCCAGCACGGTCTCGTAGACCTCGTTCCAGAACGAATGCCGGTATTGCCCCTGAATGCTGGAGTTGGTAAGGCTGGCATGAAAGATATGCGGTAATGCATAGGCGGTAATCATCAGGCCCGAGGCATGAAAGATTTGCGCATCAAAAAACAGAAAAGCCAGCGGCGCCGTCAAAAACACCAAGCGCGGCAAACCATAGAAAAAATGCAGCATGGCGTTGAGATAGCACAGGCGCTGGCCCAGATTCAGGCCCTTGCCGAACAGCGGATTGTCGGTGCGGAAAATCTGCGCCATACCCCGCGCCCAGCGGATACGCTGGCTAATGTGGCGTGAAAGGCTTTCCGTGGCCAGACCCGCTGCCTGCGGTATCGCCAGATAAGCAGTGTTGTAGCCGGCGCGATTGAGCTTAAGCGCAGTGTGGGCATCTTCGGTCACGGTTTCTACCGCTACCCCGCCCACTTCCATCAGCGGCTTGCGCCGGATCACAGCACAGGAGCCACAGAAAAACGTGGCGTTCCACAAATCATTGCCGTCCTGCACCAGGCCATAGAACAACTCACCTTCGTTAGGTACCGAACGGAAGGTATCGAGGTTCTTTTCAAACGGGTCCGGCGAAAAGAAAAAGTGCGGCGTTTGCAACATCGCCAGCTTGGGGTCTTTGAGGAACCAGCCAATGCTCACTTGCAGGAAAGAGCGGGTCGGCACGTGGTCGGCATCGAAAAATGCCACGAACTCGCCACTGGTGACCTGCAATGCTTCGTTGAGGTTGCCGGCCTTGGCATGACGGTTGTTGTCACGGGTGATGTAGTTGACGTTGATCTGCTCGCAGAACTCGCGAAAGTCTTCGCGGCGACCGTCATCGAGCACATGCACGCGCAGCTTGTCCTGTGGCCAGTCAATTGCCTGAGCGGCAAAGATGGTCAGCTTCACGATATCGAGCGTCTCGTTGTATGACGGGATAAACACGTCAACCACTGGCCATTCGCTCGGCGGGCCCTTGAGCAATACCGGCTGGCGCCGCAGCGGCCAGGCCGTTTGCAGGTAGCCGAACACCAGCACCACCAGGGCATAGATTTCAGCCAGCACCAGGCCATAACCGAACGCCATGTCGACCCAGTCATCGAACCCAAGGGTTTCGGTCAGGCGCCAGTACATATAGCGTAACGAGGCGGTGAGTGACAGGCCGATCATGATCAGGATAGTCAGCCGTCCGGGGATCCTGCGTAGCACCAAGGCGGCACTAAAGCAGCCGATGGCAAAGATGCACTGCGCATAGAATTCGAACGGTACGGTAATGATCAACAGGCCCAAAAGCCCGCAAAACACTGTGGTACCGGCAAGCAGCGCGCGGCGTGCCGCAGCCGGCCATTGATCAAGATGATCTGACAACGACTGGGCCCAACGCTGAAACCGGCTTTGCGCAACCTGGGGGGCGCTGTTTGACTCGCTCATGGGGCTGATTTCTCGGCCACACCGGGGCTCTGCAAAGCGGCTTTAAGGTGTTCGCCAAGCAATAAAACCCCCTCACCGCCTGCAGACCGGGCTGGCACGGCCAACGGGTTGCGGCCGTAAGCCAGGGCCTCGCCGAAACCGTGATCCTGCACTACCACCCCCAACAACTGAGCGCCCAGGCGGCGCTTGAGCACTTCGAGCATGTCGCGGGAGAACTCCCGGTCGGGCTCAAACTGATTGACCACATAGCTGCGCGCAACCTCGGCACCCAGCAGGCGGTCGGTATGTTCCAGGGCAATAAAGCTGGCCGCATCGGCAGCAGTGACTACCAGTACCTGATCGGCCACGTCCAGCGCCTGCTGCAGATACGCCGAGCAGCCGCTGGGGGTATCGATAATCACCAGATCATGAACACCCAGCTCCATGCGCTCCAGTTGGCGGGCCAGCCAGTGACGATCCTGGCTCATTTCGCGCTCCAGGGTGCAGCGCTGCTCATCATTCAACAGGCCGTAGGGCAGCACTTGTACATCGTTGTATCCCTGCTGCAGATGGCTGCCCCAGTCGGTACTGCCCATGCCAGTCACGCCGGATTCAACGCCGAGGTGATGGTGCAGGGCATTTTGTGGATCAAGGTCGATGGCCAGGGTCTTGCCGCCCTCCAGGCGCATGCTGCTGGCCAGGCCGGCGGCCAACGTAGTCTTGCCAACCCCGCCCTTGGCCGAGACCAGCGCGACGACACGGGCCTTGCACTGCGGTGCGCGCAACTGTGCCTGCAAAGCCTGAGTTTCAGCCTGACGGGCAAGGGCCACTTCGGCGAGCAAATTACGCAGCGGGGTGGCTACGTCGGCAGTGCTCATCAGCGGTGCCTGTTCTTCGGTTTTCGCCAATACCACGCACACTGGCGCAACCGGTGGCAGAGCAGCGAGTACCGGGGCCGGGACTTCTTCAGTCACAGAGGCTTTAACTTGGGCTGGCGGTGTATTGGGGTATTCGAACTGACTGTCGAACTCGTGATAACTGTCCGAAGTGGCGCCGAACCTGCTGAACAAATTCGATATGTCGTCTGTACGACTCATAAGTAGGTTCCTTCCGGACTGAGTATTCACGACGCATGGCCAGCAACAGGGCGTCAAAATAAGCCATCACAATGATATCGTCAATAAATTGAACAAGCTTGCATTAAGTTGATAATAACAAGGACAGATAACTGCGTTATTAGCCATTTTATTGACGAATTCAGCAATTTTTTATTTGGCGCTGCTCGCCTCGCCTTCAGCAAAACAACTCAATCCTTTGTAATCACCGAGTTTTTACGCGGCGCGGGAGAGTCCTGAGAATGTGCAGGTAACGCACATAAGAGATGCAGCGATCCGTTGGAGGACCGACAAAGAGCAATTTTCGCGCCATTATGAACAAATGTGAACCTTCTGCAGTGACTAAACCGAACACCGCTGGTCGCCACGGACAAATCTGCTGGCTAGCACCCTTCGTTTCGTCTGCCCCATACCTGATCGTTCAAGCACTACCCCGTCTAACCCGGTGCTTCCAGGGCCTTTTTGCTGCGTTCTTGCAATCTTGCCCTAAACTTTAGTTATTACCGGTTGCCGGTATTGACAGCATCAATAAGGAGAGCGTCATGTCTGAGCATTTCAAAAACCTCAGGGGCGATACCCCCTTTGGTGCTGCCAGCCCGGAAGGCAAACGTGAACTGGCCGTCGCGGCTGCATTGACCCTGATCCAGGCTAAGGTTTTAAACTCGGCCAGCTCCGGTCAGTTGCAGACGGAGATGAATAACCTGAACAAGTACGCCGATCAGATTCAGGCTGCCCTTGAAGTGGTGTAATGGAGCCAGACAAATCGCCGACAAAAAAAAGCCCGCCTTGCGGCGAGCCCCGGACCAGCACCTGACCGGCTCTTAATGGCGGCTGGACAAGTATTCGCGGCGCATATCAAGCGCCCAGCCATCGAGCACCAGTTTGAAATCATCAAGCGTCATGACCTGTTTATCATTTTCCAGGGTCAGCCCTGCCCCCTTGCGCACCACTTGCGCGACCACCTGCTGGTCGGCGGCATCAATCACGGCTATTTCACTACTGATCTCACTGTCCTGATCGCGCACACCGGCTGCCGTACTGACGCCTGCCGCGAGCAGGGTCACCGGCAAGTACTCATAAAACCGCAGGCTCTGGGTGCTTGCCGACAGCGAGACAATCGCCGGTCTGACGATCAGCGTGCCAGGGCCCGGGGCCGCGACGACGGTCATGACCTTGCTCAGCTCGCGCTTGAGCGCTGCATCGTAATAACCGGTTATGGCTGAAAGGGTGGATTGCGGCCCCCGCCCGTTCGGCAGCACCCACGGGTAAAACTTGCTGGGCTCGATATAGACCCCGGTGTAATGACTGACATCCAGATCAGGGCTTACCCAGGACAATACAGCCTGCCCGGACGGCAACTGCTTTTGCGTCAATTGGCTGTAGTCGGACAGAAAACCCGAAAAGTCTTCGGGCGGGATGGTTTTGCTGGCACAGGCCGTAAGCAAAATGGACAAAGCAGCCAGCAGCGGCAGCGAAAGACTGGTTCGCATGGAGCAGGAGTTCCCGGACGGTATTTTTACAGGAGGGTTGTAATCAGCCCCGGGCGCCAGAAGGAACGCTACGGAGCCAAGTTGCGCGCAGATTGCCTGAGCGCAATTGCTGGCAGATGTCCGGTTTGTGTCCGCGATGCAGGGATATTGCAGGGGTGAAACAAATGGCAGGGATGGTCAAGCAAGCGCAGCATGCATGACACGCTGCGCACAGACAGACAGCTAGAGGATCAGTCGTCCCTGTCGTCACGGTCGCGATTGCGGTCATACCGGTGATCATTGTCGCGACGATCGTAGCCGCGGTCATAACCCCGATCATCATGCCCCCGATCGTATCCCCGGCCCGAGTCGTAACCCCGATCATGACCATGCCGGCCCCCGACGTCCCAGACGGGCACGCAGCCGCCCAGCAGAAGGGAGCCAGAGACGGCCAGGAGCAGTAGGGTTGTGCGCTTCATTTGAGCGTCCTGAAAGAAAAGGTCATACATATGACTACAAAAGCGACCGATAATTCCTCGACACCTGCTGCTTCATGCCTGGGCAGCGGAATGACAGCGACGATAAATAAACCTGCAAAAAGCAGTGCAAATTAACGTGATCAAGCTTCAATTACAGATATAGGCCAGTACCGAACAACCAGCGCCAACGACAGCCTGTCGATAACTGCCCGATCCCTCGCGGGAGGTCGCATCGGAGTGCAATCGGGGGCTGTCAGTCAATGCGCAAGCGCAGCTGACAAGCATCAGGCAGATCGCACTCCGATGCGGATAAAACACCGCCTTCGCCAAGGCTACGACACACTGACCACTTTCAGTCCAGGCGCTCCCTGGACAAAAACCGTTGCGTGATCATCGCCACGGCCTGCGCTTGAGATATCAGGACAGTGTCTATGCAAAACGGAGCCGTGTCCCACTTCTCATATTCATGATCGAGAACAGACTGCCAGGTAGGTGGCTTCAGCCCGGCAATATCAATGACTCTGGTTTCCACCCGGCGCCGGTGTTCATCCCTGTCAGAACAGACCACCTGAATATTAACCAAGGGCACATCCGCGTGCTGCGCGATATCAGCCCATGCCTTTCGGCTTTCAACGACCGGGTTTACACAATCAACTATCACAGTGCGACCAAAACCAAGGTTGCTCAGGGCAAGTTCATTGGCGACCATGTAACCACTCTTGCCCACGTCTTTTGCAAGAACGCCAGCGTTTCGAATTGCCTGCTCGATTGTATCGACCCTCAGGTATACGGCACCCGTTCTGCCAGCAAGATCGCTTGCGATAGTCGTTTTGCCAGTGCCTGGAAGGCCGCTAAAGACTATAAGCATTTTATGTCCTTGAATGGGCTTGGCTACAGCCCTTTATACGCCGCAATCTGGCAATTGAAATTATCCCTGCAGCGCTCGATTGCCAAGGGCAAAAATCGAAACGCATCCAGATCCCTGGCATAAATGGGTATCCGGTTTAATTAGACCACTACACCTAATTCGATCACCACGCCGACCACGGAAAGCGAAAATCTTTCCAGAGAATGGAACCTCAAAAAGAGGTCTATATACAAGTGCTGGCTAGGTTCTGTACGAAATCAGCCGAAACCAATTTGAAACCCATAAGCATCGAGATTCAGTAAAGTCCGCGACCATCAAAGGCAGGAGCCCACGATGGCCAAACGGTACGAAATCCCCGATGCAGCCTGGGATCTGGTTGCGGATATCTTCGACGAACCTCACCGTAGCGGGCGCCCGAGAGCAGATGATCGCTTGATGCTCAACGGGATACTTTGGGTGCTCTGTTCGGGTGCCGCTTGGCGCGATATGCCCGAGCGCTTTGGCCCGTGGTCGACGGTTTAGCAGCGTTTTCGTGATTGGCGCAATCGCAGGGCATTTGACCAGATGCTCAAACGACTCCATATCAAGCTCAACCAACAAGGGTTAATTGATCTGGAGACCTGGATGATTGACTCCACAGCAGTACGAGCAACCCGAGGCTCTTCTGGCGCCGGGAAAAAAGGGGGCCTGAAGAACCGCAAGATCACGCACTCGGGCGCAGCCGGTGCGGCCTGACAACTAAGATACACATGTTGTGCGATTCCAATGGTGTGCCACTGAAGTTTCTATTATCGGGTGGACAAGCCAGCGATATCGCTTACGCCCAGCCGTTACTCGACGAAGCCTATATACCCAGCTTGCGCGGTCGTCCCCGCAAACGATGCCGATGGTTGCTGGCGGATAAAGGCTATGGCGCCGAAGCGTAACGCCGCTATTGCGACCGATATCGGATGCAGCCGGTGATTCCTCTGCGCAACATGAAACGCAAACCAAAGCCGGGGTTACCGAGACTCTTTGATCGTCCCAAGTACCGGCAACGCAACATTATTGAATGTATGTTCGGCTGGTTGAAGGAAAGCCGTCGGATCGTTACCCGCCTCGCAAGCTTGCAAGAAGTTATGCTGCGATGGTCTCGCTGGCCTGTGCGATGCGGTGTTTGCGACATTACTTTTCGTACAGAACCTAGAAACGCTAACCATTTGCGCTAAACACTATAGTCCACAAGACTAGGAAGAGTAATGACTGCCCGCTCCCCCATTAGCCAGTTTATGGACTGATCGCCAGAACTACTCGCACTTCATGATCGCCCACTTAGCAACACCAGATAAAGCCACTATAAACATTCATATTGCCCTGCGTGAACGAACCCGAGATTTTGCAAACGTTTTGCAAATCGCAGACAACAAAAAAGGGCCCACCTTTCGGTGAGCCCTTCTAGACCGCCCAGCAGAGCGGATTTTGTTTGGTAGGCGCGATTGGACTCGAACCAACGACCCCCACCATGTCAAGGTGGTGCTCTAACCAACTGAGCTACGTGCCTGCTGTGGGGTCGCATTCTATAGATTTGCAGAGGGGTGTCAACACCTTTTTTGCAGCTAACCCTATGAATAGTCGAATTTTTTATTTTTAACCTGAAAACACTCAGCCTCCGGTGGCTGGCGGGCGGTTTTCAACTCAGGTAGCATCGGTCGCACTCGTAAAAAATATAAAACAGAGGCTGCAGAATGTCGAACACTCCCTACCCCCAGTCCTACTATGCGGCTTCAGCCAATCCAGCCCCTGAGCGACCAGCCCTGCAGGGTGAGGTGGAGACGGATGTTTGTGTGATCGGCGCCGGTTATACCGGGCTGTCGAGTGCGCTGTTTTTGTTGGAGGCCGGTTTCAAGGTCGCCGTTCTGGAGGCTGCCAAGGTGGGGTTCGGTGCTTCAGGGCGCAATGGCGGACAGATCGTTAACAGTTACAGCCGTGATATCGATGTGATCGAGCGAACTGTCGGCGCCAAGCAGGCTCAGTTGTTGGGGCAGATGGCCTTTGAAGGCGGCAAGATCATTCGTGAGCGTGTGGCCAAGTATCAGATCCAGTGTGATTTGAAGGACGGCGGTGTGTTCGCTGCCATCACGGCCAAGCAGATGGGCCACCTGGAGGCGCAGAAGAAGCTCTGGGAGCGCTATGGCAATACGTCACTGGAACTGCTGGATCAGCGCCGGATTCGTGAAGTGGTTGCCTGTGATCAGTATCAGGGCGGGCTGCTGGACATGAGCGGCGGGCACATTCACCCGCTCAATCTGGCGCTGGGTGAGGCCGCGGCTGTCGAGTCGCTGGGCGGCACCATTTATGAGCAGTCTCCCGCTGTGCGCATTGAACGCGGCGCCAATCCTGTGGTGCATACACCTCAGGGCAAGGTGCGGGCCAAGTTCATTATCGTCGCGGGCAATGCCTACCTGGGCAATCTGGTGCCGGAGCTGGCGTCCAAGTCCATGCCCTGCGGTACTCAGGTCATCACCACCGAGCCTCTGGGTGATGAGCTGGCCAGGACACTGTTGCCACAGGATTATTGCGTCGAGGACTGTAACTACTTGCTCGACTACTATCGCCTCTCCGGTGACAAGCGCCTGATTTTCGGCGGTGGTGTGGTGTACGGCGCCCGTGATCCGGCCAATATCGAAGCAATTATCCGGCCGAAAATGCTCAAGGCTTTCCCGCAACTCAAGGATGTGAAAATTGACTATGCGTGGACGGGTAACTTCCTGCTGACATTGTCACGCCTGCCTCAGGTTGGCCGTATCGGTGACAACATCTATTACTCGCAAGGTTGCAGCGGACATGGAGTGACCTATACCCATCTGGCGGGCAAGGTGCTGGCTGAAGCCCTGCGCGGGCAGGCTGAGCGCTTTGACGCCTTCGCCGACCTGCCGCACTACCCTTTCCCCGGCGGGCAACTGCTGCGTACACCGCTGACGGCTTTGGGTGCCTGGTACTACAGCCTACGGGACAAGTTCGGCTTTTGATTTTTGTGGGAGCCGGGCTTGCCCGCGATGGCATCGCCGCGGTATGCCTGACTGACCGCGTAGCCTGAATCGCGAGCAAGCCCGCTCCCACAGGGTGATGCCCTTGCTTACTTTTGGGATTGCAGGGTCTTGATCGCCGTAGCGCCGGCCTGTTCCTGCCCCGCACGGGACAGGTCGTTCGCCACCTTCAGCCAGCGAGCCTTGTCGACGTTGGCCGGCAACTGGGTTGGCGACAGGATCAGTACGGCCCAGCCGCCAGCATCCTTCCACGCCGACTCGAATTTGTTGAAGTCCATCAACCGTCGACGCTCCATACCTGCACGCAGCATCACGGTGCCTTTGGCGCGGTTGTAGCCCACCAGCATCGCGTAGCGCGGCTCTGACCACAGCGTGCCATCACTGAACCGCAGCATTACCGGGTAACCGGCAGCCACCTGGGTCAATAAAGCCGAAAGCGATGAGTCCAGCGGGTACACCATCAATCCGTAACCGGCGGCCAATTGCTCGATATTGCTTTGCAACGAGGCCTCTGCGCCCGGCAGTTTCAGCGGTTTGACCAACAGCCCCGGGGTGATTCTGATCCGCTGCTCACCGAGCATGCCGGCCAGAGTTTGAGGTGCCCCTTGATTGGCATTGCCGCGAAAAAAGGGCACGCCATTGAGTTCGACCCGCTCCGGCAAGCGCTTGAATTCAGGCGGCTCGACACTGGCACACCCCACCACCGCCAACGCAAGCAACGCCGCCAGCCACTGTCGCACTGCTCTCAACCCAATCACTCCCTGCATATTCCCTCGCTTTGAATGAACGCCAGACCTCAAGGTCGGCCAAGGCCGTCGATCATAGGGCTCCAGTACGGCGAGGTATAGCCTTAAGCCACAGGCCGATTGATGGCATAGTGCAAATCGATTAGTCCTACACGACCTTCGGTCAATAGACTGCAACATTGCACAGACTAGACTGTCATCTGCTTAGCGTGTGTTTGAGCCCGCTGGGGGCAAAGGAGGCACTGATGAGCCTGATACTGACTATTTTTCTGCTGATCGCCGGCTGGCTGGCCGTTGCCGGGGCCATGCTCTGGGGCCTGATGCGCATCAGCCGCCATCACCATCCGCAGGTGCAGGCCAAACCGCAAGACACCCCTGAAAAGCCGGTAGCTGGCGCAGCGAACGCACATTGAACCCACAAAAAAGCCGTCCACACCAAAGAGAGTGGACGGCTTTTTAGTATCAACCTGAGTTTATTTGATTAGCGCAGCCTGCCGTTTTTCCCGTACCCGCCGCGCAAGAATGTTAAGTGTTTCAACCGTGGCCGAGAACGCCATCGCTGCATACACATAACCTTTAGGCACATGGGCACCGAAACCTTCAGCGATCAGGGTCATGCCGATCATGATCAGGAAGGCCAGGGCCAGCATCACCACGGTCGGGTTATCGTTGATGAACTTGGCCAAAGGCTCCGAAGCCAGCAACATCACCATCACCGCCACCACCACTGCAATCACCATGATCGGCAGGTGTTCGGTCATACCCACCGCCGTAATGATGCTGTCGATGGAAAACACCAGGTCGAGCATCAGGATCTGGCCGATGGCTGCGGCAAAGCCCAAGGTGACTTTCGACGACACGCTGTCAGTTTTTTCTTCGACTTGCGGGGTCATGCTGTGGTGGATTTCGCTGGTGGCTTTCCACACCAGGAACAGACCACCGGCAATCAGGATCATGTCCTTCCACGAGAAGGCCTTGCCCAGCACTTCAAATACCGGCGTGGTCAGCTGCACGATGTAGGCAATGGTACCCAGCAAGCCCAGACGCAGGATCAGCGCCATGCCGATACCGATACGGCGTGCCTTGGTACGGTATTGCTCAGGCAGCTTGTTGGTCAAAATCGAGATAAAGATCAGGTTATCGATACCCAGCACGATTTCCATCACGATCAACGTGGCTAAAGCGACCCAGGCTGCGGGGCTGGCAGCCAGTTGTAAAAGATATTCCATAGGTGTGTTCGGACTCTGCAGTAAGACCAGTTAAATGGCTTTGGATGAAGCTTGGTTTTCTTGCTCAGGCTTTTCTTTTTCAATCACCCCACCAGTGGCTTCGCTAAGCGCTTGCTCGGCGGCCTTATGGGTATCGTCAATCGCTTGCTTGGCGGACTCAGCAGTTTTGCTCAACATTTGTTGCGCGGCTTTTTCAGCCTGGTCACAACCCGCGATCGCCAGCAAACCTGCCGACAACAGCACGGCCACTGCTACTTTCTTGATGTTCATGGTCATTTCCCTCTCTAAACCGGCGGCCACCAGAGTGGCTTGCGCATAACGCGTGATTCTAGAGAAGCGAACACTTCAGAAAAATTCGTATTTTTAAGCGCTATACTTCGGTTTTTACGAAGTGTTGCGACGCTGATGCTCAACTACCGCCAATTGCATTATTTCTGGGTTGTGGCCAAGACCGGCAGCATTGTTCGCGCCTGCGAGCAATTGAACCTCACGCCGCAGACGATCAGCGGGCAAATCAGCCTGCTCGAAGACACCTATGGCTTGCCGCTGTTTCGCCGGGTCGGGCGCCAACTGGAACTAACCGAGACCGGGCGCCAGGTACTGCCTTATGCCGAACAGATCTTTCAGGTCGGCAACGAACTGGAAAGCATGCTACGTATGGCGCCCAAGGAGCAGCAGATCCTGTTCCGGGTGGGGGTGGCCGACGTGGTGCCCAAGTCGATCGTGTATCGCCTGATCGCCCCGACCATGGAACTGGATGAGCCGATCCGTATCACCTGCCGTGAAGACAAGCTTGACCGGCTACTCGCGGACCTCGCTATTCAGCGTCTTGATTTGGTAATTTCCGACAGCCCGATGCCTTCGCACCTCGATATCAAGGGCTTCAGCCAGAAACTGGGGGAATGCGGCATCAGCTTTTTCGCCACCGCAGCACTTGCCAAAAACTATACCGAAAACTTCCCGCACTGCCTGCAAGGCGCGCCACTCCTGATTCCAGGGCCCGAAACCATGCTACGCAGCCGTCTGCTGCGCTGGCTGGCCGAGCAGCAGATACAGCCGCGAATCGTTGGCGAGTTTGATGACAGCGCACTGATGCAGGCTTTCGGCCAGTCCGGCATCGGCGTATTTATCGCGCCCAGCGTGATTGCGCAGGAGGTGATACGCCAGTTTGATGTTGAACTGATCGGCCACACCGAGGCGGTCACCGAATCGTTCTACGCCATTACTGTGGAGCGCAAGATCCGCCACCCCGGCATCGTTGCGATTACCGAGGGGGCCCGCCGCGAGCTGTTTACCCCGCGCTAGCGCACGTCGGGCGCGGCTTGGCGGTCATCAGCAACAAGGCCAGCAGAATCGAGATCAGGATGAACCCGGCAGCAGCAAATCCCAGGCTGCCCAGGCCATAGTTGTCGATAACCCGCCCACCAATCATGGCGCCCAGGCCGATCCCCAGATTGGCCCCGGCAATGTTCAGCGACGCGGCAAATGCCGGTGCATGCGGGGCAACTTTCATCAGCCGTACATGGCTGACCAGAAACATCGCGGCCTGCGTCACCCCCCAAATGCCCATTGCCGCTGCCAGGCCCAAGGTTGAGTGAATGCTCGGCACCAGCGCCACCAGGCCGCTGATCATAAAGGCACAAAACACCATCGAGGCGATCAGCGGATGGCGATCCACCATGCGCCCGCCCAGCGAGTTGCCGATCAGACCGACGGCGCCAAAGCCCATCAGGCACCACCCCACCAGCGAGCCGTCAAAACCTGCCAGACGCTCAAGAATATCGGCCAGATAGGTGTAGGCCGTGAACATGCCGCTGAAGACCAGTACTGACAGCACGATATGGCCAATCATCAGCGGGCTGCGCAGCAGGGCAAACTGTGAGCTCAAGGTGACATGCTCTTTCACCACCCGGGTCACGGGCAAATACAGCCACAGCAACAAGGCCTTGGCCAGGGCGACCACCGCCAGAATACCGAAGGCACTGCGCCAGCCCCAGGCATCCGAGATCAAGGTGCCTACGGGAATGCCAAACACGGTCGCACAGACGATGCCGAAACCGATTTTGGCAATCGCCCGCCCGGCGTATTCCGGGCCTACGATATCCACCGCCGTTTCACTGGCCAGAGCCCAGAACACCGGCAAGCCCAATGCCGGCAGCAGCCGGGCAAAAGCCATCACCCAGATATTCGGCGCCAGCGCCGCCACGGTATTGGCGAAGGCGAACATCAGCAAAATCGAGATAAACAGGCGCTTGCGCTCAAAGCGCGCGCACCAGGCGGTCAGGAACGGGCCAAGGGCCGCAACCGTGAAGGCGAACAAGGTCACCAGCAAACCGGCCTGGGGCACGCTGACCTCAAGGTCGCGGGCAATCGAAGGCAGCAGGCCGACGATCACAAATTCGGTGGTGAGCACGGTAAAGCCGGCCGCAGACAGCAGCAGGATGGGCAACAGCATGAATAACTCCAGAGACAACGAGGCCAGCGAAAGCCCTTAAGGCCCGCTGATTTGAAGATAAGTGGGGGATGGGCAATGGTAACAGAATGCTTCGGCTTGCGGCCAAATGAGCCGAGATAAGTTCAGCCGGAGATGTGGCAGATTGCCCCTGCATAGGAAAGCCCCTACACGTCTATGATAAAGTTCGCATCCCGCCGACTTGCGTCGATCAGCCTGCCCGTTTGCCGCTGTTCGCCCCACAGTTTTTCAATGCGCTACCCAGAACAACTAGAGAAACCCTTATGACTGACACTCCACCTACCCTGCTGCAAAAGCTCAAGCGCACCAGCCTGGTAACCCAGATTGTGATCGGTCTGATTGCCGGTATTTTGCTGGCCTGGCTTGCGCCCTCCGCAGCCCTTTCGGTGGCCTTTATCGGCAAGGTGTTCGTCAGCGCCTTGAAAGCCGTAGCACCCATCCTGGTGTTTGTGCTGGTTATGGCCTCGATTGCCAACCACAAACACGGCCAGGAAACCCATATTCGCCCGATTCTTGTTCTGTACCTGTTCGGCACATTTGCTGCTGCCGTCGTGGCTGTTATCGCCAGCATGATGTTTCCGTCAAACCTGGTACTGGCCACTGAAAACATCGCCATTACCGCGCCCGGCGGTATCAGCGAAGTGCTGCAGAGCCTGCTGCTGAGCGTGGTCGACAACCCGGTCAACGCGCTGATCAACGCCAACTTTATCGGCATCCTGGCGTGGGCCATCGGCATGGGCGTAGCCATCCGCCATGCCGGCGACACCACCCGCACCGTGCTCAATGACCTGTCCAACGGCGTCACCCTGATTGTGCGCGTGGTGATCCGCTTTGCCCCGCTGGGGATTTTCGGTCTGGTCGCCGCAACCCTCGCCAGCTCAGGCTTCGGCGCCCTGCTGGGCTACCTGCACCTGCTAACCGTGTTGATCGGCTGCATGCTGTTTGTGGCGCTGGTGGTCAACCCGCTGATCGTGTTCTGGAAGTTGCGTCGCAACCCTTACCCGTTGGTGTTTTTGTGCCTGCGCGAAAGCGGCATTACCGCGTTTTTCACCCGCAGTTCGGCGGCCAATATCCCGGTAAACATGGCATTGAGCGAGCGCCTGGGCCTGCATGAAGACACCTACTCGGTATCAATCCCGCTGGGTGCCACCATCAATATGGCGGGCGCAGCGATCACCATCACCGTGCTGAGCCTGGCTGCCGTGCATACGCTGGGGATTGCGATCGATATTCCGACGGCCATTTTGCTGAGTGTGGTGGCGGCCATTTGCGCCTGTGGCGCATCGGGTGTGGCGGGCGGTTCGCTGCTGTTGATTCCGCTGGCGTGCAGCCTGTTCGGCATCCCGAGCGAGATTGCCATGCAGGTGGTGGCCGTGGGTTTCATTATCGGCATCCTGCAGGATTCAGCAGAAACTGCACTCAATTCGTCCACCGACGTTCTGTTTACTGCTGCGGCCTGTATGGCCCAGGAAGACAAGCCCCTGCAACAGGGCTGAGTCAGGTGGGAGCCGGGCTTGTGCGCGATGCTGCCATCGCGCACAAGCCCGCTGCCACAAGGGATTTGCTTAGAACGCGCCCATGTAGTCACGCTTGCCGATCTCAACACCGTTGTGGCGCAGGATCGCGTAAGCAGTGGTTACGTGGAAGAAGAACTGCGGCAAGCCGTAGGACAGCAGGTACGCCTGGCCGGTGAAGCGTTTTTCTTTGGGCGTGCCCTGACGGGTGATGATTTCGATGCCTTCCTTGCCGTCGATTTGCTCTGGCTTGATGCCATCTACAAACGCCAGCACTTTGCTGATCAGCGCTTGCAGGTCGGCAAAGGTCACTTCGCTGTCGTCATATTTTGGCAATTCGATTTCAGCCAGACGGCCCGAAACACCCTTGGTGAAATCAACGGCGATTTGCACTTGGCGCACCAGCGGGAACATGTCCGGCGCCAGGCGCGCTTGCAAGAACACGCTCGGGTCGATGTTCTTGGCGGTCGCATGTGCTTCAGCCTTGGCCAGAACACCGCTCAGGGCATTGAGCATTTGTTTGAACACGGGAACGGAAGCGGCGTACAGAGAGATAGTCATGAAAGTCTCGACAGTCTGTGGGCAGGAATGGAATGTGCGCCGATTATAGACACGCCAGTGATCATCTGGTGTATGAAGATCAACCATCAGGCCTCCCGCAGGAAACATCCATGCCCTTAGCACATCCTGGCACCGCTCCTGCGGCGACCCCGGTTCAGGCGCTCTATCGCAAGATCACCTGGAAGCTCGTACCCTTTTTGTGTTTTTGCTACCTGGCCGCCTACCTGGACCGGATCAATATCGGCTTTGCCAAGCTGCAGATGCTCGGCGACCTGCAGTTCAGCGAAACCGCATTCGGTCTGGGGGCCGGGCTATTTTTTGTCGGCTATATCCTGTTCGAAGTGCCGAGCAACCTGATCCTGGAAAAAGTCGGCGCCAGGGTCTGGATAGCCCGAATCATGATCAGTTGGGGCCTGCTCTCGGCCTGCACCCTGCTGGTGACCACCCCTGCCCAGTTCTATATCGTGCGCTTTCTGCTGGGCGTGGCCGAGGCCGGTTTTTTGCCCGGCGTGCTGTATTACCTGACCACCTGGTTCCCGACCCAAAGACGCGGCCGCATCATTGCCCTGTTCATGATCGGCATGCCGCTTTCCAGCGTGATCGGCGGGCCGCTTTCAGGCTGGATCATGGGCGCCTTCGACACTGTCGCGGGGCTACGCGGCTGGCAATGGCTGTTTGCGCTCGAAGCGATCCCCAGCGTGTTGCTGGGCATCCTGACCTTCCGGGTTCTACCAAACAGCCATCACACGGCTAAATGGCTGAACGCCGACGAAAAAGCGTTACTGGAGCAGCAACTGCACCAGGACAACGCCGAAGGCCAGAACAGCATGCACAGTTTTCGCGACGGATTTTTCAACCTCAAGATCTGGATGCTGGGCGGTATCGACTTCTCCATCCTGCTCAGCGCTTACGCCATGGCGTTCTGGATGCCGACTTTTATTCGCAACGCCGGGGTAACCGACAACTTCCATATTGGCGTACTCACCGCCCTGCCCAGCGTTGCCGCCCTGATCGGCATGCTGATGATCGGCGCCAGCAGCGACCGGCATCGCGAGCGGCGCTGGCATATCATTGTGCCTTTTGTGGTCGGTGCGGCCGCAATGGCGGCCAGCACCTGGTTTAGCCACAGCGTGGTTGCCACCGTTCTGTTGTTTGCGATTGCCTCAGCCGCCATCATCGGCGCCGTACCGGTTTTTTTCAGCTTGCCGGCAACCTTTCTCAAGGGCCGCGCAGCCGCTACCGGCTTCGCTCTGGCGTGCTCGCTGGCCAATATCGCCGGACTGGTGAGCAACTCCCTGATGGGGATTGCCATCGACGTAACGGGCAGCAGTTCCGGCGCGATGTGGTTCTTCGCCAGTTGCCTGTTGCTGAGTTGCCTGCTGGTGATCGCACTGCCCGCCAAACTGGTCAATCGCTGATAGCCATTCAGATAACAACCTGTGGCAGCGAGCCGCAATGACTTGCCAGTCGCTCTACCGCGCAAAAGACTCCACAATGGCCGCTGGCAACGGTTACTCAAATTGGAGATGAAAATGGAAGTTCCCGCTGATCAGTTCTCAGAAAACGTACAAAACGATTCTGACGCAGGACCTCTGCTCAACAGCACCGAGATCCGCATCCTCGGCTCCCTGATCGAGAAACAGGCCACCAACCCGGAAACCTACCCGCTGACCCTCAATGCGCTGGTGCTGGCGTGCAACCAGAAAACCAGCCGCGAGCCGGTGCTTAACCTCACGCAAGGTCAGGTCGGGCAAAGCCTGCGCGCGCTGGAAGGCCGCGGCTTTACCCGTCTGGTGATGGGTAGCCGGGCGGATCGCTGGGAACATAAGGTCGACAAGGCGCTGGAACTGGTGCCTGAGCAAGTGGTGTTGCTGGGCCTGTTGTTCCTGCGCGGTCCGCAAACCCTCAACGAGCTGCTAACCCGCAGTTCACGCATGCACGACTTCGAAGACACCGAACAGGTTCAGCATCAGCTGGAACGTCTGATTGCCCGCGATCTGGCCCTGCTGGTGCCGCGTCAGAGCGGACAGCGCGAAGACCGCTATATGCACGCTCTGGGCGACCCGGCCGAAATCGAAACAATCATGGCCGCCCGCCAACAACCTGCAGAGCGCAGCAGCGGCGCAAGTGTGTCACTGGAACGTCTTGAAGCCCTTGAGGCGCGGATTGCCGCCCTCGAAGCACGTCTGGCAGAGCTGGAGTAAATCTGCTCAGGGGCGAGATCACTCGCCCCCATCGCCATCAGCTGCGAGCAAACGCCACTGCCGCCTGAAACTGCTCGGCAGTGGGCCGCACTCCGGTGTACAGCACGAACTGCTCCAGGGCCTGGATCGCAATCACTTCAAGCCCCGTGATCACCTGCTTGCCTTGGGCCCGGCCGCGCACGATCAATGGCGTTTCTACCGGGATCGCCACCACATCAAAGAGGATGTCTGCGCGATCGATGGCGTCTGCCTCGAAGGCCAGATCGTCGGCCTCAGCGCCGCCCGTCATGCCCACCGGAGTCACGTTGATCAGCATTTGCGGCCGCTGCGCGCCCAGCTCAGGCTGCCATTCATAGCCGCAGCTTGCTGCCAGGGCCGCCCCTGTTGCCTCGTTACGCGCCACGATCAGGCCATTGCGATACCCACCATCACGCAACGCCGAAGCCACGGCCTTGGCCATGCCGCCGCTGCCACGCAGGGCAAAGGTGATGTCTTTGGGTACTTTATGGCTGTCCAGCAACTGGGCGATGGCGATGTAGTCGGTGTTGTAGGCCTTGAGATGGCCGTCGGTGTTGACGATGGTGTTGATCGACGCAATGGCCCGCGCCGACGCGTCCAGCTCGTCCACCAGGGCAATGCAGGCTTCCTTGAAGGGCATCGACACGCCGCAGCCACGAATGCCCAGGGCGCGGATACCCGTGACCGCCCCTTCAAGGTCTTTGCTGCTGAAGGCCTTGTAGTAAAAGTTCAGGCCCAGTTGTTCGTATAGATGATTATGGAAACGCAGCCCGAAGTTACCCGGTCGGCCTGACAGCGATATGCACAGTCGGGTGTCTTTATTCGGATTCATTTGCATGCTCATCTCCTTGCTGAATGCTTTTAGATGGACGGCACAAGCCGCGCCGGGAAATTTGTTGGATCATAATGCAGTCGCCCGCGCTGAAACGTCTCAGCGCCCGCAGACCTTACACAAAATTTACCCGAGCGCTTCGCAGTTTTTTAAAAAAACACGGTCTTAATGTTATCCCCGCGATTATCTGTGGTCTGGTGCAGACCTGAACGTCGGGGCTGGAATTCGAGGATTCGTCATGATGCGTACCATCCCCAAAATCGCTTTGCTTATCGGCGCCCTGGCTGTCGCAGGGCAGGCATCCGCCCATGGTGGCTGGGGCCCCGGGCCTGCAATTTTTGGCGCGGTAGTGGGGGCTGCGGTGGTTGGCTCGGTTATCGCCGGCCATGAGCAGCGCCCGGTGTATGTACAACAACCGGTGTATGTGCAGCCACAACCGGTTTATGTACAGGCCCCGCCGGTCTATTACCAACCGCAACCGGTGTATGTACAGCCGCCCCAGCCCGTTTACTATCAGGGCTACTACGGTCGGCCGCAACCGGTGTACTACGGCCCGCCACGGGGCTATTACGGCCCGCCACGCTGGTAACCCCGGCACAACGGCGGGCCCGGATAGACGATGTGAATGTCGCGGATGAAACATCATAGTGCCGCGTACTGCGGCATTATGAGCGCCAGCGGCGCCATCAGCGACACACACATAAAAACAAGGACGACCTTTATGCCTACACAAAACCCGCACCATATCGTCGGGCTCTGCACCTCCAGCAAGGTGTACAACACCCTGACCGAGCTCAAGCAGCTCGAAGGTCACCGCACCGCCAAACTGGTGTCATTGTTGACCCAGCATCTTGTGCGCGAAGGGCTGTTGAGCGATCAAGAAGTGATGCACATGCTTGATCAGGTGGTTGACTGACACCTCATCGGCATCAATGACGACTATCAAGCGCAATGATTTCTTGCGCAGCGGCCCGGCCCGTAAGGTAGCGCCATTGTTGAAGGAGGTATGTATGCCCAAGATTCATGTCATGTCGGTGATCGGCAGTGCCGTACCCGCTCCGTTGCGTGCCGACGGTCTGCTGGCGTGCTGGTATGTGGTCAGTGACGGCGTTGCCGTCAGCGGCCCGTTTACCTCGCGCGCCGCCGCTCAGATCAAAGCCACCAGCGAAACAGATAAAACAGCGCCACACTCAACGCGACACTGAGCAGCACGTTGCGGCTCCACAGCATCAATCCGATGGCGCACAGCCCGGCCAGCAGGTACGGGTTGCCGGGGCTCAGGTCGAGCTGGTGATCCTTGACGAAAATGATCGGCCCGCAAATCGCCGTCAGCATCCCCGGCACCGCAAAGCTCAAAAACTCCTTTACCCCGCGATTCAGGCGAATTGGCAAGCGCGGTTCCAGAAACAGGTAGCGGTTGAAAAACAGGATCAGGGTCATCCCGCCGATAATTGCCCAGATCATGCCCAGATACCTCCCAGACGCTTGCACAGATAACCCGCAACCATCCCCGCCAGCCCTGCCAGCACAATGGCCGACTCCCACTGCCAATAGCCGAACAGCACCACGCTCAACAACGAGACCGCCACGCAAACGACTGTCGGGATATTGCGCACGATTGGCGTAATCAACGCGATAAAGGTCGCGGCAATCGAGAACTCCAGCCCCAACTGGTCCAGCCCGGGGATGCTCTTGCCCAGCACGACGCCCAACAAGGTGAAAATATTCCAGCCCACGTACATGCACAATCCTACGCCCAGCGCGTACCAGCGATTGAAAGTCTTCTGGTCGAACGGGCTGACCAGGGCAAAGAACTCATCAGTGAGCAAAAAGCCCAGGCCGAAGCGCCATCTGGGCTCTAGCGGCGCCACCAGCGGACGCAAGTGCATGGCATAGAGCAAGTGTTGCGAGGTCAGCAGCAAGGTGGTCACCAGAATTGAAATCGCACTGGCGCCGCCCTTGATCATGCCAATAGCGACCAATTGCGCCGCCCCGGCAAACACAAACAGCGACAGCCCCTGGCTTTGTGCGGGGGTCAATTGGGCATCGATCGCCGTGGAGCCCGCCAGCAGCCCCCAAGGGGCGCACGCCAGGGTCAGCGGCAGGCAGGCAATGGTGCCGCGAACAAACGCGGTTCGAGCAAGGGCATCAGGCATCAAAAACATTCCGGCAGTAAGCAGCGGCAAAGGGTCGCAACTCCAGGGCAAAAAGTCTTGAACGATCTTGCTCTGCTGTCCTCATAACTTGACGCGGCCCGCTTGAAAGCGGCCCGCCGCGTTTGACGAGAGAGCAAACCTGGTCTTTAGTCAGCCGCACTCAAGAGACGTTAATTCCGATCAACCGCTGCCACGAGGAACCACCATGAAAGACCTGAAATCCGCCAAGGAAAGCAGAAAGGCCGATCTGCGGACACCTACGGCACTGAGCGAACAAGCCTGTATCGATATTGCAGCCGAAGTGAACGCGCTGCTCGCAGACACCTTCGCCATCTACATGAAAACCAAGAATTTCCACTGGCACATGTCCGGCCCGCATTTCCGTGATTTCCACCTGCTGCTCGACGAGCAGGCTGACCAGATTTACGCGACCACCGATGCCATTGCCGAGCGTGTACGCAAGCTGGGGCGCACCACGATCCGCTCCATCGGCCACATCAAGAAGCTGCAACGCCTGCTGGACAACGACGCCGACTTCGTGACGCCGGAAGACATGCTGGCAGAACTGCGCGAAGACAATATCCAGCTGGCCGCCTATATGCGTGAGACCCACGACATGTGCTCCGAGCTGGGCGATGTGGCGACTACCAGCCTGCTGGAAAACTGGATCGACGAGGCCGAGCGTCGCGTATGGTTCCTGTTTGAGTCGTCGCGCACCAAATAACGCATAACCCCTTCCAACCTGTAGTCGCTGACGAGGAACGAAGGCTGCGAGCCCTTAAGATCCAAAGCTCGCAGCCTTCGTTCCTCGTCAGCGACTACAGGTTGGCGCAGCATGAATTTTGTTTCACAGTCTTTGAGCGCGGCGAACGGTATATTCGCCGCGCTCATTGCTCATTCAATGAACCCCTTGCCCGCGCCTCCCCTGCGGGCTTTTTTTGCCTGTCAAACGCCCTGCTTGAACACCAGCGCCTTGAGACTACACTCGGCGTCGGTATCCGCAAATTCCGGCGGATTCTCCAGACGCTGGACAAAACGCAGGCTCGGCGCGTCCCGGGTGACGCCATCGATCAGAAAATCCGAACCCAGTGCCGGGTCATTCATGCAGGCCAGTACCGTGCCGTTTTCACTGAGCAACTCTGGCAGGCGGCGCACTACACGCTGGTAATCCTTGGTCAGCAGAAAACTGCCTTTTTGAAACGATGGCGGATCGATAATCACCAGATCGTAAGGGCCGGTGCTTTTCACCTTGCCCCACGACTTGAACAGCTCATGCCCCAGGAACGTCACCTTGCTCATGTCGTGCCCGTTCAGGCGGTGGTTGTCGCGCCCACGGCTCAGGGCCGCACGGGACATGTCGAGGTTGACCACATGCTGCGCGCCACCCTCGATTGCGGCCACGGAAAACCCGCAAGTGTAGGCAAACAGGTTCAAAACCCGCTTGCCTCCGGCATTGGCCTTAACCCAATCGCGACCATAACGCATATCCAGGAACAGACCGTTGTTCTGCTTGCGGCCCAGATCCACGCGATAGCGCAGCCCGCCTTCAGTCAGCGTGCACTCGTCAATCGCCTCGCCCACCAGCCACTCGGTGTCGCTCTGCAGCATATAGCGATGCTGCAGCACCAACGTGTGTGCACCGCTGGCCTGCCAGGCGGGTGACAGTGCGATGGTCTGCAACAGTTGCTTGAGGGCCACCAATTGTTCGGCCTCGGGCTCCTTGAACAGCGACACCAGCACCACGCCTTGCAGCCAGTCCACCGTCAATTGCTCAAGCCCGGGCCAGCAGCGCCCGCGCCCATGGAACAAACGCCGGGTTTCAGCGGGCGCAGTCTGCAGTGCAGTCAATAAGTGCTGGTGCAGGGTGGTTAACGCTTCAGGAGTCATCGGGCCGGCCGGTCAATTTCAAGGGGCCGGCATTTTACACAATTGCGCAGCACTGCCTAATCACTGCAGCGGAAATATTTGTTATGAAAGGCGAATAAATTATCGTTTTACAATCATTTCTCATCGTATTACGATATTTTCACCGCTCAGAGCACGACACTCGCCCTGTACGAATTGCAGATTTTCAACAAACACACATACAAAGATAAGGATTGTTCGATGACAACTGATCCCCTGGCCAATCGCAGCCGCATCCTGGCGAACGTCACGCTGGCACTTGTTGTAGCCATGCTGCTGGCCAATATTACTTACTGGCTATTCCCCAACGTCATAGGCACCTATGTAGGCGGTTTCAGCCTGAGCGCCATGACCGAAACACTGCATGCCAACATCGAGATAATGCCCTGGTGGCAGGTTGCTGGCGCCATAGCCCTGTCCAGCATTCCCCTGCTGATACTTGCCAAGGGCTTGCTGGCACTGCGCAGCCTGTTTCTGGCCTACAGCAAGGGTGAGTATTTTTCAGCGGAGTCTGCGCTGTTACTCGGCAAAGTGGGCAAAAGCGTCGCTGCCTGGGTGCTGGCCTGCCTCCTGCTGACCCCGGTGATGAGCGTCTGGATCACATTTTTGCGGCCCGAGGGCGAACGCTTGTTCACCGTCAGCTTCTATCCCTCGCATCTTGTTGCCTTGTTCCTCTCGGCTTCCCTTATGATCATCGCCCGCAGCCTGTACAACGCCTGTTCGTTGGCGCGGGAAAACCAGCAGTTTGTATAAGAGGCCAAAATGCCGATCGAGATTAAGCTGGACGTTATGCTGGCCATGCGCAAGGTCAAATCCAAGGACCTGGCGCAGATGGTCGGCATTACCGAGCAGAACCTGTCACTGCTCAAGCAAGGGAAAGTAAAAGGCATAAGGCTCGCAACCCTGGAAGCCATCTGCATCGCACTGGATTGTCAGCCAGGAGACTTGCTGCACTATCGAGCTGAATCCTGAATACACCCGCTCGCTGCGCGCACTTGGCAGAAGCGAGCGGCCCGTCACGCAACCCTGCCCGCAGCCTGAATCCAATCTCCCCCGCCGACACTCCAGCCTGTTCAGCCAACCAACAGCATCACCCTGCTAGGCTCGCCGCGGCACAAATCCTTGTTTCGTCAGTGCGCTCGATTTTTCTCTGACAAACCCCTGCGATATCAGGCATTTCTGGCGGCATTGATCCATACTGACTAAATGTAACGTTATATTTGTAACAAGCGTTGCAGCCCGGTACTTCCCAACCATTCTTGAGTCATTCTGCGTGAAAATTCATCTTTCTATTTTGAGCCTGTGTTTAGTTCTGGCAGGCACCAGCGCCTCTTCAATCGCCGCAGCGGCTGAAAGCATTTCGGCCCCAAGGGATACCTCGCAGCTGCATATTGCCTCGGGCAGCGCCATGTTGATCGACTTGCAAACCAACAAGGTCATTTTTGCCAGCAACCCCGATGCCATCGTGCCGATCGCCTCGGTAACCAAGCTGATGACCGCCATGGTGGTACTGGACGCCAAGCAATCGATGGATGAGTCAATATCCGTAAACATCAGCGACACACCGGAGATGAAAGGCGTGTTCTCGCGGGTGAAAATTGGCAGCGAACTGTCGCGCCACGAAATGATGCTGATCACCCTGATGTCCTCGGAAAACCGCGCAGCCGCCAGCCTTGCCCATCACTACCCGGGCGGTTATGTAGCGTTTATCGCGGCGATGAACGCCAAGGCCAAAAGCCTGGGCATGATGAGCACTCATTACGTTGAACCCACCGGGCTGTCGATCCACAACGTATCCACCGCTCGCGACCTGAGCAAGCTGCTGGCCGCTGCACGGCACTACCCGATGCTCAGCCAGTTGAGCACCACCAAGGAAAAGACCGTGGCGTTCCGCAAGCCCAACTACACCCTGGGTTTTCATAACACCGACCATCTGGTCAACAAGGACAAGTGGAACATCAAGATCACCAAGACCGGCTTTACCAACCAGGCTGGCCACTGCCTGGTACTGGTCACTGAAATGGGCGGTCGCCCGGTATCCCTGGTTATTCTGGATGCGTTCGGCAAATACACCCACTTCGCTGATGCCGGGCGGATTCGCAATTGGGTTGAAACCGGCAAAAGTGGCGGTGTACCCGATGTAGCCTTGCGCTACAAAGCCGAAAAAAACCTGCAAAAAAACCAGCTGACTGCAGGTCAGGCGGGCAAGTAAAGGGTTGCAGATGAGGTGAAATGCAGGCACTTGCCCCGGGGAGAGGATCGGGGACAAATGCCTGCGTACTGCTCGTTACATACCGCGGATAGAAAGAACCCCGTCACCTGGACGGGGTTCTTGCCTGGCACATGCTCAGATCAGTTTTGCAGAGCAGGCTGCGAATCCCCATTGATCGGGATGCGTTTGGCTTTTGCCTCTTCCGGCACCACCCGCTGCAGGTCGATGCTTAGCAAACCGTTACTCAGGTTTGCGCCTTTGATCTCGATATGGTCGTCGAGACGGAAGGACAATTTGAATGCCCGCTGTGCAATACCTTGATGCAAGAAGGTCACGCCTTCTTCGCTGGTGCTTTCGCGTTTGCTGCCGCTTACGCTCAGCACGCCTTTCTCTACTTGCAGGTCCAGATCATCTTGCTGGAAGCCTGCCGCTGCTACCACGATGCGATAGCTGTCTTCACCGCGTTTTTCAACGTTGTAAGGTGGGTAGCCACCGCTTGAATCATTACGCAGTGCGGTTTCAAACAAATCACTAAAACGGTCAAAGCCGACAGAATTACGGAACAGTGGCGCCATTGAGAAAGCGTTGCTCATAATTTCATCCTCCTGATTTCAGCGAGATTTTGTTACGCGACCCGGTTTCGGCATCGCGTACCCCTTAAATAGGGACCGGCAAAATCATTTCAAGAGCTTTTTTTGAAATTTTTTTCAGTTGGTTCAGGCAGCGTCGGCTGGCGGGTTATTGACCAGATGACGAACCTTCTCACAGTCGGTTTCGCGGCGCATGGCATTGAACAGCACCACCGCTTCAGGGTAGTTGCGGGTCAGCATCGCCAGCCACTGCTTGAGTCGCCCCGGCGCCGAGCGCGGAGTCAACTGGGCTTCGGCCTGTGCCCAGAAGTCGCGGATCATCGGTTGCAAGTCGGCCCAGGTCATCGGCACCACCTCAACACCGGCGCGGGCAGCGGCAATTTGCGCGGCCAGATCGGGACGCGACACCAGCCCGCGACCCAGCATGATGTCTTCAGCACCACTGATTTCACGGCAACGGCGCCAGTCTTCAACTGACCAGATATCACCGTTGGCAAATACCGGCACCTTGACCGCTTCCTGCACCTGAGCGATGTATTCCCAATGCGCAGGCGGCTTGTAGCCATCCATCTTGGTCCGCGCATGCACCACGATCTGGCTGGCGCCGCCTTCGGCCAAGGCGATTGCGCACTCATTGGCGCTGTCCGGCGTATCGAAGCCCAGGCGCATCTTGGCGGTGACCGGGATATGCGCAGGCACGGTACGGCGAACCTGCAGCAAAATGGCGTGCAGCAGCTCGGGCTCCTTGAGCAGCACCGCGCCGCCACGGGACTTGTTTACGGTCTTGGCCGGGCAACCAAAGTTGAGGTCGATCACCCCGCTGCCCAGCTCCACCGCCAGCGCCGCGTTGTCAGCCAGGCAAGCCGGATCGGAACCCAGCAGCTGCACGCGCAGGGGCACACCGGAACGCGTCTGCGCACCGTGCTGCAGTTCGGGGGCGAGCTTATGGAAGTAGGCTTCGGGCAAAAGCCGTTCGGTGACTCGAATAAATTCGGTCACACACCAATCAATACCGCCGGTGCGGGTCAGGACATCACGCAGGATGTTGTCGACCAACCCCTCCATCGGCGCCAAAGCAATTTGCATGGGTGACTCTCATAAAAAACGTGCGGCAGTTTACGTGGTTCTGCGGGCAATCGGTATGAGCAGGTGCTAACGGTCAGGCCGTCACGACAGCCGGGCCATAACCGTCAAGGAACTCGGGCGGCAGGCGCTTGGCCTTGCCCGTGGACAGTTCGATACAGACAAAAGTGGTTTTGGCCCGCAACAGGGTCACGCCATCGCAGGGGCGTACCAATTGAAAGTGCCGGGTCATGCGCAGGCGCTGGTCGCAATCGACAATCCAGGTTGCCAGTTGCAACTCGTCGCCTTCGTAGGCGCTGGCCAGATAGTCGATTTCATGCCGGGAAACGGCCATGGCGCGGTCAAGGCGGCGGTACTCGGTGAGATCCAGCCCCAGGCGCTGCGAATGGCGCCAGGCACAACGTTCGAGCCAGACCACATAGGCTGCGTTATTGGCGTGGCCAAAACCGTCGATGTCTTCAGCCTGCACCTGCAGGTCAATGATGAACGGTGCTGCCAAATCCCAACTCATGCCTTGTCTCCCTGTACATAAATAAGGAGCGCAGTGTAACGCAGAGGGGGCGACGGGAAGGTTGAAGAGCAGGAATTAAAAAACTGCAGACAAACAAAAGGGCCATTCAATAATCGAATGACCCTTATAAATCCCGCAAAGCGGGTAATCGTGGCGTCCCCTAGGGGACTCGAACCCCTGTTACCGCCGTGAAAGGGCGGTGTCCTAGGCCACTAGACGAAGGGGACA
>NZ_NQKQ01000001.1 GCF_002269505.1 Pseudomonas fragi | reverse complement strand
GTGAAACGATGCATCGCCGATGGTAGTGTGGGGTTTCCCCATGTGAGAGTAGGTCATCGTCAAGATTAAATTCCAAAATCCCTGTCTGCTCGCGCAGACGGGGATTTTGTTTTTATAGAAGTCCCAAGTTTTCGCAGACACGTTTTGATAACGGATCTGCCACAGAATTTCTTGACGACCATAGAGCATTGGAACCACCTGATCCCATCCCGAACTCAGTAGTGAAACGATGCATCGCCGATGGTAGTGTGGGGTTTCCCCATGTGAGAGTAGGTCATCGTCAAGATTGAATTCCGAAACCCCTGTCTGCTAACGCAGACAGGGGTTTTGTTTTTGCGCGCCATAAATCCCCTGCGCATTCCATTCTTCGTAAGCGAACAGTGAACACACCTACCGGCCTCCCAAATTAAGGGCGATGGTGTCCGCCTATTTTTAAGCGGACGCGATAGCCCTTAAATGCGCCAACGAAGCTCTTACCCCAAGTCGTTTAAAGCCCAAGTTGTCCAGGAATGCCTGCAACCTGGCGCCTCCATTTCCAGCGTTGCCATCAGTCACGGCATCAATGCCAACGTGATCCGTAAGTGGCTGCCGCTTTACCGAGATCAGCCACCCGCAACCCTGCCGGCGTTTATTCCGGTAGAGATCTCCCCAAAAAAGCAGGCCGGGTTATCGGTGATCATCGAACTGCCATTTGGCGAGCACACCATCACGGTGAAATGGCCAGCTTCCGATCCCGAGGGATGCGTCCGATTTGTCCGTGGACTTACTTCGTGATCCGCATCGACGCAATTTGGCTGGCGACCGAACCGATGGACATGCGCTCTGGTACTGAGAAAGCCCTCGCACGAGTCGTGTCTGTCTTCGGTGCGGCGCAGCCGCATTGTGCTTATTTCTTTGCCAACCGCCGAGGCAATCGCATGAAGGTGTTGGTGCACGACGGACTGGGCGTTTGGTTGGCGGCACGCCGCCTGCACCAGGGGAAGTTTTCCTGGCCGAGCAATCGGCATGGTGACCAAATGGAGCTAAATACTGAGCAGCTTCAGGCACTGGTGGTCGGTCTTCCCTGGCAATGGCTTGGGTCTGACGGAGCCATCCGTAACCATTAAGAGACATGGATGACATACATCGATCAGCAGATCGGGCAGAGTCATCGCCATGATTCCTACTCCTCCTCTCGATCAGCTCGACACCGAACAACTGCGCAGCCTCGCTACGCAGTTGCTCAAACGCGTTGAGCATCTAGATACGCAGCTGGCGAGCCTCGACAAAGAGGTGCTTCATCAGAAGACCCGCAACCAACAACTCATTCACGAAATAGCCCAGCTCAAACGCCACCGCTTCGCCAAACGCTCCGAGTCGTTCAGCCCTGATCAGGCCAGCTTGCTCGACGACTTGATTGAGACCGACCTGGCCGCCATCGAAGCAGAGCTTGAAATCCTGGCACCAAAGCCAGCGCAAGTAGCAGTCCGCCAGCAACCCAAACGCACTGCATTGCCTGCCGAGTTTCCGCGCACGCTGATTCATCACGATCCCGAAAACACTCAATGCCAATGCGGCTGCGCCCTCAAGCGCATCGGCGAAGACGTCAGCGAAAAGCTCGACTACACGCCTGGCGTGTTTCGCGTTGAACGGCATATTCGTGGCAAATGGGTCTGTGACAACTGCGAAACCTTAATTCAAGAGACAGTACCGGCGCAGGTGATCGACAAAGGCATCCCGACTGCCGGGCTGCTGGCTCAGGTGATGATCGCGAAATACGCCGATCATTTGCCGCTGTACCGCCAGGAGCAAATCTTCGGGCGAGCCGGTCTCGCAATTCCTCGATCAACACTGGCCAGTTGGGTCGGCGCTTGTGGCGTGCAATTGCAGCCGCTGGTCGATGCCCTGCGCGAAGTCGTGCTTGAGCACAACGTGGTGCATGTCGATGAAACGCCGGTGCAGATGCTCGCGCCGGGCGAGAAGAAAGCCCACCGTGCTTATGTTTGGGGCTACGCTACGACCGCGTTCGCCGAGATAAGCGCGGTGGTGTACGACTTCAGCCCTGGCCGCTCGGGCGAGTATGCCCGCAACTTCCTCGGCGACTGGAAAGGCAACTTGGTCTGTGATGATTACAGTGGTTACAAAGCCAGCTTTGCACTTGGTGTCACTGAAATCGGCTGCATGACCCACGCCCGCCGCAAGTTTTATGACCTGCACATCACCAATAAAAGCGTGCTTGCCGAGCAAGCGTTGCGGTACATCGCGGCCCTATATGAAATTGAACGCGAAGTCCGCGATTTGGAACCGGATGTCCGGCGACGAATACGTCAGGAAAAAGCAGCGCCCCTGATGGACGCGTTTCATGCCTGGATGATCGCCCAGCGCGAGCTTGTGCATGAAGGTTTGGGGATTACCAAAGCCTTGGATTACAGCCTCAAACGTTGGGCTGCGTTGCGCCGTTACCTGGACGACGGCACGGTGCCGATAGACAACAACCATATCGAACAGCAAATTCGACCTTGGGCTCTTGGAAGAAAAAACTGGCTGTTCGCCGGGTCGCTACGCAGTGGCCAGCGCGCTGCTGCGCTAATGAGTTTGATCCAGTCGGCCAAGCTCAACGGCCACGATGCGTATGCTTATCTAAAAGACGTTCTTACTCGCCTGCCGACGCAGCGGGCGAGTGAGATTGGGGAGTTATTGCCGCATCGATGGCGACCGGCTTAGTTGCACAAGACGGGATGCCTGACCGCTTACCATTCTTCAGCCCCTCCCCCAGCACGATGCCAAAAGCCATCCCTGCGCTTTCGTCGGATTAAACATATTTCAGCTAAACACGGCTAAGTATTGCGCGACTGGTGCCGACAGCCTGTTGAGCAATGCGTGCGAGCAGAGCTGCCAAAAGGCTATGCACACCGTACGCATCCCAACTTTTGGCATAAGAAGTCCCATGCTATGAATCTCAAGTTCAGCCATAAAATCCTTCTGGCCGCTTCAGGCGTCGTGGTTTTGGCGTTTGCGTTATTCACGTTGTACAACGACTACTTGCAGCGCGACACCATCAAGCAAAACATCGAATCCTCAGTGCAGCAGGCGGGCAACCTGACAGCCAGCAGTGTGCAAAACTGGCTCGGTGGTCGCATTTTGGTGCTGGAGAGCCTTGCACAGAACATTGCGCAGCAAGGCAGCCAGGCTGATCTCCCGGGCCTGGTCGATCAGCCGGCATTCACCTCCAACTTCCAGTTCACCTACGTTGGCCAAGCCAACGGAGTGTTTACCCAGCGTCCTGATGCCACGATGCCTGCTGGTTATGATCCCCGTGAACGTCCCTGGTACAAGCAAGCGGTAAGCGCCGGCCAGACCATGCTGACGCCGCCTTATATGGCAGCGGTTGGTGGCCTGATTGTGACCATCGCCATGCCCGTCAAAAAAGGCGGTGAGTTGTTGGGTGTGGTGGGAGGTGACCTGAGCCTGGACAGCCTGGTCAAGATCATCAATTCGGTTGATTCCGGCGGCCTGGGCTATGCGTTTCTCGTGAGCAGTGATGGCCAGGTGATCGTTAGCCCGGATAAAGATCAGGTAATGAAAAACCTGAAAGACATTTACCCGGCCAGCACTCTGCGCATCGAGAAGGGCATTCAGGAGGTGAGGCTCAATGGTCATGAGCGGATTATTTCGTTTACCCCGGTGACAGGTCTGCCGTCTGCAGACTGGTATATCGGTCAATCAATAGATAAAGAAAAAGCGTACGCGCCACTGTCTAAATTCCGCACGTCCGCGTTGATCGCCATGTTTATTGCGGTGGCGGCGATTGCGCTGTTGTTGAGCTTGTTGATCAGTGTGCTAATGCGTCCACTGACCACCATGGGGCGTGCAATGCAGGATATCGCCCAGGGTGAAGGTGACCTGACGCGCCGTCTGGTGATTGAGAACAAGGACGAATTCGGTGAGCTGGCCAGCTCCTTCAACCAGTTTGTTGAGCGTATTCACGCGTCGATCAGCGAAGTGTCTTCTGCGACACGTCAGGTTCATGACTTGTCGCATCGCGTCATGGCCTCGTCCAACGCATCCATTGTTGGCTCGGACGAACAAAGTGCGCGAACCAACAGCGTGGCCGCGGCGATCAACGAGCTGGGTGCTGCCACTCAGGAAATTGCCCGCAACGCCGCCGATGCTTCGCAGCATGCCAGCGGTGCCAGCGAGCAGGCAGATGACGGTCGCAAAGTGGTTGAGCAGACCATCCAGGCCATGACCGAGCTGTCGCAGAAAATCAGCCTGTCGTGTGCCCAAATCGAAACCCTCAATGCCAGCACCGACAACATTGGCCACATCTTGGATGTGATCAAGGGTATCTCTCAGCAAACTAACCTGCTGGCCCTCAACGCAGCCATTGAGGCCGCGCGTGCGGGCGAAGCGGGTCGAGGCTTTGCCGTGGTGGCGGATGAGGTGCGCAACCTCGCTCATCGCACTCAGGAATCGGCAGAGGAGATACATAAAATGATCACCTCGCTGCAGGTAGGCTCCCGCGAAGCGGTCAGCACCATGAATGCGAGTCAGGTCTCCAGCGAGGAGAGTGTCGAAGTGGCCAACCAGGCCGGTGCCCGTTTGATCAGCGTGACTCAGCGCATCGATGAGATTGACGGGATGAACCAGTCAGTTGCTGCCGCCACCGAAGAGCAAACAGCAGTGGTCGAAACCCTCAATGTGGATATCAACCAGATCAACTTGCTCAACCAGCAAGGTGTGGTGAACCTCAACGAAACCCTCAAAGACTGCGATGCGCTATCGCAGCAAGCCAGCCGCCTCAAGCAGTTGGTCGACAGTTTCAAAATTTGAGGCCGGCAGCTCAGTAACAAGTTATCCACAGCCTTGGCGTTTAATGCGTCAGGGCTGTTTTGCTTTGAGCGTACTCAAATAGTAAGTAATGGCCTTTACTCCGCGCTGCAGGTGCAACTCCAGCTCCGCAATACAAGCCTGCACATCTCTGGCCCGGGCATAACGCAGCAACGCCCGATGATCGTCCTGGCATAACTTGCCCAGGTTCATCTGCTCAAGGTTAAAGCGCAGGAAACGCTCTTCTTCAATAAGCCCGGACTCAATGAGTGCCAGCAGCTTTTTATTCGGTGCCTTGCAGTAAAGTGCCTGGTGAAATTGCCGATTGAGTGTGCCGATTTTGCCGAAGTCTGTTTCTGCTTCCAGCGCTTCGATATAACCCTCGGCCTCTTCGAAATCCTCGTTGCTCAACAGCGGTACTGACAGGCGCAGTGCCTGGGCTTCGAGCAACTGGCGCAATTCATAGGTTTGCAGCGAGTCGTCTTCAATCAAAGGGGCAACCACTGCTCCCTTGTATTGCACAACCTGCAACAAACCTTGAGCTTCCAGTTGGCGCAGTGCCTCGCGTACAGGCATGCGGCTGACCCCAAACAACTTGGCCAGTGCTTCCTGGCGGATAGCCGTGCCGCAGGGCAAGCGGCCATCAAGAATAGCGTTGCGCAAGGTCTCTTCAATCACCGAACGCGCCAAATGAGCGGGTATGGGCCCCGAGACAACTATGCTGTTTAAAGGATTGTTTTTAACGGCCACGTAGCGACTACCTGTGCCGACGAAACGGCACACTTGTTTGGATCCAATTCAAGTTAGGTACTGACCCGGTCGCTGTCAAACCTTGTTACGTATAGTTTAGCGTGACTGCGGGACAAGAGATTGCATGAGGCCACTATCTTTCTTGGCGGGTACGCTGCCTTTTCTTATGGGCTGTGCCCTACAATCGCCGAAGTCAGAGCTGCCCAATTTGCAGCACCAATGCACAGCAGGTGAAGGATGGGCGTACTCAGCAACAACGATGTGGGTGAGCAACGGTTTGAACTCCCGTTACAGCCCTCTAACGTCCTTTCCAGCCTGATCCGTCAGCCATGGCTGTGGTGCATTTTGCTGCTGGCCGCAGGCGTGCGCTTTTACGGCTTCACCGCTTCGGCCATCTGGTGCGACGAAGGCTCCAGCCTGATGCTGAGCGGCTATCCGCTGTCGGGGATCTGGTTTCATGCGGCGCACGATGTTCACCCACCGTTGTACTTCATGCTGTTGCACGGCTGGATAGCGCTGTTCGGTGACAACCTGGACTCGATTCGTTCCCTGAGTGTCCTGCCCGGCATCGCCACGGTATTTTTGGGTGTCTGGCTGGTATGGCTGGTGGCCTCCCCGCGGGCTGCGTTGCTGGCGGGCCTGCTGCTGGCGTTGTTGCCCACTGCCGTGCGCTACAGCCAGGAAGTACGGATGTACTCACTGATGGGGCTGTGGCTGATTGCCGCCACGATTGCGCTGGTGTATTGGGTCAAGGCTCCGCATAAATATCGTTACCCGGTGCTCTACACCTTGCTGATGGCGGCCGCTTTTTACACACATTACTTCACCGCTTTTTGTGTAATGGCCCATTGGCTGTACCTGCTGCTTGGCGGCCGCAGTACCGGGTGGTTGATCAGGCGCCCGGCCTGGTGGCTGGCAAACGTTGCCATTGTGCTGTTGTTCCTGCCCTGGTTGCCGGGGCTGGTGGATTTGCTGCAACACATGGATGAACTCAAAAGCGGTGGTGACGTAGGCTGGGAGCCGGCAGTCGATGCCCGTTCCTTGCCCGCCATGACGTGGCAGTTGTTGATACAGGATGAAGGCGACAACCTGCCCTGGCCGTTGTTCTGGCTGGCCCCGTTGGCACTGCTTGGCGGTGTGACAGGGATGGCGGTTCGCGATTCAAGCCCGCATAAATTCATCACGTTGATCGTGATCTATACCTTGTTGCCGATCCTGGCCATTTACGCCGTATCTTTCATCTCGCCTCTGTTTATCGAACGTTACGTGATGTTTGCCGCGCTGGGGTTGCCGCTGCTTGTCGCGATCGCAGTGGATCAGTTGTTCAAGCGCAAGCGTGCGCTGGCCATAGCGTTGTTGAGCCTGTTTGTGGGCACCGAGCTGGTAGGCTTGCGCAGCAACTTCAGTAGCGATGCCGACCACTTTGACCGTCTGGTCGAGCATGTTAACCAACAGTTCAAACCCGGTGACCGGATCGTCGTCAGTGACCTGTTCTGGTACTTCAGCTTCGTCTATTACAACAAAACCGGGTTTCAACCCATGCTCTATACGCCGCCCCTGGAAGATGGCACTTCAGGGCGTCCGAATGACTATGGATTTGGCACGTTGGTGAATGCCCACGGTAAAAGTATTTATGTCGACCGCCTGAGCGATCTGCCGCCAGGCCCGGGACGCATCTGGCTGATCAGCAGCAAAGTGCAGCCGGATGATTTCAGCGCGATTCCCATTGATTGGCGCAAAGCACAGGACCTGGCCGTCGATGACACTCAGGCTCGTCTATATTTGACCTGCGTTGCCGCCCAATGCGGCCCTGAACCTGAATGGAGTCAACTCGATGCAAAAGCCAACCCATAGCCTGCCATCCTTGTTCAAGCAGCTGGGCCTGCCGTCCAGCCCGGAAGACATCGAAAAGTTTGTCACCACCCACTCGCCACTCAAGCCTGACCTCAAGCTTGAAGATGCTTTTTTCTGGACGCCCGCCCAAGCGGCTTTTTTGCGCGAAGAGCATCTTGAAGACGCTGACTGGGCTGAAGTCGTCGACCAATTGAATCTGATGCTGCGGCAAAAACCGGTCGTGGGCGGGAAGAAATAAATAGCAACACTTGACTGTGATCATCTGGCCGCGCAATATTAATAGTTAGCAAACTAACATTATGTGACGCCTCTTGCCTGACACTCTCGATCCACTGCAAATGAGCATCAGCACCGGCATGGTGGTTGCGACTCGCCATTGGCGTCGCGTCTGCCAGGCCACGCTGGTCAACTATGGCATTTCCGAAGCCTGCGCCATGCCGTTGCTGATTATCGGCCGCCTGGGTGAGGGTGTGCGGCAAGTCACCGTGGCCCACGCTGCCGGGATGGAAAGCCCGTCGCTGGTGCGCTTGCTCGATCAATTGTGCAAGGCTGGCTATGTGCGCCGCTGTGAAGATGCCAGCGACAGACGCGCCAAAACCCTGAGCCTGACTGACACCGGTCGCGCTTTGGTGCAATCGATAGAAGCCCAACTGGTACAACTGAGAAGGGCCGCCCTAGCCACTATCCCGGTGGCTGACCAGGAAGCTGCGTTGCGTGTGATCAAAGCCTTCGAGGCTGCGGGACAACTGCCTGACGGAGCCGCCTCTTGAACGGTTTTTTCAGCAGCCTGCCTCCCGCCCGCGACTGGTTCTATGGGGTACGCACATTCGCCGCCTCGATGATCGCGCTGTATATCGCCTTGCTGATGGAAATGCCCCGTCCTTACTGGGCAATGGCCACGGTTTATATCGTCTCCAGCCCCTTTGTCGGGCCAACCAGCTCCAAGGCGGTATACCGTGCCCTGGGCACGCTGATAGGTGCTGCGGCTGCGGTGTTTTTTGTGCCGTTGTTTGTCCAGACCCCATTTTTGCTGGTGCTGGTGATCGCCCTCTGGACCGGTATTTTGCTGTTTCTGTCGTTGCACCTGCGCACGGCCAACAGTTACGTGTTCATGCTCGCCGGCTACACCATGCCAATGATCGCCTTGCCGATTGTGGATAACCCGCTGAACGTGTTCGACATTGCCGTTTCGCGTACCGAAGAAATCATGCTCGGCATCGTCTGCGCGGCGGTGGTCGGCAGCATGTTCTGGCCTCGGCGCCTGACCCCGGTGTTTATCGACTCGGCGGCCAAGTGGTTTGCCGACGCGAGCAATTACAGCAAGCACTTTCTGGCCCGTGATGTCGAACCGAGCAAAGCCAGCGGCCTGCGCTCGTCGATGGTCACGACCTTCAACAGCCTTGAAATGATGATTGGCCAGTTGCCCCATGAGGGCGCGCACCCGCAGACCGTGCGCAACACCAAAGAGCTGCGCGGGCGCATGATCCACCTGCTGCCGGTGGTCGATGCCCTGGACGATGCACTCTATGCGCTGGAGCGTCGCGCTCCGGAGCTGCTCGACAAGGTTACGCCATTGCTCGACCACGCCCAGGCATGGCTTGAGCGCACCCGTGATGGCGCGCCGGTCCAGCAGTGGCAAGCCCTGCGTCATGAACTCGAAGCATTGCAGCCCAGCGCTGCCGCCCTGGATGATCGTCGCCAATTGGTGCTTTCCAACGTGCTGTACCGGCTGGGTGAATGGATCGACCTGTGGCAAGACTGCCGCAGCCTGCAGGAAGCCATCTCCACCGGCAACCGTGAGGTCTGGCGTGCGGTATACCGACATTGGCGCCTGGGTCGCCTGACGCCGTTTCTGGATCGCGGGCTTATGCTTTATTCCGCGTTCTCTACCGTCACCGCGATTGTCGTCGCTTCGGTGCTGTGGATTCTGCTCGGCTGGACCGATGGCGCCAGTGCGGTGATTCTGGCCGCCGTGGCCTGCAGTTTCTTTGCCGCAATGGATGACCCGGCGCCGCAGATCTACCGGTTCTTTTTCTGGACCTCGCTGTCGGTACTGTTCGCCAGCCTTTACCTGTTTGTGATCCTGCCCAACCTGCATGACTTTCCGATGCTGGTGCTGGCGTTTGCCGTGCCTTTTATTTGCGTCGGCACCCTGACCGTACAGCCGCGATTTTATCTGGGTACCCTGCTGACTATCGTCAACACCGCCTCGTTTATCAGCATTCAGGGCGCCTACGATGCTGACTTCATGGTGTTTATGAACGCCAACCTGGCCGGCCCTGTCGGCCTGCTGTTTGCCTTCGTCTGGACCCTGATTGCGCGCCCGTTCGGTGCCGAGCTGGCCGCCAAGCGGCTGACCCGCTTCAGCTGGCGTGACATCGTCAGCCTGACCCAGCCCGCCACCCTGGCCGAGCACCGGCAAATGGGCGCGCAAATGCTCGATCGCCTGATGCAGCACTTGCCGCGTCTGGCCTTGACCGGGCAGGACACGGGCAGCGCACTGCGTGACTTGCGGGTGGCGCTCAACCTGCTCGATCTGCTGGCTTATGCACCCAGGGTCACGGGGGGGCCGCAACTGTTACTGCGCCAAGTGGTCAGTGATGTGGGCGACTACTTTTGTGCCTGTCTCAAGGCGGGTGAGCGCCTGCCAATGCCAATGGGCCTGCAAATGACCATGGACCGCACGCGTCGCGCCCTCAACGCCAATGACCTGCAAGCCGAAGGCGAGGCCCGGGTGCATCTGCTGCACGCCCTCAGCGGCCTGCGGCTGGCGTTGCTGCCCGGCGTAGAATTCATTGTCGACAACGACGACCTGCCACATCCCCAGGGCCAAACCATTGATGGAGCGCCGCTATGATCGGTGACGTAGATATCAGCGGGGTCTTTCTGCCCACGCTCCTGGTATTGATGGGCATCACCTACTTGTTGTTTCTGGTGGTTCACGGGTTACTGACCCGTGTGCACTTTTACCGTCTGGTCTGGCACCGGGCTTTGTTCAACGTCGGTCTCTACGCTCTGTTACTCGGCGTTGTGGATTCGTTCAGTCGATATCTGATGACATGAAAAAACCTTTACTGACCTTGGGCCGTGTCGTTCTCACCTTATTGGTGGTGACGTTTGCCTGCGTCGTGGTCTGGCGCATGACCATGTACTACATGTTTGCTCCCTGGACACGTGACGCCCACATCCGCGCTGACATCGTGCAAATCGCCCCCGACGTGTCGGGCCTGATCAAGCAGGTGGATGTGCGTGACAACCAGCCCGTCAGCCGTGATCAGGTACTGTTCGTGATTGACCAGGAGCGCTTCAAGCTGGCGCTGCGTCAGGCTGAGGCCACCGTTGCCGACCGCAAGGAGACCCTGGCCCAGGCCCAGCGAGAAAGTCGCCGGAACAAGGGCCTGGGCAACCTGGTTGCCCGCGAACAGCTCGAAGAAAGCCAGTCCCGCGAGATGCGCGCCCAGGCCGCACTGATTGAGGCCCAAGTGGCTGTGGACAGCGCCCAGCTCAATCTGGATCGTACGGTGGTGCGCAGCCCGGTGGATGGCTACGTCAACGACCGGGCCCCCCGGGTCAATGAGTTCGTCACCGCAGGGCGGCCGGTCTTGTCGATTGTCGACAGCAGCTCGTTCCATATCGATGGCTATTTCGAAGAAACCAAACTCGATGGCATCCATGTCGGCCAGAGTGTCGATATCCGCGTCATTGGCGACAACGCCCGCTTGCGCGGGCATGTTGAAAGCATCGTGGCGGGCATCGAAGACCGTGACCGCACCAGCGGCCAGAACCTGCTGCCCAACGTCAACCCGGCGTTCAGCTGGGTGCGGCTGGCGCAACGGATTCCGGTGCGTATCGTGTTCGACGACGTGCCTGAAGACTTTCGCATGATCGCCGGGCGCACCGCGACCGTGTCCATCATCGAAGACTCGGCCAAAACCCAGCCTGCCCCGGAGCGCGCGCAATGAAAGCCGTTCGCCTGGCAGCCGTAGGGCTGGGTCTGCTGCTGTCCGGTTGCCAGCTGCTCGGCCCTGATTACCAGTTGCCCAAAGACGCGGCCATGCAGCGCCCGGACTTGCAGGGCCAACTGGCGGGCGAGGGCGCCAACGTGGTCTCCGCCCCGGTTCCGAATGACTGGTGGAAGCTCTATGAGGACCCCAAGCTCAATGAACTGGTGCGCCAGGCGCTGGCCTCCAACACTGATTTGCAGGTCGCCGCGGCGAACCTGTCGCGGGCGCGGGCTCAGGTTGAGCAGGCGCAGTCAGCCGGTGGCTGGAGTGGCTCGGTAAAGGCGGGCGCCCAGCGCCTGCAAGAGTCCGGTGAAGCCTTCCTGCTGGCCGATAAGGTACCGGTGGCCAACGTCGGCGATCTGGGTATCAGCACCTCGTATCAATTCGATTTGTGGGGCACCTTGCAGCGCGGGATCGAAGCGGCGCAGGCCAACGCCGACGCGACTCAGGCCGCCGCCGACACCGCGCGCATCACCCTGGTGGCGGATGTGGTGCGGGCGTACACCCAGGTCTGCGCAGCCAATGAAGAACACCACATCGCTGAAGAGTCCCTCAAGCTTCAAGCGCAAAGCACCAGCCTGACCCAGCGCCTGCGTGATGCGGGGCGCGGTGATGAAACCCAGGTCACCCGCTCTGAAACCCAGTTCAAATCGTTGCGGGCGGAATTGCCCCGTTACGAGGCATTGCGCCAGGCCGGCCTGTTTCGTTTGTCGATGTTGCTGGCCAGGCCGCTGGATCAACTGCCTGCCGGTGTTGCCACCTGCGCCGAGCTGCCGCACATCGCCCAACTGTTGCCTGTGGGTGATGGTGCGGCGCTGCTCAAACGCCGCCCGGACGTGCGTCAGGCCGAACGCCATCTGGCCGCCGCCACCGCCGAAATCGGCGTGGCCACAGGCTCTCTGTACCCGGACATCAGCATCGGTGCCAGCATTGGCACGGTGGGGATTATCGACAACCTGGGCACGGCACCCACCAACCGCTGGGGTTTTGGTCCGATGCTGAGCTGGACCATTCCGACCAATGGTTCGCGAGCGCGGATCCGTGAAGCCGAGGCCGTGACTCAAGGGGCGTTGGCCAAGTTTGACGGTGTGGTGCTCAACGCCATCCGCGAAACCCAGACCAGCCTGGTGCAATACACCGCGTTGCTGCAGCGCCGTGATGCCCTGGCCGAGGCCGAGTTGTCGGCCAAAACAGCAGCCGACCAGACCCATCGGTTCTTCCAGGCGGGGCGCGAGTCATTCCTGGCCGATCTGCAGGCCACCCGCACCTACACTGACATGCGCGCGCAATTGTCGGCGGCCAACACCCAGGTTGCCATGAGTCAGATCGATCTGTTTCTGGCCCTGGGTGGTGGCTGGGAAAGTGGACGAACGCAAGCTGCGGCAAACGCCAAACCCTGACAGCGTTGCTATGCTCTGAATAATCGGTATCGGAACGATGGTTCAGGGCGTTAGCGGGTTTGTAGCCCTCCTCATCGTGCAGACCCTGCCTGATGGGGATACTAATAATGAAAAACCCTTATGCTCCCGGCTTCTGGTGCGCAGTGGCAGCAGTGGTGTTGCTTTCGGCGACCTATTTCTACGGCATCATGTTGGCGCACCAGATCGACAAGGCGATGATCTTCCTCGACAGCGCCAGTGCGCTGATTGCCGTATTGGCCATCGTGGTTGTGGCCTGCGCCTCAGTGCAGACCCGACAAATCAAAAAACGCCAGATCACCCAGGGCCAGACCCGTGTTCTGATCTGGGACACCAAAGTTGCCCTGCGTCGGGTCGAGACGGTATTTGACCGCTATTTCTGGGGCAGCTATTGGCAACCGGGGCGTACCTTCCAGGAGTTCATGGGCGAATTGACCGGCACCCCGCTGGAAAAAAGCCTCGAAGCCCTCAAAACCCAATGCCTGAAACTCGACAAGGCGCTGCCTTCCGAAGATCGCCAATGGCTCGACACTGCGCGTGAGCTCTCGGATGTCGCGGCAGCGATGGCTCGTGAGCGTTATCAGCTAGATTACTCGGATGTTTCTTTTAATTCTGTAGGAGAAACCTGCATCGATCATGACCTGGAAGTCCTGGTGTACACCTGGAGTGCCAGCCTCAAGAGTTTCGACCATCAGCTCGACGAAATCGACCAGCGTTACGCCCAACCGGTATGAGGGCGGCGTCACTCGAGAGCAGCGTCAGTTCTGCTAGCGGTGTTAACCTGCCTGTACTTTTCGGCCCATGAAGGGCCAGGCAAAGACCGATTTACTTTCAACACAACGGACATTGAACGGGTCAATTGATGAATAAACCATTAGGTGTACTGGTAGGGATCGTTGTTGTCGCTGGGGCGCTGAACACCGCTGGCGCGTGGTACACCGGCAGCAAAATCGAGGGTGTGTTGCAGACCTCGATCGAACAGACCAACCAGGAGCTGGCCAAGCAACTGCAAGGCACGACCACTCACGGCACCATTGAATTGGTTTCCATTGAACGCAACCTCTACAGCAGTACCGCGCACTATCGCCTGCAAATCCAGGACGACAAAGCGGGCCCGGATGCAAAGCCGGTGGAGTTGCTGTTTGTCGATAATATCGAACATGGCCCGTTGCCGTGGTCGCGTATCAAGACGTTCAAGTGGATGCCAGTGATGGCGGTCAGCAATTACTCGCTGGAAAAAACCCCATTTACCGAGAAATGGTTTGCCGCAACCAAGGATCAGACCCCGCTCAAAGGCCAGGTCACCCTGGGTTACGACCGCTCGATTGACGGCCATATGGAGCTGACGGCACTGGAGACCCAGCTGGACGAGCACTCCACCTTCAGCTTCTCGGGTATGACCATGCAAGCCCAAACCGATGCCGACGGCCAGAACCTCAAGGCCAAAGGCTACATGGACCACCTCAAGCTCAATGCGATCACGATTGAGAACCCGCCAGTAACGGTCGAGCTCAACGGCCTGACCCTGGCCAGTGACCTGAAGAAAACCGACTTTGGCTTCTATCTCGGGCAGAACGTGATGGCGCTGAGTGAAGGTCAGCTGACTTATGGCGTGAAGCAATCGGTTATCAAGCTAAAGAACTTCGAGTACGCGGATTCTGCTTCCGCCAATGGCAACCTGATGTCCGGGCGTCTGGCCTATAACGTCGGTGATGTCACCCTGGACGGCAAGCCAGTGGGCAGTGCGCAAATGGTGCTGACTGCCAGCAGCCTGGATATCCCGGCCATGCAGGCGTTGTTGCAGATCTACCAGAGCAAGTTTCAGCCTCAGGCTGACGGTACTTTGCCGCAAACACCGCTGACCCCGGTCGAGCAAGTGCAGATGCAGGTTCAGGTTGAAAAAATTCTGGCCGCCAAACCGCAACTGGCGCTGGAGAAGTTCACGATCAAGACCGCCAATGGTGAAAGCCAGCTCAACATTGCCATGGGGTTGGCCAAGCCGACTTCATTTGAGTTGCCGCCAGTTGAAGTCACCAAGCAGATGCTGACCGCACTGGATGCCAAACTGTTGCTGTCCAAACCGATGATTACTGATTTGTCAGCGGTACAGGCACAGCTGGTTGGCCAGACCGATCCGCAAGCTATCGCCAAGATTGCCAGCATGAACAGCGAGATGGCAGGCGTGATGGCGGTGCAAACCGGGCTGGCCAAAGTGGAGGGCAACAACATTCTGGCTTCGCTCAATTACGCTGACGGCCAGGTGGATCTCAATGGTCAGAAAATGAGCCTTGAAGACTTCATCACGGCAATGACCACCCGTTTTGGTGGTGTGGCGAGCCAGTAAAGCTGCGACTTAAACCGTGGGAGCGAGCCTGCTCGCGAACGATCTTCGCGAGCAAGCCCGCTCCCACAGCTTTGTGCAGACGCGACAAAGCCCTGCGCAATGCGTATAGGGTTTGATTTGGAAGGGGGAAAACGCGGTTCCCTTGAACAAGGGAACGCATTTGGGTGCCACAAATAATGGCGGAGAACGGGGGATTCGAACCCCCGACACCCTTTTGAGGTGTACTCCCTTAGCAGGGGAGCGCCTTCGGCCACTCGGCCAGCTCTCCGCGAAACGCCGCGTATAGTAACCAGCCTTTCGTCAGTTGCCCATAGAAAATTTAACCTGATCTGCGTTTTGCTCAGAAAAGCTCAAAAAACAGGCGTGCGATCGCTCACCGGGTTCTCGGAGAGAGGCATAAGTGCTGGGGGGGATTGTGCTTTTGACGCGATTCCCTTGAACAAGGGAAAGAAAATGGTGCACCAGGCGGGATTCGAACCCACGACCCCTGCCTTCGGAGGGCAGTACTCTATCCAGCTGAGCTACTGGTGCGACGCGGCGCCATAATACTCATCTGTGTGTCAGTCGTCCATGCCGCTGATTCGTCAGGTGTTTCCTGGCGCATTATGGGCTATTAATGGGGGCCGGGTGATAAAGCGGTAGAATCTGGCAGGTTGTTCTTTTTTTCGAACAGGCTATTGTCCTTTACCCCCTTTGACCCTAGGATTCGTTTGAGATTTCAAACGCTCTTGTCTGAGTGCTGAATCGCACGGCCTGTTATTTGTGCGTCATTTAGATACTTTGGCAGTGAATGACTTCCTGACGGCAGCCTTCTACGGCGCCTTTCTACTTAAATAATTCGCTCCGCGCCTGCGCGGTGCTGTTAAGGAAAGCCCACATGCAGCTCAAAGACGCACAGTTGTTCCGCCAGCAAGCCTATATCGATGGTGCCTGGGTTGATGCCGACGGTGGCCAGATCATCAAGGTCAACAACCCGGCTACCGGTGAAATCATCGGTACAGTGCCAAAAATGGGCGCGGTTGAAACCCGTCGTGCCATTGAAGCCGCTGACAAAGCGTTGCCAGCCTGGCGTGCCCTGACCGCCAAAGAGCGTGCAACCAAGCTACGTCGCTGGTTTGAGCTGCTGATCGAAAACCAGGACGACCTCGGCCGCCTGATGACCCTGGAACAGGGCAAGCCGCTGGCCGAAGCCAAGGGCGAAATCGTCTACGCCGCTTCGTTCATCGAGTGGTTCGCTGAAGAAGCCAAGCGCATCTACGGCGACGTGATCCCGGGCCATCAGCCGGACAAGCGCCTGATCGTGATCAAGCAGCCGATCGGCGTGACCGCTGCCATCACCCCGTGGAACTTCCCGGCTGCCATGATCACCCGTAAAGCCGGCCCGGCCCTGGCCGCCGGTTGCACCATGGTGATCAAGCCAGCTTCGCAAACCCCGTTCTCGGCCCTGGCCCTGGTTGAGCTGGCACACCGTGCCGGTATCCCTAAAGGCGTGTTGAGCGTTGTGACCGGCAGCGCGGGCGACATCGGCGGCGAGCTGACCAGCAACCCGATCGTGCGCAAACTGTCCTTCACCGGCTCGACCGAAATCGGTCGCCAGTTGATGGCTGAGTGCGCCAAGGACATCAAGAAAGTGTCGCTGGAGCTGGGTGGCAACGCACCTTTCATCGTGTTCGACGATGCGGACCTGGATAAGGCCGTCGAAGGCGCGATCATCTCCAAATACCGTAACAACGGTCAGACCTGCGTATGTGCCAACCGCCTGTACATTCAGGACTCGGTCTACGACGCTTTCGCAGAAAAACTGAAAGTGGCGGTGGCCAAGCTCAAGATCGGTAACGGTCTGGACGAAGGCACCACCACTGGCCCGTTGATCGATGACAAGGCCGTGGCCAAGGTCAAGGAACACATTGCCGACGCACTGAGCAAGGGTGCGACCCTGCTGGCCGGCGGCAACAGTCTGGAAGGCAGCTTCTTCGAACCGACCATTCTGGTGAACGTACCGAAAAACGCCGCTGTGGCGAAGGAAGAAACCTTCGGCCCGCTGGCGCCACTGTTCCGTTTCAAGGACGAAGCCGAAGTGATCGCGATGGCTAACGACACCGAGTTCGGCCTGGCATCGTACTTCTATGCCCGCGACCTGAGCCGTGTATTCCGTGTGGCTGAAGCGCTGGAGTACGGCATGGTGGGCGTCAATACCGGCCTGATCTCCAATGAAGTCGCGCCGTTTGGCGGGATCAAGGCGTCGGGCCTGGGCCGTGAAGGCTCCAAGTACGGCATCGAAGACTACCTGGAAATCAAATATCTCTGCCTGGGTATCTAACCCGGCGGGTGGTTCAAGCAGAGGGGGCACGAGAGCGATGCTTCCCCTGCGTTTCAAACTGTTAATTTTTGTGGCCGGGAGCGCCATGCCAGTCGATCATCGCATGCTGGCATGGGTGTCTGCCTGGCGCGTCAGCCTTGAACCACGCCGCTTGATCAGCGGCGAATGAGGAACACCATGAGCAACAAGACCAACGCATCTCTGATGAAACGCCGTGAAGCCGCTGTTCCACGCGGTGTTGGCCAGATCCACCCGATCTTCGCCGAGTCGGCAAAAAACGCGACCGTTACTGACGTTGAAGGCCGCGAGTTCATCGACTTCGCAGGCGGTATCGCGGTACTGAACACCGGCCACCTGCACCCGAAAATCATTGCCGCCGTGCAAGAGCAACTGACCAAGCTGACCCACACCTGTTTCCAGGTACTGGCCTACGAGCCTTACGTCGAGCTGTGCGAAAAGATCAACGCCAAGGTCCCGGGCAATTTCGACAAGAAAACCCTGCTGGTCACCACCGGCTCGGAAGCCGTAGAAAACGCCGTGAAAATCGCCCGTGCTGCAACTGGCCGTGCTGGCGTGATTGCCTTCACCGGCGCGTATCACGGCCGCACCATGATGACCCTGGGCCTGACCGGCAAAGTCGTACCGTACTCGGCAGGCATGGGCCTGATGCCAGGCGGTATCTTCCGCGCGCTGTACCCGTGCGAGCTGCATGGTGTGAGCGTGGATGACTCCATCGCCAGCATCGAACGCATTTTCAAGAACGATGCCGAGCCTAAAGACATCGCTGCGATCATCATCGAGCCGGTACAGGGCGAAGGTGGTTTCTACGTGGCGCCGAAAGCGTTCATGGCCCGCCTGCGCGAGCTGTGTGACAAGCACGGCATCCTGCTGATCGCTGATGAAGTGCAGACCGGCGCTGGCCGTACCGGCACTTTCTTCGCGATGGAACAGATGGGCGTGACTGCCGACCTGACCACCTTCGCCAAATCCATCGCTGGCGGCTTCCCGCTGGCCGGTGTGTGTGGCAAGGCCGAGTACATGGACGCCATCGCTCCAGGCGGCCTGGGCGGCACCTATGCAGGTAGCCCTATTGCTTGCGCAGCAGCGCTGGCGGTACTGGATGTGTTTGAAGAAGAGCACCTGCTGGACCGTTGCAAGGAAGTCGGCGAGCGCCTGGTAACTGGCCTCAAGGCTATCCAGGCCAAGCACCCGGTAATCGGTGATGTGCGTGCGCTGGGCGCGATGATCGCGGTTGAGCTGTTCGAAGGCGGCGACTCGCATAAGCCAAACCCGACGGCAGTGGCCCAAGTGGTGGCCAAGGCGCGCGACAAGGGTTTGATCCTGTTGTCGTGCGGCACTTACGGCAACGTCCTGCGCGTACTGGTACCGCTGACCTCGCCAAACGAGCAGCTGGACAAAGGCCTGGCCATCATCGAAGAGTGCTTCGCCGAACTGGTGTAAGCCCCGCGCTTGACGCTGTGACCTGATACACAAAAAAACCGCTTCGGCGGTTTTTTTGCGTCTGATCCATCTATTTGGGTGTTTTTGCCTGTATCCGCGTGCGCCCTTTGACTAAGGTGCCTGTATCGCACGGGGAGCAAATTGGATGACGGTTGTAGATTTAAGCGCAGCACCCACTGTATTGATTGCCGAGGCAGATCCCTGGACCAGGGACTTGCTCAAACAAGTTGTGCTGACAGTACGTTGCGACGCTCAACTGGATGTCTGTGGCGACGGCCAGCAGGCGCTTGCACAGTTGGGCAAGAAAACCTACGGCCTGGTGATTGCTGATCGTGATTTGCCAGGTGTCGGTGGCCTGGATCTGTTGCGCACCATGCGCCACCGCCGTACGGTTCCAGCGCAGCCATTTATTTTGCTGAGCGCACGCAATGACAGCGCCAGTGTGCGCGAAGCCTTGCCATTGGCGCCAACGGCCTACCTGACCACACCTCTTGACATCGCCGGCCTGACCAAGCGTCTTAAGGGGTTGTTGCTCGCAGCGGGGCAAGAGGTTTCGTGTGATGTGCCGACGCTGGCGCCCGGCATGACCCTGAAGCGTTTTCTGGAGCAGCGTCGCGTGTCTTCAGATGGCGCACCGCTGTTGGTGGATGCGCAATCGGCGCTTAAGGGCAGCCTCACGCCTGAGGGGCTGGACCTCGCACAGCTGGAACAGCAAGTGCGCACCGATCCACAAATTACTGCGGTGCTGATTGCCGCCGCCAACAGCGCGGCACAACACCTTGTGAGCCCGGCCCAGACCCTTGCGCAAGCGATGCAGCGCTTGGGCCCCGGGCAAAGCATGAACCTGGTGCAGGGACTTACCCTCAAGCCGGATGCGCAGTTGAGCGACCCTTGTCTGGCGGACTACGCCGAGCGTTATTGGGCCTTGTCGCTGCGGGCGGCAGACTATGGCCGTACGCTGGCGGGCATGCTGAATCTGGATCAGGAGCGCTGTTACTGCGCCGGATTACTGCACTGCCTGGGTGATCTGGCCTTGTTGCGTTGCCTGCAGGCGTGGCGTCAGGCTGGTGGTGAACTGGATACGCCGGCGATTGATGCTGCTCTGGCCGAGTTTGGCGCAGCCTATGGCTCGGCCTTGCGCACGCGCTGGCGCTTGCCGTTGGAGCTGCGGGAGTTGATAGCGGCGATGTATCACTTGGGTGGCGGGGTGTATTCCCGTGAAGCGCTGGTGATGAACCTGGCGGCGCAAGTGGCCAATCTGGAGTCGCAAGAGGGGATTGCCGAGGTGGCGGGCGGAAAGACGGCGCGCTTGTTGCGGGTGGGCATGTCGCAGCTTTCGCAGTTGATCAAGAGCCCCTTACCCTCTCCCGGAGGGAGAGGGGACTAAAGGCAGAAGCGGATTTTCGTCACATTGAAGATCAGCCCCCTCTCCCTCAGAGAGAGGGGGCTTGCTCTTAAACCGCCGCAGGCCGCAGCGAGTAGGTCTTGAGCTGGTGGGCAAAGTCGCGCAGCGACTGGATCCCGCTGGCTTCTGCCTCGTGTACCCATTCCTTGATCGCCGCGAGCATGTCGTGGCCATTGGTGCTGGTCTTGACCCAGATCTGTTGCAGGGCAAGGCGCTTCTCGTAAATCACTTTCAGCGACTGGCTGTGCTCCAGCATCTTCTCGATCCGCTGGTGATGGCGGTCTTCGAGCAGGCTGGTTTCACGCGACAACAAACGCTTGGCGCGGCGGAACTGATGACGCACCGAGTGATCGACCTTGGCCAGCTCTTGCTGTACCAGCGGCGCAATGACCAGCTTGCGGTACTGGGCCATGATCTGGAAACGGTTGTTGAGGATCGCCATGGCGGTGTCCATGTCCAGGTTGCCTTTGCCTTCTACCCGATGGGCGATAGGCGCAACACGCTGAACCTTGGCCAGACGCAAAAAGCTGAAGACCTTGATCCAGGCCCAACCCAGGTCGAACTCCCACTTCTTGACCGACAGCTTGGCCGAGTTGGGGTAAGTGTGGTGGTTGTTGTGCAGCTCTTCACCGCCAATGATGATGCCCCAAGGCACCAGATTGGTGGCTGCGTCGCGGCACTCGAAGTTGCGATAACCCACAGCATGGCCCAAGCCGTTGACTACGCCTGCAGCCCACACCGGGATCCACATCATCTGGATGGCCCAGATAGTCAGGCCGATGGCGCCGAACAGCAGCAGGTCGATGACCAGCATGATCGCCACACCGAGCATTTTGTAACGCGAATAAAGATTTCGCTCAATCCAGTCTTCAGGGCAGTTTTTGCCGTAAATGCGCAGTGTTTCAGGATTTTGAGCTTCTTCACGATACAGCTCTGCACCTTTTCGCAAAACGGTCGATAACCCTTTGATTACCGGGCTGTGCGGGTCATCGGCGGTTTCGCATTTGGCGTGGTGCTTGCGGTGGATAGCTGTCCACTCGCGGGTGTTCTGCGCGGTGGTGAGCCACAACCAGAAGCGGAAAAAGTGTTTCAGGCCACCATTGAGCTCCAATGAGCGGTGGGCTGAGTAGCGGTGTAGATAAACCGTGACACCGATAATGGTCACGTGGGTCATCAACAGAGTGACTGCCACCAGTTGCCAGGCTGACAAGTCGAGAAAACCGTTGTACCACATAGGCTGTTTGGCCCTCGGGAAGATGAAAAAAACTGCAACACGCATTATCACCATGCAGCCAGATAAAACCAGTCGGCCTTTCAGATAAGAGTGCCCGGATGTTTCTTACACTATAATTCCCACTTTTTTGTAGGTGCATTAACTTTCTTATGTCTGTTTCTTCTCGTGATGCCTTGCGTACGGCCGTGTTATACGGGCTGCTATCGGTTTTCTGGCTGTTTATAACTGATCATTTATTGAACAGTTATTTCGATGATTCAGCGCAATTGGCGCAGTGGCAGCGCATCAATGCCTATGTTTTCGCCCTGTTCAGTGCCGTATTGATTTTTTTCGCCCGTGCCCGGCTGTGCGATTTTTTGGGCATGAGCCCCGGTTTGAAGCGTCAACGTCAGGATCAGGAGCGTTTGCGCCAGGCGGCCGTGGTCTTTGACTGCACCCGTGAAGGGGTGCTGGTCAGCGACCGCCGCGGGGTGATTGTGCATGTGAACCGGGCGCTGGTTGAAATCACCGGCTACCCGGTCGAAGAGGTGCTTGGCCAGCGCCCGAACATGTTCAAGTCGGGCCGTCATGGTCCCGAGTTCTATCAGGCGATTTTCAAATCCCTGGAAGAAAGCGGCGAATGGCACGGCGAAATCTGGAACCGGCGAAAAAGCGGCGAAATTTACCCGCAGTGGCAGACAGTTCGCTCGATTACCGATGACAAGGGCCAGGTCAGCCACTATGTCGCGGTCTTTTCAGATATCTCCGCCATCAAGAACTCCCAGACCGAACTGGCGCGCCTGGTTCACCATGATCCCCTGACAGACCTGCCCAACCGCCTGCTGTTTACCGACCGCACCGAGCAGACGCTGGCTTCTGCGCAACGCCATCAGACCGGCTGTGCGCTGCTGATGATCGATCTGGATCACTTCAAGATTATCAATGACAGCCTGGGCCACAACGTCGGAGACCTGCTGCTCAAGGCGGTGGCCGAGCGTTTGCTCAGGGTGTTTGGCAAAGGCTTTACCGTGGCCCGGCTGGGCGGTGATGAGTTCGCCGTGCTGGTCGACAGCTGTGCGCAAACCAGCCAGGCAGCCGGACTTGCGCAGCAGGTGCTGGAGGTCATGAAAGGCTCGTTCGATGTCGACAAGCATCAACTGTTTATCAGTGCCAGCGTTGGCATCAGCGTGTTCCCCAGCGATGCTCTGAACGCCGAGCAATTGCTGCGCAATGCCGATTCGGCGTTGTTCAAGGCCAAAAGCTCGGGGCGCGAGGGCTATGCCTTGTACACCGAAGAGCTGACGGCCCATGCCCAGTACCGGATTGAAGTGGCCAGCGATCTGCGCCGTGCCCTGGAGCAGCACGAGCTGCGTGTGTACTACCAGCCGGTGCACGACCTTAAAAGCAGCCGCCTGATTGGCGTTGAAGCACTGGTGCGCTGGGAGCATCCGCTGCGGGGGCTGTTGTCGCCGGGCGAGTTCATCCCGATCGCGGAGCGTACCGGGTTGATTGCCGAGATTGACGCCTGGGTGCTGGAGCAAGCCTGTTGGCAGATGGTTCAGTGGCAGGCTGCAGGTGTGGAACTGACGTTTGTGGCGGTGAATATTTCCAGCCGGTTGTTTGCCCGTCCTGAGCTATTTTCGCTGGTTTCAACGGTACTGGCAGACACCGGAATGGATCCAGCCCTGCTGGAGCTTGAAGTGACCGAAAGTGCGGTCATGGACAACTCGCAAGTGGCCCTGGAGCAGATGCATCGTCTGCGTGCGCTGGGTTTGCGCCTGGCCATCGATGATTTCGGTACCGGCTTCTCATCCTTGCTGCGACTCAAACGCTTGCCCGTGCAGAAGCTGAAAATCGATCAGGGATTTGTCGCTGGCTTGCCCGGGGACAATGACGATGTGGCGATCGTGCGTGCGGTTATCGCACTGGGTCAAAGCATGGGCCTGCAGGTGCATGCCGAAGGGATAGAGCAGGTTGAGCAGGCGCAGTTCCTGCTCGACCTTAACTGCAACCTGGGTCAGGGCTACTGGTTCGGACGCCCGATGCCTGCCAAGGATCTGGACTGGCAGCGAGCGCCTGCGATTCGCCCCTGAGCCGAAGGTCAGTCCTTCTCTGGCGGCAGTGTTGGCAGCGCGCGCAGGGCGGCTTCGTACCACTCAGTGTTAAAGGCGCGGTCTTCTTCGAGGATCGCGTCAATCTCCACGGCCAGTACATGGGCCATCATCTGCAAAATATCGTCGCGCTCGTAGCCGACCAGGGTCAGTTTGTTGAACGTGGCCTTGGCGGCAGGCGGGTTGTCGCTTTCAATCTGGTTTTCAATCGCCTGAATCAGGGTGGATTCGGCGAACTCTTCTTCTTCGTTGTCGATATCAGTTGGCTCGCTCATGGGCAGGCTCCTCAAGTAAAGGCGCCCAGTCTAACGGTATTCAGCCTGATGATGCTGCTAGCCAGCCTGACGGCGAAGCTCTATAACAGCTGCAGCCAACCCCAACACGGCCTGGAGGCTTTGTAATGCTCAAGCTTTATGGATTCGCAGTCAGCAACTACTACAACATGGTCAAGCTGGCGCTGCTGGAAAAGGGCGTCCCCTTTGAAGAAGTGCCGTTTTTCGCTGGCAATACCCCTGAGGCTCTGGCCATCAGCCCCCGCGGCAAAGTCCCGGTACTGGGTGTTGCGCAAGGTTTTATCAACGAAACCAGCGTGATCCTGGAGTATATCGAGCAAACCCAAGCGGGCCCCAAGCTGCTGCCTGTGGATCCGTTTGAGCGCGCCCAGGTGCTGGCGCTGGCCAAGGAAATCGAGCTGTATATCGAGCTGCCAGCCCGCGCCTGTTACCCCGAGGCGTTTTTCGGCATGCAAGTGCCCGACGCGATCAAGGAAAAGGCGCGTACCGAGTTGCTCGACGGTATTACTTCATTGGGTCGTCACGGCAAGTTCGCGCCTTATGTGGCGGGCGAGACCCTGAGCGTGGCGGATATCTACTTCGCCTTCAGCGTTGATCTGGCCTGTGCCGTGGCACACAAGGTGTTTGGCCTGGATCTGCTGGCGGACATGCCAGGGGCCAAGGCATTGCTGGAGCGTCTGCAGCAAAATCCGCACGTGCAGAAAATCGCCGCGGACAAAGACGCCGCCATGCCGCAGTTTTTGGCCTGGATCAGCAGCAAGAAATAACCAGTACACAGGGTGTCGCCCCCTATTGTGGGAGCGAGCCTGCTCGCGAAGGTCTCAAGAACATCGCGTTTATCCAGCAAAACGCGGTATCCATAATAACTTTCGCGAGCAGGCTCGCTCCCACAGGGGCGCTGCTTTGAGGTTTAACGGCTGGCCAACAATACCTTGCCGCACACAACGGCCGCTTTCACTTGCGCCGGCGCAGTGCCGCCGATGTGATCACGGGCATTGACCGAACCTTCGAGAGTCAGCACGGCAAACACATCGTCTTCGATCTGATCGCTGAACTGACGCAGTTCTTCGAGGCTCATTTCCGCCAGGTCCTTGCCAGTCTCAACGCCATATTTCACGGCGTGGCCGACTATTTCGTGGCAGTCACGGAACGGCAGGCCACGACGCACCAGGTAGTCGGCCAGGTCGGTCGCGGTGGAGAAACCACGCAGCGCCGCTTCACGCATGATCGCGTGCTTTGGCTTGATCGCCGGGATCATGTCGGCAAAGGCGCGCAGCGAGTCACGCAGGGTGTCGGCAGCGTCGAACAGGGGCTCCTTGTCTTCCTGGTTGTCCTTGTTGTAGGCCAGGGGCTGGCCTTTCATCAGGGTCAGCAGGCCCATCAGCGCACCGAATACACGGCCGCTTTTGCCACGTACCAGTTCCGGTACGTCGGGGTTTTTCTTTTGCGGCATGATCGAGCTGCCGGTGCAGAAGCGGTCGGGCAAGTCGATAAACTGGAATTGCGCGCTGGTCCACAGCACCAGTTCTTCGGAGAAGCGCGACAAATGCATCATCGCGATGCTGGCGGCGGCGCAGAATTCGATGGCGAAGTCGCGATCGGACACGTTATCCAGCGAGTTGCCGCCCACGGCGTCAAAGCCCAGCAGTTGCGCGGTGTATTCGCGGTCGATCGGGTAGGTGGTGCCCGCCAGTGCCGCGCTGCCCAGTGGCATGCGGTTGGTGCGCTTGCGGCAGTCGACCAGGCGTTCGTAATCGCGGCTGAGCATCTCGAACCAGGCCAGCATATGGTGACCAAATGTCACCGGCTGTGCGGTCTGCAGGTGGGTAAAGCCGGGCATGATGGTCTCGGCTTCGCGCTCGGCCTGCTCCAGCAAACCTTTTTGCAGGCGGGTGATTTCAGCCAGGATCACGTCGATTTCGTCACGCAACCACAGGCGGATATCAGTCGCGACCTGGTCATTGCGGCTGCGACCCGTGTGCAGTTTTTTGCCGGTCACGCCGATGCGGTCGGTCAGACGCGCTTCGATGTTCATGTGCACGTCTTCCAGGTCGATGCGCCAGTCAAATGTACCGGCTTCGATTTCGCTCTGGATGGTTTTGAGGCCGTCGATGATGCTGTCGCGCTCGGCATCGGTCAGCACGCCGACCTTGGCCAGCATCGTGGCGTGAGCCACGGAGCCCATGATGTCGTGGCGATAAAGGCGCTGGTCGAAAGTGACGGAGGCGGTGAAACGCGCAACGAAGGCGTCGACGGGTTCACTGAAGCGGCCGCCCCAGGACTGATTGGTCTTGTCGGTGCTCATGGATTCGCTCGTAATCGGCTGAGGGGAGTTACACAAATAGTTACCGCGGATCATAACAGGGTTGCCATTAATGGCGTTGACGCAGCTCGGCAGGTTTTTGTATGAAGTGCTGTATAAATAAATTTCCGAAACGAAATGTATCGTTTGAATACTTTCGCCTTGGCAACCGTCTACAGTTGGTCGTATGGATCAGTCATAGCAGGTCTTTGTAGATTGCCAGACGTATCCGGTATTAAATCGAGCAATCGAGACAGGTGAATATTGCTGTGAGGTTTGCGGCACTTTTTGGCCTTCACGCTAGTCTTAGCGTGGATCGCCGTGACAGTCGTCACATCACCTGTCTACGCTATCCTTGTGCGAGACTCACGCAGGAATACAGCGCTATATGAATGTCCTGATCGTTGATGACGAAACCCTGGCCCGCGAGCATTTGAGCCATTTGCTCAGCACGCTCGGGGGTTATACGTTGCTGGAGCCTGGCGCCACTAATGGCGAAGAGGCACTTACCCTGATCGAAAACCTGAAGCCGGATGTCGTTTTGCTCGATATCCGCCTGCCAGGCCTCGACGGCTTGCAGGTTGCAGCCAAGCTGTGCGAACGCGAGCTACCGCCTGCGGTGGTGTTTTGCGTGGCGCCTGACGAGTTCTGCGTGCAGGCCCTGCAAGACAGCGGAGTCAGTTATGTACTCAAACCGGTCACCGCAGAAGCGCTGAGTGCCGCGCTCAAAGAGGCGCACCGGCCCAATCGCGTCCAGTTGGCCGCACTCACCCGACCTGCTGCGCAAACTGGCAGTGGCCCGCGCAGTCATATCAGTGCCAGAACCCGAAAAGGCATTGAACTGATCCCAATTGACCAGGTGATCTACTTTATCGCTGACCATAAATACGTGACATTGCGTCACGCTGGCGGTGAAGTCCTGCTCGACGAGCCGCTCAAGGCACTTGAAGACGAGTTTGGTGAGCGTTTTGTGCGTATTCACCGTAATGCACTGGTGGCCCGGGACCGCATCGAACGCTTGCAGCGCACGCCGCTGGGGCATTTTCAGTTGTTCCTGCGCGGCCTTAACGGTGATGCATTGATCGTGAGTCGCAGGCACGTGGCGGGCGTACGCAAGATGATGCAGCAGCTGTAATTCGCGCACAAAAAAGCGCGGGGGCGCCGTTTTTGGGCCAGGGAGGCCGAGGACTTTCTGATACAAGTCAAAGCTGTTTTGGCTGAGCTGTTATTATCAGCCGTATCTTTTCAGTACGGATTGATCCATGTCCTCTCGCGAAATCCGCATCGCTACCCGTAAAAGCGCCCTGGCTCTTTGGCAGGCCGAATACGTTAAAGCCCGTTTAGAGCAGGCTCACCCCGGTATTTTGGTGACGCTGGTGCCCATGGTCAGCCGCGGTGACAAGCTGCTGGACTCGCCACTGTCGAAAATCGGCGGCAAGGGTCTGTTCGTCAAGGAGCTGGAAACAGCCCTGCTCGAAAACGAAGCCGATATTGCCGTGCACTCCATGAAAGACGTACCGATGGACTTCCCTGAAGGCCTGGGTCTGTTTTGCATTTGCGAACGCGAAGATCCGCGTGACGCTTTCGTTTCCAACACCTATGCCAGCCTCGACGATTTGCCTCAGGGCAGCATTGTCGGCACGTCGAGCCTGCGCCGTCAGGCCCAGTTACTGACGCGCCGCCCGGACCTGCAAATCCGTTTTCTGCGTGGCAACGTCAACACCCGTCTGGCCAAGCTTGATGCCGGTGAATATGACGCCATTATTCTTGCTGCTGCCGGCCTGATCCGCCTGGGCTTTGAAGATCGCATCACTTCGCCGATCAGTATCGAAGACAGCCTGCCAGCTGGCGGCCAAGGCGCCGTGGGCATCGAGTGCCGCAGCGCAGACAGCGAAATTCATGCCCTGCTGACGCCGTTGCATCACGCCGATACGGCGGTGCGTGTCACTGCCGAACGTGCGCTGAACAAGCATCTCAATGGCGGCTGCCAAGTACCGATTGCCTGTTATGCCGTGCTTGAAGGCGAGCAACTCTGGTTGCGTGGCCTGGTCGGAGAGCCGAGCGGTGGTGTGTTGCTCAGTGCCGACGCGCGTGCGCCGCGTGCGGCCGCCAGCGAGTTGGGTGTGCAGGTGGCCGAGGCGCTGCTGGCCCAGGGCGCTGGCGACATCCTCAAAGCCGTTTATGGTGAGGCAGGTCACGAGTGACAGGCTGGCGCTTGCTGCTGACCCGGCCCGCCGAGGAATCGGCCGCATTGGCCGCTGAGCTGGCGGCTGCCGGGGTGTATAGCAGCAGCTTGCCGTTGCTGGCGATTAGCCCGGTGACCATGACTGACGCTCAGCGTGCGCTGATTGCGGGCCTTGACCGTTATTGCGCCGTGATTGTGGTCAGCAAGCCCGCGGCGCGCCTAGGGCTTGAGCTGGTCAGCCAGTACTGGCCGCAGGCGCCCCGACAGAAGTGGTTTAGCGTCGGCGCCGCGACGGCGCAGATTCTCGCCGACTACGGCCTCGATGTTAGCTACCCTCAACAGGGCGATGACAGTGAAGCGCTGCTGGCGATGCCCGAGTTCAAGTCCGCCGTTGGCGGTAATCGCTCGCGGGTGTTGATCCTGCGCGGGGAGGGTGGCCGCGAGATGCTTGCGGATCGTCTGCGCAGCATCGGCGCACAAGTCGACTACCTTGAACTCTACCGCCGTGAGCTGCCGTCATACCCGCCGGCAACCCTGCCTCGGCGCGTCGAAGTGGAACGCCTGAACGCGCTGGTGGTCAGCAGTGGGCAGGGTTTTGAACATTTACACCAGATGGCAGGTGATACCTGGCCCACGCTTGGATGCCTGCCGTTGTTTGTTCCAAGCCCTCGGGTTGCTGAGATAGCACGCAGCGCCGGGGCGCAAAATGTTGTGGATTGTCGTGGCGCGAGTGCCGCGGCTTTGCTGGCGGCGCTGCGGGAGCACCCCGCACCTGCTTTCTAATGCAAAGGATGGATTCGTGAGCGAAACAGTCTTGTCCAAAGAGCAAGTACAGCCCGCGCCAGAAGCGCCGGCTAAAAAGCCAGAACCTGCACCGCAGGGTCGCGGCAATGGCCTGGCCGTTTTCGCCCTGTTGCTGGGCGCTGCCGGTATTGCCGTCGGCGGCTGGGGGGTGTGGCAGGTGCGTCAACTGCAAGCTGACACCGCGCAGCAACTGAGTGACGTGCCCGCATTGGCCGCGCAAACCCTGTCGATCAAGCAAGGTGAGCAACAACTGCTGACACGCCTTAACCAGTTGCCGTCTGCCGCCGAGCTGGATAATCAGCGCCAGTTGGTTGTGCAATTGCAAGGTGATCAGCAACGCCTGAACCAGCGCCTGGAAACCGTGCTGGGCGAAAGCCGCAAGGACTGGCGCCTGGCTGAGGCCGAGCATTTGCTGCGCCTGGCGACCCTGCGCTTGTCGGCCCTGCAAGACATTACCAGCGCCCAGGCACTGGTGCAGGGCGCCGACGCCATCTTGCGCGAGCAAAACGACCCGGGCTCTTATGCCGCCCGCGAACAACTGGCCAAAAGCCTGACCGCATTGCGTAGTGTGGAGCAGCCGGATCGCACGGGTCTGTTTTTGCAACTGGCCGCCCTGCGTGACCAAGTGGCTCAACTTAGCGCCCTGGCCCCGGCCTATCAGAACCAGGGTGACTCGCTGGCAAGCCTCACCGCTGATGGCGATGGCGCAAGCCGCTGGTCCCAGTGGTGGGATGAGATCTCGCACTACATCCGCATCGACTTCAATGCCGATAAAAATGTGCGTCCGCTGTTGGCGGGTCAAAGCCTGACGCAAGTGCGCCTGGCCCTGAGCCTGGCGCTGGAGCAAGCCCAGTGGGCAGCCCTCAACGGTCAGGAGGCCGTATACACCCGGGCTCTGGAGCAGGCGCAAGATGTGCTCAAGGGCAACTTCAATGCGGATAACCCGCAGAGCAAAAAAATCCTCGAACAAGTGGTTGAGCTCGGCCAGCAGCCGGTCACGGTAAAAACCCCGGACCTGGCAGCCGCCCTGAGTGCGGTGCAGGCTTACCTTGAGCGCCGGCATGTAAGTGCCGACGAGCCGGGTAAAGCGGCTGGCGGCCCGGCGCAGGAGAGTCGCCCATGAAGCGCTTCTATGTGATTGTGTTTTTGTTGATTGCAGCGGCGGCCTGCATCGGCCTGGCAATCGCTGAAGACGCGGGCTATGTGCTGATTGCCTATAAAAATTTCCGCTACGAATCCAGTGTCTGGGCAACGCTCGCGCTGCTGGCTGTGCTTTGGCTGCTGGTGTGGGGAATCAAGCTGCTGGTGGAGCTGGTGACGGCATCTACCGGGCTGGTCAACCCGTGGTCGCGGCGCAACCGCAGCCGTCGGGTACAGATCGCCATCGAGCAAGGCCAGATGGACCTTGCCGAGGGCCGTTGGGCCAGCGCACAGAAGCATCTGGCCCGTGCCGCCGAAGCTGAGCCGCAGCCATTGCTCTACTACCTGGGGGCTGCACGAGCGGCCAACGAGCTGGGGCACTACGAAGAAAGCGATAACTTGCTGGAGCGTGCGCTGGAGCGTCAGCCCCAGGCCGAACTGGCCATTGCCCTGAGCCATGCCCAGTTGCAGGTTGATCGTGCCGACACCGATGGTGCCCTGGTGACCTTGCAAGCCATGCACGAGCGTCATCCGCATAATGTTCAGGTGTTGCGCCAGTTGCAGCGCCTGTATCAGCAGCGGGGCGACTGGACGGCGTTGATTCGCCTGCTGCCAGAGCTGCGCAAGGACAAGGTATTGCCGGCCAGGGAGCTGGCCGAGCTGGAGCGCCGGGCCTGGGGGCAGAATCTGAGCCTGGCGGCCCAGCGTGAAAGCGAAGGCGAGGCGGGGTTGCAGTCACTTCAGCGCGCCTGGCAACAGCTTACCTCGGCCCAGCGCCAGGAACCCGCGCTGGTGCTGGCCTATGCAGAGCAATTACGTCAGCTGGGTGCGCAAACCGAAGCTGAAGAAGTCTTGCGTGGGGCGCTCAAGCGCAGCTACGACAGCCACCTTGTGCGCCTCTATGGCCTGCTGCGCGGTAGTGACCCGATCAAGCAGTTGCAGACCGCCGAAGGCTGGCTCAAGAGCCATCCCGGCGATGCCAGCCTGCTGTTGACCCTGGGGCGCCTGTGCCTGCAAAACAGTCTGTGGGGTAAAGCGCGGGATTATCTTGAAAGCAGCCTCAAGGTGGAGCGCAACCCCGAAACCTGTGCCGAGCTTGCGCGCCTGCTGGCCCAGTTGGGGGATACGGGACGCAGTAATCAACTTTTTCAGGAAGGGCTGAATCTGCTGGATGAACGTTTGCTCGCATCACCCTTGCCAATAGCTGCCACGACCCTGTGAAGACGTCAGCCTGGCCTGTGTTTCGGCACACGTCGGGCTGTCTGCAGTTTTGAGCAAAGGAGGAGTAATCTGTTTTCTCCTACATGATTTATTCTCAAGGCCTAGTGTTCCTGTTGGGATTTCCTTGATTCCTTCGAGAACTATCCGCTTAGGGTCACCTTGAAAGGGCTAATGGCTTTCATCTACCGTAACCTACTGTCTCTTTTGTCATGGAAAAGCCATGTTCTTGGCAGGTTCACGTTTCATTTTCTTTTTAGCCTTTGTAGTAGGCGCCTTGGTAATGGGTAGCACTTTTTATCTGGAGTACGGGCCTGGGCTCAAGCCTTGTTCGTTATGTCAGGTACAGCGCTTTTTTTTGCTGGATTTCTGCCTCGTCAACCTGATGGCTTTTGCCCATGGCCCTAAAGGTTTAGGCATGTGGTGCTACTCCATTGCCTCCATGCTGTTCGCGCTGGGTGGCGCGACGAGTGCCTTGAGGCAGGTATGGCTGCAACAGCTGGCGCCAGATCAATTGATGCTTTGTCAGCCAGAGCTGGCGTGCGTTTGGCGCGACATGTCGCCGAGTGAAATCATTTCGATGATTTATCGCGGCAGTGAAGACTGCACGCATATGTACTGGACCATATTTGACTTGAGTATTCCCGAGTTGAGCTTGCTGGCCTTTATCGGCCTCCTTGTTCTTGCCATATTTCAGATTAGTCGCTCGATTAATAGCGACAAATTACCCCGTGACTGCGACGTGAAGTAGCACTTAGGATTAAACGCTTGTATGAATTTTCTCTCGTGCGTACCTTGAAGCAGTTGGCGAGCGGGCATAATCTGGCCCGCACGTATCACGGAGTTATGCCGCCCCAATGCCCGTGCAATCGTGCAGGTTTTGGTTCACACAGGCCTGGCTGATGTCGGGTGGCATGGGCCCACAAGGGAAGAGAGATCATCATGCTCGAAAGATGCGAGAGTGCTCAGGAACGTTTCAACGGCGTCCACCAGCTGGTTGACCGCTGGTTGCATGAGCGCCGTAAACTTGTGAAGGCTTATGCCGCTCTGCTGGAGCAGCAAAACAACCCTAAGCGCGGGCCTCAAAAAGAGTTTTGCCAACTGTTGGTCGACTACGTGTCCGCAGGCCATTTCGAGATATACGAGCAGCTCAATCAGGAGGCCAAGGCCTTCAATGACGAGCGCGGGCTTGCCCTGGCAGAGACCATCTACCCGCGTATCAACGTGATTACCGAAGCCGCTCTGGCTTTCAACGATCACTGTGACGGTAAGGCCCATCGCCCTGACTGTGACAAGCTGGCAGAAGAAATCAAGGTTTTGGGCGCTTTGCTTGATGAGCGTTTTGAACTTGAAGACTGCCTGATCGAAGTGCTGCACAGCGCGCACAAACAGAAAGAAGCCGCTCAGGCTTAAGCTGCAACCCATTTAGAAAACAGTGCGCAATGGCGCGCTGTTTTTTCATTTCTGGGTGGTTATTTTCGGGTCGCGAACAGTTCGATTTCAAACACCAGTGGCGTATTGGGAGCAATCAGATCTCCTGCACCCTGGGCGCCGTAAGCTTGACTTGAAGGTATCGCCAGCCGCCATTTCGCACCCACCGGCATCTGTACCAATGCACTACGCCAGCCGGCGATTACGCTGCCCAGGCGAAACCATTGTGGCTGGGTGCTGTGGTCGAACACGGTGCCATCGGGCAGTAGACCCACATAGCTCACATACACCGAATCCTGTGGGCCGGGCTTGGCCCCTTTGCCGGGCTTGAGTTCGGTCAGGATGATACCGTCAGCCAGTTCGCGAGCTTGCGGCTGCTGTTTTTCGACCATCAAAAAAACATCTTCCGCGCTCAGGGCAGCGTTGATTCCGGCTTTGCCCTGCCCGGGATCTGTTTGAGCCTGATGCAGTGCCAGAATCTGTTCGATGCGCTCATCAGTCAGGGCCAGAGGTTTGCCTTGGTAGGCGGTGTGCAGGCCCTCGATCAATGCCTGGATCTGCAGCCCGGGGACTTCCTGGCGCAAGCGTTCGCCCAGGCTGGCGCCCATGCTGTAGGCCAGATCCTGGGCATTGTCGGGGGAGGGGGCGGAGGCTGCGTGAGTCAGAGGTGCAAGGCACAACAAGATCCAAAACAAGTAACGCGGCATGGTGGTTCTCCGGCGTGATGTGCGAGGGATTATGCCAGCGCCCGAGCGGCGCCGATGTTTTAATTCGGCGCGCCGGAATGACGTTCGGGCGCTCTTTGAATTTAGCTGGATTGGCGGTTAAAGGTTGATCCAGCACAAGTTTTTCTCCGTCATGCAACGTGTAGCTATCCTTAGTGTCAACATGCCCTAGCGGCGGTAGTTACAGAGGTCTAGTATGAGCCGCACTCACTTCAGCCAGGAGGTAAACCATGTCGGCCAATAAGAAGCCCGTAAATACGCCGTTGCACTTGCTCCAACAGCTCTCAGGCAGTCTGCTTGAGCATTTGGAAAACGCTTGCTCCCAAGCGTTGGCTGATGCTGAGAAATTGCTCGCCAAGCTTGAAAAGCAGCGCGGTAAAGCGCAGGAAAAACTGCACAAGTCCCGTGCAAAATTGCAGGACGCCGCCAACGCTGGCAAATCCAAGGCTCAGGCCAAGGCCAAGGCTGGGGTCAAAGAGCTTGAGCAACTGCTCGACTCGCTCAAAGACCGTCAAAGCGAAACTCGCACTTATATCCTGCAACTCAAGCGCGATGCGCAAGAAAGCCTGAAGTTGGCCCAAGGTATCGGTCGCGTCAAAGAGGCGGTTGGCAAGGCCTTGTCGAGCCGTGATGCCAAGCCTGCAGCGGCGGCGAAAAAACCGGCTGCCAAAGCTGTTGCCAAGGCCCCGGCCAAAGCAGCTGCCAAGCCCGCCGCCACAGTGGCAGCGGCTAAACCTGCGGCCAAACCAGTTGTGGCAAAAACCGCAGCGGCCAAGCCTGCAGCGGCCAAAACGGCTGCGGCAAAACCAACCGCCAAACCCGCAGCGACCAAACCGGTAGCCGCTAAAGCGCCAGTGAAAGCCCCGGTAAAAGTCGCGGCCAAACCTGCAGCTAAACCTGCAGCGGCCAAGCCTGCGGCCAAACCTGCTGCCAAGCCCGTTGCGGCCAAGCCTGCAGCCAAACCCGCAGCAGCCAAGCCTGCCGTGAGAAGGCCAGCCGCCAAGCCAGCCGCGACACCAGCCAAGCCCGCAGTGACCTCCGCAGCCGCGGCACCTGCTGCAGCCCCTGCGCCGGCCCCGGCTACCGCTACAAACTCGGCTACGACCCCGGCCAGCGCTTCTTAAGCGCGATTGATTGCGACGCGCAGCGTATGCAGCGCGTCGCAATCAGGGTGACCGGCATCGTCCGCCACTTTCTGCAGCCAAGCGCAAGTATCCTGCGATTGGGTTTGCGTCCAGCCCTGAGTCACTGACTCCAGGCGCCGCAACAAAGTCCGCTCTGCTTCCAGCTCCAATGCCTTGACCTGCACGCGCAGCGCTGCCAGCGCATCGTCGTGGGCGGCCGCTTCGCGCCAATGTGTGCGCAGTCGCCGTAACGGCTGCACCACCTCGCGCTGCCAGGGGCCGGCACAGGCGTTCAGCTGGTCAAGGCGCACCTCATCGCACGCCACGCCGCGTGCCTCAAGCCAGGCCGCACACAGCAGCACGCACACATCCAGGCCCTGGTCTTGCAAGTGCAGGCAGGCCTGCTCCACTCCAGGGCGGGCATAGAGGCTCAAACAGTAATTCCACAGGTCAGTCTGCATAGTGCAATTCGCGCCAGTTGAGAGGGAAGCTGGTAGACTCCGCCGCCATTATGATCCGACTTCAGAACCTGACTTTACAGCGTGGTCCGCAACGTCTGCTAGAAGACGCCGAGCTGACCCTGCACGCCGGCCATAAAGCCGGTCTGGTCGGCGCCAATGGCGCCGGTAAATCCACTTTGTTCGCCTTGCTGCTGGGTGAGTTGACGCCTGATTCCGGGGATTGTCTGCTCCCGGCTGACTGGCGGATCGCTCATATGCGCCAGGAAATCGACACCCTCGACCGCATCGCGATCGACTACGTGCTCGATGGCGACCAGCGCTTGCGCAAGGTACAAGCCGATCTGGCCAAGGCCGAGGCCGACGAAGACGGTGCCGCACAGGCGCGCCTGCACGCCGAGCTGGACAGCGCCGACGGCTACACCGCCGATGCGCGGGCACGCAAAATGCTCGCCGGGCTGGGCTTTACCAACGAACAGATGGACCGCCCGGTTGCCGACTTTTCCGGTGGTTGGCGGATGCGCCTCAACCTGGCGCAGGCCCTGATGTGCCCGTCGGATCTGTTGTTGCTCGATGAGCCGACCAACCACCTGGATCTCGACGCCATCCTGTGGCTTGAAGACTTCCTCAAGAACTACCCCGGCACCTTGCTGCTGATCTCTCACGATCGGGACTTCCTCGATGCCGTGGTCGACAACATCGCCCACGTTGATCAGCGCAAGATCACCCTCTACCGCGGTGGTTACAGCGCATTTGAACGGGCCCGTGCCGAACGTCTGGCCCAGCAACAGCAGGCCTACGAGAAGCAGCAGGCGCAACGTGCGCACATGGAAAGCTACATCGCCCGCTTCAAGGCCCAGGCCACCAAGGCCCGTCAGGCGCAAAGCCGGATCAAGGCCCTTGAGCGCATGGAAGAACTGAGCGCGGCCCATGTCGATTCGCCGTTCGACTTCGTGTTCCGCGAGGCGGTCAAGCTTTCCAGCCCGCTACTGGACTTGTCCGATGCCCGTCTAGGCTATGGCGACAAAACCATTCTGGAGAAGGTCAAGCTGCAACTGGTTCCGGGCGCCCGTATCGGCTTGCTCGGGCCGAATGGCGCGGGTAAATCGACCCTGATCAAAAACCTCGCAGGCGAACTGGAGCCGTTGTCGGGTCGGTTGGCCCGTGGCGAGAATCTGGTCGTCGGTTACTTTGCCCAGCACCAGCTCGACTCGCTGGACTCCAAGGCCAGCCCGTTGCTGCATATGCAGCGTCTGGCGCCGACCGAGCGTGAGCAGACCCTGCGCGACTTCCTGGGTGGTTTCGACTTCCGTGGTGCGCGTATTGACGAGCCGGTACTTAATTTCTCCGGCGGCGAAAAAGCCCGCCTGGCACTGGCGCTGATTGCCTGGGGCCGGCCTAACCTGCTGCTGCTCGACGAACCGACCAACCACCTCGACCTCGAAATGCGTCTGGCGCTGACCATGGCCTTGCAAGAGTTCAGCGGCGCAGTGCTGGTGGTGTCTCACGATCGGCATTTGCTCAAGAGCACCACGGATGAGTTCCTGCTGGTTGCCGATGGCAAGGTTCAGGAGTTCGACGGCGACCTGGAAGACTATGCCCGCTGGCTGGCCGACTACCGTTTACGCAATGCGCCGGTCAGCACCACGCTGGTCAACCCTGACAAAACCGATAAAAAGGCTCAACGTCAGGCCGCTGCAGCGTTGCGTCAGCAGTTGGCGCCGCATAAACGCGAAGCCGACAAGCTTGAAAGCGAGCTGGGCAAGGTCAACGAAAAGCTGGCAAAAATCGAAACCAGCCTGGGCGACAGTGCCGTTTACGAAGCTGCGCGCAAAGATGAATTGCGTGATCTGCTGGCGGAACAGGCCAAGCTCAAAGTGCTCGAAAGCCAGTTGGAAGAGCGCTGGATGGAAGCGCTGGAATTGCTTGAGTCCATGCAAGCAGAGCTGGAAGCCCTGTCCTGATGGAAGCCCTACACTTGCCAGTGCCCGCCGAACTGATCGCACCGCTGTGGATTGGTGTGCAGATTCTGCTGATTCTGTTGGCGGGCTATTTCTCGCAGCGTGTTGTGGCGCGATTCCTTACCCGTCTGGGCGAGCGCTACCCGTTTCCGCCGCAACTGATGATGCCGCTGCGCGGCGTCTTGCGCTGGTTCATCATGGGCAGCGCAGTGATCGTTGTGCTGGAGCGTCTGGGGGTTTCGGCCACCGTGTTGTGGACGGCGCTGTCGGGCTTTGTGGCGGTAGCGGCAATTGCCTTCTTCGCCATGTGGAGCGTGCTTTCCAATCTGCTTTGTGCCGTGTTGATCTTTACCGTGGGGCCGTTTCGCATTGGCGACGTGGTGGAGTTACTCGACACGCTGGACAAGCCCGGCGTCAAAGGCCGTGTGGTGGCCATCAACCTGCTTTACACCACGCTGATCGAGCCCGCTGAATCGGGTAGCGGTAGCAGCATGGTGCAAGTCCCCAACAGCCTGTTCTTCCAGCGCTCGGTACGCCGCTGGCGGGAAAGCGATCTCTGATTGTCACTGTGGCAGGCTTGCTCGCAATTGGATCGATGGGGGCATTCAGCCAGACCGCGTCGTCTGTATCGCGAGCAAGCCCGCTCCCACAGAGTCAGTTGCAACCTCAAAAAACTGTGGTCAATTTTCAACCAACGCATTAGCTTAAGGGACTTGTTACAGATCTTGTCCGAGGTGTGCGATGTCGTTGGAAACGTGGTTGGCCTTTTTTGCTGCCTGTTGGGTAATCAGCCTGTCCCCCGGCGCCGGTGCGATTGCCTCGATGTCGTGCGGTCTGCAGTACGGCTTCTGGCGCGGTTACTGGAACGCCCTGGGCCTGCAACTGGGCCTGGCGCTGCAAATTGCCATTGTCGCCGCCGGGGTTGGCGCCATACTCGCGGCCTCATCCACGGCCTTCTACGCGATCAAATGGTTCGGCGTGGCCTATCTTGTGTACCTCGCCGTCAAACAATGGCGGGCCCTGCCAGCTGACCTGAGCGATGACGCTGCTGTGCGACCCATCGGCAAGCCGCTGGCGCTGGTATTTCGCGGCTTTCTGGTCAACGTCAGCAACCCCAAGGCGCTGGTTTTCATGCTCGCCGTGCTGCCGCAGTTCGTCAACCCGGCAGAGCCACTGGTGTCCCAATACCTGACGTTGGGTGTGACGATGATTTGCGTCGATCTGGTGGTCATGGCCGGTTACACCGGTTTGGCGTCCAAGGTCCTGCGCTTGTTGCGCACCCCCAAGCAGCAGCGCCGCATGAACCGTACTTTTGCCGGTCTGTTTGTTGGCGCAGCGGGTTTTCTGGCGACGTTGCATCGCGCTACCGTCTAAAGGCCTTGAGTCGGGATGATGGGAAGTGAACAATATGTTACTTCTCATTTCCATCCGGATTGATCGATGACCTCCCGCTCGCGTTTTTTGGCATGGCTCCTGTTGCCCGTGCTTGCGTTTTGCAGCCTGGCTGCTTCTGCCAACTCCCCGGAAGGCGCCTCTCAGGCGCTGCACCTGATTGACTATATCGGTGCGGACTACCCGCCCACGGTTGAAAACGGCAAGGTCATCGACGAGACCGAGTACCGCGAGCAGCTTGAGTTTCTGGCTGTACTCAAAGGACTGATCGCTGACTTGCCGCAACGCCCTGAGCGTGACGAACTGGTGCAGGGCGTGAATGCTCTGCAAACGGCCATCGAAAAGCGTGAAGACGGCACCGCTGTTGCCCGTGAAGCCCGGCAATTGGGGGCCAAACTGGCCGTGGCCTATGAGGTCAGCCAGGCTCCGGCAATTACCCCGGACCCGACCCGCGGTGCGCCGTTGTACGCGCAGCATTGTTCGGTGTGTCACGGTGAAACCGGCGCCGGTGATGGCCCGGCAAGTGTGGGCATGACGCCACCCCCGGCCAACTTGCGCGATGGCCAGCGCCTGGACCGCCTGAGCCTCTACGCGATCTACAACACCCTTGGCCTGGGGGTTGAAGGCACCGACATGCCTTCGTTCGCTGATCAGCTGGACGAGCGTCAGCGCTGGGACCTGGCCACCTACATCGCCGGGCTGAGTGCCGACCCGAGTGCCATCAAGGCAGACAAAACCTACAACCTGGCGGACCTCGCCCGTCAAACCCCGAATGAAGTGCTGGCGGCTGAAGGCCCCGAGGCGACCGCCACGTTCCGTGCCCAGCGGGCGCAACCGCCGCTAGTCAAACGCGGCCCGGCGCAGTTGCTCGACTACACCAGCGCCACCCTGGATAAAAGCCTGGCGGCTTACCGCGCCGGTGACCGTGAGCAAGCCTACGACCTGTCGGTGGCGGCTTATCTGGAAGGTTTTGAACTCGTTGAAAGTTCGCTGGATAACGTTGACGCCAATGTGCGCAAAAACACTGAAAAAGCCCTGATGGCCTATCGGCAATCGCTGCAGGACGGCTTGCCGATCGAGCAGGTCGAACAGCGACTGGAAGCGGCCAAAGTCTTGCTCAAGGAATCTGCCGGGCTGCTGGGCAGCGATGGCCTGAGCTGGACCTTGAGCTATGTCTCCGGGCTGTTGATTTTGCTGCGTGAAGGCCTGGAAGCGATTCTAGTTCTGGCCGCGATCCTGGCTTTCCTGCGCAATACCGGTCAGCAATCGGCGGTGCGCAGTGTCAACGTCGGCTGGGGCCTGGCCCTGGTGGCGGGGCTGGCGACCTGGGCGCTGGCTGCCTATGTCATCGACGTCAGCGGTGCCCAGCGCGAGCTGCTGGAGGGCTGCACAGCCTTGTTCGCCAGCGTCATGGTGCTGTGGCTGGGCGTATGGATGCACGACCGTCGTCACGCCGCCGCGTGGCAGGATTACATCAAAAGCAGTTTGGTCAGTGGCGGCGGTCGTTTTGGCTTCGCGATACTGGCGTTCTTTTCGGTGTACCGCGAACTGTTCGAAGTGATCTTGTTCTACGAAACCCTGTGGCTGCAAGCCGGCCCTGCGGGTCACAACGCGGTATTGGCGGGCGGCGCCACGGCACTGGTATTGCTGATGGGCCTGGCGTGGATCATTCTGCGTGGCTCGGCAAAATTGCCATTGGCGCTGTTTTTCAGCATCAACGCGGCCTTGCTCTGCGCGTTGTCGGTGGTATTCGCGGGGCATGGCGTGAAGGCACTGCAAGAAGCGGGCATCTTCGGCACACGGCCTGTAGCGTTCTTCGACTTCGACTGGTTGGGTATTCACGCAGATGCGTACTCGCTGAGTGCGCAAGCCGTAGCCATTTTGGCAATTATCGTGTTGTACAGCCGTAGCAAAATGGCGGAGAAACGCCGGGTGCAGGCTTAAGCCTTGATGTATTTTCGGTAAGCCTGAGGCTCCCGTTGGGAGCTGGCTTGCCGACGATACGCAGAGCCCGATAATACAGCTCCAACCCGCTGTGTCTGTTTATGTGCCTTCAGCCTCAGTGGGGCTGAAGTCCACACCCGGGCTCAGAAAATCAATGTGATAGCCCGAAGACCCATCGCCTATAGCGACATGCACCCCGCTAATGCCTTCATTCATTTGAGAGTTAATGCGGTAGTCGATAACAGGTGCAATGGACTCGTTAACGCCAACTGCAAACTCTGTCAGGGCTAACCCTCGGGGGCCTGCTGCACACTTCAGTAACTCGGCATGGTCAATATGATTGACGACAAATGAGGTGATGATGTTGTTTTTTACCGTGAGGCGTGCGGTGTGGAGTGCGACTGCTTGGGTTAATTGCTCAAGGGCGATTTTCATTGCGTGGTCCTTTATCAATGGTGCTTTTCTAAGTACGGTAAGAATGCCTGAGACACTCAAGTATCCGTTGACTTGAAACGGACAAGGAGCGCTTGCATTCATATGTGCATAATGGACTTCGAAAAATTCAGCAACCGAGTGAATAAAGTTCTTGGTAATGTCTTCTTCGATCATGGCGTAGGGGGTCGTATGCTCTGAAATCATAACGCTGGCTTCAGAGCAGTCGCCGTGCAAATTAAAGTGCCGATGCTTATCAAGTTTCTCTAATACACTTCGTTGCTTTTTGAGTGCACAGAGAAAATCACTTTTAAGTATTAAGTCGAGACCGTAGCGCGCGCTCTCCACCGAGGCCTCGAACACATGCACCGCACAAAAAATGCTCTGTTTGGCGGGCGTGAGCTTGGCTATTTCAAAGGTTCGCCTGGCGGCCTCATTGCAAAATGAAAAAATAAGACTTTGCTCTGGAAGAGACTCTATTTGATTGAGTGCCTGCGTGGTGAAACCGTCAGCCTTGCACTGATGAAGGAAGGCGATGCTGTCTGAAATAATTCGCATGTCTGTAAAGTTGAAAGGAAGGGTTTTATAAGTCATGGGCTTGTCCTCTCGGGTGTAATGAGTGCCAGTTTTATGTGTAATTAATAAACGTGGCACTCATGTTTACATTGCCCGCTCAGTCAGGTTCATAAGCCCAGGCCAGTGGCGCCCAGCCAAAATTGTCCGGGTCGGAGGTGGTCCGGTTTAATGCTTCTTTTGAAAAAGTAGAATGTGTCATGGTTCTTCCTCTTTATGATGCATGGAAAGTTTATTTATCAGGCGCCTGAGTCACTCAGGACGTGGTCATGTTAGGCAGGGTTGTTAAAAGCTCAAAGCAATAATCATCATGGGGTTATATTGTTTTTTAATTTGTGGGCTCTTGTTAAGTCGGGAGAGCTCTTAGCGTAGGAAATGTATGTAGGTATTGCCTGATAATTGATATTTCATAAGTATTTTGTTGATTTGCCGTTGTGAGTTGTTGGATGTTTATCTGATCGCTTCTATCTGGCCAGTACGCGCTGGTGTTTGCCACGATCTGCATGAGGAATCGTTATGCTTTCATCAAAACAGTATCTTTGCGCACGCTCGGTCAGTGACGCCCTTGAACTGTGTGATCTCACTGAGCTGGAGCATCCAGCGCATGCCATTGGGCTTTTGTTGGGGGAGGTGCTGGAGGGCCTGGTGATACGGGGTTGGCCTGCCGGCAAGATCCTGAGAGGCCCGCGCATTGTTTCTGCTCAAGAGAACTATGGATTGCTTGGTTACGATCCTGCGGAAGTTACATTAGGCAGTGAGCATACGCGCTGGGTAGACGAGCACTCGCTATTGCGCACTCAAACTACCAGCCAAATCCCGCGGGCTTTGCAGCGCATTGCTCAGGACCGCCAAGCAGGAGAGGTCATCCTTTTGGCGGCCCCGGGGATTACTTTCAGGCGGGATAGCCGCGACAGATGGCACTGTGCTGAGCCACATCAAATGGATATTTGGGTTCTCGGTGATCCAGAGCTTTCCACACGCTCACATTTGCTGAAGTTGGTAAGCGACATCCTTGAGTGTTCAGTACCCGATATGGAGTGGGTATACAGCCCCAGCCCGCACCATTACACCGAGGGAGGAATAGAGGTAAACCTGATCTCCCAGGGGCAGCCCGTCGAAGTGCTTGAGTGCGGGTGTATTGCACCTTCACTTTTGCGAAGGCTGGGGATTGATCCTTCCCGGCATGGTGGCCTGGCATTGGGTATGGGTCTGGACCGTTTGACCATGTTGCGCAAGGGCATACCCGATATCCGCTTGTTACGCGATCCTGATAAGCGTGTTCAGGCCCAGATGTATGACTTGCAACCCTGGAAAACCGTTTCGCGGTTGCCCTCAATTACGCGAGATATCTCCCTTGCTGTGACGCCGGGTTTGAGTGAAGAGGTGCTGACCGAAAAAATGTTGCTTGCGGCGGGTGATCGCTCTGTCTGGATTGAGGAAATGCAAGTCATAGGGCGTTGGGCTATAGATGAGTTGCCGGTACAGGCGATCGATCGGCTCGGGCTTTTACCGGGGCAAGAAAACGTTTTGCTGCGGGTTGTATTGCGCGACTGCTCGCGCTCCATTACTACTCTGCAAGCCAATGCTTTATATGAGCGCATTCAGTCTGAGTTGCATGAAGGCGTTGAAGGTGGCGGTTACAAACTCAAAGGCTGAGCCCGTACTCCGTCCTGATTGGCTTGCAGGTGATAGCCTTGGCTCATTTTTCAGGAGTTACTCTCATGCGTGTCTGGATCGACGCAGATGCATGTCCCAAGGCGGCGAAGGATCAGGTCATCAAGTTCGCTCTCAAGCGTCAGTTTGAAGTGGTGCTGGTGGCAGGGCAGAGCCAGATCAAGCCAACCTATGCGCTGGTCAAACTGATTGTGGTGCCCAGCGGCCCGGACGCTGCGGATGACTATCTGGTCGAGCACGCCGTGCCCGGCGAGCTGGTAATTTGCAGCGATGTGCCGCTGGCCGACCGGCTGGTCAAGAAGGGCGTCGCCGCGCTCGACCCGCGGGGCAAGGAGTTTGACTCGCAAAACATGGGCGAACGCCTTGCGGTGCGCAATCTGTTTACCGATCTGCGCGAACAAGGCCAGGTCAGCGGCGGGCAGGGCGCCTATGGCGAGCGCGACAAGCAGGCGTTCGCCAATGCCCTGGACCGGATCCTGACCCGGCTGGCACGGGGCTGATCAGCTTTTTTGAGTAAGCTCCAGTACCCGGTCTACCATTTTGTTGATTCCGGATGCTGCCTCGCTGATGGATTTGGCGAGCATGTAAGCCGGTGTGCTCACCAGCTTGCGCGCCTTGTCTTCGACAATTTCCGATACTTCGCACTCTTGGTGGGAACCGCCCATCTTGGTGACGGCCGCGGCAGTGTCGGCGTCGGTGCCGATGGTGCAGATCACGCCCGGGCCATAAATCTTGGCGGCGATGGCGGGTGATATGCACATCAGGCCAATGGGTTTGCCCGCTTCAGCAAAGGCTTCGGCCAGGCTCAACACCTCTGGCTGGACCGTGCACGCAGCGCCCTGAGTGGCAAAGCTGGAGAGGTTTTTGGCTGCGCCAAACCCGCCCGGTATGATCAGGGCATCAAAATCCTCGACCCTGGCCTCACGAATATCCTTGATCTCGCCCCGGGCAATGCGCGCCGATTCCACCAGCACGTTGCGGGTCTCGGGCATTTGCTCGCCGGTCAGGTGGTTGATGACATGCAGTTGCGCAATGTCGGGGGCAAAGCACTGCACTTTGGCGCCGCGCTGGTCCAGGCGCAGCAGGGTGATCACGCTTTCGTGGATCTCGGCGCCGTCATAGACGCCGCAACCCGAAAGAATGACGGCAACTTTTTTTGTGGTCATGTCGGTCTCCTTGTTCATGGCGTTAATGTCGCCTGATTTGGCGCTTGATGCCATAGGGTTTCGCAGTAAGTACGCCTACGCTTGATGGAATATCGCTCGGGGTGTGCCATGAAGCTGATTTTGTATGCCGTGCCGTTTTTCTTTGTGCTGATTGCTGTCGAGTTGCTGGCGGACCGCTGGCGCGGGATGCGCACTTATCGTCTGGCAGCCACCGTCAGCAGCCTGAGCGCCGGCGTGCTGTCCACCACCACCGGTTTGCTGACCAAGGGCGTAGGCCTTGTCACCTATGCGCTGGCGCTTAACTATCTGGCGCTGCTGCATCTGCCCGAGGACAGCCTGTGGGTCTGGTTGTTTGCTTTTGTGTTCTATGACTTTTGCTACTACTGGCACCATCGCCTCGGGCATGAGCGCAACGTGCTGTGGGCCGCGCATTCGGTGCATCACCAGAGTGAAGACTACAACCTGTCCACCGCCCTGCGCCAAACCAGCACCGGGTTTGTGTTCGGCTGGGTGTTTTACCTGCCAATGGCGGTGCTGGGTGTGCCGCTGTCGGTATTTGTCACGGTGGCCACCGTCAACCTGCTCTATCAGTTCTGGGTTCATACCCGCCATGTGCCCAAGCTGGGCCGGTTCGAGTGGTTCTTTGTGACGCCTTCCAATCATCGTGCTCACCATGCACAGAATGCTCTCTACATGGATCGCAATTACGGCGGAGTGTTCATTGTTTGGGACCGTTTGTTCGGCACCTTTCAGGAAGAGGACGATGCCGAGCCGGTGGTGTTCGGGGTGACTACACCGTTGCAAAGCTGGAACCCGCTGTGGGCCAACTGGCAGTTCTATGGCCAGTTACTGGCTGATGCGCGGCGCACCACACGCTGGCAAGACAAACTGCGCATCTGGTTTATGCCCACAGGCTGGCGCCCGGCGGATGTGGCGGCGAAGTACCCGATGAGCAAGCCGGATTTAAGCCGGTTCGAGAAATTCGAAGTGCCCTTGCCGTTTCGCCAGCAGGTGTACATCGCGTCGCAATTTGCGGTTTATGTGGCCCTGGGCAGTTATTTGCTGAATCTGGGCGAGACGCTGTCGCCCCAAGCGCTGATGCTGGGCTGGGGGTATATGGCGTTGGGGTTGTTTGTGCTGGGGGCAGGCCTGGAGAATCGGCCCTGGGCGTTGAAGCTTGAGTGGTTGCGCCTGGCGCTCAATGTGCCACTGGTCTGGCTGGCCCCTGTGGCGGGGCTGTGGCCGGCCAGCGCATTGGGCTGGGTCGGCCTGTCCAGTTACACCCTGTTGAGCGTGATGGGGCTCTACGTGTGCCGTAACCGCATCACTCGGCTGGCGGGTTGCTGACTTCGGCGTTGCTCTTGTTCTTCTCTTCAAGGGCGGTCTGTCTGGCCAGGCGCGCATTCTTGAAGCGGCGGCGGGCCCACAGGCACAGGCCGAGCAGCAGCAAGGCGCCGAGCACCCACAGCTCATACTTCTTGACGTTGCCCAGCAAGCCTTCGAGCACGGCACCAAAGTGGTAAGCGGCGGTGGCCAGGGCAATGGCCCAGATGGCCGCGCCAATACCGTTGAGCAGCAAATAGCGGCCCGGCGGGTAGCCCGACAGGCCAATTGCCACAGGCATGACGGTACGCAGGCCGTAGACGAAGCGAAAACTCAGGACCCAGATATCCGGGTGCCTGCGAATGTGCTCCAGTGCCTTGTCGCCCATAAGTTGCCAGCGCGGTTTGCGCGCCAACAGTTTGCGGCCGTGCTTGCGCCCCAGGAAGTACCACAGCTGATCTCCGGCATAACTGCCGAGGAACGCCACGATCATGACCAGTTTGAGGTCCATGTATCCGCGGAACGCCAAGAAGCCTGCGAGAACCAGAATGGTCTCACCTTCAAAGAACGTCCCTAGAAACAGGGCGAAGTAGCCGAATTCTTGAAGAAATTGTTGGAGCATTGTCTGGATGCTGGCGAAATGAACGCGCAGCCTACGCCTTAAGGGACGTTCGGGAAAGTATCGAAATGTGACTTTGCGTTAACAAATCCTACAAATCATGTGTATTTGACCTACATCATTAGCGTTGTCATCTAGTGTTCATGGCGAGGCGCTATAACCATGCGCGCAGGTGATTATTGCTTCAAAGCCGTGTCAGAGGCCTTGGAAACAAATTCGTCAAATCGCCCTCTAACCAAGCTCAGGCCCGCATAAAGCGCCTTGGAGCGGTTTAAACCCGCTGGCGTTGATGGCATTCTGGCAACTTGACTGCTGGTGTCGCTTAACTGTTACGAGAGTCAAACCCGCTCTTACAGGAACATTCAATGAATACCGAAGGACTTGCTGAAATCGTTGCCACTGAAGCTCAGCCGATTGTTGAGCCAGTCCCTGAAACCCCGCCTGAACCGCAAGCCCATGCGCCTGCTGCGGCCGAGTCGCACGCGGCGGTGCATCCGGCGATTGCCGTTCCTGGCCTTGATGACAGCAGCCTGTATATCCATCGTGAGTTGTCGCAATTGCAGTTCAACATTCGCGTATTGGAACAAGCGCTGGATGAGTCCTATCCGCTGCTTGAGCGGTTGAAGTTTCTGCTGATTTTTTCCAGCAACCTGGATGAGTTTTTCGAAATTCGTGTCGCGGGCCTGAAGAAGCAAATCACCTTCGCCCGTGAGCAAGCGGGTGCCGATGGCTTGCAGCCGCATCAGGCGCTGGCCCGTATCAGCGAACTGGTCCACGGCCATGTAGATCGCCAGTACGCGATCCTCAACGACATTCTGCTGCCCGAGCTGGAAAAGCATCAGGTGCGCTTTATCCGTCGCCGGCACTGGAACACCAAGATCAAGGCGTGGGTGCGCAAGTTCTTCCGCGACGAAATCGCGCCGATCATCACCCCGATTGGCCTGGACCCGACGCACCCGTTTCCGTTGCTGGTGAACAAGAGCCTGAACTTTATCGTCGAGCTGGAAGGCATCGATGCCTTTGGTCGTGATTCGGGCCTGGCGATCATCCCGGCACCGCGCCTGTTGCCACGCGTGATCAAACTGCCTGAAGACGTGGGCGGGGCAGGAGACAACTATGTGTTCCTGTCGTCGATGATCCACGCGCATGCCGATGACCTGTTTCAAGGCATGAAGGTGAAGGGCTGCTACCAGTTCCGCCTGACCCGTAACGCCGATCTGGCGGTCGATACCGAAGATGTTGAAGACCTGGCCCGCGCGCTGCGTGGCGAGTTGTTCTCACGTCGTTACGGTGACGCCGTGCGCCTGGAAGTTGCCGATACGTGCCCCAAGCACCTGTCCGACTACCTGCTCAAGCAGTTCAGCCTGCACGAAACCGAGCTGTACCAGGTCAATGGCCCGGTCAACCTGACGCGCCTGTTCAGCATCACCAGCCTGGACAGTCACCCGGAGCTGCAATACACGCCGTTTACTCCGGCGATCCCCAAGCTGTTGCAGAACAGCGAGAATATTTTCAGCGTTGTCAGCAAACAGGACATCCTGCTGCTGCACCCGTTCGAGTCGTTTACCCCAGTCGTCGACTTGCTGCGCCAGGCTGCCAAGGATCCGCATGTACTGGCTGTGCGCCAGACCCTGTATCGCAGCGGTGCCAACTCCGAGATCGTTGATGCGCTGGTTGATGCCGCGCGTAACGGTAAGGAAGTGACCGCGGTGATCGAGCTGCGTGCGCGTTTTGACGAAGAGTCCAACCTGCAACTGGCCAGCCGCCTGCAGGCTGCCGGTGCGGTGGTGATCTATGGTGTGGTCGGCTTCAAGACCCACGCCAAGATGATGCTGATTCTGCGCCGTGAGGCGGGGGAGATCGTGCGTTACGCCCACTTGGGTACCGGTAACTACCATGCCGGCAACGCCAAGCTCTACACCGACTACAGCTTGCTGACCTCCGACGATGCACTGTGTGAAGACGTGGGCAAGTTGTTCAGCCAGTTGATCGGCATGGGCAAGACGCTGCGCATGAAAAAACTGCTGCATGCGCCGTTCACCTTGAAAAAGGGCATGCTCGACATGATTGCCCGCGAGACCCAGTTCGCCGTTGAAGGCAAGCCGGCGCATATCATCGCCAAGTTCAACTCGCTGACCGATCCGAAAATCATCCGTGCGCTTTACAAAGCCAGCCAGTCCGGGGTGCGCATTGATCTGGTGGTGCGCGGAATGTGCTGTCTGCGTCCGGGGATTGCGGGCGTCTCGCACAATATTCATGTGCGTTCGATCATCGGCCGCTTCCTGGAGCACACGCGGGTGTTCTACTTCCTCAATGGCGGCGAAGAGCAGATGTTCCTGTCCAGTGCTGACTGGATGGAGCGCAACCTCGATAAGCGTGTTGAAACATGCTTCCCGGTCGAGGGCAAAAAGCTGATTTTGCGGGTTAAGAAGGAGCTTGAGTGCTATTTGACGGACAACACCCACAGCTGGAGCCTGCAGTCGGACGGTCGTTACATTCGTAACACGCCAACCGGCAACCAGAACCCGCGCAGTGCGCAAGCCACGCTGCTTGAGCGTCTGAGCCTGCCGGTACTGGCCGTCAGCACCGGGCCATCGGTATAGCGCTGTAACGACTGTGGGAGCGAGCCTGCTCCCACAGTTGGTCTGAGTTGTGCCCGGTCAGGAAACCGTCAGCACAATCCCGACCCGCGTCAGCCATTGCGCTTCTTGTTCGAAGTCAGCCTGGGTCAGCGGGTTCTGTTCCAGCCAGCCGTCGGGGAAGATCACGTCAAGGTGATCGCCCTCGGCGCGCAGCTTGACCTGCGAGGCTTCCTGGTTGCCACGGATGTGGTAGAACAGGATCGCAAAGCGCAACAGCACGCACAGGCGGATCAGCTTGATGCCGTCTTCGCCAAATTCGGCGAACTTGTCTTTGGGAATATTGCGACGATGACCGCGCACCAGCAGTGCGAGCATTTGCTGGTCTTCACGTGAGAAACCGGCAAGGTCGGAGTGCTCTATCAAGTAGGCGCCGTGCTTGTGGTAGTGATAGTGGGCAATGTCCAGCCCGACTTCATGCACCTTGGCCGCCCAGCCAAGCAGTTCACGCCATATACCGTCCTTGAGGCCCCACGACTTGGCCACTTGATCGAAAGCGCGCAGCGCCTTGCGTTCAACCCGTGCCGCTTGTTCGCGATCAACGTGATAACGGTCCATCAGCGAGCTGAGGGTGCGCTCACGCACGTCTTCGTGGTGATGACGGCCCAGCAGGTCGTAAAGCACGCCTTCGCGCAGAGCGCCGTCACAGTGGTCCATGCGCTGCAGTTCAAGTGCGTCGAAAATCGCTTCAAGAATCGCCAGGCCAGCCGGGAAGATGGTGCGACGGTCAGGCTTGATGCCTTCAAAGTCGATCTTGTCCACTTCGCCCAGCTTGAACAGTTTGCGCTTGAGCCAGGACAGGCCTTCGGCATTCACTTCGCCGTTGCCATGCCCGCCGGCCTTGAGGGCCAGGCCAATGGCCCGAATGGTGCCCGAGGAGCCAATGGCCTCATCCCAGGTCAAACGGTGCAGGGCGTGTTCGATGCTCATGATTTCGAGACGCGCAGCCGTATAGGCCTGGGCGTAGCGCGCCGGGGTGATCTTGCCGTCGCGAAAGTAACGCTGGGTGAAACTGACGCAGCCCATCTGCAGGCTTTCGCGCAGCAGCGGCTCGAAGCGCTGGCCAATGATGAATTCGGTACTGCCGCCGCCGATGTCGGCGACCAGGCGTTTGCCCGGCGTGTCGGCGAGGGTGTGGGACACACCCAGGTAGATCAGGCGCGCTTCCTCACGACCGGAAATGACTTCAACGGTGTGACCCAGGATCTCTTCGGCACGCACGATAAACTCGTTGCGGTTGCGCGCCTCGCGCAGTGCGTTGGTCCCAACAATGCGTACGGCACCCAACGGCATACCGTTGATCAGCTGGGCGAAACGCTTCAGGCAATCGAGCCCGCGCTGCATGGATTCTTCGCTGAGTTTGCGTTCTTCGTCGATCCCGGCGGCTAACTGCACCTTGTCGCCAAGACGCTCAAGTATGCGGATTTCGCCGTTCTGGGCCTTGGCCACCACCATGTGAAAGCTGTTAGAACCCAGATCAATGGCGGCGATCAGGGACGGATTCCTTGCTTGGGATTGGGGCATGGTTGAGGGGTCTCGGTCGATAACCTGAACATCGTGCCACGATCAAAGGCTCGCGCCAACGCGCGATGTCAGATGCATTGATATGGAGCATCAAAGCAATGACGTTAGTTGTTCCGGGACAATTCGTTTTTTTGTGTGCGATTTAAGTGTCGTGTCAGGCAGGTTTTTCTGTGGGAGCGGGCTTGCTCGCGATGGTATCCACACGGTGCATCTGACTCGCCGCGTGACCGTTATCACGAGCAAGCCCGCTGCCAACGCAGAGATGCGTTAACCGTTCACCTCCACCGTCCCGATAAAATTCGCCAGTTCCGGGGTTTTCGGATTGGCGAACAGCTCTTTTGGATCGCCCACCTCATGCACCTTGCCCTGGTGCATGAACACCAGTTTGTCGCCAACCTCACGGGCAAAACGCATCTCGTGGGTGACCATGATCAGCGTCATGCCTTCACGGGCCAGCTGGCGCACCACGCTGAGTACTTCATTGACCAGCTCCGGGTCGAGGGCCGAGGTGATTTCGTCACACAACAGCACCTTGGGTGACATGGCCAGCGCCCGGGCAATCGCCACACGCTGCTGCTGCCCGCCCGACAGGCGCTCGGGGAAGGCGTCGAACTTGTCGCCCAGACCCACCCGTTCCAGCATTTGGCGCGCCAGCTCGGCGGCCTTGGCTTTGGGTACTTTTTGCACCACTTGCGGGGCCAGCATGACGTTTTCGCCCACGCTCAAGTGCGGGAACAGATTGAACTGCTGAAACACCATGCCGACCTTCTGGCGCAGACTGCGCAAGTCGGCCCGGGCGGCGTCCAGGTATTCGTCATCGACCTCAATCACCCCGTCGTTGATGGATTCCAGCCCGTTCAGGGTTCTGAGCAAAGTGCTCTTGCCCGAGCCGCTGCGGCCAATGATCGCGACCACCTGGCCCTGTTCAACCGTCAGGTCGATGCCTTTGAGCACGTGGTGGTCGCCGTAGTATTTATGCAGGGCGGTAACTCTAAGCAGAGGCATGCAGTCTCCTTTCCAGATAGCGCGCACTGAGCGACAGGGGGTAGCACAAGAGGAAGTAACCCAGAGCCACCAGGCCATAGACCATGAAAGGCTCGAAGGTGGCATTGGCCAGCATGCTGCCGGTCTTGGTCAGTTCGGTGAAACCGATGATGGAGGTCACGGCAGTACCTTTGATGACCTGCACCGAAAAGCCTACGGTTGGCGCAATGGCGACCCGTAAGGCTTGCGGCAGGATCACGTAGCGCAATTGCTCCAGCGGGCTGAGTGCCAGGCTGGCCGAGGCCTCCCATTGGCCGTGGGCAATCGACTCGACGCAGCCGCGCCAGATCTCGGCCAGGTAGGCACTGGTGAACAAAGTCAGGGCCAGGGCCGCGGCCATCCACGGTGAAATATCGATGCCCAGCAGGGCAATGCCAAAAAAGATCAAAAACAGCTGCATCAGCAAAGGCGTGCCCTGGAACAGCTCTATATACCCGCGCGCCAGAGTGCGGGCGAAGCGGCTTTTGGAGATGCGCATCAGCAACACCAGTAAGCCGATCAGGCCCCCGCCGATAAACGCCACAAGCGACAGGGCGACTGTCCACTGTAAACCCGCCAACAAGTTGCGCACGATGTCCCAGAACGTGAAATCCATCAGCGACTCCTGCTCAGATAGTGGCGGCCGAACCAGTTGAGTAACTGACGGATCAACAAGGCCATGCACAGGTAAATCAGGGTGGTCAGGACGTAGGTTTCGAAGCTGCGAAAGTTGCGCGATTGAATGAAGTTGGCAAAAAAGCTCAGCTCCTCAGTGGCTATTTGCGAGCAGACCGCCGAGCCGAGCATCACAATGATGATCTGGCTGCTTAACGCTGGCCAAACTTTGGCCAGCGCTGGTTGCAGGACGACATAGCGAAACGCCTCGAATCGACTCATGGCCAGTGCAGATGCGGCTTCCAGCTGGCCTTTGGGGATCGCCTGAATGCCTGCGCGAATAATTTCCGTGGAATAGGCGCCCAGGTTGATCACCATCGCCAGCACCGCGGCCTGCCACTCGCTGATATGCACACCCAGGCCCGGTAAGCCGAAAAAGATAAAAAACAGCTGCACCAGAAACGGCGTGTTGCGGATCAGTTCGACATACAGCCCGAACAGCGCAGCGAAAGGTCGAATATTCCACGCCCGGACCACGGCGCCGACAATCCCCAGGCTGACCCCGAGTACTGTGCCTATGGCTGTCAGTTCAAGGGTAAACAAGGCGCCGCGTAATAACAGGTCGCTGTTTTGCAGCACCGGTAAAAAGTCGAACTGATAAGCCATGATTGACCCCGTCGCAAAGTGTCAGAGGTCAGCGGGCAGCGGCTCTTTAAGCCACTGCAGTGCGTTTTTTTCCAGACTGCCGTCAGCCTTGGCCGTGGCCAGAATCTGGTTCACCTTATCCAGCAACTCGGGCTGGCCCTTGTTGACGCCCACGTAGACCGGCGAATCCTTGAGCTTGAGTTTCATTGCCGGGATGCGCTTGGGGTTGCGCTCGCTGATAGTGACCATCACCACGTTGCCGCTGGCGATCAGGTCCACCTGGCCTGCCAGATATGCTGCGATGGTCGAGTTGTTGTCTTCGAAACGTTTGATGGTCACGCCGGCTGGCGCCACGTTGGTCAGTTCGATGTCTTCGATGGCGCCGCGGGTGACGCTGATGGTTTTACCCTTGAGGTCGTCCAGCGTTTTGATCTGGGCGTCCGGCGGGCCAAATACGCCCAGGTAGAACGGCGCGTAAGCGTGGGAAAAATCGATGACTTTTTCACGGTCCGGATTTTTGCCCAAGCTGGAAATCACCACATCGACTTTGCCGGTGGTTAGATAGGGAACACGGTTGGTGCTGTTCACGGGCGTCAGTTCAAGTTTGACCTTGAGCTGATCGGCCAGCAATTTGGCGGTGTCGATATCCAGTCCGCGAGGTTGCATGTCCGGGCCGACCGAGCCGAAGGGCGGAAAATCCTGGGGGACTGCGACTTTGAGCGTGCCGCGGGCGATCACCTCATCGAGGTCATTGGCCTGAGCCGGGGCCTGGCTCAGCATCAGGCTGGCGAACAAGGCGCAAATCAAGGCGCTGTAACGCTGGGTCATGGCAATTCTCCGGGAAGGGACGCGCGGTGGTGTGCGCCGTTGAGCCAGAGCACAGGCCATGCCAACAGGGCTTTTATGTCCGCCAAGGCTGATTTCAGAAGGCTTTGCGCGGTCTGACTGGTCTGAACAGTGCCTCGGTTTTTTGCACCTCAATCGGGCGTTGTGACCAGGGCTTGAACCGGCTTGGGGCGTGACTTGCCGAGCGTTGGCAATAGCTTTACAACTACGGCTTTCCTGAGCCGATCAAGCCGAATTGTGATGAATTCAAGCGCACGGGCTGTACCCGAAGTGGCTTTGCTGGCCATTCGTAAATTGATCGTTGAAAACGGCTTTGCACCCGGCGATGCCTTGCCGTCGCAGCGCGAACTGGCCGTGCAACTGGGTGTCAGCCGGGCATCGCTGCGCGAGGCGTTGTCTTCGCTCAGTGCCCTGGGCGTCATCAGTGTGCAGCCGGGCAAAGGTGTGTATGTGCAAGCCGCGGATGAGCCAGCGCTGATGGCCCCGGCAACCGACTGGCCCTTTGCCGCCCAAGCCTGCCCGCAGGATATTTTCCAGCTGCGTTACGTACTGGAAGGTTTCGCTGCGGGGCTGGCGGCGGTGCGCCTGACCCGCGACGAACTGGATGTGTTGCAGGACAATGTCGAGGTAATGCGAAACGAGTTACGCGTCGGGGATTTCGAGCGCGCTGCGCAACTGGACTTCGAGTTTCATCAGTTGATCCTGCGCGCCAGTGGCAATCAGGCAATGGCCAATATGCTGATCACCCGAGGCGATATCTTCCTGGAAAGCCAGAAGCTGCCGTTCATCCGCCCGGAACGTGCCATGGAAACCTGGCAGGAACACCGCAAAATCCTCCGGGCCCTGGCCCGCCACGCCAGCGGCTCGGCACAAAAGGCCATGAATGAGCACATTCGCCAGGCGGCCTCACGAACCGGAATTGTCTTCGTTACCCCCGACGGCTCCTGAAACGGGCGATATCTGTACTCATGCACCACTATAGTGAGAGTCAATCGTCCCTCACCTTCCTGAACGCGATGATGACAGCTATGATGTGCTACGTTTTTGCTTACAACCACGGAGACTTCCATGAGCAGCGATCTTATTAAACACGTCACCGACGCTAGCTTTGAGGCCGATGTTCTCAAGGCTGAAGGCGCTGTACTGGTCGACTACTGGGCTGAATGGTGTGGCCCTTGCAAAATGATCGCGCCGGTTCTGGACGAGATCGCAGAGACTTACAAAGGCAAGCTGACTGTTGCCAAGCTGAACATTGATGAAAACCAGGAAACCCCGGCCAAGCACGGCGTACGTGGTATTCCTACGCTGATGCTGTTCAAGAACGGCAACGTTGAAGCCACCAAGGTCGGTGCGCTGTCGAAGTCGCAGTTGGCTGCATTCCTCGACGCCAATATCTAAGCGTCGATAAAAGCCCCGCTAAATGCGGGGCTTTTTCATGGCTCAAGGACTAGACGCTATGAAACTCAAGTGGTACATTCGGCCCCGCAGTGGTTTCTCCACTGCCCCCTGCAAGCCGTCGCCGACGCACTCCTTATCGAATTAGTACGCGATCCTGTCGCCTTCTCTGCGGCGCGGCCTCATTAAGCCAAAAGCTTAATTTCCCTCCCCATAAATGATTACGTCATTCCTATATGAACCTGACTGAACTCAAGCAAAAGCCGATTACCGAACTGCTCGAATTGGCCGAACAGATGGGCATAGAAAATATGGCCCGTTCGCGCAAGCAGGACGTGATTTTCTCCCTGCTCAAAAAGCACGCGAAAAGCGGCGAGGAAATCTCCGGTGATGGCGTGCTGGAGATTCTCCAGGACGGCTTCGGCTTCCTGCGCTCCGCTGACGCTTCTTACCTGGCCGGCCCGGACGATATCTACGTCTCGCCTAGCCAGATTCGACGCTTCAACTTGCGCACAGGCGACACCATCGTCGGTAAAATCCGCCCGCCAAAAGAAGGCGAGCGTTACTTCGCACTGCTGAAAGTCGATACGATCAACTACGATCGTCCCGAGAACGCGAAAAACAAGATTCTCTTCGAGAACTTGACTCCGCTGTTCCCGACTGTGCGCATGAAGATGGAAATCGGTAACGGTTCCACCGAAGATCTGACCGGTCGTGTAATCGACCTCTGCGCTCCGATCGGTAAAGGTCAGCGCGGTCTGATCGTTGCTCCGCCAAAAGCGGGCAAGACCATCATGCTGCAGAACATTGCGTCGAACATTTCGCGTAACAACCCTGAAGTGCACTTGATCGTTCTGCTGATCGACGAGCGCCCGGAAGAAGTAACCGAAATGCAGCGTACCGTGCGCGGCGAAGTGGTTGCCTCCACCTTCGACGAGCCACCAACCCGCCACGTGCAGGTTGCCGAAATGGTGATCGAGAAGGCCAAGCGCCTGGTCGAGCACAAAAAAGACGTGGTGATCCTGCTCGACTCCATCACACGTCTGGCCCGTGCTTACAACACCGTTATCCCGAGCTCCGGCAAGGTGCTGACCGGTGGTGTCGATGCTCACGCCCTTGAGAAGCCAAAGCGTTTCTTCGGTGCTGCGCGTAACATCGAAGAAGGCGGCTCGCTGACCATCATCGCTACCGCGCTGGTTGAAACCGGCTCGAAGATGGATGAAGTGATCTACGAAGAGTTCAAAGGCACCGGCAACATGGAACTGCCTCTGGACCGCAAGATTGCTGAAAAACGCGTCTTCCCTGCGATCAACATCAACCGCTCCGGCACCCGCCGTGAAGAGTTGCTGACTGCAGACGACGAGTTGCAACGCATGTGGATCCTGCGCAAGCTGTTGCACCCGATGGACGAAGTTGCTGCCATCGAGTTCCTGGTCGACAAGTTGAAACAGACCAAGACCAACGATGAGTTCTTCCTGTCGATGAAACGCAAGTAACACGGTTTCTCGTACAAAAATAAGGCGCCCCGCGAGGGCGCCTTTTTTTTGCCAAAAATAAAAGGAAGGTTTGTGTTTAACTTCGGTCAATAAAAATAATGTATCGATGGGTTTTGAACGTATATGACTTCTCTTGTTTATCGCAGGGACATTGATGGCCTGCGAGCTGTTGCCGTAATTGCCGTGGTGTTGTTCCATTTTGGAGTGCCGGGTTTTTCAGGCGGGTTCGTTGGCGTTGATGTGTTCTTCGTCATTTCCGGTTATTTGATTACTTCAATCATCTGGCGTCAGCGTGAAGCTTCGCGTTTCAGCTTTGTCGAGTTTTGGGCGCGCCGCGCACGGCGGATTTTGCCAGCCTTGTTCGTGATGATGGCTGCGGTGCTGGCAGTGGGCTGGTTCCTGATGGCGCCCAAGGACTACGAAGAGTTGGGGCGCTCGGTGCATTACCAGGTGATGTTCGTTTCCAACCTGCTGTTTATGCGCCAGGAAGGTTACTTTGACGCTGCCAGCGACCTGAAACCCTTGCTTCACACCTGGTCGCTGGCAGTTGAAGAGCAGTTCTATTTTGTCTTTCCGTTGCTCCTGACTCTGCTCTGCAGCCGGTTCAAACACTGGCGACTGGCTTTGTTCAGCCTGTTGCTGGTGTCGTTTGGGCTCAGCGTCTGGGCTGTGGCCCAGCATCCTGAAAAAGCGTTTTTCCTGTTGCCGATGCGGGCATGGGAACTACTGGCCGGTGCCATGCTGGCAGTTGCTCCGGCTCGCCAGACGCGTCTGACCCCGGGTGCTGCGCAAGGCATCAGCCTGTTGGGCATGGGCCTGATTCTTGTCGCCGTGTTTGGCTATGACAACAGCACACCGTTCCCGGGCGCCGCTGCATTGCTACCCGTGCTCGGCGTAGTGGCCCTGATCTGGGCCAATGAGCATCAGAGCACCTGGGTCGGGCGTGTGTTGAGTTCGCGACTAATGGTCGGGCTCGGGCTGATTTCCTATTCCTGGTATTTGTGGCACTGGCCGGTTTTCGTGTTCGGCAGTTATGCCGGCGCGGATGAGTTTGGCCCGGTGCTGACAGGCGGGTTGATTGCGCTGACGCTGATCCTTGGTTATCTGTCCTGGCGCTTTGTCGAAACACCGTTTCGTGAGCGTCGAATATTGGCTGGCCGTCGTCAGATTCTCGTCGCGGCGGGCTTGGGCATTCTGGTATTGGGTCTGGCCGGCCAGGCGCTGCGCTGGACCGATGGCCTGCCGTCGCGCTTGTCCGAACAGGCATTGCAATACGCTCGGGCCAGTGAATGGGCGCCAGAGCTGATGGCCTGCATCACCGATGACAAAAGCCCGGCCGACACGCCGTTCTGCCGTTACGGCCAGTCGCCCGCCGCGCCGGCTCAACTGCTGGTGTGGGGCGACAGCCACGCCACGGCCCTGATCCCGGCACTGGAAGACAGCGCCCGCCAGCATGGCGTCAATGTGCTGTTGGCCAGTTCAGCCGGTTGCCTGCCACTTGAGGGGCTGGAGCACGGTAAGCGGTGCGCCGACTACAACCGTCGTGTCGAGCGCACACTGGCGACCGAGCCCGTGCGCGACATCCTGCTGGTGGCCCGCTGGAGCCTGTACTTGTATGGCGATGCCAAGGGCGATCACGGGCATGCGTTGCGCGATAGCAATGGCCACTATGATCGCGGGGTTGCCGAGCAGCGGCTGGCCGACGGCTTGCGGGCTCGTGTCGAACAATTGCGCAAAGCCGGATACCGCGTATGGCTGATGAAAGAGGCACCGTTGCAACCGTTCAATCCACCCTATCGCCTGAGCCGCCTGGCGATGCTGCACCAGCCCACGGCAGGGGTCGGGATGCCGGTCGAAGATCATCTCAGGCAAAAGGCCTTTATCAACCGGCTATTTGCCGATATCGCCGCAGCTGATCAAGATGTGCGGGTGCTGGATCCGACTCCGCAGCTGTGTGATGCCTCGGGATTGTGTCGGGCCGAACAGGGCGGGTACTCGTTGTACACCGATGACAATCACTTGTCGCAAATGGGCGCAAAGTTGGTTCTTCCCGTGCTGACGCCACTGTTTGAGGACGTGGTGGCTCAAGGTCAGGCCATGCCGGGCGAGGCCAATACCGCCCGCTGAGCAGCGATAAGCTGCCAGCGGCCGGCATAGCAGGTAGGATGTACGCCTATTTTAGGGGTGCCACCGTCAATGAAATTCAAGGATCTTCGGGATTTCGTGCAGCAGCTAGAGCAGCGCGGAGAATTGAAACGCATCCAGATTCCCGTTTCTCCAGTCCTGGAGATGACCGAAATCTGCGACCGCACGCTGCGTGCCAAAGGCCCGGCTTTGCTGTTCGAAAACCCGACTGGCCACACGATCCCGGTGCTCGGCAACTTGTTCGGCACGCCAGAGCGCGTGGCAATGGGCATGGGCGCCGAGTCTGTCAGTGAGTTGCGTGAAATCGGCAAGCTGCTGGCGTTCCTCAAGGAGCCCGAGCCGCCTAAAGGTCTGAAAGACGCGTGGTCCAAGCTGCCGATCTTCCGCAAGATCATTGCCATGGCGCCGAAAGTCGTCAAAGACGCGGTGTGCCAGGAAGTGGTCATTGAGGGTGATGACGTCGACCTCGCTATGTTACCGGTACAGCATTGCTGGCCGGGCGATGTGGCGCCCCTGATCACCTGGGGTCTGACCGTGACCAAAGGTCCTAACAAGGACCGTCAGAACCTCGGTATTTATCGTCAGCAGGTGATTGGCCGCAACAAGGTCATCATGCGCTGGTTGAGCCATCGCGGCGGTGCGCTGGATTACCGCGACTGGTGCGAAAAACACCCCGGCCAGCCATTCCCGGTATCCGTGGCCCTGGGCGCAGACCCGGCGACCATTCTCGGCGCCGTGACGCCTGTGCCCGACAGCCTGTCCGAGTACGCCTTTGCCGGCCTGTTGCGTGGCAATCGCACCGAACTGGTGAAGTGCCGCGGCAACGACCTGCAAGTGCCTGCCACGGCAGAAATCATCCTCGAAGGTGTGATCCACCCCGGCGAGATGGCCCCCGAAGGCCCGTACGGCGACCACACCGGTTATTACAACGAAGTGGACAGCTTCCCGGTGTTTACCGTCGAGCGCATCACCCATCGGGTCAAACCGATCTATCACAGCACCTACACTGGCCGTCCGCCGGATGAGCCGGCGATTTTGGGGGTGGCGTTAAACGAGGTGTTTGTACCGATCCTGCAAAAGCAGTTCCCGGAAATCACCGACTTCTACCTGCCGCCCGAAGGCTGCTCGTACCGCATGGCCATCGTGACCATGAAAAAGCAGTACCCGGGGCATGCCAAGCGCGTAATGCTGGGTGTGTGGTCGTTTTTGCGCCAGTTCATGTACACAAAATTCGTTATTGTCACCGACGATGACATCAATGCCCGCGACTGGAACGACGTGATCTGGGCCATTACCACGCGCATGGACCCCAAGCGCGACACGGTAATGATCGACAACACGCCAATCGACTATCTCGACTTTGCCTCACCGGTTTCCGGCCTGGGTTCGAAGATGGGCCTGGATGCAACCAACAAATGGCCGGGTGAAACCACCCGTGAATGGGGCCGGGTTATCGTCAAGGATGAGGCGGTCACTCGCCGGGTCGATGACATCTGGAATCAATTAGGAATAGATTGATGCGTGTAACCTTGCAGCCTTCAGGTGCGGTACTGGAAACCTTGCCTGGCGAGCGAATTCTGGATGCGGCGCAGCGTCTTGGCTATGAATGCCCGCAGAGCTGTCGCAATGGGAATTGCCACGTGTGTGCGGCCTTGCTGGTTGAAGGCCAGGTAGAGCAGGCGGGTGATGTACGTGATCATGGCGAGTTCTATACCTGCCTGGCGGCCCCGCTTGAAGACTGTGTGGTGTTGTGGGATGGCGTGCTTGCGTTGGGAGAATTACCGGTGCGTAGCCTGGCGTGTCAGTTGACCGAATGTGTCGATATGGGTGGCGATGTGTGGCGGGTGCGCTTGCGTGCGCCTGCGGGCAAGCCGCCGCGTTATCACGCTGGTCAATACGTGATGCTGGAGCGTGAAAACGGTGACAAGTCGGCATTCTCGCTGGCCAGTGCACCACACTCGGGGCGCGACCTTGAGTTGCACGTGCTGGTGCGTGAAGACAGCGCCCGCAACCTGATCGAGCAATTGCAGCGCAACAGGATGGTTCGCCTGGAACTGCCGTTCGGTGACACGCACTTGTCCGAGCTGCCGGACGGGCCGCTGGTGCTGATCGCTGCGGGTACCGGCATGGCACAAATGCACAGCCTGATCGAGCATTGCCGGGCCAAGGGCTTCAAACACCCGGTGCATCTGTACTGGGGCGTGCGTCGTCCGGAAGACTTCTACACCCTGGACGAGTGGGCTGAATGGGAGAAAACCCCCAACCTGTTCCTGCACAAGGTAGTGAGTGATTTGTGTGGCTGGGAAGGGCGCTGCGGGATGCTGCATGAAGCTGTGTGCGAAGACATCAGCGATCTGGCCAGTGTGCATGTATATGCCAGCGGCTCGCCGGCGATGATCTACGGCACCCTCGACGCGCTGGTGGCGGCCGGTATGGATGCGCACCAGATGCGCGCCGATGTGTTCGCCTATTGCCCACGGGGTTGAGCATATCGCAACACATCGTAGTCGCTGCCGAGGTGAGAAGGCTGCGAGCTCTTGATCTTTAAAAGCTCGCAGCCTTCGTGCCTCGGCAGCGACTACAGGATCTCTGCCCTTAAAACCGCAGGCCAGTGGTGATCATGGCGGCATTGAAGCCGAGCAACACCAGTTCGACGGCTGCCGGACCGTAGTAGGCGCCGACTGAAGGAATGATCACCGGGGCTACGCCGAAGCGGTTGAGAGGGATCTTGTCCTGATATTCGCCGTGATAGCCTTCCAGCAGGCCGCCTGTGAGCTTCAAATACACAGGGTAGGTATCGCTATCAAAGCGCTTGCCGGCGTAGGCGTAATACGAACGCTGGCGGAATGAGTTGCGAAAGGTCGCGGCGCCAAATAACCAGTTTGACGCGTCATGGCGCTCAATGCCGATCAGATCCTGATTATTGTTGTGCTCAGGGTCTGGCGAAAAGTGCCGTGTATAGACGCTGGTTTGCAAATACCAGAAGCCGTCGTCTTTTTGCTGCGTGCCATCTTGTGCCGATGCTGAACTGGCATACGCCATTATCAGCAGGAAGCAAATCCCAATGTTTCTCATCTAACAACCTCGTTGGGTGTGCGCCTGCGGCCGGCAACTATAAAGGGATGGCTTGAACATTCCCTGAACAGGGCGCAATTAAGTGTAGTTGCAATCATCAAATCACCGAGCCATACGTCTTACCTCACGGGCTATAGGGTATTGGGTGCTATAAGATTAATATCGTTATTTTTGTTTACTGCATGTAATGCCTGTAGGGCCCAATGCCACCTGCGATGACAACTCGTGAACCTGCCTGCCTGAATCTGGATTATCCGCCGCGACTCGATCTCGGAGCACCGTTGACCCCGGAGCAATTGCTCTACTCCATGCACAGCACCATGGCGCGCCATCAAGGCGGGCCGGTGTGGCTATTTGCTTATGGCTCATTGATCTGGCGCCCCGAGTGCACGGCGGTCGAGCGTGTGCGCGGTCGGGTGCATGGCTACCATCGCGGACTGTATCTGTGGTCCCACGAGCATCGTGGCACGCCGCAATGGCCGGGGCTGGTATTTGGCCTGGACCGGGGTGGCTCGTGCAGCGGCTTTGCTTACCGCTTACCGGAAGAGAATCTAGATGCTTCCCTTCACGCGCTGTGGCTGCGGGAAATGCCGGTGCCCTCGTATCGGCCGCACTGGCTCACCTGTCGACTGGAAGATGGTACCCAGGTACAAGCTTTGGGGTTTGTGCTGGAGCGGCATTTGCCCAGCTATGCGGGCAACCTGCCGGATGGCGTATTGAGCCAGGTACTGGCCAACGCCAGCGGGCGTTACGGCACCACTCGCGATTATGTTGAGCAGACCGTAAGCGCCCTGCGCAGCCACGCCATGCCGGATCGCAATCTGGAGGCGCGGCTCAAGCGCTGTGGCTCGTTCAACTCGCTGAGCTAGAGATCGAACTGGCCGTTGAATCGGAGCCATCCCACGACAGGGCCGGAGCCTGTGAACTGAGATATCGGGCAACACATCAATAGTATTTCCCCTTTTGCGCCCTTGTCGGCGCGGGGGGGAAGGCGATGAATCATCGGAGCGGTCTAGTCGTCATGCTGATGGCGTCTGTTGCGCAGGCGCAGGAGCCAGCGCTCGACATCAGCAGTGCAACTTGTCTGAAATTGAACCGGGAAATCACCTGGCACACAGGTCGTGGCGTCGACTTGCCTCTGGTTGAGCTGAGGTTGTTCGTGCAAACCCGCTATCGATTGATCGAGGGCTTTGAAGCGGGGCAGTATCCTCTCGATTTGTTAGCAACAGCCTTGTACGAACTGGCGCGGGACACCGTGAAGGTGGTTGGAGCCTGCCGACGCAAGCCCAGCCGCAACTTTGTCGAGATGTTGCCCGAGAGTGTCCAGACGCTATTGAAGCCGAGGGGCAGTTGAGCCAGCAGGCTACGGCTTTGCCGGGATTGGCCGATAAAGGTGGAAGGCCCGGGTATGCTTGCCCGCCAAACTGAAATAAAGGAGCGAACTGTGAAAGCGTGGATCATGTTGATGCTGGCCCTGTCCCTACCGTTGGCGGCGGTCGGGGAGGAGGCGCAGGAAGGCGGCGACAAGGTCAGCTATATCAGCCTGAGCCCGCCATTTGTAGGTAACTACGGCCTGGACGGCAGCGCCAGGCTCAAAGTGTACAAGGCTGATATTTCCTTGCGCGTGACGGGGGCCGATGCGGCCAAGGCGGTTAAAACCAATGACGCCTTGATCCGCAATCAACTGGTGGGGCTGTTTACCCAGCAGACCAGCGAGACGCTGGGCAGCGTCGAGGCCAAGGAAAAACTGCGCCAGGAAGCCTTGAAACAAATCCAGCAGGTCATGACAGCCGAAACCGGCAAGCCGATGGTGGACGATCTGCTGTTCAACAACTTGATTGTTCAGTAAAGGCAAAGCCCCTTACCCCAACCCTCTCCCTCCGGGAGAGGGCTAGGGTGAGGGGCTCTACGTTACGACGCCAGACTCTTGCGAAACCGCGCCAGGGCAATGGCGAAGAACACCAGGCCGATGCCGGCCAGGGCCAGCAAGTCCGGCCACACTACGCTCACCCCCGCACCACGGAACAGTATCGCCGCGCTCAGGCTTACAAAGTGGGTCGACGGCGAGCACTGCATCACCCATTGCAGCCACACGGGCATGCTGTCCAGCGGCGTGCTGCCTCCCGAGAGCAAGAGCATCGGGATGATCACCGGGATGGCCAGCAAACCGAACTGCGGTGTTGAACGCGCCAGGGTCGCAAGGAATATCCCCAGTGCGGTACTGGCAAACAGATACAGCGCGGTGACCAGCAAGAACAGCGGCAGCGACCCGGCCAGTGGTACGCCCAGCGCCCATTTCACGATGACTTCCAGCGACACCCAGGTGCACAGCACCACCACCAGCATGTTGCTCCAGATTTTTGCCAGCATGATTTCCAGCGCTGTCAGCGGCAGTACCAGCAGATGGTCGAGCGTGCCGTGTTCGCGCTCGCGCAACAACGCGGTGCCCGTCAGCACAATGGCCAGAATGGTGATGTTGTTGACGATCTGGATCACCGCCAAAAACCATCCGCCTTCCAGATTGGCGTTGAACAATGCGCGACTGGAGATCAGCGCCGGGGCTTTCGCAGCTGCGTCACCCTGGCCGGCATAGTTAAGCAGTTCGCGCTGGAAAATCTGCCCGATGTAGCCCGCCCCCATAAAGGCCTGACTCATCGCGGTGGCATCGACGTTGACCTGCAGGCCAGGTTCGCGACCTGCCAGCAAGTCGGCCTGGAAGTTGGCCGGCACATTGATCACAAAGGTGTACTGGCCGTTATCCATCGCCTGATCAAGCTGGTCATAAGGCAAGGCTTGCGGGGTTTTGAACTCGGGGGGCAGCAGCGACTCGCTGAGTTTGCGTGACAGGGGGCTGTGGTCTTCATCAATGATGGCAACGCTGGCGTTGTGCACGCCGATGATCGAGCTCGACGCCGGCATATAAATCGCCACCGTAAAGGCATAGAGCAAAAACAGCAGCAGCACGCTGTCATGGCGCAGGCTGGTGAGTTCTTTAAGGCCAAGGCGCAGGATGTGCGAGAGCTTGTGCATCAAACCTCCTGCTTCTTGAGCATGATCAGGCTAAGCCCGGTAAACGCGACAAAAAAGCCGAACAGCGCCAGGCATTGCGGCCACAACTGGCGCAGGTCGAGCGCTTTGGTGAAGGTGCCCACTGCGATATCGAGGAAATGCCCGGCCGGGAACAGCATGCCCATCACCGCCGACGCACCCTCCAGCGAGGAGCGCGGCACCAGCAACCCGGAAAACTGAATGGTCGGCAGGCTGGTGATGATCATGGTGCCCAGGATGGCGGCGATCTGGGTGCGGGTGAAGGCGGAAATCAGCAGGCCCATGCTGGTGGTCGACAGCACATACAACAGCCCGCCCAGCGCCAGGGTCAAGCCGCTGCCCTTGAACGGTACGCCAAATAGCCAGCGGTTCATGGCCACCAGTAACGCCAGGTTGACCAGGCTTACCGCCAGATACGGTGCCTGTTTGCCCAGCAGGAATTCGAGACGTGTCAGGGGTGTGGCGTAAAAGTTGGTGATGGAGCCCAGCTCTTTTTCACGCACGATGCCCAGCGCGGTCAGCATGGCCGGGATAAACGCCAGGATCAGCGCCATGACACCCGGGCCGATGGCATTGACGCTGATGACATCCTGGTTGTAGCGAAAACGGGTTTCCAGCTTGACTGCGGCCTGTCTGTTTTGTGCCTGACTGCTCAAGGTGGCCAATTGTTCCAGGTTGGCCTGATGCACGGCCTGCACATAGCTGCGGCTGGTTTCCGCGCGAAACGGCATGCCGCCATCGAGCCACGCGGCAACCGTAGGCTGGCGCCCGGCATACAAATCTCGGCCAAACCCCGGGGGAATTTCCAGGGCGATTTTTATTTCCGAGCGTTGCAGGCGTTTGTGCAGCTCATCCGCACTGCGGATCGGCGTGTGTTCTTCAAAATAGCGGGAGCCGCGGAATGCCTCGAGATAGGCGCGGCTTTGCGGGCTCTGGTCCTGGTCGTAGACCGCGAAGGCGAGGTTTTCCACGTCCAGCGAAATGCCGTAGCCAAAAATCACCATCATGAACAGCGCGCCCAGCAAGGCAAAGGCCATGCGTACCTTGTCGCGCAGTAACTCTTTGGATTCGCGACTGGCCACGGCAATCAGCCGGGTCAGGCTGAAGCCCCTTTTGCTGACCGGTGGCGGCGTATTGACCGCAGGCGTGGCGACGGGCTCCGGAGCAGAGGCGGCGCTAGCGTCCTGATCGTTCTGGGCCTGCTCCAGGCAGGTGACAAACGCTGCTTCCAGGGTGTCACCGTGGAATTGCTGTTGCAGCGCATCGGGTGTGTCGCAGGCCAGTACTTTGCCTGCGTGCATCAACGAAATACGGTCGCAGCGCTGGGCTTCATTCATAAAGTGGGTGGACAGAAAGATGGTCACCCCCTGTTCGCGAGACAGTTCGATCAGCAGGCGCCAGAAGTCATCGCGGGCAGCCGGGTCGACGCCCGAAGTTGGCTCGTCGAGGATCAATACTTCCGGGCGATGCAGTACGGCCACCGCTAGCGACAAGCGCTGGCGCAGGCCCAGTGGCAATTCGCCGGACTGCTGTGTCGCCACCTCACCCAGGTCGAAGCGCTCGATCAACTCTTCGATTCGCGGCCCGCTTTCGGCCTTGGGCAAGTCGAACAGTTGCGCGTGCAGCACCAGGTTCTGGCGCACGCTCAACTCGCCGTACAGCGAGAAACTTTGCGACATGAAACCCACCCGTTTTCGGGTGGCCAGGTCCTTGGCATTCACCGGGTTGCCAAGCAGCTTGGCGCTGCCTTCGGTGGCAGGCATCAGCCCGGTGAGGACTTTCATGGTGGTGGTTTTGCCGCAGCCGTTGGAGCCCAAAAAGCCGAAAATCTCGCCTCGGCCAATGGCAAAGCTGACTTTGTTTACCGCGGTAAAGTCGCCGAACCTGAGCGTCAGGTCGTGGGCTTCAATGGCGATATCACTGTTGTCGCTGGTGCGCGGCGGAATCACCAGTGGCTCGCTGCTGTGGCCGCTGTCACCTTGATAGTGGGTGAAGGCCTCGTCGAGCTTGCCGGTTGTGGTGACCGCGGCCAGTTCCTGGCTCAGACCGGTGGCAATCAACTTGCCGCGATCAAGCATCAGGCAGTGTTCGAACTGCTCGGCCTCTTCCATGTAGGCCGTCGCCACCAGCAGCGTCAGTTGCGGGCGCTGGCTGCGCACATCCTCCACCAGCTCCCAGAAGCGTCGACGCGACAGCGGGTCAACACCCGTGGTGGGCTCATCGAGGATCAGCAGATCGGGCTCGTGAATCAATGCGCAGCACAACCCGAGCTTTTGTTTCATGCCGCCCGAGAGCTTGCCCGCCGGGCGCTCGGCAAAACGCTCAAGGTCGGTAGCCTTGAGCAGTTCGGCCATGCGTTGCTCGCAGTCGTCTTTCGACAGGCCAAACAGGGTGCCAAAAAAACGGATGTTTTCGCTGATCGACAGTTCCGGGTAAAGGTTGCCACCCAGGCCCTGGGGCATAAACGCGATCAGCGGGTACAGGCTGTTGCGATGCCGGCGGTTATCAATCGGGCCGCCGAGCACCTCAAGGGTGCCCTCCTGGAGCTTCTTGACCCCAGCAATCAGCCCCAGCAGGCTCGACTTTCCCGCGCCATCAGGCCCGATAAGCCCGCAGCGCGTACCCTTGGGCAGGCTGAACGTAATGTCCAGCAGTGCCTGCTGGTTACCGTACCTGTGGCTGATGCCACTGGCGTTTAGCGCCAGATCGCTCATTGCAGATTAGCCGGCCACGGTACATCGGCGGTTCGCACATAACCGGCACCCGGCATGCCTGGTTTGGCCTGTGGTACGGCGTCCGGGTCGGTGAGGCGCAGTTTTACCCGGAACACCAGTTTTTGCCTTTCGTCGCGAGTTTCAACTTCTTTGGGGGTGAACTGGGATTTGGCTGCGACAAAGGTGATTTTGGCTGGCAGCGCCTGGTCTGGCAGGGCGTCGAGCACGATGCGGGCTTCAGAGCCCACGGTCAATTTGCCGACCACAGAAGCGGGCATGTACAGGTTCATGTACTGATCGCTCGGGTCGATCATCATAAATACCCGCCCGCCCGAGCCGAGGACTTCGCCGGGTTCGGCCAGGCGTAGCTGGATCACGCCGTTGATCGGAGCGCGCAGGCTGCTGTCGTCAATTTCGCTGGTCAGCTGTGCGACCTGAGCCTGGGATGAGCCGATTGCGGCCTTGGCGGCGGCGACCTGGGCCTGAGCGGCGACTACTGCGGCGTTGCTGGTGTCGAATCGGGCTTGTTGCTGGTCCAGTTGCTGGCCGCTGGCAAAACCGCGTTTGGCCAGTTGGCGAAAACGCGTGAGTTCCTGGCTGGCCAACAGCTTCTCGCTCTGGCGCAGTTGTACGTTGGCTTCGTTGGCGGCCAGGGTCTGGCGGGCGCGCAGCACTTCGGCTTCGGCTTGCGCGCGGCTGGCCTCCAGGGTGCGGGTGTCCATACGGGCCAGCAATTGGCCTTGAGTTACCCGATCACCTTCATCGACCAGTACTTCGGCCAGGCGCCCGGGTATTTTTGCGGCGATTTGTACTTCCGTGGCTTCGAGCCGACCGTTGCCCATGCTGATGCCTTCGGGTAGGCGGTCGTGCTGGGATTTCCAATAGCCGAACCCGCCTGCTGCGACCAGCAAGACAGCCAAAGGGATAACGAAATAATGGGAAATACGGTGGTTGCTAGACATGCCGACATCCTGTGTCACAGAGCGCTCTAGTTTGACGGTTTCAAGGCAGTTACGACTTGATGCCAGTCAAAGGAAGTTGAGAGCGTAGACGGGAATACAGGATGTTGCTTGTAGTCGCTGCCGAAGGCTGCGAAGGGTTGCGGAGCAACCCGTTTTCTCGACGGCAATGGGATGACGCTATAGCGAATAAGTCATTGCGGTCCAAATCGCAGCCTTCTGCAGCGACTGCAGGCTGCTCTACAACAACCCCATCACCACCGCCCATTGCTCATCGGTCACGGGCATCACCGAGAGGCGGCTGCCTTTTTGCACCAGCGGCATTTCGGCCAGAGCGGTTTGCTGCTTGAGGTAGTCGAGCTTGATCACCCTGGGAAACGTCTGCTCATGGGCGACCTGCAGCGCACTCCACGGGTTTTTTTCGGCACTGGCCTTGGGGTCGAAGTAATGGCTCTCAGGGTCCAGGGCCGTCGGGTCCGGGTAAGCGGCCTCAACGATTCGACCCACTCCGGCAATACCCGGTTCGGGGCAGCTGGAGTGGTAGAAAAAGAACAGGTCACCCACCGCCATGGCGCGCATGAAGTTGCGCGCCTGATAGTTGCGCACGCCGTCCCAGCGAGCTTCGCCGAGCTTCTGCAGATCCTTGATCGAAAATTCGTCAGGCTCGGATTTCATCAGCCAATAAGCCATCTTCTATACTCCAGAAACATGCTGTGATTATTTTGTCCGGCAACATTTTGGTAAACCGACAGTCGGTTGACGTCAGCGTTTGCGTGTGCCTGCGTGTTGCCGCAAAATGCCCGCCTTTTAAGCTTGACGCTGCTGCACGGCCTATAACAAAAACCGTTGCTGTCATCGTGTTGATTTGCCTGAAGGAGGGCAATCGATGAAACGCAAACCGGATTTACTGTGGATGCTGGTTATTTTGTTCGGTTTGGGTGTGGTTACAACGGGCTACGCGCAAAGTCTCTGGTCAAACTCAACAGATGCGCCGATTGAGCTGGCGCAACAGCAAGTACAACCCTTCAAACGCTAAACCCTGAATCAGCAGGCATCGCTTTGTCAGTGATGCCTTGGTTGTCAGTGGGCGACGTACCACTGGCGGTCAGAGACGGTGCCCTGCAAGGGGACATCCCAACTGGCCTGGTCCAGACTCGCGACTTTCTGGCATTCGTGGGCCAGCCCCAATAATGTCGGCTTGCGCCAGCTTTGGCGTCTTGCCTGATAGGCCAGGCTGCGGTCATAAAAGCCGCCGCCCATGCCCAGCCTTCCTCCCGTAGCATCAAACCCCACCAGTGGTAACAGCACCAGGTCCAGTGCCCAGACCTTGCGTTGGCGTGCGCGATTGATGCGTGGTTCAAGAATGCGAAAACGGTTGGGAATCAGCTTTTCGCCGGGGGCGACTCGCTGGAAGACCATTTTGGTTTTCGGCCAGGCGCTAAGGACTGGCAGGTAGGTGATCTTGCCCCGGCGCTGAGCTTCGCGCAGCAGCAGGCGCGGATCGATTTCACCGTCAGTGGGCAGGTACAGCGAGATGTGTTTGGCGCGGCGAAACAGCGGGTGTTGCGCCAGTTGCCGGTACAGGCCTCGGGCGGCCTGGCGTTGCTCGCAAGGCGACAGGTCGCGGCGGGCTTTACGCAGCATTCGGCGAAGTTGCGGGCGGGAAGGCGTCGCAGGTTCGTTCATATGGCGTGCTGTTCAGGATCGAGGCACCGGGTGGTGGCTCGTTGAAGCCAATGCCAGCAGGTGGCTGGCATTGCGCTAGGAAATCAGGCTCCCCGACGTACCGCTGTCGGCTTGGCCCTTGAACCCGAAAGTTCAAGGTGGAAGTTGCAGTAGACCTTAAGGCTTTCCGTCTAGCGGACATGCACACCGGCCCAACGTGCAAGCTCCAGGGTAGTGCGAATCGGCTCAGGGACATCGCTAACTGGCGAATACTCCAGGGAGTGGCGCGAGTATACCCCAAAGTAACGTTTTGAATCAGCTTTGACGTTCGTTCGGATCAGTGGCCAGTACCAGATCTACCCGATCCAGCAGGTCACGCACCTGTTCGCGGGTGGCACTGCTGGTCTGAACTTCGGTGACCTCCTGCTTGTGCAGCAGATCATGGGTGATATTCAACGCCGCCATCACGGCGATACGGTCGGCACCAATGACTTTGCCGCTGCTGCGAATTTCGCGCATCTTGCCGTCCAGGTAACGGGCGGCGCTCACCAGGTTGGATCGTTCTTCCTGGGGGCACATGATCGAATACTCTTTATCGAGGATGTGCACGGTGACGCTACTGCTTGAACTCATGAGTCTTGCTCCAGGGCTTTGAGGCGCGAAATCATCGATTCCACCTTGTTCCGGGCGATTTCGTTTTTTTCAATGAGGTGCGCGCGTTCCTCGCGCCAAGTCTTTTCCTGAGCAATTAAGAGTGCGTTTTGACGGTTAAGTTGCTCGACTCGGCTAATCAGCAACTCGAGTCTAGCCATCAGTGCATGCAGGTCGGTGTCTTCCATTGTGTCCTACTGTGTATTTTCTGATGGGCGGTGACTGTCAAACGAGTTGACGCCTCGATGGTCTGGCACGGCTGCCGATGCTAGGATACAAGCCCTCCATTCTAGACATAGCGCCGCTTGGCGCCTAGCTGACCATGCCTATTCAGAATTCCCCGTATCAAGCCTTTGTAACCCTGTTGACCGCCAACGGCCACTCCGTTTCGCCTGCCGAACTGCATGGCCACTTGCTGGGCCGCAGCTGTGCCGGCGCCGGTTTCGATGCCGACGGCTGGTTGGCTGAAGCCGCCGAACTGCTGGCAGGCGAGCCACAAGACAACGTACGCAATGCCTTGATCGGATTGCAAGAGATGGTCAAGGGCGAACTGACCAGCGACGACATGACCGTCGTGCTGTTGCTGCCGACCGATGACGCGCCATTGACCGAACGCGCTGCAGCCCTGGGCCAGTGGTGCCAAGGCTTCCTGTCCGGTTTCGGCCTGACCCGCCGCGCCTACTCGTTGAGCGATGAAGCCAACGAAGTACTGCGCGACCTGGCGGCCATCGCTCAGGTGCAGGATGCCCTGGAAGAGTCCGAAGACGGCGAAAGCGACTACATGGAAGTGATGGAATACCTGCGCGTTGCGCCGCTGTTGCTGTTCACTGAAACCAAAAAAACCGCTGAACCTGCTGCAGCCAAGCCTTCGCTGCACTGATTGACTGTCGAGAGGGAAACCGTCTGCCCATGATTCATATCCCGAAATCGGAATACGCACGTCGCCGCAAGGCACTCATGGCGCAGATGGAGCCCAACAGTATTGCGATCCTGCCCGCTGCGGCGGTGGCCATTCGCAATCGCGATGTCGAACATGTTTATCGTCAAGACAGCAATTTCCAGTACCTGAGCGGCTTTCCCGAGCCTGCAGCCGTGATCGTCCTGATTCCGGGCCGGGTACATGGCGAGTACGTGCTGTTTTGCCGCGAGCGCAATGCCGAGCGTGAGTTGTGGGACGGCTTGCGGGCGGGGCAGGAGGGCGCGATCCGCGACTTTGGCGCTGACGACGCGTTCCCGATCACCGACATTGACGACATCCTGCCGGGCCTGATCGAAGGCCGCAGCCGGGTGTATTCGGCGATGGGCGGCAATCCCGAATTCGACCGCAACCTGATGGACTGGATCAACGCAATCCGCTCCAAGGCAAGCCTCGGCGCCCAGCCGCCCAACGAATTCGTTGCTCTGGATCATCTGCTGCATGACATGCGCCTGTATAAATCGGCGGCAGAGCTCAAGGTTATGCGCCACGCGGCGCAAATCTCGGCTCGCGCCCATGTGCGTGCGATGCAGGCCAGCCGCGCCGGTTTGCATGAGTACAGCCTGGAGGCCGAGCTGGATTACGAATTTCGTAAAAGTGGGGCAAAAATGCCAGCTTATGGCTCGATCGTCGCCTCTGGCGATAACAGCTGCATCTTGCATTACCAGGAGAATGACGCACTGCTTAAAAGCGGCGACCTGGTGTTGATCGATGCCGGCTGCGAGATCGACTGCTACGCCAGCGATATCAGCCGCACCTTCCCGGTCAATGGCCGTTTTTCGCCGGAACAGAAAGCGATTTACGAGTTGGTGCTGGCAGCGCAGGAAGCGGCATTTATCGAGATCGGCCCCGATAAACACTGGAACCAGGCCCATGAGGCCACGGTTCGGGTGATTACCGCGGGGCTGGTAGAGTTGGGGCTGTTACAGGGCGACGTTGACGAATTGATCGCCAGTGAAGCCTACAAACCGTTTTATATGCACCGCGCTGGCCACTGGCTGGGGCTCGATGTGCATGACGTGGGTGAATACAAGGTCGAGGGTGAGTGGCGCGTGCTGGAAGCGGGCATGACCCTGACCGTCGAGCCGGGTATCTATATCAGCCCGAATAACCTGAATGTCGCGAAAAAATGGCGTGGCATCGGTGTGCGGATCGAGGACGACGTAGTGGTCACCAAACACGGCTGTGAAATCCTGACCGGCGACGTGCCTAAAACCGTCGCCGAGATCGAAGCCTTGATGGCAGGCGCGGCATGAGTCGCGTCAATCTGGCCATTATCGGTGGCGGTCTGGTAGGCGCGAGCCTGGCGCTGGCGTTGCAGGCCGGGGCCAAGGCCCGTGGCTGGAAGATCGTGCTGATCGAGCCTTTCGCTCCTGGCAATACCTATCAGCCAAGCTACGATGCCCGCTCTTCGGCGCTCAGCTTTGGGGCCCGGCTCATTTATGAGCGTCTGGGCCTGTGGCAGTCGATTGTCGAACGCGGCGAGCCGATCAAGACTATTCATGTGTCCGATCGCGGGCGCTTTTCGACGGCGCGCTTGTCGGCCAGTGAAGAGGGCGTTCCGGCGCTGGGGTATGTGGTCGAAAACGCCTGGCTGGGCCAGTGCCTGTGGAAAGGCCTGGACCCGGACGTGATCAGTTGGCGTTGCCCGGCTGAAGTTATCCACATGCAACCGCTGGAAGATGGCTATCGCCTGACCCTCAACGACGAAACCACGCTGGACTGCGACCTTGCCGTCCTGGCCGATGGTGGCCGTTCGGGCTTGCGTGAGAAACTGGGCATCCATGTGCGTCAGCAGCCGTACAACCAGAGCGCGCTGATAGCCAATATCACCCCGAGCCAGCCCCACGCCGGCATGGCCTTCGAGCGGTTTACCGAAGAAGGCCCGATGGCATTGCTGCCATTGCCCGACAACCGCTGCGCGCTGGTGTGGACGCGTCTGGGGATGGATGCGCAGCGTCTGGCGGCCCTGGACGAGCGCAGCTTTCTCAGCGAGTTGCAGGGCGTGTTCGGCTATCGTCTGGGCACTCTCAAGCAAGTGGGCGCGCGGCATCTTTACCCGCTGACCCTGATTGAAGCGCAAGAGCAGGTGCGCCCGCACCTGGCGGTTCTGGGCAATGCCGCCCACAGCCTGCACCCGATTGCAGGGCAGGGCTTCAACCTGTCCCTGCGTGATGCCCAGGCGTTGGCCGACGCCTTGCTGGCCAGTGACAAAAACCCTGGTGATTTCGCGACCCTGTTGAGTTATCAACAGGCGCAAAAACTCGACCAGCAACTGACCATCGGGTTCTCGGACAAAGTGACGCGGGTGTTTGGCAGTGAGCAACCGCTGGTTTCGTTTGGTCGAAACCTGGGCTTGCTCGGCCTTGATCTGCTGCCCCCGGCCAAGCGCTGGTTTGCCCGCCAGGCGATGGGCCTGGGCACCCGCGCAGACAGTTGATGACGAGCGGGGCGAACACGCCCCGTGTCGATCCATTTTTTCAGGTGCGGCGTATGCCGCTAGCGAGACAGGCTTAAAGCATGGAAATGCGCGCAGATCTGCTGATTGTTGGGGCCGGAATGGTCGGAAGTGCGCTGGCGCTTGCGCTCAAGGACAGCGGGCTGAAAATCCTGCTGCTCGACGGTGGCCCGCTGAGCGTCAAGCCCTTTGCCGGCGAAGCGCCCTTCGAGCCCCGGGTCAGTGCCCTGTCCGCGGCCAGCCAACGCATTTTGCAGCGTCTGGGCGCCTGGGACGGCATCACCCGACGCCGCGCCAGCCCGTATTCGCATATGCACGTGTGGGATGGCAGCGGTACTGGCCAGATCCACTTCTCGGCAGCCAGCGTACATGCTGACGTGCTGGGCCATATCGTCGAGAACCGAGTGGTTCAGGACGCTCTGCTGGAGTGCCTGCAGGGCAGTTCTATCGAAATGCTGGCCAATGCGCGCATGGAACAGATGCGCCGCTCCGGCGACGACTGGCTGCTGACCCTGGCCGACGGCCGCACCTTGCGGGCGCCACTGGTAATTGCTGCCGATGGTGCCAACTCGGCGGTGCGCCGCCTGACCGGCTGTGAGACCCGCGAGTGGGATTACCAGCATCACGCCATCGTCACCAGCGTACGTTGCTCACAAGCGCATCAGCAGACGGCCTGGCAGCGTTTTACCGACCACGGCCCGCTGGCGTTTTTGCCATTGCAGCGTGACGGTCAGCAGGACTGGTGCTCGATTGTCTGGTCGACCACCCCTGAACAAGCCCACTACCTGATGACCCTGGACGACGCAGCGTTCTGCCGCGAGCTGGAGCTGGCTTTTGAAGGCCGTCTGGGCAGCGTGTTGAGTGCCGACCCACGGGTATGCGTGCCACTGCGTCAGCGGCATGCCAAACGTTATGTGGCCGAAGGCCTGGCGTTGATCGGTGACGCGGCGCACACCATTCACCCGCTGGCCGGGCAGGGCGTGAACCTGGGCTTCCTGGACGCGGCGGTGCTGGCGCACGTGCTGCTGCACGCGGTTGACCGCGGCGAGCGTTTGGCTGATGTGCGTGTGCTGAGCCGGTTCGAACGTCGGCGCATGCCGCATAACCTGGCGCTGATGGCAGCGATGGAGGGCTTTGAACGCTTGTTCCAGGCCGACTCGCTGACTGCCCGCTTACTGCGTAATACCGGTCTGAAATGGGTGAATAAAATGCCCGAAGCTAAAGCCCTGTTTGTGCGCCAGGCACTGGGCCTGAGTGGCGACCTGCCGCCGCTGGCCAGGCCGTAACATCTGGTAACTCCTCCGGGGCGAGTTAGGTTGAGATGGGAAATGTGATTCACTACCATTTACGCCCGATTCGCATCAAGAGAGACCGCCCTCCATGTTGGCACCCAAGCGTCTACTGACTGCCCTGGCCCTTACCGTGTTTGCGAGCAGCGTTTCTGCCGCCGATGAAGTGGTGGTTTACTCTTCGCGTATCGACGAGCTGATCAAACCGGTATTTGACGCGTACACCGCCAAAACCGGGGTCAAGATCAAGTTCATCACCGACAAGGAAGCGCCGCTGATGCAGCGCATCAAGGCAGAAGGCCAGAACGCCACCGCCGACCTGTTGCTGACCGTGGACGCCGGTAACCTGTGGCAAGCCGAGCAAATGGGCATCCTGCAGCCGTTCACTTCCGAGGTGATCGACAAGAACATCCCGCCGCAATATCGCTCCTCCAGCCATGAATGGACGGGGCTGAGCCTGCGTGCACGAACCATCGCCTATTCGACCGACCGGGTTAAACCTGAAGAACTGTCTACCTACGAAGCGTTGGCCGACAAGAACTGGGAAGGCCGCCTGTGCCTGCGGACCGCCAAGAAGGTCTACAACCAGTCGCTGACCGCCACCATGATCGAAGTGAACGGCCCGGAAAAAACCGAAGAAATCCTCAAGGGCTGGGTCAACAACCTGTCCACCGATGTGTTCTCGGATGACATCGCCGTGCTTGAAGCCATCAACGCCGGGCAGTGCGACGTGGGTATCGTTAACACCTACTACTACGGCCGCCTGCACAAGCAGAAGCCGGATCTGGCGGTGAAGCTGTTCTGGCCCAACCAGGCGGACCGCGGCGTTCACGTCAACCTCTCGGGCATTGGCCTGACCAAGTACGCGCCGCACCCTGAAGCAGCCAAGGCTCTGGTGGAGTGGATGACCACCCCTGAAGCGCAGTCGATTTTTGCAGGCGTGAACCAGGAGTTTCCGGCCAATCCAAGCGTTGCGCCATCGGCTGAAGTCGCCAGCTGGGGCAGCTTCAAGGCCGATGCCATGCCGGTTGAAGTGGCAGGCAAGCGCCAGGCTGAAGCGATCCGCATGATGGATCGTGCTGGCTGGAACTGATCCAAGCTTAAAACAACCCCTCACCCCAGATTTTGCCTTTAGTCCCCTCTCCCTCCGGGAGAGGGCTAGGGTGAGGGGCGCTTTGCACTCTACAATCCCTCGCTGTACCCACCCTCCGAGAGTTTTTCGTGGCCCATCCTGCCCAACGTCGCTGGTACCCGCTGGTTTTTGTCATTGCTGCCCTGGTGCTGCTGCCGCTGAGCGTGCTGCTGCTGTCCTGGCAAAGCATTGATACCCAGATCTGGAGCCACTTGTGGGACACGCAGATGCCGCGTCTGCTGGGCAATACCCTGACCCTGATCGCAGGTGTGGGGGTGGGCGTGACGCTGCTGGGTGTGAGCCTGGCCTGGTTGACCAGCCTGTGTGAGTTCCCCGGCAGACGCTGGCTGGACTGGGCGCTGATGCTGCCGTTTGCGATTCCCGCCTATGTGCTGGCATTCGTGTTCGTCGGTTTGCTGGATTTCGCCGGGCCCATCCAGACCCTGCTGCGTGAATGGTTTGGCATGGGCTTGCGGTTGCCACGAGTGCGCTCCACGGGGGGCGTGATCATCGTGCTGATCCTGGTGTTCTACCCCTACGTCTACTTGCTTGCGCGCACGGCCTTTCTGGCTCAGGGCAAAGGCCTGATGGAAGCGGCGCGGGTGCTGGGGCAAAGCCCGTGGCAGGCATTCTGGCGTGTCGCGTTGCCAATGGCGCGCCCGGCAATTGGCGCAGGTGTGGCGCTGGCATTGATGGAAACCCTGGCCGATTTTGGCGCCGTATCGGTGTTCAACTTCGACACCTTCACCACCGCCATCTACAAAACCTGGTACGGCTTTTTCAGCCTGTCGACGGCGGCGCAACTGGCCAGTCTGCTGTTGCTGGTGGTCATGGTGGTGCTCTATGGCGAACGCCGCGCACGGGGCGCCAGCCGGGCCGGCAACGAGCGGCCACGAGTCAGCGCTCTGTATCACCTGCGCGGGCCCAAGGCGTGGCTGGCCAGTGGCTGGTGCCTGCTGGTATTTGCCTGCGCGTTCGTGATTCCGATGCTGCAACTGGTGGTGTGGTTCTGGCAGCGCGGGCGCTTTGACCTGGATGAGCGTTACACCGGCCTGATCCTGCACACGTTGTATCTGGGCGCGATGGCAGCCCTGATTACCGTCAGCGTGGCGCTGGTGCTGGCCTTTGCCCGACGGCAGGCACCCACCCCGGCCATCCGTGCCGGGGTCAGCCTGGCGAATCTTGGCTATGCCTTGCCGGGCTCGGTGCTGGCGGTGTCGATCATGCTGGCGTTCAGTTATCTGGACCGCGAACTGGTTATTCCGGTCTCGGGCTGGTTGGGTGGCGCGGGCAAGCCCTTGTTGCTGGGCAGCCTGTCGGCCCTGCTGCTGGCCTATCTGGTGCGGTTTATTGCCGTGGCCTATGGCCCGCTGGAAAACAGCCTGGCGCGTATTCGCCCCTCATTGCCTGAAGCAGCCCGCAGTTTGGGCGTCAGTGGCCCGCGACTGTTTTTCAAAGTGTATCTGCCGTTGCTGCTGCCGGGCACCTTGAGCGCCGCGCTGCTGGTGTTTGTTGATGTGCTCAAAGAGATGCCGGCAACTTTGCTGATGCGCCCGTTTGGCTGGGATACGCTGGCCGTGCGCATCTTCGAGATGACCAGCGAGGGTGAATGGGCGCGGGCTTCGTTGCCTGCCCTGACCCTGGTAATGGTTGGTTTGTTACCGGTCATCGGGTTGATTCGACGCTCGGCCCAGCGAATCGGTTAGGTGCCAGTCCTCCTGCATGCGGCTACAATGCGCGGCATTCGGTGCGGTCTGTCTGTCAGGCCAGGTTTTTGTGTGATGCAATAAAGCCACTTTTTTCGGCTTAAAACTTCCCGCACGCCTGTCCGCACCTTCGCCAAGCCCGGAAGGAGAAACCCATGGGACAGCGTACGCCTCTGTATGACCTGCATCTCGCCCTAGGCGCGAAGATGGTCGATTTTGGCGGTTGGGATATGCCCTTGCATTACGGTTCACAGGTTGAGGAACACCATGAGGTGCGCCGCGACTGTGGGGTTTTTGATGTCTCGCATATGACCGTGATCGACATCACCGGGCTTCAGGCCAAGCAGTGGTTACAGCATTTGCTGGCCAATGATGTCGAACGACTGAACACCCCCGGCCGCGCCTTGTACAGCGCCATGCTCAACGAGCAGGGCGGCGTGGTCGACGACATGATCGTTTACCTGATGCCCGGCGGTTATCGGCTTATCGTCAACGCCGCCACCCGCGATCAGGATCTGGCCTGGATGCAAACTCAGCTGCAGGGCTATGACGCGCAACTGCAGGAGCGTCCGGAGCTGGCGTTGCTGGCCATTCAGGGGCCACAGGCGCGACATAAAGTTGCCGAGCTGGTGAGCCAGGCCCGTGCCCAACTGATCCAGCAGCTCAAGCCCTTTGAAGGGCAGAGTTGTGGCGACTGGTTTATTGCCCGCACCGGCTACACCGGCGAAGACGGTCTTGAAATCGTCCTCCCTGCCGATCAGGCCCCGGGTTTTTTCAACGATCTGGTCGGTGCCGGTATTTCACCGATCGGCCTGGGCGCCCGTGACACCCTGCGTCTGGAAGCCGGCATGAACCTCTATGGGCAGGATATCCACCTGTCTGTTTCCCCCCTTTGCGCCAATATGGCCTGGACCATTGCCTGGGAGCCTGCTTCGCGCAAGTTCGTGGGGCGCGAAGCGCTGGAGGCCGAAAAGGCCGGTGGCGTGCAGCTCAAACTGGTGGGTTTGGTGCTTGAAGAACGTGGTGTTTTGCGCGCCCATCAGGTGGTTCGCATCGCCAATGTTGGCGAAGGAGAGATCACCAGTGGTAGTTTCTCTCCCACGCTAAGCAAATCGATCGCTCTGGCGCGAGTTCCGATGGCAACGGCTGACCGTGCCGAGGTCGAGATTCGTGGCAAGTGGTACCCGGTTCGCGTAGTCAAACCGACTTTTGTTCGTCTTGGCAAAGCCTTGATCTAACGTTTACTGGCGGGCGTGCACAGAGTGCATGCCGCTGACATTTATTCTTGAGGACACTGAATATGAGCCTGATCCCTGCCGAGTTGCGCTTTGCTGAAAGTCACGAGTGGGCCCGCCTGGAAGCGGATGGCACGGTTACCGTAGGCATCAGCGATCACGCTCAGGAAGCCTTGGGGGATGTGGTGTTTGTTGAGCTGGCTGAAGTCGGCAAAGTATTCGCCGCAGGCGATACAGCGGGTGTTGTGGAGTCGGTAAAAGCAGCTTCCGACATCTACTCGCCGGTGTCGGGCGAAGTGATTGCCGTCAACGAAGCCCTGGCTGACAGCCCGGAGTCGCTGAACAGCGACCCGTACGCCAGCTGGATCTTCAAGCTCAAGCCAGTCAACACTGCCGAACTGGAAAAACTGCTGGACGCTGCCGCCTACAAGGCTGCCATCGGCGAGTAACCTGGCTACAAAAAATCTTAACTGTGGGAGCGAGCCTGCTCGCGAACAAGCTTCGCGAGCAGGCTCGCTCCCACAGGGTGATTAGGCGTTTCGCAGAACTGCTTTCACCGCTGCCACCGAACGCTCCACATCGGCCTTGGTCATCGCCGTAAACATCGGCAACGACACGATCAGGCGCCCGACACGTTCTGCCACAGGGAACATCCCTTCCTTAAAGCCCAACGCACGGTACAGGCTCAGCAAGTGAATCGGCGGGTAGTGGTAGCCAATACCTACACCCAGCGCCTGCATTTCCTTCATAAAGGTCGCCCGTGCCGGTTGACCGTCCTTGCGCTCAGGCAGCACAAGCTGGAACAGATGCCAGTTGGTGTTGTTGAAGTCCGCCACCGGCAGTTGCGCGCCGTATTCAGCCTCGAAATCTGCCCCGAAACATTCGAAGTAATGCTTGGCCAGCGCTCGGCGATGGGCGGTGATGGTTTCGATATGGGCAAACTGACCCAGACCAATCGCAGCCGCAATGTCGGTCATATTGAACTTGCCACCCAGCACATCCACGTCCAGGCCGTCGAAACCGGTACGGGTAACGCCTTGCAGGCGGTATTTCTCGGCCAGCCGCGCTTCTTCTTCATTGTTCAGTACCAGGCAACCCCCTTCGGATGAGGTGATGTTCTTGTTGGCCTGAAAACTGAACGAGACAAAATCGCCGCGTGCGCCAATACGCTCGCCTTGCCAGCTGGAACCCAGGGCTTGAGCCGCATCTTCAACCACGCGCAGGTTATGCTTTTTGGCAATCGCGTAGAGCGCGTCCATGTCCACCGGCAAGCCCGACAGGTACACCGGAATGATGGCCTTGGTGCGTGGGGTAATGGCTGCTTCGAGCTTGTTCAGATCGATATTGCGGGTTACCGGGTCGATATCGGCAAAAACTGGCGTGGCACCGACTTCGATAATCACGTTGGCAGTGGCGACCCACGAAATTGGCGTGGTGATAACTTCATCGCCAGCACCGATACCGGCGATGCGCAGAGCGATTTCCATGGTGCACGTGCCGGAGTTGAAGGTGCGCACCGGGCGCCCGCCAAAGTACTCGGACAGTTGTGCTTCGAATGCCTGGACCTTGGGCCCGCTGGTGATCCAGCCCGAGCGCAACACGTCGCCCACGGCAGCAATGGTGGCTTCATCAATGGTGGGTTTGGAAAACGGCAGGAAAGGCAGCGAGCTCATAGAGGCATGACGTCCGATGTGAGTGAATTTGAGTGACCATGGAGCAACAGCATAGCGCTCAAGATCATACTCGCAGGATTGCTCACATCTGGTGAAAATTCTGTATGGCGGCTGAATCAAAAGGGCAGGCTCAGCACCTGTAGTCGCTGCCGCAGGCTGCGAAGGGGTTTGCAGGGGGCGCCTCGCGCCTTCGCAGCCTGCGGCAGCGACTACAGGTTTGGTGTGTTACTCCGCTGTAGCGTTTTTAACCAGAATCGCGTTGGCCAGCTCCATGTCGCTGACTTTCAGGTTCGGGTTATCGGCGCGTACTTGCTGCATGGCCGACTCCAGGTACGGGCCACGAATCGAGCCGTTGCTGGCCACGAAGCTGCCCGCGTCATCCTGTGCAGCGATGACCTTGCGGTCTTTTTTGAAGGTCAGGTAGGTCGACCCGGTAGTGGCACCGGATGACAGCACATTGCGCCAGAAGCTGTCGGCCATTGCAGAGCCAACAGGAAGGGACAGCAAGGCAATAGCGGCTACAGCATATTTGAGACGCATGACGGTTACTCCGAATAGGTTTGCTAAGGCTTTGGATTGTACTTGGCACCCCGGAGTTCCGTAACGTTACGGCACAATTTCTACGCTCAGCACCGTCCCGTTCTGCTCTGTCACGCGCACGGTGGTGCCCACGGCAGCGTTCGGCCCTACGGCCATCCACACGCTGTCACCGACCTTGATTTTGCCCCGCCCTTCGACAATTGCCTGTTGCACGATAAACGTGCGGCCAATCAGTTCGTGGCCGCGACGGTTGAGGTTTGGCTGGTCGCCACTGTCGATATTGCTGCGCTGGCGCTTCCACCAGAACACCGCTGTAAGAATCGCCAGCACCCCAAACAGCGGTAGTTGCAGGGTCCAGGAGAGTGCGGGGAACAGGAAGGTCAATGCGGCAACGATGATGCCGGCAATACCTGTCCACAGCAGGTAGCCACCGGCACCGAGCACCTCAAGAATCAGCAGTACCGTGCCCAGTGCCAGCCAGTCCCAGTAGTTCAGGTGTTGCAGGAACTCCCACATGTATCAGGCCTTTTTACTGTCAAAAGTGGCTTTGACGATTTCGCCGATGCCGCCAACAGCGCCGATTACCTGACTGGCCTCCAGCGGCATGAGGATGACTTTGCTGTTGTTGGCAGAAGCCAGCTTGCCCAGCGCATCGATATATTTTTGCGCAACAAAATAATTGATCGCCTGCACGTTGCCTGAGGCAATGGCCTCTGACACCACTTGTGTGGCCCGGGCTTCGGCTTCGGCCTGGCGTTCACGGGCTTCAGATTCGAGGAACGCTGCCTGGCGACCGCCTTCGGCTTCGAGGATCTGCGCCTGTTTTTTGCCTTCGGCCGTCAGGATTGCTGCGGCCCTTAGCCCTTCAGCCTCAAGAATTTGCGCACGCTTGATACGTTCGGCTTTCATTTGCCCAGACATGGCGGCCATCAGGTCGGCCGGCGGGCTGATGTCCTTGATCTCGATACGGGTGATCTTGATGCCCCATGGCGCTGTTGCTTCATCGACTGTGCGCAGCAGTTTTTCGTTGATGCCATCACGCTGGCTGAGCATGGCATCGAGCTCCATGGAGCCCAGCACGGTACGGATGTTGGTTTGCAGCAGGTTGCGAATGGCATGCTCGAGGTTGTTGACCTCATAGGCGGCTTGCGCCGTGTTGACCACCTGGAAGAAACACACGGCATCGATTTGTACCGTGGCGTTATCGGCGGTAATCACTTCTTGCGGCGGGATATCCAGCACGCTTTCCATGACGTTGATCTTGCGTCCGATGCGGTCCATCACCGGGATGATGATGTTCAGGCCCGGTTTGAGGGTATTGGTGTACCGCCCGAAGCGCTCCACCGTCCATTGATAACCTTGCGGCACCACCTTGAAGCCCATAAAGAGCACGGCAATGGCCAAGGCGACGAATAACAGGATCACAGTGCCCACTTGCATGATCATTCCTTGTTTTTGAGGTGTAAGAAACAAACGAACGTGAAGTGCAGGGATCAAGAAAATTGTCCAATTCCCTGAATTTTAGTCAAAACAATTCAAACATGCGGGGTAACTCGCAGTGCTTCTTGCAGTGAGGTCACCCCGGCTGCGACTTTTTCGGCCGCGGCGAGTCTGAGGGTGAGCATTCCTTGTGCGCATGCCTGGCGGCGAATGGCGTAGAGATCGGTCTCGGGGCCAATCAGACCTCTGAGTTTTTCGCTCATTGCCATGACTTCGTAAACCCCGACCCGTCCGTTGTAACCGGTTTCGCGGCACTGTGCACAGCCAACGGCCCGGCAGACAGTATCGGGTGCTGCCCCGGCCCAGCTCGGGGCAAAATCCTGCCATTCGTCGGGGCTCGGAGCCTGTTCGGTCTTGCAGTCCGGGCATAAGGTTCTGACCAGCCGCTGGGCCATGACACCCAGCAACGTGGCTTTTATCAGATAGGGGGCTACCCCGAGTTCTTGCAGGCGGCTGATGGCGCCGGGAGCGTCGTTGGTATGCAGTGTCGAGAGCACCAGATGCCCGGTCAGCGCAGCCTGAATGGCGACTTCTGCGGTCTCCAGGTCACGTATCTCACCGAGCATGATGATGTCCGGGTCCTGGCGCAGCAGTGCCCGCACACCGTTGGCGAAAGTCAGGTCAATGTTGACTTGAACCTGCATTTGGTTGAACGCCGGCTCAATCATTTCGATCGGGTCTTCAAGGGTGCACAGGTTGATTTCGGGGGTGGCCAGTTGCTTGAGCGTTGCATACAGGGTGCTGGTTTTGCCCGAGCCGGTGGGGCCGGTGATCAAAATAATGCCGTTGGGCCGGGTGGTCATTTGCTGCCAGCGTTGCAAGTCGTTCGGGGTGAAGCCCAACTGGTCGAAATTTTTGAGCAGTACCTGTGGGTCAAAAATACGCATCACCATTTTTTCGCCAAAGGCGGTGGGGAGGGTGGCGAGCCTCAGTTCCACTTCGGCCCCCTGAGGCAGGCGGGTTTTTATCCGGCCGTCCTGGGGTTTGCGTTTTTCGGCGACATTCATCCGGGCCAGGCTCTTGAGGCGACTGACAACGGCCATCGTTACCTGTGGCGGGAACTGGTAAACATCATGCAGCACCCCGTCGATGCGCAAACGCACGCAACCCTGCTCACGACGGGGCTCCAGGTGGATATCGCTGGCGCGTTGTTCAAAGGCGTACTGAAACAACCAGTCGACGATATTGACGATGTACGCATCGTTGGCATCCGGTTCCCGGTCGCCTGCGCCCAAGGTCAGCAGCTGTTCGAAATTGGCCAGGGGACTGGCTTTCTGATCGTTGAGTGCAGCCCCTGTGACCGATTTGGCCAGCTGGAAAAACTCCATAGTCAGGCGCTGGATTTCCAGAGGGTTGGCAATGACACGCTTGATCGGTCGCTTGAGCGACTGGCGCAAGTCGGCCTCCCAGCTGCTGACCCAGGGCTGGGTGCTGGCGATAGTGATGGCTGAAGCATCGGACGCCACCGCGATGATTCCATGCCGCTGGGCAAAGGCAAAGGACATTGCCCCGGTCACTGTGGCGACATCGACCTTGAGTGGGTCAAGGCGCAGGTAGGGTTGCCCGGCTTGGTTGGCGAGCCAGGCAGTGAGGGTTTCAAGATCGAGAGTCTTGTGGCCCCGGTCGGGATCGCAGAATTGTTGCCGCGCAAGAAATACCAAGGGGTGCAGGGCGGTGTTGGACGCTTCGCGACTGCGCCGCAGTGCCTGCTCGGCGCAGCGTTGCTGGATACGATTTTGCGCCAGCAGCGTGGATAGCAGATTGTCGAGGTCCAGCCAGCGGTCATGGGACGGGGGGATGTGCATAACGGCTCCTTGAGGCATCGGCGCAGACAGATCCTTGTCTGGCCATAAACCTTGAAAGCCTAGTTGTGCTGCGTTGGCCTGCCTGCCACCAATGGTTGCGAACTATTACCCGCAAGCCTGCATAGCCGGGTCCTTGGCGGCCTGCACAGGTTGCAATTGCAGGTCGAAGACGCTGATCAGGTTGCGCAGTTTTTCGCCGATGATCCGGGCACGGTGCCAGCTCTGCTCGTGACTGCGGATTTCAATGCTCAAGGTGTCCCCGTCGCGTACCACTTCCACTTGCTGCGGGATCAGTTGCTGCAGGGCAAACAGATTGAGCACCCGGCACAGCACGTCGGCATCGGCTTGGGCCTGGATACGGAAAAGCACCTGGCAAGGCGCTGCATTGCTGGCCCATACGTCGGGGCGGGGTGAATGGGTGATGACTTCCAGATGCGGCATGCAATGGCTCCTGTTCAGGCTGGAGAAATATTTACACGTCGCGGAAGATTTTTTTTACCTAAGATACTTTGAGTTAACGATAAATAGACTTGCGTAAGTCTTGTCTTGTTCATTTAAGGGTATTTTTATGCAAATCGAGCTGGACGCTTACGACCGACGCATATTGGCGCTGCTGCAAGAGGACGCTTCGCTATCCAGTGCGCAGATCGCGGAGAAGGTGGGGCTATCACAATCGCCCTGCTGGCGGCGGATCCAGAAGATGAAGGACGAAGGCATCATTCGTGGCCAGGTGACCTTGCTCGATCGCAAGAAAATCGGCCTCAACACGCAAATTTTTGCCGAGATCAAACTCAACGCCCACGGTCGCTCAAATTTCACCGAATTTACAGACGTAATCCGTGGTTTTCCCGAAGTCCTGGAGTGTTATGTACTGATGGGCGCGGTGGATTTTTTACTGCGTATCGTGACGGCCGATATCGAGGCCTATGAGCGGTTTTTCTTTGAAAAGCTGTCGATGGTGCCAGGCATTCAAGAGGTGAACTCGATAGTGGCATTGTCCGAGATCAAATCCACCACCTGCCTGCCGGTCTGAGGGCCGGCAAGCAGAACGGCCTTCACAAAGGAAGGCCGTCGGTTGGGTTTGCGCACTGTAATCAGTGAACAAACAACGCAATCAGAATAATGATCGGAATTGGGATACCGAGGAAAAACAGCAGAAGTGAGCGCATTTTATTCTCCAATCAGCGATTAGCCTGAATTAAACCAGCGGGGTTGTAGTGGTAGGGGTCAGATACGTCACGGCATCGCGGCGACGGCCGCCGAAGGTGGCGCACAGGCTGGCAAAGAATGCCCCGATCAGCAGCGTGATAAACATCCACAGGGTGGACCAGGCGGCGACCTTGGCTGCGGTGTCAGCGGCTTCCTTGGCTTTTACCTTGGCTTCTTCAACGGCCTGATGGGCCTTGGCGTAAACCTGGTCGACCCGTTGCTCGGCTTCAGGCTGGCTGAGGTTGGTGCGCTGGGCGATGATCTGGGCCAGGTAGGTACGGTCTTCGCTGCTCAACTGGCCGTCATTGGCCAGGCTGTGGGCAAAGATGCGGGCCACGGTGCCATGAGCGGCGTCTTCGCTGACAGCAGTACCGCGATCATCGCGAAACAGGCTGTCGATAAAGTAGTCCGAACCTTTATCGCCCTTGCTCGCGGCGGCGCTGCCGGCTGCACTGCTGATCGCCGATGCGGCACCTGAAGCCACGCTGGCCCCGGCTTGAACGCCGCTGCCGATCACGCTGCTGACCGAGCCTGCAACTAAGGTGGCGGTTACCAGCGTGGCAACTGCCCAGGCCAGAAAACCATGGGCGGTGTCGCGAAAGTAGGCTTCATCGCCATGCAGGTTTGTCCATTTAACCCGCAAACGACCGGCCAAATAACCGCCCATGCCGGAAGCAATGATCTGGGTGACGGCCAGCCAGACGATGGCGGTTATACCCAGGCCCTTGGCACCCATCCCTTCATTGGCCCAGGGTGAAACGGCAGAAAATCCAAGCCCCGCGCCCAGCATGAGTAGCAGCAGGGAGAGGACGGCAGCAGTGGCGGCGCCGGCAAAGATGGCGGCCCAGGAAACACCTGAGTGGCCAGAGGAGTCTTGCAGGGCAGCGGGATAGTGCTCAGTTGTCCCGATCATTGTTGTTGTGCTCCTGAATGGTAGGAAGTGCAGCGTTCATTCAGGTGATTGCAGGGGATGTGCCAACCGGGATCTCAAGGGAATTCCATATCTTTCAATGGCTTGCAAACTGTCGGTTTTACGGGTGCATGCAGATTGCATGATCAGGGCCAAAACAGGCGTGCGTAATGCATTGAAACAAATTGGCGGGGGATGATGCAGGCAAAAAAAACGGGAGCCTGGCGGCTCCCGTTGTACACATCAGTCGTTATGACGATGCTTGTTTTTGCGGTGGCCATAGGCATGGCCACGGCCGCGATGGTCGTCGCGGTAGTAGCGACGGTTATCGCGGTCGCGATAGCGGCGATCGTCGCTGTCGCTTTTATTGCCCATGTAGTTGCCCAGCGCGCCACCGGCACCACCGCCAGCGGCCGAGCCTACCAGTGCGCCTGTGCTGCCGCCGACACTGCGGCCCAGCACGTTACCGCCTGCAGCACCCAGTGCGCCGCCAATGGCTGCTTCGCCACGGCTGCGTTTGTCGGCACCTACGGCACTGCCTGCCGCACCACCCACACCTGCACCAATCGCAGAACCGGTCGAGCCGCCGAGCTGTTGGCCAACAACGGCGCCAAGAACCCCGCCTAATGCGCCGCCTACACCGGCTTCGGTGGTGCCACCGGCCGAGGCTACGCCACTGACCAGGCCAAGGGACAACAAGAGAATCGAGGTGAGCTTCATAAATGAGCCTCAAAGAGATGACGGCGCGATCCTGAGGCTGCAAGCGGTTGGTGACAATCGAAATCCGACGAGTAACACGAGTTGTACACAATTCTATAAGTTGTTGTTTTTGCTAGGGAACTTAATTGATTTTTGCAGGTCTGTTAGCTAGTTCGGTGAGGTCGTTTTCGTAGGGAAACGGCCTTTTTTGTGCCTGAATTTTGGAGGAACCCTCACCCTAGCCCTCTCCCGAAGGGAGAGGGGACTGACCGTGCGCAGTCTTAGGATCTCCACAAATCAGCTCCCTCTCCCTGTGGGAGAGGGTTGGGGTGAGGGCGCTTTTGACTTATCCAGCCTTGGCCATGATCAACGCCGACGGACTGGCCGGCTCAAGGCAAATCGCCACAAACTTCGACGTAGGCGTATGGCTGCCATCGCCAGTGCTTTCCAGCGGTACCAGCGGGTTGACCTCCGGGTAATAAGCCGCGGCTTGCCCGGCAGGAATATCGAATGCCAGCAGGGTGAAGTTCTTTACCCGACGCTCATGCTGGTCATCCCAGATCGAAATGATGTCAACCTTCTGCCCCGGCTTGAAGCCCAGGCGGATGATGTCGGCTTCATTGACGAACAGTACGTCACGCTGGCCCTTGACCCCGCGATAGCGGTCATCGAGGCCATAGATGGTGGTGTTGTACTGATCGTGCGAGCGCATCGATTGCAGGATCAGGTCCGGTAGTTGCCCGGTGGCGCGGGTACGGGCGTCCACCAGGTCTTGTGGCAGGACGTTGGGGCGGAAGTTGGCGCGCCCGGATGGCGTGTTCCACACTCGCGCACCGGCCGAGTTGCCCAGATAGAAGCCGCCCGGATGCTCAATGCGGGTGTTGAAGTCCTTGAAGCCCGGGATGGTGTCGGCAATCAGGTCGCGAATTCGCCGGTAGTCGGCAACCACCCAGTTCCAGTCAATCGGATGCGTGCCCAATGTGGCCGCCGCAATGCCGGCAATGATCGCGGGCTCCGAGCGCATCTGCCTGGACAGCGGCTGCAACTGGCCATTGGAGGCATGGACCATGCTGAACGAGTCTTCAACCGTGACCGCCTGCGGGCCTTCGGCCTGGATGTCGATATCGGTACGGCCCAGGCATGGCAGGATCAGGGCTTCTTTGCCGTGCATCAGATGGCTGCGGTTGAGCTTGGTGCTGATCTGTACGGTCAGATCGCAATTGCGCAGGGCCTGTGCGGTACGCGGGCTGTCCGGGGTGGCCTGGGCAAAGTTGCCGCCCAGACCGATAAACACCTTGGCGCGTCCTTCAAGCATGGCATGGATGGCTTCAACCACGTTGTGGCCGTTGTCACGGGGCACCTTGAACTGGAAGCGCCGCTCCAGTGAGTCGAGGAAGGCCACCGGCGGGCGTTCGTTGATGCCCATCGTGCGGTCGCCCTGCACGTTGCTGTGGCCGCGTACCGGGCAAAGGCCGGCACCGGGGCGGCCGATATTGCCGCGCAACAGCATCAGGTTGGCGATTTCCTGGATGGTCTGCACCGAATGACGATGCTGGGTGATGCCCATCGCCCAGCACATGATCACGTTTTTACCCTTGAGGTACATGCGCGCGGCTCGCTCGATATCCACCAGGGTCAGGCCCGACTGCTCCACGAGATGATCCCATGAGGTGTCGTCGAGGCTGGAGATGTAATCGAGAATGCCCGCAGTGTGCTCATTCAAAAACCCATGATCGAACACTGCCGGCTCGCCGGCGGCCTGGGCATCACGCTCCCACTGCAGCAGGAACTTGGCCATGCCGCGCAACAACGCCATGTCGCCGCCCAGTGCCGGGCGCAAATAGGCTGTATTGGTCGGGCGGTCGCCGTTGGTGAGCATTTCCAACGGGTGCTGCGGGTGCTGGAAACGTTCCAGGCCGCGCTCCTTGAGCGGGTTGACGCACACTACCTGGGCGCCACGCTTGACCGCCTCACGTAGCGGTTCGAGCATGCGCGGGTGGTTGGTGCCCGGGTTTTGCCCGAGTACGAAAATCGCATCGGCATGCTCGAAATCGTCGAACGTCACCGTGCCTTTGCCCACCCCGATACTTTGCGCCAGGGCCACGCCGCTGGCCTCGTGGCACATGTTCGAGCAGTCCGGAAAGTTGTTGGTGCCAAATGCGCGCACAAGCAGTTGATACAAATACGCCGCTTCGTTGCTGGCCCGGCCCGAGGTGTAGAACTCGGCTTCGTTGGGGCTGGCCAGGTTGAGCAGGTGCCTGGCGATCAAGGCGAAAGCCGCGTCCCAACTGATAGGTGTGTAGCGATCAGTTTCCGGGTCGTAGCTCATGGGTTCGGTCAGGCGGCCCTGATATTCCAGCCAGTAATCGCTTTGCTCCAGCAGCGCGCTGACGCTGTGTTTGGCGAAAAATGCGGCATCGACCCGACGCTTCGTCGCTTCCCAGTTCACCGCCTTGGCGCCGTTTTCGCAGAACTTGACCAGGCCGCTTTCCGGCGAGTCACCCCAGGCGCAGCCCGGGCAGTCGAAGCCGCCGTTCTGGTTGGTCTTGAGCATCATGTGCAGGTTTTTCAGCGCGTTGTCGCTGGTCAACCAGGCTTGCGCCACACTGATCAGCGCGCCCCAGCCACCGGCCGGGCCTTTGTAGGGCTTGTAGCGGGGAGTCGGGGTTTTGTCGGCTTGATGGTGTGTGCTCACGGTTGCTTCTCCTGCGCGGGGCTGTAGACCCTTGGCGCGCTTTTTTGTGGCAGATGAATAAGGTTGAGGTTGTGGCGCCGGGCCCATTGCAGCGCCAGGCCCGTGGGCGAGGACAGGCTGATCAGGGTCTGGATACCGGCGCGCAGCACCTTTTGAATCAGTTCCAGGCTGCAACGGCTGGTGACGATTGCTGCACCGCCGGTCAGATCGATCTGCTGGCGTACCAGTGCACCGATCAATTTATCGAGGGCGTTGTGCCGGCCGATATCTTCGCGACCCAGCAGCAACTGGCCCTGGCCATCCATATAGACCGCAGCGTGTACGGCGCCGCAGTGCTGGCCAAGGGGTTGGAAGTCGCTGATGCGCTGGCGCAGGCCTTCCAGCCACTGTGCTGGTGGCAAAGGCGCGCCGGGCAATACCTGGAGATCCGGCAAGGCCTGTTCCACCGCTTCCACGCCACACAGACCGCAACCGCTGGTGCCGGCCAGTTGGCGGCGCTGCTGCTTGAGGTTCCAGAACGCCCGGCTGGCGATTTCAACCTGTGCGTATTGGGCCGAGCCTGCACCGGTCAGTTTGAGGTCGTAGATTTCGCTGGCGTCTTGAATGATGCCGCTGCCCAGGCTGAAGCCGACGATAAAGTCTTCAAGGTCGGTAGGGGTGACCAGCATCACGGCCTGGCTGATGCCGTTATAGGCAATCGCCAGGGCGACCTCTTCAGCCAGTGCGGTTTGCGCACCACCGCTGTGGTCCAGGTTGACGTAGTCATAGCACTGGCTGGCAGCAGGCGCGGGCGTAACAAAGGCGGGCGCCGCGCACAGAGGGCGCTTGGCGTTCATAAGGCAGTACCGACAATCAATTGAGCTCTAAGCCTAGGCGCGACACAGTGTCGCGTCTAATCGCTAATGCTGATCTATTGATAGATGGCGTCGATCAAGAAGGGTCTGGTGATTTCTGATAAAGCGCGAAACAGGCTTCGGCCAGGGCTGAGCGAGGCGCCTCGCGGCGCATGATCAAACCCAGGCGGGCCAAGGTGCGCGCGTCTTCTATGGGGTGCAGGCGCAGGTGATCGGTCAGGGCTTCCAGTCCCCCCTCAAGGGGCATCACCGCGCAACAAAGCCCGCCGTGGACAGCTTGTAACAGTTGATGAACGGCATCCGTTTGCAACAGCGGTTGGGGTGTCAGGCCCCGACTGTGGAAATTGTGGTCGATGGACTGGCGAAAGTGCATGCCACTGCTGAGAAGGCCCAGCGGCAAGGCGGTGAGTGCTTCCCAACTGAGGGGCTGTTCGCCGAAATTGAAATAGCGTTGGTCATAGAGCAGGCCCATGCGGGTTTCGCCCAAGGCCAGGGAGTCAAAACGCTCCTGGTCGAGGCGCTCAAGGTAGGACACGCCGATATCCAGCCGGTTGCTGGCCAGTTGCTCAAGGATTTGCTCCGAGCTCAGCGCTGACAATTCAAAGCGCAGATCGGGGTGTTCCTGATGCAGGCGTTGCAACAGCGGCAGGGGGTCAAAACTCGACAGCGGCACCACGCCCAGGCGCAGTGTGCCGATCAGGTTACCTCGACAGGCGGCCGCTTCGGCCTGCAAGCCGTCGTAGGCAGCCAGCACGGTGCGGGCCCAGGCCAGCACCCGTTCTCCAGGGGCGGTGAAACTTTCGAAGCGCTGACCACGATTGACCAGTTGCAGGTCCAGCTCCTGCTCCAGGCTGCGCAAACGCATGGACAGGGTGGGCTGAGTGATATGGCAACGCGCGGCGGCCTGTCCGAAATGCCGGGTTTCATCGAGGGCAATAAGGAATTTCAGCTGTTTAATGTCCATCGTCGCTCCGGGCGCAATTCAGTGGGCGATTCTAGCGCGCTTGCACGTGCCGTTGATGGTCTACGCTTTTGACTCTGGATCTTCCAACCTAGGAGCGTGATGTATGAGTATTTTCAGCTTTGTGAAAGAAGCCGGCGAAAAATTGATCAACCTGCTCACACCGGGCAACGCCAATGCGAGCGAGGAGCTCAAGAAGCACGTACAGGAAGTGGGCCTGGGCAATCCGAACATCACCGCCACCGTGGACGGTGACAAAGTGACGGTCAGCGGTGAAGTGGCTACCCAGGAAGAGAAAGAAAAAATCATCCTGGCGGCAGGTAACATCGCGGGCGTGGCCAGTGTTGAAGACCAGATCACCGTAACCGGCCCCGCTGTTGTGGCTTCGCGTTTTGTTGTAGTGAAAAAGGGCGATACCTTGAGCGCAATTTCGCTGCAGGTGTACGGCAACGCCAATCAGTACAACAAGATTTTCGAAGCCAACAAGCCGCTGCTCAAGGACCCGAACAAAATCTATCCGGGCCAGACGCTGCGTATTCCTGAGTAACCCGTTTTTACCCCGTGGGAGCGAGCCTGCTCGCGTGTGCACTTCGCGAGCAGGCTCGCTCCCACGGGTTCAGAGATTCACAGCCCTTCCAGCAACTCGCGATAGTCGCCCAGTGCGGCAAATTCTGCGGTGTCTTTCGGGCCTTTCTTGCTGTCGGGCTGTTTGACCGCCAACAAGTGGGCCACCCCAAAATCACGGGCGCTGCGCAAAATCGGCAGGGTGTCGTCGATAAACAGGCTACGGCCCGGATCGAAGCCGATATCGGCTTGCAGGGCATCCCAGAACGCCGGACTTTCCTTGGGGTATCCGTAGTCGTGGGAGCTGATAAGCCGCTCGAAATAGGGTGCCAGCTCGATGCGCTCCATTTTCAACGACAGCGAATCGCGGTGCGCGTTGGTGATCATGATCACCCGTTTGCCGGCTTTGTTGATGGCAGCCAGAAAAGTATCAGCGTCGGGGCGCAAGGCAATCAGATGAGCGGTTTCAAGTTTGAGTTCGCGCACCGGGATTTTCAGCTCGCGACTCCAGAAGTCCAGGCAGTACCATTGCAACTGTCCAGCGTTACCTTCAAACAGCGGCGTCAGTTCCAGATCCGCCATCGCCCGGCTGATGCCATGCAGCTCGGCATAGCGCTGGGGCAGGTGCTCCAGCCAGAAATGATTGTCGTAGTGCAGGTCGAGCAGCGTGCCGTCCATATCGAGCAGCACGGTATCGATGTCGCGCCAAGGTAAAACGGTCATGCAAAACTTCTCCCACAGGTAAAAATTTCCGACACAGACATTCGGAAAAGCCGGGGTATAGTACCCCGTTCATATTGAGGAGCCGCTATGCGCCAAAAACCCACCGTACTTGCCCGTGAAATTGTTGCCAGTAGCCGATTGTTTCGGGTTGAAGAAGTGCAGTTGCGCTTCTCCAATGGAGTAGAGCGCACTTACGAACGGTTGGTGGGGCGCGGAAACGGTTATGGCGCAGTGATGATTGTGGCCATGATCGACGCTGAACACGCGATTCTGGTTGAAGAATATTGCGGCGGCACTGATGAGTACGAAATTTCATTGCCCAAGGGTCTGATCGAACCGGGCGAAGACGTGTTGGCGGCGGCTGAACGAGAGCTTAAGGAGGAGGCCGGTTTCGGCGCTCGCCAGCTTGAGCACTTGACCGAGCTGTCCCTGTCCCCCGGTTACATGAGCCAAAAGATCCAGGTGGTGCTGGCCACCGATCTTTACGAAGAGCATCTGGAGGGTGATGAACCTGAGCCGATGCGCGTTGATCGGGTCAACCTGCGTGAGCTGTCAAGCCTGGTGCTTAACCCGCAATTCAGCGAAGGCCGTGCCCTGGCCGCGCTGTATCTGGCTCGTGACCTTCTGACCCAGCGTGGAGCGTTCCAGCCGTGAGTGATTTGCCCCATCCCTTGCTTGAAGGCGTGATCAAACTGGCCCATGCCGCTGGCGACGCGATTTTGCCGTTCTGGCGTGCCGGCGTTGAAGTCACCGCCAAGGCCGATGATTCGCCGGTGACCGCCGCTGACCTGGCTGCCCACCACATTTTGCTCGATGGCCTGACGGCGCTGGATCCGAGTATCCCGGTGCTGTCGGAAGAAGACGCCAATATCGCGCAAAGCGTGCGTGCCGGCTGGACGCGCTGGTGGCTGGTCGACCCGCTGGATGGCACCAAGGAATTTATCTCGGGCAGTGAAGAGTTCACGGTCAACATTGCCCTGATCGAGCTGGGTCGTGTGGTGTTTGGGGTGGTGTCGATGCCCACCAGCGGTCGTTGTTACTACGGCGGCGCAGGGCTGGGCGCGTGGCGTGCGGACGGTGATGCCGTGGTGCCCATCAGCGTGCGCAACTCGCCACCTGCGGGTGAAGCGATGACCGTGGTTGCCAGTCGCCGGCACTCCAGCCCTGAGCAGGAACGCTTGTTGGCCGGTCTGAGTGAGCATCTGGGCGAATTGAAGTTGGTCAGCGTGGGCAGCTCGTTGAAGTTTTGTCTGCTGGCTGAAGGCGCTGCCGATTGTTATCCACGGCTGGCGCCGACGTCGCAGTGGGACACGGCGGCTGCGCAAGGTGTGCTGGAAGGGGCTGGTGGTGTGGTGCTGCAACTGGATGGAGAACCGTTCAGCTATCCGGCCCGTGAGTCGCTGCTCAATCAGTCGTTTTTGGCGTTGCCGGCGCAAGCGCCGTGGCGCGAAAAATTGCTGGACCTGGCGCAACGCTAGTCCCCCCCTGTGGGAGCGGGCTTGCTCGCGATGCAAACGCTGCGATCTTTCAGTCAGACCGCACCGTGGCCATCGCGAGCAAGCCCGCTCCCACATAAATTCAATCAGCGATGCAACACATACTGCCCGCTAAACCTCACCGCATCTTCCCCGCCCTGAACATTGACTACCCGCGTTTCCAGGGTAAGCCGCGCGCGGCCGTGGCGTTTGTACATGGCCAAAAACTTGTTCCATTGCGCATCATCTGGCGCATCACATACCGCAATGGCGTCCTCGGTCACGGGCAGCGGGTAGCTGATATGACCTTCCTGAATCACGATATGTCCGTCTTCGATTCCCGCTTCGCGCAGGCTCAAATGCAGCCAGCCCCAACCGGCCAGTACCGCGCCGCAGTACAGGCTGCCACCGAACATAGTGCTTTTGTGGTTGATATTGGCTTCAAGGGGCAATTGCAGGCGCAACTGCCGGTCTTGCCAGCTCACCACTTTGAGGCCCATTTCACGGGTCAACGGGATGTCGTGGTGAAGGACTGATTGTAGATAACGACTGTCGCGGTTCATGCCGTGGCCTCTTTAATCGAGTTCATCAGGGTGAGGGTGGCTTGCACTGTCGAAGTTCAGCCCATGTTTGCGCAGTTTGTCGTGCAGGGTTTTGCGCGGCACACCCAGGGCTTCTGCGAGGCTGCGCATGGAGCTGTGGGAGCGCTCCAGTTCGGCGGCAATCAGGCTTTTTTCAAAGTGTTCGACCTGCTCGCTCAGGCCGCCCGAGACTTCATTGCCCGCTGCTGGCTGGCCTTCAGCGGCGTTATCCAGAGCCAGTTCAAGGCCAAGGGCAAAGCGCTCGGCGACGTTTTGCAGCTCGCGCACGTTGCCAGGCCAGGTGTGGCGCAACAATAAAGCCCGCTGCGCCGGTTGCAGCACGTTGGGTGTCAGGTCGTGGCGTACGCTGGCTTCGCCGGCAAAATAATCGAACAACATCAGCACATCTTCACCCCGCTCACGCAGGGGGGCGATGCGCAGGGGCGCCACGTTGAGCCGGTAATACAGGTCAGCACGGAACCGGCCCTGATCGGCGGCCTGGCGCAGGTCTTCCTTGGTGGCGGCGATCACCCGGATATCCAGCGGGATCAGCTGGTTGCCACCCAGGCGTTCGACTACGCGCTCTTGCAGCAAACGCAGCAATTTGACCTGCACGTCCAGGCTCATGCTTTCGATTTCATCGAGGAACAAGGTGCCGCCATTGGCAAATTCAAACTTGCCGATGCGCCGCTTCTGCGCGCCTGTAAAGGCGCCCGGCTCGTGCCCGAACAGTTCGCTCTCAACCACGGATTCAGCCAGGGCCCCGGCATTGATCGCCACAAACGGGCCGTTACGCCGCGCCGATAAATCATGCAGCGCCCGAGCGACCACTTCTTTGCCCGAGCCGGTCTCGCCCAGGATCAGCACATCGGCCTTGGTGGCTGCCAGCGCGCCGATCTGCTCGCGCAAACGCAGCATGGCCGGTGATACCCCAAGCAGCCGCGAGCTTAGCAATTGGCGATCGCTCAGGGCCAGGCGCAGGCTGCGGTTGTCCATGACCAGGGCGCGCAAGGCCAGGGCACGGCGCACGCTGTCGAGCAGGGCGTCGCTGGCAAAGGGCTTTTCGAGGAAGTCATAGGCGCCTGCGCGCATCGCCTGTACGGCCAGCGGCACGTCGCCGTGGCCGGTAATCAGCAGCACCGGCAGCTCCGGGTCCTGGCCATGCAATTGCGCCAGCAGCTCAAGACCGTCCATGCCCGGCATGCGGATATCACTGACCACCACACCTGGCCAGTCCCGGCCGATACGCTCGGCCAGGCCGTTGGCTTCGGCCAGTGGCAACACGTGCAGCCCCGCCAGATCCAGAGTCTGGTACAGGGCCTGACGCAGGTGCGGGTCATCATCAATCAGGATGACCTGAACGCGTGGATCGATGGGCTGGCTCATGACCTGGAGTCCTCCGAAGCTTGCAAACTTACGCCTGGCGCACCGGCGCGCAGTCGCAAGGTGATTAGGGCACCGCCTTCCTTGTGGTTGGCGAACAGCAATTCGCCGCCAAAGGCGCGGATCAGCGTGTCACAAATGGCCAATCCGAGCCCCAGCCCCTGAGTGCGCGTTTTGGTGGTGTAGAACGGCTCTCCGGCACGGCCCAGAGCCTCCATGCAAAACCCCGGGCCGTTGTCGCGAATGTACACAGTGACGCCTTCCGGGGTGGATTGGGCACTTAGCCACAGGCGTCGGGGCGGGCCTTTTTCCGTAAGGGCATCGAGAGCGTTGGCCAGCAGGTTGCCCAACACCTGGCGCAGGCGGGTTTCCCCGGCTTCGACCCACAGCGTGGCCGCAGGCAGATCGCGGATCAGCTCGACCTCCATGCTGCGTCGGCGTTTGGCCAGCAACGCCAGAGCATCGTCCAGCGCCGGTTGCAGGGCAACGCTCTCCGGGGCATGGCGATCGCGCCGGGCGAAGGCGCGCAGGTGGGCGATGATGGATGACATGCGCCCGGTCAGTTCGTTGATCAGCTTGAGATTGCCCCGTGCATCGTCGATCCGCTGGTGGTCAAGCAGCACTTCGGCGTTTTCGGCGTAACTGCGGATGGCTGCCAGCGGCTGGTTGAGTTCGTGGCTGATGCTGGCCGACATGGTGCCCAGCGCCGACAGCTTTCCTGCCTGCACCAGGTCGTCCTGGGCGCGCACCAGCTCTTGTTGCGCGTGTTCGCGTTCCAGCACCTCTTCACGCAGGCGCCGGTTAAGCCCTTCAAGGTCGCTGGTGCGCTCTGCCACACGCATTTCCAGGGTGCGGCGGGCCTTGGCTTCAAACGCGATGCGGTCCAGGTAGTGGCGCCGGCGCTGCATCATCAAACCGATCAATAGCATGACCACCAGCAAGGTGGCGCCACCGATAGCCAGCACCGTACGCACCGAGCGATCGATGAGCGCGCGCGGAGCGAGAATGTTGACGCTCCAGCCGGTCTCGTCGATTTTTTGGGTTTGCACCAGCCAGGCATTGAGGTCCAGGTTCAGCGGTTTTGGGTCGCTGGTCGGGTAGGGCAGGATGGCGAAGATGGCCTGGCGCTCTTGCGGCGACAGATCGCGGGTGGATCTGAAGCGCCACTCGGGGCGCGAAGTGAGGATCACCACGCCGTTGCTGTCGGTCGCCAGCAGTTGTTCGGGGGTGTTGCCCCACAATTGCTCGGTGTGGTCCAGGTCGACCTTGACCACCAGTACGCCGAGTTTTTTATCGCCGTCGCGAATCGGTGCCGCGAAGTAATAACCGCGTTTGCCGGAGGTGGTGCCAAGTCCGAAAAAGCGCCCCAGCTTGCCTTCCATCGCTTCGCTGAAATACGGACGAAAAGCGAAATTGCGCCCGATAAAGCTGTCGCTTTGGTCCCAGTTCGAGGTGGCCAGGGTATCGCCGTGGGTGTCCAGCAGGTACATGACCACTGCACCGGTCTGGTTGCTGATGTCATCGAGCAACTGATTGGCCTTGGCTTGAGCCTGCACATCCTCTGGGTTGGCCAGCACGGCGCGCAGGTCGGGCAGTTCGCCGAGTATCTGCGGCAGCACTTCATAGCGATGAAGCGTGCCCAGCAGGTTGGCCACGTACAAGTCGAGCGTCTGGCGATTTTGCCCGGCCAGCTCGCTGCGGTAATAGCGCTCGGCCAGGTGTTGCAGCGGCCATAGCAAAGGCGCGAGGCACAATGCCAATAAGGCCAGGCTGCGCCAGCGGGGCCTGCGAGGAACGGAGGAAGTGGTGATCATCGTTGAGCTGCGCTGCAAGAGTACGTTGCAGTATACCCAACGAACCCTGTGGGAGCGGGCTTGCTCGCGATGCAAACGGCGCGGTTTGTCAGGCAGGCCGCAGTGATGTCATCGCGAGCAAGCCCGCTCCCACAAGGGGATTGGCGTTAGCGTGGTTGCTCAGCCACGCACTCGCTCAACGCAGCTTCCCAGTCGGGCTGGGTAACGCCCCATTCGCGAGCCAGCTTGCTGCAATCCAGGCGCGAGTTCTGTGGCCGTGCCGCGGGCGTCGGGTAGGCGCTGGCAGGAATGGGCTCCAGTGTCGCGCAGGTCTTGCCCTGGGCACTCAGGTGCGCGGCGATGGCCTGGGTAAAGCCAAACCACGAAGTTTCACCCTGAGCGGTCAGGTGGTAGGTGCCCCATGCCCCAGCATCACCGGCTTGCCAGCGCTCGATCAATGCCCGTGTGCTCCGGGCGATGGTGCCGGCCCAGGTCGGTGCGCCGATCTGATCAGCCACTACGCGTAACTCCGGGCGCTCTTGCAGCAAGCGCTGCATGGTCAGCAGGAAGTTTTTACCATGGGTCGAGTACACCCAACTGGTGCGCAGGATCAAGTGTTGGGCACCGCTCGCCGCGATGGCCAGTTCACCCGCCAGCTTGCTTTTGCCGTACACGCCCAGCGGGTTGGTGGCATCGTCCTCGGTGTAGGGCGCAGGTTTGCTGCCATCGAACACGTAGTCGGTGGAATAGTGAATCAAGGGGATGCCCAGGGCCGCCGCTTCTTCAGCAAACACGCCCGGTGCGCTGGCATTGATCGCGAAGGCCAGTTCCGGCTCGCTTTCGGCTTGGTCCACGGCGGTGTGGGCTGCGGCAATGATGATCAAGTCCGGCTTGTGCGCCCGTACCTGGGCACGGATTTGCTCGGGTTGGCTCAGATCGAGGACATCGCGGCCCAGCACAGTCAGGTTGCCCTGACCGGCAAGGTGCTTTTGCAACTCAACGGCAACCTGGCCGGTTTTGCCGCTGACAAGGATGTTCAACGGCGCTTTAAGGTCAGTCACGCGATCAGGTCCTTGGTCTCGGTGAAACCCAGGCGCTGGCCCTGATAGCTGCCGTCTTGCACGCGCTGGCACCACTCCAGATTGTCCAGATACCACTGCACGGTTTTGCGCAGGCCGGTTTCGAAGGTTTCTTCGGGCACCCAGCCCAGCTCGCGTTCAATTTTGCCGGCGTCGATCGCGTAGCGCTGGTCGTGGCCCGGGCGGTCCTGGACGAAGGTGATCAGGTCGGCAAACTGCGCTACGCCTGCCGGGTGTGCGGGCGCCAGTTCTTCGAGCAGGGCGCAGATGCTGCGCACCACGTCGATATTCTTTTGCTCGTTATGCCCGCCGATGTTGTAGGTCTCGCCCACTACGCCTTCGGTCACCACCTTCAGCAAGGCCCGGGCGTGGTCTTCGACGAACAGCCAGTCACGCACTTGCAGGCCATTGCCATACACCGGCAGCGGCTTGCCGGCCAGGGCGTTGAGAATCACCAGCGGGATCAGTTTTTCCGGGAAGTGGAACGGCCCGTAGTTGTTCGAGCAGTTGGTCAGCAGCACCGGCAAACCGTAGGTGCGGTTCCACGCGCGGACCAGATGGTCGGACGCCGCCTTGCTGGCCGAGTACGGCGAGCTTGGCGCGTAGGGCGTGGTCTCGGTGAACAGGTCGTCTACGCCGTGCAGGTCGCCATACACTTCGTCGGTGGAAATATGGTGAAAGCGAAATGCGCTTTTTTCCGGCTCAGGCAAGGTCAACCAGTAAGCGCGGGTGGCTTCTAGCAGGCTGTAGGTACCGACGATATTGGTCTGGATAAAGTCCGACGGGCCATCAATGGAACGGTCTACATGGGATTCGGCCGCCAGGTGCATGATCGCTTGTGGCTCAAAGCGCGTAATGATCGCGCTGACCGCTGCCTGATCGACGATATCGGCCTGCACGAACTCGTAGCGGGTATCGGTGGCAATGCTTTGCAGCGATTCCAGATTACCGGCGTAGGTCAGCTTGTCGAGGTTGAGCACTTCATGCCCGGTATTTTTGATCAGGTGACGGATCAACGCTGAACCAATAAAACCGGCGCCGCCGGTGACTAAAATGCGCATGTGGTAATTCCTTATTCCCTGAAGGCTTTTAAGCGTATGGCGCATAGCTTGTGGGGATGTGCTCGGTGGTGCAAGTGGGAGCTGTCGGGAATATAGCGGCTGGGTTACTAATGCAGATTAATATCCGTTTTAAGTGGGATAATATAGACACGATACGTGTAAATTAATTTTTATTGCCGATATTTATCGGCTATAAGGATGCTCGACGTTGACGCAATACTGAGCGGCGTCCACTGTCCTGTTTTTTCGCACTCAAAACCCCAGACGCTTTCCAGGAGTCCAGATGACCACTTTGCACAGTTCGCCGCGCGCAGACGGCTTTCATATGCCAGCCGAATGGGCTGCGCAGACCCAGACCTGGATGATCTGGCCTGAGCGTCCGGACAACTGGCGCCTGGGCGGCAAGCCGGCGCAGGCGGCCCACGCAGCGGTGGCCAAAGCCATTGCGCGTTTTGAACCGGTCACTGTCGGTGTGTCTGCAGGCCAGTACGAAAACGCCCGTGCGCAACTCGATGTGCCGAATATTCGGGTGGTCGAAATATCCAGCGACGATGCCTGGGTACGCGACAGCGGCCCGACGTTCGTGATCAACCACAGTGGCGAAGTGCGCGGCGTGAACTGGGATTTCAACGCCTGGGGCGGCTTCGACGGTGGTTTGTACTTCCCGTGGAACCGTGACCAACAAGTGGGCAGCAAGGTGCTCGAAATCGAACGTTGCCCGCGTTATTACACCGAAGGCTTTGTGCTTGAAGGCGGATCAATCCATGTCGACGGTGAAGGCACGCTGATCACCACGGCCGAGTGCCTGATGAACCGCAACCGTAACCCGCACCTGTCCCGGGAAGAAATCGAAGACGTGCTGCGCTCGCACCTGGCGGTGGACAAGATCATCTGGCTGCCGGACGGCCTGTTCAACGACGAAACCGACGGCCATGTGGATAACTTCTGCTGCTACGTTGCACCGGGTGAGGTGTTGCTGGCCTGGACCGACGACGAACGTGACCCTAACTACGTGCGCTGCCATGCGGCGATGAAGGTGTTGGCAACCAGCACTGACGCCAAGGGGCGGCCGTTTGTAGTGCACAAAATGCCGATCCCGGGGCCGATGTACGCGACCCAGGAAGAGTGTGACGGTGTTGATAAAGTGGCAGGCAGCCAGGACCGTAATCCGACAGAGCGTCTGGCGGGTTCTTATGTGAACTTCTTGATCGTCAACGGCGGCATCATCGCGCCGAGCTTTGACGACCCGATGGATGCAGAGGCCAAGGCCATCTTGCAAAAGATCTTTCCGCAGCACGAAGTGGTCATGGTGCCGGGTCGTGAGTTGCTGCTGGGTGGCGGCAATATCCATTGCCTGACCCAGCAACAGCCTGCGCCGCTGTAGCCGCTGAGGAGCGCAGCGAGGCTGCGATCGGTTGCGAAGCAGCCGCAAAACCTGAAGATGCGTTTTATTTGATAAACGGCGAATGCTGATTCTGCGACTGCTTCGCAGCCGGACGCAGCCTTCGTTCCTCGTCAGCGGCTACAGTCCGGGGATCAGAACTTGTACGTCCCCGTCATCACCAGGCTGCGCGGCTCGCCCGGCATGATCTGCGCTGCACTGGTGGCCGATGCATAGTAATAGCGGTCAGTCAGGTTGGTCAGCGCACCACTCACATCCCAGTCTTTTTCACGATAGCCAGCCAACGCATCCCAGCGTCCGTAGCCCGGCAATATCACAGTGTTCTGGTTGTCGGCGTAACGCTGGCCCACCAGGGTCAGGCCCGTTTCGGCGTACCAGCCCATTTCCGGCTTCCAGGTGATGAACAGGCTGCCATTGTGCTTGGCCACACCATTGATGCGCTTGCCTTCCAGACCGTTGTTGTCCTTGACCACCGTTGCGTCCTGCACACCCACGCCACCGCGCATGTACCAGTTACCCCCGAGTTTGCCGCTGGCGGTCAGTTCGATGCCGCGTGAGCGTTGCAGGCCGGAAAGCAGGGTGATGGTCGGGTCGTCCGGATCCTTGGTTCGGCGGTTGTAGAGTTCCAGCTCGTACACCGCCAGCGTGGTGCTCAGGCGGTCATCCAGCCAGTCGCTTTTGACGCCGATTTCCTTTTGCTTGGTCAGCTCCGGGCTCAGGTCGTTGGTGTTGCCTGCAGCACCCGGAGTGATGCCGATCAGGCCGCCGCCCACAGGGGAGAACGTCTTGGTCCACGAGGCGTAGAACGAGTGGTTTTGCAACGGTGTCCAGACCACGCCAAGTCGCGGGCTGGTGCTGTGACTTGTGCGTTCTTCGGACGGGATCAGGGGCTTGAGGTGGTTGGTGGTCTCGACGTTAAAACGGTCGTAACGCAAGCCGGCCAGTACCTGCCATTGATCGTTGAGGCGAAGCTGGTCCTGCACGTACAGGCCCTGGCTCTCTACTTCGGTGTGGTTATCGCTGGAAATCACCATCGGCCCGGTTGGGCGCAGGCTGCGATCGGGGTTGTACACATCTACTGGCGGTACGCTCGCGGCTTTGTAGAGCTTGGGGTCGCGGCGCTGGCTGCCGAGCTCCAGCCCGGTCAGCAGGCGGTGCTCCAGGCCAAAGGTGTCAAAGCCGCCTTCGATTTCGAGGTTGTTGAAAATATTGCGGGTGGTCATGTCCTGCTGCCAGCTCTGGCGGTTGACCTTGTTGATTTTCGGGTCGTAGCCGGTCAGGTAGGTGTTTTCGAACTGGCTGTCGAGCTTGAAAACGCCCAGGGTATGGCGCAGTTGCCAGTTATCGCTCAGTTCATAGCTCAAGCGCGAGCGCAGGTTCTGGACTTTATCGTCGATAAAATCGTTTTGCCCGCCGTAGGTGGTGCCACGGCTGACATCCGCCGGGCGCCCGTTGATGCTCGGAATACCGCGATCCGGGGTGCGGTTGTAGCGGTTGTATTCGTATTGCACCAGCCAGTTCAGATCCGGGGTGATTTGCCAGCTCATCGAGGGTGCAAAGAGTTGGCGGTTGCCACTGACGTGATCGCGGAAGCTGTTTTTGTCTTCGTTGCCCATGTTCAGGCGTAGGCTCAGGGTGTCACTCGGGTCAGCGCTAAGGTCGGCATACAGGCTGCGTAAATCTTCGCTGCCGCCCTGGGCCTGAATGCTCGACTGGCGGCCGAACTGCGGCATTTTGCTGACGCGGTTGATGATCCCGCCCTGACTGCCACGGCCATACAGCACGGCTGCCGGGCCTTTAAGCACTTCAATGCGCTCAATGTTGTGCAGGTCACGCACGTACTGGCTGTCGTCGCGAATACCGTCCAGGTAAAAGTCGTTGCTGGCGTCAAAGCCACGGATGCGCAGGCTGTCGAAGCGGGTATCGGCGGTGCTGCTGACGTTGGGAATCCCGCTCAGGGCTTCGCCAATACTGTTGATCCCGTAATCGAGGACGTTGCTGGTTTTTACCGTGTCGATGGCCTGGGGCACGTAGCGCGCCGGGGTCGATGTGCGAGTGGCGGTGGTGACGTCCTTGACCCGTGGGTCATCGTCTTGCGCTTCGCTGGCGCTGATCGACAGTTCGGGCAGCACGGTGGCAGCGCTGCCAAATCCGGCGTACAGCAAGGCACACAGCCCCAGATTCAAGGGCGTTAAACGGCGGGGGGAGAGCATGGTTGAGGGGTGTCCGGCAGTTGTAATAGTTGGTTATATTTTTAGGGTGCGAATGGTAATGGTTCTTGTTTCTTTATGTTAAGAATTACCAATCACGCTTGCCGCAAATATGTATCTATTTGTTTCTATGCCCTGTAACCCTTGCTGCACCTGATTTGCACGATTCGTGAAACACACTGAAAGTCATACCGGCGTTTTTCCTCTCCTTACAGAAGACTAGGCTGGCACTCTGATTTATTGATAAGCCGGAGCCCGCCATGACCGCTACACCTGTTCTGCATTACATCTACGACCCTTTGTGTGGGTGGTGCTATGGCGCCAAGCCGCTGATCGACGCCGCGCGCGAAATTTTACCGGTAGTGGCCCACGGCGGCGGGATGATGACTGGTGCACAACGCCAGGCGGTGTCGGCGCAACTGCGCGATTACGTGATGCCCCATGACCATCGCATCGCCCAATACACCGGGCAGCCCTTTGGCGAGGCGTACTTTGAAGGTTTGCTGCGCGACACCACGGCAGTTTTCGACTCGGCGCCGCCGACCACGGCAGTGCTGGCCGCCGAGCAGTTGGCCGGGCGTGGCCTCGAACTGTTGGGGCGCTTGCAATCGGCGCATTACGCAGATGGGCGGCGAATTGCCGACAGGGATGTATTGCTGGCCGTGGCGACTGAAATGGGCCTCGACGCTGAAGGCTTTCGGGCAGCCTATGAGGCGATCAGCGGCGATGTGACGCAGGCGCATTTCAAGGCCAGTCGGGCATTGTTGTCACGGGTCGGTGGGCAGGGCTTTCCAACTGTCGTGCTGGAGCAGTCCGGCCAGTATCAGGTGATCGACCTCGGGCCGTATCTGGGCAAACCTGAAGCCTTTGCTGCCTGGCTGCGCCAGCGCAATGGCGTCGCCGGCGCAGACACAATCGTTTGCGCGCCAGCCTGTGGCCTGGATGGTTGCCAGTAACAATTTTTGACACTTTGGTCAGAACTTTGAAAAGCATTGGCAATTAACAAATTTTTCACGAAATTGACACCTCACCTTCACGACGGCTAGGATCCCTGCCAACGCCTGTGGCGATGAGCCATACACCAACTTTTCGAAAGACCTGCACAGTCTTCGTGCGGGTCTTTTTTGTTTATGTGAAGCAACCACCACTCAATGTTTCAGCTTGAACCCCACAGCGCGCTTCTATTCAGAAATAAGGAAAATAATATGTTGAACAAACGGATAGGTCTTCTCGCTCTGGGCGTACTGAGTGCTACCCAGGCAATGGCTAACGATCAAGCTGACGCAAAAGGTTTTGTAGAAGACAGCCACCTCAATGTACTGGCGCGTAACGCCTACATCAGCCGTGACTACAAAAACCACAAACAAGACAAAGCTGAATGGGGCCAGGGTTTCCTGGGCACGTTCTCTTCAGGCTTCACCCAGGGCACCGTTGGTGTGGGTGTGGATGCTTTTGGCATCTACGCACTGCGTCTGGATGGCGGTCGCGGCAAAAGCGGCGCGGACGGTATCGACTTCTTCAAGCAGGGCGCCAGCGGCAAAGCGGCTGACGACATCGCCAAGGCTGGCGCTGCGGTGAAAGTTCGTGTGTCCAACACTGTGCTCAAGTACGGCGATCAAATGCCTGCGCTGCCGGTGCTGATGTATGACAACTCGCGTCTGATGCCAGAAAGCTTCACCGGTACCCTGTTGACCTCCAAAGAGATCAACGGTCTGGAAGTCAACGTTGGTCGCTTCACTGCAGAGTCGCGTAAAAGCGCCGAAGCACGCGACAGCGGCGACCTGAAAAGCATCAACGTGTTCGGCGCCAGCTACAAGTTCACCGACAACCTGTCGGCGTCCCTGTACGGCTCCGAGATGGAAGACGAGCTGAACAAGCAATACGTGGGCGTAACCTACGCAATCCCGCTGCAAGACAAACAGTCCCTGACGTTTGACTTCAACGGCTACCGTACTCACGTAAAAGAAGACTACGCACGTGACGTGCTGAAGGTTGACGGCCAGGACAACAAGATCTGGAGCCTGGCAAGCACCTACGCCTTCGGCGCACACACAGTGACCCTGGCGTACCAGAGCAGCACCGGCGAAATCGGCTACCCGTACGGCGGCTACCGCAACGCAGGCGGCGTGGGCGATGGCGGCAATACCATCCTGCTGGCCAACTCCTACTGGTCCGACTTCAACGCCAAGGACGAACGTTCGTGGCAGCTGGGTTATGGTTTCGACTTCGGTGCCGTTGGCATTCCGGGTCTGACCTACAACATCGCCTACGTGCGCGGCACCAACATCGACGACGGTTCCGACCGTGGCCGTGGTACCGAGCGCGAAATCTTCAACCAGGCCAAGTACGTCGTACAAAGCGGCCCGGTCAAGGACCTGAGCGTGCGTCTGCGTGGCTCGTGGTTGCGCGTATCGAACAACGCCAGCGAATACAACGTGGGCGGCAACGAAGTACGTGTATTTGTTGATTACCCGATCAGCATTTTCTGATGCTACCGACCTGTTGAACAGGTTGGAGATCTGAATAAAAACGCCCCGACTGGTTCGGGGCGTTTTTTTTTGCCGCGATTAACCGCTGCGCAAGGGACGCATCCCGATGAAACCATCACTCACACTTGAGCTGGACCGAGAACTAGTTGGCCATTAGCTGAAGTGCTTAAGATTATTCCCTTGAGATTATATTCCTTGGGTGGCATATTTTGAGCATGACATGGAACGTTGAGTACACCGATGAATTTGGCGACTGGTGGGAAAGGCTCAGTGAAAAGGAACAGGTCAGCGTGGCGGCCAGTGTCAAATTGCTAGAGCTGCTCGGGCCGGCCCTGCGCTTTCCTCATTGCAGCGATATCAAGGCTTCGCGGCATGGCAACCTTCGAGAGCTGCGTGTACAGCATGCGGGCCGTCCTTATCGGGTGCTTTATGCCTTTGACCCGCGTCGCTGCGCCTTGCTGTTGATTGGCGGTGACAAGACCGGCAATGACCGATGGTATGAAGAGAACGTCCCTGTTGCGCAAAGGCTTTACGACGTTCATTTACAAACACTGATCGAAGAGGGCCAGAATAATGGCTAAAAAATTTTCCGGGCTTGAAGCGTGCATGAGCTCAGAGGCGCGGGCGCAAGCCCAGGTTCTGTACGTCCAGCATTTACAAGAAATGCCGTTGCATGAGCTGCGCAAAGCCCAGGCGCTCAGTCAGGAAACGCTGGCCAAAGCACTGAATATCAACCAGGCAGCCGTTTCTAAAATGGAGCGGCGTACGGACATGTATATCAGTACGCTGCGCAATTACATCCAGGCGATGGGCGGTGAACTGGAAATTATCGCGACCTTTCCGGATGGTCAGATCAAAATCGAAAACTTTGCTGAGTAGAAGTGATCACGCACACTCTGCAGATCCTTCCCCTGCACACTCGTGCAACCAGCTTATAAACACCTGCAAGCGCTTGGGCACTACGCTGAGTGGGGAGTGGACCAGGTAGTAGTCGTAGTGGCCGCACCGGCGAAAATCGCCAAAGGGCAGTACCAGTTCGCCGCGATCGATACGTTTTTGCACCAGTTGCTGGCGCCCGATGGCGATACCGGCGTGATTCATGGCCGCTGTCACGCACAGGTCCGAGCGGTCGAAAGTCAGGGTGCGCTTGGGCAGCGAGCCTAGCAGTTCTTGTTGCTCGGCCCATAGCGTCCATTCGGCATCGTAAGCGGCATGATCCCAGGCCAGGGAGTCGTGCAGGGTGGTGCAGTGGCTCAGGTTTTGCGGGTTTTCATACAGACGGTGACGCTGCGCATATTCCGGGCTGCACACCGGCGCCATGCGTTCGCACATCAACCGATGGCTGGTCAGGCCGGGGAATTCGCCGTTGGCGTAGTACAGGGCCAAATCAATTTTTCGCGTACGAAAGTCGACATTGTCATTGCCCACCCGTAGGTCCAGTGACACCAGCGGGTAGCGCTCGATAAACTCGGCCAGCCGTGGTACCAGCCAGCACTGGGCCACCGAAGGTCTGGCATAGAGTGCAATGGAACCGGCAATTTCAGCTTCGGATGATTGCTCCAGTGCTTCGGACAATTCGCCCATCGCATTCTGGAGGATTTCGAAAATTCGCTCGCCTTCGTCAGTCAGGCTGACCTGGCGGGTAAGGCGCTGGAACAGTTTCATGTTCAACGCGGTTTCGAGTCGACTGATGCGATGGCTGACAGCACTGGCGGTCAGGCACAGTTCCTGCGCGGCTCGGGCAAAACTCAGATGGCGGGCGGCCACCAGAAAGGTATGCAGGTTGGCGAACTGGCTGCTGTTGAGCCGTGAGCTGATGCGGGGAGGTAGATTAAGCACGGTGGTTTACCCTCAGCCAGCAGTACCTTTGTGGGATGTGGCAATGGGTGCATCTTGCCACATCCGCTTCGCGCCTGAATCAGCCCAGCAGCTCACGACCCTTGGTGAGGTAGGCGTCCATCTCGTCAGCCGGCACCATATTACCGCCCGTTGCCCAGACCAGATGAGTGGCGTTGCTCATGGCTTGCGGGCCCAGCCCGATACGGGCTCGATAACCTTGTTGCTCGCCCTGCACCCGGGCAATACCGGGTACACCCGCCAGCGCCGAAGGCTCAAGGCGCTGGCCTTCGCTGCGCTCCATCAGTGCCAGCAGGCTGTACATTTCTTCGTCGCTGACCGTGTAAAAACCGTCGAGCAAACGCTGCATGGCCTTGCCGACAAAACCGGAAGCGCGACCTACGGCCAGGCCGTCTGCTGCGGTTACGTTATCGATGCCGAAATCCTGCACGCTGACTTCGTCATGCAGCCCGGTATACACCCCCAGCAACATGCACGGTGAGTGAGTGGGTTCGGCGAAGATGCAGTGCACCGCGTCACCGAAGGCCAGCTTGAGGCCGAAAGCCACGCCGCCCGGCGCGCCACCCACACCGCAGGGCAGGTATACAAACAGCGGATGCTGCGCATCCACGGTAATTTTCGCTGCCGCCAGTTGCTGTTTCAAACGCTCGCCGGCCACTGCGTAGCCGAGGAACAGGTTGACCGAGTTTTCATCGTCGACGAAATGGCAGGTCGGATCGGACTCTGCCTGCTGGCGACCCTGAGCCACGGCCACGCTGTAATCACTTTCGTATTCGACCACGGTCACGCCATGGGCGCGCAGCTTGTCTTTTTTCCACTGCCGGGCGTCGGCCGACATGTGCACGGTTACGTTAAAACCCAGCGCGGCGCCCATGATACCGATCGACATGCCGAGGTTGCCGGTGCTGCCCACAGCGATTTTATACTGGCCGAAAAAGGCCCGTGCCGAGTCGCTGTGCAGCAGCGCGTAGTCGTCGTCGAGGGTCAGCAGGCCTTTGGCCAGGGCCAGGTCTTCGGCATGTTTGAGCACTTCATAAATCCCGCCACGGGCCTTGATCGAACCCGAAATCGGCAGATGGCTGTCGCGCTTGAGCCACAGCGCGCCATTCAGGGCCTGGACGTAACGTTCGCCGAGCAATGGCTGCAAGTGCTCCAGAGGCACGATGTCCGATTCGATAATCCCGGCGCTGCATTCGGTTTCAGGAAACGCTCGGCGCAGGTACGAGGCAAAGCGCGCCAGCCGGGCGCTGGCATCGGCGACATCGGCGCTGGTTAGCCCCACATCGGCTAATGCCTGCGCCACCGGCGCCACGCCCGGGTTGAACCAGGTGGTTTCTTGCAGCGCGACCAGATCGCGAATCAGCGGGTAGCTGGCACACCAGCTTTCAAGTGTTCTGCCCAAAATCATGTCGGGGTCCCTTTAAACGATAAGGCTGAAAATTCGGGTTCAATCAAACAAAGCGCGACAGCAGCAGGGTCAGCCCCAGTGCGATCGATGAAGCCAGCACGGTGGCGGTGGTGAAGGTTTTCAAGGCATCGGTCAGTGACACGCCCAGGTACTCCTTGACCACCCAGAAGGCCGAATCCGTGACGTGGGTCCAGCCCATGGCTCCGGCACCGATAGCGATGCAGATGATTTCTTTGCTCACGGTCGGGTGTGCGCCCAGCATGGGTAACACCATACCTGCGGCGCTGATCATTGCCACCGTTGCCGAGCCGACGGCGAAGTGCATCAAACCGGCCACCAGCCATGCCAGCACGATGGGGTTCATGTTCAATTGGGTCAACGAGGCGGACAGCGCATTGCCCACGCCGCTGTCGATCAGGATGCCGTTGAATGCGCCACCGGCGCCGATAATCAGCAAGATGCCGGCCAGCGGCGGAAAACTCTTTTGCGTGTGGGCGAGCAAATCGGTCATGGACAGGCCGCGACGCAAACCCAGCGCCCAGTAGGCAAACACCACGGCAATCGACAGGGCGATCAGGGGCGTCCCCAGGAACGAAATTACGCTGAATGCAGTGGATTCATGGGGCAGGCCGGCAGCGAAACTTTTACCGACCATCAGCAGCAACGGCAGGGCAATGGTTAGCAGGGTGATGCCAAGGCCCGGCAAGTCACGGCTTTGGCTGTCATCACAGTGTTCGTTCAAAAACGCTTCCTGAGTGGCCGGCGCCTCGGGCTTGCACACCAGCTTGACCCACAGCGGCCCGGCAATCACGGCGGTCGGCAGCGCGACAATCAGGCCATACATGATGACTTTGCCGACATCGGCGCCCAGCATTGCGGTAATCGCCATCGCCGCAGGGTGTGGCGGCAGCATGCAATGCACCGCCATCAGCGACACGGCCAGCGGTACGCCCAGGTACAGCAGATTGATTTTGGTTTCTTTGGCGACCACATAGATCAGCGGAATCAGCAGTACAAAGCCCACCTCGAAAAACACCGGGATGCCGGCGATAAATCCGACGAGCATCATGGCCCAAGAAGCGCGCTCTTTACCCAGGGCGCTCAAGAGTGCCTGTGCGATGCGTTCCGCGCCGCCGGACTCCTCCAGCATCTTGCCTAGAATCCCGCCCAGGCCAATGATCGTGGCCAGAAACCCGAGGGTTCCGCCAACACCGACTTCATACGAAGCAGCAATTTTAACCAGTGGCATGCCTGAGCCGATTCCCACCACAAAGCTCGCAGCGGTCAGGGCCAGAAAGGCATGAACACGGACTTTGACGATAAGAAAAACGATCAGGGCGATGGCGCAAAACAACACCAGCAATAGAGTGGGACCGCTGTGCATGGAGAGTGCTCCGGGAGGCGCTTTTATTGTTGAAATAAGTGATCGACGTCACTTTGCTTCCGGCAATTAGAGGCCACGGGGCAGGGGCTGACAAAGGATGGTTCTTCATGGAACAGATGATGTGGCGTCATCTGTTGGAGGGCAAAACAGGTGGAAGCGAGTCTGCTCGCGAAGGCCTCAAGAGCTTCGCGAGCAGGCTCGCCCCCACAAAAATTTGTTGAGGTCAGAAATCCCAGCGAGTGGTCAGCATAAAGTTGCGTGGCTCGCCATAAATCGCCGAGTTATAGAACCCGATGTTGGTGTAGTAATACTTGTCGAACACGTTGTTGACGTTGAGCGTGGTCGACAGGTTTTCCGTGAATTGATAACGGGTCATCAAGTCCACCACCCAGTAGGGTTTTTGCGAGAAGTCTTCGTACCTGTCCTTGGGGCTGTTGTACATCTCCTGCCAGGACGTGCTCTGCCAGCGTGCGCCACCGCCCACCGAGACTTTGTTCAGGTCGCCTTTGAGTTTGTAGATGGTGTAGAAGCTGAATTGGTCTTCGGGCTCAAAGGTCGAGATCTTCTTGCCGGTGTCATCGCGCACCACCTTGTGTGTGTAGCCGGCCTGCAGGCTCCAGCCGGGGCTCAACTCACCGGATATTTCCAGCTCGTAGCCCTTGGTCTTGGCGGCAGTGCCCTTGAAGGCGTAGTTGGGCGGGGTGGGTTGCAGGTTGTTCCAGGCGTCATCGGGGATGGGCCGGTTGCTTTCTTTGACTTCGAAGTACGCCAGGCTGGCGTTCAGGCGACCATCGAAAAACTCGCTCTTGAGGCCAATTTCATAGTTTTCGCCTTCGTCCGGATCAATCAGCTTGCTGTTGCGATCCAGGTTGTAGAACTCCTGCGGCATAAACACGTCGGTGTAGCTGGCATACGCGGTCAGGTAATCAGTCAGGTCATAGGTGATGCCAGCATAGGGAATCAGGCGCCCCGACTCACGATAGGTATTGGTTGTGCCGGTGAGCGTGTAGTCGACTACCCGGCCGCCCAGAAACACTTTCAAATCATCGGTGACGTTCAGGCGGGTAGTGGCGTACATGCCGGTCTGGCGTACGGTGTCGTCGTTGATTTGCGATGCATTGCCCCAGTCGGGTTTGGCCAGGTGCCCGTCCCAGTTGAAGTAATCGACAAGGTTGGGTTGGGCGAAGGTCACGTCCCAGTAGCCTTTGCCTTTCCAGTTGGCGGTGCTGATCGAGCCGCCCAGGACCAGGTCATGCTCACGACCGAGGAACTCGTAAGGGCCGCTGACATACAGATCGGCTGCGTCGCTGGTGGTATCGCCCTTGTAGCGCTGGGCGTTGATTTTGGCAGTGCCATCGGCCGCTGGCTGGTTGAACTGGATGGCACCCAGTTGTGCGTCGTAGCCATTGAGCTTGTGGTCCAGTTGCAGCTTGGCCACCCAGCCGCTGCCCAGGTCCTGCTCAAGGGTGGCGAAGACAGTGCGGGTGTATTGCTGCCAGCTGCTCCAATCGGTGGCGTTGCTGAATGAGCGTTTGGCGCTGTTGATCTCGCCCGCGTAGTTGTACAGCGGGAAGCTCCCCGACCAGGTCGAGCCCTGGGGTTTGTTGTCCTGATAATCGGCGCCCACGGTGAGCAGGGTGTCGGGCGTGAGGTCGACTTCGAGGATGCCGTAGAACACTGAGGTCTGGTTGGAGTAGCGGTCGATATACGACTGTCTGTCCTGATAAGCCGCTACTGCACGGCCGCGCACATTGCCGCTTTCGGTCAGCGGGCCGCTGACGTCAACTTCGGTGCGATAGCTGTCCCAGGAGCCCGCGCCTGTGGTGATATGGCCGTGAAAATCGCTGGTGGGTTTTTTGCGCACCAGGTTGATGGTGCCGCCCAGAGAGCCTGCGCCGCTAAGCAGGCCCGAGGCGCCTTTTAACACCTCGATGCGGTCATAGATCGCCATGTCGCTCAGGGTGTTACCCGCAGAATAGGCAACATTTCGCACGGCAGAAGGGATGCCGTCGTACTGGAAGTTGTTGATCGAGAAACCGCGCGAGTAGTAGTTGGTGCGGTCAGTGTCGTAGGCCGATACGGTGATGCCGGGCGTGTGGCGCATCACGTCGTCGACGTTGTCGAGTGCGAAGTCATCCATATGCTGGCGAGTAATCACGCTGATCGATTGCGGCGTCTCGCGCGGTGTCAGCACCAGGCGAGTGGCCGTGGCGATGGCACCAGGTGTGTAGGAACCGCTGCCTTCGGTGACGGTGCCCAGCTGGTTGGTGATGACCTGGGTGGCGCCCAGTTCCAGCGTATCGGCGGCGCTGCTGGCGACCAGTACATAACCGCCATTGCTCTGGCGCTCAGCTTGCAAGCCGCTGTTGGCGAGCAGGCGGCCCAGGCCTTCCTCGATGCTGTACGAACCTTCAAGCCCGGCGGTCTTGAGGTGACGGGCCTGCTCGGTATCAAACGAAATCGTAACCCCTGCCTGCACACCAAACTGAGTAAGGGCGCTGCCCAGAGGGCCAGGGGCAATCTGGTACAGCGTCTGGCTTTGCGCCGATGCCTGGGCAGGCATCAGGGCCAGGGCGGACAGGCTGGCGAGGGACGCACCCAATACTGCCAGGCGCACAGCGCGGGTTATTTTAGTGGTGGCAATGAGGGGGAGCGGGGGCATTCGGTGATCCTTGCGTTGTCATGGCAGAATTTCGCTGTAGTCGCGACTTATGTCATTGACGGATGAGAATCGAAATCAGCAAGGTTAAAGTTCAAAGTCGTGTGGCCCCAGCTTATGCCGGTTCGACACTGACCCAGTAGCGGGTCAGGAAACGTACCTTTACCGGCAAGGTTTTACTCAGGTTCTCCAGTACCGTTTCGGTGTCATCGATACGAAAAGCTCCCGAGATACGCAGGCCTTCAACAGATGAAGCGCAGCGCAGCACCCCCGCTCGATAACGTCCCAGCTCCTCGATAAAGTCGCCCAGGCGCCAGTCGTCCACGCTCAGCATGCCCTTGACCCAGGCTGTTGAAGCAGCAGGCAAGCCCTCGATGGCATCGACCTCATCTCGATCGAACGTGACTTGTTGCCCGGCCTCGAGGCACAGGGGCTGATCGCTGTGCTCGTAGGGGCGAATCTCCACGGCCGCTTGCTCTACGCCGACCCGCGTATGTTCGTCTAACTGGCGAACACAGAACCGGGTGCCGAGGGCGCGCACGCTGCCGTCCTGGGTGTGGACGATAAATGGACGCTGATCCGGGTCCCTGGCGGTCTGCACCAGAATTTCTCCGCGATGCAGGTGGATTAGCCGCTGCGTTGAATCAAAGTGGATATCCAGCGCGGTATCGGCGTTCAGCTCCAGTTGCGAACCGTCGTCCAGGCGCAATGAGCGGCGCTGGCGGATGTTGGTACGGTGTTCTGCAAGCATCGAGCGATATGGCACATGCTCCGCCGCCAGCCATGAACTGCTGCCGACAGCCAGCAGCATGGCCACTATTTTCAGCACATCGCGGCGTTGCGCTTTCGCGGCATCGAGGCTGGAGAGGGCGGCCTCCTGGGGCATCATTGCCCATTGGCGCTGGAACCTTTCCAGCCGCGCCCAGGCCGCTTCATGCTGCGGGCTGGAAGTCAGCCAGGCCTGCCAGGCCCGGGTGCGGGTCTCGTCGGTGCTCCCGTCATTAAGCTGCACATACCAGGTAGCGGCGGCTTCGAGCGCCTTGAGATCCGGGACGGGGGGCATCAACTGTCGACCAGCAACAGGCAGCGGGTCATGGCGCGAATCAAATGATTTTTCACCGTGGTAACCGACACCTCGAAACGCTCGGCGACGGCAACATAACTCAAGCCTTCGAGCTGCACGGCGAGGAAAATTTCCCGCGTTCTGGGGCCCAGCTCATCGAGCAGGCTGTCGATCGAAATCAGCGTTTCGATAATCGACAGGCGTATTTCTGGCGAAATATCCACAGGCTCGGGCTTGAGTGCCAGCGCCTGCAGATAGGCTTGCTCGATGGTGCGGCGGCGCACTTTGTCGATCAACAGCGAGCGGGCAATGGCGCTCAGATAACCTCGGGGCTCGCGAATGGGCGTGTCATGGCGTGCGGTCATGACCCGCAGGAACGTGTCCTGGGCCAGGTCGCAGGCATCCGCCGTATTGCCCAGGCGCACGCGCAACCAGCCCTTTAGCCAACTGTTGTGATCGCTGTACAACCGATGAAGAACTGAAGGGTCGAGCGCCGACATAATGATGCAACCAAAATGTAATTGGTAATCGATCGCATTATTGTGATGGCAGAGTGTTTATGCAAGGGGGAGGTTCTTTGGAGAGGGTGGCGGGTAGCGACAACACTGCTGGAGATTGAGTCGTTCGGGTGCACAGTGTGTAACACAACTCTAAGTCGATCGGGGTTTTTTGTGTGTAGTGTGTGTATTTTTAGATTGCACCATTTTTTAATGGTGTGTAGCGTACACACAAGGCGTGGTGATCAAGTGCGAAGTCGTGAGCTTATTGAGTTATTGGTCGCAGATGGATGGTTTGAGATCGCAATCAAGGGAAGTCACCATCAGTTCAAGCATCCAGCTAAAGCGGGTCGAGTAACGGTTCCACATCCCAAGTCAGAAATTGCCAAAGGGACGCTGCACAACATTCTCAAATCCGCAGGTCTCAAGGGAGAGTTACGGTCATGAAATTTCCAGTGGTAATACATAAAGACGCAGATTCCGAATTCAGCGTAACGGTGCCTGATGTGCCGGGTTGTTTTTCTGCAGGGAGTACTTTTTCGCAAGCGTTGGATAACGTGCAGGAAGCATTGGCTTTGCATCTGGAAGGCATTGTTGCGGACGGCGGCGAGCTGCCGCAGGGCAAGGACGTGGATGCCCATCTGGAGAACCCGGATTATGTCGGTGGGATATGGGCAATCGTTGACTTTGATTTGACGCCTTATCTCGGCAAGTCGGTCCGGTTCAACGCTTCTTTGCCAGAGAACCTGTTGCAGCGCATTGATGAGCGAGTGAGCAGGGACCATCGCTATGCGTCTCGTTCGGGGTTTCTGGCAACAGCTGCATTGCGCGAGCTGAGCGTTCAGAACTTTTAATCGTCTCAAGAGCGTCACCATGTGGCGCTCTTGAGGGTTCTCCAAACCCCGAAAACAAAAAAGGCCCACCTTTCGGTGAGCCTCTTCTGGTATTGCGTATGGTGCCGGCACCAAGAGTCGAACTCGGGACCTACTGATTACAAGTCAGTTGCTCTACCAACTGAGCTATACCGGCGTTATGGGCGACGAGTATACCCGGATGTTTGAGCTTGTAAACCCCTGATAACAGACTATTTTCACGTTTCTGACTGGCGCTCTGCGAAGTACTGGCGCAAGTGCTCCACCGTAACCCGGATTTTGGCCGAACTGGCCAGCGGTGCAGCATACACAGCCCAGATATTTGCCTGCTGGCGGTAGTCCTGAAGAATGTGCACCAATTTGCCGTTTGCCAGGCTTTCGCGCACGTCCCACTGCGAGCGCAGCAGGATGCCACGGCCGTCGATACCCCATTGATGCACCACTTCACCATGGTTGGCCGACAGGGCTCCGGTGACTTTTACGCTCTCTTCACCATCCGGCCCCTGTAAACGCCAAAGGCCGAAAGGATGGTCGCGCTCTTTGATAACCAGGCATTCATGGCCCGCCAGTTCCGCCAGGGTGCGGGGCTCGCCGTGGCGGTGCAGGTATTCAGGACTGGCGCACAACACCCGGGCATTGTTGGCCAGCAGTTTGGCAATCAGGTTGGGCGCAATACTGTCGCCGATGCGGATGTCCAGGTCGTAGCCTTCTTCGATCAAGTCCACCAGACGGTCGAACATATCAAAGCGGATATCCAGGGCCGGGTAGCGTTGCGACAGTTCTGATAGTGCAGGCCCGACATGACGACGACCCAATCCAAAACTGCTGACGATATGCAATTGCCCGCGGGGCTCCTGATGCAGCGCCGAGACTTCGTCGCTCATTTGTTCCACGGCATCAAAGATATGCAATGCCCAGCGGTACACCCGTTCGCCGTCGTCGGTGACGGCCACGCGGCGAGTGGTGCGATGCAACAGGCGCACGCCAATACTTTGTTCCAGCAGCTGGATGCGTTTGCTTACATAGGCTGGCGAGGCACCCAGTTCACTGGCCGCCGCAGCGAAGCTGGAGCGGCGTGCTACCACCACGAACACGCGCAGGTCGTCGAGATTCGGCAGGTTATTCACGAATCGTGTCTTATCCATCAACAGTTCGCCTGATTATCTTTATTTGAGCGCTTTATATCATGGGCCCACTTCCCCTCATCAAGAGTTCGCCCATGAGCAAGACATTCAGAATTGCCGCCATCGCCGGTGACGGCATTGGTAACGAAGTACTACCGGAAGGCCTGCGTGTTGTGGAAGCGGCGGCCAAAAAGTGGAACCTGGACTTGTCGATCGAGCTCATCGAGTGGGCCAGTTGCGATTACTACGAGCGTCACGGGCAGATGATGCCAGACAACTGGTTTGAACAGCTCAAGGGCTTCGATGCCATCTACTTCGGTGCCGTGGGCTGGCCCGATAAGGTGCCGGATCACATTTCGTTATGGGGTTCGCTGCTCAAGTTCCGTCGCGACTTTGATCAATACGTGAACATTCGCCCGGTGCGCCTGTTCCCTGGCGTGCCATGCCCGCTGGCAGGCCGCGAGCCCGGCGATATCGATTTTGTGGTGATCCGTGAAAACACCGAAGGTGAATATTCTTCGGTAGGCGGGCGGATGTTTGAAGGCACCGAAAACGAATTGGTTTTACAAGAGTCGGTCTTTACCCGACGCGGTGTAGACCGGATTCTCAAGTATGCCTTTGAAGTGGCCAAAGAACGGCCACGCAAGCACGTGACTTCGGCCACCAAGTCCAACGGCATCTCCATCAGCATGCCGTACTGGGATGAACGCACCGAAGCGATGGCGGCAAATTATCCACAGGTCAGCTGGGACAAGCAGCACATCGACATTCTGTGCGCCCGTTTCGTCCTGCAGCCCAACCGTTTTGATGTAGTGGTGGCGTCCAACCTGTTCGGCGACATTCTTTCCGACCTCGGGCCGGCCTGTGCGGGCACCATCGGTATCGCGCCATCGGCCAACCTCAACCCGGATCGCAATTTCCCTTCGCTGTTTGAACCGGTACACGGTTCGGCGCCGGATATTTACGGGCAAAACATTGCCAATCCGATCGCCATGGTCTGGTCGGGTGCGCTAATGCTGGAGTTTTTGGGTAAAGGTGATGAGCGCTACCAGGCCGCTCACGACGGCATTTTGCGCGCCATTGAAAACGTGATTGTCAGTGGTCCGAAAACGCCGGATCTGGGCGGCACGGCATCGACTCAAGATGTCGGAAAAGCCATCGCCGAAGCGTTGAATACCTAAGCGTCAGCTATAAATATTTTGGCTCGACTCTTGTGGGAGCGAGGATTTAGAGGGCAAAGCCCAGCTCAAAGAACGTGCCGCTGGCATCGCTGACCATCCGCACCTGCCCGCCATGCAACTGCATGATCGAGTGTACGATCGCCAACCCGAGCCCGCCCGAATCCCCGGGCTGGGCCCGGGACGGGTCAACCCGGTAAAAACGGTCGAACAGTTTGTCGATGTGCTTCGCGTCGATCGGCTGGCCGAGGTTATGCACACCGATCCAGCACATATCAGCCTCGTCACGCCGCCGCAGGCTCACGGTCGAGCCTGCCTGAGCATGGCGCACGGCATTGGCCAGCAGGTTGCCCAGTGCTCGTTGCAGCAGTTGCTGATCCACCGTCAACGATCCGCTCAGCTGATTGTCCAGCTTCAGCTGACGATCCTCGGCCAGCGCCTCGAAGTACTCACATAGCCCTTCACCTACCTCGCCAAGGTCCAGGGTTTGCAGTTGCAACGGGCGCTGCCCGTGTTCGGCGCGGGCGAGGAACATGAGGTTTTCGGCCATGCGGTTAAGCCGTTCGTACTCCTCGATATTCGACGCCAGCACTTCCTGGTACTCGGCAGCGCTGCGCGTCTGATTCAGGGCCAAGCTGTTGCTGCCCAGCAGGTTGTGCAAAGGCGTACGGATCTCATGGGCCAGGTCGGCGGAGAACTGTGACAGCCGTGCAAAACTGTCCTCCAGACGCGCCAGCATGGCGTTGAGAGCCAGCACTGGTTCCTTGAGTTCGGCGGGCACGTTATCTGTGGCCATACGCTGGTCAAGGCTGCGAGGGGCAATGCCCGCCATGCGCTGGTCAAGGCTGCGAGGGGCAATGCCCGCCATGGCGCTCGCCAGTTCACGTAAAGGTTCAAGGCCGCGACGCAACAGCAGCAGGCCAAGGCCGAAAGCCAGCAGGGCGCCCAGGCCCACAGCGCCATACAAACGCAGGCGATAACTGGCGAGCATTTGCTCACGCTCGTCAAGGCGCTTGCCTACGGTCACGCTCAGAGTTTCACCGGCGGGCCCCTGGGCCATCCCGACCAGCAACACCGTCTGGTCCAGCGTTCTGATATCTGCACGCTGCGGTGCACGTCCCTGGGCAATGGGCTGCATATCCGGCAAGGGTTGCTGATGAGGGTTGATGGCGATCAGAGGGCTGCCATCGGCGCGTTTGACCAGCAACACGCTGTCCAGGTTGCCCAGCATGTTCTGGTACAGGCGCGGGCGTTCTTGCAGGGCTTCGAGACTGTCGCTGTCATGCAGCAGGGCGCGCACTTGCTCAAGGCGCCCGAGCAGCGCCTGGTCATCACGAAACGCCAGTTCAGAGGCCAGGGAGCGATACAGGAACACCCCGATCACACTCAGTACCAACGCGCAGGTCAGGGCGATCGCCAGCGCCAGACGCCAGGCGATGGATTTACTCATCGGGTGCTTCCAGTTGATAACCAACGCCGCGCACAGTGTGGATCAACTTGGGCATGTAGGGATCGTCGACCTTGGCGCGCAAGCGGCGCACGGCGACTTCGACCATATTGGTGTCGCTGTCGAAGTTGAGGTTCCAGACCTGCGAAGCGATGAGGGTGCGTGACAGCACCTCGCCCTGGCGGCTGGCCAGCAGTTGCAGCAGGGCGAATTCCTTGTTGGTCAGGCTGATGCGCTGGCCACCCCGGCTGACCCGGCGGCGCAGCACGTCGATTTCAAGATCGGCGATGGCATACGACTCGGCCTCGCGCATGGGGCCTCGGCGCAGCAAGGTGCGGACCCGGGCGAGCAACTCGGCAAAGGCGAAGGGCTTGAGCAGATAGTCGTCGGCGCCCAGTTCCAGCCCGCGAACTCGGTCTTCGATGGCATCCCTGGCAGTCAGGAACAGTACTGGTGTGGCGCCGCGCTGGCGGATCAGTTGGAGCAATTGCCAGCCATTGAGCCCCGGCAACATCACGTCAAGGATGATCAGGTCGTAATCCTGCTGTTCGATAAAGTAGCGTCCGTCCAGCCCGTTCAGCGCCACATCCACGGCAAATCCTGACTCCTTGAGGCCCTTGGCCAGGAAATCTGCCGTCTTGGCTTCGTCTTCAACCACTAACAAACGCATCGCACACCTCGATCAATCGTCTGCACAGGCTAGGCGCCTTCGGGTGTGTTGCCTATTACAAACTTGTAATGCAACTGACGGAGTTCTGACCAGGGCCGCTGGTTAAGGTGGGCCCATTCGTACAGGAGCTTGCCAATGATGCTGAAAATTTTGTTGTTGTGGACTGCCGTTGGTGCTGCCGGAGCAGCCCAGGCGGCGCCTGACCTGGTGCGCCATGCCGATCTGGATCTGGCCACCGCCCGTCAATTGGCCGATGCCGCCATCCAGCACTGTACAGGAGCCCTGAGTGTGCTCGACCGCGGTGGCAACGTGCTCATGGCGATGCGCCCTGAAAGCGTTGGCCCCCACAACTTGATGGCCAGCCAGCGTAAAGCCTACACGGCGCTGTCGACCAAAACGCCAACCCGACTGTTTGCCGAGCGTGCGCGAAACAACCCCGAAGCAGCCAACCTCAATTCAATCGCCGAGCTGTTGCTGTTGGGCGGCGGTGTGCCGTTGTTTGCCGAAGGCGAACTGGTGGGTGCGCTGGGCGTGGCCGGGGCTGGCGGTGCGGAGCAGGACGAAGCCTGCGCGATCAAGGCTGCCGGGCAAGTTGGCCTGACAATTCAACGCTGATCAAATTTTAACTACTGAGGAAGAACCATGAAATCGTTGCGAATCACCCTGGCGGCTTTAAGCCTGAGTGCGGTATCGAGCCTGGCGCTGGCTGCCGGCAATCCCTTGAGCGTGCATGTGCTCAACCTGGAAAATGGTTTGCCGTCCCCGGGGGTCAACGTGACCCTGGAAAAGCACGTCGGCAAGGACTGGCAGCCGCTGGCCCAGGGCGTGACCAATGAACAGGGACGTATCGGCGAACTGTTCCCGGGCAAACAGGCGTTCGAGGCGGGGGAGTACCGGGTGGTGTTCAAGACCGGTGAGTACTTCAAGAAGGTGGGGCGCGATACGTTCTTCCCGGAAATTCCGGTGATTTTTGAAGTGAAAAATGTGGATCAGCATTACCACATTCCGTTGTTGCTCAGCCCTTATGGGTTCTCGACGTATCGCGGGTCGTAGGCCTGTCAAAAACCCGTAGTCGCTGCCGAGGAACGAAGGCTGCGAGCTCTTTTAGATTAAAAGCTCGCAGCCTTCGTTCCTCGTCAGCGACTACAAGGGCTCTGCTGAAAGCTGCGCAAGCACCATCAAATTACGCGGCGTCAGCTGGCTGTCGCAGAACTCGCCGACCTGCACGTCATAGCCTTTTTCCTGCAGGTACAAGGCACGATCGAGTACCAGCCAGACTTCCAGCGGGCGGCGAAACAGCCCGCGCAACAACTCCAGGTTGCGCACTTGCGCCAACCTTTCCCGGCCTGCTGCTTCCAGCGCCGGCCAGTCTTCCTCGCCACTTGTGGATAAGTTCTTCAGTGCTGCCAAATCCGCGCAATACTCGGCAAACGGCTTGTTCAGCCAGGTACTGGGCAGCGAGGGTGTGGATAAGTATTCATCGCACTGACGATGCTGGCGCTGCCACAGGTCAAAACCCAAACGGCGTGCCATTGATTCGTCGCGCTGACGGCGCACGCGAGTGCCGGCAGTCACGGTTTCGCTCATGGGCAAACTCAGATCTTCAACTGACAACTGCAGGTGCGATGCCTTGGCCGCTGTGGATAACGCTTGATAGTGCGGCGCGCTGATACGGTTGTAGCAGCAGGGTGACACGGCAAGTTGTCCACAGCCTGCCGCCGTGGCCAACTGCAGCAGGCGCACATGTAGATCGCCGCAGGCGTGCAGCGCCACGGGGGTCATGCGGGATGTGAGCTGCAAGGTGGCATCGGCAGCGAGCACGTCCTGTTGCACATGCCGGGTGGGCAAATGATGGCGCTGACTGAGTTGCTCTCCGACCTCTACCAGGGCCGGGTCGTATTCCAGGCATGTCAGTTGCTGCCCGCTACTTAACAGCCGCCGCCCCAGATGGCCCTTGCCCGAGCACCAGTCCAGCCAGTGCGCGGGTGGGTGCTGGAACGTCAGGCTTTGGGCGAAGGCTTCGATTTGTTGCCATTTGCGCCCTGGTACGTCGACTTGCAAACGCTGGCGTGCAGGCACCAGGGGCTGGGTGGGCAACCGGTCAAGCGTACTCAGCGCGAGCGAAGTCGCCGCCAGTTCAGGGAACGGCGCAGGTGCAGGCAAATATTGAGGGTGGTTGTGGCTGGCTTCGGCGTCTTGCAACGTACGCTGGCGCAACCACTGCGCCAGCTCGGGGTGTTGCGCTTCCCACGGCATATTCAGGTGAGTGAAGGGCCGTGGGCGCCAGAGGTGCTGGTGGTCGCGTAAAAACCCGTCCAGCGCCTCGAAGCGGGCAAGCAGATCAGCGTCCTTGGCAGGCATCGACGCGCAACCAGCGCTCCAGCAGTTTGAAGCCCTGGATCAGTACAAACGACATCAGCAGGTAGATCGCCCCTGCGGTCAGGAACATGTCCACCGTCAGGTAGTTGCGGGCGATGATGGTGCGGGTCATGCCGGTCAATTCCAGCAGGGTCACGGTACTCGCCAGCGAGCTGGCCTTGAGCATCAGGATCACTTCGTTGCTATACGCCGGCAAGCCGATGCGCGTGGCGCGTGGCAGGACGATATGCACCAGGGTCTTGAAGCGCGACATGCCCAACGCCCGTGCTGCCTCGATTTCACCCGGCGGGATGGCCTGGATTGCACCGCGCAGGATCTCGGCAATGTAGGCGGCGGTATGCAGGGTCATGGTGATGATCGCGCACCAGAACGGGCTGCGCAGATACGGCCACAACGCGCTTTCACGCACCACATCGAACTGTGCCAGGCCGTAATAGACCAAAAACAGCTGAATCAGCAGTGGCGTGCCACGGAAGAAAAAGATGTAGGCGTAAGGCAGTGAGCGCACATACCAGAGCTTGGACGAGCGGGCGATGCCCAGCGGGATGGCCACGATCAGACCGGCGATCACCGAGATTGCGGTGAGCTCCAGGGTCAGGGTCGCGCCCTGCATCAGCTTGGGCAGCCACTTGAGGATTACTTCCCACTCCATTACGTCCTCCTCACGAAGCCGCGCGCTGCGCGTTTTTCAAGCACGTGCATGGTGCCCATGGCCAGTACGGTCAGGCCCAGGTACATCACGGCTGCCACCATGTAGAAGGTGAACGGGTGTTTGGCGAAGGTCACGGCGTTTTGCGCCTGACGCATGATTTCTTCAAGACCAATGACGGACACCAGTGCAGTGTCTTTCATCAGGATCATGAACAGGTTGCCCAGGCCGGGCAGGGCGATGCGCCACATTTGCGGCAGCACCAGCTTGGTGAAAATGCGCGGTTTGGACAGGCCCAGAGCCATGCCCGCTTCGCGGTGGCCCTTAGGGATGGCCAGGATGGCGCCGCGAAACACTTCGGTGGCATAGGCGCCAAAGCACAGGCCCAAGGCGAGTACCCCCGCCGCAAAGGCGCTGAGGGTGAGGTCGGGCATGCCGATGTATTCGCCGATGGCGCGCACCAGATTCACGCTGCCAAAGTAGATCAGCAACACCCACAGCAGTTCGGGCACGCCACGAACCAGGGTCGAATAGGCGCCGCCCAACCATCTAAGCGGTTTGAAGGGGGAGGTTTTGGCCAAGGCACCGAGCAACCCGAGCACCAGGCCCAGACACAGCGCGGTAAGTGCCAGTTTGACGGTCATCAGCGCGCCAGCGGCAAGCGCCGGGCCGAATCCGTATAAATCGATAGTCATGGGGTAGGCAGGCTTTGCTAGGGACCGGCGCGCCCGCAGGCGCGCCGGTCAGGCAGGTCAGTAGATGCTGAACGGGAAGTACTTGTCGTTGATCTTCTTGTACGTGCCGTCTTCAACGATTTCCTTGAGAGCCAGGTTCAGCTTGGCGCGCAGTTCGTTGTCGCCTTTGCGCAGGGCGATGCCGACCTTGTCGTCTTCGTTGACCGGTTCACCCTTGAACTCGTATGCCTGGCCAGCCGGGCTTTTCAGCCAGTCGTAGTTGGCATACTTGTCAGCCAGCAGCGCATCTACGCGGCCCGAAGTCAGGTCGAGATAGGCGTTTTCCTGGGTGTCGTACAGGGAAATGGTAGCGTCAGTGCCCAGGTTGTCATCCAGCCAGGTTGCGGCCTGGGTGGAGCGCTGAGTACCCAGGGCCTTGCCCTTGAGGGACGCGAGGTCGGTTTTGAAATCGACTTTTTTCGGCGCGATAAACTGCTGCTTGTTGGAGTAGTACGGGTCGGTGAAGTCCACCGCCTGCTTGCGTTCGTCAGTGATCGACAGCGACGACACGATGAAATCGTACTTTTTGGCGTTCAGGGCCGGGATGATGCCGTCCCAGTCGGAGGTGACGATTTCACACTCGGCTTTCATCTTGGCGCACAGGGCCATGGCGATATCCGGGTCGAAGCCCACGACTTCACCACTGGCGTTCTTGTTGTTGAACGGTGGGTAAGCGCCCTCAATGCCGACTTTGTACTTGTCTACAGCCAAGGCGTTGGCGCTGAAAACCAGAGTGGCGGCAGCGGCCATGAGAAGCTTTTTATAGTTCTGCATTCGTGTTGCTCCGTTAGCGGTTGCTGGACATGAATTGTTTACAGCGCGCCGAAACCGGGTTGTCGAACACCTGTTCTGGCGACCCTTGCTCTTCGATCAGGCCCTGGTGCAAAAACACTACTTCGGTGGACACCTGACGGGCAAAACCCATTTCGTGGGTGACCAACAGCATAGTGCGACCTTCTTCGGCGAGTGCGCGGATCACACTAAGTACTTCTTGAACCATTTCCGGGTCAAGTGCCGATGTCGGTTCATCGAACAGAATCACTTTGGGCTGCATGGCCAGGGTGCGGGCAATCGCTGCGCGTTGCTGCTGGCCGCCGGACAATTCGGATGGATAGGCATGGCGTTTTTCGCCAATGCCGACCTTGGCCAGCAATGCTTCGGCCACCTCGATGGCCTCGGCCTTGCTCTGCCCCAGCACGCGACGTGGTGCCTCGATAATGTTGTCGAGGATGGTCATGTGCGGCCACAGGTTAAAGTTTTGAAACACAAACCCCAGTTCGCTGCGCATGCGGTTGATCTGCTTGCCGTCGGCCGCGATCAGTTCGCCATTTTTCGCTTTCTTGAGTTTGAGCTCTTCCCCGGCGACCACGATCTGGCCTTCGTGGGGGTTTTCCAGCAGGTTGATGCAGCGCAGCAGAGTGGACTTGCCGGAACCGGAAGAACCCAGGATCGAGATCACGTCGCCGTCGCGTGCGGTCAGCGAGATACCCTTGAGTACCTCAAGCTCGCCGTAGCGTTTGTGCAAGTTGCGGATTTCAAGCGCGGGCGTGGCCAAAGCCATGTGCGTTCCTCTTTGTGTTCGGGTGCGATCCTGCTGTTGGGCGGCCTTCCTGGCGCAGGCCAAGCTAGCATAGGGTTGCAGAGGCAACCAGCCGCCCTGAAGACACAAAAGGCGGGAGGGTGGCAGTTTGTCGCATCGCTACAGCAGAGTGTCGCGCCGACAACAACCGACCCTGTATTTCGCCGTTCGGCCAGACAGGTGTCGCTTAAAAAAGGTCGCGATGTTGCCAGCTTTGGCCCGGTGTTGGAAGCGCGAACCTACTAAAGGTTAAAGATGTGCACTGCTTTTGGGCTATATGGGGCATTTTGGGTATTTTTGGTGCGCCGAGACCCTTGGGGCTGAGTGTTTCGGTAACGAATTGGCAAAAAGCCATTACGCTCAATGGCTTGCAATGTCTGTTGCAAATCGTTGCAGCCCGCGCAAACCGTGCATTTGTCACATTCTGGCTCAGTTATTGCGTCAAGGATTCTAAACGCCCCGTTGGTTACTTTTTACGAAAGCAACGTGGGTGCTCGGAATGGCTTCAATGAAAGGTAGTCCCAATGAGCAATACGCAATCCTCTAGCGGCCTGGAACAAGGGCTCAAACCACGGCATGTGACCATGCTGTCGATTGCCGGTGTTATCGGCGCCGGTTTGTTTGTCGGTTCCGGACACGCGATTGCCCAGGCGGGTCCCGCTGTGCTGCTGGCCTATGCCGCAGCAGGCACTTTGGTCGTACTGGTGATGCGCATGCTGGCCGAAATGGCCGTTGCCTCACCTGATACCGGTTCGTTCTCTACTTACGCCGACCGTGCCATCGGGCATTGGGCCGGTTTCACCATCGGCTGGCTGTACTGGTGGTTCTGGGTTCTGGTGATCCCCCTGGAAGCAGTCGCCGCAGGTACCATTCTGCATGCCTGGTTCCCTGACACGGCGATCTGGGTATTTACCCTGGTCATTACCCTGTTGCTGACGGTCACCAACTTGTTCAGCGTCAAGAACTACGGTGAGTTCGAGTTCTGGTTTGCGCTGGTCAAGGTGCTGGCGATTATCGGCTTTATCATTTTGGGTCTGCTGGCGATTTTCGGCTTCCTGCCTACCAGCCAGGTCAGCGGTGTAGCGCATCTGTCCGATACCATCGGCTTTATGCCCAATGGCATGGGCGCCGTACTGGCTGCCATGCTGACTACCATGTTCTCGTTCATGGGCACTGAAATCGTCACCATCGCGGCGGCGGAATCCAAGGATCCAAGCAAGCAAATCACCAAGGCCACCAACTCGGTGATCTGGCGTATTGGCTTGTTCTACCTGGTGTCGATTTTCATCGTTGTGGCACTGGTACCGTGGAACGACCCGAGCCTGGCTCAGTTGGGCTCCTACCAGACCGTACTTGATCGCATGGGCATCCCGAATGCCAAGCTGATCGTTGATATCGTCGTACTGATCGCCGTAACCAGCTGCCTGAACTCGGCGCTCTACACCTCTTCGCGCATGCTCTACTCCCTGAGCAAACGTGGTGATGCACCGGCTGCGGCCAAGCGCACCAATACTGCGGGCACGCCTTACTGGGCGGTGATGATGTCCACCGGTGCAGCCTTTGTGGCGGTATTTGCCAACTACGTGGCCCCGGCTGCCGTGTTCGAGTTCCTGCTGGCCAGCTCTGGCGCCATTGCGCTGCTGGTGTATCTGGTGATTGCCGTATCGCAACTGCGCATGCGCCAGAAGCGCACGGCTCTGGGCGAGAATATTTCGTTCAAGATGTGGCTGTTCCCGGGCCTGACCTATGCGGTAATCGTCTTTATCGTGGCTATTCTGACGGTCATGCTGTTCCAGGAAGCGCATCGCGTTGAAATCATGGCTACCGGTTTGCTAAGCATTCTGGTGGTGGTGGCAGGCCTGCTGGTGGCACGCCGCCGTCGCATTGAGAAGTTGGGGGCACCGGTACTCAACTGAGGCCAGGACGGTTCTCGCGGTTGAATACCCGGAAAAGCCGTCATCCTTCGGGATGGCGGCTTTTTTGTGGGCGTCGATCAGACCATTCTCGGGACCGTGAAGCGGAATTCGCTACCTTCTCCCGGTGTGCTTTCGGCCAGTAACTGGCCGCCGTGGGCCTTGATGATGCCCTGGGAAATGTACAGCCCCAGGCCTGTGCCCAGTGCATTGCCTTCTTTTGCCGTCCAGTAGCGGTCAAAGATATGTGGCAATTGCTCGGGTGCTATGCCCTTGCCCGAATCCCGTACGCTGAAGACGATGTCATCGCCGTTGGACATGGCTGCCACGCCGATCTTGCCTTGCGCCGGGGTGAATTTGATCGCATTGCCGATCAGGTTGGACAGTACCTGGAACAGCCGCTCGGGGTCGGCGTTGATCTTCAGGTCGGGCTCGGCGTGAAAGGTCAGTTCCACGGCCTTGTCCAGCGCCAGTGGTGCAAGCAACGACAGTGCCTCTTCAAAAATCTGGCTCACATCCAGCGGCTGCGGGCTGATGGTGTAGCGCCCTGCCTCGATTTTCGAGGTGTCCAGCAAGTCATCAAGCAACACGCTCATGCGACTGCTGGCCTGTTGCATGGTGTCGATGGCCGAGGTGATGCGTCGCGACGTATGCGGGCCGTCGCTGCTGAAGGCCTTTTGCATCATGCCGCAGAGCATCGAAATGATGGTCATGGGATTGCGCAGGTCGTGGGAGACCACCGCCACCAGCTCGTCGCGTGCGCGCACGGCCTGCTGTTCGCGCAGCACCTGGCGCGACAAGTCGTTTTCCAGGGCCGAGCGGCGCAGGTCATTGGCCGCAAACAGGTCGCCGTGGCTCCACTTGGTGGAGATGCCGTCCATCTCGACCTTCCAGATCTCGAACGAGGTGCGCGGGCTCAGGCGCAGGCCGTTGCTGCCGGCTTCCAGGTTCAGAGGTTTATTGGGGTCGCCGCTCCACTGGATGCTTTCTTTGACCTCACTGCGAAACCACAGCACGGCGTTGTCCACAGGCTTGGGCAGGGTCATGGCCAACAAGCCGCTGGCGATGTCCTTGTACTGCGCCGCCGGGGTATGCAGGGCACTGAGATTGTGGCTGGAGAAGACCGGCTGGCCGCTGTCCTTGAACCATTGGTAGAGCCCGCGAATGTCCTCTGAAGACGGGCACTGGCCATAACGGTGCAGCACCTTGTCCTCCAGAATGGCCACGCCGCTGGCACCGGTCAGTGCCATCAATGCTTCAGGCATCTGTGCCAGGCCATCAAACACGGCTTCGGTGCTTTGCACCATAGCCGCGTTCAGGCTCACCAGGGCAGCCATTTTGGCTTCGCGCTGGCGGCTGATTTCCAGGGTTTGCAGGGCGCTGATTTGCAGGGAAAGGACCTGGCCGATGGTTTGGCAGGCCATGCGCAGTTCATGGGGCACATGCAGCGTTTGGCGATGGCCGCAGCTAATCAGGCCCCACAGGCGTTCGCCGTCCATCAGCGAGATGCTCATGGAGGACAGCACGCCCATGTTCTTCATGTACTGGCAGTGAATCGGCGAAACGCTGCGCAAAACAGCCCCGCTCAGGTCCAGTGCCTCGCCGGTGTCGGGGCGCAGTGTGGGGATCAGCGGCACTGGCTGGTAATCGGCGTTGGGAATGATGCGTAGCCAGTGGGTGCGGTAAAGTTCGCGGGCCTGCTCCGGGATGTCAGAAGCAGGGAAAAACATGCCGTTGAACAATTCCATCGCGGGCGAGGAGGCTTCCGCGATGACCTGGCCGTGGCCTTCATCCTGGAAGCGATAGATCAGTACCCGGTCGTAACCCGTCAGCGCCTGAATCTCGCGAACGCAAATTTCATACAGTGCGGGGAGTGACTTGGCGCTTTGCAGGCGTTGCAGCATGCGGCTCAGATTGCGCACTTTGTTCATCGTGCTGTGGATTTCTGATGCGTCGGGCTTGAGTTCAAGCTCCAGCACCAGGATGTCCTTGTCGCGATGCAGCAGGCCTTCGTATTCGCGCCCCATCAGGTTCAGCGCCAAGGGCGGTGCATCGGCCAGCGTGGCATAGGTGGCGGCCTGCTGCACCGCGTCAGCCACTGTGGGGCCGGTAAGCGCGGCCAGTGGCAGGCCCGACAGGGATTCGGCGCTGTGGCCGAACATCTCCTGCACATTGCTGCTGATTTGCTGGATTCGCAGGTCGGGCTGCGACAGCGTCACCAAAAGGCCGTGGGGTTGAATTGCCCCGGGAAAGCGGATGGGCTCATCAGCACAATTGGCCAGCAAGCGTTCAAAGACTTGAGGGTCCTGTGGGTTCATAACAAAACCTCCTGACGTTCGAGCCATTGCTCGAAGCAGCTAAACGTAGAGCAGGCAGCCTGTACGGCTTCGCCTCGCGCTTGAGCGTCGAGGGGTGCGCTGCCCAGAAAATCCATGAATGCCTTCCATTGCCGCCCGGTGTCTGCGCCGTAAACGTAAAGAAAAGCGCAGCCGTTGTGTGCATCAAGACCCAGTCGTTCCGACATCTGCTTGCGCAGTACATTCCCGCCCAGGGTGGCGCCTTCGAGTACATACAGCACACCCAGCACGCTGGCCTGGCTGTGCAATGCAGGGAGGGCATCGCACAGCGCAAGCGACTGGGTGCTGACCCCCAGGGCCTGCAGATCCCGCCTCAGCGCAGGGACCTTGAGACGTGCATGCAAGTCGAAACCCCGGGTCATCCAGGGGCTGTGTTGCAGCCGATTTTCCAGCTCGTGATAGAAGCCGTAGTAAGCGCTCATCAGGCGCTTGTAGCATTCCAGGTCGAGCGTGTCGCTGAAGAACGGCAGGCGCTTTTCAAGGGCTACATGGAGTGTATGAGTGCCAGAGCGCAGCTCGTGCAGAGCGGGCGATACCGCTGATAAAGGTTGGTCTTGTGGCATGCCTTGTAAGAGGGCTCTCTGTGTGCGCGAGAAGTCGGCGCTCGTGATTGTAGGAGCTCATGGCATCTAAAAAGTGCAATTAATTTGCCATAAAACACGGAAGAACGGCGGGCGACATGGGGGCCTGCAAGGATGCTTTATTGCAGGCGGCGCCCTGAACGGCGAGGAGTCATGGTTCGCAGGTGCCAGCCTCAACCAGCGCCTGCTCACGGTCGAGTTCGGCACGCAATTCGTCCTCTGTAGGCAGAACCAGGCTGTATTTGCTGGCGAACAATTGTTCGTTGCCGTGCAGTACCGGGTCGCGCACGAATTCACGGGGGCTTTTGTTCAGCGGCGCAAGGTTACCGGCTGCTTCCTGCTTGAGTGCGGGGCGGTCCTGGCTGACCAGCAAGCGTTCGTAATACAGCGTGCCGATTTGCCGCTCCAGAGCGCGGGTAGACCAGTTCAGCGTGGCGGCTTCGTTCATGTACCACTGGCGTGCATGCCCGCTTTCGACCCGTAGCAGGGTGCGGTAATGGGTCCAGCTCAATTCGGTACGCACTGCGTTCCAAATTGGAAATGCCTGATAAAACCCACGCATGTGCCGCAGGTTACGCTCATCAAAGCCTTTGCCAAACTCGGCCGTCAGGGCTTTGGCCAGCGTTGGCAAAAGCTGCTTGCCATACTCGGCTCGCGCCGCGCATTGACCAAAGGGGACATTGAGAATGTCACTGCCATTTTGTATTGGCAGTTGGTTTTTTGCGGGAAGCGTCTTAAATGTAAAGATGAAAATTACCGATCCAATGTGAGGTGCTCATGCTCGAATTACGCCCCAATTGCGAATGTTGTGATTGCGATTTGCCGCCAGATTCAGCACAAGCGCGGATTTGCTCATTCGAGTGCACCTTTTGCGCGACCTGTACGGAGCAGAAATTGGGCGGGCTTTGCCCTAACTGCGCAGGGGAGTTGATGGTGCGTCCGCGCAGGCCGACCAACAAGCTGGCAAACAATCCGCCGTCGGGTGTGCGGGTGTTCAAGCCTGAAGGATGTGCTGCGCGTTGATGGTTTGAGGTGGAGTCAGTCATACCCATTTGTGGTGCCTGCATCGTGAGCAAGCCCGCTCCCACAATGGCCCTGTCGGCATCCTGTGTTGTGAGCTTGGCAAAACCTGTGGGAGCGGGCTTGCTCGCGATAGGGGCGACGCGGGCTCTCAAGGGGTGTGGCTGAGCACCTGGCCCGGCACATCTACGCTCAATTCCCCTTGCTGCAACCACTGCAAGGCAATCGGCCATAGGCTGTCCTGAAAGCGGCTATGGAAAAACGCGAAATGACCTATGGCTGTTTCGCCAATATCCTGCGGCTTGATGCGCAGATGCACCTGCGGGCTGGCGCTGAAGTAGCTCAGTAATCGATCGATGGCCGCCACGGTGCCGAAGGGGTCGTCAGTGAAGCTGATGGCGAGGGTTCTGGCGGTAACGTCGGCAAAGGGCAGGGCAGCGAGACTGCGGGCGCTGGGGAGCTTTTCGTAGCGCGTACTGAAGGCGCTCCAGTCCTTGACCACGCCGGCCGGGGTATCTTCAAGCCAGCCCAGGCGCTTGCCCGGAAAGTAACCGCACACACGGGTCAGCAATGGCATGACCCCGTGCCATTTGGCGAGCATCTGCCAGCGCTGTGCGGGCGCGTAATCACGCCAGTGGGCAAATTGCGCGCCCACTGTCACCAGATGGCGGATAGCCTGCCCGGACGCTGCCAGGCCCGCTGCGCAGCCACCAAAGCTGTGACCAACCACGTCGACCGGCTGGCCGGGGTATTCGCGCAGGGCGCGCTTGAGCATGGCGTCTGTGTCCAGCGCGCCCCAGTCTGACCAGGTGGCTGCAAAGCCGCGCAACGATCCGCTGCGTGAGGCACCGATGCCGCGATAATCGAACAGCATTACGTCCATGCCATGGCTGAACAGGTACTGGGCAAAACGCGAATAATACTGGCAGCGCACCGAGGTGGCGGCGTTGATGACCACCACGGCCCGAGTGCTGTCTGGCAAGAGTTGGCGCCATTCGAAACCACCCAGCAGGTATCCGTCAGCAGCAGGTTCGGTGAACGACCGGCTGACAGGTTCGAGCAGGGCTGCTGTCAGTGTGCGCTCCGGGCGTTGCGTTCTGTCAGCATCCGTGAAGCTTCGACGTAGGCTTTCTGGAATGCCGGGGCTTCGATCCAGGCCATGGCGCTGTCTTCGTCATCGCCGTGTACGGCAATGCGGTATTCGATCAACAGGCCCATCAGGAAGTCGGTGGCAGGCTCTTCTTCCTCTTCCGAGATCACCAGCTCCAGTACCGGGTACTGCAGGAATACCGCACACATGGTTTGCAGGTTGATGGCTTCGGCGGCTTTCATGGCCTGGAACAGGTCATCGTAATCAGCGGGGTCAAAACCGTTGTCGAGGATGTCCTGGAAGTTGAAGGTGCTGAGGTCGATTTTCACGTCATCGAACGGGTTGTCGATCAGGGTGCCAGCCGAGGCTTTGGCCGGTTTGCCCACGCGATTCTGCTTGGCCTTGGTTTTGGCCCGCTGCGCGTTTTTTTGCTGCTTTTTTGGCGATGACATGAAAGTGTGTCCTTTGCAGGCTGATGAGAGGATTGAACCCCATCTCTTTGCAATCGCCAAGAGAGGTGGCGCCGCCGGGTATAAATAACGGCCAAAAAAAAACCCGCACTAGGCGGGTTTTCTTTGTTTTGGCGTGGTGTGAACACCACATCAAAACTGAATGTGGTGCCCAGAGACGGAATCGAACCGCCGACACGGGGATTTTCAATCCCCTGCTCTACCGACTGAGCTATCTGGGCAACGGGGCGCATTAGAAGCCTTTTTCGATAACCCGTCAAACACTTTTTTGAAAAATATTTAATTATTACCGTCGCTTACGGACCAAAGCCTTTAAAACCGGGGTTTATTCGGTTGGCGGAACGTAGCCTTCGGCTTGTGCGTATTCTTCGCCGCTGAAGAACTTGTCCATTTCGCCCTGCAAATATTTGCGGTCTTCGGCGTTCATCATGTTCAAGCGCTTTTCGTTGATGAGCAGGGTCTGGTGTTTTTGCCAGTCAGACCAGGCCTTGGCCGAAACGTGGTCAAAAATGTCCTGGCCTTTGGCACCCGGAAACGGAGCGCGCTCAAGGGCAGGCAGTTCTTCTTTGTACTTGCGGCAAATGATGGTGCGGGTCATGACGTCTCTCCAGCGTTCAATAGGTCGGCTGCGCGTTTGAGCAGTTTCTTGACCGGGGCAGCAAGGCCCAGGCGCGGCGGGGTGGCGAGGTTATACCAGAGCCAGTCGGCCTCGGCCACGTGATGGCCGCACGAATCGACGTGGATCAGCCAGGGTTCGATGGCCAGTTGGAAATGGCTAAAGGTATGGGTCAGGCCGGGCAGTTCGTGTTGCGCGCCCAGGGCCAGCGAGTGTTGCAGCGCCAGATGCTCGATGTCCTGCAGGTCATCCAGCTCGGGCAGGCTCCACAGGCCGCCCCACAAGCCGGTCGACGGACGGCGGTAAAGCAGGATCTCGCCCCCGGCATTGGCCAGCATCGGCATCAGCGTGCGCTTTTGCGGGATGGTCTTGCGCGGTTTGGGGATCGGATAGCGAGTTTCCAGGCCCAGCAAGTGCGCTTCACAACCGCTTTCCAGCGGGCACAGCAGGCAACTGGGCTTGCTGCGGGTGCAAAGCGTGGCGCCCATGTCCATCATCGCCTGGGTGTAGGCGTTGACGCGGTCGTGGGGGGTGAAGCGCTCGGCAGTGGCCCACAGCTGTTTGGCCACCTTGGGCTCGCCCGGGTAGCCCTCTTGCGCCGTGTAGCGCGCCAGTACCCGCTTGACGTTGCCGTCGAGGATCGGCGCCCGCAGGCCCATGCTCAGGCTGGCAATCGCACCGGCTGTGGATAAACCGATGCCGGGTAACTCAACCAGTTTTTCCACATCTTGCGGAAATTGGCCGTCATGTTCTGCAACAACGATTTTGGCGGTCTTTTGCAAATTGCGCGCACGGGTGTAGTAGCCAAGGCCTGTCCACAGGTGTAGCACTTCGTCTTCCGGTGCAGCTGCCAGGGCTTCGACCGTCGGCAGTGAAGCCATAAACCGGTCGAAGTAATTCAGCACGGTGCTGACCTGGGTTTGCTGCAACATGATTTCCGAGACCCATACCCGATAAGGGGTGATGCCCTGTTGCCAGGGCAGGTCGTGGCGGCCGTGCTGGTCATACCAGTCGAGTACCGCGGTTGAAAACTGCTCATCTCTCATCGGTTAAACAGCCCTTTGAGCGCGTTCTTGAGCTCGGGGCTGACCTTGTCACCGAGCTTTTCTTCGAGTTTGTCAGTGAGCTTGTTGCCCGCCATTTTGGCTGCGACCTTGCCCAACCCTTCCTTGTCCAGACGGCAGGCCTTGGCCCCCAGTTCCAGCGGGCCGCGGCAGCGCAATGGCAGCTCGATGCCGACAAAGTTCTTGCCGACCTGGCAGGCTGGGTCCGGCATGGCGCGGGTGTCGCCTTCGATGATGATGCCGACGCGGTAGTCCATGCCCAGTACGCGCAGGTCGATGTCGCCATCGCCTTTAACGCTCATGCCGGGAATGCGCACGATCATGTCAGGGTTGCTGGCCACGCCATTGCGAAATACCAGGCTGCCCTTGAGTTCCTTGAACGGGGTGTCTTTGCCCATGGGCTCACCGCTCAGGGTTTTGCGGTTAAGCACTGAGATGCCCTTGCACAGTTGCTGTTCAAGGTTGGCATTGAGCAGCACGCCGTCATTGAGCACAAAACTGGCGGTACCGTTGAGGCTGGAAATCAGCGCACTCTGGCTGTTGCCGCTACCCGTGACGTTGCTGTTGAGGGTTAGCAGGCCGGTCACCGGTGGTTTTTGCCCCTGGCTTTGCAGGATTTTTTCTACCGGCACATTGGTGATGCGGGTTTGCAGTTTGACCACCGGCAGCATCGGTTGTACGTCCAGGCTGCCGTTGGCTGCGAAGGTGCCTTTGTAGAGGTTGCCGCTGAGGTTTTCGAGGGTCAGCACGCCGGCCTTGCTGCTGGCCTTGAGCGCGGCATTCTGGATCGGCAGTTTGCTCAGGGTCAGTTGGCCAAAGCTGATGTCGGCATTCAGGTCGAGCGCCTTGAGGCGGGTGACCGGAATGATTTTGGCGGTGCTCCAGCCGCTTTTGGTCGGAGCGTCCGGCAGCGGGGTATCGCCCGAGGCGGCCAGGGCATTGGCTTCGCCACCCTGAACTTCGGCCTTGCGCGCAACGCTGGCGCTGTTGGCTTCGGCCGATTTTGGCGGCATGTAGCGATCTGCGTCGAACGTGTCGCCTTTGAGTTGGATACGTACGGCTTGTTTGGCAAAATCGTCAATGGCGACAAGGCCGGTGAACGTGCTGTCATCGACTTTCAGGTTCAGCTCGTCAAGGATCACGCTGGTGGGCGTGCCCGACAGGCGGCTGACCAGCTCGACTTTGCTCAGGCTTCCAGGTGCCATCGTGGGTAGCGGGTGACCAATGCTGTCGAGGAACCGGGCCAGGTCGAGTTGGGCAATCGACAGGCCGCCACTGATTTGTGGTGTGCTGTCGAGGTTGCTGGCCTTGAGCTCACCGAGGGCGCGCAACTGGTTGGCAGAAATCTTCAGACCGCTCCATTCGGCGACGTTCGCTGCCAGATCAACCAGGATTTGCCCCTGTGCGGCGAAAGTCATGGTTTTGCCCTGCAGCGGCTCACCCGAGGCTTCGCCCGTGACCTTCATGTCTTCAAGCTGATAGCGCTTTAGCGCACGCTCAAAGCGCAATTTGCCATCGAGTTCGGTCTTGACCCGCATCACTGGCTGATTGGTGCCCAGAAACGCGGTCAGCTTAAGCGGGATGCTGGTGGCATCGTGAACCGGACCGGTGCTCAGCTGGATGCTTTCGGCGCTGAACTGCTTGCCGCTTTGCTCATCGTTGTATTCGACCCGCGCGTTGTTCACGGTCAGGCTGTCGATATCCAGCTTGAGCGGCTGGCTGACGCTATCGGGCTTGCTGGCCGGTGCTGGCTCGGTGCTGGCGGTGGCTGCAGGGGCGGTTGCCGGCTGGCCGATGTCCTGCCAGTTGCCGTGGCCGTCCTTGTCGCGGGTCAGGCGCAGGTTCAGGCCTTCGACGCGCACGTCGCTCATTTGCACTTCTTTGCGCAGCAGCGGCAGCACACGCACAGACAGGCCGAGCATTTGCAGATCGGCGAAAGGCTGGGTCGGTGCCGCGAGGGTTGCGACGCTGGCGTCATGCAGCTCCAGGCCGAGCCAGGGGAAGAGGCTCCAGCCGATGTCGCCATTGAGGGTCAGCTCAATGTGGGCTTTGTCACGGGCTATCTGGCGGATCTCGTCTTTATAGTCGTTGGGATCGAACAGATGGCTGAGGGCAAAGCCCAGGGCCACGATGATCAGCAACAACCCGAGAAGCACCAGACCCAGGATTTTGCCGAACGCTTTCATGGGCGAGTCCTTGTAAGTCTGTGTGAAAGGGAGTTTTAAATTTAGCCGCAGAGTATAGCGCCACGCGCAGGTCGACTGGGTGTGGATAGTGCCGGATCAGTTAGTAGTCCAAAGACCACATCAGGTTAGGCCCAGGCCTGCGATCAAATGGTAATCTTCGCTTGTTTTTTGGGCCTTCTGCGGCACATTGCCGCGTCTCGATCCAATAAAAACGACTGTGTGCCGCAGGGCGCCAAAGTCAGGGAGCGAGCGTGCCCGGGAAACAACTTCATTACCTGGGGGAAACACCTATGAGTATCAGCATTGCTGCGGGCAGTTCTGCTTCGCCGCCTGCGTTCCTGTCCAAGGAGCGCATCATCGCCAAACCCGGCTTCAACCGCTGGCTGGTGCCGCCAGCTGCTCTGGCCATCCATCTGTGCATCGGCATGGCCTATGGCTTTTCGGTGTTCTGGCTGCCGTTGTCCAAAGCCCTGGGCGTGACTGCGCCTGTGGCTTGTGCACCGGACATGAGCTTTATCGCGCAAGTGTTTTCGTCGCAATGCGACTGGCCGATTTCGATGCTCGGCTGGATCTACACCCTGTTCTTTATCTTCCTCGGTTGCTCGGCCGCGGTATGGGGCGGCTGGCTTGAGCATGCCGGGCCGCGCAAGGCCGGTGTGGTGTCGGCATTGTGCTGGTGCGGTGGTTTGCTGATTTCAGCATTGGGTATTTATACCCATCAGATCTGGCTGATGTGGCTGGGCTCGGGGGTTATTGGCGGTATCGGCCTGGGGCTGGGTTATATCTCGCCGGTGTCGACACTGATCAAGTGGTTCCCGGACAAGCGCGGCATGGCTACGGGCATGGCGATCATGGGTTTTGGTGGCGGGGCAATGGTGGGCGCACCGCTGGCTGCCGCATTGATGAATCATTTTGCCGGGCCGGACGGTGTGGGCGTGTGGCAGAGCTTTGTCGCAATGGCGGCGATTTACTTCGTGTTCATGATCGGCGGCGCCTTGTCTTATCGCGTGCCACCGACCGGCTGGAAGCCTGAAGGCTGGAAGGCGCCGGCAAAAAAAGCGGCTAACGCGATGATCACCCAGCGCCATGTACACGTCAGTGTGGCCTGGAAAACCCCGCAGTTTGCGCTGGTGTGGCTGGTTTTGTGCCTTAACGTTTCGGCCGGTATCGGCATTCTGGGCATGGCTTCGCCATTGTTGCAGGAAGTGTTCGCGGGCAAGTTGCTGGGCAATGACCTGACATTCAGCCAGCTGGATGCTGCGCAATTGGCGCAAATTGCGGCGATTGCGGCGGGTTTCACCGGGCTGCTGAGTTTGTTCAATATTGGCGGGCGGTTTTTCTGGGCGTCGTTCTCGGATTACCTGGGCCGCAAGAACACCTACTTTGTGTTCTTCGCGCTGGGTTTTGCGCTGTACGCGATGATTCCGAACCTGGGCCATCTGGGCAACGTATCGCTGTTTGTGGCGGCGTTCTGCATCATTCTGTCGATGTACGGCGGCGGCTTTGCCACAGTGCCGGCGTATCTGGCCGACCTGTTCGGTACGCAAATGGTCGGCGCGATCCATGGTCGCCTGCTGACCGCCTGGGCGGCTGCGGGCGTGCTGGGGCCGGTGCTGGTCAACTACCTGCGCGAGTATCAGTTGAGCATCGGGGTGGAGCGTGCGGCGGCGTATGACATTACCTTGTACATCCTCGCCGGGCTGCTGGTGCTGGGCTTTATCTGCAACTTGCTGGTACGCCCGGTGGCCGACAAATACTTCATGACCGACGCCGAGCTGGCCGCCGAACAGGCGCTGGGGCATGACAAGGGTGCGGATGCCAGCACATCGCTGGAGTGGAAAGCCGCACCGGGCAGCCGGCCATTGGTTATCGCTGCCTGGCTGGCCGTGGGCATTCCCTTGCTGTGGGGTGTCTGGGTGACAGTGCAGAAGACGGCGGTGTTGTTTCATTGATTGACGTGTTGAATCTGCGCTGACGCCATCGCGAGCAAGCCCGCTCCCACTGACGTATTGCGTCTCTGTGGGAGCGGGCTTGCTCGCGATTCAGGCGGCGCGGCCTGTGCGCCAACGCGCATTACGTCAGCCGCATCACCCTTAATGTTTCTGTTTGCCTGACCCGTGCCTATAATGGCCACCTTTTTCGCCCAATGATTTTGCGGAGCTGGTGATGGCCGAACGTAAGGCGTCAGTCGAGCGCGATACTCTGGAAACCCAGATTAAAGCCTCGATCAACTTGGATGGTACCGGTAAGGCCCGATTCGATATCGGTGTTCCTTTTCTTGAGCACATGCTCGACCAGATCGCCCGACATGGGTTGATCGACCTGGACATCGAGTGCAAAGGCGACCTGCATATCGACGATCACCATACCGTCGAAGATGTCGGCATTACCCTGGGTAAAGCCTTTAGCGAAGCAGTCGGCGATAAAAAAGGCATGACCCGCTACGGCCACGCCTACGTCCCGCTGGACGAAGCGCTGTCGCGTGTAGTCATCGACTTTTCCGGTCGTCCTGGTCTGCAAATGCATGTTCCCTACACCCGCGCCACCGTCGGCGGCTTCGACGTTGACCTGTTTCAGGAGTTCTTCCAGGGCTTCGTGAACCACGCCAATGTCAGCCTGCACATCGACAACCTGCGCGGCACCAACACCCACCACCAGATCGAAACCGTGTTCAAGGCATTTGGTCGCGCGCTGCGCATGGCCGTTGCACTGGATGAGCGCATGGCCGGGCAAATGCCTTCTACCAAGGGCGTGCTCTGATGCAGACAGTGGCGGTAATCGATTACGGCATGGGTAACCTGCACTCGGTGGCCAAGGCGCTGGAGCACGTTGGCGCCGGTCGGGTGCTGATTACCAGCGATGCCAGCGTAATTCGTGAAGCAGACCGCGTGGTGTTTCCGGGTGTGGGCGCGATTCGCGACTGCATGGCGGAAATCCGTCGTCTGGGTTTTGACTCGCTGGTACGTGAAGTCAGTCAGGATCGTCCGTTTCTCGGTATTTGTGTCGGCATGCAAGCCTTGCTCGACAGCAGCGAAGAGAACGGTGGCGTTGATTGCATCGGCCTGTTTCCGGGCGCCGTGAAGTTCTTCGGCAAGGACCTGCACGAAGACGGCGAGCACCTCAAAGTGCCGCACATGGGCTGGAACGAAGTGCAGCAAAAAGTCGATCACCCGCTGTGGCACGGCATCCCCGATCTGGCGCGGTTCTACTTTGTACACAGCTACTACATTGCGGCGGGCAATCCTCGCCAGGTAGTCGGTGGCGGGCATTACGGTGTTGATTTCGCCGCAGCGCTGGCCGAGGGCTCGCGCTTCGCGGTGCAGTTCCACCCGGAAAAAAGCCATACCCACGGCTTGCAGCTGCTGGAAAACTTCGCGGCCTGGGATGGTCGCTGGTAATGGCGCCTCGCAAGAAGCCGCCGATTCTTACGCTCACCCCCGAGCAAGAGAACGAAGCCAACAGCAAGATCAAACGCTTTATGGAAGACCGCTTCGAACTGGACCTGGGTTCGTTCGAGGCGGCTGAAATCCTTGAGCTGTTCACCCGCGAAATTGCGCCGCATTACTACAATCGCGCGATTTTCGATGTGCAGGCGCACCTCAAAGAGAGGTTCGAGAGCATCGAAAGCGACCTGTGGGCGCTCGAGAAGAACTGATTTCCGAGTCTCAGACTCCCGAATTTGAAGGTTTGCCACATGCTGATTATTCCCGCTATCGATCTTAAAGACGGTGCCTGTGTACGTCTGCGTCAGGGCCGTATGGAAGACTCCACGGTGTTCTCCGATGACCCGGTGAGCATGGCTGCCAAATGGGTAGAGGGCGGTTGCCGCCGTCTGCACCTGGTCGACCTGAACGGCGCCTTTGAAGGCCAGCCGGTCAACGGCGAAGTGGTCACTGCCATTGCCAAACTGTACCCGCATCTGCCGATCCAGATCGGCGGCGGGATTCGCTCCCTGGAAACCATCGAGCATTACGTCAAGGCTGGCGTGAGCTATGTGATCCTGGGCACCAAGGCAGTGAAAAACCCGGAGTTCGTGGCCGAGGCCTGCCGCGCATTCCCGGGCAAGATCATTGTCGGCATGGATGCCAAAGACGGCTTCGTGGCCACCGACGGCTGGGCTGAAGTCAGCACCGTGCAGGTCATCGACCTGGCCAAGCGTTTTGAAGCGGACGGCGTGTCGGCCATCGTTTACACCGACATTGCCAAAGACGGCATGATGCAGGGCTGCAACGTGAGCTATACCGCTGCGTTGGCTGCTGCTACCAGCATCCCTGTGATCGCTTCGGGTGGCATCCACAACCTGGGTGATATCAAAGCCCTGATGGACGCCAAGGCTCCGGGCATTGTGGGTGCCATCACCGGCCGTGCCATCTATGAAGGCACGCTGGATGTAGCCGAGGCGCAAGCCTTCTGCGACAGCTACAAGGCCTGAGGAGAAACCCATGGCGCTGGCCAAACGCATCATCCCTTGCCTGGACGTGGATAACGGCCGGGTCGTCAAGGGCGTCAAGTTCGAGAACATTCGCGATGCTGGCGACCCGGTAGAAATCGCCCGTCGCTACGACGAACAGGGTGCTGACGAGATTACTTTTCTCGATATCACCGCCAGCGTCGATGGTCGCGACACCACGCTGCATACCGTTGAACGCATGGCCAGCCAGGTGTTTATCCCACTGACAGTGGGTGGCGGCGTGCGCTGCATCCAGGACATTCGCAACCTGCTCAATGCCGGGGCCGACAAGGTTTCGATCAACACTGCCGCGGTGTTCAACCCAGAGTTTGTGGGCGAGGCTGCGCAGCATTTTGGCTCGCAGTGCATTGTGGTCGCCATTGATGCCAAGAAAGTTTCCTTGCCGGGCGAAACCCCGCGCTGGGAAATCTTCACCCATGGCGGGCGCAAGCCTACCGGCCTCGACGCCGTCGAGTGGGCGATGAAGATGGAAGGCTTGGGCGCTGGCGAAATCCTGCTGACCAGCATGGATCAGGACGGCATGAAAAACGGCTTCGATCTGGGTGTTACCCGCGCAATCAGCGATGCACTGGGCATTCCAGTGATTGCCTCGGGCGGTGTCGGCAACCTCCAGCATTTGGCGGACGGCATTCTTGAAGGCCACGCCAGTGCCGTACTGGCGGCGAGTATTTTCCACTTTGGTGAATACACCGTGCCGCAAGCCAAAGCGTATATGGCAGAGCGCGGCATCGTGGTGCGTTAACACTTCAGTCTTGAGCGCACCAGTGCCCACCTAAGGGTGGGTACTGGTGATCTTCACTGTTAAGGGTGTTATAGCGGTTTTAAAATATCTTCGCGGGGCGTAGAGGGGATGTTCTTAACGTTGTACAACACGGTGCACAGCTTTATTGCGGTTCGAGGTGCGAGAATAGTCTTTTCAAATGTGTGATCATCCAGTTGCTCTACGGTTCTTTTAATTAAAATCAAGTCCGGATCAGTGGGATGGTCCTTGTGAACATACTCCTTATCCCAAGGCCCGCTCCATCGAGAACGGGTTTCCCAGTCAGGCAGGTCGTAATACCCTTCAGGTTGTAAACAGTCTGTTTCGTTATAAGGGCCGTATTTGATTTCGTAACGCTCAACGAATAACGGGTCAAAAAACCAGAAAATACTGTAATGCTCGACAGCATTTTTAAAGCTTCGTATTTTTAAGATCGGCTTGTCGACAGGTTGTGCGGGTGTGCGTTCGATGGCGATGATTTTTGCATTGTCGAGTTGTGCAGTAGTTGACCGCGCCTGGGGAGAGCCGACGGCGATAATACAGAGCATATGCATGCCGAGGTTTTTATCCAACTCCCACCGGATAGACGTCTGAGTGGATGGCAATGCCTGGCTATAATGTGCTCCGGAACCGCAGCTGTTTGCGTCATGGGTATATTTATAGCGAAAGTGCGACGCTTCAACTTTAAGCTCGACGTTATAACGGTCGAGCGTAACTTCTTTTTCGGTGGGTAGAATTTCCAGGATACGTGCGGGAAGGAGCTGATTTTTCCCCAGTTTGACCGACGTTAATTGGTAAAGGTCGCACTCAGGGCTAAGGATGGTCTGAAGTAGTTGTGTATTTCTGGCTGACTTCAGCCCCTGCCGATTTTAAAAGCGGCAAATCGATCAAAAACGCTCAGATCACCCGCTTATTTCTGTGTTTTTAGCCGCCGCGAGCACCTCGCGGCAGCCATTTCCCACATTACAGGCGCACCTCTCCTGCATTCGCCAGTAAATGTCGGCGCGCCATCCACAGGTTCGACAGCGCGAACAGCGTCACCAGTTGCGCCGTGTTCTTCGCCAGACCACGGAAGCGCACCTTCACATAACCGAACTGGCGCTTGATCACCCGGAACGGATGCTCGACCTTGGCTCGTACCTGAGCCTTGGCCTTCTCAATCTTGCGCGCGGCTTTGTACAAAGCACTGCGCTTATCAAGCTTCTTGTAAGTACTACGGCGGGCGGCGATCTGCCAGATGACCTCCCGGCCTTCATGTTCAGGGCGTTTCTCGACGCCGGTGTAACCCGCGTCGGCACCGACCATGTTCTCATCGCCGTGCAGCAGCTTATCGACCTGGGTGACATCGGCCACGTTGGCCGCCGTGCCCACCACGCTGTGCACCAAGCCCGACTCATCATCGACACCGATGTGCGCCTTCATGCCGAAGTAGTACTGGTTACCCTTCTTGGTCTGATGCATTTCCGGGTCGCGCTTACCGTCCTTGTTCTTGGTCGAACTCGGCGCATTGATCAGCGTGGCATCGACGATCGTGCCTTGGCGCAGCGACAGCCCTCGGTCGCCCAGATAGCCATTGATGACAGCCAAGATGCCGGCGGCTAGTTCGTGCTTCTCCAGCAAACGACGGAAGTTGAGGATGGTGGTTTCATCGGGGATACGCTCCAAGCTCAGCCCCGCGAACTGGCGCAGGATGGTGGTCTCGTACAGCGCCTCTTCCATCGCTGGATCGCTGTAACCGAACCAGTTTTGCATCAGGTGCACGCGCAGCATCGCCATCAGCGGATAGGCCGGACGACCGCCTTCACCCTTGGGATAATGCGGCTCGATCAAGGCAATCAAACCCTTCCACGGCACCACCCGATCCATCTCGATCAGGAACAACTCTTTGCGGGTTTGTTTGCGCTTACCGGCGTACTCGGCGTCAGCGAAGGTCATCTGCTTCATGGGGAAACTCAGCGGGTGGAATCCGGGTATTTTGCCAAAATCTGGAAGTCTTCTTCAGAGTTTCCCTAAGGGTCGTGAAGACACCGTCCTTAAAGCATTGATTAAGAAATGAAACGGGTCGTGTGTAATGGGAATCCGGGCTCCATTCGGATGCGCTGCCCATGAGTTCGCATGGGGCGTCACTCAGGCATCTGTTGTTGAACGAAGCCCCGTGGGTGCTGGCTACCAGCACACTGATCAATTCATTATTGGCCCTGCTAACGACCGGTCCGCCGTAGGCTCCCGCGGTGAGGCCCGTGCATTTGTTTTTCAGGAGTCGAGTACTGACCCACGGATGGGTTGCAATATCGACCGAGGGTAATTGTGTGCAGTGAGTTGCGTGCAGGTTTGAAAACTCCGGAATTCCAAGCGTGAGTATTTCAGTGCCGGTGGGAGGTGTTCGGCTGGCTATTTTCAAAGGATGAACACCGTCCGCAATAAGCTTTGCCAAGGGCCTATCCAATTCAATAATGGCGATATTTAAACCTTCATTGCTTTGCCAGGTGACCTGCTTCAATCCATATTCTTTAAGGTGGCCTAGTGTGTTTTCAAAGTTATTGAAATAAATGCTCCCTTTTATAGGTTGGTTTTCCTGAATGCCTCCGGGGTATTCATAATCTCCATAAGTTAGGGAGTTTAAACAGCGGTGGCTGGTGATGATATAAGCAGGTGTGGTTTCAGGCGTATCTGTTTTATCACGGTTATCAATCAAGGTGGCGGTGCAAAAAGAACCCTTGTCACCGCGAAGGCGCCCAATACCCGTCCAGGTGCGTGAGCGGTTGTCTGGGTGCTCTGAAAGTTTAATAGCACCCGTTGGAATGGTTTCAATGGGCTGGCGATGTCCATTAGCTAGCGCAGTTAGAGTGATGCAGCAGAGTGCCAAACCTATAGGGTGAATCCAATTATTTAGCATGTATGAGCCTCATTGTTTTTGCCGTGGTTTTATAAGTGGGTTGCTTCACGCATAAAACAGGTTATTCATGGGCTCATGTAGATAGTTATCTATTTTTTTGCAGGGCTCTGTTAACGCACCTATGCACATTTAGCCAAAAGGCTCTGGACAGCATGGCGTGCTCGGGTCACTCTTGGGCACGCCATGGATTTGGATTGTCTGTCATGTTTAAAGGTTTTTTGCTCAGTCTTGCCGCAGGCACGATGTGCCTCGCGAGTTCCGCTTATTCGGCGCAAGCCCCCGGAACACCCCTGGTGTTGCTGACTGAAAATTTCCCGCCGTACAACATGGCCAAAAATGGCAAAAACTTCGCGCAAAACCAGAATCTCGAAGGCATTGCCGTCGAGGTGCTGCGCGAAACATTCAAACGTGCCGGTATCCCCTACAGCATGACCCTGCGCTTTCCATGGGAGCGTATTTATAACCTTACCCTGGAAAACCCGGATTACGGCGTATTTGTCACGGCACGCGTGCCTGAGCGCGAAGCACTGTTCAAATGGGTCGGCCCTATCGGCCCTGATGACTGGGTCTTGCTGGCCCGGGCCGATAGCCCGATTGAGCTGACCTCTCTTGAACAGGCGGGAAAATACCGGATCGGTGCTTACAAAAGCGATGTGATAGCCATGTCTCTGGAGAGGCAGGGGCTCAAGCCCGTCATTGTGCTGCGTGATCAGGATAACGCCAGAAAGCTGCAGGCCGGGCAAATCGACCTGTGGGCTACTGGCGACCCAGCCGGGCGTTTTTTGGCACGTCAGGTGGGCATTTCAGGGTTCAAAACAGTGTTGCGCTTTAACAAGGCCCAGTTGTACCTGGCATTGAACAAAGAAGTGCCGGATGAAGTGGTGAGCAATTTGCAGGCGGCGCTGGATCAGCTACGCGCTGAAGGTATCGTCGACAAGATCCGCGAGAAATACCTCTCTATTCATTGAGACACTTCGTGGGGGCTCCAGACAGGAGCGATCTTATGAATGTTGCTGATTGAAAAGACCAAAAGATCGCAGCCTTTTTACCTCTTCAGCGCTATGGTTTCTTATTCATCAGATAGCTCACAACAGCGGATTGATCGTTTCGGATGTTGTGGCTGTACAGGCAGTGCTGAGTGGGCTGTGCCTGGCGCACTATTTTAAACATATCGTCTTCAAACACTTCGTCAGCAAGAGGTCTGTAACCTTCCTGCGACCCGCATTCGGTTGAGGCCGGCGGCCCTGATTTGACGAAGTAGCGAGTATTGAAGTGAGCGTCGCGCTTGAGGGTGAGTTCGGTCCACTGCGGGCGCTCAAACCCATAACCTGTTGCGCTGATGGCAGGCTTCCACGCACGACCCTGTTCCTCCAGGTTGACGGCCAGCACCCGCACATTCATCAAATCCCCCCATAAAGGCCCTTGGTTCTCGCTGGATACGCCGAGCAAACAGAGCATGCTTACGCCCGCTTTTTCGCCAACGGGCGCGGTGATATGGGCATGACTGCTGGAAAAGGCAACGCTGTAGTCGGCAGGGTTTTGACAGTGTTCTGAGCGGTCGACAATTTTGTAACGGTAGAAGGGTGCGGATATTGAAAATTTCACATCCCAGGTGGGGAAAATGGCGGGATGTTTATCCCCGGGCAGTGCGGGCAAATAATGCTGCACAGGCTTCGGGGCAGATAGTGTGGTGATCGTGGCCGGGTAAAGAGAGCAATAGCCGGGATCAGTGTTCAGCACGCCATTTTTCCAGCAGTTGCTGAGGTTTTCCAGTGTGTGGGAATACTGGGTGTTAAGTTGCTGGGCTTGAGCGATGCCGCCGATGACTTCACAGGGTGCGCTTTCATTGCACCGGTTGTGGGCATTCTGGCGAAGGGGGACGGTGCCCAGGACTGCAATGATGGTGTTTGATTCGCGGTCCAGCATCGGACTCCCGGACAGACTCTGTGTTGTGATATTGCACTGGCTTGTCAGCGCGTTGCTCCACACCGAAGGGAAGGCCAATGTATCGGCGCTTGTTTGCAGCAGGCATGACCTGAGGGCGAGTGCGTTTGCCTGGGTATACGAGGCTCCGACCAGCAGGGCGCTGATGGCAGTTTTGGGTGTATGGCCCATTTTCAGGGGATGAATGCCATTTGCGATAAGTCGGGACAACGGCGCATCGAGTTCTGCTATGGCCAGATTGGTACCTTGCAAGCTTTGCCAATTGACCCGCTTGATTGTGTAGACGGAGCGGTTTTGGCGGGTGTCCTGGAAGTTGTTGAAGCTGATGGCTACGTTTACGTCAGTGTCGGTTGCGATCAGTTGCTGGTAGGGGCGCTCAAAGCAATGGCCGCTGGTAAGTACGTACGCCGGCCCGTCACTCTGATGAGAGCGTGTGTCAATGAGGGTGGCATTGCAGGTGTTCTTGGCGGAAAACGTGCCAATACCGGACCAATGGCTGTTTTGGCCCATACTGTTATTCAAAAATAGCGGGGCGGCATGGTCGATCACGCCTTGATCAAAGTTTTTCGCCGAAGCGGGCAAACAAAGAATCAGTAGCGCGCATCCAGCAAGTTGATGGTGTTTTTTCATGGGTGTACCTGATCGTGAGTGGTTATGCCCTGAGGCGGTCACTCAATTAATCAGGTGTTTGAAGGCTGCGTGCGGTAAATATATCTAGCGATAAATACCGTCTTTGCCATGACCCGCCATCGCTTTGTTGCTGCGTACGCCGATCATCTGTTTGATGTCGATCCAGTCAATGCCTTGCTCTTTCAGCGTGGGCAGTTCGCGCTCCAGCACCGCCAGTGTTTGCGGGTACGGGTGGCCGATCATCACCACCGAGCCGAATTTTTTTGCGTGTTTTATAGCGGTTTCGAGCTGGCTAGTGATGGCCTGTTCGGTGCGCACGTTGTCGAGGAACACATCACGCGAAACACTGGCCAACCCGATTTTCTGCGCCTCGGCCGCAGCGACGGTACGCGCGCTGGTGCGACTGTCGACAAAGAACTTATGCCGTTGTTGCAGTTCAGCCATCAACCAGGCCATGGCCTCAGGTTGAGCGGTCATCAAGCTGCCTTCGTGGTTATTGATGCCACTGGTGTAAGGCACGGCCTTGAACGCAGCGTCGAGACGCTTTGCCAATTCGGCGATGGGCAAATCCGGGTGCCAGGCGAACGGGCCAGTGGCGGGGTCCATGGGCATGTGCAAGATCACGATCTTGCCCGCCTTGTGAGCCTCACGGGCAAATTCGGCGGCGTGCGGGGTGTCGGGCATCACCGCGGTCGTCACCGGGCCCGGAAAGGCCAGTACTCGGCGATCCCGGGGCAGGTTCTGCCCCAGATCGTCGATGATCAGGCTCAAGTAAGCCTTGTGCGGTGTGGCGGGCGCGCTGGCCGGTGCCGCGTGGGCGGCACCGGTCAGGCAGCAGAGCAGGGCCAGGGCGAGAGAGAAACGCACCTCAATTGCCGCGGGTGATGCTCAAGCCTTTAAGCAGGCTCAAGGCCTGGCTCAGCTGGAAGTCATCGTCCTGGGGCATCGGCTTGGCTTTGGGGCCGGAACCGGTAGGCTTATCGGCACCGCCGTTACCATTGCCGAGGTGACCTTGCAGGTCGGCCTCTTTGTAGTACTCGGTATCTTGCTCGCGGGTGATCTTGGCGCGGCTGACTTCGATGTCCGGCACGATGCCCTGGGCCTGGATCGAGCGACCGTTAGGGGTGAAGTACAGCGCCGTGGTGATCTTCAGTGCGCGGTCATTGTTCAGCGGCAGTACGGTTTGCACCGAGCCTTTGCCGAAGCTGGTGGTACCCATGACCACACCACGCTTCTGATCCTGCAGAGCACCGGCGACGATCTCTGACGCCGAGGCACTGCCGCCGTTGATCAGTACTACCAATGGCACGCCTTCGCTCAGGTCCTTGCCGGTGGCCGAGAAACGCAGCTCAGAGTTGGCAATGCGACCCTTGGTGTAAACGATCAGGCCCTTGGTGATGAAGTGGTCTACCACCTCAACTGCCGACTGCAGTACGCCGCCCGGGTTGTTGCGCAGGTCGAGGATGATGCCCTTGAGGCGCTTGTTGCCGTTTTCCCTGCGCAGTTTGGACAGCGCTGCGGCAACTTCTTCACCGGTCTTGACCTGGAACTGGGTAATACGGATATAGCCGTAACCATCTTCAAGCAGCTGGGCCTTGACGCTCTTGACCTGAATATTGGCGCGGGTCAGGGTCACGTCGAAAGGCGTGCCGCCGTTGCGCACCAGGGTCAGGGTGATTTTTTGACCGATCTTGCCGCGCATTTTATCAACGGCTTCGGTCATGCTCAGGCCGCGGGTGGGCTGGCCATTGATCTTGACGATAAAGTCACCGGCCTGGATGCCGGCCTTGCTGGCAGGGGTGTCGTCGATCGGCGAGACGATTTTGATGTTGCCGTCTTCACTGCCGACTTCAATACCCAGCCCACCGAACTCGCCGCTGGTGCTTTCCTGCAGTTCGGCAAAGTCTTCGGGGCCCAGATAGGCCGAGTGCGGGTCGAGGTTGCTGAGCATGCCCTTGATGGCATTCTCCAACAGGGTTTTATCGTCTACCGGCTCAACATACGCGGCCTTGATCCGATCCATGACCTCGGCAAATGTGCGCAGCTCTTCCAGAGGCAGCGGTGCCTTGGCGCTGGCAGCAGCCCCGGCTGGCGGAATGCTCGGCTCGGCAGCGAATGCCAATGGCGAGCCGATCAGCAGAGCGATCGTCAGGGCCAGCGAGTTGAGGCGGGACAAATGCGGCATGTTGAGCGAACTCCTACGTATTAAAGGTGATGGACTCATCCCTGAGTACGACACCATTGTGCAGGATCGCTTGGGCGCCCCTGCTGACGAATAGCAAAATACAGTGCTGGCGTGGCTTGCCCACCGCTGTTACCCACGGTGGAAATCACTTCGCCGGCCTTGACCACGTCACCGGCAGACTTGAGTAACGTCTGATTGTGGCCGTACAGGCTTAAATAACCATTACCGTGATCCAAAATAACCAGTTGGCCCGCACCACGCAGCCAGTCGGCGAAAACCACGCGCCCGCCATGTACGGCATGCACCTGGGTGCCGGCACCGGCGCTGATCATCACGCCGTCCCACTTGGTGCGCGAGTCGTCGCCACGGGTTTCACCGAAGCGTGCAAGCAATCGACCATCAACCGGCCATGGAAGTTTGCCCCGGGCTTGAGAAAAAGCACCACCGTAGGAAGCGCCGGCGCTGGAGACCAGCGGTCCTGGTGTCGATTGCACCGGTTTGCGCGGGGCGTCGGTGGCAACCGCTGCAGCCTCGCGCTGGCGTTTTTTCTCGGCTTCCTGCTGCGCGATCAGGGCTTTTTGCCGCGCCTGTTCGGCTTCGCGGGCCTGGCGGGCGAGGGTTTCTTCGATGGTCTTGAGGACTTTGGCCAGATCGGCCTGATCCTGCTCGCGAGCCTGCAGCTTCTGGTCGCGGTCCTTTACATCGGAACTGAGTTTGGCCAGAACTTGCTGGCGCTCTGCACGTACCTTGTCGAGCTCGGCACGCTGGGTGTCCAGGCTGCTTTTTTGCGTGAGCAACTGCGCTTGTTGCAGATTGATATCGGCTTCGACATTGGCCAGTTGGCGCAGGGTTTCGTTGAAACCCTTTAGCTGCTCCAGGCGGGCCTGGCTCAGGTAATCGTAATAGGTGAGGGTTCGGGCGAACTTCTCGGGGTTTTGTTGATTGAGCAGCATCTTCAGGTATTCCTGGCGCCCACCCTGATAGGCGGCACGGGCCTGAATGGCGATCAGGCGTTGCTGTTCAAGTTTTGCGCTGTGGAGTTTTTTTTTCTCGCTATCTAGGCGCAGCAGCTCGCCTTCACTCTTTTTTAGTTCTTGTTGCAGGGCTTCTACCTGCTTCTCCAGCTTGCCGATTTCGGTTTCGGTACCGCGCAGGTCTTTCTGCACGCCGGACTTTTCTTCCTGGAGCTTGCCGAGGAGCTTTTTCAGCTCGCTGATATCCTGGCGCGTGGCATCCAGCTGCTGTTGGGTTTGCGCGCGCTCGTCGGCAAACGCCGGTTGGAGCAGGCATGCGAGGGTCAGGGCTATAAGGGCGCGAAGCATGGGGCGGGCGACACCTGGGGAACGGGACGGCCTAGTATGCCCGCCCTCGTCACCTATAAGAAATGGATGAAGGTGAAATTGTCATGGAACGGTCAGCCCCGTGGGAGCGAGCCCGCTCGCGAATGTCGTTAACGATAGCGCATGTTGACTGGATCAGCGCGGCGCGCTTCAGACCTTCGCGAGCAGGCTCGCTCCCACGGGTTTTATTTCAAGCGTCGACCAGAATCGATTTGCCGGTCATCTCTTGCGGCTGAGGCAGGCCCAGCAGTTTGAGCATGGTTGGCGCCACGTCGGCCAGTACGCCGCCATCGCGAACCTTGAGCGCACGCTTGCCCACATAGATAAACGGTACGGGCTCGCAGGTGTGTGCGGTGTGAGCCTGGCCGGTGGTGTCATCTGACATCTGCTCGACGTTGCCGTGGTCAGCGGTGATCAGGGCTTCGCCGCCGACTTTTTCCAGTGCTTCAACGATACGGCCCACGCAGGCATCCAGGCACTCGACCGCTTTGACGGCTGCGTCGAATACGCCACTGTGGCCGACCATGTCGCCATTGGCGTAGTTGACCACGATCACGTCATAGCGCTGGTTTTCGATGGCATCGACGATGTGGTCGGTGACTTCCGGGGCGCTCATTTCAGGTTGCAGGTCGTAGGTGGCGACTTTTGGCGACGGCACCAGAATGCGTTCTTCGCCCGGGAACGGTTCTTCGCGGCCGCCCGAAAAGAAGAAGGTCACGTGGGCATATTTTTCGGTTTCGGCGATGCGCAGCTGGGTTTTGCCGTTTTTGGCCAGGTAATCGCCCAGTACGTTTTCCAGACTGCCGGGAGCAAATGCGCTGGGTGCCGGGATGCTGGCGGCGTATTGGGTCAGCATCACGAAACCTGCCAGCTTTGGCTGACGGGCGCGGGCGAAGGCGTCGAAATTATCTTCAACGAACACGCGGGTCAGTTCGCGGGCGCGGTCGGCACGGAAGTTCATGAAGACTACGGCGTCGCCGTCTTCAACACGTACAGGTTCGCCAATGGTGGTGGCCTTGACGAATTCGTCGCTTTCGCCACGCGCGTAGGCAGCTTCCAGACCTTCCTGGGCAGTAGCGGCGTTGAACTCGCCCTTGCCGTCGACGATCAGGTTGTAGGCCTGCTCGACACGGTCCCAGCGATTATCACGGTCCATGGCGAAGTAACGGCCGATCAGGCTGGCGATGCGGCCCTTGCCCAGGTCCTTGAAGGCTTCGTCCAGCAGTTCGATGGACGATGAAGCGCTTTTTGGCGGGGTATCGCGGCCATCGAGAAAGGCGTGCAGGTAGATTTTTTCTGCGCCGCGCTTGAAAGCCAGCTCGGCCATTGCGATCAGGTGATCCTGATGGCTGTGAACACCGCCATCCGAGAGCAAACCGAGGATGTGCACGGCCTTGCCTGCACCCACTGCCTTGTCGACCGCGGCGCAGATGGTCGGGTTCTCAAAGAACTCGCCATCACGGATCGACTTGGTGACGCGGGTGAAATCCTGATACACCACACGGCCGGCACCCAGGTTCATGTGGCCAACCTCGGAGTTGCCCATCTGGCCGTCCGGCAGACCGACATCCATGCCCGAACCCGAGATCAGGCCGTTCGGCATGCTCGCGCAAAGACGATCCAGCACCGGTTTCTTGGCCGAATAAACGGCATTGTATTCGTGACTTTCACTGTGACCGAAGCCATCCAGGATGATCAGGACCAAAGGTTTAGGCGTGGTAGTCATAGATCCCACTCGTGGCTGGTTTATAAGAAGGTATGAAGAGGACGCGCAGTTTAAAGCTAAGTTCATGTGGCGTCACCGCCGGGCGGGGTTTGGCCGACCAAGGTGGCTGTGTATACTGGCCCACATTTTACGACCCTGGAACCTTCTGATGGTTGATCACCTGATTACATTTGCCACTGCTCACTACCTGCTTGTAGGCGCGTTTGTCATCCTGTTGGCGCTATTGATTGCTCACGAAATCAGCCGTGGCGGGCGCAGCATCAGCACTGGCGAACTGACCGGCCTGGTCAATCGCGACGAAGGCGTGGTGATTGATATTCGCCCGGTTAAAGACTTTGCCGCCGGACACATCGTGGGTGCCCTGAACATCCCGCAAGACAAACTGATGGCGCGTATTGCCGAGCTGGACAAGCACAAGGGCAAGACCATCATTCTGGTTGATGCTGCCGGTCAGCACTCGGGCGGCCATGCCCGTGAGCTGCTCAAGGCTGGTTACAATGCTGCCAAGCTGTCTGGCGGTATCTCCAGCTGGCGCGCTGACAACCTGCCAGTGGTGAAGTAAATATGTCCAAGGTCATCGTTTACTCCAGCGACTACTGCCCTTACTGCATGCGAGCCAAGGCTCTGCTTGAGAAAAAGGGTATTGCCTTCGAAGAGGTCAAGGTCGACGGCAAGCCCCAGGTACGTGCCGAGATGGCTCAGAAGGCAGGCCGCACGTCGGTTCCGCAGATCTGGATTGGCGACAAGCATGTTGGCGGATGCGATGACCTGTTTGCTCTGGAGCGCGCAGGTAAATTGGATGCGCTGCTGAACGTCTGACTCTCATTCTCTATAAGCCCCAAGATCAACAAGGATCTGTGATGACTGACCAACAGAACACCGCTGCTGTTAGCGATGAAGACTCCGCTCCACAATTCTCCCTGCAGCGCATCTACGTGCGTGACCTGTCGTTCGAAGCGCCGAAAAGCCCGGCGATCTTCCGCCAGCAGTGGGAACCGAGCGTTGGCCTGGACCTGAACACTCGTCAAAAGCCGCTGGAAGGCGACTTCCACGAAGTGGTTCTGACCCTGTCGGTTACCGTTAAAAACGGCGACGAAGTGGCTTTTATTGCTGAAGTGCAACAGGCTGGCATCTTCCTGATCAAAAACCTTGATCCAGCGTCGATGAACCACACCCTGGGCGCGTTCTGCCCGAACATCCTGTTCCCGTATGCCCGTGAAACCCTGGACAGCCTGGTAACTCGCGGCTCGTTCCCGGCGTTGATGCTGGCTCCGGTGAACTTCGATGCCCTGTACGCGCAAGAATTGCAGCGCATGCAGGAAGAAGGCAGCCCGACTGTTCAATAAACAGTCGATGCCACAAAAAAAGCGCCTTATGGGCGCTTTTTTTATGTGTGGGTGCGGGTTACTTGAAGCCTAACTGGCGCCAGGCCTCATACACGGCGACCGCCACGGTATTGGACAGGTTCAGGCTGCGGCAACCTTCGCGCATAGGCAGGCGCAGGCGGTGGTCGCCGTCCAGGGCGTCGAGTACTTCAGGCGGCAGGCCACGGCTTTCAGGGCCAAAGAGAAAGGCATCGCCTTCGGCAAACTGTACGTCGTGAAAGGGCCTGGAGCCTTTGGTGGTGAAGGCGAACAGGCGCGGATGGCCCAGGCTCTCAAGGCAGCTGGCCAGGTCGGCATGACGCTTGAGCGGCGCATATTCGTGGTAATCGAGCCCGGCACGGCGCAAGCGCTTGTCGTCCAGCTCAAAACCGATAGGCTCGATCAAATGCAGGTGGCAGCCGCTGTTGGCGCACAGCCTGATAATGTTGCCGGTATTCGGCGGAATTTCTGGTTGAAAAAGGATGACGTGAAACATGCACGGCTCCGAACTTAAAGATGGGCAGCATTCTACGCCTGAAGAGGACCCGCGACCGAAACTATGGCCACGGGTTTTAGGTTCTTTGGCGATAGTCGGTGTGATGGTGGGGATGATGATCGGTCGTTTGACCGCGCCAACCCCGGTTGAGCTGCAACAGGTGGATGTGCTGCCGGGTGCTCTGGTGGTGTGGTTCAGTGCCGAGCCCAAGCTGCATGGTGAGTTGGTCGATGGCACATTGGGGTTGCTGTTCGATGCCAGGGGCAAGGTGCAGAGCGGCCAGTTGACGTATAACGGCAAAAGCGTGAACTGGCGGGTGCGTGATACAGATGGCGGGTTGCTGCTGACCCTGGTGGCGGCCCGTGCCTTGAAGGGCGACTGGGCCGGGGCGTTACAAGATGGACGCTGGCGGTTGCAGGTGAACCTGCGAGAGTAATAAAAGAGGGAATTCCAGCCTGCCTGTACCGGGTTCCCCAAAAGCGCTGTGCGCGTTGATGCAAAAGGCATCAAGGCTGCGAGTGTAAAAGTGGGGAGTCTTGACCTGCCTGTATCAAGGTCCCCTAAAGCGTTGTTGCCTGCTATAGGTATTGCAGGGCGCGTGCCAATTTTGGGTTTTTTGTAGAAATTGCTTCGTGAGTACGCAAAAGCCCCGGAATCCGGGGCTTTTGTTTGGGGACTGATTTTTGTGCGAGGGTTGGCGCAAACCATTGGGCTAGAGCCGTGCACGATAATGGGGCGGGTTGCTTGAGGGTGGTGCGGTCAAGATCAAGAGCCCCTCACCTTAGCCCTCTCCCGGAGGGAGAGGGGACTAAAAGCAAAAGCAGATTTATGCGACACCTCCAATCAGCTCCCTCTCCCTCGGGAGAGGGTTGGGGTGAGGGCGCTTTTGATCTGCCTCAGGCCTCGTCGCCATCATCCTCGTCGCCATCGATCTTCATGCCCAGTTCCTTGATCTTGCGGGTCAAGGTGTTGCGGCCCCAACCCAGCAGCACCGCAGCGTCTCGACGACGGCCCGCGGTATGCTTGAGCGCGGTTTCGATCATGATCCGCTCAAAGGTGGGCACGGCGCTGTCGAGCAGATTGGACTGGCCACGCCCCAGGGCCTGGTCAGCCCACTGGCGCAGCGCCTGCTCCCAGTTGGTGACAGGGGAGGCGTCCTGTTGCAGGTTCAGCAGCTCGGGCGGCAGGTCGCCGATATGTACTTCGCGACCCGAGGCCATCACTGTAATCCAGCGGCAGGTGTTCTCCAGCTGGCGCACGTTGCCTGGCCACGGCAGGTTTTTCAGGTACTGCTCGGTCTCGGCCTTGAGCAGTTTTGGCTCCACGGACAGCTCTTGCGCGGCACTGCTGAGAAAGTGCCGGGCCAGGGTCGGGATGTCTTCGCGGCGGTCAGACAGACGCGGGATATGGATGCGGATCACGTTCAGACGGTGGAACAGGTCTTCACGAAACTTGCCGGCCTGCACCAGGGTTTCAAGGTTCTGGTGCGTGGCTGCGATGATGCGAACATCCACCTTGACCGGCATGTGCCCGCCAACCCGATAGAATTCGCCATCGGCCAATACCCGCAGCAGCCGGGTTTGGGTGTCGGCAGGCATATCGCCGATTTCATCGAGGAACAGGGTGCCGCCATCGGCCTGCTCAAAGCGGCCCCGGCGCAGGTTCGCAGCGCCGGTGAAAGCGCCTTTTTCATGGCCGAACAGCTCGGATTCCATCAGGTCCTTTGGGATCGCAGCCATGTTCAATGCGATAAACGGCGATGCAGCCCGCGGGCTGTGGCGATGCAGGGCGTGGGCCACCAGCTCTTTGCCCGTACCCGATTCGCCGTTGATCAGCACCGTGATATTGGAGTGGCTCAGGCGGCCAATGGCACGAAACACCTCTTGCATCGCCGGTGCTTCGCCGATGATTTCCGGGGTGGGGGCAAGCGTTGGCGCCACGGCCAGGCCTTGTTGTTCCTGGGCGTGCTGGTTGGCGCGCTTGACCAGGGACACGGCGTCATCGACATCAAACGGCTTGGGCAGGTATTCGAATGCACCGCCCTGATAGGACGCTACAGCGCTGTCCAGATCGGAATGAGCGGTCATGATAATGACCGGCAGGCGCGGGTGCTGCTCGCGGATTTTGGCAAGCAGGTCCAGACCGCTGGAGCCGGGCATGCGGATATCGGAAATGATCACGTCAGGCTGCTGGCGAGCCAGTCGGCTCATGACCCCATCGGCACTGTCGAAACTTTGTGTGGTCATGCCTTCCTGTTGCAAGGCTTTTTCCAGGACCCAGCGGATTGAACGGTCGTCGTCGACGATCCACACGGTTTCACTTCGGCTCATGTCGATGCGGCTCCTTGTTCCAGTGGTAGAAAGATCGAGAAGAGTGTGTGGCCGGGGTGGCTTTCACACTCGATCAACCCCTGGTGCTGACTGATGATGTTTTGCGTGATGGCCAGGCCAAGCCCGGTACCGTCCGGGCGACCGCTGACCATCGGAAAAAAAAGTGTGTCTTGCAGCTCGGCAGGTATGCCCGGGCCGTTGTCGATAATTTCGATTTTAGTGACCAGCCGGTGGCGTATGTGGCCAATGGTGAACTGGCGCATGGCGCGGGTACGCAGGCTGATGCGGCCCAGGCGCAGCTCGTTCTGGCTGCCGATGGCCTGCATCGCGTTGCGCACGATATTGAGTACGGCCTGGATCATTTGTTCGCGGTCGATCAGCAGGTCGGGCAGGCTCGGGTCGTAGTCACGCACCAAAGTGATGCTGCCCTGGGTCTCGGCCTCGACCAGGTTGCACACGCGTTCAAGTACTTCGTGGACGTTGGTCATGGCCAGCGACGGCAGTTTGTTGGAGCCCAGCATGCGGTCGACCAGGTTACGCAGGCGGTCAGCCTCTTCGATGATCACGTTGGTGTAGTCGCGCAGGTTTTCATCGGGCAGTTGGCGGGCCAGCAACTGGGCCGCGCCGCGAATGCCGCCCAGCGGGTTCTTTATTTCGTGGGCCAGGCCGCGCACCAGCATCTTGCTGGTCTCCTGCTTGGACAGCTGGGCCTCTTCTTTGGTGATGCGCAGCAGACGGTCGCGGGGGTGCACCTCAAGCAGCAGCATGGTGCCGCCATTGCTCAAGATGGGCGTCACGGCATAGTCCACTGTCAGGTTCTGGCCCGTCAGCGAGGTCAGCATGGCTTCGCGCTTGGTAAACGGGTGCGCTTGCTCAACAGCCTGGCGCAGCGAGTGCAGTGCCTCGGTGGACTCCGTAAAGAGCTCACTGATGAACTGCCCGTGACTGCGTTGACCGCTGATCGCCAACAGCATCTCTGCCGCCGGGTTCATGTACTCAAGGCGCAAATCGGCATTGAGTAAAAGCGTGGCGGTGGTGAGGTTGTCGAGTAACAGTCGGTGCAGGGCGTCACTGATGGTCATGGGCCGATCCCGGATTGCGTGCGCGGGTGAAGCGCTGGTGCAAGGAAAATGCAAAAACCAAACCAAGGCTCCGAAAAGAAGCGTCGCCCCCCTGAAATAGGCGTTTACAACATGAGCGCATATCGTCGCAGTCCAGCGTGCGAGGGTTTTTGAACCAAATTGGGCTGGTTAATGCACTCTCAAACTATAGTCGCACCAATATAGTGCATTTTAGGTGAATGGATTCAGTTGGCTGAAAAATGGACCGGTGCTGATGGCGATGAGCGAGTGGTTGCTGTCATGCGTTGCTGTAGTCGCTGCCGAAGGCTGCGATAGGGAGCCCTTATCGCAGCCTGCGGCAGCGACTACAGGTTGGGTGTCAATGGGACAGTGGCATGCCGGGTGTGCCGGCATAGAACACGATCAGTTCAACCGGTCTCTTGCCGCTGGTGCCGCGATGGGAGGTGTTGACCATCTCGGGCAGTACCTGGCCAGGTTTGAGCGTGGTTTTGTGCAGGCCATCTTCGGTTTCTACCATCAGTTCGCCTGCGACCACATAGGCGATATTGGGCATGGGGTGCGTGTGCCATTTCAGTGCGGTGTTGGCCGGGAGGGTGATTTTGACCACGGTGAATTCCGGCTTGCCGTCCGGCCATGTGTAAGGAGTGCCAATCCACGATTGCCCGGTCTTGAGCAGTTGCTCGACATTCACCTCAGTGGGTGGGCTGGCGCAGCCCAGCAAAAGCAGGCAGGCGCACGACAGCAGCAGGGTTTTGAGGTTGAGTAGGGTGGGCATGTCAGTCTCCATTGGTTGAGTGGCGACAAACTACCGGTCACTCAGCAGCGTGGCTGTCAGGTGCGGGCACGAGTCCAGAGTCTTTCATCCCATGCTTGCGTAAGACGGCGCCCACAAAAAAACCTCCCGAAGGAGGCTTTTTCGAATCACGCCGCTTGCGCGGGCGTCACTGGATTAGCAGCTGTAGTACAGCTCGTATTCCAGTGGGTGTACGAAAGTACGAACCTGGATTTCTTCTTCGCTTTTAAGGGCGATGTACGCGTCGATGAAGTCGTCGCTGAAAACGCCGCCTTTGGTCAGGAACGCACGACCTTTATCCAGCTCTTCCAGGGCTTCTTTCAGGCTGCCGCAAACTTGTGGGATCTCTTTAGCCTCTTCAGGCGGCAGGTCATACAGATTTTTGTCAGCGGCGTCGCCAGGGTGAGTCTTGTTCTGGATACCGTCCAGACCAGCCATCATCAGTGCGGCGAAGCACAGGTACGGGTTGGCTGCCGGGTCCGGGAAACGTGCTTCGATACGGCGAGCTTTAGGGCTGGACACGTAAGGAATACGGATCGAAGCCGAACGGTTACGGGCCGAGTAGGCCAGCATTACTGGCGCTTCGAAGCCTGGTACCAGACGCTTGTAGGAGTTGGTAGCCGGGTTGGTGAAGCCGTTCAGGGCCTTACCGTGCTTGATGATACCGCCGATGAAGTACAGGGCAGTGTCGGACAGGCCGGCATAGCCTTCGCCTGCGAAGGTGTTCTTGCCATCTTTGGAGATGGACATGTGAACGTGCATACCCGAGCCGTTGTCGCCGTACAGAGGCTTGGGCATGAAAGTAGCAGTACGGCCGTAGGCGTCTGCCACGTTATGTACGCAGTACTTCAGGGTCTGAACTTCGTCAGCCTTTTTCACCAGGGTGTTGAACTGCACGCCGATTTCGTTCTGGCCAGCAGTTGCCACTTCGTGGTGGTGAACTTCGATAACCAGGCCCATCTCTTCCATGGCGTTGCACATGGAGGTACGGATTTCGTGGTCATGGTCGAACGGCGGAACCGGGAAATAGCCGCCTTTGACGCCAGGACGGTGGCCTTTGTTGCCGCCTTCCACGTCCTGGTCGGACATCCACGAACCTTGTTCGGAGTAGATCTTGAACATGGAGCCGGAAATGTCGGACTTGAATTTCACTTGGTCGAAGATGAAGAACTCTGGCTCCGGGCCAACGAAAACGGTGTCGCCGATACCGGTGGACTTCAGGTATTCCTCGGCACGGGTAGCGATGGCGCGTGGGTCGCGGTCATAGCCTTGCATGGTCGAAGGTTCGATGATGTCGCACACCAGGATCAGCGTAGGCTGTTCGGTGAACGGATCCAGTACGGCAGTGCTGTCGTCTGGCAGCAGGATCATGTCGGACGCTTCGATGCCTTTCCAGCCAGCAATGGAGGAGCCGTCGAACATTTTGCCGTCGGTGAAGAAGTTTTCATCCAGCGCATCACGGGCCGGCATGGTCACGTGGTGCTGAGTGCCTTTGGTATCAGTGAAGCGCAGATCAATCCACTTGACGTCATGATCTTTGATGAGTTGAACCGACTTCGACATAGTGTCCTCCGGGGTGGCTTAGGGCTGGTAGTGGAATGCCCTTAATAAGTGGTTGATGCCGGCGCGAATACTCTGCCAAGGCAACCTGCCTCACAAGGGAGCAAATTGCATGCCAGTGCCCCGAGTTGGGTGTAATGCGCCAATCTCAAGCAGGTAAGCGGGCCAGACTACCGATTAGCCGCGTTTATCGCACTCAAATGAAGCGAATTTGGCTGTTTATGTTCTATTTTGGTGCGCGCAAAACCGTTTGTACGATAACTGGTTAAACCTTGAGCAATTTCCGCTATAATCCGCGCCCCCCTTTTTTGGCAGGCTGCTCGCGCGCTGTTTTCATGAAACTAATCGTTAAAGTCTTCCCCGAAATCACTATCAAGAGCCGTCCGGTTCGGATGCGTTTCGTCCGTCAATTGGCCAAAAACATCCGCACTGTGCTCCGCGATCTGGACCCGGCTGTGGTGGTGACGGGCGTGTGGGACAACATCGAGCTGCAAACGCGCGTAACCGACCCTAAAGCCTTGAAAGAAATGACCGAACGCCTGAGCTGCATGCCGGGTATTGCGCATTTCCTGCAGGTCGACGAGTACCCTCTGGGCGACTTCGACGACATCGTTGAGAAGTGCAAGCTGCACTTCGGCGATGCACTGGCGGGCAAGATTTTTTCGGTGCGTTGCAAACGCGCCGGCAAGCACCCATTTACCTCGATGGAAGTCGAAAAATACGTCGGCAGCAAGCTGCGTCGTGAGTGCGGTGCAGCCGGAATCGAGCTGAAAAAGCCTGAAATCGAAGTTCGTATTGAAATTCGCGACCAACGGTTGTTTGTGATTCACAACCAGCACGACAGTATTGGTGGCTACCCGTTGGGTTCGCTTGAGCAGACCCTGGTGCTGATGTCCGGTGGCTTCGATTCCACCGTGGCGGCCTACCAGATCATGCGTCGCGGCCTGATGAGCCACTTCTGCTTCTTCAACCTGGGCGGACGTGCCCATGAATTGGGCGTGATGGAAGTCGCGCACTATATATGGAAGAAGTACGGCAGCTCGCAACGCGTGCTGTTTGTCAGCGTTCCGTTCGAAGAAGTTTTGGGCGAAATTCTCGGCAAAGTCGATAACAGTCATATGGGCGTCATTTTGAAGCGTATGATGTTGCGCGCTGCAACACGTATTGCCGAACGCCTGGATATCGAAGTGCTGGTGACCGGTGAAGCGATTTCCCAGGTATCGAGCCAGACACTGCCCAATTTGTCGCTGATCGATTCGGCTACTGACAAACTGGTGCTGCGCCCGCTGATCGCGAGCCACAAGCAGGACATCATTGATTTGGCAGAAGAAATCGGTACGGCCGATTTTGCCAAGCACATGCCTGAATATTGCGGGGTGATTTCGGTCAACCCCAAGACCCACGCCAAGCGCAACCGCGTGGAGTATGAAGAACAACAGTTTGATATGGCCGTGCTTGAGCGTGCGCTTGAGCGGGCCAAACTGGTGCCGATTGATCGGGTAATCGATGAATTGGGCCAGGACTTGCAAGTCGAAGAAGTCAGCGAAGTGCTGGCGGGCCAGATCGTGATCGACATCCGTCACCCGGATGCTCAGGAAGATCAGCCGCTGGAACTGGCTGGCATCGAAGTACAAGCGTTGCCGTTCTATGCTTTGAACAGCCGCTTCAAGGAACTGGATGACACCCGTCAGTACCTGTTGTATTGCGACAAAGGCGTGATGAGTCGCCTGCATGCTCACCATTTGCTCAGTGAGGGACATGCCAATGTGCGCGTTTATCGACCGAGCTAAGAGCCCGGGGCTGTATGCCTGTGGCCTGCGTCACCGGCCCCCCGACGCCGCCGTCAAGCTGTAACGGCTTGCACGGACTCTACTGTTAATCGCTGCCTGGACTCAGTCAGCACACCGAATCCTCTGATCGAGATACACAAGTGATCGAAAATCTACGTAACATCGCCATCATTGCTCACGTTGACCACGGTAAAACCACCCTGGTAGACAAACTCTTGCGTCAATCCGGCACCCTGGAGCGCAACGAGCTTAACGACGAACGCGTAATGGACTCCAACGACCAGGAGAAAGAGCGCGGTATTACCATTCTGGCGAAAAACACCGCCATCAACTGGAACGGCTACCACATCAACATCGTGGATACCCCGGGCCACGCCGACTTCGGCGGCGAAGTTGAACGCGTAATGTCGATGGTTGACTCCGTTCTGCTGCTGGTTGACGCTCAAGACGGCCCTATGCCGCAAACCCGTTTTGTGACCAAGAAGGCTTTCGAAGCCGGCCTGCGTCCAATCGTGGTGATCAACAAGGTTGACCGTCCAGGCGCGCGTCCGGACTGGGTTCTGGACCAGATCTTCGACCTGTTCGACAACCTGGGTGCTACCGAAGAACAGCTGGACTTCAAAGTGGTTTACGCCTCTGCCCTGAACGGTATTGCTGGTCTTGACCACACCGACATGGCTGAAGACATGACCCCGCTGTACCAGTCGATCGTCGACAACGTACCAGCACCACAGGTTGACCGTGATGGTCCGTTCCAGATGCAAATCTCGGCACTGGACTACAACAGCTTCCTGGGCATTATCGGCGTTGGCCGTATCGCTCGTGGTCGCGTCAAGCCGAACACCCCGGTTGTTGCCATCGACGCTGACGGCAAGCGCCGTAACGGTCGTATCCTGAAGCTGATGGGTCACCACGGTCTGCACCGTGTAGACGTTGAAGAAGCGTCGGCAGGCGATATCGTTTGCATCAGCGGTATGGATTCGCTGTTCATCTCCGACACCCTGTGTGATCCGATGAACGTTGAAGCGATGAAGCCGTTGACTGTTGACGAGCCAACCGTTTCCATGACCTTCCAGGTAAACGACTCGCCATTCTGCGGTAAAGATGGCAAGTTCGTGACTTCCCGTAACATCAAGGAACGTCTGGACAAAGAGCTGCTTTACAACGTTGCACTGCGCGTTGAAGAAGGCGACTCGGCTGACAAGTTCAAAGTATCGGGCCGTGGCGAGCTGCACTTGTCCGTACTGATCGAAACTATGCGTCGTGAAGGCTTCGAAATGGGCGTTGGTCGTCCAGAAGTAATCATCCGTATGGTTGACGGCGTTAAGCACGAACCGTTCGAAAACGTCACCATCGACACCCCGGAAGAATCCCAGGGCAAGGTGATGGAAGAGATGGGTCTGCGTAAAGGCGACCTGACTAACATGGTGCCGGATGGCAAAGGCCGTGTTCGTCTGGAATACAACATCCCTGCTCGTGGTCTGATCGGTTTCCGTAACCAGTTCCTGACCCTGACCAACGGTGCTGGCATCCTGACCTCGATCTTCGATCGTTACGACGTGATGAAGTCGGGCCACATGTCCGGCCGTCAGAACGGCGTTCTGGTATCGGTTGAAACTGGCAAGGCGCTGACCTACTCCCTGGAAACTCTGCAGGCGCGTGGCAAGCTGTTCGTTGAGCACGGTCAAGAGGTCTACAACGGTCAGATCGTTGGTCTGAACAGCCGTGACACCGATATGGGCGTTAACCCTACCAAGGGCAAGAAGCTCGACAACATGCGTGCTTCGGGTAAAGACGAAACCATCGCTCTGGTTCCACCTGTTCGCTTCACTCTGGAACAGGCTCTGGAATTCATCCAGGACGACGAGCTGTGCGAAGTGACTCCTAAGTCCATCCGTCTTCGTAAGAAGATCCTGGACGAAGGCGAGCGTACCCGCGCTGCTAAAAAGGCCAAAAACTAAGTTACTTAGTTAGCGGTTACAAAAACGCCCCCGACCTTGCGGTCGGGGGCGTTTTTTTATGTCTGGCATTTGTGTTTGAAGCTGGCCCCTCACCCAAGCCTTCTCCCGAGGGAGAGGGAGCCGATAGGGGGTGTTGCGCACATATGTTTTTGCTTTTAGTTCCCTCTCCCTCCGGGAGAGGGCTAGGGTGAGGGCGCTGTTGTGCTTAGAAATCCATCAGCTTGACGCTGCTGTTCTTGCGCTCAACGGCTTTCGGCACGTATGCGCAATAACCAGGGCGCGGGCCAATCCGCGGGTGGTTGCGGCAGGTATCCGGGCGGATCTCGTAAATGGTGCACATGCGCGACTTGCGATCCAGGTAAAGGCAGTCGTTATTGCTCATGCGCTGCAGGGTGAAAATCCCCGACTTCTGGTTGAAGCGCTCCACGATCCCTTCTTTTTGCAGGCGCTTGGCGATGTTCTTCGGCGGATCGCCCATCTCGAACTCGTCGACGATGCCGATGCGAATCAGGTCTTTGATCTTGACCTCGACCGGCAACGTGCAGCAGCTGGAAATGCAGGAGCCGCACATGGGCGCGGAGTATTTGGCCCAGGTATCGAGACGGTCGATTTCCGCGGCGGCGATCAGGTTGGACTTCATCAGACTTGTATTCCAGCGTGCATCAGGGCGCGCGATCATACCGGGGTTGGTGAATGTGTGAACAACCATTTGCCGGTTTTTCGATCAGGGCCATGTTTTAAAGCGTTCAACTGCGAATGTGCCTCGTTTTGGGGCGGCATTCACTTCTTCATCTTTTTTTAAATAATCGCCAAAAAAAGCCCGAATCAAAGCACTTTGTTTCTGTTGAAGCGTCTAGGCTGACACCACTCGTTCTTCAAATCGCCCTATCTCGATTGAGGTTTGTATCGATGTCCCAGGAACCGCTTGTTCGTGACGCACAGGTGGCGGCTTTCCGTGCCGCTGTAGTAGCCAAACTGACTTACGCGGTGGGTAAGGACCCGGAACACGCGTTTGACCACGACTGGTTTGAAGCCATTGCCCTGGCTGCCCGCGACCATATGGTCGAACACTGGATGGACAGCACCCGGCAGATTTATCGCAAGGACCAGAAGCGGGTGTATTACCTGTCGCTGGAGTTTCTGATCGGTCGCCTGCTGTACGACAGCCTGAGCAACCTGGGTTTGCTGGAGGTAGCGCGTGAGGCGCTGGGCGAGCTTGGCGTGGACCTGGAGCGCATCCGTGTCCTTGAGCCGGATGCGGCCCTTGGCAATGGTGGCCTGGGTCGTTTGGCGGCCTGCTTTATGGAGAGCATGTCGACCTTGGGCATTGCCGCCCACGGTTATGGCATCCGCTACGAACACGGGCTGTTTCGCCAGAGTATTGTCGACGGCTGGCAGCAGGAACAAACCGAGAACTGGCTGGACTTCGGCAACCCCTGGGAGTTCGAGCGCGCCGAAGTACTCTACTCGGTGGGCTTTGGCGGTTCGGTTGAAACCAAACAGGATGAGCAAGGCCAGTTGCGGCAAATCTGGTGGCCGGGCGAGACGGTGCGGGCGATTGCCTATGACACGCCCGTAGTGGGCTGGCGCGGTGCCAGTGTGAACACCCTGCGCCTGTGGCGAGCGAGGGCGCTGCACGATCTGAACCTTGGCCGTTTCAACGCCGGTGACCATCTGGGCGCGGTAGCCGAAGTGGTGCGGGCCGAGAGCATCTCGCGCGTGCTGTACCCGGCTGACAGCAACGAGGCCGGCCAGGAATTGCGTCTGCGTCAGGAGTTCTTCTTTGTTTCTGCCTCATTGCAGGATCTGCTGCGACGTCATCTGCACGTCCATGAGACGCTGCTGAACCTGGCCGAACACGTATCCATTCAGCTCAATGACACGCACCCCTCGATTGCCGTGGCGGAGTTGATGCGCATCCTCGTCGACGAGCACGGCATCGAATGGCAGTCAGCGTGGCAAGTCACCGTTGATACCCTGTCGTATACCAACCACACGCTGCTGCCTGAAGCGCTGGAAACCTGGCCCGTAGGCTTGATGGAGCGCCTGTTGCCGCGGCATATGCAGATTATTTACCTGATCAATGCGCACCACATCGATGCCCTGCGGGCCAAGGGCATTCACGACTTTGACGTGTTACGTGCGGTGTCGCTGATCGAAGAAGACCACGGCCGCCGGGTGCGCATGGGCAACCTGGCATTTTTGGGTTCCCACAGCGTCAACGGGGTTTCCGGGCTGCACACGCAACTGATGCGCAGTACCGTATTCGCCGAGTTGCACAAGCTCTACCCGAACCGGATCAACAACAAAACCAACGGCGTTACCTTCCGCCGCTGGCTGTTCCAGGCCAACCCGCCGTTGACCGCCATGCTGGTGGATGTGCTGGGCCCCGATGTACTCGACGAAACCGAATACAAACTGATCAAGCTGGAGCCTTTTGCCGAGCGTGCCGATTTTCGCAAGCGTTTCGCCGAACAGCGCCTGCAAAGCAAATGCACCCTGGCGGCGCTGATTTACGAGCGCTTGGGCATTGTGGTCAACCCTGAGGCCCTGTTCGATGTGCAGGTCAAACGGATTCACGAGTACAAACGCCAACTGCTCAACTTGATGCATACGGTGGCGTTGTATCAGGCCATTCGTGCCGAGCCCGGTAACCACTGGGTGCCACGGGTGAAGATTTTTGCCGGCAAGTCGGCGGCCAGTTATGAACAGGCCAAGCTCATTATCAAACTGGCCAATGATATCGCCCGCACCGTCAACAACGACCCCACCGTGCGCGGGCTGCTCAAGGTGGTGTTTATCCCCAACTACAACGTCAGCCTGGCCGAAAGCATCATTCCGGCGGCCGACTTGTCCGAGCAGATCTCCACGGCAGGCTACGAAGCGTCGGGCACCAGCAACATGAAATTCGGTCTTAACGGCGCACTGACCATTGGCACGATGGACGGGGCCAATGTCGAGATGTGCGAGCGGGTGGGTGCTGACAACATGTTTATCTTCGGTCTGAGTTCGCAGCAGGTCGAAGCGCGCAAGCGTAATGGCGAGTTCCATGCGGCGCCGGATGTGGCGGCCTCGCACCGGCTCAATGACGTGTTGCAGGCGATCCGTGGCGGGGTGTTTTCCCACGACGATCCGGCGCGTTACACCGGCCTGGTGGATTCTCTGATCGAATATGACCGGTTTCTGGTGTGTGCTGATTTTGATGCTTACTGGGATGCGCAGATGCGTGTGGAGCAACTGTGGCAGGACAAGGATGAGTGGTGGCGCAAAGCGGTGTTGAACACGGCGCGCATGGGCTGGTTCTCATCGGACCGGACCATTCGTGAGTACGCGACCGAGATATGGAAAGCCCTGTAACACACCTGTAGATACTCTGTTGCCCTGTGGGAGCCAGCCTGCTCGCGAACGACCTTCGCGAGCAGGCTCGCTCCCACAGTTTAAGTTTCCTTCGGACCTTGTAGCGCAGCCTGCGGCAGCGGCTACAGGTTTTTGGTTGATTTAAGGGTTCAGCTGAACCCGTTCGGCCAGTTCTGAGTCTGATTAGAAGATTTGCACGGCAACTCGCGTTAAACTGCGCGGGTTTTTCGCCCCCTCCCCATTGTTCGGAGCCTTACATGTCCCGCGTTACCCTGAGTCGCTATCTGATCGAGCAGACCCGCAGCAACAACACGCCTGCTGATTTGCGTTTCCTCATCGAAGTGGTGGCGCGTGCTTGCAAAGAGATCAGCCACGCCGTGTCCAAAGGCGCCCTTGGGGGTGTTCTGGGCAGCATGGGCACCGAAAACGTGCAAGGTGAAGTGCAGAAGAAGCTCGATGTGATCTCCAACGAGATCCTGCTCGAAGCCAACGAATGGGGCGGTCACCTGGCTGGCATGGCGTCCGAAGAAATGGACAATGCCTACCAGATTCCGGGTAAATATCCGAAAGGCGCCTACCTGTTGGTGTTCGACCCACTGGACGGATCGTCCAACATCGATATCAACGCGCCAGTTGGCACCATTTTCTCGGTACTGCGTTGCCCGAACGAATACCTGACCCAGAATGAGCCTTTGAATGAAAAGGCTTTCCTGCAGCCAGGCACTCAACAAGTTGCTGCCGGTTACGCCATCTACGGCCCGCAGACGATGCTGGTACTGACCTTGGGCGACGGCGTCAAGGGCTTTACCCTGGACCGCGAAATGGGCAGCTTCGTGCTGACCCACGAAGACATCACCATTCCTGAAGCTACCCAGGAATTTGCCATCAACATGTCCAACCAGCGTCACTGGGAAGCCCCGGTACAGCGCTACGTTGACGAACTGCTGGCCGGTGAAGAAGGCCCGTTGAAGAAGAACTTCAACATGCGCTGGGTTGCTGCGATGGTTGCTGACGTGCATCGCATCCTGACCCGTGGCGGTCTGTTCATGTACCCGCGCGACAGCCGTGAGCCGTCCAAGCCGGGCAAGCTGCGCTTGATGTACGAAGCCAACCCGATGTCCTTCCTTGTGGAACAGGCTGGCGGCGCATCGACTGATGGCCACCAGCGCATCCTCGACATCCAGCCAGAAGGCTTGCACCAGCGTGTAGCCGTGTACTTGGGCTCGAAAGAAGAAGTCGCGCGCGTTACCGCTTACCACAAAGAGTAAGCCCCAGTGGGAGCTGGCTTGCTCGCGATAGCATCGACACGGTATGTCAGGCATACCGGGTTGCCTGTATCGCGAGCAAGCTCGCTCCCACAGTTGTTTCCCCTCCTGAAATAAATCCCTGCGCCCTGCGGGAACCAGCCTGTGGTTTTCTCTTCTAAGCTTGCATCAGGCGGCTATGCCGACTTTCTCATTCAGGAGCTTTCCATGAAGTTGCGTACTTTGGCGTTGTTGTCGTTCTGTGTGTTGCTGGCGGCGTGCAGCAAAATCAATCAGCAAAACTACTCGAAACTGTCGGCCGGCATGACCAAGGCCGAAGTGGAGCAACTGCTGGGTACTCCGACCGAATGCTCGGGCGCATTGGGGATGTCGAGCTGTACATGGGGCGACCAGAAGAGCTTTATCAGCGTGCAATACGCCGGCGATAAAGTGCTGATTTTTTCGGGTCAGGGTTTGAAGTAAGACCGATCAGGAGCGTTTGCGATGAAACGTCTTTTAGTCTGTCTCGGGGCCGCGCTGTTATTGGGTGGGTGTGCAAGTTCCAGCAGCGATTCGCTGGCGCCCAACACCGTCTCCAGTGTCGACCTCAAGCGCTATCAGGGCACCTGGTATGAGCTTGCGCGATTACCGATGTTCTTCCAGCGAAATTGTGCCCAGTCCGAAGCCCATTACAGCTTGAAGCCCGACGGCAATGTAGCAGTGCTTAACCGCTGCCGCACCGCAGAGGGCAAGTGGGAAGAGGCCAAGGGCACGGCCACCCCGCAAGTGGAAGGCAAGACCGACAAGTTGTGGGTCGAGTTCGACAACTGGGTATCAACCCTTTTGCCGGGTGTGACCAAGGGCGATTACTGGGTGTTGTACCTGGGCGACAACTACAGCACGGCGTTGGTAGGCAACCCCGACCGCAAATACCTGTGGTTGTTGTCGCGTAAACCGCACGTAGACCAGCAAACCCGTGATGAATTGCTCAGCAAGGCTCAGCAGCAAGGCTATGACACCACACGTTTGATCTGGCGCACGCCGGATGCGGACATGCCCAAGGGCATGAAGTAAGGCAGGAATGTCCCTCAGCAGGCGCTGAGGGACACAGACCGGGCGCTTAAGCGCGCAGCAGGGTCTTCCAGGCGCGGTTCTGGTAAACCGCGATGGCTTGCTGCTTGCGGGCGTTGAGCAATTCGTCGTTGCTTTCGGCATCTTCAGAAATCGGCAGGTTGGCCAGTTCCTGCAGCTTGTTCATCTCGCCGTACAGACGGTCCAGTTCCGGGATTTCCAGCACGTTGCGCGCCAGACGCAGCCAGGCCTGAATGCGCTCGATACGCGGCAGTTGCTCGGCGAGGTCTTCGGGTTGCTGCTGGTAACGGTTCAGACGCAGTGCAATTGCTTCATCCGACAGCAAACGCGGCAGCCAGCTTTGCAGCTGAGCAGCACCCTGGCGGTTGCCACGGGTGGTGCCACGGTCAACAGTCCAGCTGCGGTCCATCAACCAGCGTGAAGTGTTCAGCGAGAACTGGCCCCAGCGCGGGTCTTCCAGTTCTTCAAGGAACTGCTCGGGCGCGGCTTTGCGCACGTCTTCGTCGTCCTGGCCGATCTGCACCAGCGGGCGCCAGTCTTCCAGCAATGCATCCAGCGCAGTACGCAGGGCATTGGTGGATTGGCGTGGTGCGGCCTGACCCAGGCTGCTGACCAGCGCGCGCAGGTCGATCAACTGCTGAACCCAGTCCTGCAGCAAACGCCAGTGGCCATTGAAGCGATACTGCTCGGCCAGGCGCTGGCTATTGCCCAGCAAGTGCCAGGCCAGTGCGGCGAAGGCGTCGTCCAGGGGTGTTTCCGGGGTCAGCACAGGTGCTGGCAGGTTGACGGAGTAGCTGTTGGCGTCGAACAGGCGATAACCGCGCTCGGCCTTGCTGATATCGCACGGCATCAGGGCCAGCTTCTCGGCCAGTTCGGCGGCCAGTTCCAGCAGGGCAGACGGCTCGCCTTCGCGCAGCTCGAGTTCCAGCTCGCAGATTTCTTCCTTCTGCTTGCCGGCAATCACATGGCCCAGGTCCAGAGCGGCTTCGATGACCACTTTGGCTTTGCCGCGACCCCAGGAAATTTCGGCGCGTTCGCGTACGAAATCCGTGGTGAAGATAGGCTTGAGGGTTTTTTTGTCCAGCTCGGCCAGCTCTTGTGGCCAGCATTCGCCGTCGAGCTTCTTGATGTCGAGCTTGGCTTTGGGCAGGTTCCAGTCGTACTCGTTGCGTACGGACAGGCCGGCAATGCTTTCGCCACGGGTCTTGAGGGTCTGGATCACGTCCTCGCCATCACGACGCAGGCGCAGGGCAACCTTGGCCTTGGCCAGGTCGCGCTCAGGCGTGTCGAAGTACTGGTTCAACAACTCACGGCTTTCCCAGCCACTTTTGTTGCGCTTTTTCAGCAAGGGGTGCTCGCGCAGGGCGGCGAGGGTTTCGCGGCTGACGCGGAGTTTAATTTCGGTTTCTTTCTGCATGGCCGGAAAATCCAGGATCGGTGCGCAGCCGGGAAAAGTGTGGCTGCCAAGGCCGTGCAGTGTACAGGACAAGCCGCCCCGGCGCGCCGAACGGGTTTATTCTGCAGCGCAGATGGCTCTATGATGGGCCTCGCCCAGCCAACAGGAAGTCAGCGCATGGCCTTACCTTCCATGAAAGAGCAGTTCGCTGCCTTGATTGCCGCACCGTCGGTCAGTTGCACCCAGCCTTCACTGGATCAGTCCAACCGTGGGGTGATCGACTTACTGGCCACCTGGCTTGGGGATTTGGGTTTCAACTGCGATATCCAGCAGGTCAGCTCCGGAAAATTCAATCTGCTCGCCAGCATCGGCAGCGGACCCGGCGGGCTGGTGCTGGCCGGGCACAGCGATACTGTGCCCTATGATGAAGCGCTGTGGCAGACCGATCCGCTCAAGCTGACAGAAGTGGATAACCGCTGGGTAGGCTTGGGCAGTTGCGACATGAAGGGTTTTTTCGCGCTGGTGATTGAAGCGGTGCGCCCGTTGCTCGATCAGCCTTTCAAGCAACCGCTGCTGATTCTGGCTACCTGCGACGAAGAGACCTCGATGGCCGGTGCCCGGGCACTCGTCGAAGCAGGCCGGCCGCTGGGCCGTGCTGCGGTGATTGGTGAGCCGACCGGGCTCAAGCCGATCCGCATGCACAAGGGCGTGATGATGGAGCGCATCGAGATTCTCGGGCAAAGCGGTCATTCATCCGACCCAAGCCTTGGCCACAGCGCGCTGGAGGCCATGCATGACGCCATCAGCGAACTTAAAGGCCTGCGCCAGCAGTGGCTCAATGAATACCGCAACCCGCAGTTCAGCGTGCCGCAGCCGACCCTGAACTTTGGATGTATCCATGGCGGTGACAACCCCAACCGGATTTGCGGCCAGTGCTCCCTGGAGTTTGACCTGCGCCCCCTGCCGGGCATGGACCCCAACGCGTTGCGTGCCATCATTCGCGGCAAACTGCAGCCATTGGCTGAGCGGCATCAGGTAAAAATTGATTTCGCTCCCATTGCTGCCGGTGTACCGCCTTTTGAGCAGGCGGCCGATGCCGAGCTGGTGCGGGTGGCCGAGCGGCTGACCGGGCATCGTGCGCAAGCAGTAGCGTTTGGTACCGAAGCGCCTTATCTTCAACAACTTGGCTGCGAGACGCTGGTATTGGGCCCGGGTGACATCGCCTGCGCGCATCAACCAGGGGAATACCTGGAAATGTCACGTTTGCAGCCGACAGTGCGTCTACTGACTCAATTGATCGAACACTATTGTCTGAAATAGTGAAGACACCCTTTTGCATGACTCACAAGGAGAGCCGCGTGTTGCCAACAATGTTTCGACGATAACCACCAGCCCGTTGTGCGTTTGCTGTTTTAGCCCTTTTTAGGCGATTTATTTTTTACAGGCTCTGGTTATGCACGATTACGTTAACTGGTTGCGTCACGCGTCTCCCTACATCAATGCCCACCGCGATTGCACCTTTGTCGTCATGCTCCCTGGCGACGGTGTGGCACACCCCAATTTTGGCAATATTGTCCACGACCTGGTGCTGCTGCATAGCCTGGGCGTGCGGCTGGTGCTGGTTCACGGTTCGCGCCCGCAGATCGACAGCCGCCTTGAGGCGCGTGGCCTGGTGCCGCATTACCACAAAGGCATGCGCGTCACCGATGCATCGACACTCGAATGTGTGATCGATGCTGTGGGGCAACTGCGCATTGCGATTGAAGCGCGTTTGTCGATGGACATGGCATCTTCGCCGATGCAGGGCTCGCGCCTGCGCGTGGCCAGCGGCAACCTGGTGACGGCGCGGCCGATCGGTGTGCTTGATGGCGTGGACTTCCACCATACCGGCGAAGTACGTCGGGTCGACCGCAAGGGCATCAACCGCCTGCTCGATGAGCGCTCGATCGTGCTGTTGTCGCCTCTGGGCTACTCGCCCACCGGCGAGATTTTCAACCTGGCCTGTGAAGACGTGGCCACCCGCGCTGCCATCGATCTGGCAGCAGACAAATTGCTGTTGTTCGGTGCTGAACCTGGTTTGCTCGATGCTGAAGGGCGTCTGGTGCGTGAACTGCGTCCACAACAAGTGCCTGCGCACATGAAGCGCCTGGGCAGTGACTATCAGGCCGAATTGCTGGAAGCCGCCGCTGAAGCGTGCAGCGGTGGCGTGGCCCGTAGTCATATCGTCAGCTATGCCGAAGACGGTGCGCTGCTGACCGAGCTGTTCACCCGTAACGGTGGCGGTACGCTGGTGGCGCAAGAACAATTTGAAGTCACGCGGGAGGCCGCAATTGAAGATGTCGGCGGCTTGCTTGAATTGATCAGCCCGCTGGAAGAGCAGGGCATTCTGGTGCGTCGTTCGCGCGAAGTGCTGGAGCGTGAGATCGAGCAGTTCAGCGTGGTCGAGCGCGAAGGCATGATCATCGCTTGTGCGGCGTTGTATCAGATTGCTGATTCGGATGCGGGGGAGCTGGCGTGCCTGGCGGTGAACCCGGAGTACCGTCATGGGCGCCGTGGCGATGAGTTGCTGGAGCGCATCGAAAATCGCGCTCGGGCTCAGGGGCTGAAAACCTTGTTCGTGTTAACCACGCGCACTGCGCACTGGTTCCGTGAGCGCGGGTTTGAGCCGAGCGGTGTGGAGCGCCTGCCGGCGGCGCGGGCGTCGCTGTACAACTATCAGCGTAATTCGAAGATCTTTGAGAAGACGCTGTAAGGCGCCTGCTGTTCAGGCTCCGGGCTGGAGGAGATCCGTAGCAGCTGACGAGTGGAACGAGGCTGCGTTCGACGGCGAAGCCGTCGTAAAGTCAAACACCGTTCCACTCGTCAGCTGCTACGAATAACTGCACTGCGGGGCGAGTAGGCCCGCGCTCGCAAGAACACCACCGATCAGTCCCCTCTCCCTCCGGGAGAGGGGCTTTTTAGTTACTGATCGCCAAAATGCTCGCCTGATATGAAGCCACAAACAGGTCGAAGTCGCCTTCTTCCGTTTGTTCGGTCTCGGCCTGTTCTAGCAGTGACTTGCGCGCTTTTTCTTCAAACGCAGCCTGGTCTTCAGCACTCAAGGGTTCACTGCGGAAGAACTCGGCATGGGCCAGGCTCTGGCGCATCGAGAACTGGGCGAAGCTCTCTTTGTGTTCGGCCATGCTGGCCAGCACTTTGGCAGACGGCGTCAGCGACACGTCGTTGATCTTCGCCAGTTGTTCGTCGACTGCCTTGCTGTGGTTATCGCCACCGTGGCTCTGGTCGAGCAAGGCTGCCAGCGGGGCGATTTTTTCCAGCAGCTCGGTTGCCCATTCCTTCATGTCTACCGCTGCACCATCTCGCTGCAATTGCAGGCCCGGACGGCGACCTTCCTTGACCACGCTCAGGAAGTTGGATGAACAGCTGCTGCACCCCGTGCTGTCGAATTGCGGGCTGTCCTGCAGCGCGCAATACAGCAGGAAGGCGTCCAGAAAACGCGCTTCAGGCAAATCAATGCCCACCGGCAGAAACGGGTTGATATCCAGCAAGCGCACTTCAACGTACTGCACACCACGGGACACCAGGGCCTGAATCGGCCGTTCTCCGGTATAGGTCACGCGCTTGGGGCGAATGTTGGAGTAGTACTCGTTTTCGATCTGCAGGATGTTGGTGTTCAACTGCACCCACTCGCCATCCTTGTGCGTGCCGATTTCAACATACGGCGGATAAGGTGTGGCCACCGCCTTGCGCAGGCTGTCGGTGTAGCTGTCGAGGTTGTTGTAGCACGGCGTCAGGCCCGCCTGGGCGTTGCTCTGATAACCCAGGTCGCTCATGCGCAGGCTGGTGGCATACGGCAGGTAGAGCGTATCCGCATCCAGTTGCTCCAACTGGTGCGAACGACCGCGCAAAAAGCCTGCATCCAGTGCAGGCGAAGCACCGAACAGGTACATCAGCAGCCAGCTGTAGCGACGGAAGTTACGAATCAGGGCGATGTAGGCGTTTGACTGATAGTCGCGCTCGGTGCCGACAAAGCCTTCAGCCTGCATCAGCACAGGCCACAGGGCCTCTGGCAGGGAGAAGTTGTAGTGGATACCGGCAATGCACTGCATGGTCTTGCCGTATCGCAGGGCAAGGCCTTTACGGTAAACGTACTTGAGCTGTCCGATATTGGACGTGCCGTAGTAGGCAATCGGAATATCTTCTTCGGCCGGCAACGGGCACGGCATCGAAGGGCTCCACAGGAACTCGTTGCCGAGCTTGCTGTAGGCAAAACGGTGAATCTTGTCGAGGCTGGCCAGCGTCTGCGCAGGATCAGGCAGGGCCGGGGTGATGAACTCCAGCAGCGACTCGGAATAGTCGGTGGTGATTTGATCGTTGGTCAGGGCCGAGCCCAGTTCTTCCGGGTGCGGGGTCTGCGCCAGGCGAGCATCGGCCGTGACGCGCAGGCATTCGCGCTCGATGCCGTGCAGGCACTGCTCCAGCAGAGAGAGGTTGGCGCGCTCGCTGAGCAGAGCCAGGCGGCGGTTGAGAAGTTGGCTCAAGTTGGATTCCTTCACGCGTCAGTCGCCCCAATATGGGGGTGGTCAGGACGGTCTACAAGGGTGAAGTTGAAACTGGCGTGGTCGCCTGGTTTTGTTGGCATCGCTCAGTTCCGTCCCCGATTTGGCGCCGCGGTGCTCCAAGCGCATTTCGGCACTGCATTGGCAATGCCGAAATTAACTCAAATCAACGGTTGGCCGCTACAGGACCGCGAACGTGCCTTGTGCTTTTGCGACAAGCTTGTCGCCCTGCAGCACATCCGCCTCGACGACCAGTGTGCGTCGACCGGGGTGGATGACTTTGGCGATACATAGCACTTCGCCTTCAGCCACCGCGCGGATGTAGTTGATTTTGCACTCGATGGTTGCGCTCTGCTGATCGAAGCCATGGGTGCTGGAACAGGCCAGGCCCATGCTGATATCCACCAGGCTGAACAGCACACCACCGTGCAGCTTGCCGGCGCGGTTGCGTAGTTGCGGCTCCAGGCTCAGTGCAACGTGTGCCACGCCGTCTTCCAGCGATTGCACGCGACAGCCCAGCAACTGGCTGAAGGCGCTCTGGGTCAGACCGTCCGGGAGGGCCATCAGCGTTTCTTCAACTGTTTGGCGTTGGCGAACAACGAGGCCATGGCGTTATTGCTCGGCGCAGCGGCGACGCTCTCCTTGCGCGGTGCGGTGCTTTGCTGGCGCGGAGCAGAACCCGGGCGAGCGCCGCGGGCACCGTCGATCTTCTCGCCCGGTGTGTCGCTCATACGCATCGACAGGCCTACGCGTTTGCGCGGGATGTCGACTTCCATGACCTTGACCTTGACCACGTCGCCGGCTTTCACGGCTTCACGCGGGTCTTTGATGAATTTTTCGGACAGCGCCGAAATATGCACCAGACCATCCTGATGCACGCCGATATCGACGAAAGCACCGAAGTTGGTCACGTTGGTCACCACACCTTCCAGGATCATCCCCAGTTGCAGGTCCTTGAGGTCTTCAACGCCTTCCTGGAATTCGGCAGTCTTGAACTCCGGGCGCGGGTCGCGGCCCGGTTTCTCCAGCTCTTGGAGAATGTCGGTCACTGTCGGCAGACCAAAGGTCTCGTCGGTGAATTTCTTCGGATCAAGACGTTTCAGGAAGCTGGCGTCGCCGATCAGCGAGCGGATGTCACGCTCGGTGTCCGAAGCGATGCGTTTGACCAGCGGGTAGGCTTCGGGGTGAACCGCCGAGCTGTCCAGCGGGTTGTCACCATTCATCACGCGCAAGAAACCAGCTGCCTGCTCGAAGGTTTTTTCGCCCAAACGGCTGACTTTTTTCAGCGCTGCACGGGTTTTGAATGCACCGTTCTCGTCGCGGTGAGCCACGATATTTTGCGCAAGCGTGGCATTGAGGCCCGAGATACGTGCCAGCAGCGCTACGGAGGCAGTGTTCACGTCCACGCCCACGGCGTTCACGCAATCTTCAACCACAGCATCCAGGCCGCGTGCCAGCTTGAGCTGAGATACGTCGTGCTGGTACTGGCCAACACCGATGGATTTAGGGTCGATTTTCACCAGTTCGGCCAGCGGGTCTTGCAGGCGGCGGGCAATCGATACGGCACCACGAATCGATACGTCAAGATCCGGGAATTCTTTGGCTGCCAGTTCCGAAGCCGAGTACACCGAAGCACCAGCCTCGGACACCATCACTTTGGTGACTTTCAGGGCCGGGTATTTTTTCATCAAGTCGATTACCAGCTTGTCGCTTTCGCGGCTGGCGGTACCGTTGCCGATGGCAATCAGATCGACCGAATGCTTGGCACACAGGGCAGCCATGACCGATATGGTCTGGTCCCACTTGTTGTGCGGTACGTGCGGGTACACGGTGGCGTACTCCAGCAGCTTGCCGGTGGCATCGACCACGGCAATCTTGCAGCCGGTGCGCAGGCCCGGGTCCAGGCCCAGGGTGGCGCGCGGGCCAGCCGGCGCGGCCAGCAGCAGGTCGTGCAGGTTGTGGGCAAAAACGTTGATCGCTTCGGTTTCGGCAGCGTCGCGCAGTTCGCCCAGCAAGTCGGTTTCAAGGTGGGTGTAGAGCTTGACCTTCCAGGTCCAGCGCACCACTTCGCCCAGCCACTTGTCAGCCGAGCGGTTTTGATTTTCCAGACCGAAGCGCTGGGCAATCATCATTTCGCCGGGGTGCATCGTGCCGGGCAATTCTTCACCGACCTTGAGCGAAGAACTGAGAATGCCTTCGTTGCGCCCGCGGAAAATCGCCAGGGCACGGTGCGACGGCATGCTTTTGAGCGGCTCATCGTGTTCGAAGTAATCGCGGAACTTGGCGCCTTCCTCTTCTTTGCCTGCAATCACGCGGGAGCTGAGGATGGCTTCCTGCTTGAGGAAGCTGCGCAGCTTGTCCAGCAGGCTGGCGTCTTCGGCGAAGCGCTCCATGAGAATGTACTTGGCGCCATCAAGGGCAGCCTTGACGTCTGCAACGCCTTTTTCGGCGTCGACGAAACGGGCGGCTTCGGTATCGGGCGTAAGTGTCGGGTCGTTGAACAGGCCGTCAGCCAGCTCTCCGAGGCCGGCTTCCAGGGCGATCTGACCCTTGGTGCGGCGCTTTTGCTTGTACGGCAGGTACAAGTCTTCGAGGCGGGTTTTGGTGTCGGCGAGCTTGATGTCGCGGGCCAGTTCTGGGGTCAACTTGCCTTGTTCTTCGATGCTGGCAAGGATGCTTGCGCGCCGTTCGTCGAGTTCGCGCAGGTAGCGCAGGCGCTCTTCGAGGTGACGCAACTGGGTGTCATCCAGGCTGCCGGTCACTTCCTTACGGTAGCGGGAGATGAAGGGTACGGTGGAACCCTCATCGAGAAGAGCGACGGCCGCTTCGACCTGCTGCGGGCGCACGCCAAGTTCTTCGGCGATGCGGCTGTTGATGCTGTCCATAAAACCACCTGACAAATTGTGATGCAGGCTCGCAGGCCCGGGCTTGAAGGCTTGCGAGGCTGGTTGAGCAGCCCGGAAGGGGGGCCGCTGCCTGGGCCAAAAGGGCAGCCTGTTGACCCGTGAAGTCAGCGGATTACACCAGATGTTGAAAAAATAAATTCTGGCACAACCATTAAAAATTCGAGATTGCCTGACACAAAAGGCGCCGCATTATAACCAGCGTTCCCGGATTCAGGGCACTGTACGCTGTGGTCTGAGCATGGGCTTGCTGTTAGTGCAGGAAAAATCTGCTAACAATGCACACAATGCGTATACCGGCGGCTGAGCCATAATGCGCGCCGAGATCACAGGAGCATCCTAATGAGCAGCACTGCACAAACGTCTGAAGGCGAAAAAATCCTTATCGTTGATGATGATCCAGGGCTGAGCAACCTGCTGGTACGTTTCTTTTCCAGCAAGGGCTATCGCGCCAGCTCCGTGACCAATGTCGCGGACATGGATCGTCGGCTGGCTCGCGAAATGTACCACCTTGTGGTGCTGGATTTGATGCTGCCCGGCGAAGACGGCCTGTCAGCCTGTCGCCGTTTGCGTGCAGCGGGCAATCGGGTGCCGATCATCATGCTGACTGCCAAAGGCGACGAACTGAGCCGTATCAAGGGCCTGGAGCTGGGTGCCGACGATTATCTGGCCAAGCCCTTCAACCCTGATGAGCTGATGGCACGGGTGCGTGCGGTATTGCGTCGTCAGGCGCCGGCAGTGCCGGGTGCGCCGGGCAGCGAAGACGAAAGCGTGACATTCGGTGATTACGAGTTGTCCCTGGCAACCCGCGAACTCAAGCGCGGCGACGAAGTTCACATGCTCACCACGGGTGAGTTTGCGGTGCTTAAAGCCCTGGTCATGCATGCCCGCGAGCCGTTGACCCGCGACAAGCTGATGAACCTGGCCCGTGGTCGTGAGTGGGACGCGCTGGAGCGTTCGATCGATGTCCAGATTTCCCGTTTGCGTCGCATGATCGAGCCGGATCCATCCAAACCTCGCTATATCCAGACCGTCTGGGGCGTGGGTTATGTGTTCGTGCCGGATGGCAACGCAACCAAGTGACAGATCATTTGTAGGAGCGAGTCGCCCGGCGGCTCGCGATTCAATTTTTTGCGGGCCCTGGGGCTCGCTCCTGCAAAGTCTAAAAGCGGCTGTCTATGAAAACCCCTGTCTGGTTCCCCCAAAGTTTCTTCTCGCGCACACTCTGGCTTGTCCTGATTGTTGTGCTGTTTTCCAAGGCCCTGACGCTGGTTTATCTGCTTATGAACGAGGACGTGCTGGTTGACCGCCAGTACAGCCACGGCGTGGCGCTGACCCTGCGTGCCTATTGGGCTGCCGATGAAGAAAACCGCAACAAGATCATCGATGCAGTTGATTTGGTTCGCGTCGTGGGCGGCGGTGTACCCGAGGGTGAGCAGCACTGGCCTTACAGCGAGATTTACCAGCGTCAGATGCAGGCCGAGCTTGGCCCCGATACAGAGGTGCGCTTGCGTATGCACACCTCTCCAGCGCTGTGGGTGCGTGCCCCGAGCCTGGGGGATGGTTGGTTGAAAGTGCCGTTGTATCCGCACCCGCTGCGTGGGCAAAAAATCTGGAATGTGCTGGGCTGGTTTTTAGCCATCGGCTTGTTATCCACCGCTTCGGCGTGGATTTTCGTCAGCCAGCTCAACCAACCGCTCAAGCGTCTGGTGTATGCGGCTCGACAACTGGGGCAGGGGCGCAGTGTGCGCTTGCCTGTCGGCGACACGCCCAGTGAAATGACCGAGGTATACAGCGCCTTCAATCAGATGGCTGAAGACGTCGAACAGGCGGGCCGCGAGCGTGAACTGATGCTTGCGGGTGTGTCCCATGACCTGCGTACCCCGTTGACCCGTTTGCGTCTGTCTCTGGAGCTGATGGACAGCCACAACGATCTGACCGACGACATGGTGCGTGATATTGAGGACATGGACGCGATTCTCGACCAGTTCCTGGCCTTTATTCGTGATGGCCGTGACGAGCCGGTTGAAGAAGTTGATCTGTGCGATTTGATCCGCGAAGTCGTAGCGCCCTATAACCAGAACGGTGAGCAGGTGCGCCTGCGTCTGCAGCCGATTCAGCCGTTTGCGTTGCGGCGGGTGTCGATGAAGCGCCTGCTCAACAACTTGATCGGCAATGCCTTGCACCATGCTGGCGAAGACGTCGAGGTTGCGGCTTATGTGTCTGGAGACGTCAGCGCCCCGTATGTGGTGCTGAGCGTGATGGACCGGGGGGCCGGCATTGATCCGGCGGAGCTGGAAGATATCTTCAATCCGTTTATCCGCGGCGACCGTGCCCGTGGAGGTAAAGGTACCGGCTTGGGCCTGGCGATCGTCAAGCGGATTGCCTCCATGCATGGCGGCAATGTTGAATTGCGTAACCGCAGCGGCGGTGGGCTGGAAGCCCGTGTACGCCTGCCGCTGGGGCTTATGTTGCCAAGAGGGGCGGTTTGATTGCTGCCAACTGCCCGTAGTCGCTGAGGAGCGTAGCGAGGCTGCGAGGGATGTGGCAGGTGCTCAAGAAAACGGGGGGCGTGCCCCCCTTCGCAGCCTTCGGCAGCGACTACGTGCTGTTAACCTTTGCCCTTGGTCCGCGTCATATGCGGGCTGCTGTTTTTTTCCAGATGCTGGATGATGATCCCGGCCACATCCTTGCCGGTGGTGGTTTCAATGCCTTCCAGGCCTGGCGATGAGTTGACCTCCAGCACCAGCGGGCCATGGTTTGAACGCAAGATGTCGACCCCTGCCACACTCAAGCCCATCACCTTGGCTGCACGAATGGCGGTCATGCGCTCTTCGGGGGTGATTTTGATCAGGCTGGCGCTGCCGCCACGGTGCAGGTTGGAACGGAACTCGCCCGGCTTGGCCTGACGCTTCATGGCCGCGATCACCTTGTCACCGACCACGAAACAGCGAATATCGGCGCCGCCGGCTTCCTTGATGTACTCCTGCACCATGATGTTTTGCTTGAGCCCCATAAAGGCTTCAATCACCGACTCTGCGGCGGTGGCTGTTTCACACAGCACCACGCCGATACCCTGGGTGCCTTCCAGCACCTTGATCACCAGTGGCGCGCCGTTGACCATCTCTATCAGGTCGGGAATATCATCCGGCGAGTGGGCAAAACCGGTCACCGGCAAACCCAGGCCACGGCGCGACAGCAGTTGCAGCGAGCGCAGCTTGTCCCGCGAACGGGCAATGGCCACCGATTCGTTGAGCGGGAAAACCCCCATCATTTCAAACTGACGCAGCACTGCACAGCCGTAGAACGTGACCGAGGCGCCAATGCGCGGGATCACGGCATCGAAGCCTTCCAGCGGCTTGCCGCGATAGTGGATCTGCGGCTTATGACTGGCGATGTTCATATAGGCGCGCAGGGTATCGATCACTACCATTTCATGGCCTCGTTCGGTACCGGCTTCAACCAGACGACGAGTGGAATACAGACGCGGGTTACGCGACAGCACAGCGATCTTCATGCAACACCTGTGGCAGAGGTAGTAGTGACCGGAAACACCGGCTTGTCTTGAACGTATTTGTGTTCTGGATTGACGACCAACTGGCCCTCAATCAGGGCTTTTGAGCCCAGCAGCAAGCGATAACGCATCGATTTGCGGCAGGCGAGTGTGAACTCCACCTCCCAGACCCGATCACCCAGCGCCAGGCCGGTGCGGATCACATAACGAACCTGGGTGTGGCCATTGGAGCTTTTAATGGTTTTAATCGCCACCAAAGGGGCTTCACAGTGACGGTGACGCAGTTGTACCAGAGTGCCCAGATGGGCATTGAAACGTACCCACTCGACACCGTCGCGCACAAAAGGCTCGATTTCGGTGGCGTGCAGGCTGGAGGTACTGGCTCCGGTGTCGATTTTCGCGCGCAGGCCGGCGACTCCCAAATCGGGGAGCGCCACCCACTCGCGCAGACCGACAACGGTCAAGTGATCAAAAGTCTTCAATATAAGTAACCAGCGATTAACGTATTCAGGCCGCAGGAAGAACCCTGCAGGTAAAGCAACCGGCGATGCCGATTTGATAGCGTACAAAGAGCATTCACGCAGAATATCCGGCAAATGGCGACAGTTATCTGCGTGTACGCTGCTCGGCAGGCCAGCATTCTATCGGGACGAATGCTTCAGTTGTTCATTGTAAGTAGTAGTACAGTTCTGACTATTTTAATGAAGAGGAATTCCAGTGGCGCAAAAGCAGGAAGAGGACGACAAGGTTCGCCTGGACAAGTGGCTCTGGGCTGCGCGTTTTTACAAGACCCGCGCACTGGCCAAGGCCGCGATTGAAAGCGGCAAGGTGCATTGTCGCGGTGAGCGCTGCAAGCCGAGCAAAGAGCCGCGCCTGGGTGATGAGCTGCAAATTCGTGTGGGCCTTGAAGAGCGTACTGTCGAAGTCAAAGCGCTATCCGTGGTCCGCCGCGGCGCCCCTGAAGCCCAATTGTTGTACGCCGAAACCGAACAAAGCATCGCCAAGCGTGAAAACGCGGCTGCCATGCGCAAATCCGGGGCCATGGGTATCAGCACCGATGGTAAACCAACCAAGAAACAACGGCGCCAACTGCATCAATTCCATGACGCCAGTGGGGCCGAGTGAGCTGGCCGATGCCCGCAAACCGTACGTCGAGTCCGTGGCTGCATAACTTGTAATCATCTATGTATGACGCCATATAGGGTCATTAGACCTGCACGATATTCAACGACTCGTACACATTTTGTCACTAATTCAGAACTCTATTCTTATGTCCGACTTACACAAAACCGACGCCACACAACGCTTTATGTTCGACACCAGTGACGCCCGTGGCGAACTGGCTTCGCTGGAGCACAGCTACGCTGACGTGTTGGCCAAGCATGCTTACCCACAACCGGTTCAGCAGTTGCTGGGCGAACTGATGGCTGCCGCTGCGTTGCTGGTGGGCAACCAGAAGATCGATGGTTTGCTGAGCCTGCAGGCCCGTTCCGAAGGCCCTGTGCCACTGTTGATGATCGAATGCACCAGTGACCGCGAGATACGCGGCCTTGCACGTTTCGATGCTGACAAGATTGCGGCAGATGCCACTCTGGCTGACCTGCTGCCTAATGGCGTGCTGGCCATTACCATTGACCCTACGGTTGGCAAGCGCTACCAGGGCATTGTGGACCTGAACGGCGAAACCCTGGCGGACTGCTTCACCAACTACTTCGTCATGTCCGAGCAAGTGCCGACCCGTTTCTGGCTGGTTGCCGATGGCCAGCGAGCCCGTGGCATGTTCCTGCAGCAGTTGCCTGCAGACGTGGTCAAGGACGAAGACGAGCGTGTCGACAGCTGGGACCGCCTGCTGATGCTGGGCGATACGCTCAAGTCTGAAGAGCTGCTGGGGCTGGACAACGAAACCATCCTGCATCGCTTGTATCACGAAGAAACCGTGCGTCTGTTTGACAACGAAGTCATCGAATTCAAGTGCAGCTGTTCCCGTGAACGTTCGGGTAATGCCTTGACCAGCCTCGGCCATCAAGATGCATTGAGCCTGGTGACCGAACATGGCGGTCATATCGAAATCGACTGCCAGTTCTGCAACGAGCGCTACCTGTTTGACGCGGCTGACGTCGATCAATTGTTCGCTGGCGCAGGTGTTGAATCCCCTTCAGACACTCATCACTAAAACGTTTCAGCCCAGGTGAAACACCTGTCAAAGCCCGTTCTTGCGCGGTTCTGACAGGTGGGGCCTACTCTTTTTGGGGTTTTCTGGCATAATCCGGCCCACTTTTTTCGCGGTAGTAGTGCAAACTTTTCTACTACAAAACGTTTGGCGCACTCGGCCAATGGCCGACGGGGAACCTCATGACGCAAGCTAATAACGCCGTGTACACCGATCTGAGCATCGACGATCTGGTCAAAGAAGCCCTGAACCGTGGTGAAGGCGTGCTTGCCGACAATGGCGCACTGGTTGTCGAAACTGGCCACCGTACAGGCCGTTCGCCGGCTGACCGCTTCATTGTTGAAGAACCGTCCACTCAGGCTGCCATTGCCTGGGGCCCGATCAACCGCAAGTTCCCGGCCGACAAGTTTGATGCGCTGTGGGACCGCGTCGAGGCGTTCAACAACGCGCAAGAGCATTTCGTTTCCCATGTGCATGTAGGTGCTTCGGAAGATCACTACCTGGCCGTGAAAATGACCACTCAGACTGCCTGGCAGAACCTGTTCGGTCGTTGCCTGTTCATCAACCCGGCCCAGTACAACCCGGCTGGTCGTGAAGAGTGGCAAGTGCTCAACGTGGCCAACTTCGAGTGCGTGCCTGAGCGTGATGGCACCAACTCTGACGGTTGCGTGATCATCAACTTCGCCCAGAAAAAAGTGCTGATCGCCGGTATGCGTTACGCCGGTGAAATGAAAAAAGCCATGTTCTCGGTACAGAACTTCCTGCTGCCTGCTGCTGACGTGCTGCCTATGCACTGTGCTGCCAACATTGGCGAAGAAGGCGACGTGACCTTGTTCTTCGGTCTGTCCGGCACCGGTAAAACTACTCTGTCGGCTGACGAAAGCCGTTACCTGATCGGTGACGACGAACACGGCTGGGGCGAGGGTGTGGTGTTCAACATCGAAGGCGGTTGCTATGCCAAGTGCATCGACCTGTCCGAGAAGAACGAGCCGGTTATCTGGAAAGCCATCAAACACGGCGCCGTGCTGGAAAACGTTGTGCTCGACGAGGCCGGTCACCCTGACTATGCCGATGTCAGCCTGACCCAGAACAGCCGTGCAGCCTACCCGCTGGAGCACGTTGCCAAGCGTTCCGAGAAGAACCTGGGCGGCGAGCCGAACGCTGTTATCTTCCTGACCTGCGACCTGACTGGCGTATTGCCGCCTGTGTCCATCCTCAGCGAAGAACAAGCGGCCTACCACTTCCTGTCGGGTTACACCGCACTGGTGGGCTCGACTGAAATGGGTTCGGGCAGCGGCATCAAGTCGACGTTCTCCACCTGCTTCGGCGCACCGTTCTTCCCGCGCCCGGCGGGTGAATACGCAGAGCTGCTGATCAAGCGCATCCGCGGTTTCGGCTCCAAGGTGTACCTGGTCAACACCGGCTGGACTGGCGGTGGCTACGGCGTTGGCAAGCGTTTCAACATCCCGACTACCCGTGCGGTGATTGCAGCGATCCAGAGCGGTGCTCTGATCGGCGCTGAAACCGAGCACCTGGACATCATCAACCTGGACGTGCCTAAAGCCGTACCTGGCGTTGAAACTGTTCTGCTCAACCCGCGCAACACCTGGGCTGACAAAGCCGCCTACGACGAAGCTGCCAAGGCATTGGCCGGCCTGTTCGTAGAGAACTTCAAGAAGTTCGACGTCAGCGACGCGATCAAGGCAGCCGGCCCGAAGGCGTAAGCATTCGGTCAGTGTTTTGATGTGCAAGAAAGCCGCCTGAGAGGGCGGCTTTTTTGTGCCTGAAATTTTCAGCGGGTATACATCCTGTGGGAGCGAGCAAGCCCGCTCCCACATACAGCCTCGCTTACGCTTCCAGTTCTTGCGTGTCCCAATGACCGCTGCTGATCGCTGCATACAGCATGCCGATGGTCAGCGGTACTTTGCTTTCCCGACCCTTGGCCTTGCGCTTGAGGTGCGGGTCATTGCCGGCGGGCTGGAAATAGCGATAGGCATCGTAGTCCGTCAACTCCAGTCCAAAGCGCTCTTCCAGGGCTTCCATCAAATGCCGGGCATCCGCGCCATTGCAGCCCAAATCAGCATTGATCGCAGTCTTGAGGCTGATGGTCTTGTGTTCCGGCAAGCCGATTTCTTCGTGCAGCAACTGCAGCAGTTCACGCAGGGTAGGGGTGTCGGGAAGGTCGGCGGCGAGTTTCATGGTCCAGTGTCCATAGTTTTGGTGCGAGTGCTCGTTTAAGTGTCTTTAAGAGTGCTTTTTATAGTGCTATTATTGGTGCTCGATTGTTCTGGCTCAACGGCTTACAGATTTAGCAGATGAGTCTTTCCTTACACATAGGCATGAGGCCATATCATGACATTTGCCATGCTCGCTAAAGTCGCTGCGTCAGTAACAGATTTGAAAAAAGACCCCATGGGTACTTATCGTGAAAGCGGTGGTGATCCAATGGTCATTCTCAACCGCAACGAACCTGCGTTTTATATTCTTTCCCCTGAACGTTACGAGCTGTTGCTGGAGATGATCGACGACGCTGAATTGGCCAGGTTGGTCAAAGAGCGGCGTGGAAATCCTACAGTCAAGGTAGATATTGATGAGCTCATCGCAACTGCCGAGAAAATCTGAGTCGCAGGCAGATGCGATCAAGGCTTATACCCTTGAGTTCGAAATTGAAGCAAAAAGGGAGCTGGCAAAGCTGGATAAGGTGCTTCAGATCCAACTGCTAAAGAAGCTCAAGTGCCGTTTGTTGTCCCCAAAGGTTCCGGCCGCCAGGCTCAGGAATATGCCGAACTGTTACAAAATCAAGCTGCGGGCCAGCGGGGTGAGGCTGGTGTATGAAGTGATTGATAACCGTCTGATAGTTCTAGTGCTTGGTGTGGGTCGTCGTGATGACAATGCTGCCTACATCGCCGCGAAGAAGCGTCTGCACTCTTGATCTCCGATGATTTCGAAATGCCCCTGTATCATCCCCTCTCAATTTGCCCCCGGCCTTTTCTCGATCGTCTGCAAACCTCGCGTTAAAGTTTTGCGCTTTGCAGCGGTCAATGGAGTGACAGTGATGTACAACACCCTGGAGCAGGTTTTCGGTTATCCACAATTTCGCGCCGGCCAAGAAGCGGTGGTCAGTGCCGTTTTGGCCGGGCGTTCGGCAGCAGCGATTTTTCCCACGGGCTCGGGCAAGTCGTTGTGTTACCAACTGCCGGCTTTGTTGCTTCCTCACCTGACGCTGGTGGTTTCGCCGCTATTGGCCCTTATGCAGGACCAGCTGGCGTTTTTGCAGCGTCACGGGATTGCTGCGGCCAGCATCGATTCGGCGCAAAGCCGTGAGGATGCAAGCTCCGTCATGGCCCGGGCCAAAGCAGGCGAGTTGAAGATTTTGATGATCTCGGTAGAGCGCCTGAAAAACGAGCGCTTCCGTAACTTTTTGCAGCAAGTGCCGATTTCACTGTTGGTGGTGGACGAAGCCCACTGTATTTCCGAGTGGGGGCATAATTTTCGCCCGGATTATCTGAAGCTGCCGGACTACCAACGCCAGTTCAACATCCCGCAAGCCTTGCTGCTTACGGCTACCGCCACGCCCAATGTCATCGCGGACATGCAGACCAAGTTCGCCATTGCCGAGGCTGATGTCATCACTACCGGTTTCTACCGCGCCAACCTCAACCTGTGGGTTGAGCCGGTCAGTGGCGCGGCCAAGCGCCAGCGTCTGGTGCAGTGGATGGGCGCGCGCATCGGCCAGCCGAGCATCGTGTATGTCACGCTGCAAAGAACCGCCGAGCAGATTGCCGAACACCTCAACCAGCACGGCATCAGCGCCAACGCTTACCACGCCGGTTTGCCCCACGAGCAGCGCGAAAGCATTCAGCGGCAGTTTATGGGCGGGCAGTTGAACTGCATTGTCGCCACCATCGCATTCGGGATGGGTATCGATAAAAGCGATATTCGTAATGTGGTGCATTTTGACTTGCCCAAGTCGATTGAAAACTACAGCCAGGAAATCGGTCGCGCCGGGCGTGATGGCCAGCCTTCAGATTGTCTGGTGCTGGCCAATCGCGACAGCCTCAACGTGCTGGAAAATTTTGTGTATGGCGATACGCCGGAGCTGCAAGGCATCCGCTGCGTGCTTGATGAGCTGCGTGAGGCAATGGCTGAGGGGCAGTGGGAGTTCATGCTGCTACCTCTGTCCGATCAGAGCAATATCCGTCAGCTACCGCTCAAAACATTGTTGGTGCAACTGGAGTTGCGCGGCCTGATTGCTCCGCGATATGCCTATTTTGCCGAGTACCGGTTCAAGTTCCTGATTGAGCCCGAGGTGCTGCTGGCCAAGTTCGAGGGTGAGCGCCAGCAATTTGTTGCGGCCATCATCCAGACCTCCAGCCGCGCCAGAACCTGGGCCACGGTAAATTTCGATACCCTGTACAGCCAGCATCAGGCCGACCGCAATCGGGTGGTCAAGGCACTGGATTACTTTCAGGAAAAGGGCTGGATCGAGCTTGAAAGCAAGCAGATGACCGAGGTCTACAGCCTGTTGGTGGAGGATTTTGATGCGGCGGCGTTAAGTCAGGAACTGCACGCTTACTTCACAGCCCACGAGCGTGGCGAAATCGAGCGAATTCACGCAATGCTGGCGCTGTTCGCCAGCGAAACCTGTTTGAGCTACCGGCTGGCGCAGTATTTCGGAGATGAACAGGCACCTCGGCAGTGCGGGCATTGTTCGGTGTGTGCAGGGCAGGTCGCTTACTTGCCGGAACCGCCCGCGTTGCCACCGCTTGTGGATAAAAACTTCGAAGCGCTTTGTGGCGCTTTTATCCACAAGCATCAGGACTACACGGGAAGTTATCCACCGGCAGAGCGCCTGACCCGGTTTTTGTGCGGAATCAGCGTGCCGATGTTTACCAAAATGAAAGCGCGGGCTATTCCGGGGTTTGCGGCATTGGAGAATTATCCCTATGCCGAAGTCCGCGATTGGGCTGCGAAGCATCTGCTTTCCCTGTAGCCGCACTGTTCCCTTGTGGGAGCGAGCCTGCTCGCGAACGATCTTCGCGAGCAGGCTCGCTCCCACAGTTGAAGTTTTCCTGTAGGTGCTGCCGCAGGCTGCGGCTACACATTACCCCAACAACTCCCGCAGTACGCGGGTGAAGTCGCGGCAGCTGGCTTCTTCATCGGCATGGTGGCCATCGCGCACAACCCACTGGCCGTTGACCATCACGTTGCGCACTTGGCGATCACCTCCGGCAAACAACCAGCGGTTGAGAATCGCATCGTCCTGGGCGGTAGCCAAGTACGGGTCGTTGCCGTCGAGCACCAGCCAGTCGGCCCGCTGGCCCACGGCCAACCCTGCGACCTGTTGACCCATGGCCTGGGCGCCACCCAGCAGTGCTGCGTCGTACAGCGTGCGCCCGACCATGGGCTGGTCACTGCGATACATCCGGTTGCGGCGTTGGTCGCGCAAACGCTGCCCGTATTCCAGCCAGCGCAGTTCTTCCACAACGCTTAGTGACACATGGCTGTCCGAACCGATGCCCATGCGCCCGCCTTGAGCGAGGTAGTCCACCGCAGGGAAAATACCGTCACCCAGGTTGGCTTCGGTGGTCAGGCACAACCCGGCGACGGCCTTGCTCTGCGCCATCAGTTGAACTTCGTCCGCGTTGGCGTGTGTTGCATGCACCAGGCACCAGCGCTGATCGACTTCAACGTTGTCATACAGCCACTGGATCGGACGTTTGCCGCTCCAGCCCAGGCAATCGTCGACTTCCTTTTGTTGCTCGGCGATATGGATATGCACAGGGCAAGTCGTGCTACTGGCCTGCAGTACTTCGCTGATTTGCCCGGGGGTGACGGCGCGCAGCGAGTGAAAGCACAGCCCCAGGGCTTGCGCGGGCTGTTGCGCCAGTAACGGCTGCAATTGTTGCTGCAGTTTCAGGTACTGCTCGGTGCTGTTGATAAAGCGCCGCTGGCCATCGTTGGGAGCCTGACCGCCAAATCCCGAGTGGCTGTACAGCACTGGCAGCAGCGTCAGGCCAATGCCGGTCGAACGCGCCGCTTCACTAATGCGCAGCGCCAGCTCTGCCGGGTTGGCATAGGGCTGGCCCGAGAGGTCGTGATGCACATAATGGAATTCGGCCACCGAGGTGTAACCGGCCTTGAGCATTTCGATGTACAACTGACGGGCAATGACGCCGAGTTGCTCGGGGCTGATTTTTCCGACGAGCCGATACATCAAGTCGCGCCATGTCCAGAAACTGTCGTTGGGGTTGCCCGCCACTTCGGCCAAACCGGCCATAGCCCGCTGAAATGCGTGGGAGTGCAGATTCGGCATGCCCGGCAATAGCGGGCCGCTCAAGCGTTCTGCGCCGTGCGCGTCGGCATTGGCTTGAATATGGGTCAGGTGGCCATCGGCACCGACCTCGATTCGGACATTGGCAGCCCAGCCGGTAGGGAGCAGCGCACGCTCGGCAAAGAAGACGGACATCGGTTCGGTACCCCATTGCTTGTAATTTGTATATACATATACAGATGTTTGCCTGCCCGGTAAACTCCGGCAAGCTACGCCCTTTACTCATGAACAAGGATTGCCTGTGTCGACTCCGCCTGTCGCGTCCCCGCTGGCCGCCCACATGGGCGACAGCCCGGCCCCGCTTTACGCCCGCGTGAAGCAAATGATCACTCAACAAATCCAGAGTGGAAACTGGCCGCCGCATTACCGTGTGCCCTCTGAAAGTGAACTGGTGACCCAGTTGGGTTTCAGTCGCATGACCATCAACCGTGCGCTGCGTGAAATGACCGCCGACGGCTTGCTGGTGCGCATGCAGGGTGTCGGTACCTTTGTGGCCGAGCCCAAGACGCAATCCGCGCTGTTTGAAGTCAACAATATCGCCGATGAGATCGCCGCCCGTGGGCATACGCACACGTGCAAGGTGATCAGCCTGGGCGAAGAAATGGCCGGTTCGGAGCGCGCTGCGGTGCTCGATATGCGTGAAGGGCAAAAGGTCTTTCATTCCCTGATCGTGCATTACGAAAACGGGATTGCCGTGCAAATCGAGGACCGTTTCGTCAATGCTCAAGTGGCGCCGGACTACCTCAAGCAGGATTTCACCCTGCAAACCCCTTACGCCTATCTGTCCCAGGTCGCACCGTTGACCGAGGGCGAGCATGTGGTCGAAGCGATTCTGGCTGATCCCAAAGAGTGCAAACTGCTGCAAATCGAGCCCGGAGAGCCATGCCTGCTGATTCGCCGCCGCACCTGGTCGGGCCGTCAGCCTGTTACCGCCGCTCGACTGATCCACCCCGGTTCCCGTCATCGTCTTGAAGGACGTTTCAATAAATGAGCCAGCCCGTAGTTTTACGTGCCGTCGATTACCCGCGCATGCCGTGGAAAAACGGCGGCGGCAGCACTGAAGAAATTACCCGTGACGCAGGCGAGGGCCTTGAGGGCTTTGGCTGGCGCCTGTCGATCGCCGATATTGGCGAGTCAGGCGGCTTTTCCCGCTTTGATGGTTACCAGCGGGTTATCAGCGTGCTGCAAGGCGCGGGCATGAACCTGCAAGTCGACGGTGTGAGCTCGCGGGCACTGTTACCGTTTGATGCTTTTGCGTTCAGGGGTGAAAGCGCCGTGGCCTGCACACTGATCGATGGGCCGATCCGTGACTTCAACCTGATCTATGCCCCGCAGCGTTATACGGCCCGCTTGCAATGGCTGGATGCAACTACCCCGCAGCGTTTGTTCAGCTCGGCCCATACGCTGTTGGTGTTCAGTGCGGGTGAGCAAACGCATATAAGCCTGGGTAACACCAGCCACGAACACCTGGGTCGTTACGACTGCCTGCAACTGAGCGGCAATCGCCAGCTGCTGGAAATCACCCTGAGCGGTCTGTGCTGCGTGATTGAGTTGAGCACTGTCTAGCTAGCGATGTAGTCGCTGCCGCAGGCTGCGAAGGGTTGCGGAGCAACCCGTTTTCTTGGAGCCCCCACGTCCCGCTTCGCAGCCTGCGGCAGCGACTACACACGCTACACGCTCTGTTACCGAACGCCCCAATTCAGCGCACAGACCTCCTCCAGTAACACTCCTGCGAATCATTCGTCCTCTTCTCAAAAACCTGTCGCACGGTTTTTAGCCTGTGTTTTCGGGCTCTCTAACTTTTTCATTTGCGAATTTCACAAATTGGCCGTTAACTTGCATATGCTTGTATGTACAAGTACATAAGTGTGCGTCGATCCTCTTCTCACACCCGACGCATCTGCCCAACGCTGAGGAGTTACCCGTGACTTCAACTACCCCAAAATCGCCTGCTGAGTTCACCCGTCACCGTGATGGTGAGATCCGCGCCGCCCGTGGCACCCAGTTGACAGCTAAAAGCTGGATGACCGAAGCGCCACTGCGGATGCTGATGAACAACCTCGACCCGCAAGTGGCCGAGAACCCGACCGAGCTGGTGGTGTATGGCGGTATTGGCCGGGCAGCGCGCAACTGGGAATGCTACGACAAGATCGTCGAAAGCCTGACCAACCTCAACGATGACGAAACCCTGCTGGTGCAATCGGGCAAGCCGGTTGGCGTGTTCAAAACCCACAGCAACGCGCCGCGGGTGCTGATCGCCAACTCCAACCTGGTACCGCACTGGGCCACCTGGGAGCACTTCAACGAACTCGACGCCAAGGGCCTGGCCATGTATGGCCAGATGACCGCCGGCAGCTGGATTTACATCGGTAGCCAGGGCATCGTCCAGGGCACCTACGAAACTTTCGTTGAAGCTGGTCGCCAGCACTACAACGGCAGCCTGGTCGGCAAGTGGGTGCTGACCGCAGGCCTGGGCGGCATGGGCGGCGCACAACCGCTGGCTGCAACCCTGGCCGGTGCCTGCTCGCTGAACATTGAATGCCAGCAAAGCCGCATTGATTTCCGTCTGGCCACTCGTTATGTAGACGAGCAAGCCGCGGATCTGGACGACGCCCTGGCCCGCATCGCCAAATACACCGCAGAAGGCAAGGCAATTTCGATTGCCCTGTGCGGTAACGCTGCCGAACTGCTGCCAGAAATGGTTCGCCGTGGTGTGCGTCCGGACATGGTCACTGACCAGACCAGCGCCCACGACCCATTGAACGGCTACCTGCCAAAAGGCTGGACTTGGGAGCAGTACCGCGACCGCGCCGTGACCGATCCGGCTGCTGTGGTCAAAGCCGCCAAAGCGTCGATGGGCGAGCACGTTGAAGCCATGCTGGCCTTCCAGAAGGCTGGTATTCCAACCTTCGACTACGGCAACAACATCCGTCAGATGGCCAAAGAAGTGGGCGTAGAAAACGCCTTCGACTTCCCAGGCTTTGTTCCTGCTTATATCCGCCCACTGTTCTGCCGTGGGGTAGGGCCGTTCCGTTGGGTTGCACTGTCGGGCGATGCCGAAGACATCTACAAAACCGACGCCAAGGTCAAAGAGCTGATCGCTGACGACGCCCACCTGCACAACTGGCTGGACATGGCGCGCGAACGCATCAGCTTCCAGGGCCTGCCGGCACGTATCTGCTGGGTCGGTCTGGGTCAGCGCGCCAAGCTGGGCCTGGCATTCAACGAAATGGTGCGCAGCGGCGAGCTGAAAGCCCCGATCGTGATCGGCCGTGACCACCTGGACTCCGGCTCGGTGTCCAGCCCGAACCGTGAAACCGAAGCCATGCAGGATGGTTCGGATGCTGTGTCCGACTGGCCACTGCTCAACGCCTTGCTCAACACTGCGAGCGGCGCGACCTGGGTTTCACTGCACCACGGCGGCGGCGTTGGCATGGGCTTCTCCCAGCATTCGGGCATGGTGATTGTGTGTGACGGTACTGACGAAGCGGCTGAGCGCATCGCCCGTGTCCTGCACAACGACCCGGCCACCGGCGTGATGCGTCATGCCGATGCCGGTTACGACATCGCCATCGACTGCGCCAACGAGCAGGGTTTGAACCTGCCGATGATCAACGGCTGACCTCTGCTCTTGCGTGGGAGCGAGCCTGCTCGCGAACTACCTTCGCGAGCAGGCTCGCTCCCACATGGTTGCTAAAGATTTCTATAATTTCGGTTACACGCGTGAAGGAGTATTAACGTGCTTGAGTTAAACCTGATCCCCGGCCAACTGAGCCTTGCCCAGCTGCGTGACATTTATCAGCAGCCGGTTACCCTCAGCCTGGACGAGAGCGCTTCTGCGCAGATCGATGCCAGTGTGGCGTGCGTTGAGCAGATCCTCGCCGAAAACCGCACCACCTATGGCATCAACACAGGTTTTGGCTTGTTGGCTTCGACCAAAATCGCCAGCGAAGACCTGGAAAACCTCCAGCGCTCCTTGGTGCTTTCCCACGCAGCCGGTATCGGCGAGCCAATCAGCGATGATCTGGTGCGCCTGATCATGGTGCTCAAGGTCAACAGCCTGAGCCGTGGCTTCTCCGGGATTCGTCGCGTGGTCATCGATGCGTTGATCGCGCTGATCAATGCCGAGGTTTACCCGCATATCCCGCTGAAAGGTTCGGTGGGTGCATCGGGCGACCTGGCGCCGTTGGCGCATATGTCGCTGGTGCTGTTGGGCGAAGGCAAGGCCCGTTACAAAGGTGAGTGGCTGGATGCCGTCACTGCCTTGAAGCAAGCCGGTCTTGAGCCGCTGACTCTGGCTGCCAAGGAAGGCCTGGCCCTGCTTAACGGTACTCAAGTATCGACGGCCTACGCCCTGCGCGGTCTGTTTGAAGGCGAAGACCTGTTTGCCGCTGCGATGGCCTGTGGCGGCTTGACCGTTGAAGCCGTTCTGGGTTCGCGCTCGCCGTTCGACCCGCGCATTCATGCTGCCCGCGGCCAACGCGGTCAAATCGACGCTGCCGCGATTTATCGCGACCTGCTGGGTACCAGCAGTGAAGTGTCCGAGTCGCACAAGAACTGCGACAAGGTACAAGACCCTTACTCCCTGCGCTGCCAGCCACAAGTCATGGGCGCCTGCCTGACCCAGTTCCGCCAGGCCGCCGAAGTGCTGGGCATTGAAGCCAACGCGGTGTCGGATAACCCGCTGGTATTTGCCGAACAGGGCGACGTGATCTCTGGCGGTAACTTCCACGCCGAGCCGGTTGCCATGGCTGCCGACAACATGGCGCTGGCGATTGCCGAAATCGGTTCGCTGAGTGAGCGTCGCATCTCGTTGATGATGGACAAGCACATGTCGCAACTGCCGCCGTTCCTGGTGGCCAATGGCGGCGTCAACTCCGGCTTTATGATCGCTCAGGTGACGGCTGCTGCCCTGGCCAGCGAGAACAAGGCGTTGTCCCACCCGCATAGCGTGGACACCATTCCGACCTCGGCCAACCAGGAAGACCACGTTTCGATGGCACCTTCTGCTGGCAAGCGTCTGTGGGAAATGGCTGAAAACGTTCGCGGTGTTCTGGCCATCGAATGGCTGGCCGCGTGCCAGGGCCTGGATCTGCGTGATGGTCTGAAAACGTCCGCCAAGCTGGAAATCGCCCGCACCACCCTGCGCAGCAAGGTCGCGCACTATGAGAAAGACCGCTTCTTCGCCCCGGACATCGAAATTGCCATGCAACTGCTGGCGTCCCGTTGTCTGAACGCTCTGCTGCCTGCACACGCTCTGCCAAGCCTGTAATCCAAAAAACGCAGAGGGCCTACGGGCTCTCTGCGTCTCTGTTTTCGCTGACAAAAATAATCAAGGACGCGAAATGCAAAACCACACTCAAGGTTTGAAGCGCGGGCTATCCGCTCGCCACATCCGTTTCATGGCGCTGGGTTCAGCGATCGGTACGGGTCTTTTCTATGGTTCAGCCGCTGCCATCCAGATGGCTGGACCTGCTGTACTGCTGGCTTACCTGATTGGTGGCGCGGCGGTTTTCATGGTTATGCGTGCATTGGGCGAAATGGCTGTGCACAACCCGGTGTCCGGCTCTTTTGGGCACTACGCCAGTACCTATCTGGGGCCTATGTCGGGCTTTATCCTCGGCTGGACCTATGCCTTCGAGATGATCATCGTGTGTCTGGCCGATGTCACCGCGTTCGGTATTTACATGGGCTTCTGGTTCCCGGAAGTGGCGCGCTGGATTTGGGTGTTGGGCATCGTGCTGCTGATTGGCGGCCTGAACCTGTGCAGCGTCAAGGTCTTCGGTGAAATGGAGTTCTGGCTGTCACTGCTCAAGGTTGCCGCCATCGTGGCGATGATCCTGGCCGGTTTCGGCATCATGCTGTTTGGTATCGGCACCTCGGGCAGCTCCGACGCGGTGGCGACCGGCATCAGTAATCTTTGGTCCTTCGGCGGTTTCATGCCCAATGGCGTGGGCGGTTTGATCGCCTCGTTTGCCGTGGTGATGTTTGCCTTCGGCGGCATTGAAATCATCGGTATCACCGCCGGCGAGGCCAAAGACCCGCAGCGTGTGATCCCCAAAGCGATCAACGCGGTGCCGCTGCGCATTCTGCTGTTCTATGTACTGACTCTGTTTGTACTGATGGCCATTTACCCGTGGACTCAGATCGGCAGCCAGGGCAGTCCCTTTGTGCAGATTTTCGACAGCCTGGGCATCAGCTCGGCAGCCACCATTCTGAATATCGTGGTGATTTCGGCGGCGGTCTCGGCCATCAACAGTGACATCTTCGGCGCCGGCCGCATGATGTACGGCCTGGCCCAGCAAGGGCAGGCGCCCAAAGGCTTTGCCAAAATCTCCCGGCATGGCGTGCCGTGGATGACCGTTCTGGTGATGGGCGCCACCTTGCTGGTCGGTGTGGTGCTTAACTATCTGATCCCGGAAAACATCTTTTTGGTGATCGCTTCGATTGCGACCTTTGCCACGGTATGGGTGTGGTTGATGATCCTGGTGACTCAAGTTGCCATGCGTCGCTCCATGACCCGTGAACAGGTGGCCGAGCTCAAGTTCCCGGTACCGTTCTGGCCGTATGCGCCGATTGCCGCCATTGTATTTATGGTGTTTATCTTCGGTGTGCTGGGTTACTTCCCTGAGACACAGGCAGCGCTGATGGTAGGTGTGGTCTGGATCGTGATGCTGGTTGTGGCTTATCTGTTGTGGGTAAAGCCGGCAGCGGGGCGGGCGATTGAAGTAGCTCCCGAGCTTTCTTGAGTTATTGATTTTTGACGGAGTGACGCGATGAAAACCCTTTGGCAGCACTGCAATGTCGCAACAATGGCCAACGGCACATACTCGATCATCGAGGATGCCGCCATCGTCACCCGTGACGGCTACATTGAGTGGCTTGGTCCGCGTCAGCAGTTGCCGACGGGCGAATACGGGCAAACCCACGGTCTTGAAGGCGCGTGGGTAACCCCGGGGCTGATCGACTGCCATACGCATACGGTGTTTGGCGGTAACCGCAGCGGTGAGTTCGAGCAGCGCCTGCAGGGTGTGAGCTATGCCGAAATTGCCGCCGCCGGTGGCGGTATTGCCAGCACCGTGCGTGCGACCCGCGCGGCCAGCGAAGACGAATTGTTCGACAGCGCCCGTCAGCGCTTGCTGTGTTTGCTGCGCGATGGCGTGACCAGTGTCGAGATCAAGTCCGGTTACGGCCTTAGCCTGGAGAGTGAGCGCAAGATTCTGCGGGTGATTCGTCGCCTGGGTGAAGAGTTGCCGGTGACGGTGCGCAGCACCTGCCTGGCCGCTCATGCCTTGCCGCCGGAGTTCAAGGACCGTGCCGATGACTATATCGAGCATATCTGCAACGAGATGCTGCCCGCGCTGGCGGCCGAAGGGCTGGTGGACGCTGTGGATGCGTTCTGTGAATACCTGGCGTTCTCGCCGGCCCAGGTCGAGCGGGTGTTCAAGGTGGCGCAGCAATTGGGCCTGCCGGTCAAATTGCACGCCGAGCAGCTGTCCTCCCTGCACGGTTCAAGTCTGGCGGCGCGCTATCAGGCGTTGTCGGCTGACCACCTGGAGTTCATGACCGAAGAAGACGCCATTGCCATGGCTGCCTCCGGCACCGTGGCCGTGCTTTTGCCGGGCGCGTTCTACTTTTTGCGTGAAACCCAGTTGCCGCCGATGGAGGCCCTGCGCAAGCACGGGGTAAAAATCGCCATTGCCAGTGACCTCAACCCGGGGACCTCACCGGGCTTGTCGTTGCGCCTGATGCTGAACATGGCCTGCACCCTGTTCCGCATGACCCCCGAAGAAGCCCTGGCCGGTGTGACCCTGCACGCGGCAACGGCATTGGGCATGGGCGAGACCCACGGTTCGCTTGAACCTGGCAAAGTGGCCGATTTTGTGGCCTGGAACATTGATCGCCCTGCAGACCTGGCCTACTGGCTAGGCGGTGATCTGGACAAACGCGTCGTGCGCAGTGGCGTTGACGTAGCGCTTTAGGAGAATAGGTTGTGGACAAGGTTCTGACATTCAAACAAGGCCGTGTGCCTTTGCTGATCAGCATGCCCCACGCAGGTTTGAAGCTGACACCTGCGGTCAAGGCCGGGTTGATCCCCGAAGCGCAAAGCCTGCCGGACACCGACTGGCATATTCCGCAGCTTTACGACTTCGCCACCGAGCTGGGTGCCAGCACCCTGGCGGCCGAGTATTCGCGGTTTGTGATTGACCTCAATCGCCCGCAGGACGACGCGCCGATGTATGTGGGCGCGACCACAGGCTTGTTCCCGGCCACGCTGTTTGAAGGTGTGCCATTGTTTCGTGAAGGGCTGGTGCCTACGAAAGAGGAGCGTGCGACGTACCTGGAGCAGATCTGGAAACCGTATCACCAGACCCTGCAACAGGAGCTCAAGCGCATGAAAGACGAGTTTGGCTATGCGTTGCTGTTCGATGCGCATTCCATTCGCTCGCAAATCCCTCATCTGTTTGATGGCCGTCTGCCGGACTTCAACCTCGGCACCTTCAATGGCGCCAGTTGCGACCCGACACTGGCCCGTGATCTGGAAGCCATTTGTGCCGAGCATCCGGCCTATAGCCATGTACTGAACGGACGCTTCAAGGGCGGCCATATCACCCGTCATTACGGCAGCCCGGCGGACAACATCCACGCAGTGCAACTGGAGCTGGCGCAGAGCACCTATATGGAAGAGTTCGAACCGTTCAACTACCGCGAAGACCTGGCGGCACCGACCCAAGTGGTGCTCAAGCAATTGTTGGCGCGGATTATTGAGTGGGGGCGGGAGCGTTAAGTCAAAAGCCCTTCACCCTAACCCTCTCCCGTAGGGAGAGGGTTAGGGTGAGGGTTAGAGGCGCGCCACCGATCCAAACCCCATCCTTTTAGTAAGGGCATGCTCAATGCCTCCAATCGGGTTTATGATGCCTTACGGCAATCTCTTTCGACCCCTTCCTGGAGTGCGTAATGCAGACCTTGTTCCCGCAGATCAAACCCTACGCCCGGCATGAGCTGGCGGTCGATGGCCCGCATGTGCTTTACGTCGACGAGAGCGGTTCGCCAGACGGCCTGCCGGTGGTGTTTGTCCACGGCGGGCCGGGGTCGGGCTGTGATGCCAACAGCCGCTGCTACTTCGACCCGGGCCTGTATCGCATCATTACCTTTGATCAGCGCGGCTGCGGTCGCTCGACACCGCACGCCAGCCTGGACAGCAATACCACGTGGGATCTAGTCGCCGATATGGAGCGGATCCGTCTGTTTCTGGGTATCGAAAAATGGGTGCTGTTTGGCGGCTCATGGGGATCGACCCTGTCTCTGGCGTACGCGCAAAGCCATCCGGACAAGGTGCATGGCCTGATTTTGCGTGGGATCTTTCTGGCGCGCCCTCAAGAAATCGAGTGGTTTTATCAGGCAGGCGCTAGCCGGATCTTCCCGGATTACTGGCAGGAATACATCGCGCCAATCCCGCCGGAAGAGCGCCACGACCTGATGGGTGCCTTTCACAAGCGCCTCACAGGCAATGATCAGATTGCCCAGATGCATGTCGCCAAGGCATGGTCGACCTGGGAAGGGCGTGCCGCCACCTTGCGGCCCAACCCGCAAGTGGTCGAGCGCTTCTGCGACCCGCATCGGGCGCTGTCGATTGCCCGTATCGAATGCCACTACTTTATGAACAACGCTTTCCTTGAGCCCAACCAGTTGCTGCGCGACATGCACAAGATCGCCCACTTGCCGGCGGTTATCGTGCATGGTCGCTACGACATGATTTGCCCCCTGGATAACGCCTGGGAGCTGCATCAGGCCTGGCCTGGCAGCGAGCTGCAAATCATCCGCGAAGCCGGGCATGTGGCCACCGAGCCCGGAATTACCGATGCATTGGTCCGTGCCACCGAGCAAATGGTCCGTCGCCTGCTCAACTTGCAGCCCGACGAAGCATGAGGGGCCTGTTGCAGCGCGTCAGTGGCGCACGGGTAGAGGTAGCGGGGGAGATTGTCGGTTCGATCGATCAGGGCTTGCTGGTGCTGGTCGCCGTCGAGCCTGGCGATACCGAAGCCAGCGCGGCCAAGTTGCTGCACAAGCTGCTCAACTATCGGGTATTCAGCGATGCCGAAGGCAAAATGAACCTGTCACTGGCCGATATCGGCGGTGGATTGCTCCTGGTTTCGCAATTTACTCTGGCGGCAGACACCAAAAACGGCCTGCGCCCCAGCTTTTCCACTGCAGCCCCCCCAGCGTTGGCCCAAGGGTTGTTCGATCACCTGTTGAGGGAGGCAAAACGTCTTCACCCCACAGTCGAATCGGGGCGTTTTGGCGCCGATATGCAGGTGCATTTGGTCAATGATGGCCCTGTGACATTTCTGTTACAAATCTAAAACCCTGAAAAACTGTGTTTTCGTCTGAAAACAGGGGGTTTTAGCGAGAAATACTTGCTGACAGTAGATGCGTTGTAACGCGGGCTACTAGATAATCCTGCGCTACACAGAGACTAATCCGACGCGTCTGGGGAATCATTCACTCCTTTGACGGTCGGAACAGTGCTCGCCAACCTGGCATTTAGATCGCTGGCCGTTGGTTTCATCATCTGTTTTCGGCGAGGTTTGCTCGTGATTGTTAGTCCATTAAATGCACCAAAAATGTCTGCCAAGCGGTTACGCAACGCACTGGTGACGGGCTCTGCGCTCTTTTGCTTGTTCGGTGCGGGTCAACTGTGGGCATTCAGTCTGGATGACGTGGCGGCTGAGGCTAAAACCCTCGCCGAGCAGAAGTACCAAGCGCCGCGCAGCAATTTGCCAAAAGAGTTCCGCGACATGAAGTTCGCGGACTACCAGAAAATCCAGTTCAACCGCGACAAGGCTCAGTGGGCGGGCGATAAGACCCCGTTCAAACTGTCGTTCTATCACCAGGGCATGCATTTCGACACGCCGGTGAAAATCAACGAAGTGACCGCCACCACGGTTGAAGAGATCAAGTACGACCCGAGTCGTTTCGATTTCGGCGACGTCCAGTTTGACCCTAAAGCCACCGAAAACCTCGGTTGGGCGGGTTTCCGCGTGCTGTATCCGATCAACAAGGCGGATAAGCAGGACGAAATCATGACCATGCTCGGCGCGAGTTACTTCCGCGTTGTGGGCAAGGGCCAGATCTACGGTCTGTCGGCCCGTGGTATGGCGATCGACACCGCATTGCCGTCGGGTGAAGAGTTCCCGCGCTTCACCGAATTCTGGATCGAAAAACCCAAGCCAAACGATAAGCATCTGGTGATCTTCGCCCTGCTGGATTCACCACGGGCGACCGGTGCTTACCGCTTTACCCTGCGCCCGGGCGTGGACACGGTCGTGGACGTCAAGGCGCAAATGTTTCTGCGTGACAAGGTCGGCAAGCTGGGCATCGCTCCGCTGACCAGCATGTACCTGTTCGGCGCCAACCAGCCATCCAAGGTCCTCAACTACCGTCGCGAGCTGCACGATTCGTCGGGCCTGGCCATTCACGCCGGTAACGGCGAGTGGATCTGGCGTCCTCTGAATAACCCGAAACACTTGTCGGTGAGCAACTTTGCCGTTGAAAACCCGCGTGGTTTCGGCTTGCTGCAACGTGGTCGCGACTTTAGCCATTACGAAGACCTGGACGACAACTACCATAAGCGCCCAAGCGCCTGGATCGAACCACAGGGCGACTGGGGCAAAGGCTCGGTTGATCTGGTAGAAATTCCGACCGCTGACGAAACCAACGACAACATCGTTGCCTTCTGGAGCCCGGAAACCCTGCCAGAGCCACTCAAGCCATTTGATTTCGCCTATCGCCTGCACTGGACCATGGACGAAGCGTCCCTGCACCCGGCCGACAGCGCCTGGGCCCAGCAGACCCTGCGCTCGACCGGTGACGTCAAGCAATCCAACCTGATCCGCCAGCCAGATGGCAGTGTGGCGTACCTGGTGGACTTTGAAGGCCCGTCCCTCAAGGCCTTGCCGGAAAATGCCGCTGTGCGCAGCCAGGTCAGTGTGGGTGACAACGCCGAATTGGTTGAAAACAACGTGCGTTACAACCCTGAAACCAAGGGCTGGCGCTTGACCCTGCGGTTGAAAATCAAAGACCCGAGCAAGGCCACGGAAATGCGTGCAGCGCTGGTCCAGGACGTAGAGCAGGCTGCGCCGGCCAAAGCTGAAAAGGCCCCTGAGACCAAAGCCGAGAAAGCTGCGGCCAAGGCACAGGAGAAGAAAGACCACGCAGCCAAGGACGCCAAGGCGCCTGAAGCGACCCCAGCCACTCCGGAGCCGGTCAAGACTGAAAAAGTGCTGACCGAGACCTGGAGCTACCAGTTGCCAGCCGATGAGTAATGCTCAGCCCCACCCGGCCTCGCTCAGCGAGTACCTGGCGCACTTGCCACTGAGCGATGAGCAGCGCGCTGAACTGGCGAGCTGCACCTCGTTCGCCGAGCTGCATGCGCGCTTGTCGGCGCAGAGCGACGTGGATGCTGCCGAGGCCGCTCAGGCTTCGGTGGGCACGCGTCTGAACCTGACCTCGGCGGCTGAACTTGAGGAAGCAGAAATGCTCGCCCTTGATGCCAGCGGCCGGGTGATGCTCAAGGCTACGCCGCCGATTCGCCGCACCAAGGTAGTGCCAGAGCCATGGCGCACCAATATCCTGGTGCGTGGCTGGCGGCGCCTGACCGGGCGCAGCAACCCGCCCAAGCCTGAAATTGATGAACGTGTACTGCCCAAGGCCCGCTGGCGTACGGTGGGTTCGATCCGCCGTTACATTTTGCTGGTCTTGATGCTCGGCCAGACCATCGTTGCCGGTTGGTACATGAAAGGCATCATGCCGTACCAGGGCTGGGCCTTCGTTGATCTTGAAGAGGTGCTGCACCAGCCGTTGATGCAAACGGCCCAGCAAGTGCTGCCCTATGCCCTGCAAACCAGCATCCTGATCTTGTTCGGGATTTTGTTCTGCTGGGTATCGGCAGGTTTCTGGACAGCTCTGATGGGCTTTCTGGAGTTGTTGACCGGGCATGACAAATACCGCATTTCCGGCGCCAGCGCCGGTGATGAGCCGATCCCGGAGCAAGCGCGTACTGCGCTGGTGATGCCGATCTGCAACGAAGACGTCACCCGTGTATTCGCGGGTTTGCGCGCGACCTACGAGTCGGTGGCCGCCACCGGCGACCTGGACCGCTTCGACTTCTTCGTTCTCAGTGACAGCAACGACCCCGATATCTGCGTGGCCGAGCAACAGGCCTGGCTGGATGTGTGCCGCGAAACCGAAGGCTTCGGGCGCATTTTCTACCGCCGTCGCCGTCGCCGTGTGAAGCGTAAAAGCGGCAACCTCGACGACTTCTGCCGTCGTTGGGGCGGTGACTACAAGTACATGGTGGTGCTCGACGCAGACAGCGTGATGAGCGGTGAATGCCTGACCAGCCTGGTGCGCTTGATGGAAGCCACGCCAGACGCCGGCATCATCCAGACTGCGCCGCGTGCCTCGGGTATGGACACGCTGTATGCACGCATGCAGCAGTTCGCCACCCGAGTGTACGGCCCGCTGTTTACCGCCGGTCTGCACTTCTGGCAGTTGGGTGAGTCCCACTACTGGGGGCACAACGCAATTATCCGCATGAAGCCTTTTATCGAGCACTGCGCCCTGGCGCCGCTGCCGGGTAAAGGTGCGTTTGCGGGTGCGATCCTGTCTCACGACTTCGTTGAAGCCGCGTTGATGCGTCGTGCCGGTTGGGGCGTGTGGATTGCCTACGACTTGCCGGGCAGTTATGAAGAACTGCCGCCTAACCTGCTGGATGAACTCAAGCGTGACCGTCGCTGGTGCCACGGTAACCTGATGAACTTCCGCCTGTTCCTGGTCAAGGGCATGCACCCGGTACACCGTGCGGTGTTCCTGACCGGCGTGATGTCGTATTTGTCGGCGCCGCTGTGGTTCTTCTTCCTGTTGCTGTCGACGGCCTTGCTGGCGGTCAACACGCTGATGGAGCCGCAGTACTTCATGGAACCGCGTCAGCTGTATCCGCTGTGGCCACAATGGCACCCGGACAAAGCCGTCGCGCTGTTCTCGACCACGATCGTGCTGTTGTTCCTGCCTAAACTGCTGAGCATCATCCTGATCTGGGCCAAGGGTGCCAAAGAGTTCGGTGGCAAGTTCAAGGTGACGTTGTCGATGCTGCTGGAGATGTTGTTCTCCGTGCTGCTGGCACCGGTGCGCATGATCTTTCACACCCGCTTTGTACTGGCTGCGTTTCTGGGCTGGGCTGCGACCTGGAACTCGCCACAGCGTGACGATGACTCCACGCCGTGGAGCGAAGCGGTGCGTCGACATGGCCCGCAAACCCTGCTGGGTGCGGCCTGGGCGGCATTGGTGTTGTGGCTGAACCCGAGCTTTTTGTGGTGGTTGGTGCCGATTGTCGGCTCGCTGATGCTGTCGATCCCGGTATCGGTGATTTCCAGCCGGGTGAAACTGGGCCTCAAGACCCGCGACGAAAGCCTGTTCCTGATTCCTGAGGAATACGCACCGCCGCGTGAATTGTCGGCTACCGCCGAATACACCCATGAAAACCGCTACCACGCGCTGCATGACGGTTTTGTCCGGGCCGTGGTTGATCCACAGCAGAACGCACTGGCCTGTGCCCTTGCGACTTCGCGTCACCGTGAGGCCGAGCCCATTGAATGGCTGCGTACTGAACGTGTGCGTCACGCACTCAAGGTGGGTCCTCAGGGTGTTAGCGACAAAGAGCGCATGGAGCTTTTGAGCGACCCTGTTGCCTTGGCTCGCTTGCACGCGCTGGTGTGGAACGAAGGTCACGAAGGCTGGCTGAACGCCTGGCGTGAGTCGGTTGCCGCTGACCCTCATGCACCGTTGCTGCCGTTGCAACCTGCTGCTTGATGCCAACACAAACCCCACTTCGGTGGGGTTTGTGCTTTATGGGGGCTGTGGGAGCGAGCCTGCTCGCGAACTCACTTCGCGAGCAGGCTCGCTCCCACGCTAAATTTCTCGGTAGCGGTTTCATAGCCCACACCCGTCGCGCTTTTCTCTCGCAAAACTCGTCTCATAACCCTCAGTGAGTTAGCATCCGTTTTCGAATGGGTGAGTGCCCGGCTTTATTGGCTTTGTGCTTCAAGCCAGCCGCAGGCCAACACCTTAATTGAGTAGGTGAGGGGGAGTTGATGATGAAGAAGTTTGTCTCGAAACTGCTGTGCGGTGTCACTGCACTGCTGGCGATCAGCGCTGCCCATGCAGGCGCTATTGATGATGCGGTCAAGCGCGGCACTTTGAAGGTGGGCATGGACCCGACCTACATGCCTTTTGAAATGACCAACAAGCGCGGCCAGATCATTGGTTTCGAAGTTGATCTGCTCAAAGCAATGGCCAAATCCATGGGCGTCAAACTGGAACTGGTGTCTACCGGTTATGACGGCATCATCCCGGCCCTGATGACCAACAAGTTCGACATGATCGGCAGCGGCATGACCCTGACTCAAGAGCGCAACCTGCGCCTGAACTTCAGCGAACCCTTCATTGTTGTGGGCCAAACCCTGCTGGTACGCAAGGAACTGGCTGACAAGATCAAGTCCTACAAAGACCTCAATGACCCGCAATACCGCCTGACTTCTAAAATCGGCACCACCGGCGAAATGATCGCTCGCAAGCTGATGTCCAAAGCCCAGTACCACGGCTACGACAATGAGCCAGAAGGCGTACTGGACGTGGTCAACGGCAAGGCTGATGCCTTTGTATACGACGCGCCTTACAACGTGGTTGCAGTCAACAAGTTCGGCAACGGCAAACTGGTGTTCCTTGACCAGCCGTTCACCTACGAGCCACTGGCCTTCGGTCTGAAGAAAGGTGACTACGACAGCATCAACTTCATCAACAATTTCCTGCACCAGATCCACGAAGACGGCACTTACGATCGCATCCATGACAAGTGGTTCAAAGACACCGCCTGGCTCAAAGACATGGAATAAGGCTGATTGAATCATCGCGGGCTTGCCCGCGATGACGGCCTCCCTAGCGATACAAGACGTGGAACCTGAAAGTGATCAAACAAAAAAAAGTCCAGTGGCCCTGGCACGTATTGACCGTGCTGGTGCTCATCGGCCTGGCGGGTGCGTTGTATTACGCCACCTCGCTGATGTCGTACGAATGGCGCTGGAACCGCGTGCCGCAGTACTTCGCCTATCAGGCCGAAGAAGCCCAGCGGGCGGCTGAACACTCGACCATCATCGAACTGGTACGCAAGGGCGACACCGCCGAAGTCGTGCTGCGTGGCGAAGATGGCAATGAACAACGCGTGACTGTTGCCGGTAACAGCCTGCAACTGGCTGAAGGCGACGAAGTCGACGAAGGCGATGTGATTGGCGTCAACCGCCACTGGGCTGCCGGGCCGCTGCTGTGGGGCCTGTGGACCACGGTCTGGCTGTCGCTGGTGTCTGGCGTGCTGGGTTTGATCATCGGTCTGGCCACCGGCCTGTGCCGACTGTCGAGCAACCCGACCCTGCGTGACCTCTCGACGCTGTATGTAGAACTGGTGCGCGGCACGCCGCTGCTGGTGCAGATCTTTATCTTCTACTTCTTTATCGGCACCGTACTCAACCTGTCCCGCGAATTTGCCGGTATTGCCGCGCTGTCGCTGTTCACCGGTGCGTATGTGGCTGAGATTATCCGCTCGGGCGTGCAGTCCATCGCTCGCGGGCAAAACGAAGCGGCCCGCTCGCTGGGTCTCAACGGCAGCCAGTCGATGCGCTATGTGGTGTTGCCACAGGCGTTCAAGCGCGTGCTGCCGCCATTGGCCGGGCAATTTATCAGCCTGGTCAAGGACACCTCACTGGTGTCGGTGATCGCCATTACCGAGCTGCTCAAGAGCGGCCGTGAAGTCATCACCACCTCGTTTTCGCCGTTCGAAATCCTGTTCTGCGTAGCGGGCCTGTACCTGTTGATCAACCTGCCGCTGTCGCACTTCGCCAGCCGGCTTGAGCGGAGGCTCGCGCAAAGTGATTGAAGTTCGCGAACTGGTAAAAGTCTTCGACACCCGCGGCCACATCGTGCGCGCCGTGGACAATGTCAGCACCACCGTCGCCCAGGGCGAAGTATTGGTGGTGATCGGCCCGTCGGGCTCTGGCAAGTCGACCTTCCTGCGCTGCCTTAATGGCCTGGAAGACTTCGATTCGGGCTCCGTCAGCATCGACGGCCTGGACCTGGCCAACCCCAAGACTGACGTCAACGCTTACCGGCGTGAAGTCGGTATGGTGTTCCAGCACTTCAACCTGTTTCCGCATATGACCGTGCTGGAAAACCTGTGCCTGGCGCAGAAGGTTGTGCGCAAGCGCGGCAAGGCCGAGCGCGAGGCCAAGGCCCGGGCGTTGCTGGACAAGGTCGGGATCGGGCAAAAGGCCAATGAATATCCGTCGCGCCTTTCGGGTGGTCAGCAACAGCGTGTGGCGATTGCCCGGGCGTTGGCGATGGAGCCCAAGGTGATGCTGTTTGACGAGCCTACCTCTGCGCTTGACCCGGAAATGGTCGGTGAAGTGCTGGATGTGATGAAGACCCTGGCCCGCGAAGGCATGACCATGGTCTGCGTGACTCACGAAATGGGCTTTGCCCGTGAAGTGGCGAACCGCGTGCTGTTTTTCGACCACGGCAAGCTGCTGGAAGATTCCGCCCCGGAAGACTTCTTCACCTCGCCCAAAGACCTGCGCGCCCAGGCGTTTTTGCGTCAGGTGCTTTAAGAGCCCCTCACCCTAACCCTCTCCCGGAGGGAGAGGGGACTAAAGGCAAAAGCAGATCTGCGCTACACCACCAATCAGCTCCCTCTCCCTCCGGGAGAGGGTTGGGGTGAGGGGCTTTTGACTCTTAAACCTTGAACCTCGCCACCAGTGTCTGCAAATGCGTGCCCAGCCGCGCCAGCTCCGTGCTCGACGCGGCGGTCTCTTCGCTGGCGGCGGCGGTCTGATCCGAGATGTCCCTGACGTTCAAGACACTGCGGTTGATCTCTTCAGCCACCGCACTCTGTTGCTCGGCGGCGGCAGCAATCTGCTGGTTCATGCCCTGAATCGTTGAAACCGTGCGGGCGATGGTGCCCAGTGACTCGCCTGCGCGACGGGTCAGCTCAACGCTGTTGCCGGTCAGGGCACGGCTGCTGTCCATGCTGCTGGACACCTGCTGGGTACCGCTTTGCAGGCCGGCAATCAACTCTTCGATTTCCTCTGTGGATTTTTGCGTGCGCTGCGCCAGGCTGCGTACCTCATCGGCCACCACGGCAAAGCCACGCCCGGCTTCACCGGCCCGTGCTGCTTCAATTGCCGCGTTCAGAGCCAGCAGGTTGGTTTGCTGGGCCACGGACTTGATCACGTCCAGCACGCTGCCGATCTTGTCACTTTCGCGCTTGAGATGGCTCATGGCTTCGGTGGAGTGACCCACCTCAACCGCCAGTTTCTCGATCTGGGCAATGGCCTGCGCCACTACGGCATCCCCTTCGCGGGTCTGCTGGTCTGCGGCCACTGCGGCTTCCGAGGCCTCTTCGGCGTTACGCGCGACTTCCTGCACGGTGGCGGCCATTTCATTCATGGCTGTGGCCACTTGATCAGTTTCGACTTTCTGATTGTTGACCCCGGCACTGGTTTGCTCGGTCACGGCAGATAGCTCTTCGGCAGCACTGGCGATTTGCGTCACCCCGTCGCTGATTCCGCCAATCAGCTCGCGCAGGCCCTGGGTCATCCGTTGAATGGCTTGCTGTAACTGCCCCAGTTCGTCTCGGCGGTCGGTGTGGTGGTCGTGGGTCAGGTCACCTGCTGCAATGCGCTCAACGGTCTTGAGCGTGCGTTGCAGCGGTATCACGATCTGGCGGGTAATGACCCAGGCAGCAATGATGCCCAGTACCAGTGCCAGCAGTGTGCAGCCGATCAGCAGGTTGGTGGCCTGGCGGCTTTCGTAGTTGCGTTTGGTTGCCTGCAGGGCCGAGAGTTTCTGGCTTTGCTCGATCAACACATTGCCTTGCTGGTGCATGCGCTCAACGGCCTGATCACTGGCCTGGGAACCCTGGATCAGATCGGCGAAGGCGCGTTTGTACTCAGTCACGGCGTTGAGTTGCTGCTCAACCAGGGCCAGGTCGTCGGGAGCGGTCAGTTGCGAGCGCGTCTGCTCCAGTGCGTTGTCCAGTTCGGTCAGTTGAGTGGTCACGCCGGCAAGTGCGCTTTCACCGGGCTGGCGTTCATATTCTAGGCGGGCAATGCGCAGATCTTTGGTCAGGCTGATGATTTTCGAGATATTGGCCAGCTTGTCGCCACGGTCGATCACTGAGACCAGACCCTTCCAGCCCGTGCCGGCAATCAGCAGGGTCAGCACCAGTACCAAGCCGAAGCCCAGGCTAAGTTTGCGATTGACGCTTATATTGCCGAGCAGTGTGGCCAGCCAACGGTACATGGTGATACTCCTTTACTAACCGAGACTCGTGACGGTCTTTGATGGGTTATCAGGGCATCGGCGCGCAGGAGTAGAACTGAAGGGTAGTGGTCGAATGTGTGATGCAGATCAACAACCCGTAGTCGCTGCGCCTGCGACCACGGGTTATGGGTCAGAACAACCGGGCCAGCAGGGCGGTGACGGCGGTTTCTACCCGCAGGATACGTGCACCCAGTTGCACCGGTTGCAGCCCTGCCTTGGCCAGCAGGTCGATCTCGTAAGGGATCCAGCCACCTTCCGGGCCGATGGCCAGGGTCACGGCCTCGTCCAGCCCGCGCGGGCAGGCCGGGTAATCACCCGGATGGCCAACCAGGCCGAGGGTGCCTTCGACCAGCGCCGGTAAACGGTCTTCGACAAACGGCTTGAAGCGTTTTTCGATGATGACCTCAGGCAGGACGCTGTCGCGAGATTGCTCCAACCCCAGGATCAGTTGCTCACGAATGGCTTCAGGCTCCAGGAACGGTGTCTGCCAGAAGCTTTTTTCCACTCGATAGCTGTTGACCAGAATGACCTTGGGCACGCCCATCGAGGCCACGGTTTGTAGCACGCGGCGCAGCATTTTCGGGCGCGGCAGGGCCAGCAGCAGGGTCAACGGCAGTTTCGCCGGTGGCGGCTGGTCAAGGCTGTGGATCACCAGCTCGGCCTCTTTGGCCTCCAGGCGCACCAGTTCGGCGCTGCCCATCAACCCGCCGATGCGGCCCACGCGCAGGCTGTCGCCGACAGCAGCACGGTGAACTTCCTGCATATGAGTCAGGCGCCGGTCACGCAGGATCACGCGATCGGCGGCAATGAAATCAGCCTCTTCGAGGAGCAGCAGGTTCACGCTTGCGGTGCTGGCGGTTGGGCGTCGTTATCTGCCGATGGCTCGTCTGCGTCATCGCCGCGCTTGTTTTTGCTGACCAGGCTGCCAAACAGAATGCCGATTTCGAACAGCATCCACATCGGAATCGCCAACAAGGTTTGCGAGAAGATATCCGGCGGGGTCAGGATCATGCCGACCACGAAGCAGCCGATGATCACGTACGGGCGGATCTTGCGCAGGTATTGCACATCGACAATGCCGATCCACACCAGCAACACTACGGCCACGGGGATTTCAAAGGCCACGCCAAAGGCAAAAAACAGGGTCATGACGAAATCAAGGTAGCTGCTGATATCGGTCATCATCGCCACGCCTTCCGGGGTGGCGGCGGCGAAGAACTTGAACACCAGCGGGAACACCAGGAAGTAGGCGAAGGCCATGCCGGCGTAAAACAGGAAGATGCTGGACACCAGCAGCGGCACGGCGATGCGTTTTTCATGCTTGTACAGGCCGGGTGCGATAAAGCCCCAGATCTGATGCAGGATCACTGGAATGGCGATAAACAGCGAGACCATCATGGTCAGCTTGAGCGGCGTCAGGAACGGCGAGGCCACGTCGGTGGCGATCATCGTCGCACCCACCGGCAGGTACTCACGCAGCGGCGTGGAGACCAGGGTGTAGATCTGCTGGGTAAAGGCAAACAGCCCGGCAAAAATGATGAAAATCGCCGCGATGCAGCGCAACAGACGGGTACGCAACTCGGTCAGGTGCGAAACCAGCGGCATTGGCTGGTCGTGTTCAGGCTTATCGCTCATGCGCTTATGGGGCTCGCGGTGGCAGGGTGGGGTCGTGTGGCGCTGCCGGTTGAGGCGCAGGGTCGGCCGCGGTTTTGCTCAGGCTCACGGGCGAGGGGCTTGCAGGTTCGACGGGCGCTGCAACGACAGGCGGCTCGGTCGGCGTTAACGGCTTCACGGCGTCCTGCAGCGGAGCCAGAATTTTCTTGGCTTCCTCTTCCATCGACAGGATATGTTCGTTGTGCAGTTGGCGACGAATCTCGTCAGCACCGATTTCCCGTTCAACTTCCTGTTTGATCGCATTGAAGCTGCGTTTCAGGCGCCCGATCCACAGGCCCGCCGTGCGCGCGGCACCCGGCAGGCGCTCGGGGCCGAGCACCAGCAGGGCCACCAGGCCGACGAGCAGCAGTTCACTGAAGCTGATACCGAACATTGGTTTTGGCTCACACGTCTTTACGGGTTGGCTCTTCGACTTTTTGCGCCTGCACATCGATGGTGTGCGGCTCGTTCAGGGTCGAAGTGGTGTGCGGCTGCGGCGCGGCAGTTGGCTGCGCAGGCGGAACCACAGGCTCGGCTGGTTTCTCGTCGTCGTTCATGGCCTTGCGAAAGCCCTTGATCGATTCGCCGACATCCGTGCCCAGGTTTTTCAGTTTTTTGGTGCCGAAGACGAGGACGACGACTACCAGAATGACGATCCAGTGTTTCCAGTCAAAAATGCCCATGATCTGTTCCTTTGCAAATAAGGGTTAGGTGGACGGCCGCGAGGCTTTTTCCACATGGCCGGAGGTGCCGATACGACGCTCCAGTTCATCCAGTACGGCCTGAGGGTGCTGCCCCAGCTGGGCCAGCATGATCATGCTATGGAACCACAGATCGGCTGTTTCGTAGATGACATCGCTGCAATCACCGCTGATGGCAGCGTCCTTGGCGGCGATGATGGTTTCGATCGACTCTTCGCCAACCTTTTCCAGAATCTTGTTCAGGCCCTTGTGGTACAGGCTGGCGACATAGGAGCTGTCCGGGGTTGCGCCTTTGCGCGCTTCGAGCACTTGGGCTACGCGGCTCAGGGTGTCAGTCATGGGAGTGTCCTGCTTGATAAATGGCGTGCGGATCTTTAAGCACCGGGTCGACGGTCTTCCACTCGGCGTTTTCGTACACGCGGTAGAAGCAGCTCTGACGACCGGTATGGCAGGCGATATCACCGATTTGCTCGACCATCAGGATGATCACATCGGCGTCGCAGTCCAGGCGCATTTCATGCAGCTTTTGCACGTGGCCGGACTCTTCGCCCTTGCGCCACAGCTTGCCACGGGAACGTGACCAGTAAATGGCACGGTTCTCGGCCGCTGTCAGGCTCAGTGCCTCGCGGTTCATCCAGGCCATCATCAGCACGCGCCCGGTTTTGTGGTCCTGGGCAATCGCTGGCACCAGGCCGTCGTTGTCCCATTTGATCTCGTCCAGCCAGTCTTTCATGTTCGACTCCGACAACCTGCCTCAGCCCTGTGGCTGAGGCCTGGTGAATTGACAGTTTGCCAGCCTCGCCCGGGGCTGGCTATCGGCGCACGATCAGATACAAGCCCACGGCCAGCATTATGCCGGCAGGCCAGTAACCGGCAGTGTGCAACGGCCCGAGGCTGGCCAGCAAGGCACCGGCAGCCAGATGCCCGGCACCGATCAGGCGCAGGAACCAGCTGTCACGGGGCTCACGCACGACCAACTGCTTGTTGTGGGCGTGGGGCTGCGACATGCGTTCGAGCAAGTCGCGGGTCATGCCGGCCAGGTGCGGGATCTGCTCGACCTGGCTGTGCAGGTTGCGCAGCAGGGTTTTGGGGCTGACGCGCTCACGCATCCAGCGCTCCAGGAACGGCTGGGCGGTGCTCCACAGGTCCAGGTCGGGGTACAGCTGACGGCCCAGGCCTTCGATATTGAGCAGGGTTTTTTGCAGCAGCACCAACTGCGGCTGAACTTCCATATTGAAGCGCCGAGCCGTCTGGAACAGACGCATCAGCACCTGGCCAAAGGATATTTCCTTGAGCGGTTTTTCGAAAATCGGCTCGCACACGGTACGGATCGCCGCTTCAAACTCGTTGAGCTTGGTGTGCGCCGGTACCCAGCCAGAGTCAATGTGCAACTGCGCCACACGACGGTAGTCGCGCTTGAAAAAGGCAAACAGGTTGCGCGCCAGGTAGTCCTGGTCCTCGGGGGTCAGGCTGCCGACGATACCGCAGTCGATGGCGATATATTGCGGGGCCCACGGGTTTACGGTGCTGACAAAAATGTTGCCGGGGTGCATGTCGGCGTGGAAGAAGCTGTCGCGGAACACCTGGGTGAAGAAAATCTCCACGCCGCGCTCGGCCAGCATCTTCATGTCGGTGCGCTGATCGGCCAGGGCCTCAAGGTCAGTGACCTGAATCCCGTAGATCCGCTCCATCACCAGCACTTTGGGCCGGCACCAGTCCCAGTAGACCTGAGGCACATACATCAGCGGCGAGCCTTCGAAGTTGCGGCGCAGCTGGCTGGCGTTGGCCGCCTCGCGCAACAGGTCGAGTTCGTCGTAAATGGTTTTTTCGTAGTCACTCACCACATCCACCGGATGCAGCAAGCGGGCGTCTGCGCTCAAACGCTCGGCGGTACGGGCGAGGATAAACAGCCAGGCCAGGTCAGAGCCGATGATCGGCTTGAGACCCGGGCGTACAACCTTGACCACCACTTCTTCGCCGGTTTTGAGTTTGGCCGAGTGAACCTGGGCCACCGAGGCCGAGGCCAGCGGTTCAATGTCGAAACGGCTGAACACCTCGCTGATTTTAGCGCCGAGCTGTTCTTCGATCAGCTTGACCGCCAACTGCGGGTCAAACGGTGGCACGCGGTCTTGCAACAGCATCAGCTCGTCAGCGATGTCGGCAGGCAGCAGATCGCGGCGCGTTGACAGGATCTGCCCGAACTTGATGAAGATCGGCCCCAGATCCTGCAAGGCCAGGCGCAGGGCCGCACCACGGCTCAGCTCCAGCTTTTTGCGCGGAAACCAGCGCCACGGCAGGGCATAGCGCAGTGACAGCATCCACCACGGCAAGGGCAGGGCGAACAGCAGGTCATCCAGCCGGTAGCGAATGACGACGCGCTGGATGCGGAACAAACGGCGTATGGCAAGCAGCTTCATGCGTTATCGCTGGAATTGAGGGATCGGCCAAGGCGCTCAAAGCGCGCCTCAAGGCGATCCAGGTCGAGTTTGAGTTGGTCCAGCTCGTCAAAGCGCGCTTGCGCTTCACGTTCTCCGACCAAAGTGCGAGCTTCTTCGCTCAGGTATTCGGCCAGGTTCTGATTGAGGCTGGCGAACCCTTGCTGATACCAGTTGGCGCGGCTGCGAACATGACCACCGATCAATGCGCTGGCCACAGGCCCGATCCAGTTCGAGAGTTCATACTCCCAATCCAGCTCCAGGTCTTGCAGCACCGCCGCCAGCTCCATGAGCACTGCGCTGTCGCCTTCAAGCTCGACTTCAGGGCTGTGCAGGATGGCGCTCTTGTCCTTGCTCAGGGCGAGACGCAACAGGCTGCTGGCGGGGGCACGCAGAGTGCAGTCGGGTTCGGCGGCCCACTGGCTGGCCAGCATCAGGCCTTCATCGCTGGGCAGAATGAACAGTTGCAGCGAGGGGCTCGCGCAATCTACGGCAATCAGCTTGCCGGTCAAGGGGCGCAAGCGCGCCAGAGCCGTGCTGTCGAGCCGCAATACGCGGTTGACGCCGTGTTCGACGCTGGCGAGAAGGCCGCGCAGCAACATCAGGGCTTGATGCCGCGGTGCAGGGCGACGATGCCGGAAGTCATGTTGTGGTAAGTCACGCGGTCAAAACCGGCCTCGACCATCATCGACTTCAGGGTTTCCTGGTCAGGGTGCATGCGGATCGATTCGGCCAGGTAGCGGTAGCTGTCCGGGTCGTTGAGGATCAGCTTGCCCACCATCGGCATGAAGGCGAACGAGTAAGTGTCGTAGACCTTGGACATCAGCGCGTTGGTTGGCTTGGAGAACTCCAGCACCAACAGGCGGCCACCCGGCTTGAGCACGCGCAGCATGGAGCGCAGGGCGTCTTCTTTATGGGTCACGTTGCGCAGGCCGAAAGCGATGGTTACGCAATCGAAGTAGTTGTCCGGGAACGGCAGCTTTTCAGCGTCGGCCTGGACGAACTCGATATTGCCGGCCACGCCCTTGTCGAGCAGGCGGTCACGACCGACCTTGAGCATGGAGGCGTTGATATCGGCCAGCACGACCTGCCCGGTAGGGCCTACCAGGTGGGAAAACTTGCGGGCCAGGTCGCCCGTGCCGCCAGCGATGTCCAGCACCTTGTTGCCGGGGCGAACACCGGACAGCTCGATGGTAAAACGCTTCCACAGACGGTGCATGCCGCCCGACAGAACGTCGTTCATCAGGTCATATTTGCCGGCTACAGAGTGAAAAACCTCGGCGACTTTCTCGGCCTTTTGGCTTTCCGGTACGTTTTTGAAGCCGAAGTGAGTGGTGGGTTCGGCATCGCTGCCTTTGCGCTGATCAGTCATATCGCTGTCACCAAAAGAGAATGCTGGCCATTCTAATCCCGGTGGCCGGCTTTGTCTTGGCGAGGGTGAATGTATAGTGGCGGCTTTATTTACAAGGAGCGACGCCATGGCGCGTATCAGCGTTGAACGTACCCACAAACTGGGCCTTGAGGCCGCACGTGAAAAAGCTCAGCCTCTGGTCGAGAAACTGGCCAGCCAGTACGGTCTGACACCCACTTGGGCAGGTGACACAGTAAAACTCAAGCGTTCGGGCGTGAATGGCACCCTGCAAATCAGCGAAAACAACGTCAAAGTCGATGTTGAGCTGGGCCTGCTGATGTCGGCGATGAGCGGCATGATCCAGTCGGAAATCGAGCGCTCGCTGGATAAGGCGCTGTCGTAGTCGTCCTGCCGGTCTAATAGCGGCCACGCCCTTGATACAAGGCGGTTTAGCGTCTAAACCTGATGCAGGTGAGCACCTTTGTTCATCTTGATGATTCGACGATCCTGCTCACCGGCGTCGCGACATAACATTGAGGGGAACACGATGGCTGCTAAAAAACCGACTGCCGCTGCAAAAGAAAGCAACACCTGGGTAGGCAAGGTTGAAGAGTACTCACGCAAAATCTGGCTCGCAGGTTTGGGTGTGTACTCGAAGATTGATACAGACGGCAGCAAGCTCTTCGATACGCTGGTCAAGGATGGCGAGAAGGCAGAAAAACTGGCCAAGGACGCCGGGCACAAATTGGCCGAAGGGGTGAAAACATCAACCTCATCCGCGCGCTCGCGGGTTGAGGATGTCAAGGATCTGGCCCTGGAAAAATGGGGTGAGTTTGAAGAGGCTTTCGACAAGCGTCTCAATAGCGCCATTACCCGCCTGGGTGTGCCCAGTCGTGAAGAAGTCAAAGCGCTGCATGCGAAGGTCGAGACCCTGACCAAGCATATCGAGAAGCTCACGGCGGCGGCTGCCAAAGTTGCGGCCAGCAAGGCGCCGGTCGCGAGCAAGGCGGTGCCTGCCAAGGCTGCGGCAAAACCTGTGGTTGCCAAAGCGGCTGTGAAACCTGCGGTGAAAGCCCCCGTTAAAGCGGCTGCCAAGCCTGCAGCAAAACCTGCAGCCAAGCCCGCGGCGGTTAAAGCACCTGCGGCGGCGAGCAAGCGAGCACCTGCTAAAGCCGCGACTGCCAAACCGGCCGCCAAAAAACCGGCCGCTGTTAAAACGCCCGCGGTTGAGCCAACGCCAGCCGGGCCCATTGTGTAGTCGCTGACGAGCAGCGCGAGGCTGCGTCCGGCGGCGAAGCCGTCGCAAATCCGGTAAACGCAGAGCATCTGAATAACCGGAGTTGAGGTTCTACGACGGCTGCGCCGCCGGACGCAGCCTCGCTGCGCTCCTCAGCGGCTACAAAAAAGCTGAATCCGGCTCAAAGCATCAATTTGACCACTGAAACCGAAGGGTCGCGGGACTTGCCGGCTTTTTTCAGTTCCTGCAGGTAATCCGCCCAGAGTTCTTCCTGGCGTACGCCCAGCTGGTAGAGGTAGTCCCAGGTAAACAGCCCGCTGTCGTGACCGTCATCAAAGGTCAGTTTCAGCGCGTATTGGCCTGCGGGTTCTATCTTGCTCAAACCGACATTGATTTTGCCAAATTGCAGGATCGGATTGCCGTGGCCCTGGACCTCGGCAGATGGGGAGTGCACGCGCAAAAACTCGGCCGGCAGGTGGTGCTCTTCGCCGGACGGGTATTTGAGGGTGAGGGTTTTTGAGGCTTTATGCAGGTTGATGGCGCTGGGAATCATGGTCATGACCTTTGGTCATTGCACAAGCGCTGTAGCCGCCGGGGGCGGCTACAGGTGCGAAGGGCTTACAAGATGTAGCGCGAGAGGTCTTCGTTCTCGGCCAGCTCGCCCAGGTGGCTGTTGACGTATTCGGCGTCGATGCGAATCGGCTCTTCATTCTGTGCACTGGCGATATCACCGGCACTGAAAGACACCTCTTCAAGCAAGCGCTCAAGCAGCGTGTGCAGGCGACGGGCACCGATGTTCTCGGTTTTCTCGTTCACTTGCCAGGCGATTTCCGCCAGGCGCTTGATGCCTTCAGGCATGAACTCGATGTTCAGGCCTTCGGTTTTCAGCAGCTCGCGGTATTGCTCGGTCAACGAAGCGTGCGGCTCACTGAGGATGCGCTCGAAATCCTGTGGCGACAGCGCCTTGAGCTCAACGCGGATCGGCAGACGGCCTTGCAGCTCAGGCACCAGATCGCTCGGCTTGCTCAGGTGGAATGCACCGGACGCGATAAACAGGATGTGGTCGGTCTTGACCATGCCCAGTTTGGTATTGACGGTGCAGCCTTCGATCAGCGGCAGCAGGTCGCGCTGCACGCCTTCGCGGGACACATCGGCACCGCCGACATTGCCGCGCTTGGCGACTTTGTCGATCTCGTCGATAAACACGATGCCGTGCTGCTCAACGGCTTCCAGGGCCTTGGCCTTGAGTTCTTCGTCGTTGACCAGGCGGCCGGCTTCTTCGTCACGCACCATTTTCAGGGCTTCTTTGACTTTCAGCTTGCGGCTCTTGCGCTTGCCTTTGCCCATGTTGGCAAACAGGCTTTGCAACTGGTTGGTCATTTCTTCCATGCCAGGCGGCGCGGAGATATCGACGCCCACAGCATCGGCCACTTCGATTTCAATTTCCTTGTCGTCCAGCTGGCCTTCGCGCAGACGCTTGCGGAACAGCTGGCGAGTGTTGGAGTCCTGCGGTACGGCAGCTTCTTCGCCGAACGTGCGGGCAGGTGGCAGCAGGGCGTCGAGGATGCGCTCTTCAGCGGCGTCTTCGGCGCGGTGGCGAACCTTGACGATTTCCTGCTCGCGCAGCAGCTTGATGGCTGCGTCAGCCAGATCACGGATGATCGACTCGACGTCACGGCCTACATAGCCGACTTCGGTGAACTTGGTCGCTTCAACCTTGATGAACGGTGCGTTGGCCAGCTTGGCCAGGCGACGGGCGATTTCGGTTTTGCCGACACCGGTCGGGCCGATCATCAGAATGTTTTTTGGCGTCACTTCAACGCGCAGTTCTTCGGGCAGTTGCATCCGGCGCCAGCGGTTACGCAGCGCGATGGCAACGGCGCGCTTGGCGTCGTCCTGGCCGATGATGTGGCGATTGAGTTCGTGGACAATTTCGCGGGGAGTCATGGACATAATAGTTGGCGTTCCTCTAGCAGAATCAAGGTTCACAAACGGGCCGTTGAACCGGCCCGGCAGGTGACTTATTCAGCGAGGTCCTGCTCCTCAATAGTGATGTTGTGGTTGGTGAACACGCAGATGTCGCCAGCGATACCGAGGGCGGTTTCGGCGATTTCGCGGGCCGAGAGCTCGGTTTTCATCAGCAGGGCGCGGGCCGCTGCCTGGGCGAATGCACCGCCCGAACCCATTGCGATCAAGCCGTCTTCAGGCTCAACCACGTCACCGTTACCGGTGATGATCAAGGATGCGTCTTTATTGGCAACGGCCAACATGGCTTCAAGGCGGCTCAGCGAGCGGTCGGTACGCCATTCTTTGGCCAACTCGACAGCGGCGCGAACCAGATGGCCCTGGTGCTTTTCAAGCTGGCCTTCAAAACGTTCGAACAGGGTGAATGCATCAGCGGTGGCACCGGCGAAACCGGCGATGACCTGGCCGTGGTAAAGGCGACGGACTTTTTTCGCGTTGCCTTTCATCACGGTATTGCCAAGAGAAACCTGGCCGTCGCCAGCCATGACGACTTTGCCGTGGCGGCGTACTGAAACGATGGTGGTCAAGGGAGAGTCTCCACGCAGCGGGGCGAAAATGCCTGATGGAAATACATATGGGGGTTGTCGCGGATTTTTCAACAGCGGGGAGGGAATGGGGATGAACGGGGAGGCGGGATTTGGCGAAGATGTTGTGGGAGCGAGCTTGCTCGCGATGATGCCTTCGCGATCAGGCTCGCTCCCACAGGGTTTGTATTTACCTGTGGAAGCGGCTGGTATCAGCGGCGCTGTTGCAGCAGCAAGTTGTTGAACCCGCCACCCGCCAATTGCTTTTGGGCCACGGTCAACTGGTCGCGATTGCTGAACGGGCCGACCAGCACCCGGTACCAGGTTTCGTCTTTCACGGTGCCGGCTTCAACCGTAGCGGTCTGGCCCAGCAGGATGATTTGCGCGCGCACTTTCTCGGCATCGGCCTGCTTGCGGAATGAGCCCGCTTGCAGGAAGAACTTGGTCACCGGTGCTGCCTTGACCACTGGCGGCGCAGGAGGCGGAGTGATTCCGCTCAAGGCCGCCTGGGCGCGGGCGGTGTCGATCTTCGCTGCTTCAGCCGGTGTTACCGGTGTCAGCGGCGCGGTTTGCGGCGTCGGCAGGGTCTTCTCGGGCACGGCTTCCGGTGGCACGAGCACTTCAGACTCGGGCAGCAAGGTATAGAAGTCGTACTTGGGCTTGACCGGCTGAGTCGGGCTCGGCGCAGTTTTGTTGGCTTCGGCCACTTTTGTGGCTTTCTGCTGCTCTTGCTTGACCCGTTTGACATCATCACCCTGGCCGGGTTCGAGCTTCATCAGAAACACGATAAAGGCGCCCACGGTCAGGCCGATGGCCATCCATAGCCAGCCCGGAATCGGCTTTTTGGCGGGCGCCTGATACCGGCTGGCGCCACGCTTGGGTGCTGGTTTTTTCTTGGCGGCCAACTTACATGCGCTCCAGGGTTTCCAGACCCAGCAGTTCCAGGCCTTGCTTGAGGGTACGGCCTGCCAGTGCCGCCAGACGCAAGCGGCTTTGTTTTTGCGCTTCGTCTTCTGCGTTCAGGATCGGGCAGTTCTCGTAGAAGCTGGAGAACAGGCCGGCCACTTCGTACAGGTAGGTGCAGAGGGTGTGCGGCGTGCCTTTTTCGGCAACGTTGTTCAGCACTTCGCTGAACTGCGCCAGTTTGGCCGCCAGTTCTTGCTCTTGCGGGGCTTCAAGCACGATCTGGCCCTGAACTTCTTCAAAACCCTTGCCCAGCTTGCGGAGCACGCCCGCGACACGGGTGTAGGCATACAGCAGGTATGGCGCTGTATTGCCTTCGAAGTTGAGCATCAGGTCAAAGTTGAAGCTGTAGTCGCTGGTGCGATGCTTGGACAGGTCGGCGTATTTCACCGCGCCAATCCCGACAACTTTGGCAATGGCGCGCAGTTCGTCTTCAGGCAGCTCCGGGTTTTTCTCTTTAACCAGTGTGTAGGCGCGCTCTTTGGCTTCGTTGAGCAGGTCGATCAGTTTGACCGTACCGCCATCACGGGTCTTGAATGGACGGCCGTCGGCGCCGTTCATGGTGCCGAAGCCCATGTGTTCCATTTCCATCGGATGGGTGATGAAGCCGGCCTTGCGCGCAACTGCGAATACTTGCTGGAAGTGCAGAGCCTGACGCTGGTCGACAAAGTACAGGGCGCGATCGGCTTTCAATACGCCGCTGCGGTAGCGGATGGCCGCCAGGTCAGTGGTGGCGTAAAGATAGCCACCGTCGGCCTTGACGATGATGACGGGCAGCGGCTCGCCTTCGGCATTCTTGAACTCGTCGAGGAACACGCACTGGGCGCCGTTGCTCTCGACCAGCATGCCTTTGGCCTTGAGATCGTTGACTACGTTGATCAGGTCATCGTTGTAGGCGCTTTCGCCCATTACGTCGGCCATGGTCAGTTTTACGTTCAACTGCTCATAGATTTTCTGGCAGTGGGACAGCGAGATGTCCTTGAACTTGGTCCACAGCGCCAGGCAGTCCGGGTCGCCGGCTTGCAGCTTGACCACCAGACTACGGGCGCGATCGGCAAATTCCGGCGACTCGTCAAAGCGTTTCTTGGCTGCGCGGTAGAAGTTTTCGAGGTCACTCAGCTCGTCGCTGGTGATCGGGTTCTCTTCCAGGTAGGCCATCAGCATGCCGAACTGGGTGCCCCAGTCGCCTACGTGGTTCTGGCGAATCACTTCGTCGCCCAAAAATTCCAGGACGCGAGCCACGCCGTCGCCAATGATGGTGGAGCGCAAATGGCCCACGTGCATCTCTTTGGCCAGGTTGGGCGCGGACATGTCGATCACGGTACGCATGGCAGGGGTGGCCTTGCGCACGCCGATTTTTGCATCGGCCAGTGCGGCATCAAGGCGCGAGGCCAGGGCCTGGGTGTTCTGGAAGAAGTTCAGAAAGCCCGGGCCTGCGATTTCGGTCTTGCTGATCTGCTCATCAGCCGGCAGGGCGGCGATGATTTTTTCAGCCAGGTCACGGGGCTTCATGCCTGCAGGCTTGGCCAGCATCATGGCGATGTTGCTGGCGAAGTCGCCGTGGGTTTTGTCACGGGCGTTTTCCACCTGAATCGCTGGCGTCAGGCCTTCAGGCAACACACCTTCTGTGACGAGTTGAGCTAGGGCTTGTTGAATAAGCTGGCGAATGGTGTCTTTCATGGTCTTCTCTTTCGACCGCAAGCGCGGTAGCGCTTCAGTGCGCAGGTGGAAAAACAGGGGATTATCGGTCTTCCGGGCCGCAAGCTGCAAGCCGCAAGCGACAAGCATGGGGCTGCTCTTCAATGGTCGTTGCTTTTCACTTATAGCTTGAGGCTCGAAGCTTGCCGCTGCGTTACATCAATAAAGGTCTACCGGGTCCACGTCCAGCGACCAGCGTACCTGGCGACCACTGGGCATTTGTTCAAGGGCCAGCAGCCATTGGCTGAGCAAACGATGCAGCGGTGCGCGGGCGTTGGCTTGTAATAGTAGTTGAGCACGATAGCGCCCGGCCCTGCGTTCCATTGGCGCAGGCACCGGGCCGAGCAGCTCGATGCCGCTCAGATTCAACTCGCCCAGCAGGCGCTCGGCCTCGCTGCAGGCTTCATCCAGAAAACCCTCTGCCTGCCCGGGTTTATGGGCTTCGGCGCGTAACAGCGCCAGATGCGCGAAAGGTGGCAGCCCCGCAGCCCGGCGCTCGCTCAGGGCCTGCTCGGCGAAGGCGAAATAACCCTGTTCGGTCAGCTGGATCAGTAACGGGTGGTCGGCCAGATGGGTCTGGATAATCACCTTGCCCGGCTCTTCGGCCCGCCCGGCACGGCCGGCGACCTGCACGATCAACTGGGCCATGCGCTCGCTGGCACGGAAGTCGCCGGAGAACAGGCCGCCATCGGCGTCCAGAATCGAAACCAGGGTTACTCGGGGGAAGTGATGGCCCTTAGCAAGCATTTGCGTGCCGATGAGAATGCACGGCTGGCCCTTCTGAATAGTGGCAAACAGCTGGTTCATCGCGTCCTTTCGCGAGGTGCTGTCGCGATCAACCCGCAGTACCGGGTAATCGGGAAACAGGATGCCCAGCCGCTCTTCGGCCCGTTCGGTGCCAGCGCCGACTGGCCGCAAATCGACTTTGCCGCACTGCGGGCAGTTGCGCGGCACGCGCTCGACATAGCCGCAGTGATGGCAACGCAGTTCGCCGGAGCGCTGATGAACGGTCATGCGCGCATCGCAGCGCTGGCATTCAGACATCCAGCCACAGTCATGGCACAGCAATGTCGGCGCGAAGCCGCGACGGTTCAAGAACACCAGTACTTGCTGACCTGCGGCGAGCGTCTGGCCAATGGCTTGCTGCATCGGCCCGGAAATCCCGCTGTCCAGTGGACGGCTTTTCACATCCAGGCGCAGGAAGCGTGGTTGCTTGGCCCCGCCCGCGCGTTCATTCAAGCGCAGCAAGCCATAACGGCCGGTGTAGGCGTTATGCAGGCTTTCCAGTGATGGTGTCGCGGAGCCGAGCACGATGGGGATGTTTTCCTGTCGGGCGCGGACCAGCGCAAGGTCGCGTGCGTGGTAGCGCAAACCTTCCTGCTGTTTATAGGAGCCGTCGTGTTCTTCGTCGATGATAATCAGCCCCGGGTTTTTCATCGGGGTGAACAGCGCCGAGCGGGTACCAATAATAATGTCGGCTTCGCCATCTCGTGCCGCCAGCCAGCTTTCGAGGCGTTCGCGATCGTTGACCGCCGAATGCACCAGGGCGATACGGGCATTGAAGCGCTGTTCGAAACGGGCCAGGGTCTGCGGGCCCAGGTTGATCTCGGGGATCAGCACCAGCGCCTGCTTGCCCGCCTGGAGGGTTTCGCGGATCAGTTGCAAATACACTTCGGTCTTGCCGCTGCCAGTGACCCCGGCCAGCAGGAAGGCATGGAAATGGTCGAAGCCTGCTCGAATCGCTTCATAGGCCGCCCGCTGCTCATTGTTGAGCGGCAGTTCGGGCTGGGCCAGCCAATGTTCGTGACGCTCGGCGGGGGCGTGACGGCGTACTTCAACGGTGACCAGTTCTTTGGCCAGCAACAGGTCGAGGCTGTCTTTGCTCAGCATCAACTTGCTTAATAGCTGATGAGCCACGCCGTGGGGGTGCTGGGCAAGAGTGGCCAGTGCTTCGCGCTGGCGCGGGGCGCGGGCAATGCGGGGGTCGTCCATTTTGGCGTCGGGGGCAATCTGCCAGAACCGCTCCTGGCGGGTCTCGGCCAGTTCGCCCTGACGCAGCAAGACCGGCAGCGCCCAGCTCAGGGTGTCGCCCAGGCTGTGCTGGTAGTACTGCGAAGTCCACAGGCACAGCTTGAATAAGGAAGCCGGTAACGGCGGCACGACGTCAAGCAGGGCAATCGCCGGCTTGAGCTTGTCGGCCGGTACTTCGCTGTGGTCGACCACCTCGACCAGAATGCCGATCATCTCGCGTCGTCCGAACGGCACCCGCAGGCGCATGCCCGGTTGTAATTGACTGCGCAGCACGCCGGCAGGCGCCCGGTAATCAAACAGGCGGCGCAAAGGGGAAGGCAGGGCAAGGCGCAAAATGGCGTCGGGCACGCGGGGCTCTCAAGTGATGAACGGCAAAGATGGCCGGGAGCCTAGCAGACAACGCAGCGCGGGACTCAAAGCCAGCTCAATGAAGGGTGAAACTTGTTTGCGGATCATGCTTTGCCGCTTGCGTCAATGCAAAGGTCTGGTATTATCGGCGCCCTAATTTTACGTGCGGTATTCAACAATGGTGTTGAGTGGCGGCACGCTAGAGGAATACCCCATGAAAGCCGATATCCATCCAGCGTACGAAACAATCCTGGTAACTTGCAGCTGCGGCAACAAGTTCGAAACTCGTTCGAACCTGTGCAAGCCACTGGGCACTGACGTATGCAACGAGTGCCACCCGTTCTACACCGGTAAGCAGAAGACTCTGGACATTGGCGGTCGTGTTGATCGCTTCAAGACTCGTTTTGGTGCTTTCGGCGCTAAAGCAGCAGCTCCAGCAGCAGAAGCAGAAAAAGCAGCCGAGTAAGGCTGATGACCTTGAGCAGCCTTTTTGGTCTGGTCAGGTTATTGAAAAAGGCGTCCCTTGCGGGCGCCTTTTTTGTGCCTGCGATTTGGCTGGGCAATGCTTGGGCGGCGCCGCTTTGCCCGGCACCGGGCGGTGTGTCCTACGCGCTGGTAGAGCGGGTGAGCGATGGCGATACCCTGCGCCTCAAGGATGGCCGCAGCGTGCGCATGATCGGCATCAATACGCCGGAGACAGGCAAGCCGGGCAAGTCCGCCGAGCCCTTTGCCGACGCGGCACGCAAGCGCCTGCAAGCGCTGGTGGCACAGAGCAATGGTCGGGTCGGGCTGCTGGCAGGCAAACAGTCCAGGGACCGTTATGGTCGTACTCTGGCCCATGTGTTTGGTGCCGATGGCAGCAACCTTGAGGCCCGATTACTGGCTGCCGGCCTGGGGTATCAGGTGGCAATCGCGCCGAATGTGGCGCTGCTTGGCTGTCAGCAGGCTGCTGAGCGCAGTGCGCGCAAGGCTCGCCTGGGGCTTTGGCGGCAGTCGCCGGTGCTGGCGCCACAGCAGATACGCCGCTCGGGGTTCGCCCTGGTGGGGGGCACGGTCAGTAAGGTCCAGCGCAACCAGGGTGGGCTTTGGATCGATCTGCAGGGTGGCCTGGTGTTGCACATTGGTCTCAAGCAACTGGCCAGCTTCAGCCAAAAGCAACTCGCCAGTCTGCAAGGTGCGAAAATCGAGGCCAGAGGCTGGGTACTGGACCGTTCGCAACGAGGCGGCTTGAAGGCAGGTCAGGCGCGCTGGGTATTGCCTTTGAGTCATCCTGGGATGCTGAAAGTCATTGCGCGCTAAAAATTGTAGACAATTTTAAACGCAGATTGTGAACACTCCAGCCCTTGTGGGGCGCGGCTCTTGGGCCAAAGTCGTAAGGTAAAGGCCTTGACACTGCTGACTGGCCAGTCTTGTCGGGACTTTGCGACACGCGTATGCTCGGCGATTCGTCTGTCCAACAGCAAAAAAAGCGGAATGCCCACATGTCTGATTTGAAAACTGCCGCTCTCGAATACCATGCACAGCCACGTCCAGGCAAACTGAGTGTCGAGCTTACCAAACCTACCGCTACTGCCCGCGATCTAGCGCTGGCATACAGCCCGGGTGTAGCCGAACCAGTGCGCGAAATCGCCCGCGACCCTGAACTGGCCTACAAGTACACCGGCAAGGGCAACCTGGTAGCCGTGATCTCTGATGGTACTGCTATTCTGGGCCTGGGTAATCTTGGCCCATTGGCCTCCAAACCTGTTATGGAAGGCAAAGGCGTGTTGTTCAAGCGCTTTGCCGGTATCGATGTATTCGACATCGAAGTCGATTCCGAGAGCCCACAGGCTTTCATCGACACCGTAAAACGCATCTCCATCACCTTCGGCGGCATCAACCTCGAAGACATCAAGGCACCTGAGTGCTTTGAGATCGAACGTGCTCTGATCGAGCAGTGCGATATCCCTGTATTCCATGATGACCAGCACGGCACTGCTATCGTGACCGCGGCCGGCATGATCAACGCCCTGGAAATCGCTGGCAAAACCCTGGCTGATGCCAAGATCGTTTGCCTGGGTGCCGGTGCTGCAGCCATCTCCTGCATGAAATTGCTGGTGAGCATGGGCGCAACCATCGAAAACATCTACATGATCGACCGTACCGGTGTGATCCACTCCGGCCGTGACGACCTGAACCAGTACAAGTCGGCATTCGCCCACGCTACCGAGAAGCGCACCCTGGCTGACGCCATGGACGGCGCTGACGTGTTCGTTGGTCTGTCGGGTCCAAACCTGCTGAGCGCTGAAGACCTGCTGCGCATGGCGCCTAACCCGATCGTGTTCGCGTGCTCGAACCCTGATCCGGAGATCTCCCCGGAACTGGCTCACGCCACCCGTAACGACGTGATCATGGCCACTGGCCGTTCGGACTACCCGAACCAGGTCAACAACGTACTGGGCTTCCCGTTCATCTTCCGTGGTGCACTGGACGTTCGCGCCAAGCGCATCAACGAAGAAATGAAAATCGCTGCGGCCAACGCACTGCGTGAACTGGCCAAACTGCCAGTGCCACAAGAAGTGTGTGACGCTTACGGCGGTATCAAGCTGGAATTCGGTCGTGAATACATCATCCCGAAACCAATGGATGCGCGCCTGATCACCCTGATCTCCGATGCAGTGGCCAAGGCTGCCATCGAGACCGGTGTTGCAACCCTGCCATACCCGAAAAATTACCCGCTCAAGAGCGTGGATGACGTCTTCAACGGTTAACTCCGTATAGCGTCACAATAAAAGCCCCGGTGCTGTTGAAGCGTCGGGGCTTTTTAGTATCTGTAATACAAATCCTGACAAAAGAAACTCCAGTATTTTCCCTGCATGAAAATAAGAATATTCCTACATTATTTTGCGCATAGTTCCATTAGCGTCAGCCCCTTCTGAGGGGACTTTGTTTTGAAGTGGACCCTCGTTTTCAGGAACCATGGATGTTCACTTATCTGCGCAAAAAACGTTACAACCAGACCAGTTTTCAATTGATTGATGAGCAGGGTTCAAAAAAATCCTATGCGGGGTTGGCCTTTGAGTTGGTCGATCAAGACGGGATAAAACACAGTGGCAATCTGGATGCCGCCGGGGTTGGCAGGGCTGCCGGGCATGTGGTCGGGCCTGTTGTTGTCATGTTCAGGCAGCTGCATGACGCCAGTAATGACCTCTATTCGCGCTTGATGGTTCGCAAGCATTACCCCCTCCAGATCACTGAACTGCAGGTCAGGGCCGAGCACACCCGATACCTCAATACAGAAGGTTCCCGCCCGCAGAAAAAGCCGTCATATATCAATGCAAATTCTGACTATTACCAAGTTGAAGTACGACATCTGGTCGAGCATGTTTCGCACTTGCCACCTGAAGTGGCCAGCCATTATCCGGTGCAGTGCAGGCCGTTCGGCGTGAGCCTGGCCGAAGGTCGTCATACCGTGTTGCAAGTACGACCCTTGCGGGCTCTGTGCCCGCTACTGTCAACGGACCCGCAGTTTTGCACGCTTAACCTCTACCAATTGGCGTTGATGGCTACGCTGGGTAATTGCCCTTTTGGCCACCCTGCTGGCAAGTCGGGTGTGTCAACGCCCGGTGGGGAATTGAGCATGGTGGACTGGCAGGTCAGCCCGGAGCAATCAAAGGCCTATTACCCTTTATATGAAGATGTGCAGTACTCCAGGCGCTTGGAGATTGTGCCGTTCGACCCCGTGCTGTACCCGTCTATTGACTCTCTTTCAGGGCGTGGTCAGGAGACCCCTTCATCGGTTCATTTTCGCGGTGATGTCCGCTTTGGGGCAGAAGGTACCAGCGCGCAGGCCTTTGTGACCCATAACGATAAAGTCATCGTGATTGCTGTTCGGAGTAGTGGTTCGTGGTCGCAATTGTCGCGCAATGCGGATGTGCGCCAAGTGCCCTTTGAAGAGGGCGAAGGCCACGTGCACGGCGGGTTTTACGATGCTGCCCGGCAAGTTTATGAGCTTGCTGATAGCTATCTGGACAAATTTTACGCCGGGCAAAAAGTACTGGTTTGTGGTCACAGCCAGGGCGGTGCCATTGGTTTGATTCTTGCTCAAATGTTGCACAAGTTGCGGGCTTGTGACGTGCAGCTTTACACCTACGGTGCCCCACGTGCCGCTGACCAGGCTTTTGTGCGCGCAGCGCAGGGGCTAGTGCATCAGCGCATGGTCAACCATGACGACCCGATCCCCGGGGTTCCTGCAACCTGGATGAATAGCTCGTTGTCGGCCTATCACGCAGGCAGGGTACTCAGCTTTAAAAATGTGCCAGCAGGCTTTGGGGTATTTGTGGCGGGCCTGAACCAGCTGATCGGGGAGCCTTATCAGCATCACGGCACCTTGCGCCACTTCATGCCGGTTGAGTTTGGTCAGGGGCAGATGTCCCATATTCTGTGGGAGCCGCTCAGCGAGACTGTCACCCAGCATGCTGTAAGCCGTGCGGTACTTGAGCAAAAAAATGCAGCGCCGGAAACAGGCGCGCAACTCAAGCAACTGGTCGATATCAGCCAGCAGTTTATGGTCGACAGTTATATTCCCAGCTGTTGGGCGGCCTTGCGTCGCAGCCAGCAAGCGCTGCAGGCACGGCGCTCGCTGGTGACCGAGTGTGAGGTGTTGTTTGTGGATCAGGCGTTTGAACACATCGCACAACAACTGAGGGTTAGATACCGAGAGGAAATGACCTGTGCGGGCAGTACATTTGAAGAGCAAGTACGAACCATGAACCTGCTTATGCGTGAGATGGGCAATGTGCATAACACCCGTAAGCGCCTGTATGCGTTGCGCTTCAAGGTGCCCGGCGGGACAGATGTATATGGTCGGTATGCCTCGCAACCTTCGGTACTGGCCGAAAGCCTGGCGCGCTGGGAGGCCCATAGCGAAAGTACCCGAATCGATCAACTGGCCATGGCACCGGTGGATCAATTGATCGAAGGGAAGCGGACCGTGGGGAAGCTTGCTTGAAGCGGCCAGCAGCAAGCGCTCTTCAGCTTGCCGCCGGCGACTCTGTTCATCAGAACAGATCTATTGGTGCACCGTCATCTGCTGGCAGTGGGCTGCCCGGTGCTACGCTGTTGCCCAGCTCACTGTTGGTCGGCGGGGTGTCTTCGCTCTTGAACAGTTCAAAGTAGGCGCCAGGCGTGCCTGGAGAGGCGATACGTCCGCTGGACGGATCAATCCGCAGGCTGAGGATGCCTTCGGGCTCTGGCTGCGTATGGGCTGGCTTGCCTTTGAGCGCGCCACCCATGTACGTCATCCAGATCGGCAAAGCCACGGTGCCGCCGTATTCGCGACGACCCAGGCTTTCAGGCTGGTCGAAACCGGTCCATACGGTGGTGACATAATCGGCGTTGTAGCCGGAGAACCACGCATCCTTGGATTCGTTGGTAGTACCGGTTTTACCTGCCAGATCGGTGCGGCCTAGTGCAAGGGCGCGGCGGCCGGTGCCGAGCTTGATCACGTCCTGCAGCATGCTGGTGAGGATGTAAGTGGTGCGTCCGTCGACAATCCGCTCGGCTACCGCCTGCGTCTCCACAGTCGGCAGGCCGGGTGCGGCATTGATGGTGTCAATGGTCAGCGCTGCGGCTTCTGGCGGCACATCCTTGCTGTCGGCTTTAGGCACGCTTGGCGGGTTGGCCACGAACAGGGTCTCGCCATTGCGGCTTTCAATCTTGTCGATCAGATACGGCGTGATCTTGTAGCCGCCGTTGGCGAACGTGCTCCAGCCGGTGGCAATTTCCATTGGCGTCAGGGTGGCAGTACCCAGGGCCAGCGACAGGTTGCGTGGCAAGTCCTGTTTGTTGAAGCCGAACTTGCTGATGTAGTCGATGGTGCGGTCGACACCCAGGCTTTGCAACAAGCGGATCGAGACCAGGTTGCGCGACTTGTACAGTGCTTCGCGCACGCGGATCGGGCCGAGGAAGGTGTTGGTGTCGTTCTTCGGGCGCCAGACTTTGTCCAGGTACTCATCGACAAACACGATTGGTGCGTCGTTGACCAGGGTGGCGGCAGTGTAGCCGTTATCCAGTGCGGCGCTGTAAATGAACGGTTTGAAGCTCGAGCCCGGTTGGCGCTTGGCCTGCATCGCCCGGTTGTAGTTGCTTTGCTCAAAGGCGAAACCGCCCACCAGCGCGCGAATGGCGCCGTTATCCGGGTCCAGCGATACCAGCGCGCCCTGTACGGTGGGCACCTGGCTGAATTTGTAGCTGCCATCGGTCTGCGGCTGTACCCGAATCAGATCGCCGACCTGGACCACATCCGAAGGCTGTTTGGGCATCGGCCCCATGCTGTTGGTGTTGAGGAACTTGCGCGCCCATTTCATGGTGTTCCAGGCTACGTGAGCCTCACCGGTGCGGGTCAGTACCTGAATGCCGTCTTTGTCGACCTGGGTCACAATGGCCGGCTCAAGACCGCTTATCGGGCGTTGCTTTGACAGTTCCTGCGTCCACACGGCCAGTGTCTTGCCCGGCAGACGCGATTCCGGTCCGCGGTAGCCGTGACGCTGGTCATAGGCAATCAGGCCTTCGTGCACGGCGGTATTGGCCAGTTCCTGAAGATCGCTTGGCACCGTGGTAGTGACACGGAAACCTTCGGTGTAGGCATCGCTGCCGTAGCGTCCGACCATTTCGGCACGGGCCATTTCGGCGATGTAAGGCGCGCTCACTTCCGGGGTTGGCACGTGGTAGCTGGCGTTTACAGGCTCGGCGATCGCCGCTTCATAGCTGGCCTGATCGATTTTGCCCAGCTTGTACATACGGCCCAGGATCCAGTCGCGACGCTCTTTGCTGCGCACCGGGTTGGCCAGCGGGTTAAATCGTGAAGGGGCTTTGGGCAGGCCGGCGATCATCGCCATCTGCGCCAGGCTCAGGTCGCGGATCGATTTGCCGTAGTAAACCTGGGCAGCGGATTCGATACCGTAAGCGCGGTTGCCCAGGTAAATCTTGTTCACGTACAGCTCAAGGATTTCGTCCTTGGTCAGCTCGCGTTCAATTTCCAGAGCCAGCAGGATTTCGTTGGTCTTGCGCGAAAAGCTGCGCTCGCTGGAGAGGAAGTAGTTCTTCGCCACTTGCATGGTGATGGTGCTGCCACCTGATTGTATGTGTCCGCTTTTTACCAGTTGGGTAGCGGCACGCATCAGGCTGCTCGGGTCGACCCCGTAATGATTGGCGAAGTTGTCGTCCTCTGCAGAGAGCAGGGCGTTGATGAAATTGGGCGGAATGTCGGCGAACTTGATCGGTGAGCGGCGCATTTCGCCAAACTCTGCGATCAATTTTCCGTCGCTGGTGTAGACCCGCAAAGGAATCTGCAACTGGATGCTTCTCAACGACTCTACAGACGGCAAGCCAGGACTAAGATAGAGAAACGCGCCGCTTAACACGAGCAACAGCCCGCAGAACACGGCAACGAAAGACCACCCGAAAAACTTCAGCAGACGAATCAAGGCTTTTGGATTTCCAGATCAAGAAATGGGTTTGCACGTCAGGGTAGTGCGCAGTTGCGCCGGGTCGACGATACGGAAAAAACGCCCGGCATTATAAGCATTTTTCGCTCATGAACGTCATGAGCCGCATGTCAGAACAGGTTTTGCACGGATCTCATTTTTTACCCTCCGTAAGTTACGGATTGCATTAGGGAAAACAAAGGTGCCCGGATTATTACCTCAAACACGTCATCGTTGCGTCGGCGTAGAAATCAGTCAGCAGGCGATCAAACTCGTCGAGTTGAGCCGTTCGCGGGGCCGGTTCAAGCTTAAGGCTTATGCCGTGGCGCCGTTGCCAGCCGGGCTTATGGATAATCAGACCGGCGCAGAGGCGAAAAGTGTCGTTGCAGTGCTTCTAAGGGCACTGGAGAAGGCGCAGGTGCTGGCCAGAGATGCCATCATCGCGGTGCCCGATGGGGAGGTTATCAGCAAAACTCTGGAAGTGGAGGCAGGCTTGAGCGAAGTCGAGCTTGAGCTTCATGTACGGCTTGAGGCGGAGCAGTACATACCCTGTGCGCTGGACGACATGGCGCTGGACTTCGAGGTTCAAGGCCACTTGCCGGGCAATCCCGGGCTGGTCAGCGTGCTGTTCGTGGCGTGTCGTCAGGAGGTGCTGGAGTGGCATCGCTCAATCTTGACCAGTGCCGGACTGACCCCGCGAGTGGTTGCTGTGCAGGCCCATGCTCTGGCGCGGGGTGTTCAGGCAATGAGCGCAGGCCTGGCACTGGATGCAGCCGTGGCGGTGCTCGACCTTGCACCCCATGCAAGTGTGCTTAGCATTGTGCGGCAGGACGAGGTTATCTACTCCCGAGAACTGCTTGCGGGGCAGGCGACTGCTGCGGAGCAAGTCTTCAAAACCACGATTGTCGAATATCTGGAGCGCGAGCTTGAGCTCTTTGCCGAGTCCGGTGTTGACGGGCTGGTCGGCATGATCGTATTGGCCGGCGAGGCGGCCGCGGATCCGGGGTTGGTGCAGTGGGTTGAATCCCGTCTTGGTATGCCAACCTGCATTGCCAACCCATTTGCGCTGATGGACCTTGATCCCGCGCTTGCCCCTGAAGCCTTGCATTGCGATGCGCCGGTGTTGTTGACTGCCTGCGGCCTGGCCTTGAGGGGGTTCGATTAATGGCGAGAATCAATTTGTTACCTTGGCGCGCGTTGTTGCGTGAACAGCGGCGCAGGCGTTTTTTGGTGGTGTTGGCGGTTTTGTCTGTATTGGCCCTGGCCGGTCTGTTTGCTGCTGACCACTTTATCGACACATTGGTAGAGCGCCAGCTGGAGCGCAATGATCTGATCCGCAGCGCCACGTTCCAGCTCGATGGCCGTGCGGAGCAGATCGACCAGTTGAAGGTGCGCCGTGAGCAATTGCTGGAGCGTATGCAAACAATAGGCACGCTGCAGGCCAGCCGCTCGAGCAGCGGAATAATTCTGGAGCAGTTGGCGCGAAGTTTGCCGGAGGGTGTGTATTTCACCGACGTGAAAATGACCGAGGGCAGCATTGTCATCACGGGAGTTGCCCAGACCAATAATCTTGTCGCCCAGCTGATGCGAAATCTCGATGCTTCGCACTGGCTGGAAACGCCACAACTCAATGACGTCAAGGCAGACCCTGCCCAGGCTGGTGGGCAGGAGCGACTGTTTCAGATGACCGTGCGTGAAGCCAGGCACACCCCTGCCGGGGGGGCGCTATGATGCCTGCGCATTGGCTCGAAAGCCTGCGCAGTTTCGACCTGCGTGAATTGCACTTTGGCAACGCCGGAGCCTGGTCGCCAACACGCAAAACAGCCGTGGCTCTGGTGTGGCTGGGCCTGATGCTGATGTCGGGTTATGCACTGCTGTTTCACCTGTCGGTTACACGGCTGCAACAGCTGCACGAGGGTCAGGTCACGCTAAAGGCGGCGTTTGATTCCAGAGCCGCACAGGTTGCCGATCTGGATGCCTATGTGCTGCAAGTACACAGGCTGGAGGCCGGGTTAAGTGCGTTGCTCAAGCAATTGCCCGCTCAGCCACAAGTGCCAGAGCTGCTTGATGAGATCTCGCAGTTGGGCCAGGGCAACGGTCTGCTGGTCGAGCATATTCAGTGGCTCCCCGAAGTCCTGCAAACGTTCTATGCCGAGCTGCCGCTGCACATGACCCTTGTCGGGGGGTATCACGAACTTGGCCTCTTTGTCAGCGCCATGGCCAGCCTGCCGCGCATTGTCACTTTGCATGACGTCACACTTGCGCCAATCAATGATACGGGTGACGGCCAGTTGCGCATGACACTGCTGGCAAGGGCCTACCGCACCCACGATCAAGGACTGATCCCATGAGTGTTTTTTTGCGAGTGTTTGGCGCCGGTTTGCTGGCAAGCCTGACGGGGTGTGATAACCCGCAGACTACTGTCGAGCTGCATAGCTATTTGCAGGCCGAGCAAAGGCATGCAAACGCTGCCATTGAGCCACTCCCCGTGATCAGTGCTGCGCCTGTATTTACATACGGTGCGACGGCGTTGCGCAATCCCTTTCAGGCCATACCGGGGCGAGGGGCTGGCAGTTGGCAGGTCAGCCTTGCGGGCGATGAGTCTGACGCGGATCGGCCCCGGGAGTTTCTGGAAGGCTTTGATCTGGAACAGTTCGAGATGGTTGGCACGCTGTCCAGTGAGCTGCAGACAAACGCATTGCTGCGGGCCAATGGGGTTATTCACCGCTTGAAAGTGGGGGATTATCTGGGGCGCAACAATGGCCAGGTTTCTTCGATCCAGGCGCAGCAGATTGAAGTATTTGAACTGATTACCGATGGTCGGGGCGGTTGGCTGGAAAGGTCCCTGACGATCCCTTTAAAGCAACAGTCTTAACGGATAAACACCATGAAAAGGATTTCACCGGTCTGCGTACTGGCGCTATGGAGTGCGCTGAATTCGCAGTCAACGCTGGCGGCTGGACAGGCCTCGCCGTCATCCATCGCAAGCCCGCAGTATGTGGGCGAACCAATGTCCTTGAACGTTCAGAACCTTGAAGTGCGCACGGTGCTGCAATCGCTGGCGGATTTTACCGGGTTCAACCTGATGGTCAGCGACACCGTAAAGGGCAGCATAACCCTCAGTTTGCAGGATGTGCCTTGGGATCAGGCGCTGGATCTGGTGCTTAAAAGCAAGGGGCTGGGCAAGCACCTTGAAGGCAATGTGCTGTTGATCGCGCCCCTGGACGAGATCGCTGCCCGCGAGCGTCCCGAGCCTGCGCCGTTGCGTCGGGAGCTGGTGCAGGTCAATTACGCCCGGGCGGCAGATATTGCCATGCTGTTCCAGTCAGTGACCGGCGGCCAGCCGGGTACTGAGGGGCAGGGTACGATCACCGTGGATGAACGCACCAATAACATCATTGCCTTTGAATCAAGTGAACGGCTGGATGAGTTGCGGCGCATCGTCGCTCAACTGGATGTGCCGGTGCGTCAGGTGATGATTGAGGCCTGGATTGTCGAAGCAGGTGTGGACTTCGAAAAAAGCCTGGGTGTTCGTTGGGGGGGAGGGCTAAACAATGGCGGCATCTGGAAAGCCAGTGGTATCACCCTGCCTGAGGCGTCCGGGGCTGGGGCGGGTAACGTCAGTGCGCCCTTTGTTGACTTGGGTGTTTCGCGAAATACCTCCGGCTTGGGCATCGCCTTCGTCACCAACAATGTGTTGCTGGATCTGGAGCTGACGGCCATGGAAAAGACAGGCAATGGTGAAATCATCTCGCAGCCCAAGGTCGTTACCGCGGACAAGGAAACCGCCAAAATCCTTAAAGGCACACAAATTCCCTATCAGCAGGCCAGCAAGACCGGGGCCACATCAGTTTCGTTCAAGGAGGCCTCACTGTCGCTGGAGGTGACGCCGCAAATTACCCCTGACAACAGCGTGATCATGGCCGTCGTGGTGACCAAGGATGAGCCTGATTACATGAGCAAGCTGCAGGATGTGCCGCCCATCAAGAAGAACGAGGTCAGGGCCAAAGTACTGGTAAAGGACGGCGAAACCATCGTGATTGGAGGAGTGTTCTCAAAAACTCAAAGCAAAGTGGTAGATAAAGTGCCATTTTTGGGCGATCTGCCGTATGTTGGCCGACTTTTCCATAGAGACGTTGTCCTGGAAAAAAAATCCGAACTGCTGGTGTTCCTGACTCCGCGTATCATGAACAACCAGGCGATTGCTGTGAGTCATTGATTCTGTGCGAAATTTGATTCTTGTTGGGCCAATGGGGGCTGGAAAAAGCACCATCGGACGTTTGCTGGCCAAAGAGCTGCACCTGCCGTTCAAAGATTCCGATAAGGAAATTGAAGTGCGCACGGGTGCCAATATCCCGTGGATCTTCGATAAAGAAGGCGAGCCGGGCTTTCGCGATCGTGAAACAGCCATGATTGTTGAGCTGTGCCATGAAAATGGCATTGTGCTGGCGACCGGTGGTGGCGCGGTCATGCGTCCGCAAAATCGGCAGGCGCTGCGCAATGGCGGGCGCGTGGTGTATTTGCACGCTTCCATTGAACAGCAGGTGGCGCGTACTTCCCGTGATCGCAACCGGCCATTGCTGCGCAACGCCAATCCGGAAAAAATCCTGCGCGACCTGTTGGCCGTGCGCGACCCGCTTTATCGGGAAATCGCTGACCTGGTGGTTGAAACCGATGAACGGCCACCGCGCATGGTGGTGCTCGATATTCTTGAGCGCCTGGCCCAGCTTCCTCCCCGGTAGTCGCTGCGCAGACCATTAAAGTGCGATACGAAATGCGCTATTCTCGGCGCAGAGCATGCCTTTCATGGCATGCCATCACTTGATAATTGCGAAGCAGGGCGCAGGCGCCGTGCTTCAACGCGGGGTTTCATGCAGACAGTGAAGGTTGATCTAGGCGAGCGTAGCTACCCGATTCATATTGGCGAAGGTTTGTTGGATCAGCCGCAGTTGCTGGCTCCGCACATCGCCGGTCGCCAGGTGGCGATTGTGACCAACACCACGGTTGCGCCACTCTATCTTGAGCGTTTGACTCGTAGCCTTGCGCAGTTTTCGGTATTGCCGATCATCCTGCCCGATGGCGAGTCGTTCAAAAACTGGGAAACCCTGCAACTGATTTTCGATGGTCTGCTTACCGCTCGCCATGATCGACGTACTACGGTGATTGCATTGGGCGGCGGTGTTGTCGGCGATATGGCCGGTTTTGCAGCGGCTTGTTACCAGCGCGGCGTCGACTTTATCCAGGTACCGACCACTTTGCTGTCCCAGGTGGATTCGTCGGTGGGCGGTAAAACCGGCATCAACCATCCGCTGGGCAAGAACATGATCGGTGCGTTCTATCAGCCCAACCTGGTGCTGATTGATACCCAGACCCTCAACACCCTGCCTGCCCGCGAACTGTCTGCAGGGCTGGCTGAAGTCATCAAGTACGGCCTGATTTGCGATGAGCCGTTCCTGACCTGGCTTGAAGACAATATGGATGCATTGCGATCCCTGGACCAGACCGCCCTGACGGCTGCGATACAGCGTTCGTGTGCGGCCAAAGCTGAAGTGGTGGGTGCCGATGAGCGCGAGTCGGGCGTGCGTGCCACGCTCAACCTGGGGCATACCTTTGGCCATGCCATCGAAACCCATATGGGCTACGGCGTGTGGCTGCATGGCGAGGCCGTCGCTGCGGGCACCGTGATGGCGCTGGAAATGTCCGCCCGTCTGGGCTGGATCAGCAATGCAGAGCGTGATCGCGGCATTCGCATTTTTCAGCGCGCCGGCTTGCCGGTGGTACCGCCCAGCGAAATGACCCCCGCCGACTTTATGCAACACATGGCAGTAGATAAAAAAGTGATCGACGGTCGTATGCGGCTGGTGCTTTTGCGCCACATGGGCGAAGCCACAGTGACTGACGATTATCCACAAGAGGTTCTACAAGCCACGCTGGGTGCGGATTACCGCGCACTGGCTCAGCTTAAAGGTTAATAAGATCCCGATGACTAGTTTGCATGCCGACGAGGCGTTCCTCGGTCACTTCCAGCTCAACCACGATCCCTTTGCGCCGCGGGTTCCGGGCTTCAAGTTTTTCCCGGCCCAGCGCAAGCCGGTGCTGGGGCAGTTGCATCACCTTGCCCGCTATAGCCAGTTGCTGCTGGTTGTCACCGGCCCTGAAGGCAGTGGCAAAACCTTGCTGCGCCAGGCATTGGTGGCGAGCACCAACAAGCAGTCGGTACAGAGTGTTGTGGTCTCGGCGCGAGGGGCTGGCAATGCTGCTGGCATCTTGCAGCAAGTGGCACAAACGCTGAACGTTGCCCGTGCAGACGTAGGCTCCATCCTGGCCCAAGTGGTGCAATTGGCGCTGACCGGGCAGGAAGTCTACTTGCTGGTTGATGACGCCGAGCAGCTTGACGAATCTGCGCTGCAAGCCTTGCTGGCGCTGGCTGCAGGCACGCCGGAAGGCCGTCCGCATGTGTTCCTGTTCGGTGAGCCGTCGATGATTGCCGGTCTTGAGGAACTGAGCGCTGATGAAGAGCGCTTCCATGTGATCGACCTGCAGCCCTATGACCTCGAAGAAACCCGCGAGTACCTGGCCCAGCGTCTTGAAGGTGCCGGGCGCGGGATCGAACTCTTTAGCGCTCAGCAGATCTCAGATATACACGAGAGCTCCGAAGGCTGGCCCGGGATTATCAACCAGGTCGCCCGCGATGCAATGATCGAAGCCATGATTGCCAGCCGCTCAGCGGTCAAGCGTCCAAGTATGGGGTTCAAGATGCCGAAGAAACACGTATTGGCCATTGGTGCAGTAGTGGTAGTGGCCGTCGCTGCTGCCGTTCTGATTCCGGGTCGCAGCAAGGCGCCTACGGCGCCGGGTACTGAACAGACACAATTGGGCCAGGCCGCGCCGAACAGCGGTGCCCAGCCGTCGGTTGATTTCGCCGGCTCTTCGCAGCCGATGCCGTTGCCGCTGGTTGGGCAATCGCAGCCGGTTATGCGCGGCCCGCTGGCTGAAGCAGCCGGTGGTATCGCTGAAGGCGACGATGGCGGTGTGCCAGCGGTTGATGGCGGCGTAGCTTCGCCACCGACCGTCACCACCACCGCGCCACCGGTTGGCGTGCCAGCGGGTCCTGCGCCTGTAGCCACGCCGCGCCCGACACCGGCTCCAACCGTTGCTACTGCCAAACCAGCACCTGCACCAGTTGCCAAACCCGCTCCAGCACCGGCCGCCAAGCCTGTGGTCAAGCCAGCCGAGAAGCCAGTCACCCTGGCCAAGGCCGCACCGGGCGGTAGCTGGTACAGCAGTCAGCCTGCCAATAACTATGTGGTGCAGATCGTCGGCACCAGTTCTGAAGCGTCTGCACAAAATGTCGCCAAAGAACTGGGCGGCGATGCTCGTTACTTCAAGAAAACCTTGAATGGCAAGCCACTGTACGTCGTCACCTATGGCAACTTCCCGAGCCATGCTGCAGCAACTGCAGCAATCAAGAACTTGCCAGCGAAGACTCAGGCTGGTAAACCTTGGCCTCGCACTGTCGCCAGCGTTCAAAAAGAGCTGGCTACAGCTCGCTGATGATCCGGCGACCTTACCCAGGTCGCCGTTCTAGCACATCAAATCCCTGCTTGTGCATACGTGCTTTCCAAGACGTGTGCCTTGTGGTGTCTGCGCCGCGCAGCAGTCGACATCAAAAATGTTTTGACTAGCACGAGCAATCGCTTTAAACCTTTCATAAATGCGACACGAACTTACGGTTAATCGCCGCTAAATTTGTGGGTCTTTGTGACGGTGTGTAGAATGACCACCCTTTTGCCCCTGCCAAGCTGGCGTACGTTCAGCGCGGGAGCAAGTGGTTGAATTAAAAGAAATTTGCCCCTTTTTGGGGCAGCCTGGTGAGAAAGTGTCTATGAAAGCAGGTCTGTACCACCCCGATGAATTCAAGGATAACTGTGGTTTCGGCCTGATTGCCCACATGCAGGGCGAACCCAGTCATACCCTTCTGCAAACCGCCATTGAAGCCCTGACCTGTATGACCCACCGCGGTGGGATCAACGCAGACGGCAAGACCGGTGACGGTTGTGGCCTGCTGATTCAAAAGCCTGACCTGTTCCTGCGTGCAACCGCCAAGGAACAGTTCGGTACCGATTTGCCCAAGCAATACGCGGTCGGCATGGTGTTTTTCAACCAGGACCCGATCAAGGCCGAAGCGGCCCGCAGCAACATGAATCGCGAGATTCTTGCTGCCGGCCTGCAACTGGTTGGCTGGCGCAAAGTGCCGATCGACACCAGCGTTCTGGGCCGTCTGGCGCTGGAGCGTCTGCCGCAGATCGAGCAAGTGTTTATCGCAGGCGATGGCCTGAGCGATCAGGACATGGCAATCAAATTGTTCAGCGCCCGCCGCCGCTCGTCGGTGAGCAACGCGGCTGACAGCGATCACTACATCTGCAGCTTTTCCCACAAGACCATCATTTATAAAGGCCTGATGATGCCGGCGGACCTCACCGCCTTTTATCCGGACCTGAGTGATGAGCGCCTGCAAACCGCGATCTGCGTGTTCCACCAGCGCTTTTCCACCAATACCCTGCCGAAATGGCCGCTGGCTCAGCCATTCCGCTTTCTCGCCCACAACGGCGAGATCAATACCATTACCGGCAACCGCAACTGGGCCCAGGCCCGTCGTACCAAGTTCGCCAACGATCTGATCGGCGACCTCGACGAACTCGGCCCGCTGGTCAACCGCGTGGGTTCGGACTCCTCCAGCATGGACAACATGCTGGAGTTGATGGTCACCGGCGGCATCGACCTGTTCCGTGGCGTACGCATGCTGATTCCACCGGCGTGGCAGAACGTTGAAACCATGGACCCCGACCTGCGGGCGTTCTATGAGTACAACTCCATGCACATGGAACCGTGGGACGGCCCGGCCGGAGTGGTAATGACCGACGGTCGTTACGCGGTCTGCCTGCTCGACCGTAACGGCCTGCGCCCGGCGCGCTGGGTGACCACCACCAACGGCTATATCACCATCGCCTCGGAAATCGGCGTATGGGACTACAAGCCTGAAGACGTGATCGCCAAAGGCCGTGTCGGCCCGGGCCAGATTCTGGCCGTGGACACCGAAACCGGTCAGGTGCTGGACACTGACTCCATCGACAACCGCCTCAAGTCGCGCCACCCGTACAAGCAGTGGCTGCGCAAGAATGCCCTGCGCATTCAGGCGACGATGGAAGACAACGACCACGGTTCGGCGTTTTACGACGTCGATCAGCTCAAGCAATACATGAAGATGTATCAGGTCACGTTCGAAGAGCGCGACCAGGTGCTGCGCCCGTTGGGCGAGCAGGGCTATGAAGCCGTAGGTTCGATGGGCGATGACACGCCAATGGCCGTGCTGTCCCAACGTGTTCGCACGCCGTACGACTACTTCCGCCAGCAGTTCGCGCAGGTCACCAACCCGCCGATCGACCCGCTGCGTGAAGCCATCGTGATGTCGCTGGAAATCTGCCTCGGTGCCGAGCGCAACATCTTTCAGGAATCCCCGGAGCACGCTTCCCGTGTGATCCTCAGCTCGCCGGTTATCTCGCCCGCCAAATGGCGTTCGCTGATGAACCTCGACCTGCCGGGCTTTGAGCGTCAGATCATCGACCTCAACTACGACGAGAGCCTTGGCCTGGAAGCGGCCGTGCGCAATATCGCCGATCAGGCCGAAGAAGCCGCGCGCGCCGGTCGCACCCAGATCGTTCTGAGCGACCGTCATATCGCGCCGGGCAAGTTGCCGGTTCACGCCTCTTTGGCTGTGGGCGCCGTGCATCACCGCCTGACCGAAAAAGGTCTGCGTTGCGATAGCAACATCCTGGTCGAAACCGCTACTGCCCGTGACCCGCATCACTTCGCGGTGCTGATCGGCTTCGGTGCCTCGGCGGTTTACCCGTTCCTGGCCTACGAAGTGCTGGGCGACCTGATCCGTACCGGTGAAGTACTGGGCGACCTTTATGAGGTGTTCAAGAACTACCGCAAAGGCATCACCAAAGGCCTGCTCAAGATCCTGTCGAAAATGGGTATCTCGACCATCGCTTCGTACCGTGGTGCGCAGTTGTTCGAAGCCATCGGCCTGTCCGAAGAAATTTGCGAACTGAGCTTCCGTGGCGTGCCAAGCCGTATCAAGGGCGCACGTTTCGTCGACCTTGAAGCCGAGCAAAAGCTGCTCGCAGCCGAGGCCTGGAGCGCGCGCAAGCCGATCCAGCAAGGCGGTCTGCTCAAGTACGTACACGGTGGTGAGTACCACGCCTACAACCCGGATGTAGTGGCCACCCTGCAAGCCGCCGTGCAACAGGGCGACTACAGCAAGTTCAAGGAATACACCGCACTGGTCGACAAACGCCCGGTGTCGATGATCCGCGATCTGTTCAAGGTCAAGACCCTCGACACACCACTGTCGATCGACGATATCGAACCGCTGGACTCGATCCTCAAGCGTTTCGACTCGGCCGGTATTTCCCTGGGCGCCTTGTCACCAGAGGCTCACGAAGCCCTGGCCGAAGCCATGAACCGCTTGGGCGCACGCTCCAACTCCGGTGAAGGCGGCGAAGACCCGGCGCGTTATGGCACCATCCGCAGCTCGAAAATCAAGCAAGTGGCCACTGGCCGTTTCGGTGTGACGCCGGAATACCTGGTCAATGCCGAAGTGCTGCAAATCAAGGTTGCGCAAGGCGCCAAGCCGGGCGAAGGCGGGCAACTGCCGGGTGGCAAGGTCAACGGCCTGATCGCCAAACTGCGTTACGCCGTACCGGGTGTCACCCTGATTTCGCCACCGCCGCATCACGACATCTATTCCATCGAAGACTTGTCGCAGCTGATCTTTGACTTGAAACAAGTCAACCCGAAAGCGCTGGTATCGGTGAAGCTGGTAGCAGAAGCGGGCGTAGGCACCATCGCCGCAGGCGTGGCCAAGGCGTATGCCGACCTGATCACCATCTCCGGCTATGACGGCGGCACCGGCGCATCGCCGCTGACCTCCATCAAGTACGCGGGTGCACCGTGGGAGCTGGGCCTGGCTGAAACCCACCAGACCCTGCGCGGCAATGACCTGCGCGGCAAAGTGCGGGTGCAAACCGACGGCGGCCTGAAAACCGGTCTGGACGTGATCAAGGCCGCGATCCTGGGCGCTGAAAGCTTCGGCTTCGGCACCGCGCCAATGATCGCACTGGGCTGCAAATACCTGCGTATTTGCCACCTCAACAACTGTGCAACCGGCGTTGCGACGCAAAACGAATCGCTACGTAAAAACCACTACATCGGCACTGTCGACATGGTGGTCAACTTCTTCACCTACGTGGCCGAAGAAACCCGTGAGTGGCTGGCCAAGCTGGGCGTGCGCACCCTGGAAGAGCTGATCGGGCGCACCGACCTGCTGGAAATCCTCCAGGGCGAAACCGCCAAGCAGCATAACCTGGACCTCACGCCACTGCTGGGCAGCGACCATATCCCGGCCGACAAGCCACAGTTCTGCCAGGTAGACCGCAACCCGCCGTTCGACAAAGGTCTGCTGGCCGAGCAGATGCTCGACATGGCGCACTCGGCGATCAACGACATGAGCGGTGCCGAGTTTGACCTCGATATCTGCAACTGCGACCGTTCGATTGGTGCCCGTATCTCGGGTGAGATCGCCCGTACCCACGGTAACCAGGGCATGGCCAAGGCGCCTATCACCTTCCGCTTCAAAGGCACTGCCGGTCAGAGCTTTGGTGTGTGGAACGCCGGTGGTTTGCACATGTACCTGCAAGGCGATGCCAACGATTACGTAGGTAAAGGCATGACCGGCGGCAAGCTGGTCATTGTCCCGCCTGCAGGCAGCGTCTACAAAACTCAGGACAGTGCGATTGTCGGCAATACCTGCCTGTATGGCGCCACCGGCGGCAAGCTGTTTGCAGCGGGCACGGCGGGCGAGCGTTTCGCCGTGCGTAACTCCGGTGCCCACACCGTGGTGGAAGGCACAGGCGATCACTGCTGCGAATACATGACCGGTGGTTTTGTCTGCGTGCTGGGTAAAACCGGTTACAACTTCGGCTCGGGCATGACCGGCGGTTTCGCCTACGTGCTGGATCAGGACAACACCTTCGTCGACAAGGTTAACCACGAGCTGGTGGAAATCCAGCGGATCAGTGGCGAAGCGATGGAGGCCTACCGTAATCACCTGCAACACGTGCTGGACGAATACGTTGAGGAAACCAACAGCGAGTGGGGTCGCAACCTCTCGGAAAACCTCGATGATTACCTGCGTCGTTTCTGGATGGTCAAGCCCAAGGCTGCCAGCTTGAAATCGTTGCTTTCCAGCATCCGTGCCAACCCGCAGTGATATGCGCCTGAAAAGTTTGATGAGGTTTTAACCATGGCTGAACGTCTGAGTAACGACTTCCAGTTCATCGATGTCGGGCGCAAAGATCCGAAGAAGAAACTGTTACGTCAACGCAAAAAAGAGTTCGTGGAAATCTACGAGCCCTTCAAACCCCAGCAGTCGGCCGAGCAGGCCCACCGCTGCCTGGGCTGTGGCAACCCGTACTGTGAATGGAAATGCCCTGTGCATAACTTCATTCCCAACTGGCTCAAGCTGGTGTCCGAGGGCAACATCCTCGCGGCTGCCGAGCTGTCGCACCAGACCAACACCCTGCCCGAAGTGTGCGGCCGGGTGTGCCCGCAAGACCGTCTGTGCGAGGGTGCCTGCACCCTCAACGACGGGTTTGGCGCGGTGACCATCGGTTCGGTCGAGAAATACATCACCGACACGGCGTTCGCCATGGGCTGGCGCCCTGACATGTCCAAGGTCGTGCCGACCGGCAAGCGTGTGGCCATCATCGGTGCGGGCCCTGCAGGCCTGGGTTGTGCCGACGTGCTGGTGCGTGGCGGGGTCACTCCGGTGGTGTTCGACAAGAACCCGGAAATCGGCGGTCTGCTGACCTTCGGCATCCCCGAGTTCAAGCTGGAAAAAACCGTACTGAGCCACCGTCGCGAAGTCTTCACCGGCATGGGTATCGAGTTCCGCCTCAATACCGAAATCGGCAAGGACATCAGCATGGAACAGCTGCTGGCCGAGTACGACGCCGTCTTTATGGGCATGGGCACCTACACCTACATGAAAGGTGGTTTTGCCGGTGAAGACCTGCCGGGCGTGCACGACGCCCTGGATTTCCTGATCGCCAACGTCAACCGCAACCTGGGCTTTGAAAAGTCGCCGGAAGATTTCGTCGACATGAAAGGCAAAAAGATTGTGGTGCTCGGCGGCGGTGACACGGCCATGGACTGCAACCGTACCTCGATTCGCCAGGGCGCCAAATCGGTGACCTGTGCTTACCGTCGTGACGAAGCCAACATGCCGGGTTCGCGCAAAGAGGTGAAGAACGCCAAGGAAGAAGGTGTGAAGTTCCTCTACAACCGTCAGCCGATTGCCATCGTTGGTGAAGGCAAGGTTGAAGGCGTGAAGGTGGTCGAGACCCGTCTTGGCGAGCCGGATGCCCGTGGCCGCCGCAGCCCTGAGCCGATTCCGGGTTCAGAAGAGATCATCCCGGCAGACGCCGTGATCATCGCGTTTGGTTTCCGTCCAAGCCCGGCGTCGTGGTTTGAGCAGTTCGATATCCAGACCGACAGCCAGGGCCGTGTGATTGCACCCGAGCAGTCGCAGTTCAAGCACCAGACCAGCCACCCGAAGATTTTTGCCGGTGGTGACATGGTGCGCGGTTCTGACCTGGTGGTGACCGCGATCTTCGAAGGCCGCACTGCGGCTGAAGGGATCATGGATTACCTGGGCGTCTGATCACTTTCCCGAATGGGAATGAGATCAAAATGTGGGAGCGAGCTTGCTCGCGATATCGACAGATCATTCAGTGCAGATGCTGAATGTGAAGCCCTTATCGCGAGCAAGCTCGCTCCCACAGTTGTTTCGCGGTGTTGCCAAATAAGGCGTTAAACCGCTACAAATCGACCCGATAGATAAAAGGCACGGCACTTGCCGTGCCTTTTGCGTCCGTCTCTGAGAAAATGCCCCCACTTTTTTTCCGGATGCTGACATGACTGTTCTCAAGAATGACCGTTTCCTTCGCGCTTTGCTCAAGCAACCCGTAGACGTAACGCCTGTCTGGATGATGCGTCAGGCCGGTCGCTACCTGCCGGAGTACCGCGCCAGCCGTGCCAAGGCCGGCGACTTCATGAGCCTGTGCAAGAACGCCGAATTCGCCTGTGAAGTCACCATGCAGCCTCTGGACCGCTTCCCGCAGCTGGATGCGGCGATCCTGTTTTCGGACATCCTGACCATCCCCGATGCCATGGGCCAAGGCCTGTACTTCGAAACGGGTGAAGGCCCGCGCTTCAAAAAGGTCGTCAGCACCCTGGCCGACATCGAAGCACTGCCCATCCCTGATCCGCAAAAAGATCTCGGCTACGTGATGAACGCAGTCAGCACCATCCGCAAAGAACTTAATGGCCGTGTGCCATTGATCGGCTTCTCCGGCAGCCCGTGGACGCTGGCCACTTATATGGTTGAAGGCGGCTCGTCCAAGGACTTCCGCAAAACCAAGGCCATGCTCTACGACACCCCGCAAGCCATGCACTTGCTGCTCGACAAGCTGGCGCAGTCGGTCACGTCTTACCTCAATGGCCAGATCCTGGCGGGCGCACAGGCTGTACAGATCTTCGATACCTGGGGCGGCAACCTGTCGGCTGCGGCCTATCAAGAATTTTCCCTGGCCTATATGCGCAAAATCGTCAGCGGCCTTATCCGCGAACACGAAGGCCGCAAAGTACCGGTCATCCTGTTCACCAAAAATGGTGGCTTGTGGCTTGAAAGCATCGCCGATGCTGGCGCTGATGCACTGGGCCTGGACTGGACCTGCGACCTGGGCGAAGCCCGCCGTCGTGTCGGCAACAAGGTTGCGCTGCAAGGCAACATGGACCCGACCGTGCTGTACGCCAACCCGGAGGCGATCCGCACTGAGGTCAAGCGCATCCTGGCCAGCTACGGCAACGGTTCGGGCCATGTGTTCAACCTGGGTCACGGCATCACCCCGGAAGTGAAACCGGAACACGCGGGTGCCTTTATCAGCGCGGTGCATGAATTCTCTGGTCAATATCACCAGTAATTCGTCGGATTAAAAAAGCCCGGCTCCTTTTCAGGAACCGGGCTTTTTTGTGCGTCGCACAAGGCTCAGGCGCTTTTCACATTCCCTGGCAGCACCGGCAGCCGGGCCAGATGCAGCGACACCAACAGCGCAACCACCAGCATGCCGATGATAAACGAGCCGATCCCGTTCCAGCCCGCCAGGTGCCAGAACACACCACCCAGGGTACCGGCCACGCTCGATCCGGCGTAATAGCTGAACAGATACAAAGATGACGCCTGGCCCTTGGCCTTGGTCGCCCGGCGGCCGATCCAGCTGCTGGCCACCGAATGGGCACCGAAGAAACCGAACGTGAACATCAGCATGCCGATAATCACAAATGCGATGGGGGTGAGCATGGTCAGGGCGATACCGGCCAGCATCAGCACAATCACGGCCCAGAGCACGCGACGGCGGCCCAGCTTGTCAGCCAGTGCGCCAATCTGCGCCGAGCTGTAGATGCCCGACAGATAAACGATGGACAGCAGGCCGACCAGCGCCTGGTTCATGTTGTACGGGTCAGCCAGCAGGCGATAGCCGATGTAGTTGAACAGCGTGACAAAGCTGCCCATCAGCAGGAAGGCTTCGAGAAACAGCCACGGCAGGCCGGCATCGCGAAAATGCATGGTGAACCCGTCGAGCAGGCTGCGCGGATTCATCGAGCGAGGGCGGAAATTACGCGATTCGGGCAGGATTTTTACAAACACCACGGCTGCTGCCAGCGCCAACCCGCCGATCACCAGCATCGCTGTGTGCCAGCTGACAAAGTCGATCAATACACCGCTGATCAGCCGTCCGCTCATGCCGCCAATGGCATTGCCGCCGATATACAGGCCCATCGCCAGGCCGATGTGTTGCGGGTGAATTTCTTCGCTCAGGTAGGTCATGGCCACCGCGGCCAACCCGCTAAGTGACAGGCCCACCAATGCGCGGGTTATCAGCACACCTTCCCAGCTCGGCATCAATGCACTGAGCACGGTAAACAGCGCCGCAGAAAACAGCGCAAACACCATCACCGGCTTGCGCCCGAAGGCGTCGGAAATGGGGCCGGTAATCAACAGACCAATGGCCAGCATCGCTGTGGCCACGGATAGAATGAGACTGCTCTGCGCGGCGTTGATCCCGTATTCATGGGACAACACCGGCATCATCGGTTGCACGCAGTACAACAGGGCAAAGGTCGCGAACCCACCCGAGAACAGGGCCAGCACCGTGCGCATGAACATCGGCGTGCCTTTCTCGATAAACACATCATTAAGCTGAGTAACAACATCATCCAGCGCGGACGGCGGGATCTCGTGGGCGAGGGGTGCAGCAGCAGTTTTCACGGGGACCTCAAATTGCGGTAAAGCCGAACGGCAATGACAAAAGAATATAGGCGGCTAACGATTCTTTCCAATATATTGTTCGACCTGTTTAAGAGGTTTTACGACTTAATGGAGTTTGTATGGAACTTCGCCATTTGCGCTATTTCATTGCCGTTGCCGAAGAGCTGCACTTTGGCCGGGCGGCGCAGGTGCTGGGTATTTCCCAGCCACCGCTAAGCCAGCAAATCCAGGCGCTGGAGCAGGAACTGGGGGCGCGTTTGTTCGATCGCACCAACCGTCGGGTAGCGCTCAGCGAAGCCGGTCGGCTTTTTCTTGAAGAAGCACGGCGGGTGCTGGCCCAGGTCGACAAGGCCGCCGACGTGGCCCGGCGTGCGCAGTTGGGTGAGCTGGGCGAACTGAAGATTGGCTTTACCTCGTCGGCGCCGTTCAACTCCAGCATCCCCCAGGCCATTTTTGCCTTTCGCCAGACATTCCCGGCGGTGCATCTGGACCTCAAGGAAATGAGCAGTCGCGAGGTGGCCGAGGGGTTGGTGGACGAGTCCATCGAAGTCGGCATCATGCGCCCGCTGGCGTTGCCTGATTCCTTGAGCACCGTGGAGCTGTTTCGTGAGCCGTTGGTAGCGGTCATCCGTGCTGACCATCCTCTGGCAGAAGGCAGCGAAGATGGCTTGCAACTGGCGGCATTGGCCGACGAACCCTTTGTGTTTTTCCCGCGCAGTTATGGCAGCGGCTTATATGCGCAATTGCTCAGCCTAGCGCGACAGGCGGGGTTCAGTCCGCACTTTTCCCAGGAAGCGGGGGAGGCCATGACCATTATCGGGCTGGTGTCGGCGGGGTTGGGGGTGTCGGTGCTGCCGGCGTCATTCCAGCATATGCGCATCAAGGGCGTGGTCTATCGGCCGTTGCTGGACCCGGACGCTAACACCGCCGTGTGGCTGGTGCAGCGCAAGGGCAGCAACTCGCCGATGGCGAATGCGTTTGCGCAGTTGCTGACGCGCAAGACCGTGGCCAGGGTCTAGGAATCGTCCTGCGAATGACAGGGACCGTGCTTGTACATGGCCGCCGATGACTGAATCAACAAACTGCTATTTCAGACGAAAGGGAGTGTAATGGGCTGATTCTTCAGGTGTAGCCTTAAGTTTACCTTTTGCGAATGATTGAAATTATTCGCAGTTCTACCTTTTCACGCTGGCTTTCAAACTTGCCCGACAGTCGTGCCCGAGCGCGAATTGCGGTCAGGATTGATCGAATTGCTGAAGGCCATTTGGGTGACACCAAATCACTGGGTGCGGGGTTAAGCGAAGCGCGAATCGATTACGGCCCTGGCTACCGATTGTACTTAATGAAGCATAGTCATCAATGGATCGTTTTATTGTGCGCTGGAGATAAGAACAGTCAAATCCGCGATATCAAGCAAGCCCGGTTGATTGCCAAAGCATTTAAGGAGAGTGAGAGGTGATTGAAACATTCACGCGTTGGGACAGTTCCGAATTCCTCAAGACGGAGGAAGATATCCGGCACTACCTTGAAGCAAGCAGGGACGAAGCTGGAGGTGATCCGGCCTTCATCGCTAAAGCCCTTGGCAGGGTTACCAAGGCGCGCGAGACTCTGAGGGTCCTGGGCAACCAGCCATCGCAGAGCCGGACAGACACAGTGCGATGACAAGCCCGTCTGTTTGTGAATAAGGCGCCGAAAGGCGCCTTTGTCATGTCTGGGGTCAAGCCATTACTGCGGCTTTCAATTCACCTTCGACAAATCTCCCTTCAAGGCGACACCTGCGATCACTGCACCGGCGTGGCACTCGTAGGTTTTCGGGTCTTTGCGTTCGTTGCGTTTGTAGAAGCTGGCGATATCGGTCACCGCATTGGCGCCGACTTTTTTCGCCGCTTCATGCAGGGTGATCAGCGCCGATTGCAGCGCCCAGGAGCAGGCTTCGTAATCGGTCTTGTTAAACGCATTGGTCTTTTTGTTGGTCACGGCGCCGGGGCTGAGCACCGAGACCTTGCCGTGCGGCGTATTACCCGCCAGGTAGAACTTGACGCTGCCGTCGATCTTGCCGGAGCTGATGGCTTCGTTGACGACCTGATCAAACGGCAGGTACAGCGCGCTGTCACGGGCCTGGCTCACGCTCGGCAGGGTGCAGAGCAGCATCGTGGTGGCAGCAGCCAGGGTTTTGAAGTGCATGGGGGTAGTCTCCTTGACGATGAAAAATGCAGAGTTACAACGGTTTTACCAGCGCCGCTTCAGACAGCTGTTTGGCCGTGCTTTCGTTCTGGTTGTCCTTGAGGTCGCGCACGATATCGCGGTCTAGCAGGCGGACCCAGCGAATGTAGTTTTTGTGGATCTTGCCGTCCTTGTAGTCCAGGCCGCTGCTGTCGCGGTACTGAATACGGTAGTGGTCGGCGCTGTACGGAATGTCGATTTCGGCGTGGTATTGCCCACGCACGGTGATCTGCGCCTGCACCAGCTGCGGGGTGATTTTTTGCACCGTCCAGCCACGCCCTACCAGCGCCTTGACGATGGCTTGCTGCATCTGCGCCCGGTCACTGTGGATCGAGGCGTGCAACGTGCGATCGGGGGTCAGCATGCGTTTGCTGGTGCAGGACACGGTGGTCAGCAGGGCCAGTGCAATCAGGGTGATGCGCAGCAGGTAAGTCATTGCGTGGGCTCCAGAAATCTCAGGACCAACGACGGAAGATCAACGATGTGTTGACCCCGCCGAAGGCAAAGTTGTTGTTCATCACGTAGTCGTTATGCATGACGCGAAACTCGCCGCGCAGGTAGTCGAGTTCACCGCAGCGGGGGTCGACTTCATCGAGGTTGAGCGTGGGTACATAGCGGTCAAGGTTCATCATCTCGATGCTGAACCAGGACTCCAGCGCCCCGCAGGCACCCAGGGTGTGGCCTAAAAAGCTCTTCTGCGAGCTGATGGGCATGTGTTTGCCGAACAGCTCGCTGGTGGCCAGGGTCTCGGCGATGTCGCCCTGTTCGGTAGCAGTGCCGTGGCCATTTACATAGCCGATGGCATCCGCGCCAATGCCTGCATCTTCCAGTGCCAGTTCCATGGCCCGGCGCATGGTGCCGACTTCCGGGCGGGTGGTGTGCTGGCCGTCGGCATTGCTGCCAAAACCGACGATCTCCGCATGAATGTGCGCGCCACGGGCCAGGGCGTGCTCCAGCTCTTCAAGCACCAGCATGCCACCGCCTTCACCGATCACCAGGCCATCACGACCGTTGTCGTAGGGGCGTGGGCTGGTGTGCGGGGCGTCGTTTTTCAGGCTGGTGGCGTACAGCGCGTCAAACACCATCGCTTCGGTTGGGCACAGTTCTTCGGCGCCGCCGGCGAGCATCAGCGGCAGGCGGCCGAACTTGATGGCCTCGTAGGCATAGCCGATGCCCTGGCTGCCGCTGGTGCAGGCACTGGAGGTCGGGATCAGGCGCCCGGTCAGGCCAAAGAAAATGCTGATATTGGCCGCCGTAGTGTGCGGCATCATCCGTACGTAGCTGTTGGCATTCAGGCCGTCTGCCACCGAGTTGAGCAGCATATTGCCGAACGCCTTGATCTCGTCGGTGCTGCCGGTGGATGAACCGCAGGCCACGCCCATGCGGCCATCGCGAATGATCGGGTTGCCGAGCAGGCCGGCGTCCTGCAAGGCCTGTTCTGCAGCGCCGACGGCCAGGCGCGACACGCGGCCCATACTGCGCAGTTGCTTGCGGGTCCAGTGGGCGGGCACGGCAAAATCATCGATCGGGCCAGCCAGACGAGTGTTGAGTTCGGTGAAGCGGTCCCACTCGTCCATGCGCCGGATGCCGCTGCGCCCGGCCACAAAATTGGCCTCGATGCTGGCCCAGTCACTGCCCAGTGAGGTGATACCGGCCATGCCGGTGACAACGACGCGTTTCATCAGCACAACCCCCCGTTGACGGCCAGTACCTGGCGGGTGATGTAGCCTGCTTCGGCCGACATCAAAAAGTTGACCGCCCCCGCGACTTCTTCCGGGGTGCCCATGCGTTGGGCGGGGATCATTTTCATCAGTTCTTCTACCGGTACGTTTTCGTCAAGCATGGCGGTGTCGATCAGCCCTGGCGCGACGCAGTTGACGCTGATTTTTCGTTTGCCCAGCTCGATGGCCAGAGCCTTGGCGGCGCCGATCAAGCCGGCCTTGGAGGCGCTGTAATTGACTTGCCCGCGGTTGCCGATCAGCCCCGAAACCGAGGTGATACAGACAATGCGTCCGGCTGCGCGGCGGCGGATCATCGGCATCATCACCGGGTGCAGCACGTTGTAAAAGCCGTCGAGGTTGGTACGCATCACCACGTCCCAATCGTCTTCGCTCAGCGCCGGGAAGGCCCCGTCGCGAGTCAGACCGGCGTTGAGCACTACGCCGTAATAGGCGCCGTGAGTCTCAACGTCGGCTTCCAGGATGGCTTTGCATTGGGCGCGCTCCGATACGTCGAATTGCAACACCCGGGCACTGCGACCCAAGGCGTGTACTTCGGCCATGACGGCATCGGCTTCGCTGCGGCCGCTACGGCAATGCAGCACCAGATCAAAACCGGCATGGGCCAGGCGCAAGGCGATGGCGCGGCCAATGCCACGGCTGGAACCTGTGACCAGAATGGACTCAGTCATGGCGGGTCTCCCGGGGTGTTTGAGCAAGGTAGGTGTCAGCCTGGGGCGGGCGGAACACGTTCAGGCGGGCGCTGGCATGAATGCCGGGGCCGGTGAGGTGACACTCGAACACGCCCATGCCGTTGTCGTCTTCCAGAGAGCGCAGGGCGTGGATATGTAGCTGCGCGCCGAGCGGGAAATGTTCGACGTTGCATTCAAATTTACGTGTGCCGAGCAAAAAGCCCAGTGCCACGGCGCGTCCCTCCAGGCGGGCGCGGCAACCGGCGTAGGCCGCGACACTTTGCGCCATCAACTCAATGCCTACCCAGGCGGGCAGGCTGCCGTCTTCGCGGTTGAACAGGCCGCCGGCTTTGACGCTCAGGCGGGTTTCGATCTGCTCTTCATCAAACGCCAGGATCTGATCGATCAGGATCATGTCTCCAGCGTGGGGCAGCAATTCGGCGAGTGGCCAGTCAATCATGGGGCCTCTCCGATAATCAGGCTGACGTTATTGCCGCCGAAGGCAAACGAGTTGCTCATCAGGCAGCGTTGTGGGGCGGGGGCGAGGGTCTGGCCAGCGGTTACCCAGTTCAGGGCAGGCAGCGCCGGGTCGCCGTGGCCGTCCCAGACGTGGGGCGCCAAGGCACCGTCGTGGTTCAGGCTCAGCCAGCAGAAGGCAGCTTCCAGCGCGCCAGCTGCACCCAAGGTGTGGCCGGTCATGGGTTTGGTCGACGAACACGGTACGCCATCGGGGAATACCTGGGCCACGGCGTGGCTTTCCATCGCATCGTTGTGCTGGGTGGCGGTGCCGTGCAGGTTCAGGTAGCCGATTTGGTCCGCTTGCAGGCCTGCGCGGTGCAGGGCTCGTTGCATGGCTTGAACGGCGCCGCGCCCGCCAGGCTCTGGGGCGGAAATATGGTGTGCATCGCTGCTGGCCCCCGCGCCGAGCAATGCGATGGCGTGGTCAGCGGCAGGTTGCCGACTCATCACAAAGAGCACCGCTGCTTCGCCGATATTGATGCCGTGGCGGTTCACCGAAAAGGGATTGCAGCGCTCTTGCGACACGGCTTCCAGTGCCGAAAAGCCGTTGAGCGTCAATTTGCACAGTGTGTCGACGCCGCCGCACAGCACCACGTCGCACAGGTTCATGTCCAGCAGCCGTTGCGCGCTCATCAGGGCGCGGGCGCTGGAGGTGCAGGCGGTGGATATCACATAGGCCGGGCCACTGATGTCCAGCCAGTCGGCCAGGAAGGTGGCCGGTGCGCTCAATTCTTGTTGCTGATAGGTGTAATCAGCGGGGAACTGTTGATGCTGCAGATAGTGGGCAATGCCCTGGCTGGCCTCATCAATGCCAGAGGTGCTGGTGCCCAGCACGATGGCGATGCGGTCGCGGCCGAAGGTCTGAATCGCCTGATCTATTTCGTTCTGGATCTGCAACGCGGCTTGCAGCAATAACTGGTTATTGCGGCTGCCTTGCTGCTGGAGCCCGGCCGGGATTGCGGCCAGCTCACCGTGTACCGCACCAATGGTCAGGGCACGCTCGGGCACCCAGCCGCTTTGCCGCTGCATGCCTGAGCAGTCCCCGGCAAACAGTTTGCGGGCGACTGCTTGTTTGCCGCTGCCGAGCGAACACACCAGCCCCAAGGCATTCAGATAAGCCGTCATGGCGTGCTTGCCAGAGGGCTGACGGTGTAATGCAGATCGCCCTTCATATCGATGCGAAATACCTCGGGTTGCGGGTAGTGCACTTGCCAGCGCTGTTCCATGAACCGCATGTCAGGCGCCGTTTTGGCCTGTGGATAATTATCCGCCAGCTCAGTTGCCGGTGTGAGTGCAAACAATAGCGCGGCGAATAGCTCGCGGGCTTCGGGGTTGGGCGGTAACAGACCGTCGGCATGCCAGGTGCCGTCCTGAAGCAACTGGCGCGCCAGCGGAATGCCCAGCGGGTCCATCAGGGACCAGCGCAACGCGGTGTCTTGTTGCTGGATCACCAGCAACCAGTCCTGACGCTGATCGGCCTGTTCGCGCTGGATATGCAATTGCATCGGCAAGGCCAGGGTTGGCATTTTCCTGGGCAGCGGCAAGCTGGTGCAGCTACTGAGCAGCATGCACATCAATAGCCACACAAACATTATCCGTGTGGAAGCGGGCTTGCTCGCGATACAGGCAACTCGGTTCGAATGATTCACCGCAGCGATCCTATCGCGGGCAAACCCGCTCCCACAGGAGTCAGGGGCTTGCGTGCCACGACGTTGACCAGGGTTTCTTCGCGTTGGCCGACCGGTTTTGGCTTGAACAGGCCAACCCGCTCCAGCAGGCCGAAGTCCTTGGAGCGGCTCCACCACAGGTAGGGATACGAGACGTTTTTCGACTCGAATTCAAAGCCCTGGTCGCGGATCATTTCCAGGTATTGCGCCGCGCTTTTCTGCACGTGCATAGGGTGGCGGAACAACCAGCGGATCACCCAGGTATCGATATAGGCTTCGGTAGACTCGGCAAACAGCAAGTAACCACCGGGCTTGAGCACCCGGTAAAACTCGGCCAGCGCCCGGTCCTGTTGTACCAGGTGGTGGAAAGTCTGGTGGCAGAACAGGATGTCGACGCTGGCATCCGGCACATCAAGTTCGGCGCAATCGCTGCCGATCAGCTCCACATCAAAGCCCTGGCGCTGAGCCTCCTGGCCGCTCAATTGCAGGCTCAGGGGGTCGGCATCCAGGCCAATCAGGCGCTGCGGGGCGAAGGTTTTGTACAGGTACTGGAACGATTTGCCCTGGCCACAGCCGGCATCGAGGATCACCGGTGCGGCTGGCAGCGCTTCACTGAACAGGCTGCGCAGGTCATTGATGGCCACCCGCAGCACATGGTGCTGCCAGGTGTGGCTGCGCAAGAACCAGAACCCGATGCGGGTTTCTTCAACGTAGGTATCGCTCAGAGGTTTCATGCGGGCTCCGTGGCACAGACATCCGACAGCATGCGCAAACGGCGCCTGGATTCGCTGACAAAGGGGTTGTTTTCATCCCAGGCATAGCCCGCCAGGATAGAGCAGATCATGCTGCGAATATGTGGCTGGCTGCCGGGGTGGAAGATCACGTCCTGGAAGGTACCGGCGTACCAGCCTTCGACGTAGCAGCGGAAGGTGTCGACCCCGCGCTTGAGCGGTTCGGCAAACTCGCTTTGCCAGTTCACCGTTTCGCCTTGCAATTGGCGGTGCAACACGCCCGCCGCCATGCTCGCTGAACGCATGGCGATGGTTACGCCCGAGGAGAACACCGGATCGAGGAACTCGGCGGCGTTGCCCAACAGTGCAAAGCCGGGGCCATGCAGGGTTTTGACGTTGGCCGAGTAGCCGCCCAGGGTGCGGGCCGGGGTGTCCCATACAGCGTTGGCCAGCACGCGTTGCAGGCTGGGGGTTTCATCGATAAAGCTACGCAGGCACTGGTCGAGGTTTTCGCTGCGACCTGCGAAATGGTCTGCCGCCGCCACCACGCCCACCGATGTGCGGCCATTGCTGAACGGGATGCTCCAGAACCAGATGTCGCGCCGGGTCGGGTGGGTGGTGACAAGGATTTTGTTGCGATCAAAGCGCTCGCAATCAATGCGGTCTTCAACGTGGGTAAACACCGCCTGGCGCAGCGGAAAGTTCGACGGTGCTTCCAGGTCGAGCAAACGCGGCAGGACGCGCCCATAACCGCTGGCGTCGAGAATGAACTCGGCTTCAAGCTGATAGCGGCTGCCGTCTTCGCGCTCAACTTCCAGCAGTGGTTTGGCCCGCTCTACATCCGTGGCAATTACGGTTTCGCCGTAACGGATCTCGACGCCCTGCAACGCCGCCTGATCGGCCAGTAGCTTGTCGAAATCAGCACGTTGGACCTGAAAGGTCGTGGGTTTACCGTTGCTGAACGTTTCACCAAAATCGAAGGCGCTGTATTGCTCGCCCCAGGCGAAAGCCGCGCCGTTTTTCAACTGGAAGCCGGCGGCTTGTACCGCGTCCAGCATGCCCGCTTCTTCGATGAAGTCGATGCAATGCGAGAGCAGGCTTTCGCCAATCGAAAAACGCGGGAAGTGCTGGCGCTCGATGATCAACACATCGTGGCCCTTGCGTTTGAGCAAGGCCGAGGCGATGGCGCCGGACGGCCCTGCACCGATCACCACGACCTGGCGACGTTCCATTTCTATTCCTGACACAGGCGCTCCTTGCCGGGTACTACGGCAGACTTCAAAGGGGGTTTACTCATGCCCGCCAGCGCCGGTAACAGCGTGGCGACCAGGCTCATCAGCATCAGCGCGAAGTACAGCGCAGGGCTGATCAGCTGTTGTTGCAGCAGCAGGTTGAGAAAGACGATCTCGCTCAAGCCGCGAATATTCAGTAACAGGCTTTCTCGCCATTTGCTGGCGCCAGCGAACGACGGTGTAGCCCAACTCAGCCCGAGCCAGTTGCCCAGCAGTTTGCTGAGCATCGGCAGCAGTAAAAGTGCACTCAGTTGCAGCAGGCTGATTTCGCTCAGGGCGCTGTGCACATCGATCTGCACAATGCCGAAGGTGAGGATCAGCGGGATCGCCAGGGTGGTTTGCAAACGTTCCAGCCATGCAGCGTTTAACGGCATGACCAGCGCGACCTTGAGCCAAGCCATGCAGAGCAGATAGCCGACGCCGAAAATCAGCGCATTGAAGCGGTAATGTTCGGCCACCACCAGCAGCGCAAAAAAGCTCAGGCTGTAGCACAGCGGCTGACGAATCCGCAGGGCGCGCAATAGCAAGGGCACCAGGGCTGCGGCCAGCGGCAACAGCAGGCTGCTCAGGTCCAGGCTGCCTTGGGCCAGGCCAAACAGGCTCCAGCAGGTCAGGTCGATCACGATTGCACTTTGCACCAGACGGCGTGTGGCGGCAGGCGGGTAGTCGATATGACGCAGGTACAGGTACAGCACCGGGATGGCGGTGATGGCAAACACCAGTCCGATGGCCAGTGAACTGATCCACGGTTGTGCCGGTAGCAGCCATACCGCACAGGCCACTCCGCAGGCGAACGGCACGAGAAAGCTGGGCAGAGCGATTTTCAGGCTCTGGCGATCGAGACGCAGATCGATCACATCGCTCAAAATCGTCCCCAGTAACAGGGCGAAGCTCAGGCTGTAGAGGCTTTTGAGCCAGACCGGCGCCACCAGTTGTGCACCGCTGAGCTGCCAGTGCGGCTCGACCCAGAACAGCATCAGCAACGGTAAGCCGATGGACGCCAACAGCAACTGGCTGACAATCGGGATCATGCGAAAATGCCGACCCACGCGGGTTGCCACGGCAAACAGGGCCAGTGCCAGCAGCCAGAACAGCCCGGTCAGCATGCCTTGTGCTCCTGCTTGCCCGCCCACGGGGCCAGGATAAAGCTGAACGCCAGCCCCAGGCTTACCGACAGGCCGAAGTTGCTCACCGCAGGCGTGCCCGACACGGCCAACAGGCCAAACGACAGCCAGGTGGTCAGCGCTGCGAGCAAAGTGCCGAGCAGGCTGACGGCGGCACCGCCGATTTGCTCGCGCATGAGGATTGCGTAATCGACGCTGATGGCGGTCACCAGCAACAAACCGAACAGGCTGAACAAGGTCAGCGGCTGACCCAGCCAGCCAAGACTGGCGAGGCTGCACAGGGCGGCGAGCAACGGCAGCGCGACAATGCGCAGCGCCCCGCCAAAACCAAACGGTGCAATCAACAGCAACACGATCAGAACACAGGACAACAGCTTCAACTCGGCGGCGCTGATTTGTGTGGCGGCGAACAGGTTGTTCAAGTCACCCAGGCGATCCACCAGTTTCACCCCGGGCAAGTCCAGGGCTTGTACCCGCAGCAGGCTGGCGTTGCTCAAACCTTGCAGGCTGACCATTGCGGCTACGCCTTCAGGGTTTTTGCCCAGCCACAACGGGCGCCATGGTTCGGCCAGCGGGCCGCTCAGGGCGGCATCGATGGACTGCTCGGGCAAGGCCTGCAGTTGCGCCAGTTCGTTTTGCAAGGCGCTTTCGGGCACGCCGAGCGCCAGCAGCGGCTGCCAATGCTGTGGCAAGGCGCTGAGGGCTGCGCGCAATTGCTCTTGCTCAGCGGGCAGGCTGACCAACTGGTCGAGGGCCAGAAAGCCCTGCAGTTTGCCCAGCCCGATCAACTGCTCCAGGCGCTCGCTGAGGGCGCTTTGCCGCTCCAGCAATTGCTGTTCGTTGTCGGCGCGTACCAGGAAGAACTGGCTGGTGGGCTGATAGCCGGTGATCCGGGCAATGGCCTGGGCTTCGGTCAGCAGTTGTGGAGGCGCGCTGACCCATTGGCGAATGTCATTTTTGCTGGTCAGTTGCCACACACCGGCGGCACAAAACGCCAATAGCAGCGCCAGCAATGCGGGAGTCGGGATTTTCTTCAGCAGCGCCTCACGCACCGCCAGCAGGGTTTGCGCGACACGCAGCGGCCATTGCGCTGGGCGCAGATCCACGCCCTTGAGCAGGGCAGGCAGCAGGCAGACCGCGCTCAAGTAGGCGCCGACCAGGCCAGCGGCAGAGAATATGGCGATTTGGGTCAGCGCTGGAAAAGGTGTAAAGGCCAGTGCCAGATAACCGATGCAACTGGTGGCAAGGCTCAGGCTCAGCCCCGGCAAGGTCAGGCGCAGGGCGGGCCAGCTGCGCCAGGGTTTGAGGCTCCAGCTTTTGGACAGGTAATGCAGCGGGTAATCCACCGCCACGCCGATCAGGCTGGAGCCCAGTACCAGCGTCATCACATGCATGCTGCCAAAGAACGCGACACAGGCCACGGCGCCAAACAGCATGCCTACCAGCACGGGCACGAACGCCAGCAGTACGCGCCAGCGGCGAAAGGCCAGCAACAACAGCAACAGAATACCCACAGTGGCGCCGCCACCGACCCAGGTGATTTCCCGCGTGGCCTGTTGCTGGCCGCTGGCGGCGTAGAGCAGGCCGCTGGCGGCGAGCAATTGCACATCCTGTGTTGCCGCTTGCGCACGGCTGTTTTCGAGCAGCTTAGCGACCTTCAGCGCCAGCTTCATATCGAACGCATTGCCTTGGGTCCGGGCGCGCAGCAATACCCAGTTTTTGCCGTCAGCTTCGGCGATCAGCGCGCCGCTGCCGATGTCCAGTTGCACCGCGCCGCGTTGCGGCTGGCTGTTCTGAATACGCCCGGTCAGGCCCAGCCAGTCATCCTGGCTGGGTACCAGGCTGAACCCGGTGAAGGGGTCGAACAACGCTTGAACCCGTTGCTGGATAAAGGCATCGGGGTGCTCGATCAGCTGTGCGCGGTCAGCTGCCGACAGCATCGCCAAGCGCCCGCGCAGCAACTGCTCGCGCAGGGCTGGAAGATCGGCTTGCAGGGTCCACTGGACCTTTTCGAACAGGCCGCTGGCCTGCCATTGCTCGCCCAGTTGTTGGGCCATGGCAATCGCTTGCTGGCGATCGGCGTTGCCGACCAGTACCAGCATCTCGCGGTTCAGCGGCTCTTGCATACGCTGTTCTGCGATTAGCTCCAGTGCGTCCGGCGAGTCACCGGGCACCAGATCCATCAGGTTGGCCGACAGCGGTGCGCCGTGGCGCCACTGCCAGCCGGCGAGTGCCAGCATGACCAGCAGCAAGATCAAAAAGCCACGGGGCAACCAGCGTTCACTGCGCAAAATCGTGCTGCTCCGCTTCGTTCAAGGGTTGATTGCTGACGCTGTTTTGCATCAACAGCTGCGTGCTGTCGCCCTGGGCTTCTTGCAGCTCGATGCGTTGCACCAACTCGCCGCCTTCAATATTGATCTGGTTGAACACTTGCTTGAGCAGCAGGGAGCGTGGGGTCAGCGTCAACGTCCAGTGATCGGGTGTGCCTTGCAGTTGCAGATCGAAGTCCCGTTGCAGGCCACTGCTGTCGCCTTGCAGCACGGCGAGAAACAAACGGTTCTGCTCGGCACCGGCGCTTTTGCCGGGGAGCATTTGCCAACGGGTGCCGTCACGGCGGGCGATGCCCTGGGCGTTGATGCGGTAGTCCTGCTGTAACGGGGTCTTGAGTTGCCAGAGCAGGCCGTGGTTCTTGGCAAGCACAAAGGTACCGGTACTGGTCAGCGGCTTGGGCAGGGCACGCAGGTGTTTTTCCTGGATGAAGTCACCGTGGATTACCTGGGGTTTGGCCAACTGCTCGCTGAGTTGTTGCAGGTCGAAGGCGTGGGCCAGGGGTGAAAAGGCAAACAATGCAGCGAACAGAATGCAAATGCGCGTGCGGCCTTTGCCCTCACCCCAACCCTCTCCCAAAGGGAGAGGGTGCTGATTGGTGTTGTGCTTGAGATCGCCTCGGTCAGTCCCCTCTCCCTCCGGGAGAGGGCTAGGGTGAGGGGCTTTTGATCTGAAAAAGAGTGTCATGCCAGCACCCTCGCCACCGCCTCGGTAAAGCACCTGGGCGAGACTAGTTGCATCTCCTTGCTGGCAATCTCGACGGCCACTTGCACGGTCACGGCCCGGGTCAACCGTTCGCCGGTAGCCAGGTCGGTAATCAGGTAATTGACCTTCAAGCGGTTTTCCCACTCCACCAGGCTGGCGCGCACGTTGATCCGCTGGCCAAACGTGGCCCCGCGGACATAGCGCAACTGCATGTCGATCACCGGCCACGCATAGCCGGCATCGAGCATGTGGGTGTAGTTGTGGCCGATATGGTCGAGCAGCGCGCAGCGGGCCACTTCAAGGTATTTGACGTAGTGGCCGTGCCACACCACCTGCATCGTGTCGATGTCGAAAAACGGCACCAACACTTCGGTATCAACGTGCAAAACCCCTTTGCTACGCATGCAGCCTCCAGTGTTGTTGGGCAATACGGCTCAAGCACAAGCGCAGTTCGGCTTCCAGGGCGCGGTCTTCAACCACCGGGGGGAAGTCCTTGGCCAGTTCGGCATGCATGTGCGCCAGTGCCGGCGGCAGCGGGCGGGCGTCTTCGGCACGGCTGCGCAGCCATACGCCCTGGTTGGCAGCCAGCAAAGTGGCTGCGGCGACTTGCTCGGTCAGTTCCAGCACACGGATCGCATCGCGAGCAGCGATGGTGCCCATGCTGACTTTGTCCTGGTTGTGGCACTCGGTGGAGCGGGAGAACACGCTGGCCGGCATGGTGTTTTTCAACGCTTCGGCGGTCCAGGCGCTGGTACCGATTTGCACCGCCTTAAAGCCGTGGTTGAGTATGGCCCGTTCTGCACTGGCACCCGACAGGTTGCTCGGCAGGCCGTGGTTGTAGCGCACGTCCACCAACAGGGCGAGCTGGCGGTCCAGCAGGTCGGCAACGTTGGCGACCAGGGTCTTGAGGCTGTCCATCGCAAAGGCGATATGACCACCATAGAAGTGCCCGCCGTGCAGCACACGCTCCTCTTCAGCGTCGATGATCGGGTTGTCGTTGGCGCTATTGAGTTCGATCTCGATAAAGCCGCGCAGCCAGTTCAGGCTGTCTGCCAGCACGCCCAGCACATGGGGCGCACAACGCAGCGAGTAACGGTCTTGCAGACGGTGCAGCGGCGCGGTCGGGGCGTCGATGGCGAGGTCCTGGCGGATCCACGCCGCAATCTGCATTTGCCCCGGGTGCGGCTTGGCGGCGAACAGGCGCTCGTCAAAGTGCTCGGGGTTGCCTTGCAGCGCCACCACGTTGAGGGCGGTGATGCGCGTGGCCAGTTTGAGCAGGTAGTCGGCGCGGGCATAGGCCAGGCACGCCAGGCCGGTCATTACGGCGGTGCCGTTCATCAGTGCCAGCGCTTCCTTGGGCCGCAGTACCAGCGGTGCCCAGCCCAGTTCCCGGTGCACATCTGCGGCAAGGCGGCGCTCGCTCTTGAACAGCACTTCGCGCTCGCCCGACAGGGTGGCGGCCACGTAAGACAGTGGCGTCAGGTCGCCACTGGCGCCCACCGAGCCTTCTTCGGGGATCAGGGGCAGGATGTCGTGGGCAATAAAGGCCTGCAACCGCTCCAGCAACTCAATGCGCACCCCCGACACGCCGTGGCACAGCGACTGCAAGCGTGCCGCCAGCACAGCGCGGGTGGCCTGGGCGTCGAGCAACTTGCCCAGTCCGCAACCGTGGAAGGTGTAGAGGTGGCGCGGCAAGGCTTCGACGTGTTCCAGCGGCACAGCCACCACGCAGGAGTCGCCATAGCCGGTGGTTACGCCGTAGATCACGCCTTCCTTGTCCAGCAGCGAATCGAGAAAACGTGCGCCCTTGGCGATGCGCTCGCGATAGTCGGGGTCGTCCTGCAGCCGGGTTGGCGCCTGACGATTGGCCAGGGCCAGCACGTCTTCAATGCGCAACGGGGTTTGGCCGAAGGTTACTGGCTCATGCGGATGCGTCGTCATCGGTCTTCCAGAATGGGTAAAAATTGAACCATTGTTGCGGCGCTTCAAGGCAGTAGTGCCCCAGGCGTTCGGCGTAGCGCGTGGCCCAATGGGCGATCACCTGCTCGCGGTCGCTGCGCCGCCAGATTACGGCGTCGGTGAAGGGTTCGAGGATCACCCGGTAACGCCCTTCATGTTTGAGGCAAAACATCAGGTTGACCGGGCACTTGAGCAACCCGGCCAATAGCCACGGGCCTTGTGGAAAGAGCGCCGGATGGCCAAGGAAGTCGACCTCGACATTGCGTCCGCCATGCAGCGGCACGCGGTCACCGGCAATCGCCAGCCATTCGCCGTTCTCCAGGCGCTGGTTGAGTTGCAGCATGACCGCCGGGTTGAGCTCGCTGACCTGAATCAGGCGCAAGTGGCTGGCGCCGGCTTCGCCCAGCAGGCGGTTGAATTGCTCGGCGTGCCTGGTGTGCACCAGCACGTTCATGGTCACTTGCTCGCCCAGTTCGGCGAGCGCACGGCAAACCTCAAGGTTGCCCAGGTGAGCGCCTACCAGCATTTGCCCGCGCTCGCCGCGCAGTTGATTACGCAACTGGGCGGGGTCGACGATTTCGATGTCTTCGATCTTGAGGCGGCCGTTCCATACGTCGAGTTTGTCGAGCAGGGCATCGGCGAACGCCATGAATTGCCCGAACACCCGCCAGCGGGTGGGGCGCAGTTCGTCCCGGCCGCTCCACTCGGCCAGCCGCTGCTGATACAGCCAGATGCTGCGCCGGGCGCGGGCACCGAACAAAAAGAAGTACAGCACGATGGCGTACAGCACCGGGCTGAGCACGCGTCGACCGAGTAACTTGACGCCCAGAGCGGTGAGCTTCATCAGCCGGAAGCTGCCGCGCTCCTTGTGGTCGGCCCAATGCTGCTGAGGTTCGCTCATGCTTTGCAGCGCCTCCACAGAAAGCCCGGCAGGCGTATCAACATGCCGAAAAACAGCTTGGTGTGCATCGATGAAATCAGCGCATTGTCATGGAACAGGCGAAAGTGCGACAGGCCGTCCTGCGGGTAGTGGACCTGGGTCGGCAGCCAGCGCATGGGCTGGTTGCGCCACGCCAGGCGCACCAGAATCTCGGGGTCGAAATCCATGCGTTTGCCCAGCTTTACCGAATTGATCAGCGCCAGGGTCGGTGCCAGCGGGTAGACCCGAAAACCGCACATCGAGTCGGGAATCTGCAGAGACAGGCTGTTGATCCACACCCATACATGGGTCAGGTAGCGCGCATACAGGCGGCCCTTGGGCACGCTGGCGTCGTACTGTGGATAACCGCAGATCAGCGCTTCGGGATTTTGCCGGGAAACCTGCATGAATGTGGCGACGTCGCGCAGGTCATGCTGGCCGTCGGCATCCACTTGCAGGGCATGGGTGAAGCCCAGTTGCGCGGCTTCACGCAGGCCGGCCATGACCGCGCCGCCCTTGCCCTGATTGACGGCAAGGCGGATCAGGAAGACGTTTTCGCCACGGGCCAGCTCACCGAGGACGGCGGCGCAGGCGGGGCTGCTGGCATCGTCGACCAGCACGCAGGGCAAACCGGCGGCGAGCAGGGCGTCGACCACGGCCGGCACGGCGGTTTCGTGGTTGTACACCGGGATTACGGCGCAGGGGTTATGCATGGGCGGCCTCCAGCACGATGCGGCCACTGGAGCAGGGCGCTGTGGCGTTGCGGTAGGCGAAGTGCAACTTGCTACGCTCTCGGTCAAAACGCAGGGTCAGTTCAATGGCGTCGCCGGGGCGCACCAGTTGCTGGAACTTGAGCACTTCCATCCCAGCAAAACGCGGCGGCAGGTCGAGCAGTTGCTGACCCAGTGCCATTGCCCAGTCCACTTGCACCACGCCCGGCAGTACCGGGGTTTTGGGGAAGTGACCGCTGAAGTACGCCAGATCCGGCGGGATCGACAGATTCAGCGTCCATTGGCCGTCACTTTCGCTCTGGCTCAGTACTTCGGGGGTTTTCGGCCGAGCGGCCAGCAGTAATGCATCGACCTGGGACTGCGGCAGCTTGCCCTGGCTGTTGAGTGGCAGTTGGCGCAGTAAACGCCAGCGACGCGGCAAGGCCAGTGCTTCGCAGTGTTGGCTCAAGTGTTGGCGCAGGGTTTGGGTCAGGGCGCGACGGCCCTGTTCGCGCAGGGCATACATCCCGCTGTCAGTGAGCACCAGCAAGGCGCCCAGCGATGCGCGGCCTTCGCTGACTACGCCCAGACGGGCTTCCGCGACCCAGTCATGCTTGACCAGGGCCTGTTCCAGCATGGGCAGCGAGATGCGCTTTTCTTCCAGTTTGACAATGCGATCCAGTCGCCCGAGCAGCTCAAAACGACCGTCTGCTCCAATGCGGGCCGCATCAGCCGTGTGTTCGACATGACCCGTGGGCAAGTAGGCAGAGGCGATGATCAAGGCGCCGTCTTCACTCTGGCTCAATTGCACATCGGCAAAGGGCTGCCACAGGTTCTGCCCCTGGCGCCAGGCGATGCCGCCGGTTTCCGAGCTGCCGAGGATCTCGGTCGGCCACTGGCCCAAGCGTTCGTACAGGGCTTGCGCCGCCTCTTGCGGCAGGGCTCCACCTGAGGAAAACACTCGGCGGACCGGGCTTAGCGCTGGCCAGTCGAGGTTGTCGGCCATGCGCTTGAGCAAGGCCGGGCTGGCGATCCAGGCAAAAGCAGCGTGTTCGCGGCTGGCCCGTTGCATGTCTTCAGGGAAGGCCAGTTGTGTACGTACAAAGCTGCGACCTGCGCACAGTGGCCACAGCACACGGAACAACAGCCCATAGATGTGCTGCGCCGCCACACTGGCGATAATGCACGCATCACCCAGATCAGCGCCCCACAGTTGCTCCAGTGCCTGAACTTCGTTGGCCATCTGGCGCAGGCTTTTATCGATGCGTTTGGGCTCGCCGCTGGAACCCGAGGTGCACAGGCTCAGTTGACACTGGTCCAGATCCAGCTGAGCGGCAGGCAGCGGGGCGGCGAAAATGCCCCGCAACTCATCGTTTTGAGTTATCCACAGGTCAACCTGACTGTCCCAGCGCAGACGGGTTTGCGCTTGCAGGTCGGCGGGCAACAGCACACTGACCCCGGCCCGCCAGGCTCCAAGCAGGGCCACGGCCAGTTCGGCAGCGTCTTCAAGGTGTACGGCAATGCGCTGCACGCCGCGCTGTTGCAGGCCGCCCGCCAAACGCAGGGCCTGTTCGCGCAGGGTGTCGTGGTTCAGTTCGGGGTCAACGGTGACCCGGCGATCTGCGTACCCCTTGAGCAACAGCTGCTCAAGTTTTATCCAATTCATGCCCGGCCTCTTACCTTTTGTCGTATCAGCCATTCAATGGCAAACAGCAGCCCCATCAGCCCGTAGGCGATCAGGCCGTTGTACAACGTCCACCAGCTCAGCGGCGCCCACAGCGTCAGGGCGGCTGCGATTAACCCGTTGAGCATGAAAAACAGGCACCAGACCTTGGTGACCTGCCGCGTGTAACCAATTGCGATGTCGGGCAGCATCGGCTCGCGCAAACGTGCCAGTCGCTCGATCATCGGTGGCCCGAACTTCAGGCTCAGGCCGAACAGGCAAAGCATGAAGGTGCTGACCAGCACCGGGTACCAGCGCAGCAGTGCCGGGCTGTTGAACAGCCCCAGCAGTGCGCAGAATACCAGTGCAACTACCGCCATCCACACACTGCCGGGGCGGCGCTCGCCGGTCAGGGCGCGGGCCAGCCACAGGCTGCCCAACAACAACGCAAACTGCCACGGCGCGAAATGAGCCATGCCGAAATACACCGCAAAGGGGTACATCAGCCCGGCCAGCAACAGGCCGAGGCCAATCAGGCGACTCATGCGTCAGCGTGAACCAGACGGTAAACCGCCTCGACCACGTCATTGACGGTTCGCACCGATTTGAATTCTTCAGCGGCGATCCGTTTGCCGGTCTTGCGCTTGATGTGGTCGATCAGGTCCACGGCGTCGATGCTGTCGATCTCCAGATCCTGATACAGGTTGGCATCCAGGGTGACGCGCTCGGGTTCCAGTTCAAAGAGTTCGACCAGTGCGTCGCGCAGGGTGTTGAAAATATCGTCACGGTTTTGCATGGTTCGGTCTCAGGCTGCCTGTTTGGCGGTGACAAAAGCCGCAAGGCTGGCCACGTTGGAAAAGTGATTGCGCGTGTCTTTGGCGTCGGCGTCTATTTTGATGCCGTAGGTTTTTTGAATCGCCAGGCCCAGTTCAAGCGCGTCGACCGAATCCAGCCCCAGGCCATCGCCAAACAGGGTTTGCTCGTCGCCAATGTCGCTGATGCTGATGTCCTCGAGGCCCAGTGCATCGATGATCAGCTGTTTAATGTCGCTTTTCAGATCGCTCATCTGTGGCGAGCTCCTTAATGAAGTAGTCATGCACGAAGTCATTGAGCAGGCGCGAGGCCTTGGGCGGCGGCCCAAGCGCGGCAAACGTGTGTGGATCTATATCGGCACCTACACGAAAACTGAAGTGCACGCGTCGATCGGGTATTCGATACCAGGGTTCGGCTTTGGTCAGCGTGGTGGGGCTGACCTTGATCACCACCGGGGTGAGGATCTTCGCACCCCGCAGGGCAATGGCTGCTGCACCCCGATGAAAGGCCGGCGGTTGGCCGGGCCGGGTGCGGGTGCCCTCCGGAAAAACGATCAGGGTCTGACCTTGCTGCAACGCCTGCGCAGCATTATCGAGCATGTCCACGCTGCCATCATTGCTGATGTACTGCGTGGCACGCACGGGGCTGCGGGTAAACGGGTTTTGCCAAAGGCTTTGTTTGACCACGCAATTGGCGTTTCTCACCAGGCCGATCAAAAAAACCACATCGATAAGCGACGGGTGGTTGGCGATGATCATCTGCCCGGGGCGGCCAAGCCGTTCTGCGCCTTGCACCTCGTAGGTTAAAACACCCATGCGTGCCATCGTGCGGATAAACAGCCAGAACAGTCGGCTGACGGTTGCGCGTGCGCGCTCGCGGTGCCGAATGGCGTCTCCCGGCAGCCAGCTCAGCACCGGGAAAATCACCAGCCGCAGGCACAGGCAACCCATGCCGAACAGCGCAAAGCTGATGGCGGTGGCGATCAAACGCCAAAAATAAGCATCGCGACGGTTACTCACAGTCTGCGTTGCCAGTTCCATACGCGGTTTTTCCAGGCGTGTTGGAATGACGCCTGCTCATCGAGCAGATGGCGCAACAGGTTCAGGGCATGGGGCCAAGGGGCTTTTACGGTATCGGCAGGTCCTGTTGCGAGCGTAACATGCCATTGCTCACCCGGTGTCAGCAGCAGGCCAACGGCATAAGGAAAGGGCACATCATCAATCCAGCTTGCGTAGGCATGTGGCGGTTGCTCTTCGGTGATGATCAGCAACACTGCGCGCGCGCCTTCGTTGAGCAGGGCACAGGCTTCGATCAGGCCGTGTTCCAGGCCATCCCCGGCAGCAGCGATGGCGGTCATTTCGCTGGTTTCACCGCGCATGATCGACCACAGGCCAATGACTGCGTTATGCACCGAGAGGCTGAACTGGGTAGGGGACAGGGGCTGCTCGGCCGCCAGGTCGCTGAGGATGTCGAATGTGCGCGGGGTTTCGCCGTGGCGCGAGGCAAACACCAGTGGCAGTGCTTCATGGCCTTCGGCTAGCGGCCAGCCGACGCTGAACGCCATGCGCGCAAGGCGACTGAGGCGGCGGCGTTGCATCGCGGGCAAAAACGACACGTCGGGTGCTGAGTTGCTGGCGGCAAGTACGCAGGGGCGCTGGCTCCAGGCCTGCCAATCGGCCACGCTGTCGAGGCCCGGAGCCCAGGCACGCCACGCGGCGATATTGAAATTGATCACTGGAGTTTCATCCCGCCTTTGCAGGCTTCCTTGATGCGAAAGCGGGCACCGATCGACGCCGCACTTGATACAGAATGGCGACATTATCCCGGTGCAGTTGGTTCGTAGCAAATTTTGCTTACACTTGAAGTATGTTTTGTCTGTGATTTGAAAAAAATCGGACCAATGCAATTTATGTGTGAGGGGCGTTTATTAGTTTTCGTGGATAAGCGCCCAATGGCTGTAGTTCATTTCGTTGCAAGGTAGCTAAGCCGCGCAAAGGGCATCTACACTCGGGTACTCATTGGTACACGGAGGTTTTGAAATGCGTCGCGTGGTGTTTAACCAGAAAGGCGGTGTGGGCAAGTCCAGCATCGCGTGTAACCTGGCTGCGGTCAGTGCCAGCGAGGGGTATCGCACATTGTTGGTGGATCTGGATGCCCAGGCCAACTCCACTCAATACCTGACCGGCCTGACGGGCGACGATATCCCGATGGGGATTGCCGATTTCTTCAAGCACAGCTTGTCAGCCGGGGTCGGCTCGAAGAAGAATCGGGTCGATATTTACGAAACGCCCTTCGAAAACTTGCATGTCATTACCGCCACCGGCGAACTGGCCGATTTGCAGCCAAAGCTTGAGGCAAAACATAAGATCAACAAGCTGCGCAAGTTGCTTGATGAGTTGGCTGAAGACTACGACCGTATTTACGTCGATACCCCGCCTGCACTGAACTTTTACGCCGTATCGGCACTGATTGCCTGTGATCGTGTACTGATCCCGTTTGATTGCGACAGTTTTTCCCGACAGGCGCTGTACGGTCTGTTGTCCGAGATCGCTGATCTGAGAGAAGACCACAACGAAGACCTGCTGATTGAAGGCATTGTGGTCAATCAGTTCCAGGCGCGGGCCAGCCTGCCCCAGCAAATGCTCGATGAGTTGATTGCCGAGGGGCTGCCGGTGCTACCGATGTACCTGAGCAGCTCCGTGCGCATGCGCGAGTCGCATCAGGCGTGCCAGCCTTTGATCCACTTCGACCCCCGGCACAAACTGACACAGCAGTTTGTGGAGTTGCACGATTATCTGGATCAGAACGCTTAAGCGCTGATTCCTTGGCTGCGCAGCCAGGCGTTAAGTTGCTGCAAAGGCAACGCACCGCTCTGGCGAGCAACTTCTCGGCCGTTTTTAAACAGGATCAGGCTGGGGATCGAGCGAATGCCCAGTTGCCCGGCCAGTTGTTGGTTGGCCTCGCTGTCGAGCTTGGCCAGACGGCATTTGCCCAGCAGTTGGCTGGCAGCCTGCTCAAACACCGGAGCAAAGGCTTTGCACGGCCCGCACCATTCGGCCCACACATCCACCAATAACGGCAGATCGCCTTTGATCTGGCTGGCGTAGTCGGTTTGCTGCAAATCAAAGGGTCTGGCCTTTAGCACTTCATTTTTGCAGCGCCCGCACTTGGGGTGTTCGCCCAGGCGATCGCTGGGGATTCGGTTAAGACCGTTGCAATGGGGGCAGGGGATCAGCAGCGGTTCGGTCATAGGGGAACTCCTTGAAAATGGGTCTTTATCGCCGTTTGCAGCAGTGACTGCAGATTGATGGCGTGCAGTTCAGCAGATGATCACCCGGGCCGCCACCCGTCGTGACGTATCTGCTCACAATGTGCCGAAACCGATTCGCAGGTCTCTATCTAGGCTGTGAAAACCCTTCGGGCTTTATGCCACTGGTCAGGCGCAAAATATCGCAAGTTGCGATGATCCTGATCCGGGTTTAGCCTTCATAGCAAGATGCGATAGGGACATTGCATGCGACTAATAACAGCAAAACGAATTTGGGAAGCGAAAGACCAATGGCCGCATTCGGCCAGCGCACTTGATGAGTGGTATCGCAAGATCAAGATCCTCAACCCTCAGGACTTTGCCGCGTTAAGGGCGTTTTTCCCGACTGCCGACAAGGTCGGTTCGTTTCACGTTTTCAACATAGGCGGTAACAAGCTGCGGCTGATTGCCGTGGTCCGTTACCGGGTACAGCGCCTCTACATCCGTCATGTGCTGGATCACCGTGACTATGACAAGGGCAAATGGAAGGAGTAAGCACAATGAACGCTTTGATCACACAAGCGGCAGAGCACTGGAAGTTCGTGGCGCCCCTGCTGCGCAAACCGAAAACCGAAACCGATTACGATGAGCTGGTCGCAGCCCTCGATCAGTTGACCGACTTGATCGGTGACGATGAAAGCCATCCCTTGATGAGCCTGGTGGACATTCTTGGTGACTGGGTTGAAGCCTATGACCTTGAGCATCGACCAATACCCAAGGCCAGTGGTGTAGATGTACTGCGCTCGGTAATGCAGGAGCACGGGCTGACCCAGAGCGATTTGCCGGGTGTGGGTACCCAGTCGGTAGTGAGCGAAATCCTCAGCGGCAAGCGCCAACTCAACGTTCGGCAGATTCGTTGGCTGGCGGATTACTTCAAAGTGCCTGTGGATATGTTTATCTGAGGCTTCACATCACGATGAACAGCTGATTTCCAGATGCTTGCCCCATTCCGGCGGGCGTTCGGCGTAGCTTTGCATGCCAGCTTGCTCGGTAAATGGCTGAGTCAACACGTCATGCAGGCGCTGCACCTCGCTGTAGTCCCCGGCTTGCGCCGCATCGATGGCTTTTTGTGCCAGATAGTTGCGCAAGATATACAACGGGTTGACCGCGTGCATGCGTTCACGGCGAGCATCTTCATCCTGTATGTCTTCACGGGAAACCCGGGCCAGGTACTGCGCGGCCCAGTCGTCAAAGCCCTTGAGGTCGACAAATTCTTCCCGCAGGCGGGCGACGGCCTGCTCGGCGGGTTCGTCGCCCAAACGACGGAAAAACAGGGTGTAGTCGATACTGCTGCCTTGCATCTTCTGTAGCAGTGCTTCGATCAATTGCTGATCAGCCTCTTCGGCGCTGGTCAGGCCCAGCCTGCGGCGCATCAGGTCCAGGTAGTGAGCCTGATACAACGGCAAAAACAGCCCAAGGGTTTCGCGCAAGGCTTCAACGCTAATAAACGGCGTCAATGCCTGGGCCAGCGCGCTGAGGTTCCATTGACCGATCGGTACCTGGTTGCTGAAGGAGTAGCGGCCTTCATGGTCGGAATGGTTGCAGATGAAATTGGCGTCAAAGTCGTCGAGGAAGGCGAACGGACCAAAGTCGAAGGTGATGCCCAGGATCGACATGTTGTCGGTGTTCATCACTCCGTGGCAAAAGCCGTAGGCCTGCCACTTGGCGATCAGTTCGGCGTTGCGCTCGACGATTTCGCGAAACATGGCCAGATAGGGCTCGGGTTGCTCCTGGCATTCGGGGAAGTGCATCGTCAGCACATGCTCGGCCAGTAGCTTTTGTTGCTCGGGGCGCTTGGTGTAGTAGAAGTATTCGAAATGCCCGAAGCGTACATGGCTGGGTGCCAGGCGCAGCACCATGGCGGCGCGCTCCTGGGTTTCGCGCCACACCGGTGTGTCGGAGCCGATCACGCACAGGGCGCGGCTGCTGGGAATGCCCAGTGCATGCAGGGCCTCGCTGGCGAGAAACTCGCGTATCGAGGAGCGCAGTACGGCGCGGCCATCACCCATGCGCGAGTAAGGGGTCATTCCTGCGCCCTTGAGGTGCAGGTCCCAGTGTTCGCCTGCGTCGTTATACACCTCGCCCAGCAATAACCCGCGGCCATCGCCCAGTTGCGGGTTGTAGGAACCGAACTGATGACCCGAATAAACCATCGCCCGCGGCTCGGCGTTGGCCCACAGGGTATGGCCGCCAAACAGCTGGGCAAACATCGGGTCCTGGGCGACAGCCGGGTCGAGATCGAGTAGCGCCATAGCGGCGTTGCTGGCAACCACTACGCGGGGTGCGTCGATGGGCTCGGGCAGCACGTGAGTTGAAAGCGCGTCACCCAGCCGAGCGAAACGGTTATCAAAAGTCAGTTCGTCGAGGGCTTTCAATGACCGTCTCCAGTAAGCATTTTTAGGGGTGGGAGCGGGCTTGCTCGCGATGGCATCCACGGGCTTGGCCAGTTAAACCGATTTGTCTGCATCGCAGGCAAGCCAGCTCCCACAGAAGTTGTATCAGCCTTGAGTCAGTCGAGCTTGCCCAACTGCGGCTTTTGCGCGGGTGGTGTCGGCTCGGGCGGGACTTCCGGCCCTACGGGCACCAGCTTGTATTCCTGACCCTGCAAGTTCTTGAGGTACACCTCCATCTGCTGGAACGAGATGTTGATGTGGTGGTTTTTGAACTCGCGGTTGATAAAGCGGTTGACCTCGTCGATCACCGGGTTGCGGTCGCCCAGGTCACGCACATGCATGCGCAGTTCGTGATCGAGGGTGCTTTGGCCGAAGTTGAGGAAGTACACGTGAGGCTCCGGATCTTTCAGCACCCGCGGGTTCTCTTGCGCGGCCTTGAGCAGCAGGTGTTTGACCAGATCGAGGTCGGAGCCGTAATCGACCCCCAGCTTGAGGGTCACGCGGGTGATGGTATCGGTCAGCGACCAGTTGATCAGTTGCCCGGTAATAAATGTCTTGTTCGGGACGATGATGTCTTTGCGGTCGAAGTCGGTGATGGTGGTGGCCCGGATGCGGATCTTGCTCACAGTGCCCGACAGGTTGCCGATGGTAATGGTGTCGCCGATCCGTACCGGGCGTTCGAACAGGATCATGATCCCGGAAATAAAGTTGGCGAAGATTTCCTGCATGCCGAAGCCCAGGCCTACCGACAGCGCCGCAACCAGCCATTGCAACTTGTCCCAGCTCACGCCCAGTGTCGACAGGGTGGAGACAAAGCCGATACCGATGATCACGTAGGTCAGCAGGGTCGTAGTGGCATAAGCACTGCCCTGGCCCAGATCAAGGCGCGACAGCACCAGCACCTCCAGCAGGCCGGGCAGGTTGCGCGCCAGCGCGATGCTGATGCCGATGATGACCAGCGCTCCGATTACGTCGCCGATACTGATGGGCACCATGCTCATGTTGGCGCCGGTGCCGCTGGTGTATTCGTACAGGGTGATGTTGTCGAGGTAGGAGAAAACCGAGATCAAGTCAGCCCACACCCAATATAGAATGCCGATAAAGCCTGCCAGCAGGGCCAGGCGGATCAGGCGCAGGGACTGTTGGTTGACCTGTTCGATGTCCAGGGTCGGCTCTTCGATAATCGTATCGTTGCCTTCGCCTGCTTCCTTGGCGGCCTGGCGTTTTGCTAGTGCACGCTGGTAGGCCAGGCGCCGTGCGGCCACTGCCAGACCACGGACAAACGCCGCTTCGACCACCAGCCAGAGCATCAGCAGATAGAGGGTGTTGATCAGGCGGTCGCTGAGCTTGAGCGCGGTGTAGTAGTAGCCAAAACACACCGCCACAAACAGCGCCAGAGGCAGCAGGGCGAAGGCAAAACCGAGCAGCTTGCGCAGGCGATAGGCTTTTGTTGCTGTTTCAAAGTCGTTGAGCAACAGGCGGCACAACAGCCAGGCCATGGCCGCATAGCAACTGAGCACAACGAGGATACCCAGTACATCGTCGGCCAGCGCTGCCGGTTGCTGCTCGGCAAAGGCGACCACTGCCACCAGGGCCAGCACCACAAAACCGAGTTTGCGAATCCAGTTTTGCAGGAACGCGACCAGCGGTTTTTCCCAGCGGAAATGCAGTTCGGCCACGCCACCCGGGGCCAGAATCCGATAAGCGGTGTAGAACACCAGCCAGGCCTCGGCCATCTGGATAAGGGCAGCGCCCGTATTGGCGTTCATGCCCCGGGCATCGGTTTGCAGGGCGTAGCCGCACAGGGCCAGCGCTAATGAAATCGGCATCGCCAGCAGGATATTGATCAGGATCGCCAGCGGCGTGTGCCATTGGCTGTCACGCTTGAAGTGACCGATGTCCTGATGGATCTTGTTCAATTTGCTGTAGAGATAGCGGCGCTTCCAGAGCAGGGCTACCACCACCAGCAAAAACGGCAAGAACAGCAGTGGGCGTTGCACCAGGCCTTCTGCCAGCTCGGTAACGCTGGAGCCCCAGGGCAGGGTGGTGATTTGCTGTTCCAGCTGGCGCGGGGCCGTTTCCAGCCACTCCAGATCCAGCGGCTTGTTGCTGGGGATCCAGAACATCTGCTCATCCAGCGTCGCCCGTAAGCTTTGGGCGGTGCTCAGCAGTTGCTTCTGGTTCAGTTGCAGGGTGATCGACTCGTTGAGCAGCGAGCTTAACTCGCGGTTCAGGCGATCCAGCAGGTCGCTGCGGGTATTGACCAGTTCAAGCAAGGTTTTGCGCAGTTGCGGGGTGACCTGATCGGCGGGCTGGGTTGATAGCAGGTTATCGACGTAGGTCGTGGGGTTGCTGATCAGCTCGCGCTGCTGGTTGATTTCAAACTGGTACAGACGGATATCGGCGATTTCGTCCGCCAGGTTCTTGTCCATTTTTTGCAGGCGCGGCAGAGCCTGTTTTTGTTTATACAGAATCTTGGACAGCAGCAAACTGCCCTTGAGCACGTTGATTTGCTCATCCAGCGCCTGGTCACTCTGGGTGACGTTGTCCAGTTGTTGCTTGGTTTCGAGGTTTTGCTGGGTGACTTCGTTAAGGCGGTCGGTGCTGCGCAACAGGTAGTCGGAGAGCTTGAGGTTGATCGCGCTTTCGGTCGCCAGCAGGCTGCTGCTGCCAGATTTTTTTGCCTCGATGGATTGTTCGGTCACGGTCTGCTGCGACTGGGCCAGGCGCTTCTGGTTGATCAGGGTTTGCAGATCCTGGATTTCCTGATCCTGGCGCGTGGTTTTTTCCAGCAGCAGGTCGTGCTGGCTGCCACTGAGGTCTTGCAGCAGGCTGTTGCCAGCCAGTTCCTGGCGGCGCAGAGCTATCAGTGCGGTGAGCGAGGCGGCTTCGGCATTGAGCTGGTTGCGTTGATCAGGGGTGAGCAATTTGCCATTGTCGCGCCCTGTTTTCAGGATGTTGTTGATCTGCTGGATACGTGTCTGGCTATTGCTGATTTCGGCCTGGGCCCGTTCTGGACGGGTCTGCGCGGCAATGCTTTGGCTGTTGGCGATAGCCAGGGCTTTTTGCAGTTCGCCCTGTTGCGTGGTGCGTTCAGCCAGTAGCTGTTCCAGCTGCTGCACGGACAGGTCGCTGTAGCGTTGGGCTACGGGTATGGCTTTGCTGGCCTTGAGCCGGGCCAGTTCGCGCTGGTTTTCGCTCGTCTGGCGCGGTGCGTTGCTGAGCTGTTGCTTGACGTCGTTCAGGCGTTGTTCGTAGTCAGCCTTGTTGTCGAGCAGGGTCAGGGTCTGCTGGAGCACCGCCTGCAGGGTTTTTTGGTCGGCGTCCGGCAGTTTGCGCTCGGCAATTTTGTCCAGGCTTTGCTGCACCGCTTCGGCGGTAGGCGGCTCGGCAGCCTGGAGTGTGCCGACACAAAGGCTCAGGCCGAGCAGGACGGTTGCGATGAACGTGCGCAGAGTTGGCATAGATACCGGTCAGACAAAGGTCAGAAAGTTGGAGTTTAGAGGAACAGCCCCGGGCCCGGGGTACTTCCTTCGGGGAATCTGACGCCCACTTTGGCGATCTTGTTCCCTTCCATCATCGCGACCGTCCAGATGGTGTTGTTCCACTCCACCTGGTCGCCGACCACCGGCGCGCCGCCGACCTTGTGGGCAATGAAGCTGCTCAGCGAGGTGTCCGGGTCGATGCCGTCCAGCTTCAGGCCGTACAAGGCGGCTACAGCGCCCAGCTGAGCGTCGCCTTCGAGCACGAAGTCGCCGAAGAAGCGCAAGTCCAGGCCACGGCTCGGAGGCTGGCTGAACAGTTTGCCCAAGGCAGGCAAGTCGTGTTCGTGGCCGATGACGCAGAGCAGATCACCCACTTCAAGAGTGGTACTACCCGACGGGTGGAGCAGTTTTTTATCGCGAAACAGGGCTGCGATACGAGTGCCGTCGGGCATTTTCAGTTCACGCAGGGCCGCACCGATGCACCAATTTTGTGCGTCGAGGCGATAAACAAAGAGCTCCCACTCGCTGGTGACATGGACTTCAAGGGCTGAGCGGGATACAGGGGCCAGATCAGGCGGCACGGTCACCTTGAGCAGCTTGGCGACCCACGGCAGGCTGGTACCTTGCACCAGAAGAGATACCAGCACGATAAAGAACGCCAGGTTGAAATACAGCTGGGCATTGGGCAGCCCTGCCATCAACGGAAACACGGCCAGAATGATCGGCACCGCTCCACGCAGGCCAACCCACGAGATAAAGGCTTTTTCGCGTCCATGGAAGGCTTTGAAGGGTAGCAGGCCCACCATTACCGACAGCGGACGGGCGAACAGAATCATCCACAGGGCCAGTGCCAGGGCCGGAATGGCGATGGGCAGCAGATCGTGTGGCGTGACCAGTAAGCCCAGCACCAGGAACATGCCGATCTGGGCCAGCCAGGCCATGCCGTCGAGCATATGCAAAATGCCATGACGGCTGCGGATCGGGCTGTTGCCGATTACCAGGCCGCACAGGTAGACCGCGAGGAAGCCGCTGCCGTGCAGGGCGTTGGTCAGGGAGAACACCACCAGCCCGCCTGCGATCACCAGAATCGGGTACAGGCCGTTGGCCAGATTGATACGGTTGACCATCTGCAGCATCAGCCAGCCACCTGCCAGGCCGACCGTGCCGCCGATGGCAAACTCACTCAGCAAATTGAGTAACAGGCTCCAGTGCAGGCCGGTTTCGCCACTGGCGAGCATGTCGATCAGGGTAACGGTGAGGAACACCGCCATAGGATCGTTGCTGCCGGACTCGATCTCGAGGCTGGCTGAAACCCGTTCGTTCAGGCCCTTGCCGCCCAGTAGCGAGAACACTGCGGCGGCATCGGTGGAGCCGACAATGGCGCCGACCAGCAAGCCCTGGATCAAGTTGAGATTGAACAGCCAGGCGGCCATCAAGCCGGTCAACCCCGTGGTGATCATCACCCCCACCGTGGCCAGCGATAACGCGGGCCATAACGCCACGCGAAAACTGGAAACCCGGGTGCGCAAGCCGCCATCGAGCAAAATCACCGCCAGGGCAAGGTTGCCCACCAGATAGGCCGTGGGGTAGTTGTCAAAAATGATGCCGCCGCCATCGACCCCCGCCGTCATGCCTACCGCAAGGATGATGACGAGTATCGGGATGCCAAGGCGCGAAGACAGAGAACTTACCAGGATGCTTGCACCTACCAGCAACGCGCCGATCAAGAACAGGCTGTTGATGGTCGTCGCATTCAAAGGCAGTACTCCAGAAAGCTCAAAAGACAGGGTGCAGGCCTGGCATGCAGTCTGCGTGCCATCGATTCTAACCTGCGCTATTGGCGGGCTGTCAAAAAGGTTTGAATGTTTTACACCCTGGGGGTGTTTGTGTCTGCCTAGTAGGACTGAAGGTCTTTCTTACAAAATTATGGGATTTTTACTGCATTTTTGTATCAGGTAAATTGTGTGTACTGCGGCCTCACACTTACGCACGGACTTGATATGAACCCTGCTACTGAGGCTGGCAACAGGCTATCGAAGACAACATTGTCTTGTGACGACAAACGAATCGATCTCTATGTCGTGTCTGTCAGCAAGTTTCTGCTGCTGTATGGGCTTACGGCAGGTGGATACATGGTCTACTGGTCATATCGCAACTGGGCGTCCTACAAAGCGGTAACCGGGGTGCAAATCACGCCGGTGATGCGCGCTGCGCTCTGGCCGTTCTTTATCCTGCCGCTGTTTGAAGTGGTTCAGAACGGTCTCGACAGAACAGGGCGTTGCTTTTTTTGGCAGCCCGAGACCAGAGGCCTGCTCATCATGCTACTGGTCATGTTCTCGGTGCTGGTGTCCACGCTTTTTACCCGACCCTCGGATGCTGTCTATGTGCTGTTCACCAATGCGGTGCTGATTGCCGGTTGTTGTGCCATGTTGGTGGCGGCCCAGCGTGCAATCAATATGCTGGCGGGTGACCCGCAGGGCAGCGTTAACAAGGCCCTGAGCTACGCCAATTTTGCCTGGATGGTGGCCGGCACGCTGTTGATGGCCATCGTTGCCTATATCGAGTGCACGATCCAGCGCTGACTTCATGGCGTAAAAAAACCGGGCAAACCTTTCGGGTGCCCGGTTTTTTATTGCCCTGTCACACCATCAACCGATGGTCATCAGGCTTGCGTTGCCACCCGCAGCAGCGGTGTTGACGCTCAGTGCGCGCTCGATCACCAAGCGTTCCAGGGCAATGTTGGTTTCGCCCTGGGACAGGCCCTGCACGCCAACGATAGCGCCTGCGCGTTGCGCCACTTGCTGACACACATCACGCAACTGGTCGCAGTCGCCGTGGTGCAGGACGGCGTCGAAGATCACATCGTCCTTGGTCCAGTCCGCCACCAGAGTGGTGCGTGCTTGCACCTCTTTTGGCAGACGTGCCAGCAGGGCCTTGGCCAGTTCGCTTTGCGGCAGAACAGCCGAGCTGCCCACGGCCAGAACGGCAGCCAGTTGGATCAACAGGTCGCTTTCAACCTCGGCCAGGCACAGCACATGTTCGCGCGGCAGGATGGCGTAGCTGTTGCGCTCGCCGGTCGGGCCGTTGAGCAAGCGCGTGATGCCGCTTTGCGAATGTGCGGCGTATTCGCTGCACAGTTCGGCCAGCGCTGGCTGCTGGTTGCTGGTTGCCCAGGCTTGCAGGGCGGTAAGCGGTTTGCTCATGGCTTCGCGGGCCTGGGTGTCCGGTGCGGTCACAGCATCGACCTTGGCGAACGATTGCTCGATTGCATTGCCGGGGCGGGTCGACAGCAGGCGGTACAGGTACAGCGGGCCACCGGCTTTCGGGCCGGTACCTGACAAGCCTTCGCCGCCAAAGGGTTGCACGCCGACCACGGCACCCACGATGTTGCGGTTGACGTAGACGTTACCGGCGTTGACGTTGTTGACCACCTTGGCGATGGTTTCGTCGATACGGGTATGCACGCCCAGCGTCAGGCCATAACCCGAAGCGTTGATCTGAGCGATCAACTGGTCGATGTCTTTACGCTTGTAGCGAACCACGTGCAGCACCGGCCCGAAGATTTCCCGTTCCAGCTCGTCAAAGCTTTCCAGTTCAATCAGGGTCGGCATGACGAAGGTGCCGCGTTTGCATTCTTCGATATCGGCAATGGCCATTTGGTAAACAGTACGGCCCTTGTCGCGCATGCCCTGGATGTGTTGCTCGATCCCGGCTTTGGCTTCGGCGTCAATCACCGGGCCAATATCCACGTTCAGGCGCTCAGGGTTGCCCATGCGCGACTCGGCCATGGCACCTTTGAGCATTTCGATGACGCGGTCTGCCGAATCTTCCTGCAGGCACAGTACGCGTAGAGCCGAGCAGCGTTGACCGGCGCTGTCGAACGCCGAAGACACAACGTCGATAACCACTTGCTCGGTCAGCGCCGAAGAGTCGACGATCATGGCGTTCTGGCCGCCAGTTTCGGCGATCAGCGGGATAGGACGGCCCTGAGCATCCAGGCGGCCTGCCACGTTGCGTTGAAGCAACCGTGCAACTTCGGTGGAGCCGGTGAACATCACGCCTTTGACGCGATCATCGCCCACCAGGCGTGCACCGACGGTTTCGCCACGGCCCGGCAGCAATTGCAGCACGCCTTGCGGGATGCCGGCTTCGAGCAGAATGCGTACGGCTTGGGCAGCTACCAGCGGTGTTTGCTCGGCAGGCTTGGCCAGTACCGGGTTGCCGGCAGCCAATGCTGCAGCTACCTGGCCGCTGAAGATTGCCAGCGGGAAGTTCCACGGGCTGATGCAGACCACCGGGCCCAACGGACGGTGGGCATCGTTGGTGAAGTCGTTGCGGGCCTGTACCGCGTAGTAACGCAGGAAGTCGACGGCTTCGCGCACTTCGGCGATAGCGTTGGCGAAGGTCTTGCCGGCTTCACGGGCCAGCAGGCCCATCAGTGGCTGGATCTCGCCTTCCATCAGGTCGGCGGCACGTTCCAGGATCGCTGCGCGCTCGGCGGGCGGAGTGGCCTGCCAGATCGGCGCGGCGCTCAGGGCGCACTGGATGGCGTTGTCGGCATCCTCAACGGTGGCTTCTTGTACATAACCGACCACGTCACGCAGGTCGGCCGGGTTACGCACCGCCGCAGGCGTTTCGCTGCTGGAGTCGCAACCGAGCATCGGCGCGGCTTTCCAGTCGTTGTGGGCCGTGGCCAGCAAGGCGCAGGACAACGACGCCAAACGGTGTTCGTTGGACATGTCGATGCCGCTGGAGTTGGCACGTTCGCTGCCATACAAGTCACGCGGCAGCGGGATGCGCGGGTGCGGCAAGCCGAAGCCGCCTTCGGCCGTAGCCATTTGCTCTATCTGGCTTACCGGGTCGGCTACCAGCTCATGGATCGCGATGGTGTGGTCGGCGATACGGTTAACGAACGAGGTGTTCGCGCCGTTTTCCAGCAAACGGCGAACCAGGTACGCCAGCAGTGTTTCGTGGGTGCCGACCGGAGCGTATACACGGCACGGACGGTTCAACTTGCCTTCAGAAACTTTGCCTACAACCTGTTCGTAGAGGGGTTCGCCCATGCCGTGCAGGCATTGGAACTCGTACTGGCCCGGGTAGTAGTTCTGACCGGCAATGTGGTAAATCGCCGACAACGTTTGGGCATTGTGGGTGGCGAATTGCGGGTAAATGGCTTCTGGCACGGCCAGCAGCTTTTTCGCGCAAGCAAGGTAGGACACGTCGGTGTACACCTTGCGGGTGTAGACCGGATAGCCTTCCAGGCCTTCTACTTGGGCGCGTTTGATTTCGCTGTCCCAGTACGCGCCCTTCACCAGGCGGATCATCAGGCGATGACGGCTGCGGCGCGCCAGGTCGATGACATAGTCGATCACATACGGGCAGCGTTTCTGATAGGCCTGAATCACGAAGCCAATGCCGTTCCAGCCCGCCAGTTGCGGCTCGAAGCACAGGCGTTCGAGCAGATCGAGGGAGATTTCCAGGCGATCGGCTTCTTCGGCATCAATGTTGAGGCCGATGTCGTACTTCTTGGCCAGCAAGGTCAGCGACAGCAGGCGCGGGTACAGCTCGTCCATCACGCGCTCATACTGGGCGCGGCTGTAACGCGGGTGCAGGGCCGACAGCTTGATGGAGATGCCCGGGCCTTCATAGATACCGCGACCGTGGGAGGCTTTGCCGATCGAGTGGATGGCTTGTTCGTAGGACGCAAGGTACTTCTGGGCGTCATGTTCGGTCAGTGCGGCTTCGCCGAGCATGTCGTAGGAATAACGAAAGCCCTTGGCTTCAAAGCGCGTGGCGTTGGCCAGGGCTTCGGCGATGGTTTCGCCGGTGACAAACTGCTCGCCCATCAGGCGCATGGCCATGTCGACGCCCTTGCGGATCATCGGCTCGCCGCTTTTGCCGATAATGCGGCTCAGGGAGGAGGTCAGGCCTGCTTCGTTGTGCGTCGAGACCAGCTTGCCGGTCAGCAGCAGGCCCCAGGTCGCGGCGTTGACGAACAGCGACGGACTGTTGCCCAGGTGCGGGTGCCAGTTGCCGGTACTGATCTTGTCGCGGATCAGGGCGTCGCGGGTGCCTTTGTCCGGGATACGCAGCAGCGCTTCGGCCAGGCACATCAGTGCCACGCCTTCCTGGGACGACAGGGAGAACTCCTGCAGCAGGCCTTGCACGATACCGGCACGGCCACCGGCGCTCTTCTGATTGCGCAGTTTTTCGGCAATCGAGGCAGCCAGGGCTTGCGTGGCTTCGGCCATCGGGGCCGGCAGGCGAGCCTGCTCCAGCAGCATGGGCACTACTTCGGGTTCCGGGCGACGGTACGCCGAAGTGATGGCAGCGCGCAGTACGGATTGCGGCAGGATGCTTTCGGCAAACTCCAGGAAGCATTGATGCGCGTGGTCGGCGTGTACTTCGTCGGCGTCATCACTGGCAGTGCCAGGGATGCCGCTCAACTCGGTCAGGGTTGCACCACCCTCGAGTTTTTCCAGGTAATTGAAGATTGCCTGCTTGATCAGCCAGTGTGGCGTGCGATCAATCGAGGTCGCGGCGGCCTTGAGGCGCTCGCGGGTCGGGTCATCAAGTTTGACCCCAAGGGTGGTGGTAGCCATTTTTTTATCCTCATGGGTGCCACATTTGCGTGGCAGCAGCTGGCGGCCAGATTAGCGCTGCGCAGAAACGGGTGCAACTAGGTGCAACCCGTTTTTTTGTCGATTGGTCGACGCTTCGTCAGGAATATTCCGGCGGGGTGAAATCAGTGCGCTGCTGTGGTGCTTTTTCTTTGGTTTGGTCGGGTCTTTGCTCCGAAAAGGCGCAAAAACTCCGAATTGAGACGAAAAGGCGACAAGGTGCAACTTGGCTCGCAGAAACTGGTTGCACCTGATTTGCTTTGTTGCATAGCATTCGCGCCCAAGGTGCAACCTCCTACAGAAGATTGGTTCATCGGCTGATGGATTTCCTGGGGAAACATCAGTCATAAATGCGCGGCAAGGTTAATCGTCTCAAACAGGACGTTTGTGAGCGTACGGCCAGACCGCCGCTAAACATAAAAACAATGCCAGGGCTTTATCAATGAGTGTTAGTAACCCAACTCTGATCACGTTCGTGATCTATATCGCGGCAATGGTGCTGATTGGCCTGATGGCTTATCGCTCCACCAACAACCTTTCTGACTATATTCTCGGTGGCCGTAGCCTGGGCAGCGTTGTAACTGCATTGTCCGCTGGCGCCTCCGACATGAGCGGCTGGTTGTTGATGGGTTTGCCGGGCGCGATCTACATGTCCGGTCTGTCGGAAAGCTGGATCGCCATCGGTCTGGTGACCGGTGCTTACCTGAACTGGCTGTTTGTTGCCGGTCGCCTGCGGGTGCAGACCGAGCACAACGGTGATGCACTGACCTTGCCGGATTACTTCTCCAGCCGTTTTGAAGACAAAAGCGGTTTGCTGCGAATCATCTCGGCCATCGTGATTCTGGTGTTCTTCACCATCTACTGTGCATCCGGCATCGTGGCCGGTGCCCGTCTGTTCGAAAGCACCTTCGGCATGTCTTATGAGTCCGCTCTCTGGGCCGGCGCTGCTGCGACCATTGCCTACACCTTTATCGGCGGCTTCCTGGCCGTGAGCTGGACTGACACCGTGCAGGCCACCCTGATGATTTTCGCGCTGATCCTGACGCCAATCATCGTGCTGCTGGCCACTGGCGGCGTGGACACCACGTTCCTGGCCATCGAGGCCAACGACCCTAGCAACTTCGACATGCTCAAGGGTACGTCCTTTATCGGTATCATCTCGTTGATGGGCTGGGGCCTGGGTTACTTCGGCCAGCCGCACATCCTGGCGCGTTTCATGGCCGCTGATTCGGTCAAGTCGATCGCCAAGGCGCGTCGCATCTCCATGACGTGGATGATCCTGTGCCTGGCCGGTACGGTGGCTGTAGGTTTCTTCGGTATCGCGTACTTCTCGGCACACCCTGAAGTGGCCGGGCCTGTGACCGAAAACCCGGAACGCGTGTTCATCGAACTGGCCAAGCTGCTGTTCAATCCGTGGATTGCCGGTGTCCTGCTGTCGGCCATTCTGGCTGCGGTCATGAGTACCCTGAGCTGCCAGTTGCTGGTGTGCTCCAGTGCCCTGACTGAAGACTTCTACAAATCCTTCCTGCGTAAAAATGCCTCCCAGCTGGAGCTGGTATGGGTTGGCCGGATCATGGTGCTGGTGGTTGCACTGATCGCCATCGCACTGGCCTCCAACCCTGAGAACCGTGTGCTGGGTCTGGTGAGCTACGCATGGGCAGGCTTCGGTGCTGCGTTCGGTCCGGTTGTTCTTATCTCGGTACTGTGGAAAGGCATGACCCGTAATGGTGCGTTGGCCGGTATCCTGGTCGGTGCCATTACCGTGATCGTGTGGAAGCATTTCGCCCTGTTCGGTCTGTACGAAATCATCCCGGGCTTTATCCTGGGTAGCCTGGCCATCGTGCTCGCAAGCCTTGCAGGCAAAGGCCCAAGCAAGGGCATGATCGAGCGTTTCGACGCTGCTGAGAAAGACTTCCAGCAAAACCACTGATCGGGCAAGCGCATGCGCTGACCCTGAAGTGTTCAGAAGCGGCCCGTCTCCAGGTGAGACGGGCCGTTTTTTTTTGCCTGGGTGTTGCTCACCGTATCTCGGAAAAACCGCCCGCCACCTGACGTCAGGTTGCGTACAAGGTAAACTTCGGCTCCTGCGCAGGAGCAACCATGAACTATCGTCACGCCTTCCACGCCGGCAACCATGCCGACGTCTTCAAACATATCGTCTTGACCCGCCTCATCGCCCTGATGTCGCGCAAAGAGCAGCCTTTTGCTTACCTCGATACCCACGCCGGTATTGGTCTGTACGACCTCAAGGGCGATCAGGCCAACCGCACGGGCGAGTACCTGGAAGGCATTGCACGGTTGTGGGGGCAGAAAGACCTGCCTGCAGTGACTGATGACTACATGCAAGTGCTGCACAAGATGAACCCGGATGGCGAGTTGCGCTATTACCCGGGCTCGCCGGAGTGGACGCGGCGCTTGACCCGTTCCCAGGACCGCGTGCTGTTGAACGAAAAACACCCCGAAGACGGCGTGTTGCTCAAAGACAACATGAAGGGTGACCGCCGCGTAGCGGTGCATTTGGGCGAAGGCTGGCATGTGCCGCGTGCTTTGCTGCCGGTGGCTGAAAAGCGTGGCTTGATGCTGATCGACCCGCCGTTCGAGAAACTCGACGAAATGAAGCGCTGCGCTGAATCGTTGAAAGACGCGATCAGCCGCATGCGCCAGACCGTGGTAGCGATCTGGTATCCGATCAAGGACAAACGCCAGCTGCGCCGCTTCTATCAGGATCTGGCAGGTTCAGGTGCACCGAAGTTGCTCCAGGTGGAGTTGTTCGTGCATCCGCTGGACACGCCTAACAGTCTCAATGGCTCGGGTCTGGCCATTGCCAACCCGCCTTGGGGGCTGGAAGAAGAACTGCGTGAACTGCTGCCGTGGCTGGCCAAGAAACTGGGGCAAACCCAGGGTGGCTGGCAGATGGAATGGTTGATCGCTGAGTAAACCGTAGTCGCTGACGAGGTACGAAGGCTGCGATGGGCTGCGCAGCAGCCCGGGCTTTCTGAAGGTCCTTCGGCCCTTTTCGCAGCCTCGTGCCTCGTCAGCGACTACAAGCAGGTGTACATCAAATCGGGCACGTCACGCCGGTGCCGCCAATGCCGCAGTAGCCCTGCGGGTTTTTCGCCAGGTACTGCTGGTGGTATGCCTCGGCGAAGTACACCGTTGGTGCCTGGTCGATTTCGGTGGTGATGGTGCCCAGCCCGGCCTTGTCCAGTTCAGCCTGGAATACCTTCTTGCTTTCCAGAGCCTGCTCAAGCTGTTCAGGGGTGGTGCAGTAGATCACCGAGCGGTACTGAGTGCCGATGTCGTTGCCCTGGCGCATGCCCTGAGTCGGGTTGTGCAGTTCCCAGAACATGGCCAGCAATTGCTTGTAGCTCACGACTTCCGGCTCGTAGACCACCAGCACCACTTCGGTGTGACCGGTCAGGCCCGAGCAGACTTCTTCGTAAGTCGGGTTGGGTGTGTAACCGCCTGCATAGCCCACCACGGTGCTGACTACGCCTTCACGCTCCCAGAACTTGCGTTCTGCGCCCCAGAAACAACCCAGGCCAAAAATCGCAAAGTCCACGTTCATCGGGAACGGGCCCAGTAGCGGCTGGCCGGTGACGTAGTGGGTTTCCGGCAGTTGTACGTGAGTGTCGCGGCCGGGCAGGGCTTGTTCTTTAGTGGGTAGCACGTTTTTATTCACCAGGATTTCCGAGCGCAAGACCATGTGTCATGTCCTCTCAGTCAGAGTGTAGGAAGTCAGGCTGCTAGTGTGCCCGAGTGTTGCAGCGCTGTCAGGCCAGTGGGCCACGCGGGTAGCGTTTGAGCTTTTCTATCAGTTCGCTGCCGGGGATAGGTCGGTCGAACAGATAACCCTGGCCCACATCACAGCGATGGCGGCGCAGGAATGCCAACTGTGCAGCGGTTTCAATACCCTCGGCAACCACTTTGAGCTTGAGGTTGTGGGCCATGGCAATCACGGCGGAGGTGATTTCCATGTCGTTCTGGTTGTCGGGGATGTCTTTGATAAAGCTGCGGTCGATCTTGATGATGTCGATCGGGAATTTTTTCAAGTAGCTGAGCGATGAGTAGCCAGTGCCGAAGTCGTCCATGGCCAGGGTCAGGCCCAGTTTTTTCAGCTGGTCGAGCTGCAGGCGGGTGTCGTCGGTGGCTTCCAGCAGCAAGCCTTCGGTCAGTTCCAGTTCCAGTAGCGCAGCAGGTAGCTGTTCTTCCTTGAGAATGCTGGCAATCGATGCAACCAGATCCGGATCGGAAAACTGCTTGGGCGACACGTTGATCGCCACTTGCAGATTGCCCAGCCCGGCCAGGCTCAGTTGCCGGCTCATGCGGCAGGCCTGGCGCGCAACCCATTTGCCGATGGGGATAATCAGTCCGGTTTCTTCGGCAACGCTGATGAACTGGTCGGGGCGGATCATCCCGTTTTTCGGGTGGTTCCAGCGCAACAGCGCTTCCATGCCCAGCAGTCGCCCGGTGCGCAGACACAGCTTGGGCTGATAGAAGACTTCGAGTTCGTTTTGAGTCAGGGCGCGGCGCAAGTTGTTTTCGACAAACAGCTTGTAGCTGGCCTCGGCATTCAGGGCTTCAGTGAATACCTGCACCTGATGCTTGCCGCAGGCCTTGGCCTTGTGCAGCGCCAGGCCTGCGTTGCGCATCAGGGTTTGCGGATCCCGGCCATGCAACGGCGCGCAGGCCACCCCGACGGAGCCCGTGACGCTGATCAACTGGTTGTCGACGAACATCGGTTTATCGAGAGTCATCAACAACTGGCTGGCAATTTGTTGCCCTGTCGCCAGGTCAGTGTCGTCGAGCAAGACTGCGAATTCGTTGCTGGCAAAACGTGCCAGGCCATCGCTGGCACTCAGGCTGTTGCGCAGGCGTCGGGCCAGGCTGATCAGCAGCTTGTCGCCGGTCTGGTGGCCGAGGCTGTCATTGATGCGCTTGAAGTTGTCGATGTCTACCAGCAACAGGCAAACCGGCGTGTTGCTGTTGCGGGCGAAGCGCTCATCGAGGTTGCGGATAAAGGCCGGGCGGTTACCCAGATTGGTCAGGTTGTCAGTGTAGGCCAGGCGCTCAATGCGCTGCTGCGCCAGCTTGGATTCGGTGATGTCTTCGTAGATGCCGATGTAGTGGGTCAACTCGCGGTTGTCGCCATACACCTTGGAAATCGACATCTGGCCCCAGTAGGGTTCCAGGTTTTTACGCCTGCTCTTGAATTCGCCTTGCCAACTGTTGCCCTTGCTCAGGCTTGAGTGGGCGTCGAACAGCAGCTCGCTGAGATTTTCCAGTGCTGGCAGTTCGGACAGTTTATGGCCCTGTACTTCTTCGGTGCTGTATTGGGTGATAGCGGTGAAACTGGGGTTTACGTATTCCACCACACCGTCGCAATTGACCAGCAAAAAAGCGTTGGCGCTTTGCTCGACTGCACGTTGGAACAGGTGCAGGGCGTTGGTGGCAGCGCGGCGGTTGTGGTTGTTGATGACCTGGGCAAACTGGTCGGCCAGCTCGCCGGCAAAGGCGATTTCATCCGCCTGCCAGGCTCGGGTTTTACCGACTTGCTCCAGGCACAGCACGCCAACGACCTGGCCGTCGATACGAATCCCTGCGTCGAGCATGGCATTGGCTTCGTGGCGTCCCAGGCTGGCCACCAGCTCGCGGGTGCGCGGGTCGCGAGTGGCGTTTGGCGCGTCGATCGAGCGACTGGTGTGCAGGGCTTCCAGGTAGTCCGGAAAAAGGCTGGCATCGAAGATGTCCTGCGCGACATGGGCCTGGGTTTCGCGCTCAAAGGCCGAAACCGGCAGCAACTGGTTGCCTTCAAGGTTCCACAGGCTGGCACCATCGATTTGATAGATATCGCAGGCGCTGCGGGTGATCAGCTCGGCGGCTTCTTGCAGCGAATTGTGCTGGCTGTAGCGATGGCGGGCCAGGCGCAGGATCAGGTCCTGCTGGGCACGCACGCGCTCCAGATGTTGAAGTTGATCCGCCTGAGTGCGCTGGTTGAGTGCCAGGGCGATCTGCAGGCGGCTGTTTTGTGTTTCAAGTTCGGCCACCGGGGCGGGCGAAGGGCTGGCAGCGCTGTCTTCAATGGCCAACAGGTAACCGCGCAAAAAATGACGATTGTGCTGCTTGTAGGCTTCGCCCAGCTCCATCAGGTTCAGCGGACCCATGGCGGTGTGCAGGGTGTAATGCACAACGTAGTGGTGGCTGGTCCTGAGTTGATGCTCGATCGCATCGTGCAGGCGATAGCGTTCCCGGGGTTCCATCAGGCTGGCGTAAGGCGAGCCAACCAGAGCGCACAAGTCCGCAGCGGGCATGCCAAATTGGCGCTCGCAGTGAGGGTCGAGATAAAGCATGGCCCAGCTGGCTTCATTAAGCCGTTCGAAACGCAGCATACCGAGCCTGGAAGGCACGGGGAGCTGGGTCACGACCTCGGCTGCCATACGCGGGGCAGCATCAGGCTGGCTTTTCATTAGGGCACTCGCTTCACAAATGCGGATTGCGCACGGGCTATCACCCTGTTTCTGTGGTTTGCGGCAAGGTTGCATCATGCTCAGCGTGCTGACAAGTGAACATAAAGGCTAAGTGCTATAAGGGCTTATCGGCCGGTCGGCGAATATCTGCAGGCCGATGGATAAGCTTTGGAGCTTATTTAAGCGCAATAGTTGCTGACTCGATGATACGACCCTTGTTGTTGTGAAAATCGACCTTGAGCTGTTGGCCGGTAATGGTCAGGCATGCAAAGTTGTCTTCGCTGACCACTCGACTGTCGAGCTGGAGCGAATAAGTACCTGCACCAACGCTGGTGAGGGGGGCGTTGACGATCAGGTCCCTGACGTTCGCGTACGGCAGCAGTCGGGTATTGCACAGGGGTGAAGACACCACGCTGTGTACGATAAAGTCCGGGCTCATGTCGTGGGTCAGATGGCAGCAGAGCGAACCATGAATATCGCCAGACACGAACACCACGTTTTTGATGGCGTTGGAGCGAATGGTCTCGAGGATCCGGTTGCGCTGTGCCGTGAATGCTTTCCAGCCGTCAGTGTCACGCTGTTGATCAGGCATGAACATAACGCTGCTGACAATGAATTTGACCTTGGCCGAACTGTTGACCAGCCATTTGAGCAATGCCTGTTCCTGAGCGACGCCGATCATGCGTTTGTCGCCCCCGGACAGGATCCGTTCGGTGCGACAGTCCATGACAAACCAGTCGATATCAGCGTTGGCAAAGGTGTACCAATAGCGGGTCAAGTTACGATTGATACGCCCGTCTGGCTGTAATTCGTGAGCCGGGCCGTGGCTGCACTGGTAAGCCTCATAAGCGCGCATGGCGTTGTTGTAGAGCGCCCTGTCGCCATTGCCGCGATTGGCTGGCCAGTTATCTTCGATCTCGTGGTCGTCGAGGATCATATACGTCGGCGTGCGGGCCATGAGTGAGCGGATATTGGGTTGCCCGAAGGCCGCGCGATATTTTCGGGTGATGGCCGGGTAGTCGCTGTCCGGGGCGACAATATTCAGGTCGTCGACATACACCTGGTCACCGGTCATGACCACGGCATCAAGGCCTTGCTTGCGGGCCAGGGCGTGGATGCTGGCGAAAATTTCATCACCCAGGTGCGGAGCCGAAGGAATGCCTGCCGTGAGCCTGAGGTAGCGACAGGATCCTATGACGTACCGGCGGGTGCGGTTGCGCGTGGTTGAGTCGGTCTTGAAGGTGTAAACCGTGGCTGGCCATTGCAGTGCAATCTGTTTGACTGTTTCAGGCGTATGCCCCGGGCTTGAGGTGGTGAACCAGCCTGCCTGGTATTCGTAGTGGGTATCGTTGAGCAGGTTATTCAAGATCAGCGTGTCGGACATGTCGAATTCAGGGCTCAGCCTGGAAAACACACCGGCAGACCATTGGCTGTCACCGGCTTTGCGGTGCCGGATGCCGGCGAATACGGCGCCATTTTTGTCGGCTTCGCCGCGCACAAAAATGCGCGCGTGCCGTGAGGTGGTAAAGCCCACTATCGGGCCAACTGTAGGTGAGATCATATCGAAATCCTTTCTGGTGTTTGGGCGATGACAATCGCGTGGTTCAACTCCTTTGGTTAACGGTAGAAGTGGCCGGGCGGGTGACCCATTCATGGATTCAGCGCTGGTTGTAGTGCTTGACGGGCAATGGGTGTGAGAAAAGCCCCTCTCCCTCCGGGAGTGTGTTGGGGTGAGGGGGTCTTCAAATCGCAGGCAAAAAAAAGCCCCGCCAAATGGCGGGGTTGAGGTACGAGCGTGGCGCTCGGAAAACAGTGCGCTACCCCGGCCTTCGGTGAAGAAGGCCGGGATGTGGCTTACAACAGGATAGTGCGGATATCGCCCAGCAACTGGCTCAGACGCTGGGTGAAGCGTGCAGCAGCAGCGCCGTTGATCACACGGTGATCGTAGGACAGCGACAGTGGCAACATCAGTTTTGGCTGGAAGGCTTTACCGTCCCAGACAGGCTGGATGGTTGCCTTGGAAACGCCGAGGATCGCCACTTCCGGTGCGTTGACGATCGGCGTGAAGCCGGTGCCGCCAATGTGACCGAGGCTGGAAATGGTGAAGCACGCGCCTTGCATGTCGTCTGCGGTGAGCTTCTTGTCACGGGCCTTGGCAGCCAGTGCAGCCGCTTCAGCAGCCAGTTGCAGCAGGCTCTTCTGATCAACGTTCTTGATCACAGGCACCAGCAGGCCATCCGGGGTGTCAACGGCGAAGCCGATGTTGACGTACTTCTTGCGGATGATCGCTTTGCCGCTTGGCGCCAGCGAGCTGTTGAAGTCCGGCATTTCCTTGAGCAGGTGGGCGCAGGACTTGAGCAGCAGAGGCAGTACGGTCAGTTTCACACCGGCTTTTTCTGCGACGGCTTTTTGCGCGACGCGGAAGGCTTCCAGCTCGGTGATGTCAGCCTGGTCGAACTGAGTCACGTGAGGAATGTTCAGCCAGCTGCGGTGCAGGCTCGACGCGCCGATTTGCATCAGGCGGGTCATGGCCACTTCTTCAACTTCACCGAAACGGCTGAAGTCGACAGCAGGAATTGGCGGGATGCCAGCACCACCGGTTGCGCCGGCGGCCGGTGCTTCCTTGGCCTTCTGCATCATGGCTTTGACGTGCGCCTGCACGTCTTCCTTGATGATACGGCCATGCGGGCCGCTCGGGGTAACCGCGCTCAGCTCGACGCCGAATTCGCGGGCCAGTTGACGCACGGCCGGGCCTGCGTGAACTTTGCCACCCTTTGGCGCAGGCGCGGCAGCCGGGGCAGGTGCTGCCTCGGCTTTGGCGGCTGGCGCAGGAGCAGCGGCTGGTGCTTCAGCTTTGGCCGGTGCTGGAGCAGCAGCGGCTTGAGCAGGAGCAGCAGGTGCAGCAGCGCCTTGAACCTTGAGCTTGAGGATAAAGTCGCCAGTGCCGACTTCGTCATCCAGCTTGACCGAAATGCTCTCAACCACACCGGCGGCTGGCGATGGAATTTCCATGCTGGCCTTGTCGGATTCGAGGGTGATCAAGGATTGATCAGCCTCAACGGTATCGCCGGCCTTGACCAGGATTTCGATGATTTTGGCTTTGCCCGACGAGCCGATATCCGGGACGTGAATGTCCTGGACGGTGGCAGCGGCAGGTGCAGCCGGGGCCTCGGCAGCAGGGGCGGCAGCTGGCTTTTCAGCCGCGGCCGGGGCAGCCGCAGGGGCTGCAGCTTCAGGCGCCGCAGCGGCGCCCTCGACTTCCAGTTCCAGCAATTCGTCGCCTTCTTTCAGGCGGTCGCCCAGCTTGACCTTCAGACTCTTGACGATACCGGCCTTGGGAGCAGGGATTTCCATGCTCGCCTTGTCCGATTCCAGGGTCAGGATGCTCTGATCGGCTTCGATACGGTCGCCGACTTTTACAAACAGCTCGATGACTTCACCGTCGCCGCTGCCGATGTCAGGTACTCGAATGAGTTCGCTCACAAATATTCTCCTCAGCAGTCCAGTGGGTTGCGTTTTTCCGGGTTGATACCGAACTTGGCGATGGCTTCTGCCACCACCTTAGGTTCGATATCGCCACGGTCAGCCAGTGCTTCCAGGGCTGCCAACACCACGAAGTGACGGTCTACTTCAAAGAAGTGACGCAGTTTTTTGCGGCTGTCGCTGCGGCCGAAACCGTCAGTGCCCAGCACTTTGAATTCCTTGACCGGTACCCACTGGCGAATCTGTTCGGCGAACAGCTTCATGTAGTCGGTAGAGGCAATAACCGGACCTTTACGGCCAGTCAGGCACTCTTCAACGTAGCTCAGCTTAGGCTTCTGGCCCGGGTGCAGACGGTTGCTGCGTTCAACGGCCAGGCCGTCGCGACGCAGTTCGTTGAAGCTGGTAACGCTCCATACGTCAGCGCCGATGTTGAACTGTTCACGCAGGATGATCGCCGCTTCACGGACTTCACGCAGGATGGTGCCGGAGCCCATCAGCTGAACGTGGTGAGCCGCTTCCTTGGTGTCTTCCTCGAGCAGGTACATGCCCTTGACGATGCCTTCCTCGACACCGGCCGGCATGGCTGGCTGCTGGTAAGACTCGTTCATCACGGTGATGTAGTAGAAGACGTCCTGTTGCTCTTCGGTCATCTTCTTCATGCCGTCCTGAATGATCACCGCCAGCTCATAGCCGTAGGTCGGATCAAAGGTGCGGCAGTTCGGGATGGTGCCGGCCAGGATGTGGCTGTGACCGTCTTCGTGCTGCAGGCCTTCACCGTTGAGCGTGGTACGCCCGGCGGTGCCGCCGATCAGGAAGCCACGGGTGCGACTGTCGCCAGCGGCCCAGGCCAGGTCGCCGATACGCTGGAAGCCGAACATCGAGTAGAAGATGTAGAACGGCAGCATCGGCTGGTTGTGGTTGGAGTACGAAGTACCGGCGGCGATGAAGGAGCTCATGGCGCCTGCTTCGTTGATGCCTTCTTCGAGGATCTGACCTTTTTTGTCTTCGCGGTAGAACATCACCTGGTCTTTATCGACTGGCTCGTAGAGCTGGCCGACGGAGGAGTAGATGCCCAGCTGGCGGAACATGCCTTCCATACCGAAGGTACGGGCTTCGTCCGGGATGATCGGAACGATGCGCGGGCCGATTTCCTTGTCCTTGACCAGCTGCGCCAGGATGCGCACGAAAGCCATGGTGGTGGAAATTTCACGGTCGCCGGAGCCGTCAAGGATTGCCTTGAGGGTTTCCAGTGGCGGGGTCGGAATGCTGGTGCTCAGAGCACGACGCTGAGGAACGAAGCCGCCCAGTGCAGCACGACGCTCGCTCAGGTAGCGGGCTTCTGCGCTGCCTACTTCCGGTTTGAAGAATGGCAGGTTTTCGATTTCGTCGTCTTTGACCGGGATGTCGAAACGATCGCGGAACAGCTTCAGGCTTTCAACATCAACCTTCTTGGTGTTATGCGCGGTGTTTTTCGCTTCGCCGGCGCCGGTGCCATAACCCTTGATGGTCTTGGCCAGGATAACGGTTGGCTGGTCTTTGTGGTTGACCGCTTCGTGGTAAGCCGCGTAGACCTTGTACGGGTCGTGGCCGCCACGGTTGAGTTTCCAGATCTCGTCGTCGGATAGATCGGCAACCATCGCCTTGAGTTCTGGCGAGTTGAAGAAGTGTTCACGCACGAATGCGCCGTCTTTGGCTTTGTAGTTCTGGTACTCGCCGTCGATGACTTCGTCCATGCGACGTTGCAGGATGCCGTCGACGTCCTTGGCCAGAAGCGGGTCCCAGAAACGGCCCCAGATGACTTTGGTCACGTTCCACTGAGCACCGCGGAACACGCCTTCGAGTTCCTGGATGATCTTGCCGTTGCCGCGAACCGGGCCGTCGAGGCGCTGCAGGTTGCAGTTGATGACAAAGATCAGGTTGTCGAGGTTTTCACGGCCTGCCAGGGAGATTGCGCCCAGGGATTCCGGCTCGTCACACTCGCCGTCGCCCAGGAAGCACCAGACTTTCTGGCCTGCAGGGATGTAGCCACGGGCTTCCAGGTACTTCATGAAGCGCGCCTGGTAGATCGCCTGGATCGGGCCAAGGCCCATCGATACAGTCGGGAACTGCCAGAAATCAGGCATCAGCCAAGGGTGCGGGTAGGACGACAGGCCCTGACCGTCCACTTCCTGGCGGAAGTTGTTCATTTGTTCTTCGCTGATGCGACCTTCCATGAACGCACGGGCGTAAACGCCTGGCGAGGTGTGACCCTGGAAGTAGATCAGGTCGCCGCCGTGTGCGTCGGTTGGGGCCTGGAAGAAGTAGTTGAAGCCGATGTCATACAAGGTGGCACTGGATGCGAAGCTGGAAATGTGACCGCCCAGGTCCGAATCTTTCAAGTTCGTGCGCATCACCATGGCCATGGCGTTCCAGCGAACCAGCGAGCGAATGCGGCGTTCCATGAACAGGTCGCCAGGCATGCGTGCTTCGTGGGTTACGGGAATCGTGTTGCGATAAGGCGTGGTGATGGCATACGGCAGCTGCGAACCGGTGCGGGTAGCGAGCTCACCCATACGGGTCATCAGATAGTGAGCGCGGTCTTCGCCTTCTTTGTCGAGAACCGATTCCAGGGCGTCCAACCATTCCTGGGTTTCGACGGGATCGAGGTCTTGCATGGCTTGCTCCAGGGCGGATAGGCTTCCAGAATCGGTTGCCTGAGTTTGCGACTGGCCTTGTGGGCAGACGACATAAATTCTTGGATGGCCGGAGGTTGATTCCAGCGGCGTGTAGTTTTACTACAAATCGTCGGCCATTTCAGCCTTTCGAGTGTGTCATGCAGTAGTAAAACTACAGGAATGGTCCTGATGGCCACCTGTTTCGTTGTGCGAAAAATCGATATTGTTGGTGCTTTTATCTGCAGGCAGTCGGTATTTAGCAGGCTTTATGCTAAACAAAATGATCTTGCAGCTATTTATAACCTTTGTTCGACAGTCGGATTAAACCGCTGTTTCTTCCTGTCACCGTACTCGGCAACACCATAGCCGATCAAGGATAGACCATGAGCCTCCCGTCGCTAGCTCCAATTCCCGGTCTTTTACAGCCACTGGCCAGCCGTGCCGAGCAGTCGTGGCGCGCGGCAGTCGCCGGGCTAGAGGGCGGGTACGGGCTCGATGACTGGTCGCCCGAGCGCTGGTCGGCGTTCAGCCGGGTCAGTGCGGCCAGCGACTTCTTTATAGAACAGTCTTTGCGTGACCCTTTGATGTTGCTCGAGCTGGCGCGCTCAGGTGAGCTGGACTGCACCTTCGCCCCCGGCGAGTTGTGTGGGCAGATTGCTGCTGCGGCGCAGGCCGCAACCAGTGATGACGAACTGGGCCGCGCACTGCGCCGTCAGCGTACCCGGCAGCAAGTGCGGATTATCTGGCGCGATATCAATCGTCAGGCCGACCTGATCGAAACCTGTCGCGACCTGTCGGACATGGCCGATGCCAGCATCGATCAGGCCTACCGCTGGTTGTATCAACGGCATTGCCAGCAGTTTGGCACCCCCGTGGGCAACCGCAGTGGCGAGCCACAGGAAATGGTGATCCTGGGCATGGGCAAGCTCGGCGCTGTAGAGCTGAACCTGTCCTCGGACATCGATCTGATCTTTGCCTACCCCGAGGGCGGCGAAACCGTGGGGGCCAAGCGCCCGCTGGACAATCAGGAGTTCTTTATCCGCCTGGGCCAGCGCCTGATCAAGGCACTGGACCCGATGACCGTCGACGGTTTTGTGTTTCGCGTCGACATGCGTCTGCGCCCTTATGGCTCATCCGGTGCGCTGGTGTTGAGCTTCAACGCGCTGGAGCAGTATTACCAGGATCAGGGGCGCGACTGGGAGCGTTACGCGATGATCAAGGCCCGGGTCGTGGCCGGTGATCAGGTGATGGGCGCACAGTTGCTCAGCCTGTTGCGTCCGTTTGTGTATCGTCGCTATCTCGATTTCTCGGCGATTGAAGCACTGCGCACCATGAAACAGCTGATCCAGCAGGAAGTGCGACGCAAAGGCATGGCCGACAACATCAAGCTGGGGGCAGGCGGGATTCGTGAAGTCGAGTTCATCGCCCAGGCCTTTCAACTGATTCACGGCGGCCGTGACCTCAGCCTGCAACAACGACCGCTGCTCAAAGTCCTGACCATTCTGGAAGGCCAGGGTTATTTGCCTGTAGAGGTGGTCAGCGAGCTGCGCGAAGGGTATGAATTTCTGCGTTACACCGAGCATGCGATCCAGGCCATTGCCGACCGGCAGACCCAAATGCTGCCCGATACCCCGCAGGATCAGGCCCGCATCGCTTTTATGATGGGTTTTGACAACTGGGCGGCATTCCATGAGCAATTGATGGCGTGGCGTGGGCGTATCGACTGGCATTTCCGCCAGGTCATTGCCGACCCTGATGAAGAAGAGGTCATCGACGAAGGCGAGCTGATTGTCGGCGGTGAGTGGTTGCCGCTGTGGGAAGAGGTCCAGGACGATGCTGCAGCCTGTGTCCAGCTTGAAGAGGCCGGATTTGTCGACGCGCCCAAAGCCCTGAAACAACTGGCCGCCCTGCGTTCAAGCCCGCAGCTGCGCTCCATGCAGCGCTTGGGGCGCGAGCGTCTGGACGCCTTTATCCCGAGATTGCTGGCCCAGGCCGTTGAGCACGCCAACCCCGATCTGGTGCTTGAGCGCGTGTTGCCGCTGGTCGAGGCGGTGGCCCGGCGTTCTGCTTATTTAGTGTTGCTCACCGAAAACCCTGACGCCCTGCGCCGTTTGCTGACGCTCTGTGCGGCCAGCCCGTGGATCGCCGAGCAGATCACCCGTTTCCCGTTGCTGCTCGACGAGTTGCTCAACGAGCGCCGTTTGTTCAAGCCGCCGCTGGCCCCTGAGCTGGCCGCCGAGTTGCGTGAGCGCCTGACGCGCATCCCCGAGGATGACCTGGAGCAGCAGATGGAGGCCTTGCGAAACTTCAAGCTGGCCCACCGCCTGCGAGTCGCTGCGTCCGAAATCGCCGGTAGCTTGCCTCTTATGAAAGTCAGCGATTACCTGACCTGGCTGGCCGAGGCGATTCTGGAGCAAGTGCTGGCACTGGCCTGGCGCCAGACCGTGGCCAAGTACGGCACACCGCAGCGTACCGACGGCAGCCTGTGTGACCCCGGCTTTATTATTGTGGGTTACGGCAAAGTCGGCGGCATCGAGCTGGGGCATGGCTCGGATCTGGATCTGGTGTTTATCCACGATGGTGACCCGAATGCCGAAACCGATGGCGCCAAGCCCATCGACGGCGCGCAGTTTTTTACCCGCCTGGGTCAAAGGATCATCCATTTGCTCACGGCGCAGACCAACTCCGGGCAACTGTATGAGGTCGATATGCGTCTGCGCCCGTCAGGCGCTTCGGGGTTGCTGGTCAGCTCGCTCGGGGCTTTTGAGCGTTATCAGGAAAACGAAGCCTGGACCTGGGAGCATCAGGCACTGGTGCGCGCCCGCGTGCTGGTGGGCTGCAAACAAGTAGGCGCGGCGTTTGAGCAGGTGCGTGCCAGCGTATTGGGCCGCGAGCGGGATTTGCCGACCTTGCGCCAGGAGGTCAGCGAGATGCGGGCCAAGATGCGGGACAACCTTGGCACGCGGATAACCGCCGCAGGCACTGCCGAAAATGCCTATGAGGCCACTGTGCCATTCGACCTTAAGCAGGACGCCGGAGGTATCGTCGATATTGAATTTATGGTGCAATACGCGGCCCTGGCGTGGTCCAGGGAACACCCGGCGTTACTGCGCTACACCGACAATATCCGCATTCTGGAAGGGCTGGAGCAGGTCGGGCTGATGCCCGCCACCGATGCCAGCCTGTTGCGTGAGGCTTACAAGGCCTTTCGCGCCGTCGCCCACCGCCAAGCCTTGCAAAAGGAGGCCGGGGTGGTCACGGGGGATCAATTTGTCGTCGAGCGTCAACACGTGCGACGCATCTGGTCCGAGCTAGGATTGAGCTAGGTTGCTGGCTCACACACAGAGTTAAAGCTGTAAGAACGTATCCGGCGGGTCCATAAGCCCCGTCCAATTTGCCTGACGCCTCGTGGTGCGGGTGCTGGATTCTTTGAGGAGCGTAATGATGTCGATGGCTGATCGTGATGGTGTGATCTGGTATGACGGCAAGCTGGTGCCGTGGCGTGATGCCACCACCCATGTGCTGACCCATACATTGCACTACGGCATGGGCGTGTTTGAAGGTGTGCGCGCATACGAAACTCCGCAGGGCGCGGCGATTTTCCGCTTGCAGGCGCACACTGACCGCCTGTTCGATTCGGCCCACATCATGGGCATGAAGATCCCGTTCAGCAAAGACGAAATCAATGAAGCGACCCGCGTAGCGGTGCGTGAAAACAACCTCGACAGCGCCTACATCCGCCCGATGGTGTTCTACGGTTCCGAAGCCATGGGCCTGCGTGCCACCGGCCTCAAGGTGCACGTGATAATTGCACCGTGGAGCTGGGGTGCCTATATGGGCGCCGAAGCCCTGGAAGTCGGGATCAAGGTGCGAACCAGCTCCTTTACCCGCCATCATGTGAACATTTCCATGACCCGGGCCAAGGCCAACGGTCATTACATCAACTCGATGCTGGCCCTGCAGGAAGCCATTTCCGGCGGTGCCGACGAAGCGCTGTTGCTGGATCCGGAAGGTTTTGTGGCCGAAGGCTCGGGCGAGAACGTGTTCCTGGTCAAGGATGGCGTGATCTATACCCCGGACGTGACGGCCTGCCTGAACGGCATCACCCGCAGCACGATCCTGACTCTGGCCACCGAGCTGGGTTACAAGTTTGTTGAAAAACGCATTACCCGCGACGAGGTGTATATCGCCGACGAAGCGTTCTTCACCGGCACTGCCGCTGAAGTGACGCCGATTCGCGAAGTCGACGGGCGTCATATCGGGATCGGCCGCCGTGGCCCGATCACCGAAAAACTGCAAAAAGCCTATTTCGACCTGGTGACCGGCAAGACAACGGATCACCCAGAGTGGCGTACACTGGTCAAATAAAGCGATATGGCACTACAGCAGGGAGGCGAATGCCTCCCTTGCTTGTTTATGGAAACTTATGAATATTTTGATCGTTGGGCCCAGCTGGGTCGGTGACATGGTGATGGCGCAGACACTGTTCCAGTGCCTCAAGCAGCGCCACCCGCAGTGCGAAATCGATGTGCTGGCCCCTGAGTGGAGCCGGCCCATCCTTGAACGCATGCCTGAAGTTCGCAAGGCCTTGAGCTTTCCGCTCGGCCACGGCGCGCTCGAACTGGCCACGCGACGCAAGATCGGCAAGTCCCTCAAGGGCCAATACGATCAGGCAATTTTGTTGCCCAACTCGCTGAAGTCGGCCCTGGTGCCGTTTTTTGCGGGCATCCGCAAACGCACCGGCTGGCGCGGCGAGTTTCGCTACGGCTTGCTTAACGATGTGCGCAAGCTCGACAAACAACGTTATCCGTTGATGATCGAGCGATTCATGGCACTGGCCTATGAGCCGGGGGCTGACCTGCCCAAACCGTACCCGCGCCCGGATTTGCAGATTGACCCGCAAAGCCGTGCCGGCGCCCTGGCCAAGTTTGGTCTGGAGCTGGATCGTCCGGTGCTGGCGCTGTGCCCGGGCGCCGAATTCGGCGAGTCCAAGCGCTGGCCGTCCGAGCACTACGCCAAAGTCGCCGAGCAGAAGATCCGCGAAGGTTGGCAAGTGTGGTTGTTCGGCTCCAAAAACGATCACGCGGTGGGCGAAGATATCCGCTCGCGCCTGATCCCCGGGCTGCGCGAAGAGTCGGTCAACCTGAGCGGCGAGACCTCGCTGGCCGAGGCCATCGACCTGTTGTCGTGCGCCGATGCCGTGGTGTCCAACGACTCGGGGCTGATGCACGTCGCCGCTGCACTGAACCGCCCGCTGGTGGCCGTTTACGGCTCCACGTCACCCGGTTTTACCCCGCCCTTGGCGGATAAGGTGGAAATCGTGCGCCTGGGCCTCGATTGCAGCCCCTGTTTTGACCGCACCTGCCGTTTTGGCCACTACAACTGCTTGCGCGAGCTGATGCCGCAGCCGGTGGTTGAAGCCTTGCAGCGCTTGCAGGGTTCACCGGTCGAGGTTAACTAGGTGCGAGTTCTGTTGGTCAAAACCTCATCCCTCGGGGATGTGATCCATGCCTTGCCGGCACTGACCGATGCGGCGCGGGCGATCCCGGGCATCACCTTTGACTGGGTTGTGGAGGAGGGCTTTGCCGAAATCCCGACCTGGCACCCGGCGGTGGGCAAGGTGATTCCGGTGGCGATACGCCGCTGGCGCAAAAACATCTGGCAGACCATCAAAAGCGGCGAGTGGAGCCGTTTCAAGCAGAGCCTGCGCGCCGAAAAATACGACCTGGTGATCGACGCACAGGGCCTGGTCAAGAGTGCCTGGCTGACCCGTTACGTAAAAGCCCCGGTTGCCGGCCTGGATAAAGACTCTGCCCGTGAACCGTTGGCCAGCCGCTTTTATCAGCGCCGCCTGGCGGTGGCCCGTGGGCAGCATGCGGTTGAGCGTCTGCGTCAGTTGTTCGCGGTCGCGCTGGGCTACGACCTGCCCAAAGGGCTGGGCGATTACGGCCTGGATGTCGAAAAACTGGTCGAGCTGCCGCGCAAAAAACCCTTCGTGCTGTTTTTGCACGGCACCACCTGGGACACCAAGCACTGGCCTGAAGTCTACTGGCGCGATCTGGCCCAACGCATGGGCCATCTGGGTGTCGAAGTGCGCCTGCCATGGGGTAATCCTGCTGAAAAAGCCCGGGCCGAACGCATTGCCAATGGCTTGAATAATGCCGTGGTACTGCCCAAATTGAATCTGGCCGGTGTCGCCAAGGTTTTGGCCAGTGCCAGTGCCTGCGTGGCGGTCGATACCGGGCTGGGGCATTTGGCTGCCGCACTGGATGTGCCGACCATTTCCCTGTTCGGGCCTACCAATCCGGGCCTGACCGGTGCGTATGGCAAGGTGCAAATCCACCTGGCCAGCGATTTTCCGTGTGCGCCATGCCTGCAGAAAAAATGCACCTACACTCCGACTGCACAGGACCAGCAGCGGTTTGATCTGAAAAACGAGTGGCCACTGTGCTTCACCCGTTTGAACCCTGAGCGTGTCGCGAGTCGATTAAGCACGTTGTTACTGGCTGAGGAACTGCGCTGATGCAACTGGCTTTTGTGCTGTACAAATACTTTCCGTTTGGCGGGCTGCAACGGGATTTCATGCGCATTGCGCTGGAATGCCAGAAGCGCGGCCATCAAATCCGCGTCTACACCATGATCTGGGAAGGCGACATTCCACCCGGATTCGAAGTGCTGGTGGCGCCGGTCAAGGCGTTCCATAACCACACCCGCAACGAAAAAATGCTTGCCTGGATGCAGGCCGATCTGGCCAAGCGTCCGGTGGATCGCCTGATCGGCTTTAACAAGATGCCCGGGCTGGACGTGTACTACGCGGCGGACGGCTGCTTTGAAGACAAGGCGCAAAACCTGCGTCATTCGTTTTATCGCTTCTTCAAGCGCTACAAGCACTTTGCCGAGTACGAGCGTGCAGTGTTCGCCAAGGATGCCAAAACTGAAATCCTGATGATTTCCGAAGTTCAGCAGCCGCTGTTCATCAAGCACTACGACACCCCGCTCGAGCGTTTCCACCTGTTGCCGCCGGGCATTGCCCTGGATCGACGGGCGCCGGCCAATGCGGCCGAGATTCGTGCCGAGTTCCGGCGTGAATTCAATCTGGCAGACGACGACTTGCTGCTGGTGCAGATCGGCTCGGGCTTCAAGACCAAGGGCGTGGACCGCAGCCTCAAAGCGCTAGCGGCCTTGCCGGGTGAGCTTAAAAAACGCACGAAACTGTTTGTAATCGGTCAGGACGACCCCAAAGTCTTTCAATTGCAGAGTGCCACTTTGGGCTTGGGCGATCATGTGCAGTTCCTCAAGGGGCGCAGTGATATCCCGCGCTTCCTGTTGGGCGCCGATTTGCTGATTCATCCTGCCTACAACGAAAACACCGGCACCGTACTGCTTGAAGCACTGGTCGCAGGTTTGCCGGTGCTGGTTAGCGCTGTTTGCGGTTACGCCCATTACATCAGTGACGCTGATTGTGGCCGGGTACTGGACGAGCCGTTCGAGCAGGCACAACTCAATGAATACCTGACACACATGTTGTCCGACGACACTGCGCGCGCGGCCTGGAGCCAAAACGGCCTGGCCTACGCGCAGACGGCCGACCTCTACAGCATGCCGCAGCACGCTGCGGATGTGATTCTGGCGGAGCAACACTGATGAAACTGATTCTTGCCGAACCGTTCAAGAGCTTGTGGGCAGGACGCGATGCGTTCACCGAAGTCGAGCGTCTGGAAGGCGAGGTTTACCGCGAACTGGAAGGCCGGCGTACCTTGCGTACCGAAGTCGACGGGCGCGGTTTCTTTGTGAAAATCCACCGTGGCATTGGCTGGGGTGAAGTGTTCAAGAACCTGCTGACGGCCAAGCTGCCAGTCCTCGGCGCTGGTCAGGAGTGGCGGGCGATCAAACGCCTGCACGAAGTGGGCGTGCCGACCATGACGGCCGTGGCTTACGGCGAAAAGGGCAGCAACCCGGCGGCGCAGCATTCGTTCATCATCACCGAAGAACTGGCGCCCACGGTCAGCCTCGAAGATTTCAGCCTCAACTGGGTCAAGCAGCCGCCGCAGCCCAAGCTCAAGCATGCGCTGATCGCTGAAGTGGCACGCATGACCGGCATGATGCACCGCGCGGGGGTCAACCATCGCGACTGCTATATCTGCCACTTCTTGCTGCACACCGACAAACCGGTGACCGCGGATAACTTCCGCCTGTCGGTGATTGACCTGCACCGCGCGCAGACCCGTGCCGTGATCAGCAAGCGCTGGCGCAACAAGGATCTGGCCGCGCTGTACTTTTCGGCGCTGGATATCGGCCTGACCCAGCGGGACAAGCTGCGCTTCCTGCGCGGTTACTTCCAGCAACCGCTGCGCCAGATCCTGCGTGAGGAAGCCCGCCTGCTGGCGTGGCTCGAAGGCAAGGCGAACAAACTCTACGAACGCAAACAGCGCTATGGAGATGCACTGTAATGGCGGGTTGGAACCTGGAACCTGCTTACAGTGCATTGGCGTCTGATTTTGGCAGTTTGGAGGCGGTATTTGCCCTGCAGGGCGAGCACCTGACCCGTGATCCGCTGTCGGAAGTGATCCGCGTGCAGCGCGATGGCGTCAATTACTACGTCAAGCGCTACACCGGCGCGGGCAAGGGCTTGCGCCGTTATCTGGGGCGCCCGCGGGTCAAGTCCGAATGGCAGAACCTCAAACGCTTCGCCAAGTGGGGCATCCCCACGGCCGAGGTGGTGGCCTGGGGCCTTGAGCGCAGCGGCTTTGCCTACTCCCGTGGCGCCATGATCACCCGTGAACTGCCCAATACCCGCGATTTGTCAGAGCTTGCCGACAACCATGATCCGCTGCTCAAGGACCGTGCCTGGGTTGATTGCGTCAGCCGTCAGTTGGCGCGATACACCAAGACCATGCATGACCATCGCTTTACCCATAACGACCTGAAATGGCGCAACTTGCTGATCGACGACCAGCCCAAGCTGTTCTTGATCGACTGCCCCAACGGCGATTTCTGGCGCGGCTTCTGGCTCAAATACCGCATCACCAAAGACCTGGCGTGCCTGGATAAAGTGGCCAAGTACCATTTGTCCTATACCCAACGTTTGCGTTTCTATTTCCAATACACCGGACGCACTACGCTCAATGCGGCGGACAAGGAACGTGTTCGTCATATCGTGCGTTTTTTTGAGGGCCGGGAATGACTGATTTTATGGCACAAGCCGACCGCGCATTGCTTGAACGCAATGGCCTGGCCGACTTTGATGCGCTGTGGGCCGTCCAGCTGGAAGCTGTAGACGAGCCCAACACCAGCGGTGGCGGCTGGAGCAGTGTGTTCCGCATGGACCTCGAAGGCCGCGGGTTCTACCTCAAGCGTCAGAGCAACTACCTGACCCGCACACTGCACAGTCCGCTGGGCGAACCAACGTTCGCCCGCGAGTTTCGTAATATTCAGCGCTATCAGCAGATGGGCATACCTGCGCTGGAAGCGGTGTTTTTCGGCGAGCGTAAAGTAGCGGGCGAGCGTCGTGCGGTGCTGATGACTCGGGCGCTGGACGGTTGGAACGACCTCGACTCGTTGCTCGAACAGTGGCCGCAGCTGACCGATGAGCAACAGCAGGCGATTGTGCGCGAGTGCGGGCTGTTGGCCCGGCGTGTTCACGCTGCGCGCCAGGTGCATGGCTGTTTTTACCCCAAGCACATCTTCTTGCAGGCCGATGGAGCGGGTTATCGCGCGCAACTGATCGACCTGGAGAAAACCCGGCCCTTGCTGCTGGGCCAGCGTGACCGGGTCAAGGATATCGAGCCGTTGCTGCGTCGGGCCCATGCCTGGGGCGAGGCTGAGGTGCGGGCCTTGCTCGCGGCTTATCTGGAGCAGCCGGCCGACAGTGGTCTGGTCGATGCCTGGCTGGCGCGGCTGAATGTGCGACGCAGTCACAAGGGGGCGCGCTGATGCGATTATCCGAACTGCAAAAGGCCGGTCGCGCGCCGGGCTTGCCGCTGAGCATTGAGCTGGCCGATGCTGCCGGGCCTGCGCAATTGCAACTGTTGAGCTTGTTGCGAGTCTTGCCGGGCCAGCGTTATGTCGGCGCCGGTGTGTGGCGCGGGCGTACCGTGCTGGCCAAACTGATGGTCGGCAGCAAGGCGGCGCGCAACTTTCAGCGCGAGTTGACGGGTGTGCGCCTGCTGGCAGAGCAAGGCCTGACCACGCCGCAACTGCTGGCCGATGGCTTGCAAGAAGGTGAGGGTGGCTGGCTGTTATTTGAGTACCTGGAAGGCGCTCAGAGTTTGGGCGATGCCTGGCAAGCTGTCGCGTCATTGCCGGTGCTGGCTGACGAACAAGTGGCCGTGCTCGCCGAGGCTTTGGCTGCCATCGGCCAGATGCACCTCAAGGGCCTGTGGCAGGAAGACCTGCACCTGGACAACCTGTTGCGTCAGGGTGGCAAGCTGTACTTGATCGACGGCGCCGGCATTTGCGTTGAAGAGGCGGGCAAGCCGCTGTCGCGGCAAAAGGTGTTGGAAAACCTCGGTGTATTCTTCGCCCAGCTACCTAAAACCCTTGAGCCGTTTTTCGAAGAGCTGCTGGTGCACTACCTGCTGAGCAATGGTGAACACGCCTTGCCACTGGAAGCGCTGCTCAAGCAGGTTGAGAAAGTCCGTGCCTGGCGCCTGAATGACTTTTTAAACAAGGTTGGCCGTGATTGCTCGTTGTTCAGCGTGCAACGCGGGGCGTTTGCCCTGCGTGCCGTGCTGCGCGAAGAAGAGCCGGCCATGTTGCCGGTACTGGCCAGGGCCGATGCCTTGCTCGACCAGGGGCACCTGTACAAGACCGGCGGCGCGGCGAGCGTCGGCAAGGTCGACGTGGCGGGCCGCACGCTGGTGGTCAAGCGCTACAACATCAAGGGTTTCGCCCATTGGCTGAAACGCTTTTGGCGCCCGAGCCGGGCCTGGCACTCATGGTGTGAAGGTAATCGTCTGGCGTTTTTGGGGATTGCCACGCCCAAGCCGCTGGCGCTGCTGGAAACCCGGTTTTTGTGGTTGCGGGGCAAGGCGTACCTGGTGACTGAGTATTTGCCGGGGCCGGACATCATTGAGCGCTTTGCGCCCTATGTTGAGCACGGTGATGCGCCCGAAGCCGAGCTGGTAGCACTGGAGCAGCTGTTTGCCGACTTGATCCGCGAGCGCATCAGCCACGGCGACCTCAAGGGTCATAACGTGTTCTGGGATGATGGCCGCTGGGCATTGATCGATCTGGATTCGATGTGCCAGCACCGTTCAGCGGGCAGCTTTGCTACGGCTTATGCCCGTGACCGGGCGCGTTTTATGCGCAACTGGCCGGTGGGCAGTGCGTTGTATCAGGTGATTGACGGGCGGTTGCCGAAAAACCTTGGCTGAAGCCTGACTAAGACTTTCTGTGGGAGCGAGCCTGCTCGTGAATGCTCTTCGCGAGCAGGCTCGCTCCCACAGGGATGGCGTTATGGCTTTAGAAGCTGTACTGCGCCCCGGCCCCGGCATACCACGAGCGACCAGGCGCAGCTTCGTAGTAGCGGCTGTTGGAGTCGCCGACAATCACCGAACCCACATACTGACGGTCCAGCAGGTTGTCCAGACGCAAGGTCTGGTGGAAGGTCCAGTGCTCGATCTTCTGTTCAAACTTCGCCCGCCAGTTGAATACCGTATACGCAGGTGCCGCCTTGGCGGTGTTGGTGTCTTCGACATACACCTTGCTGCGGTACATGCCTTCAATGGCCGTGCTGACCCAGTCGGTCGGCTTCCAGTTCACTTCGGCAAACAGAGTCGTCTGCGGCACGCCTGGCAGGTAGTTGCCTTTGTCCACGGTACCGCTGGTGCTGGCGAAGTTGCTGTCGTAAGTCGCTTGCAGGCGGGTGTAGGCCAGGGTTGAGGTCCAGTGCTCGGCAAGCTGGCTTTCTACGCCCAGCTCAAAACCCCGGCGCAAGGTACGTCCGGCGTTTTGATAAATTGCTCGGCCTTGATCATTCTCCAGAATTGCCAACTCATCTTCTGTCGTAATTTGAAATATAGCTGCGTTGATTCGGGTGTTGTTTAGTTGCGCCTTCAGACCTATTTCGTATTGCGTGCTTTCAGCGGGTTTGAGAGCAAAGTTAAATCCGTTGTTACCTTTGGTGTATGCGAGTTCGGCCTGCGTCGGCGTTTCAAAGCCTTTGCCTGCGCTGACATAGCCATGCAGCTCGGGGGTGAAGGCGTACATCACGCTGACAGAGGGCGTGGCCTTTTCATAACGCTTGGTACCGCTGGCGTCGCCATTGCTCAAAAATTGATCATCGACGTCCATTTCCATGGTGCTATAGCGCAGGCCGGCTTGTACCGTCCAGTTGTCCAGCGCCCAGTTGGCCTGCACATACGGGTCGAGGCTACGGGCGGTGTCTACTTCATCACGCACCAGTGCGCCTTTGACCCCCAACTCACTGCCGATAAAGTTTTGGTAACCGTGGCGGCTGTCCTGGCTCTGGTCGAAGTCCAGGCCACCGATCAAGGTCAGATCACCCGGGACGCCGTACACCGGTTGCATCCAGCGCAGGCTGCCACCGTAGAATTTGCGATCGAATTGCACCACGCCGCCGCCCTGTTTGTTGCTTGCCGCCGTGGGTGGAATCGCCAAATATTGAATGACGCTGCGTGTGCCGGTGTAGGCATTGACCTGTAGGGTCGCGTCACCGATATAGCGTTCGTAGTTCAGGCCCAGTTGTTGATGGTCGATGCTTTTACGGGTGTTGTAGGTAATGGCGTTGGGCGTTACCGAGCGCGGGTCGGCCTTGTAGGCTTCCCAGCTTTGGCCCAGCGGGTCCTGCGTGCCGTTCTGTTCGAGGCTGCTGTAGATCAGCGCCAGTTTGCTGTCTTCATCCGGCTTGAGGTTGAGCTTGGCAAAGGTCTGGTCGCGGCGCGCGGCGCTGTGTTCGCGGTAGCCGTCGGTGTCCATGCGCGAGGCATCAAGCACAAAGCCAACGTCGTCGGTGGCGCCCTCGGCAGTGAGGTGGTTTTTGCTCATGCCGTCGCTGCCGACCAAGGTCTCGGCACCAATGCGCGGCGGGCCTTCGCCGTCGCGGGAGAACATCTGGATCACCCCGCCGGCATTGCTGCCGTACAGGGTGGCTGCCGGGCCGCGCAACACTTCGATGCGCTCGGCGGTGTCGAGGTTGAAAGTCGCAGCCTGCCCTTGGCCGTCGGGGGTACTGGCCGGGATGCCATCGGCAATCAGTTTGATACCACGCACACCAAACGCCGAGCGGGCGCCAAAGCCACGGGAGGATATTTGCAGATCCTGAGCGTAGTTCTGACGGTTTTGCACCACCAGCCCCGGTACGCGGGACAGCACCTCGGAAGCATTGATGCCCAACTGGCCATCCTGGATTTGCTCCTGGTTGATACTGTCGACCGAATAAGGCAGGTCAAAACTCGGGCTGGCGCTGCGCGAGCCGGTAATGACGCTGGGGTCCAGTTCCAGGGTTTCGGCGCAGACGACAGGCGTCAGGCACAGGCCTGGCAAAAGCAGGGCAAAGCGGGCGGGTGCGAAATATTTCATGGGCAGATCGGGGTTCCATTTGACGCGACCCGTCTAGGTCAACGGGGATGAGGCTAGCAGAGGGCGCGCAGTTTAGCGGCTGGGGTGAGGATATCCAGTAAAACCAGTGACAGGGGCGCACTGACGGCGCCCTTGTCTTGAAAGGGGCGGGTTATTGCACTTGCGTCATGTTGATGTCGAGCAAGTCGTGGATAAGACCCTTGAGTGCGTCATAGCGCTTGCGGTGAATGGTTGGCCAGCTTTCGCGCTCAATGAAAATCTGGCCGCCGGGGTCGGTCTGCAGGGCGGTATAGACAATTTCGTGGTTGCTTGAGCGATGGATCAAGCGGGCGCCCCGTGAGGGTGAACTGTCAAATCGGAAATAACCTGCATCTTTGAGTCTTTCATTGGTTTGTTCCGGCGTGAGATCAAGGAGGTTGGGCTTTTTGCCGGGGATGTCGATCTGCAACCAATAGTCATTTTTCAATAATCGGTAGTAAGCATGTTTGGTGTCTGACGCAATGATGACTGCAATATCCTGATGCAGGCCGCGGCTGGTACCGGGTGCTGAATCCGAAACTCGCAAGCCGATTGCAGACTCCAGTTCGGCCAGCCCGGGGATGCTCTCAAAGGCGTTGGTATGTGAGTTGCCCATAAGGGCTATCCATTTGCCTGCGCCAGCCTGGGCCTGGTTGGCCCGAATGGTACGGGAGGCAAAGTAACTGAACATCTCATAGCGGGTCAGCCAGGGCGTTTCGCTAGGCACGCCCTTTGGGTAGTAGCTGGCCGCGCAATCAAGTGCAACAACCCGGACACCATGGCGCCTGGCCGTACGTACCAGTTGGCTGAAGGTATAGGCGCTGGATGATTCAATTTGATGGCCTAAATCCTGGTTCTCCAAAAACCTGTCCAGGCGCAGCGGCATTTTGCCAGTTCGTAAGTAGTCATCCAGAAGGCTTTGGTGCATGTCGGTTTGCAGGTGCTCCATGTAGAGGGTTTTTACGTTGTTTCTGGACAGTTCGGCCATATTGTCGATGAGGATTTTCTTGCTCGACTGGTGGGAGTGGGTTTCACCGCAGATGATGCCGTCCGTGTGCTCGAACAGGCGCTTGAAGAGTTCTTGCTGCGAGATGTCAGCCGGCAATGGCGGGCGGGTGACACGGGGTTTGGCTGGCCTGGTCTGGAGCCAGGCCTTGGCCTCTGCGAGGAGTTTGATTCGCAGCTCCTTGTATGCCCTGTGGGCGAGGCTGCGCCTGGAGGCCAGGTCCAAGAAGTCGGTTCTGCCGTCCAGCACGGAGCGGTGGTGTTCGATGATGTCGCGCAGGGCCTCCTTGAATTCGTCGGGGATGTCGTAGTCGCTGTGCCTGGCCTGCGGTATCTCCAAATCCAGCTGCGCAGGTTGGGTTGTCAGCGGTTCCCAGCGTTTGCTGTTGTCAGCCAGTCGGTGGCGGATTTCCCATTGGCCGGCTGTGCGCCGTACCTTGTAGCTGCCGCTCACGGCCCTGCTTGAGCCGGACTGCAGTTGCAGGTACCAGTTACGGCCCAGCCAGCCGCTGTAAACTTCAAATATGTCACCGTTTTGCCGGATGTAGCGCAGGTTGTCGATACGATAGATGCCCTGTTCGTCAGGGGTATGACGGCCCAGGTCGATGCTGCTTACCCTGGCACTGTCTATCACTCGCTCTATGCCGGTTTTTTGCTTGAGCAACGGGATGGCCGGGTCGACATCCCACAAACCGGCCGACAGTTCGCGCAGGGGGATGCTGTAAGGCGCGTCCGGTTTGCGCTCATCCAGCGCGCGCCATGTGTTGTCGAGGTTGTCGTACTCGCTGCGGTAGAGCCTGCCGTTGCCGTCTTTTATGTAGTGGAGGGGCTGGCCACTGTTGGTGGTTGCTTCATAGACGCCGGCACCGAACTTATCCCCCTTGCGCAGCCTGAGACCGGTGCCGGAATCACTGCTGGCCGCTCCGAGGCTCAAGGTGGGGGCGGGCTGCTTGAGGCGCTGGCGTATCGATTTACCGAAGATGGCGGAGCCGGCAAAGTCCGAGGCGCCGTCCGTCAGGTGAGTGACGGACTCCATGAAATGCAGCAGTGCTTCGTGTTCTTCGTCTCGCTGCAAGGCGTCGAGGCCTCTGCTGATCTGGGCAATAAATCGTGCCAGCACAATGGGTAGCAGCACACGGGCGGGCAGCACGAACGAGACAATATCGATAACCGTGAGCGCGGTGTCTTTGGCGGTGTTGACGTTACTTTCCCAGGTGGAGGTTGATTGTTCGTCAGCGTCGCGAATGGCATACAAGGCTTCGGTGTCGTATGAGACTTCAAACAGGTTGCGACTGATTTCCTGCAGTCGAAGGCTGGAGCTGTTCAGCCCTTGCTCCAGCAGCGGTTTGATATAGGGGCGCTGGGCCGGTGTAACGCGGCGCATCACGTAGGCTTGCCAGTTTGCGCGGGACAGTATCAAGCCCAGGTCGTTGTGCGAGTCGGCGACTAAAAACCAGCGATTTTCCGGCGCGTCGGGGGTGTAGCACAGCAATTGGCCTGAGCCGGAGGCACTGAAGACCAACATGCCCGGAACGGGTTTGTAGCGCAGAATCAGTAGATGCACATCGATGTGCTTGCCATTGACGGTGGGGCGCAGGCTCTTGACCGGGTATTGCAGTGCAACTCTGACCATGGCTGCCTGATCGGCACTCAGCGCGCCTGAAAGTGTGGCTTCAAGCAGGTCCAGGCTCAGTTGCGCCTGTTTCAAGGCCACGTAACGTTCCTTGCGCCATTGGGCCTGCCGGGACTTGACCAACAGTTCGATCAGCCGGTTTTTGTAGCTACCGCCGATATCGAGCTGACGTATCAGGGCTTTGAGGTAGCGGCTGGTCAATATGGGGTGTTTGTTGCCTGCGCCATCCTTGACCTGGGCGGTGAGGGCAAAGGTCACATCCAGCACGCCGACATTGGCCAGTGCCAGTTCGCTCAGGCTGTGGCGGGTGGTGTGGTAGCTGATGACCGGGCCGGTCCTGTCCAGGCTCATGCCTGCGGCAAACCCGGATCCGCTGATCGGATTGATCAATGGCCCGGTGCGTACAGCCTCTGTGGTCGAGATGAAAATAGTGTCGGGGTCGACGTCGATGCCGTGGTCTTTTTTGATCTGTAGCTGCAGTTGCAGGCGGGCATAGCCCAGCAGAGTGTGTTTTTTTCCGAGTTCACTGAGGGAGTGGACATCGTCGCTTTCTGACGCCAGCCGTTCGTGGTTCAAGCGCTCTACAGCCAGTCGCCATTGGCTTTTATTGGCCTCGGAGGCGTTTTTAAGCCAGTCGGGAAACTGGCTTTCCATCAACCGCGTGTAGCGGCCCAGCACGATGCTCGCGGGCCTGAGAGCCAGGCTTGAGCTCAGGGACTGGTCGACACATTCGGATAACTGATCAAGGGACGTGTCCTGTTTCAGGCTGCGCGCAATTGACCATGCGTGGCGCATGTCGCGCTGTTGCTTGTTGATCAATTGGTCGCTGTAGAACGTTGTCGTGGCGTTATCTGCGACCGGGCTGTAGTCCACATGCCCGTGGGCCAGGGCGCGTACACGGTCTTCGGCCAGCACGCAGGTGAGTAGCGCTTCGCGCTGATACGGGTCGTTGAGGCGGGCACTCAGTTCCAGGGTCAGGGCGGTGAGTGAGTCGAAGGTTTCCAGGCCGCTGTTCGGCAGGTAAAGCACCACGGGGCGTGGGTTGGCATCCTGAACAATGCGCTTGTCTTGTGGGTGGGAGGGGATCAGGGGCAGGTTTTTCATGGTGATCATGAACGCGCCATGCAGGGCAGCCGCCTGCAACGTGGGATGCCCACTGAGTGTCAGCGTGTAAAAGCCGTAGGCGCCGGGCGCAGAGGGCGAGTTGCTTTCAGGTAATAGTTGATCAATGACTTCCATCGCGTTGGGGCTGAAAGTGGCGTCGCCGTGGCGCACGGTGGCTTCAGTGCGGATCAGTTTGTGGGTAAATTGCGACAGCCATTCTTTAGGCATCAGCCCGTCAAGATCCTGGTGAGGTGTTTGCCAGAAACTGCTCAAGGCGTCCCTTACACATAATTCCGGGGAGCGGACGACAAACTCAAGGTACTTTTCCAGCGCCGGGGCGGTAATACCAATGGCCAGATCCTGGTCGTCGAGGGTGTAGGGGTAGTTGTAAATACCTGTGGTGCCTTGCACGAAAGTTGGGATCTGCCCGGTCAGGAAGCACTGGTCGATAAGGGCGGTTACCGATTGACTGGCGACGGTAGGGGACTGGCCGGGTTCGGGCGGGACGGGTTCATTAAGGAAGAGAAAGTCTGTGCAGGCGTCTGCTGGCAAGCGAGGGAAAAACCTTCGCAGGCTGTAGTCCAGTGACAGGTCGAGGTTAGGCAGTGCATTACTGAGCAAGAGCAGTTCGCGGTCTGCGTTCTTGAGGTTTTCGAGTGCGCTGGGCATGGTGGATTTCCTGTTGGTTGACGCATGCGTCGGTTTTTCCACAGCAAATCCCAAAGCGCCCGGGCAATGGCGTTACATATGTCTGGCCTGCCAGCTTTTTCGCAACCGGTACCCTGGCACAGGGCGTGGCAAATCGCGCTGGGTCATTCCCGGTGTCTTTACGCTATAATCCCGCTCTTTAGCTGTTTCTCGAACTGCGAGGAACGCATCATTTTTTCAGGCGCCCGCCGCCTGCCTGCATTCAAAAGAGGCTAATTCAGTGGCATTGACGATTCTTGGCCTGTCCGGCGCCCTTAGCCATGATCCCTCCGCAGCCCTCTATATCGACGGCAAGCTGGTAGCGGCGGCTGAAGAAGAGCGCTTCGTACGCGATAAGCATGCAAAGAACCGCATGCCCTACGAGTCCGCAAAATTCTGTCTTGAGCAAGCGGGCATCAAGCCTTCCGACGTTGACGTGGTTGCGATTCCGTTCGCCCCGATCAGCTTGTTCGGCAAGGCACGCTGGCACTACGCCAAGCGCTACTGGTACGCCCCGGACCGTGCCCTTGACGCGATCCTGATGGGCAACCGTCGCTACAAGCGCTATCGCAACAAGATCGTGTTCTGCCTTGAGCAACTGGGCTTTGATCCGAAGAAAATCAAGATCGAACCGGTCGAGCACCACCTGGCTCACGCTTCCAGCGCCTACCACTGCTCGGGTTTCAAAGAAAAAACCGCGATCCTGGGCATTGATGGCAAGGGCGAGTACGCGACTACGTTCTTCGGCTATGGCGAAAACGGCAAGATCACCAAGATCAAGGAATTCTTCGACCCGGACTCCCTGGGTGGCCTGTACGGCGCGATCACCGAGTTTCTCGGTTTCGAAATGCTGGACGGTGAATTCAAGGTCATGGGCATGGCACCGTATGGCGACGCCAGCAAATACGATTTCTCGCGTCTGGCCTCGTTTGAAAACGGCGAGCTGGTGATCAACACCGAATACGCCAACGTGATCGGCCTGCGTCGCTACAAAGAAAAGGGCAAGGGTTTCTACTTCTCGCCAAAACTGATCGAGTGGCTGGGTCCAAAGCGCGAAGGCGATATCGCCGACGAGCCGTACATCCACTACGCGGCCAGCATGCAGGCGCTGTTTGAAAAACTGTCGCTGCAGATGATCGACTACTACCTGGGCGACATCCTTAAAGAGACCGGCAAGATAGCCTTTGCGGGCGGCTGCGCGTTGAACGTGAAGCTGAACCAGAAAATCATTGCCCGCCCGGAAGTCAAAGAACTGTTCGTACAGCCTGCGTCCGGTGATGCCGGTACCGCAGTCGGTGCAGCGGCGTATGTGTCGCACGCTCGCGGCGTGCCGGTCGAGAAGATGGAACACGTCTACCTCGGCCCTGCGTACAGCAACGAAGACGTGATCGCAGCCTGTGCCCGTCACCCTGGCAAGCCTGCGTACCGCAAAATCGAAAACACCCCGGAGCGCATCGCCAAGATCATGGTCGATGGCAACCCGGTGGCGTGGTTCCAGGGCCGCATGGAGTTCGGTCCGCGTGCATTGGGCGGTCGTTCGATCATTGGTTGCCCGAGCAGCGAAGGCGTGGCTGACCGCATCAACGAACAGATCAAGTTCCGCGAGCGCTGGAGGCCTTTCTGCCCGTCGATGCTCGACACCGTGGGCCCGCAGATGATCAAGGTCGATCACCCGGCACCTTTCATGACCTTCACCTTTGAAGTGGCTGAAGAGTGGAAGACCCGCGTGCCAGAGGTTGTCCATGAAGATGGCACTTCCCGGGCACAGGTGCTCAAGCGCGAATACAACCCGCGCTACTACGACATGATGAAGGCACTCGAAGTGCTGACCGGTAACGGCGTATCGCTGAACACGTCGCTCAACCGTCGTGGTGAACCAATGGTTTGCTCGCCGACTGACGCGCTGAACATGTTCTTCGGTTCCGATCTGCAGTACCTGATCATGGAAGATATTTTGGTAGTTAAAGACGGCGCCGAGACTTATGAATCGCTCGACTGAGCGTCATGTGCTGCAGTTCTGCCACGGCTATGACGGGCCGTTTCTGGACTGCGCGCGCCAGTACGCCAGCCTGTTCGCCGGCACCGGGTACAAGGTCACCACGGTCTTTCTGACCGGGGCGGCCGACCCCGAAGTGGCCGCAGGCTGTGCATCTGATGAAGTGATCTTCATGGAATTCAGCTCCAAGGCCATTCGTGGCCTGAAGCTGGGTGCCATCGCCAGGCTGCGCAAGATCGCAGCCTCGCGCAATTTCAGTTTTTGCATCGCCCATCGCTTCAAGCCGATTTATGTGGCCTTGCTGGCTACCGGCTTGCCGGTGATTGGCGTGCATCATGCGTTTGGCGATTATCAGCGCCGCAGCCGCAAGCTGTTTGCCCACCTGTTCCGTAAACGCCTGAGCTTGCTCGGAGTTTCCGACGCGGTGCGTGACGACATGCGCAAGTGCCTGCCCAAGTGGCCGGCCGGGCGCATCAATACGCTCTATAACCGCATCGATATCGACGCCGTTCAGGCAGGGCAGTTGTCTGGCACTCCGGCGCGCGAAGCGCTGGGCCTGTCGGTCGATGGCTTTATTGTCGGCAACGTAGGCCGCCTGCACCCGGACAAGGACCAGGCCACGCTGATCCGTGGTTTCGCCAGGGCTTTGCCCGGTCTGCCCGCTGACAGTCAGTTGGTCATCATGGGCAAGGGGCGTCTGGAGCAGTCTCTCAAGGCGCTGGCCGTCGAGCTGGGTGTTGACGGGCAGGTGCTGTTTTTGGGCCAGGTGCCCGATGCGCGCCGCTACTTTCGGGCCTTTGACGTGTTTGCGTTGAGTTCCGACCACGAGCCGTTCGGCATGGTGCTGCTTGAGGCCATGGCCGCAGGCGTACCGTTGCTGGCAACAGCCTGTGGCGGTGCCAAAGAAGTGGTTGAAGGCGTGGGTATTCTGTTCCCGCTGGGCGATGCCGACCATCTGGCCCAAGGCCTGCAACATTTGGCGCAACTCGATGACGAACAGCGCCTGGCCTGTGCTCAGTTGATGCTTGAGCGCCTGCATGAGCGCTTCAGCGATCAGGCCGTGCGCAATACCTTCTGGCACTTGGCGCAAGTCACTGACCTGACCGCGGAGTCCTGATGCTCAATCGATTTCAAGGCTGGCGCGAGCGCGGCTGGAGCGTTGTTGATTCGGCCGCTTATGCTGATGCTTGGCAGCGGTTTGGCGGCAGCGTCGCCACCCATCCGATGGTGGTCGAGCGTCTGGCACAGCTGGCTGGCATCCCGGTGCGCTACCTGGCCTGGGAGCAGGGCGGCGAGTTGAAGGCTGCTATCCCGACCTGGGGGCGCGACCTGGCCTTGTCCAAGGACGTGCTCAAGCGTCATGGCAAAAAAGGCTTGTTCGATCTGGGCAATGCCGAGCTTATTCTGCCGGCGGCTGCCGATGCGGCGGCACCTTTGCGTCATCGTGGGCGGTATCTGTCGCAGCTCAATGAAGGTCGTTTCAGCAACCTGGTGTTGCAAACCGAACAGTTGGCCATGGCTCGCACGCCTGAAGAGCTATCAAAAAAATTCCGCTACAACCAGCGCCGTGAACTGCGTTTGCTGGAAGAAGCGGGCGGTGTTGTGCGTCCGGTGTCGGAGTTTTCCAGCGTTGAGCTGGCAAGCATTTATTGCGATCTGTTTTTGCGCCGCTGGGGTTTTGTTGCCACCGGGGCCGAGCGGATGGCCGAGGTTATCGAGCTGTTGCGCGAGCTGCTGATTGGCTCGGTAATCTTCCTTAACAATGCACCGATTGCAATTCAGCTGGTGTATAGAGTTGAATCGCCCGGTTGGATCAGCGTCGAATACGTCAATGGCGGCGTCGACCCCGAAACCCGTGAATTCAGCCCTGGCAGCGTGTTGAGCTTTATCAACACCCAGGCCGCGTGGGAGCAGGCGCGTAGCGTCAACAAACCGCTGCGTTTCTCGTTCGGCCGCGCCGACCGTGAGTACAAAGAGCGCTGGTGCAACCCGGTGCCCGTGTTCAAGGTCTGACACACACACATCTTGTGGGGGCGGCAGGCTACGCGGTATCTCAGAAGTATCGCCGTGATGCTATCGCGAGCAAGCCCGCTCCCACAGAGTCACAAGAGCCAAATCATGAGCCAACCCGTCTCGCGCAAGCAGCAACTTCTCAAGCGCCATCGGCGCAACAAGCGTATTGCCCTGCTGATCGGCCTGCTGGTGCTGATTGCCAGCGGTGTGCTGCTGGCCTGGTGGTTGCCGCCGGTGTTGGCGGGGCTGGGCTGGGTGGCCCATGAGGCATGGTTCGCCGACCATCTGTTCTATTCGCCCAAAGACGATTACCAGTACAGCTTCCCGGTCGACAGCGAGCAGCTGGCGGTGCGCCTTGAAGGCGACAGGCTGGTAGTGGCGCAGCCTCTTGAGCTCGCTGGCGATGAAACCCTGATTGTGGCGCTCAAGGTCAAAAGTAGCTGGCTGGGGCGTTTTTTCGACCCGTACGTGCAGCTGTCGGGCGGCGAATCGGCGGACCGACAGACCTTCGAGCGAGGGGTCAATGGCCTGCGCTATCTGAATGCAAGCGACTTCTGTCAGGCGCTGGTCGCCGGTGAACTACGCGTGCGCGGGCATTTTTGCCGGGTCATGGGCCAGCCTGAGCTGCGGGTATTTCGTCACGCCGATTACCGCGAGCAGCGGGTCATGGTCATCGCCCCTCACGCCGATGATGCCGAACTGGCCGCTTTCGGGCTTTACAGCCAGGCCAAGGAAGCATGGATCGTAACCCTGACCGCTGGCGAGATCGAAGCCGAACATTATCAACAGATGGGCCTTGAGCGCGCCGAAGCAGCGCGGCTCAAGGGCCGCTTGCGTGCCTGGGACAGCATGGTGGTGCCGCGCTGGGCAGGTGTGCCTGAAGCGCATTGCGCACAACTGGGTTACTTCTGCCTGCAATTGCCTGCCATGCAGGCCGCGCCCGATCAGCCGATAGCTTCACGCGAGGCCGATTTGAGCGACATCCGCGTCTTTCGCCAATTCAACCCGTTTCCTTTGCCTGCTGATCAGGATGGTGCGCCGACCTGGCATAACCTGCTGGCCGACCTGCGCGCGTTGATCCTGCGCGCGCGCCCCGAAGTGATTGTGCTTCCGCACCCTTCAATTGACCCGCATCCGGACCATATCTGTGCCCATGGGGCAGTCATGGAGGCCCTTGAGGGCCTGGAGTGGCAGCCGACCACCGTGCTCGGTTACGCCAACCACCTGCATGACAACGACCGCTGGCCGATGGGCAACAGCGGTGACGGCATTGCCTTGCCGCCGGTGTTCGATGCCACGCTCAGCCTGCGTCCCTGCAGCCTGCCGTTGAGCCTGGCACAGCAACGTGACAAGGCCATGGCGCTAGGCATGATGCATGACCTGCAGCCGCGGGCTGCGCTCAAGCGCAGGCTTAGACGATCGATACAGCAACTCCTGGCTGGCAGAAAGTCATCTCCTTATGGAGAGAACGAGTTTTTCCGCAAAGCCGTCCGGCGTCATGAGCTGTTCTGGCAACTAAAATAATAAGCACATATAAAAAGCGGTCATAGCATTGACCCTAATCTCGACCTTTACATTGAGTTCCCAGTGATAAAACCATCACCGCGTATTTTATTTGTGATCCCGTACTTCGGCCGATGGCCGTTCTGGATGCCGTTTTTCCTCGAAAGCTGTCGGCACAATCCCGATATTAACTGGCTTTTTTTCAGCGACTGTGGGGTACCTGAAAATCTGCCGGTCAATGTGACCGTTGAACCCATCAGCTTTACAGACTATTGCCGTCATGTTTCTGCGCGCCTAAAGATCGATTTCGCACCTAAAGAGGCTTATAAGCTGTGCGATATCAAACCGGCGCTGGGCTATATCCACGAAGACCGTCTGCAGGGCTATGATTTCTGGGCCTTTGGCGATATCGATCTGGTGTATGGAGACCTGCGCAGTTATTTCACCGCAGAGCGGCTGGCGCGTTATGACCTGTTTTCAACCCACGAACGCCGGGTCGCGGGGCATTTGTGCCTGATGCGCAATACGCCTTGCAAGCGCGAGCTGTTCATGCGGATAAAGGACTGGCAGCAGCGCTTTACTGACAATCAGCATCATGCGCTGGATGAAGGTGCTTTCAGTCGGATCTTCCTGTGGCGCAAGAATCTGCCCAAGCCGCTGTTCGAGCTGGTGGGCAAGTTCAACCCGCTGCGTCGCACCAGCGAGTTCACCGAGGCATTCAGTACGCCGGGTGGCTGTATCAAGTGGCATGATGGCACGGAGAACTTCCCGGGCAAGTGGTTCTGGAAAAACGGCATATTGAAGAATGATCGTGACGGCGATCACACCTTTCCTTACTTTCACTTCGTGTGCTGGAAGCGTAACGAGTGGGCCAAACTGCCTGCTCCCGATCCAGTTGCAATCCAGCGTCTGGCCGCAGAGCCGGCCTGGGTTATTGATGCCACCGGATTTCACCGGGGAGAGTTATGAAGCGTTCCAAGGTTTTGCAATTGCAGCCCGACTACAACGTCAAATCCCATGACTTTGCTGACCTCGCCGAGCAGATCGTACGCGCATTGCCCCGTGAGCGTTACGAGATCACGGCGGCCTTTTTGCGTGGGCGCCCGGGGCCGGGCGAACCGGTGAGCAAGGCCGATCACTCTGTGTATTTCGAGTTCAGTGACAAGTCGCTCAAGGGCATGCGCTTGCGCGCCATGTGGGCGTTGTACAAGTTCTGCCGCAAAGAGCAGTTTGATGTGGTGATCTGCAACCGCTTCAAACCGGTGAACATGATGCTGCAGCTCAACCGCTGGCTGAAAATCCCGCTGTGTGTGGGCATTTCCCATGGGTTTGGCGAGTACGACCGTTTTTACCGGCGCAGCCAGGCCAAGCGCCTGATCGACAAGCACTGGCGCTTTGTCGGCGTTTCGCCTGCGGTCAAACAGTACCTGCTGGACTGCCAGTGCGGTTTCACTGACGCCAATACCTACGCGATCACCAACGCCATCGATATCGAGCAGGCCGAAGCCCTGCAACTGCCACGCGAGCAGGCCCGTGAAAAGCTCGGTCTGGATCAGGATGCGCGGATGATCGGTGCGTTGGGGCGTTTGGTGCCGATTAAGGGCCATCGTTTTTTGTTGCAGGCCTTTGCCGCATTAAAAGACAAATACCCGACAGCGCAGTTGGCCATTATTGGTGCCGGGCGTGAAGAGTCGCGTTTGCGCGAGCAGATCGGGCAGTTGGGCCTCAATGGTCGTGCGCACCTGCTGGGGTTTCAGGAAAACGCCCTGCAATACGTGCGTGCGTTCGATATCTGGACCATGCCTTCGCTGGCAGAAGGTCTGGGGTTGGCACTGCTTGAAGGCATGAGCGGACACTTGCCAGTGATCGCTACCAATGTGCCAGCCATGTTGCCGCTGATTGAAGGGGCTGGTGGCCTGGCTGTGAAACCCAGCGATGTGGCAACCCTGACCGCTGCGCTGGACGAGTACCTCGCCCTGTCGGATGAAGCCTTGCACGCCAAGGGCGAGCAGGCGTTCCGCTACTTGCAGCAAAACCACGACATTGAGGTTTTCCGTCAGGAGTACCTGGATTTGATTGACTCGGGCCTGCGCCAGGCTCGCAAGGAACACCCATGACTGACTCGCAACCTCTGGTAACGGTGATCATCGCCTCCTACAACCACGGGCCTTACATCGAGCAAAGTATCCAGAGCGTTCTGGATCAGACTTATCCCAACATCGAACTGCTGGTGATCGATGACGGCTCGACCGATGACAGCGTGGAGCGCATTCAGCGTTTACAGGCCGAACATGGCTTTGACTTCCGGGTGCAGCAAAACCAGGGCCTGACGAACACCCTCAATGGTGCGATTGCGCGGGCCAAGGGCAGCCTGATTGTGCCGTTTGGCTCCGACGACATCATGATGCCGGACCGCATTGCGGTTCAGGTCGCCTATATGGATGGCAAGCCTGAGGTGGGTATTTGCGCGGGCAATATCGAGTTGATCGACGCTGACGGCAACCTGTTCCCGGAGAAGCGTCAGCGTCGCGATGTACCGTTCCGGCGCCTGGACTTCGATGACATGTTCCTTGAGCGCAAGCCGTATCCGCCTGCGCCAACCCTGATGATCCGCCGCGAAGCGCTGGACAAGGTGGGGGGCTTTGATCCGAGCATCCGCCTGGAAGACCTGTATATCGAACTGAAAATTACCCATGCCGGGTACTTTATCGACGGTCTGAACGTGGTGATGGCGCGTTATCGCAAGCACGCGACCAACTCATACAAGAACCATCGGTTCATGATCGACAGCATTTTGCGCATTTATGCACAGTTCAGCGATCACCCGTTGTATGACGAGGTTCGTTACAAGTTTCTCAACTCCATGTTCCTGAAAACGGCCAACCGCAATCGTGCCCTGGCCCGTGAGCTGTTGGCGCAGACTCCGTTCAAACACTGGACGGGCAAGACCTGGCGTGGCCTGGGGCGGCTGTATTTCTCACCCCTGGAAAAAAACTGACTGTTGTGAAAGGTTATTCCGGCTCGACCCGTGAGGTCGTCCGGGTGCGCTGACGCAGTCGGCGCACAAGCCTTTTGCCGGCGGCCATGCCCGGTTTCTCGATGTAGAGGAAGCTCAGGCTGCTGAGCACAATCAACAGGCAGCTGCTCAGGGCCGCCAGCAGCAGGAATACCAGCGGTTCCCTGGTGTCCAGTGGCAGCGCCAGTGGCAGCCGCTGCAACATCAGCCAGATCAGGAAGCCGTGCAGCAGGTAAGTGCTGTAGCTGATTTCACCCATCCAGCGAATGCTGCGCTTGGCCAAAGCGCCAAACAACGTATGCCCCGAGGCGATGATCGAGAACACCAGGGTGAGCAGCAGTAGCGGCAAGAATGCAAAGCTCTTGCGAAACAGGGTCAGCACGGCCGCCAGTACAATCAATGCAATCACACCGGCAACAGGCGTCCGGCTCCAGGCCAGCAGCCAGGGTGTGCGCACCCAGTAAGCTGCGGCCACGCCACCGAGAAAGCTCATCAGAATGTGTTTTTTCAGCGAATGCTCCCAACCCACCACCTGATACAGCGCGTAGATGGCGACCAGGCACAGTGCAGTCCGGCGCCAGTCGCTACGGTACAGAAACACCATCCCGAACAGTGGCAACGCCATGTAGAAGAACACTTCGTAGCTCAGGGTCCAGGTGACGTTGGCAATCAGCCCGCCGGTTTGCGGGTATTGATTGATGTCCGGGCGATCAAAAAACAGCCAGGCAAGTATCTGGCCCGCGATCTCAAGCGGGGTGTCCTTGAGGGTCCAGCCCTGGATGTAGAACACGCTGACAATCACCAGCAGCATCAACGGCAAATACAGCGGGTACAGGCGGAAAATCCGGGACACGGCGAAGGCCAGCCAGTCGTACTGGCGGCCTTTCTCCAGCAGGCGACCCCAGAACAGAAAGGCCGTGATCATGAAAAACAAGGCCACGCTGGCCAGACCGATCTGGGCGTAGAAGTTGGTCGAGGGCATCTCGAATGCCCCGGTGTGCAGATACACCCAAGTGATGGCTGTGTGGTGAATGAATACCCCGAAAGCCAGATAGCCGCGCAAGCCATCGACACTGCCATAGCGGCTTTGACCTGAATGCTCCAGGTTGCGCTGGATGGCCGGCGACCATCGCAGCAGCAATGCTGACGTCATGATCGCCAGCCCATAGGCCAGCACCGCCCACAAGGGGTTACTGCTGTCCAGGCTCAATGAGTGTTGGCTTGGGCAAGTGCCATAACCTGGGTGCGCAGGCTTGTAACGGCAGGGGCGGGCGCCAGGGTGGCGTAACCTTGCAGCAGCTCGGGCAGTTGCTCTTCGAACAGCCAGCGACGGTCCTCGGGGTAGCGTTGCATATGCCGCAAGTTGCGCTGGCGCAGGGCGATGCGCAGTGCTGAAGGATAGAGATGCATGTCGGCGATATCGATCAGGGCGAACTCGCCATCGTCCATCAGCAACACATTGCCTAAGTGCAGGGAGCGGAAGTAAACGCCCTTGTCATGCAGGATCGCCAGGAACTTGCCGAAGCGCTCAACCAGGGCCTGGCGCATGGCCGGCGAGCCCATCGACTGCATCACCTGGCGCAGTGTCTGCCCCGGCAATGGTTGATACAGCACGGCGGTGCTGCCATTGCTCAACTGAAACAGATCGAGGATTTTCGGCGCGGGAATGCCCATCGCCTGCAAGCGCTCGCTGTTGACGGCAAAACGTTCCGAATAAGGGTTGAAACTGCCCGAGGTGTAGTAGCGGCGTGCGCGGAATAACTTGAGGAAGTTGCCATTTTGCAGGCGCAGCACCTTTGGCCCCAGGCCATCTTCTTCAATGACCTGGGCATGGCTGGCAAGGGCGTTGAAGGCCGCATCGGACAGGCGATGTACCGGTCTGTCGCGCAGGGTCTTGAGGCGCAGGCCGATATTCAGCGCGGCGATCAGGGCCAGCGGGATCCACAGCAGATACCAGTGTTCCTTGGGCCGCGAGATGATCCCGCCGCCTTCGGTCAGGCCGGCACCGATACCGTATACCAGCCAGGCGGACGCCAGGATGAACAAGGGTTGCGCGCGGTGACGCCAGCTGCTGTAAAGGCCCCAGGCCTGCATGAACAACCAGGGCAGCAGGCCGAGCAAGCCGACGTAGAAAAGGACACCCAGGAAAAAATTATGGGGCTCGCTCAGGGGGTAGTCGGGGTGTTCGGACAGTGTCAGAGACAAGTGAGCGTCATAGCCATGGCCGATCCACGGGTTTTGCCCGATCAGGTCCAGCGCCATCTGCCACAGTTCAAAGCGGAACGAACTGCCACGGCCGATGAGCATGTCCCAGAACAGTGTAGTCACCACCACGCCGCCGATGGCCAGCATGCTGATCAGGGCGAGCGAACGTCGGTTCCAGCAGATAAAGCTGAGCCAGGCCATAGCCATCACGATGGCTACCAGCGGAGTCCGGGAGCCGGTGGCGATCAGCGCGGTGAACATGATGACAAAGCCGGGAATGGCCACAAGCAGGGCTGGCGGGCGTTTGCAGGTCATGCCCAGGGTCAGCCAGTAGATACAGAAGAAACCGAATGCGTGGGAGCTGAGCAGCGGGTTGTCGAAAGCGCCGGCACCGATCATCCGCTGTTGCGGATCTTGGTGGGGATAGAACATATACAGGTTGTACAGGGTGGCGACCAGGGCAATGACTGCGGCAGCAAAGATGACCGGCTGCAGGCTGTCACTGCGGTATTTGACCAGCAGCGTACCGCCCGCGAACAACATGAACAGGTGCAAAGGGGGTTTGAGCAGGCCGACAACGTTGTCGTCGGTGTTGCTCCAGATCAGGCTGGCCATGGCCCAGGCGGCAAACAGCAGAAAACCTGCAATCAAGGGTTCACGCAAGATGTCCCTGAGCTCTTTGGGCCGCAAGACAAGGGCAATCAGGGTCGGAATGCTGAACAGGCCGTAATACAGTTTGTGATGCAGACTTCGTCCAGGCAGAAAATAAAGGTCGGATAAAAGTAATAAAAGACCGACAGGCAGCAGCCATAGGCAAATGAAATCAAACGCCCGTTGTTTTGAATAATTTAAGTAGCTCAATTGCATGCTGAAAGGTTCGTTCCAGATTTTGGACGGCCATACTAGCGCACTGGCCCTGTAGTGTCGTTTTTACTGCCCCGGAAGGCCGGGCTACAAGCGGCAGTCAGTACACCAGAGAAGCTGTGATAAAGTCAGCTTCCTTTTTTACTAACCGCCGCGTGATATGACCGAATCCAGCCCCAGCACAAGCGAATCGAGCTTGAAGATATATCTGCGCCTGCTCAGCTATGTCCGGCCTTATGTCGGCCTGTTCCTGCTGAGTATCGTCGGGTTTCTTATTTTCGCTTCGACCCAGCCAATGCTTGGTTACATCCTCAAGTATTTCGTCGATGGCCTGTCCAACCCGGACGCAGTGTTGTTTCCTACCGTTCCCTATTTGCGTGATTTGCGCCTGTTGCAGGTCGTGCCGATCCTGATCGTATTAATTGCTGCATGGCAGGGCCTGGGTTCCTTCCTGGGCAACTACTTCCTGGCCAAGGTTTCCCTGGGCCTGGTGCACGACCTGCGGGTGCAGTTGTTCAACAACCTGCTGGTCCTGCCCAATCGTTATTTTGACAAGCACAACTCGGGCCATCTGATCTCTCGTATTACCTTCAACGTGACCATGGTGACCGGTGCTGCTACCGATGCGATCAAGGTGGTGATCCGTGAAGGCATGACGGTCGTGTTCCTGTTCGGCTCGTTGTTGTGGATGAACTGGCGCCTGACGCTGGTGATGGTCGCGATCCTGCCGCTGATTGCGGTCATGGTGAGTACGGCCAGCAAAAAATTCCGCAAGCAAAGCAAGAAGATTCAGGTGGCAATGGGCGATGTAACCCACGTTGCCTCGGAAACCATCCAGGGCTACCGCGTTGTGCGCAGCTTTGGCGGTGAGGCTTATGAGCGCAAGCGCTTCCTGCAAGCCAGCCAGAGCAACACCGACAAGCAACTGCGCATGACCCGCACCGGGGCTATCTATACCCCGATGCTGCAACTGGTCATCTATGTGGCGATGGGCATCCTGATGTTCCTGGTGCTGTACCTGCGCGGTGACTCGTCGCCGGGCGACATGATTGCTTACATTACCCTGGCCGGCCTGTTACCCAAGCCGATTCGTCAGCTGTCTGAAGTCAGCTCGACTATCCAGAAGGGCGTGGCGGGTGCCGAAAGCATCTTTGAGCAGCTGGATGAGAAACCGGAAGTCGATACTGGCACTGTTGAACGCGACCACGTCACCGGTCGTCTGGACGTGCGCAACCTGAGCTTCACCTACCCGGACACCGATCGGCAGGTGCTCAAGGATGTGACCTTCTCGGCCGAACCGGGACAAATGGTGGCATTGGTCGGGCGTTCAGGCAGTGGCAAGTCGACACTGGCGAACCTGATTCCGCGTTTCTATCACCACACGGCGGGCGAGATCCTGCTCGATGGCGTTGAAGTCGAAGATTATCGTCTGCTTAACCTGCGCAAGCATATCGCCCAGGTAACCCAGCATGTGACCCTGTTCAGCGACACAGTGGCCAACAACATTGCCTACGGTGATCTGGCGGGTGCCCCGCGTGCTGATATCGAAAAAGCCGCGCGTGATGCCTACGCGATGGACTTTATCGAGCAATTGCCACAAGGCCTGGACACTCAGGTCGGTGAGAACGGCGTGCTGCTTTCCGGTGGTCAGCGCCAGCGTCTGGCAATTGCCCGCGCATTGCTCAAGAACGCCCCGCTGCTGATTCTGGATGAGGCTACCTCGGCGCTGGATACCGAGTCCGAGCGCCATATCCAGGCGGCACTCGACCACGTCATGAAAGGTCGTACCACGCTGGTGATCGCTCACCGCCTGACCACCATTGAGAAAGCCGATCTGATTCTGGTGATGGATCAGGGCCAGATTGTCGAGCGCGGTACCCATGCCGAACTGATGACGCAAAATGGTTACTACGCGCGCCTGCACTCCATGGGGCTTGATGCGCCCGAGGCCTCCGGCGATATCGCCTGAGACTTATACTGATAAACCTGTGGGGGCAAGCCTGCCTCCACAGGGAATCTTCATCTTGAGTGTTGTAGCTCATATCTGATTCTCATTCGCTGCGATTAATACCGTGAACTGACCTGTGTTCACCCTGTGTTAATATCGCGCCCCTGTTCATTTTGTATGTGGGTTCTCCATGAAGTTGTCCATGCCGCGATTCGATCAAGCCCCTGTCTTGGTGGTAGGCGATGTCATGCTCGACCGTTATTGGCATGGCGGGACCTCACGGATTTCCCCTGAGGCGCCGGTGCCGGTAGTCAAGGTCGAGCAAATCGAAGACCGCCCGGGCGGCGCTGCCAACGTTGCGCTCAACATTGCTGCACTGGGCGCGCCTGCCTCGCTTGTGGGCGTGACCGGTGATGACGAAGCCGCCGACAGCCTGGCCAATCGGCTTGAGGGGGCGGGCGTTCGTGCGCTGTTCCAGCGCATCGCGCACCAGCCGACCATCGTCAAGCTGCGGGTCATGAGCCGTCACCAGCAACTGCTGCGTATCGATTTCGAAGAACCGTTCGCTACCGACGCTCTGGCGTTGGGTGCCGAAGTTGAAAAACTCCTCGAAGGCATCAAGGTGCTGGTGCTGTCTGACTACGGCAAAGGCGCCCTGAAAAACCATCAGGTGCTGATCCAGGCCGCACGCGCCAGGGGCATTCCGGTTCTGGCCGATCCCAAGGGCAAGGATTTCTCGATCTACCGTGGCGCGAGCCTGATCACGCCAAATCTGAGCGAGTTCGAAACCATCGTCGGTGGCTGTACCGACGAGGCCGACCTGGTGGCCAAGGGCGCCAAGCTGATGGCAGACCTGGACTTGGGTGCCTTGCTGGTGACCCGTGGCGAACATGGCATGACCCTGTTGCGCCCGGGCTTTGCTGCCATGCACCTGCCAGCGCGGGCACGTGAAGTGTTTGACGTGACAGGGGCGGGCGACACGGTCATCTCGACCCTGGCCGCAGCCATTGCTGCCGGTGAAGAACTGCCCCACGCCGTGGCCCTGGCCAATCTGGCGGCGGGTATTGTGGTCGGCAAGCTGGGTACGGCAGCCATCAGCGCGCCGGAGCTGCGCCGTGCAATCCAGCGTTCCGAAGGGTCGGAACGCGGCGTGCTGAGCCTCGATCAATTGCTGCTGGCCATCGAAGATGCGCGGGCACACAACGAGAAAATCGTTTTCACCAATGGTTGTTTTGATATTTTGCATGCCGGGCATGTGACTTATCTGGAGCAAGCACGGGCCCAGGGCGATCGTTTGATTGTCGCGGTCAACGATGATGCTTCGGTGAGCCGCCTCAAAGGTCCGGGCCGGCCGATCAACAGTGTGGACCGTCGCATGGCGGTACTGGCCGGTCTGGGTGCTGTGGACTGGGTGATCAGCTTTCCTGAAGCCACCCCGGAAAACCTGCTGGCTCAGGTCAAGCCTGATGTACTGGTCAAGGGCGGTGACTACGGCATTGACCAGGTTGTCGGCGCCGATATCGTCACCGCTTATGGCGGTACGGTGAAAGTGCTGGGGCTGGTTGAAAACAGCTCGACCACAGCCATTGTCGAGAAAATCCGCGGTCAGTAAATGCAGCCCTCACCCCAACCCTCTCCCGCAGGGAGAGGGGGCAGGTTGGCGGTGTTGTTGAAGCCGCGTACGGTCAGTTCCCTCTCCCTCCGGGAGAGGGCTAGGGTGAGGGGCTTTTCGCCTTCACCACCGTCCTGAAGATCTGCCGCGCCTTGCCCGTCAGGCGCTTGAGCCGGGACTCGGGCTTGGGTGGCGTCAAGCCCTGTTGCCGGACCCAATCCTTCCAGCGAATCCGCTCGTCGTGCACTACCCAGCCGTCCTGCGGTGCAAAACTCTCGGCCAGGCGCACGCCACGGGTGCTGGCAGGTTGCAGGCGGTCTTTGCTCAGGGTGTACAGCTCGGCGCAGGGCTGGCCTTCCGTCAGCGGGATCAGGTACAGATCCGGGCGCTTGCGATCAAGGCGCGCCACCAGTTGATCGCCTTCAAGCCGCTCTTCGACATGAAACAGGCTCAGGGACTTGGCTTCCCTGGGTACCTCCAGGCGCAGATCGTAAATCAGTTGCAGTGAGGCCGTCGGCAAGTGCACGTAGGTTCGTGGCCGCTCTAGCAAAGGCTGGCTGCCACAGCTTACAGGCCGGGTCGCACCGGACAGGGGTGTCAGGCGAAAGGGCAGGGCTTCGCGGTAATGCAGTGCGGCAGCGTAGGGTGCAGGCAACCATGTGTCATTGAAACGCCCGCTCAGCCAGCCTTCGGGAGTTTCCAGCAGACACTCTTCGGCAATTTCCTGAATGGCTGTATGCAGGGGCAGATTGACCTCGTGGGCCGGTACATAACCAGAGATCAGCTTGAGCACCACATCACCGCGATCCTGGCGGCGCTGGCGCACCAGCACCCAGTAATCGCGACCTTGCCAATGCAGGGTGAGGCGTATGGATACCCCCAGGTTAGCCAGTTCCAGCGAAAAACGCTCATTGTCGGCAACCGTCACCGGGCGGCGTTTTTGCAGGGTTTGCGCGAAGTTCAGCGGCATGCCGATGCTTTGGTAGCTCAAGCCCTCGGGCGTGGCCTCGACATACAGCGGCAGGGTTTTGAAGTCGCTGGGGTTCTTGCGGATCAGCATGCGCGGCATGTCGGCTCCTCCTTGCGTCGGGGTCGGCCGCGTCGGCGGCTTCAGGTTTTACGCAGAACCTGCGCAACTGTCGCCACGTTATGGGCCAAGTGCAACGGATTGATGGTGCCGACAATAGCACTGGCAACCCCGTCATGACCAAACACCAGTTCGAAACTGGCGCGCACCGGATCAACACCCGGGCTCAGGCAAACATGACCGCTGGCCAGGGCTTTTTTAACCAGAATGGCCTTGCCATGGGCCGCGGCGTAATCGATCACGGGCAGCTCGGCCTGTTCATTGAGGTTATAGGTCACCATCGCGCAATCGCCGGTTTCCAGGGCTTTGAGCCCACCCTCAACGGTTTTGCCCGATAAGCCGAAACCGCGAATCTTGCCCTCGCGCTTAAGCTCGGCCAGGGTCTCGTAGACTTCGCACTCGTTGAGAATGGCAAGGTCATTGCCGTCGGAGTGAACCAGTACCAGATCGATAAAATCCGTTTCCAGACGTTTCAGGCTGCGCTCCACCGAACGCCGGGTATGTGCGGCGCTGAAATCGTGACTCGACTGGCCGTCGACGAACTCTTCGCCGACCTTGCTGACGATCACCCAGTCCTGGCGCTGACCTCGCAGTAGCGGGCCAAGGCGCTCTTCGCTGCGACCATAGGCGGGGGCGGTGTCGATCAGGTTGATCCCCAGGTCGCGGCTGAGCTTGAGCAGCATGCGTGCTTCGTCATCATCCGGGATCTGAAAGCCGCTGGGGTACTTGACCCCTTGGTCGCGGCCCAGCTTGACGGTGCCCAGACCCAGTGGCGAAACCAGCAGGCCGGTACTGCCTAGCGGGCGATGGAAGTCGTGCAGGGTTGGCTGGCTCATGGCAACAGTTGCTCCCACGCGGTTTTGCCCAGTGGCGGACGGGGTAGCGGCGGCAGGGCGGGAGCATTACCCGGTTTGATACCGTCTTGTTCCAGGGCTTGCAGCACCCGGTCAGAGAAGTCCGGCGCCAGTGCCAGTTTGGTTGGCCAACCGACCAGCAGGCGGCCTTGGTCCGCAAGGAAGGCGTTGTCCGGTCGCACCAGCCCGGACTGCGCAGGCTCGGCACGGTTGACCCGCAACGTGGCCCATTGCGCTTGACTCAGGTCGACCCACGGTAGCAGATTGCCCAGCTCTTTTTTGGCCACGGCGATCTGCTCGGCAGGTTCGCGGGCCACGCCATCGGCTTCTGCGATATCACCGCCCAGATACCACACCCACTCGCCATTGGCTGCGGGGTGGGTGGTGACGGTAATGCGTGGCTTGGGGCCACCGCCCAGGCAGTGAGCGTACAGCGGCTTGAGGGTGGGCCCCTTGACCAGCACCATATGCAGCGGGCGCAGTTGCTGGGCCGGCACACTGATGCCGACACGGGCCAGCAAGTCGGCATTGCCGGAACCTGCACTAAATACAATGCGCTGGGCGTGAATATCGAGACCGTCGACTCGCAGACCGATCAACTCGTCGTTCTCGAACAGCGGTTCAATGACCTGACCGGCCAGCAGGCCGTCGCCAGCGAGGTCGGCCAGGCGCTCGATCAGGCTCGGGACATCGACCACCAGCTCTGCCAGGCGATAGACCTTGCCCTTGAAGCGCGGGTCTTGCAGGGCCGGGGGCAACTGGTCGCCCTTGACCTGGTCGACCCGGCCACGCACGGCCTTGCTGGCGAAAAAGCTGGTGAGGTTGCCTGCCAGAGTGCCGGGCGACCACAAGTAATGGGCTTCGGAGAGCAGGCGTACACCGCGCAGGTCGAGCTCGCCGTCACCGGCCAGGGCTTCGCGCCAGCGGCGGGGCATATCGGCAATGGCTTCGGATGCACCGGTGAGGGCGCCATGCAGCGCGTATTTGGCGCCACCGTGAATGATGCCCTGGGATTTCACACTCTGCCCGCCACCCAGGCTTTCACGCTCGACCACAACCGTGGAGAAGCCCTGGCGTCGCAGGCGGGCATTGAGCCAAAGGCCGGCAACACCAGCGCCGACAATCAGCACGTCGGTGGAAATAACAGATGGCATGGGCGACCTCGGCGTTTAAAGACAAAGACCGCAAGTATACAGCCTGATCTTCAACCTGCCTCGTCAGCGACCACAGGGTGGGCTGTTTCAATGCCCCGCTGTTTTCGAGAACAACTGGATCACCACCACCCCCAACACAATCAGGCCCATGCCGAGCATGGCAGGCACATCGAGCTTTTGCCCGTAGATAAACAGTGCCGCGATGCTCACCATCACGATGCCCATGCCTGCCCACACGGCGTATGCCACGCCTACCGGGATGGTGCGAACCACCAGGGTCAGCATCCAGAACGCGGTAGCGTAGCCGGCAATCACCAGAACCAGAGGCAATGGCGTGCTGAAGCCCTTGATCGCTTTCATGGAGACGGTTGCAATCACTTCGGCGCAAATGGCGATGGCCAGATAGTAGTAGGCGTTCATGGTGGAGTCCTGAGTTTGGAGCGGGGCAATTTAACAGCTAGCCATTCTAGTAGTTGTGAAACTGTGTAGTGTGTTCTGGTTGCGACAGGGTAGGGGCTATTCGGTGCCATCATCGTGAATACTTTTTCAAGTAAACTCCGCACCCATGAATAGAACTCTCTACACCTTGCTGTTTCATCTGGGGCTGCCACTGGTGGCGATTCGTTTGTGGCTGCGGGCGCGCAAGGCGCCAGCTTATGCCCGGCGCATTGGTGAGCGTTTCGCCATAAATCTGCCAGCCATGCAGCCGGGCGGAATTTGGGTGCACGCGGTTTCGGTGGGCGAGAGCATCGCTGCCGCGCCGATGATTCGCGCACTGCTTGAACGTTATCCACAGCTGCCAATCACCTTGACCTGCATGACGCCCACCGGGTCCGAGCGGATCCAGGCATTGTTCGCGGGCGAACCGCGTATCCAGCATTGCTACTTGCCTTACGACTTGCCATGGGCGGCGGCGCGGTTCTTGAATCGCGTGCAACCCAAACTCGCAGTGATCATGGAAACCGAGTTGTGGCCCAACCATATCCACCAGTGCGCCAAGCGTGGCATCCCGGTGGCGCTGGCCAATGCGCGGTTGTCGGCACGCTCGGCCAAGGGGTATGGCCGTTTTGCCCGCCTGACCCGGCCCATGCTGGAAGAAATGAGCCTGATCGCCGTGCAAACCGAAGCCGAGGCCGAGCGCTTTCGTCAGTTGGGAGCACGGCCTGAGTGCGTTGAGGTGACCGGCTCGATCAAGTTTGACCTGAGCATCGATCCACAACTGCTGGTCGATGCCCGGGAGCTGCGTGAGCAGTGGCAGGCCCAGGCGCGTCCGGTGTGGATTGCCGCCAGCACCCACGAGGGGGAGGACGAGATTGTGCTCGCTGCCCATCGGCGATTACTCAATCAGTATCCCAACGCGTTGCTGATGCTGGTGCCGCGTCACCCTGAGCGCTTTAACACGGTGTTTGAACTGTGCCGACGTGAAGGTTTTGCCACGGTGCGCCGCTCCAGTGGCGAGCCGGTCTCCGCCAGTACCCAGGTCATGCTGGGTGACACCATGGGTGAATTGCTGTTCTTGTATGCGCTGGCAGACACCGCGTTTGTAGGCGGCAGTCTGGTGCCCAACGGCGGGCACAACCTGCTGGAGCCGGCGGCGCTGGCCAAGCCGGTGTTAAGCGGGCCACATCTGTTCAACTTTCTGGAAATCAGCGCGATGCTGCGCGACGCCGGAGCACTTGAAGAAGTGGACGACGCCCAAGGGTTGGCGCTGGCGGTACAGCGCCTGTTCGAGTTGCCGCAAGACGCCCGGCGCATGGGCCAGGCGGGCCTTAAAGTCATGCAGCTCAATCAGGGCGCCTTGCAGCGGTTACTCGATGGCCTGGGGCGGTTGATGTCGCGCTAGTCGGCCAGTGGCAGAAACCAGCGTTTGGCCAGGTCTTTGCCAATCTGGCCGCGATGAACGTTTACAATGGCCGGGGCAGTTTTCGCCTTGTCCAGCTGGACAATGTAGCTGAGTTTGCGCTGCTCTTTTGTCTTCAAGTGAGCGGCCGTGTAGTTCTCTTTCGGGGTCTGGGCCTCGTCATAGTGAAAGTGGGCATACCACAGCGGGCTGCCCTTGCGGTCGTTGACGGCGTACTCCTGAATATAGTCCTGCCGCTCACCGGTTAACTGGATGCGCTTGCCAAGGCCGGCCATCTGCACCTGCTTCTCATCAATCAAGTACTGCAGATTGCCATGGGTCGGCGGCAGTTCGAGGCTCAACTTGATACGCATCTCCCGGCCTTCCCTGATCATTTTCTGGGCAGCACTGCGCATGCTGTCGATCAGGGTCTGATCGTCCTGGGACCTTGAATCCTCGGCTTGGGCTTGCAGGGCCAAGTGCAGTTCAGTGGCCAGCTTGTCGAGCTTGTTGGCTTCGCGAGTGAGCTCTTCCTCGACTTCCTGCGGGTAGCGGGTACTTGTGCTGTGCACTCTGGCCTTTTGCAGATGCCATTCGGACAAGGCATAAAGTTTGCGCGCATCACCCTTGATGATATTCAGCGCCCGTGTACGCGGTGATTCAGTACGCACGGTTTTAATCTCGATCCATTCGTCCCCGTGCTGCAAGTAAGTCGACAGTAATTGCTCGTCATAGTCTGAGCGGATCTCAATGACATCACTCAGCCATTCGTTGTCTGCGGGCCTGAGTTCGCCGATCAATTTGCCCTTGCCACGGACATGAATCACTTTTTTTGAGCGACTGCCAGCGGCAGGTGGTGTGCGCTTTCCAGGTCTTGGTGCGGGGGGCTGCTGGGGCGGCTTGATCTCGGCCGCCAGTTGGCGGGTGACATCCTGATAGAGCTCTGTCAGCAACAGACGAAGCTTTTTGAAGTACTCAGGCTCCAGCTCATCGGCATACATCAAGCCAATGCCTTGCAAGGCATCCAGCGCCTGCCCGTAGTTCTCCACGAGGCTGTCCAGTACCTCCAGGCGCTTGTCGGCGTCGAACTCCAGAGTGTTGAGCTGGTTATGGGTGTGGGTGTGCTCATTGAGCGGGTCAATGGCGCTATCAAGGCTTTCTTCTGTGAGACTGCTTGCAGAGGGCCCGGAGCTGGCATGTTTCAGGCAGTCAAGCTGAAAGCCTTTGAGGGTCAGGCTGGTATGCCCTCCCGCAGGTAGCGACTGGGCCAGCTCGGTGGCGGTAGCGATCCCCTCTTCGCCGAGGTTGTACAGTTGCTCCAGGTAGCCGTCTCTTTGCTCGATGCGTTCTATTGTTATCTCGTTGATTGCCACCTGTTCCCGGTTTGATTGTGCATAGCCCTGGCGGTCTGCATTTACCGCAGCCTCAATATCAGTACCTGGCAGGTTGAACTGCGGCCACTTGTTGATCAGGGCTCTTTGTTCGCTTGCCGAGACAGACAGGGATATGCAGCGGTTGTCGAAAGACTTCTCCAGCATGGAAATCATGATCTTGTCGTGAAAGGGGATATCAAGCTTGCTGCGTTCCTCGGCAGTGGCCAGCAGTGCCTGGTAGCCGCTCAGTTCTGCGTGCAAGGCCGTTTTGAGTCTCTCGCGAAAGGTGGTGAGCTGCGCGGCGGTAAAACGCGGGTCCGCCATCGCACTTTTGAGGGCGCTGTGGGTGATCTCAACGGCTTTCTGCAGGGGAACTTCACGGGGGAAGAACTCAGTCAACTGCACTTCCAGTTCGCGTTTACGCTGGGCCTTCTGTGCTTGCAAGGCGGCTATGCGCCTGGACAGGCCGCCACCCCGCAAGCGCAACCGTGTATCTACCATCCAGTTACCCTTGCCGTCTGTTCTCAGGTTCGGGCCGCTGCGATTGATATCGCTCTCTGAAACGATGCAAACATCATCGTCGATGTCGATATGGACGGGGTATAACCCTTCACCGAGCAATGCGTGCCACTTCTGATCGATAACATAGAGACCCTTGAACGGGCCGTCGGCCACCGCAGGTGGCAGAGTCTCGGGCTGTGCCACTTTGAAACTGGCCAACAGCTCGCGTCTGCTTGATGTCAGCCGGTCGCTGGCACTGGCGGTACTCAAATCCAGCACGGCGCTGTTGGCACCGGGGAACTCGCCGGGCAGGGCCACGATACCCGTGACGACTACAGGAGGCTCCGGTTCCGGCCATGCTTCGGCGATAGGGGCCGGGGCCGGAGCCTGCATGGCCTTGCCCGTTAATCCTGCGGGCAGAGGTGAGAGTTTCTGCAGGGTTTTCTGGGACTGATGGAACAACAACATGCCCAGGTTCAGCAATACATCGGCGGCTGCCAGTTCGCGGGTAGCGGCGTCACTGCTGGCCAGCGCAGGGATGTCATGGCTGGCCACATTCGCCAGGCTCAGCAAACCGCCGGTAAACATGATGGGGGACGATAATCCGGGCAGCAGCAACAGGCTGTTGAAGATCAGCCCGCCGCCTTCCAGCAGCACGGCCCAGCGGCTTTCCGTGTTGGACACCGAGTCTGTGTTCGCTTGCTCTACCAGTGCCCTGGCATTGCAGCCAAAAAGGTACTGCATCAATTGGCCGTTTTGCAGGTATTGCAGTAACTCGTCGCTGCCATTGGTTGCCAGTCTGGCGGGCCCCGGCAGTTCAATCGGAGCGAAGTCACTGCCCAAGCCGAAGCGAACGTAGTGTGGCTCCTTGAAGCCGCCGTTGTCGTAGATCGGACGGGCAATATCACTCAACCAGGTCAGCACGCTGGTTTGCAGTGGCGATGGCTCGGCGATGGCGTCCAGCAGGGCAGTGCGGGTGCTGAATTCCAGCAGTGAAGGCGAGTAAAACGGCCGATACAACACATGAGGGCCATGCTCGACGTTGGCCGGCTCGATGATAAACATGTTACTCACAATATCGGGCCGAGCTTCAGGGTGGCGTAACAAGGCCAGATGACGAATGACCACAGCAACGCCATCGACCTGTTGGTCTGCCGCGCTGGTCTGTACGACTGCGGCAACCTGGCGTGCCCCGGGCGCTGTCATGCCGCTTTCTTTTTTCAGGCTCAGTTCCAGTGCTTCCAGTGGCAGTTGCACATTGATCTGGCTCGCAAACAGCTTTTCTCGTACCCCGGCATCGGCTGTATTGCTCAACAGAGCGTCTTCCAGATGTTTCGGGTATAGCCTGCCGATATCGACCTTTTCGATCAGTCCGCCACGTTGCGTGATGTAATCGGGTGTCAGCCAGCTTGGCAGCGGCCGCCCCAGGCGATGACTCAGGCTGAGCGTGCCCTTGGGCCGTCCGATCAGGTTTTTCAGGGACAGCTCCGTGAGGCTCATGCTGATGCGCTCCACGATACCGACGGCCCCTGGCAGGCCGGTCGCGGACAGAAAAGTCAGCTCAATATCATCGGGCGCAAAGTTATCCACACGCTCTTGTATGGTGAAATCTTGCTCGAACTGGCGCTGGTCGGCGCGCATTTGCCGGTGCAACACGTCGACGGCATAGGTGTGGATGTCGCTGATGCCATACAGGTAAGTCCTGCCTGCACTGGTTTGTTTGGCTGTATACAGGGCAAGGCTGTAGTGGCGGTAGAGTGCCATTTCGGCCGGGGACGCGTTTTTGAGCCACTCGGGCAAGTGTTTCTTGACCGCTACAAGGCTCTGTAAGTCGGCTCTTGGCGCGTTGGCGAAGTTCGTCGAGGTGTCGGTGATGGACCTGTAAACCCTCTGCAGTGCCTGCCATCCAATAGTGGAAGGTATCTTCAGCTTACCTGTGCGTTCAAGTTGGCGGTTGAGAATGGCAGAGGCATGTGCATTGAAAAAGTTGCCATCGAGCTCGAATTGCTTAACGCGGATCTCCTTGACGCTGTAGGACTTGCTTATCTTGCTGGCCCAGGCCTGGCCCAGCGCGTCCATTGAATCAAAGATGAGGGTGGCGCCGTCAGCCTTGCACACCAGGACTTGATCCCGGGTTGCCAGGGCGATCCTTGAGTTGAGTACGGAGTAAACAGCTTCAGGGTTCAGCATGGTGGCCTCAAGCCAATAGGCGCGCACGGCGTTTTCGCCATGCAGGCGGCTGCGCTCTTCGAGATCCGGGGTTGTAATGACCTGGTTGATGGCGGCAAGCGCGGCGGGGTTCAGGTCCGTTTGCCGGAGTGCGCCAATCGTCAGGGTGTCCTTCATCACATCACTAAGCCATTGCCAGCGGCTGGCGCCGGTATCGGCGCTTTCTGTCCAGAACTCCTTCAGTGCATTCTGCAGGCCGATGGGCAGGCGCCAGGCCAGTTCTTTGGCCAGGGTCTCGATGACTTGCATATCCAGCTCACCATCATCGGGCTTGAGCCACTCAGGTGCGTTATCGGTCAGGTAGTAGGGCTGCGTATTGACAGGGCTGATATCCAGCGCGACGCGGCTGCCCAGGTATTCAAGGACCTTGGGCATGAACGGCTCCAGCGACCAGCCACCGCCTGCTCTGGGCACGGCCAGGCGGGTGCGTTTCAGGTCGATCTGCACAGAGGGATAGCGCTGTGCAATGGCCTCAGTGAGCATTTTGCGAGCGACTGATTCAAGCGACGGTGGGTTGGCGAACTGTTCCCGTACGGCATTTTCGGGAAGGGCGAGAGAGGGCGAGGGGACTGTAGGCATGAGCGTTCCTGTGTTGCGTTCCAGAAGGTCATACGACCGATGCCGTATTAACTTCTGGTGCGCTCAAGGAACGGTGGTATCTGGATATATCAGCAATCAGGGCGCTGGGCGAATCAGTTGCCCGGCGAGCGCAGGTTGGCCTCGGCAGCCTTGGCCAGGTCCGGTGGCAGGAAGTCCTTGTCCGGGTTGTAGTCGGCTTTGAGGTAATGCGACAGCGCTTCCAGATCCCCGGGGTTGAGCGTGCCCGCTGCCTGTTTGAGGCGCAGGTTGTCGAGGATGTAGTCGTAGCGGCTGTTGTTGTAGTCGCGCACCGAGTTGTACAGCTGGCGCTGGGCGTCGAGCACGTCGACGATATTGCGGGTACCCACCTGGTAGCCGATTTCCGTGGCCTCCAGCGCGCTCTGGTTGGAGATGATCGACTGTTTGCGTGCCGATACCTGTTCAACGTCGGTATTCACCGCGCGATGCAGGTTGCGGGTGTTTTCCACCACCTGGCGGCGCAGGGCTTCGCGCTGTTGTTCGGTCTGGTCCAGACGCGAGTAGGATTCACGCACTTGCGAGCTGGTCAGGCCGCCGCTGTAGATCGGGATATTCAACTGCACGCCGATGCTGCGTTGCGACACGTCGCCGCCATAACGCTGGTTCAGGGCGTTGGGGTTGCTCAGGCCGAAGGCGTCGTTGTCGCCGGTTTTGTACTGCGCCACGGCATCGAGGGTTGGCGCGTGGCCCGCCTTGCGTTGCTTGAGGGTTTCTTCAGCGGCGCTCACCGCGTAGTTGCTGGCCAGCAGGTTGAGGTTTTGCTGCGCGGCGGTGTCGACCCACGACTTGGCGTCATTGGGCATCGGCGGCAAGATCGGCAAGGTGTGGCGCATGCCTTCAATCGCGTTGTACTGGCGGTTGGTCAGGGTAACCAGGGATTCAAAGGCGTCTTCTACCTGACGCTGCGCCAGCATCCGGTTGGCCCGTGCCGTGTCGTAACTGGCCTGGGATTGCAGCACGTCGGTCTTGTCCGACAGGCCCACGTCAAAGCGCTCGCGGGACTGGTCAAGCTGACGCTTGAACGCCGCTTCTTCGGCTTTGGTCGCGGCCAGTGTGTCCTGGGCGCGCAGTACCGAGAAGTAGGCATTGGCGCTTTGCAGAATCAGATTTTGCTCGGTGGCCGAGAGTTGCAGGGCGGCCTGTTCGTTGATCGATTCGGCGGCTTTCAACTGGAACCAGCGGTCAATCCGGAAAATCGGCTGTGCCAGCGTGGCCTGGTACACCATCGCGCTGCGGGTGGTGGTCAGCGACGGCTGGTCGATGGCCGTGCGCACATTGCTCGACTCGGCGCCCCCCGACAGATTGGGCAGCAAACCGGCGCGGGCCTGGGGCACCACTTCCTTTTGTGCCGAATAGTTGGCGCGGGCAGCTGCCAGGTCGGCGTTGTTGTCGACCGCTTCGTGGTACACGCTGACCAGACCGTTTTGGCTGGACAATGGGGCGGGGGTGTCCAGCGCCATTGCGCTGGTCGCCCAAGACACGGCGATAGCCAGTGATAGTTTGCGCAGCATGAGCGATCCCTAGTTCAAGAATGCGAAAAATGAAAGCCCGAGTCCGACTCGCGGTTTCAGGAAGTAGCGAGTGTAGTAGTTTTGGGCAAGATAGAGCATCTGCAAGTTGCCGCTTTCAGCTTGTAGCTAAAAAATTGCCGCTGTCCTAGACTGTGCCCGTTCTTGTCGGGGTGCCTTGCTATGAGGCTGAGATCGAATAATTTCGGATCCCGTTGAACCTGATCAGGTTAACGCCTGCGTAGGGAACAAGATTTCTCGTCTCCCGGCGAGTCCTCTTGAGTGCTGTCCGGGATCGATTGGTCAAAAAGTGATCAGTTGTTCGAGGTCGTCACTCAGCACCCAGTCCTTGGGTGCATCCGTACATTTTTCAGGTTCTCCCTCCGACAATCCGCCTGGATGCAGTCTGGAGAGCCGTGATGAGTACAAAACCAAAAAACGCGATCAACCTCAGTGATTCGGCCAAGGTCGATGAACAGTCAGTCAAGCCGTTTACCCGCTCGCAAAAAGTCTACGTACAGGGTTCGCGCCCCGACATTCTGGTGCCGATGCGTGAAGTCAGCCTGGATGTCACACCTACCGATTTTGGCGGCGAAGTGAACGCCCCGGTATTGATCTACGACACCTCCGGCCCGTATACCGACCCGTCCGTGCAGATTGACGTGCGCAAAGGCCTGGGCGATGTGCGTTCGGCCTGGATCGATGACCGTGACGACACCGAGCGTCTGGCGGGCCTGAGTTCGAACTTCGGCCAGATGCGCCTCGAAGATGCAGAGCTGACCAAACTGCGCTTTGCCCACGTGAAAAACCCGCGCAGGGCCAAGGCCGGTGCCAACGTTACCCAGATGCACTATGCGCGTCAGGGCATCATTACCGCCGAGATGGAATACGTCGCCATCCGCGAAAACATGAAGCTGCAGGAAGCCCGCGCCGCCGGTCTGCTTGACCAGCAGCACCCGGGCCACAGTTTCGGCGCCAGCATCCCGAAAGAAATCACCGCCGAATTCGTGCGCGATGAAATCGCCCGCGGCCGCGCCATCATCCCGGCCAACATCAACCACGTTGAGCTGGAGCCGATGATCATCGGCCGCAACTTCCTGGTGAAGATCAACGGCAATATCGGCAATAGTGCGCTGGGCTCGTCCATCGAAGAAGAAGTGGCCAAGCTGACCTGGGGTATTCGCTGGGGCTCGGACACGGTCATGGACCTGTCCACCGGCAAACACATTCACGAAACCCGTGAGTGGATCATCCGCAACTCGCCGGTGCCGATTGGTACCGTGCCGATCTATCAGGCGCTGGAGAAGGTTAACGGTGTGGCCGAAGACCTGACCTGGGAGCTGTTCCGCGACACCCTGATCGAACAGGCCGAGCAGGGTGTGGACTACTTCACCATCCACGCCGGCGTGTTGCTGCGCTATGTGCCGCTGACCGCCAAGCGGGTGACCGGGATTGTGTCCCGTGGTGGTTCGATCATGGCCAAGTGGTGCCTGGCGCACCACAAAGAGAACTTCCTCTACACCCACTTCGACGAAATCTGCGAAATCATGAAAGCCTACGACGTCAGCTTCTCGCTGGGCGATGGCTTGCGTCCGGGATCGATTGCCGACGCCAACGACGCGGCGCAGTTCGGCGAGCTGGAAACCCTTGGCGAACTGACCAAGATCGCCTGGAAGCACGACGTGCAGTGCATGATCGAAGGCCCGGGCCACGTACCGATGCAGTTGATCAAGGAGAACATGGACAAGCAGCTGGAGTGCTGCGACGAGGCGCCGTTCTACACCCTGGGCCCGCTGACCACCGATATTGCGCCGGGTTACGACCACATCACCTCGGGCATTGGTGCCGCGATGATCGGCTGGTTCGGTTGCGCCATGCTTTGCTACGTGACGCCCAAGGAGCACCTGGGCCTGCCGAACAAGGATGACGTGAAGACCGGGATCATTACCTACAAGATCGCGGCCCACGCGGCCGACCTGGCCAAGGGCCACCCTGGCGCACAGATCCGCGACAACGCCCTGAGCAAGGCGCGTTTTGAATTCCGCTGGGAAGACCAGTTCAACCTCGGCCTGGACCCGGACACTGCGCGTTCGTACCACGACGAAACGCTGCCCAAGGATTCGGCCAAGGTCGCGCATTTCTGCTCCATGTGCGGGCCGAAATTCTGCTCGATGAAAATCACCCAGGAAGTGCGCATCTACGCTGCCAACCAGCGCATAGATGCCATCGACGTGGATGTAGCCAAAGGCCTGGCCGAACAGGCCGAGCGCTTCAAGCAGGAAGGCAGTCAGCTGTATAAAAAAGTGTGATGTAGCAGTTCCCTTGTGGGAGCGGGCTTGCTCGCGATTGCAGCACCTCGGTGATTCAGAAGTACCGAGTTGATTGCATCGCGAGCAAGCCCGCTCCCACAGGGTTTTTTAGGCGGTTTTCTCTTTGTGGGATTCATTTCTTTGAACACACCCGGTACTTACTCTCCCGACCGTGCTGTCCCTCTGGACCGGCGTGCATTCGGCGGTCGCGATTTGTTCTCTCTGTGGTTTTCCCTCGGTATCGGCCTGATGGTGTTGCAGACTGGTGCGTTGCTTGCGCCGGGGCTGGGGCTGTCGGGTTCGTTGCTGGCAATTTTTCTCGGCACGCTGGTAGGCGTGTCGCTATTGGCTTCGGTAGGTGTGATCGGTAGTGATACCGGCCTTTCATCCATGGCCGCCCTCAAGCTCAGCCTGGGCAGCCGGGGCGCCATGCTGCCGGCCATGCTCAACGTGCTGCAACTGATCGGCTGGGGCTCGTTTGAAATCATCGTGATGCGCGACGCAGCCAGCCTGCTTGGCGCCCGGGCTTTTGGCGAAGGCAGCCTGTTGAGCAACCCCCTGTTGCTGACGTTGCTGTTCGGCGCCTTGGCCACCTTGCTTGCGGTGAGCGGGCCATTGACCTTTGTGCGCAAGATTCTGCGCAAATGGGGTATCTGGTTACTGCTGGCGGCCTGTCTATGGCTGACCTGGAACCTGTTCGCCAAGGCCGATCTGGCTGCACTGTGGGCGCAAAAAGGCGATGGTTCGCTGCCGTTTGCCGTGGGTTTTGACATTGCCATTGCCATGCCGCTGTCCTGGTTGCCGCTGATCGCGGATTACTCGCGCTTCGGCAAGCGGGCCAAAAGTGTGTTCGGCGGCACGGCGCTGGGCTTCTTTATTGGCAACTTCTGGTTGATGAGCCTGGGCGTGGCCTACACCCTGGCATTCGCCCCGAGTGGCGAAGTCAATGCGCTGTTGCTGGCGCTGGCAGGCGCTGGATTGGGGATTCCGTTGCTGCTGATCTTGCTCGATGAGTCGGAAAACGCATTTGCCGATATTCATTCGGCGGCGGTGTCTGGCGGGATTTTGTTGCGTTTGAAAGTCGAGCATCTGGCCTTGGCCATCGGCGTGGTCTGCACCTTGATAGCCTGCTTTGCGCCGCTGGCGCAATATCAGAACTTCCTGCTGCTGATCGGCTCGGTGTTCGCGCCATTGTTCGGCGTGGTGCTGGTGGATCACTTTATCCTGCGCAAGCGCAGTGCCCGGGTCACGCCGACGCTGCTGCGCTGGCCGAGTTTGCTGGCTTGGGTGGGTGGGGTGGTGACTTATCACCTGCTGGCGAACTTGCTGCCGGATATAGGCGCGACATTGCCCGCGTTGCTGCTGGCCGGTGGGTTGCAGTGGGTGTTGGGGTTTACGCTAAAAGCCCCTCTCCCGGACGCAGAGGGGACTAAAGGCGCAAGCAGGTCTGCGTAACACCACAGATCAGCTCCCTCTCCCTAAGGGAGAGGGTTGGGGTGAGGGTGGCTCTGGCTCAGCCCTTACCCGGAAACCACTCAGGCTTCAAAATCCCGTTCAGGCGCGAGTACGGGATCTTCAGTTCAACATGGCCTTCAGAGTAGGGCGCAATGCTGTACACGTCGTACTTGAGCACCACGTTGTCCTTGAGCAATGCGACATGCGGGGTTTTCTGGAATGGCCAGTTTTTCACGAACTCCGGGTCACTGCCGTAATGGCTGCTGATCAACCAGTTGTTGTGAGCCACTTTGGCGGCGCCCCAAAAAGCCTGCTCCTGACCCGGCAGCAACATGTCCTGCAAGGTCACGTCCTTTTGCTGTGAGCGTGAGTAGTTGATAAACCCGCGCCCCGGCATGCCATGGGCACCACCTGTGTCCAGGTAGCTGGACAGCTCGACTATCACCAGACCGTCATGCTGTTCGCGTACCTTGGCCTGCAGATAAGTGCTGTTACGGCTGTCGGCCGTGCGCAGGAAGTGTTCGCGGTAGGCGTTGAGCGAGGGCGCCAGTTTGTCGTCAGGCGAGTTGACGGTCATTCGCAGCAGGCGATTTTCGATCATCGCATCGAGCTTGGGTGCATCGGGGAAATGTAGCGTGTCGATATTCACCAGCGGGCAATCCTGGCCGGTGCAGCCTGCCTTGACTTGCTCGGAAGCGTCATTGGCAAACGCCAGCGGCTTTTGCACCGCAGGCTGGAACACGCTTTGGCACGCACCCAGGGTCAGGGCGATGCAAGTCATGGAAGCAAACTTTAAAAGCGACATGGTCGTCCTTCATCGTCGAAAGAGTAAGGGAATAATGGTGGTTCGACTGCCAGCATGGGCATCGGTTCGCCACTAAGCTTATGTAGAGCCAATTAGAGTTGTTTTGCAGGCAATCCGTCTATCCCTGCGTTATAAAAGAGGCTGCATCGCGAGTCTCAGGCGCGTTAGGATGCGCGATGCCGAGGGTCCGCCCACGGTGAAATTCGCCAGCAAGGGGTTTGCAATGACTGACATTACCAAGGCCACGCCACGCGCCGTTGAGATCGTAAAGCGCGAGAACGGCTATCAGGGTTTTTACAAACTTGATCGCGTGCACCTGCGTCACGAACTCTTTGCCGGGGGCATGAGCCGCGAGATCAGTCGTGAAGTATTTGTGCGTCATGACGCGGTGTGCGTACTGCCCTACGACCCGCAACGTGATGAAGTGGTGTTGATCGAGCAGTTTCGCGTCGGCGCTCTGGGCAAGACCGAAACACCGTGGCTGATCGAGCTGGTTGCCGGGTTGATCGACAAGGCCGAAGTACCGGAAGAGGTCGCTCACCGCGAAGGTGAAGAGGAAGCCGGGCTGACGTTTTCGTCCCTGTGGCCCATCACCCGCTATTTTCCGTCACCGGGTGGCAGCACCGAGTTTGTTCATCTTTATCTGGGCCGTTGCATTTCTGAAGGTGTGGGGGGCTTGCATGGTCTTGAAGAAGAGGCAGAAGATATTCGTGTAACGGTATGGGCGTACGAAGATGCGCTGCAAGCAGTTCGTGATGGGCGTATTTCCAATGCAGCGAGCATTATTGCCCTGCAATGGTTGGCGCTTAATCGCGCTGAAGTGAGGGGGTTATGGTCGTAAATGGGGTTCGCGATCGTTATCGGGTCGATCTGATCGGGCTGCAGGCCGCTTGCGAGGCCAACTATGCGCGCCTGATGCGTTTGCTGCCTGAAATGCGCGAGCAACCCGGCCCTCGTCAGATTGCCGTGACCCAGGGCGACCAGATGCTGGGCGTGCTGACGCTGGAGGTGATCCTCGATTGCCCGTACACCAGCACCCTGCGTGTCAGCCAGGAGCACAGTTTGCCGTGGTTGCCGGTGCCCCAACTGCAGGTGCAGGTGTATCACGATGCACGCATGGCCGAAGTGGTCGCGGCCGAGCATGCGCGGCGTTTTCGCAGCATTTATCCCTACCCCAATATCGCCATGCACCAGCCCGACGAAAAAGCCCAGCTCAATGTGTTTTTGGGTGAGTGGTTGAGCCATTGTCTGGCCTGTGGCCATGAATACGCAGAAGTGCGCTAGCCTTGAAGAAAAACCTCCCCGGGAGAGCCTCCTTGCCGAATGTATCCACGCTGACCACCGAAGATCCGGTGCTGCTGGTGCAGCTCTCTGACAGCCACCTGTTTGCTGATGCTGATGGCTCGCTGCTGGGCCTGAAGACCGCGCAAAGCCTGCAACAGGTCATCGACCTGGTGCGCGCCGAGCAACCGCACATAGACGGCCTGCTGGCCACTGGCGATTTGACCCAGGACGGCAGTGTCGAGGCCTATCAGCTGTTTCGCCACATGACGTCACCGCTGGGCGGTGTTGCCCGCTGGATCCCCGGTAATCACGATCAACTTGCGCAGATGCGTGAAGCTGCCGTGCAAAGCCGCCTGCTGGAGCCCGTGATCGATATCGGCAATTGGCGCATTACACTGCTCAATTCGGCGGTGCCCCATTCCACTCCCGGTTACCTGGAGGACGACCAGTTGCAGTTGCTGGCGCAGTCCTTGAGCGAAGCGCCCGACCGCCATCATCTGGTGTGTCTGCATCATCACCCGGTGTCGGTGGGCTGCCAGTGGCTGGAGCCTATCGGCCTGCGCAATGCCAAGGAGTTCTGGTCGGTCATGGACCGTTATCCACAGGTCCGTGCGGTGCTGTGGGGGCATGTCCATCAGCCGTTTGACCAGCAGCGCAACCATGTGCGGTTGCTGGCGTCGCCTTCTACCTGCATCCAGTTCGCTGTCGGCAGCCCGGACTTCAAGGTCAGTGGTGAGGCGCCAGGGTATCGCTGGTTGCGCCTGCAACCGGATGGCACCTTGCAAACTGGCGTGTCGCGCCTGGCGGATTTCACCTTCGAGCCGGATTACAGCGCCAACAATTACTGAAATATCTTGAAGCGAGTCATTGCCCCTGAGTCAGGCTAAACTGCGCGTCTTTCTTGATGCTGTGTTCAGCTTAACGGGTCTTCGGGGGTCATCGCATGTCGGGTTCCATCTTGTATATCCACGGGTTCAACAGCGCCCCCGAGTCGAAGAAGGCCTCGCAACTGATAACGGTGATGCAACGCATGGGCCTTGGTGAGCAACTGCGTGTACCCGCCCTGCATCATCATCCGCGTCAGGCCATCGCCCAATTGCAGGCCGCAATCCGTGAGCTGGGCTGCCCTTTGCTGGTAGGCAGCTCGCTCGGCGGCTACTATGCGACATGGTTGGCCCGTCAACACGGCCTCAAGGCCTTGCTGGTCAACCCGGCCGTCAGCCCGCACCGGATGTTCGACGGCTATCTGGGTACGCAAACCAATCATTACAGCGGCGAAACCTGGGAACTGACCCACGATCACGTGCAGGCGCTGGCCGAGCTGGAAGTGCCAGCCCCCCAGGACGCGCAGCGTTGTCAGGTGTGGTTGCAGACCGGCGATGAAACCCTGGACTACCGCTACGCTGAACAGTATTACGCGGCGTGTACGTTGCGTATCGAGGCCGGCGGTGATCACAGTTATCAGGGCTTTGCCCAGCAATTGCCCGATCTGCTGAACTTTGCAGGGATCGGCGCCGAACAGTTTCAAACCATCGACTTCGCGGCCCTTTAAGGCGCCCGTTGAATGGCCCTTATTTTCACTTACGACTAACGACGAGACCCTATGGCCACTCCCAGCGCTAGCTCTTATAACGCCGACGCCATCGAAGTCCTCTCGGGCCTCGACCCGGTGCGCAAACGCCCCGGCATGTACACCGACACCAGTCGGCCCAACCACCTGGCCCAGGAAGTCATCGACAACAGTGTCGACGAAGCCCTGGCTGGCCACGCCAAGGCGGTGCACGTCATTCTGCACGCCGATCACTCGCTGGAAGTCAGCGATGACGGGCGCGGCATGCCGGTGGACATCCACCCGGAAGAGGGCGTGCCGGGCGTCGAGCTGATCCTCACCAAGCTCCACGCCGGCGGCAAGTTCTCCAACAAGAACTACCAGTTCTCCGGCGGCCTGCACGGCGTGGGCATCTCGGTGGTCAACGCGCTGTCGACGCTGGTACGGGTCAAGGTCAAGCGTGACGGCAACGAGTACCAGATGACCTTTGCCGATGGCTATAAAGCCACCGATCTGGAAATCATCGGCACCGTGGGCAAGCGCAACACCGGCACCAGCGTGTACTTCGCGCCGGACCCGAAATACTTCGATTCACCCAAGTTTTCCGTCAGCCGCCTCAAGCACGTGCTCAAGGCCAAGGCCGTGCTGTGCCCGGGGCTGCTGGTTACGTTCGAAGACAAAAACACCAACGAAAAGGTCGAGTGGCATTACGAAGACGGCCTGCGTTCGTATCTGGTCGATGCCGTCAGCGAATTTGAACGCCTGCCCGATGAGCCGTTCTGCGGCAGTCTGGCCGGTAACAAAGAAGCCATCGACTGGGCCTTGCTGTGGCTGCCCGAGGGCGGCGACAGCGTTCAGGAAAGCTATGTCAACCTGATCCCCACCGCCCAGGGCGGTACTCACGTCAACGGTCTGCGCCAGGGTTTGCTCGATGCCATGCGCGAATTCTGCGAGTTCCGCAGCCTGCTGCCGCGTGGCGTAAAGCTGGCGCCTGAAGACGTGTGGGAGCGCATTGCGTTCGTGCTGTCGATGAAAATGCAGGAACCCCAGTTCTCGGGCCAGACCAAAGAGCGTCTGTCATCCCGTGAGGCGGCGGCATTTGTCTCGGGCGTGATCAAGGACTCTTTCAGCCTGTGGCTCAATGCCAACCCCGAGTTGGGCATGCAACTGGCTGAACTGGCAATCAACAACGCCGGGCGCAGGCTCAAGGCCAGTAAAAAGGTCGAGCGCAAGCGCATCACCCAGGGGCCAGCATTGCCTGGCAAACTGGCTGACTGCGCCGGGCAGGACCCGATGCGCTCCGAACTGTTCCTGGTGGAAGGCGATTCCGCAGGCGGCTCGGCCAAGCAGGCGCGGGACAAGGAATTCCAGGCGATCCTGCCGTTGCGCGGCAAGATCCTCAATACCTGGGAAGTCGACGGCAGCGAGGTGCTGGCCAGTCAGGAAGTGCACAACATTGCCGTGGCCATCGGTGTCGATCCGGGCGCGGCAGACATGAGTCAGTTGCGTTACGGCAAAATTTGCATCCTTGCCGACGCCGACTCCGACGGCCTGCACATCGCAACCTTGCTCTGCGCCTTGTTCGTGCAGCACTTCCGCCCGCTGGTGGATGCCGGCCACATTTATGTGGCGATGCCGCCGCTGTACCGTATCGATCTGGGCAAGGAGATTTTCTACGCCCTGGACGAAGCCGAGCGCGATGGCATCCTAGACCGGCTGGTAGCCGAGAAAAAACGCGGCAAGCCGCAGGTCACGCGATTCAAGGGGCTGGGTGAGATGAACCCGCCACAGTTGCGCGAAACCACGATGGATCCGAACACCCGGCGCCTGGTGCAACTGACCCTTGAGGACTTTGCCGCCACGTCAGAGATGATGGACATGCTGCTGGCCAAGAAGCGCGCCGGTGACCGCAAGTCCTGGCTCGAATCCAAAGGCAACCTGGCGCAGGTGCTGGCCTGATGCGCAGTGCCTTGCTGGGCTTGCTCTGTCTGGGTGCTGCGCCGGTCATGGCCGATGCCTGGCCAGAGCTGGCGTTGCAATCAGAGCATCCGGTTGAAGGCATGCGCGGTGGTAATCTGTCCGGGCTGGCATTGTGTTCGGGTGAGCTGTGGGCGGTGTCTGATCGCGATGATGATCAGATTTATCGCCTCGATACCCGCGAGCCACTGTGGCACGCCGAAGCCTTGCCTGTTGATGTGCCGCCAGCCCCGGAAAGCGGCTTGCCGTGGGGCGTGCGCATGATGGGCAAGGCCATCAGCCCGCTGCGCGGCGGCGAGCTGGATTTTGAAGGGATCAGTTGCGATGAGGCGGGCAACCGGTTCGTGGTCAGTGAGTCCCATGCAGCGGTGCTGCAAATCCCTCAGGCCGGGGCGCCTTCATGGCTTAAAATCGACCCGGCGCTGGTGCGTCAGGCCCGTGCCAGCGGCATGTTGCTGCATTTCAATGCGCTGTTTGAGGGGATTGCCGTCAACCCGCAGGGTAATCAGATATGGCTGGCGGCCGAGCGTGAGCGCCGTGGTTTGCTGACTATTCGCAAAAAACAGAGTGTGTGGGACTGCGAAAACGGCTGCGTGTTGATGAGCGAAGGCGGCCTTGAGCAGCCACCGGCGCAACTCAAGGGCAAGGCTCAGCAAAAGGACTTTGCCGACCTGACGCTGTTCGAGGGCAAGCTGTTTACCCTTGAGCGCATGGCCTATCGCATTTGTCGGCGCACCCCGGACACGGGCGAGATAGAGCGCTGCTGGTCGTTTGCCAATGATGCACTGACCGAAGGGCGGCGCTATAACACCGGCTACGGCAACACCGAGGCCCTGAGCCTGGATGCCAAAGGCGCCTGGGTCGGAGTCGACAATGGTAACCATGTCCGCGCCGATGGCGAAAAACGCCCCGTTATCTGGCGTTTTGTTGCCCCGCAAGGTGGCTGGAGCGCCAAATCATGAGCGAGCAAACGCCGGGTAAAGGTGTGGGTCGGGTCTTTATGATTGTGGCCTGGTGCGCCGGTTTGTATCTGGCCGCGCAATTTTTCGGGCGCTGGGAACAGCGTCAGCAAAACCCCAATACTGAAGTTACCTCGCAGCAAGGCGAGGGTTATATCGAAGTCAAACTGCTCGGTAACGCCCAGGGTCATTTTGTCGCCAGCGGCCGGATCAACAACGTGCCGGTGGAATTTTTACTCGATACCGGCGCCACGGATGTGGCGGTGCCGATGGACCTGGCCAGGCAACTGGCACTGCCCAAAGGCGTCCCGGTGACGCTGAACACTGCCAATGGTCGCACTCAGGGCTATCAGACCCGCATCGACCGCCTGCAACTGGGTGCCATTGTGTTGCGCGACGTGCGTGCAGTGGCGGCCCCGGGGCTTGAAGGCGAGCAAGTGCTGCTGGGCATGAGTGCGCTGAAAAAACTTGAATTCACCCAGCGCGGCGGCACCATGCTGCTGCGCCAGACAACGAACTGAATGAGGTCCGCATGAGCGACTCCCTTGATCTCAGCCTGGACGGCGTAGAACGCCGGTCACTGGCCGACTTCACCGAACAGGCCTACCTCAACTACTCCATGTACGTCATCATGGACCGGGCCTTGCCGCATATCGGCGACGGCCTCAAGCCCGTACAGCGGCGCATTGTTTACGCCATGAGCGAGTTGGGCCTGGACGCTGACTCCAAGCACAAGAAATCGGCGCGTACCGTCGGTGACGTACTCGGCAAGTTCCACCCCCACGGCGACTCGGCCTGCTATGAAGCGATGGTGCTGATGGCGCAGCCGTTCAGCTATCGCTATACCCTGGTCGACGGTCAGGGCAACTGGGGTGCGCCGGACGATCCCAAGTCGTTCGCCGCCATGCGTTACACCGAAGCGCGCTTGTCACGTTACTCCGAAGTGCTGCTCAGCGAGCTGGGCCAGGGCACGGCGGACTGGGTGCCGAACTTTGACGGCACCCTCGACGAGCCTGCGGTTCTGCCTGCGCGTCTGCCCAATATCCTGCTCAACGGCACCACCGGTATTGCCGTGGGTATGGCCACCGACGTGCCGCCGCACAACCTGCGTGAAGTGGCGGCGGCCTGCGTGCGCCTGCTCGACGAGCCCAAGGCCACGGTTGAGCAGCTGTGTGAACACATTCAGGGGCCGGACTATCCGACCGAAGCCGAGATCATCACCCCGCGTGCCGACCTGCTGAAGATCTACCAGACCGGCCGTGGTTCGGTGCGCATGCGTGCCGTGTACCACGTCGAAGACGGTGACATCGTCGTCACCGCGCTGCCCCATCAGGTTTCCGGTGCCAAGGTGCTGGAACAGATCGCTGCACTGATGCAGGCCAAGCCGACCAAGCTGGCCATGGTCACTGACCTGCGCGACGAGTCCGACCACGAGAACCCGTGCCGTATCGTGATCATTCCGCGCAACAATAAAGTCGATCTCGACGAGCTGATGCAGCACTTGTTCGCTGTCACCGAGCTGGAGTCCACGTTCCGGGTCAACATCAACATCATTGGCCTGGACGGCAAGCCGCAGCTGAAAAACCTGCGCGCCCTGCTGGTGGAGTGGCTGGAGTTCCGGGTCAACACCGTGCGCCGCCGCTTGCAGTTCCGCCTCGATAAAGTCGAGCGCCGCCTGCACCTGTTGGACGGTTTGCTCACCGCTTACCTGAACCTGGATGAAGTGATCCACATCATCCGCACCGAGGAACACCCCAAGGCCGAGCTGATTGCACGCTTCGCCCTGACTGAAACCCAGGCCGACTACATCCTTGATACGCGCCTGCGTCAATTGGCCCGTCTGGAAGAGATGAAGCTGCGCGACGAGCAGGATGCGCTGCGTAAAGAACAAGCCAAGCTGCAAACCTTGCTGGGCAGCGAAGCCAAGCTGAAAAAGCTGGTGCGTACTGAACTGCTGGAAGACGCCAAAACCTACGGCGATGATCGTCGTTCGCCTATCGTGGCCCGCGCAGAAGCCAAAGCCCTGTCGGAAAACGAGCTGGTGCCGACTGAAGCGGTTACGGTTGTTCTGTCAGAAAAGGGCTGGGTACGTTGCGGTAAAGGTCACGACCTGGACGCTACCGGTCTGTCCTATAAAGCGGGTGACGGCTACAAGACTGCTGCAGCGGGGCGTTCCAATCAGTTTGCGGTGTTTATCGACTCCACGGGGCGCAGCTACTCGGTGGCTGCGCATACCTTGCCGTCGGCCCGCGGTCAGGGTGAGCCGCTGACCGGTCGTCTGACGCCGCCGCCGGGCGCGACGTTCGAGTGCGTGCTGTTGCCGGAAGACGACGCGTTGTACGTGATCGCCTCCGATGCCGGTTATGGTTTTGTGGTCAAGGGTGAAGACCTGCAAGCCAAGAACAAGGCCGGTAAAGCGCTGCTCAGTCTGCCTAAAGGCGCGCAGGTGATGCAGCCACGGCCGGTGGCCGATCGCGAGCACAACTGGCTGGCAGCGGTCACGACCGAAGGTCGCCTGCTGATTTTCAAGGTCAGCGACTTGCCGCAGTTGGGCAAGGGCAAGGGCAACAAGATCATCGGTATCCCCGGTGATCGCGTGGCCAGCCGTGAAGAGTACGTGACCGATATCGCCGTGCTTCCAGACAATGCCGCATTGGTATTGCAGGCAGGCAAGCGTACCTTGACGCTCAAGGCAGATGACCTGGAGCACTACAAGGGTGAGCGTGGCCGTCGTGGCAATAAACTGCCCCGCGGGTTCCAGCGTGTGGATGCCTTGCTGGTAGAAACGCCCAATTAAGCCTGTTTAAGCCGCCTGGTCTGCGTTTTTAAGCGCAGATCGGCGCGACAGCGCTGGAGTCAGGCCCAATATTCGCGGATGATATGCCGCGTTTGCGGCACGGCTTATGGCAATGTGCTTTGCGAGCCTTTCGAGAATTACACTGCGGCTCGCCCCATGGCGGCCACCTGGATGGAATGATGAACGTTCTACGCCTTCCTATAATTGCGTTGCTGACCGGTGTGTTGGGTCTGGCGGGGTGCAGCACGCACCAGCCAGCGGCCTTGTACCAACTGGACAGCGGCACCCCCGGCCTGCCCGCGCAAAGCGCCGGCATGGCTGTGGTACTTGGCCCGATCAGCGTGGCCGACTACCTGCAACGTGAAACCCTGCTGCAGCGCCAACCTGATGGCAGCTTGAGCGCTGCGACTGATGGGCGATGGGCTGGCAGCCTGTCGGCCGATATCGATCAGTTGCTGGTGCGCCAACTGGCGTGGCGCCTGGATAGCCAGCGTGTGGTCCAGGCCCCTGCACCTGCGGGCTTCAGCCCGGATGTGCAAGTGTTGTTGTCGATCACTCGCCTGGACTCGGGCAAGGACCTGCCTGCAGTGCTGGACGCACAATGGCGCTTGATTGACCGTCGCGGACAGGTGCGTGACAACCGTATTGTCCACCTGGAGCAGCCGCATACGGGCAGCACGGCGGATCAGGTCAAGGCCCAGGGCAAGCTGTTGCAGCAGTTGAGCGAGCAATTGGCGGTGGCACTCAAGCCGCTGGCCAATCAGCCGCCGCTGGTGGAGGCGCCCAAGCCACAGACCAAGGCGGCCCCCAAGCAGGGTGCGGATAAACCTCGTATCCCGATGGCCTCACCGATACGCACGGATATGGAAGTGTTTCGCTTCTGAGGCTGTGGCCAGAAACAAAAAATCCCGCACATGTGCGGGATTTTTTATGGAAGGTCAAAAGCCCCTCACCACGCCTCTCCCTACGGGAGAGGGTTAGGGTGAGGGTGCTCTTGGCTTCTAGCGGCTACCCACGACTCTCATGCATTCGCGCCAGCTGGCGCTCCAGCATTGAAGGGTAAGGCTCCATCAGACGCTCGACACAGCAGGCGCCTTCAGGGCTGGCAATCGGGCGGATGCGGGCGCGCTGGCGGATCAGCGGATCGTCGCTGATCTTGCGTTCCACCAGCAGCAGATTGCGGCTGTGTTGCGACAGTGCCAGGGCGTCCTGAGCCGTCTCAGTCAACAGCAGATCGATCTGGCTCATGCCGTTCAAACCCTCGCCCAGCACCAGACCCAGTTGCAATTGCAGGGTGATGCCGCTGTCTGCCACTTCGATCTGCAAGGCGTGGCCCAAGGCCCGCAGCAGTTCGCCGCAGCAAATGGCGTTGGTCAGGTAGTCGTCGCCGCTGTCTTCACTGTGGAACAGCATCAGCGTGCTGCCATCGTTAAGTGTGTGCAGCTCGCTCTGGTACAGCGAGGCCGCCTGGTTCAGGCAGTCGCGGTAGCGCTCCAGCAGTTCCATCAAGCGGGCGCGGGGCAGGCGGCGCAGTTGTTCTTGCGCGCCAAGTTGCACCGCCAGTACGGCGCAGGGCTGTGGCGCAGCCGGGCTAACCGGTTTCGGCTTGGCCAGTGCGACCGGGGCTGCACTTGTGCTGGTATCGCGCAGGTCAGCAAACGGGTCTTCGTCATCGTTGTCGTCTTCAACGGTGCTGATCACCTGGCGCGGCACCGCTTTGGGGGCGGGTGCAGCCGGGGTCTGGTCGAACGACGGGTCGCTCAGGTTACGTACTTCGAAGGTCGGCTCGTTGTCTTCAGCCTCTTCATAGTCGCTGTCGTCGTAGTCTTCTTCCGGTTCTGGCTCGGGTTCAGGCTCAGGCTCTGGTGCCGGAGGGGCAAGGCGAGAGTGAAGCTGACGGGCCAGGTCGCCGATCTCATCCTGGCGCTGAATGGCCGGGGTATAAGGGTCGGGTTCGCGCAACCATACCCGCAGTTGCAGCAGGGGCGTGGTGATGTGACGACCCAGGCGCAAGCTCAAGGCCAGAGCCAGGGCCAGCAGGATGGCGCTCAAAATGCCCATGCTCTGCAAGCTGATGGTCATCGGCTGTTCAAACTGGTTCATGTCCAGGCTGATGCGCAAATGCCCGGCGGTCACATCCTGAAAGGTGATCTTGGTCTGGTACAGACCCTGGGTTTCGCCCAGCAGGCCGTTTTTTGGGCGTTGCCCGGCTTCGGCGAGGATGCGGTTATCCACGCTATAGATAGCCGCGTGGGCCACCAGCGGATTTTTGGTCAGGTTGTTGAGCAGCACGTTGAGGCTGAGGATGTCGTTGGACACCAGCAGCTCGGTCGCCGAGGTGGCGGTCTGCGTGGTCAGGCTCTGGCCCAGCGCATCGGCCTGTTCGTGCATGGCCTGCTTGAATTGCAGGCCCATGACCACGGCATAGATGACCAGTGCCAGGGCGACCAGAATCACGTTATGGCTGGCGATACGCAGAGCAAGCGGAACGCGGCGATCGCGCAGGGCCCGGAAGATCAGCAGGAAGAAGTTATCGGTTTTGACAGGCGATGGCCGGTTCACTGAGCGCGGCTCTTAGTCCGTTAAGTTGGTGCGCAGTATAGCGAGCGGCCTGAGGGCGGCAAAGCCTTGGCGGTGCCCGATGGTCACTGAAAGTGGGTAGAATGCGTTTTTTTTAGCGAATGGGGGTGTGCCTTGCGCGAAATCGTCCTGATAAACATCACCGGTGAGGACCGTCCGGGTCTCACTGCGGCCATTACCGGTGTACTGGCCAGCAATGGTGTGAATATTCTCGACATCGGTCAGGCCGCCATCCATGGCGTTTTGTCGTTGGGTTTTCTGGTCGAAATTCCACACGCAGAGCAAGTCTCGGCGGTGCTCAAGGACCTGCAGCCACTGATTGCCCAAGAGGGCCTGCAACTGCGTTTCGACCCTATCAGCGAAGAGCATTATCAGCGCTGGGTCAACGAGCAAAGCCAGACCCGTCATGTGGTCACCCTGATGAGCCGCCAGGTCACTGCCCATGAGCTGCAGCGCGTGACCTCGGTGATCAGCCAGCACGGTTTGAACATCGAGCAGACCGATCGCTTGTCCGGTCGCGTGCCGCTGGATGCACCCACACAGTTGAGCAAGAGCTGCATCGAGCTGCGTGTATGCGGCGAGCCTGCGGACATCGACGCCCTGCGCGCAGAGTTCTTCAATCTGGCGCAGGAACTGGGTGTGGATATCGCCCTGCAGGAAGACACCCTGTTCCGTCGCAACCGCCGCCTGGCGGTGTTCGACATGGATTCGACACTGATCGAAGCCGAAGTGATCGACGAGTTGGCCAAGGCAGCCGGCGTGGGGGATCAAGTGGCGGCCATCACCGAGCGTGCGATGGCTGGCGAACTGGATTTCAAGGCCAGTTTCAAGGAGCGCATGGCGCTGCTTAAAGGGCTGGACGTGGGCGTGCTGGATGCCATCGGTGCTTCACTGCGCCTGACCGAGGGCGCCGAAGTGCTGTTCGCCGAGCTCAAACGTCTGGGTTACAAAACCGCGATCCTGTCTGGTGGTTTCACCTACTTTGCCAAGCAGGTGCAGGCCAAACTGGGCATCGACTATGTGTTTGCCAACGAGCTGGAAGTGGTGGACGGCAAGGTGACCGGGGTTGCGGTTGAGCCGATTGTGGATGCACAGCGCAAGGCTGACTTGCTGCGTGAACTGACGCAAAAGGAAGGCTTGAGCCTGGAGCAGACCATTGCGGTCGGTGATGGCGCCAACGACTTGCCGATGCTGGCGATTGCCGGGCTGGGTGTGGCTTTCCGTGCCAAACCGCTGGTCAAGAAATCGGCCAAACACGCGATTTCGACATTGGGTCTGGATGGTGTGCTGTACCTGCTGGGCCAGCGTGACCGTAACAGCCAGGGCTAATCAGCCCTGTAAATGACCTGTGGGAGCGGGCTTGCCCGTTCCCACAGGGTTTTGGGTTATTCAGCGTGCGCTGGTGCACCCATTTTCTGACCCATCATCACCGGCGTTCCTGCCGTCAGGCCTTCGGCCCATTTCACCTGATCCGCGCCAAACAGCACGATAGCCGTCGAACCCAGTTTGAAACGACCCAGCTCGGCACCTTTTTCCAGGTGGATCGGCGCACGGGCAGCTTCGTCGTAGCGGAAGTTTTTCAGCTCGCGTTTCGGCGGAGTGACCAGGCCGGCAAACACGGTTTCAATCGATGCCACGATCATGGCACCTACCAATACCACGGCCATCGGGCCGCGCTCGGTGTCAAAAATGCACACGGCGCGCTCGTTGCGAGCAAACAGTTCCGGCACGTTTTCGGCGGTAGTCTGGTTGACCGAGAACAGGCGGCCCGGCACGTAGATCATCTCGCGCAGGGTACCGGCCAGAGGCATGTGAACGCGGTGGTAGTCCTTGGGCGACAGGTAAATGGTGGCGAACTCACCGCCCATGAACTGCGACGCAACGGCCGGGTCGCCGCCGACCAGTTCCAGCACGCTGTAGCTGTGGCCTTTGGCCTGGAATACACGGCCGTGTTCGATCGGGCCCAATTGGCTGACGGCGCCATCGGCAGGGCTCAACACCGCACCCGGGGTTTGATCCAGCGGGCGCGCGCCATCTTTCAGGGCGCGGGTGAAGAAGGCGTTGAAGTGCTCGTAGGCGGTCACGTCTTCAACCAGGGCCTGGGACATGTCCACCTGATAACGTTTGGCGAACCAGCTGGTGAACGCATTTTTGAACCAGCGCACGCGGCACTCGGCAATGCAGCCGGCCAGGCGTGACAGCAGGTGATGCGGCAACAGGTACTGACTGAGGAGGAACAAACGCTTTTTCATTCAAGATCCTTAATTTTTTACAGGTAGCTCGACGGGGGTGTCGGGGTGGTTGCCCCATTCGCCCCAGGAGCCGGCGTAGCCTTTGACGCGCGGATAACCGAGCGCTTTGGCAACGAGATAAGTAAAGCCAGAACGGTGGTGGGTCTGGCAGTGGGTAATCACTTCTTTGTCTGGCGTGATGCCCAGGTCCTTGAGGATCTGCGCCATGTCTGTGCGGATACGCAGGCTGCGGGTCTTATCCATGCCGGCGGTCCATTCCAGATGCTTCGCCCCGGGGATGTGCCCGCCCTTGGCTGCCAGCACTTTTTCACCGGTGTATTCGGCTTCGCTGCGCGCATCCCAGATCGCCAGGTCAGTAGCGCCCAGGCGGCTTTGCAGATACTCGCGGGTTGCCGTGGGTTCGTCATGCAGGGGCAGCGATACCGCAGCCGTGGCTGCGTCCGGCTGGTAATGACTCAGGGCCAGGCCTTCAGCAATCCAGCTGTGAATACCGCCATCCAGATAGTGATAAGCCTTGTGGCCGATGACATCCAGCAACCAGATAAACCGCCCGGCCCAACCACCGCCTTCGTCGTCATACACCACGTAGACCGCATCGGGACTGTGCCCCAGCTCACTGAACAGCGCTTCAAGCGCCGCCTGCGTCGGCAGCAGGCCGGGTGCCGGTGGCAAGCCTAGCTGCGTACGTTTCGGGTCGGCGAAGCGAGCCCCCGGAATATGCCCGGCTTCGTAACGCGCAACGCTGGTCAGATCGACCAGGATCAGTTCGGGAGCGTCGAGCCGGGCAAGCAGGTCGCTCGGTTCAATCACTAACGGCAAGCCAGAGAAGCCAGGCATGTGAAGCCTCCAGAGCAAAAAAGGGGGGGATTGTAGCGCTAGCGCCCGCGACTACTAAAGCTATTCAGGGCTTTCTCGATGCATTGGGCGGTTTTGCCAAATGCCTGCACGCTGGTTTCGGAAAAAGGCCCGCCGCCCTGATCTGCCAGGATCAGCATGACCACGCGACCGTTGTTGCTCAGCGAGCGTAGCAGCAGATGCTCGCCGGGGAACAGGCTGCGCAGGCTGTAGGGCAGAACGGCAGAAATCACGGCGTTGTTTTCAGGTGTCAGGCGCACTTGCGCCGGTTGCGTCATCAGGCGTTGCAGCGCGGTGCTTTCGCTGATGTTTACATTCAGGTCGAAGGCCGTTTTCGTCAGCCCGGCAATCTGGTTTACGCTCAGGCTGGTCGAGGTTTTATCGGCCATCAGCAGCATGACCCGGCGCATGCCGCAGGCCACCAATGCTTCGCGGGCACAGGTGGTCAGGTGCATGGGGTTGGTGAATGCGCTCGGCTGCGCCAGCAACTGGCCGCAGTGTTTGCGCCACGCGGCCAGGGCCTGGGCTGAAGGCGGCGGGGCCGCCAGAGAGCTATTCGCGTTGCGCCGTGAGTCCCACGGCCAGAGCAGTGCCTGGGCCGGGTGCCAGAGATCGGGCATGGAGTGGTAGCGCCCGCTGCTGGCCGCCTGCTGGTGTATAAGCTGCTGCACTTCATCTAGCGGCATTTGCAGGTACAGGCTGGTTATGAACTGCCAGCGCAGGTTGTGCGGCGTGTCCCAGGCCTGCTGGGCTGAGAGCGCCAGGCAATTGGCCAGCAATATGCTGTTGGCGGGCTGGTTGAGCCAGCGACGCAATGCCGGATCGGCGTCCAGGCGCTGTTGCTGGCGTAGCGGGTGATGGTTGTCACGGGCAATGTGCAGCACATTGACCAGAGTGCGGCGCTCTTCGGTGATCACGGTGTAGCCGTGCATCACCCAGGCGGGCAGGCGCCACAGCTCTGCCAGCGTGCGGCAGATATCAAACAGCGGTACACCGAACAGCGCCAGTTCGACCTTTCTGGCGCATTCGCCGTGTTCTATGACGCGCCGTTCCCAGGCTTCAAGCAACAATGGATGGGTCAGCGCCAGGGCCCACAGCGGCGACAGAAACAGCAGGCTGCCCCAGTAGATTTCTTGCCAGAGCCGCGCCAGACGAGTGCCGAACAAGCCTATGGCCTGTTGCGCTGCGTGCTGGCTGATCAGCTGGATTTGCCGGTAGGCCAGCGGGATATCTTCAATCGCCAGGGCGGGCACTTGTTCAAGCAATGCTTGGGTACGCTTGAGACCTAGGCGGTTGATGGCCACTTCAAGGCTTTCGGCAGGCTCGCTCAGACTGCTTTGGGCTTGCTGGTTGGCTTCACGGATCAGCCTCAGTGCCAGCGCCGGGCTGTCCTGCATGACTTCGGCAATTTCGCGCAACGAGCGGCGACTGTCGTTGAGGGTCTTGAAGACCTGTGCATGGCTGGCTTGCGGGATCGGCAGATCAACTGCGTCCAGGTGTGCAACCCAGGCATCCAGGGTGGTGGGTGTTGATGTCGGTGCGCTGGTTTCGTTGGCCATAATGGGGACGCGATGATCATCCAATGTGGGGTCGAATGGCTTTTCGGCTCTACCGGCTATAGTCTGGCGCAGATTCGCCGATAAGGAGAAGAAGAGTTTTAGCTACGCTGGAATATGACCTTGAACCGACCCAAGAAGTACTTTTATATCTATGGCTAAAATTATCGGCATCATCGTCGTGTTCGCGAGCGTGCTCGGCGGATACGTGCTTTCCCACGGCAAGATCGGCGCGCTGATCCAGCCGTTCGAGGTATTGATCATCGGCGGTGCGGCCTTTGGTGCGTTCCTGCAGGCCAACCCCGGTTACATGACCATGCACGTGATCAAAAAATCACTGGGCATGTTCGGCTCGCGTTTCTCCCACGCTTTTTATCTGGAAGTGCTGGGCCTGGTTTACGAGATTCTCAACAAAAGTCGTCGCGAAGGCATGATGGCCATCGAGAGCGACATTGAAGACGCGGCCGCCAGCCCGATCTTCGCCAAATACCCCACCGTCCTTAAAGATGAACGCATGACCGCGTTTATCTGCGATTACCTGCGCATCATGTCATCGGGCAACATGGCCCCCCACGAGCTTGAGGGGCTGTTCGACATGGAGCTGTACAACCTCAAGGAAGAACTGGAGCATCCTTCCCACGCCGTTACCGGGATTGCCGACGGCATGCCGGGCTTCGGTATTGTCGCGGCGGTACTGGGTATTGTGGTGACCATGGCCTCGCTGGGCGAAGGTGACCAGGCTGCTATCGGCATGCACGTTGGCGCCGCACTGGTGGGTACCTTCTTCGGTATTTTGGCTGCTTATGGCTTCTTCGGGCCTTTGGCGACGTCTTTGGCTCACGATGCCAAGGAAGAACTCAATGTCTACGAAGCGATCAAGGCTTCACTGGTGGCTTCGGCCTCGGGCATGCCGCCGTCGCTGGCGGTCGAATTTGGTCGCAAAGTGTTGTACCCCAAGCACCGGCCCAGTTTTTCCGAGCTGGAACAAGTGGTTCGCGGTCGCTGATTTATGGAAAACAACCAGCCCATCATCATCAAGCGCGTAAAGCGCTACGCCGCAGGCCATCACGGTGGCGCCTGGAAAATCGCCTTTGCTGACTTCGCCACGGCGATGATGGCGTTCTTTCTGGTGATGTGGCTGATGACAGCCGCCACGCCCGAGCAAAAGATCGCCATTGGCGGCTATTTCAAGGATCCGATCGGTTTCAGCGAAAGCGGCACGCCCTACATTATCGACCTGGGCGGCACACCTGCGCTGGCGCCGGAAAACACCCTTAACCCGGAAGAAAAGCTGCAGCCCCAGCCCGACAAGATCAAGGTTGATGCCGAGCAGGTTGAAAACATGGCCGAGCAGGTCGAGAAAGAGCGTCTCGAACTGTTGCTTCAGGAGTTGCAAAACAAGGTTGAAGAGAACCCGCAACTGCGTAAGTTCAAGGATCAGTTGCTGTTTGAGATCACCCCGGACGGGTTGCGCATTCAAATCATGGATGCCGAAAACCGGCCGATGTTCGATGTGGGCAGTGCGCGACTCAAGCCGTATTTCGAAGACATCCTGCTGGCCATGGCGGACACCATCAAGGCGGTGCCCAACAAAGTCAGTATCAGCGGCCACACCGACGCCATGCCTTACGCGGGGGGCGGTGATTATGGCAACTGGGAGTTGTCGGCCAACCGTGCCAATGCGGCGCGGCGTGCGCTGGTGGCAGGTAGTTACCCGGATGGGCAGATTGCGCGGGTGGTGGGTTATGCGTCTTCAGTGCTGTTCGACAAGGCCAACCCTTATAACCCGGTTAACCGTCGTATCGACATTGTGGTGTTGACCAAAAAGGCCCAGCAGGCGATTGAAGGTGAGCAGGGAGCGGAGGTGGTCAAGCCGCAGGAACTGCCCAAGGCGCCGGTCGACCCGATCCAGTTGCCCGCCGACAAACAGCCGCTGCCGATGCATGAAGAGCGCCAGAAGCTGAATCTGTTTGACGACCCTTCACCCTCACCCCAACCCTCTCCCTGAGGGAGAGGGAGCTGATCGGTGGTGATCTTGACGCTGAATGCGGTCAGTCCCCTCTCCCTTCGGGAGAGGGTTAGGGTGAGGGGCTTTAGGCTTCTGGCCTGAATCAGTAACTCGACTCAGGCAAGCTGGCAATGATCGAGCGATAGCTGTTCATGCGCTGTTGCTGCACGCGGCCATCTTCCAGGGCCATCAGCAACGCACAGCCCGGCTCGCGGTCATGCTTGCAGTCGCGGAAGCGGCAACGGCCGATCAGGTCGTTGAACTCGATAAAGCCCGCCTCGACATCGGCACGGCTGACGTGGCCCAGACCGAATTCACGAATACCCGGGGAGTCAATCAGATCGCCGCCGCCAGGGAAGTGGAACAGGCGCGCGGTGGTCGTGGTATGCGTGCCCTGGCCGGAAATCTCGGACAACGGCCCGACACGCAGGTTGACCTCAGGCAGCAGGCTGTTGACCAGGGACGACTTGCCAACGCCCGACTGGCCCACAAACACACTGATATGGCTGTCCAGTTGCGCTTGCAACTGCTGCATGCCATCACCGTGATGCGCCGACACTTCCAGCACCGGATAACCCAGTTGACGATAAACCCCCAGCAACGCATTCAGCGCCGGTGCGTTTTGCTCGTCGATTAGGTCAGCCTTGTTGAGCAGCAGCAGCGGGCGAATCCCGGCGTGCTCGGCAGCAACCAGATAACGGTCGATCAGGTTGGCATGCGGCTCGGGCATGGGCGCGAATACAATCACGATCATGTCGACGTTGGCCGCCACCGGCTTGAGCTGGCCACGGCTGTCAGGGCGGCACAGCTCGGTCTTGCGCGGCAACTGGGCGACGATAACGCCGATGCCCTGATTGCCGGCGCGCCATACAACGGTGTCACCGGTTACCAGAGCGGGCAGGTTGGCGCGCAGGTGGCAACGGAACATCTGGCCTTTCAGCTCACCTTCCTGGGCTTCGACTTCGACCTGCACACCAAAGTGCGCGATTACCAGGCCAAGTTGCTCGGGGCCTAAATCGCCGCCTTCAAGCGCTTCGACGGCACTGGATTCGCGTTTGGCGGCGCGGGCAGCGCGCTCGCCCTGGATCTTTTCGATGCGCCAATTCTGACGACGGTTGAGCTGGCGTTTGGCCATGGGTGTTCCGTGTTGATAAAACGATAAGAAGGGTAAAACGCCGGGGAGTTTAGCACGAGGGCTGCGTGCCTAAGCTAAACTGCGCACCTAAGCACTGGAGGCCATTATGCAAAACGCGCAGAACCTGATCTGGATCGACCTGGAAATGACCGGTCTGGACCCTGACAACGACGTCATTATCGAAATGGCCACCATCGTCACCGACAGCAACCTCAACACCCTGGCTGAAGGCCCGGTGATCGCCATCCACCACAGCGATGCCGTGTTGGCGCGCATGGACGAATGGAACACCCGCACACACGGCGGCAGCGGTCTGACCCAGCGGGTCAAGGACAGCACCACCACAATGGCCGAAGCCGAAGCGCAGACCATCGCGTTTCTTGAACAGTGGGTACCCAAAGGCAAATCGCCGATCTGCGGCAACAGCATCTGCCAGGATCGTCGTTTCCTGTACACCCACATGAAAGCGCTCGAAAGCTACTTCCACTACCGCAACCTGGACGTTTCTACGCTCAAGGAACTGGTCGCGCGCTGGGCACCTGAAGTGCGCGACAGCCTGGTGAAAAAGGGCACGCATCTGGCGCTGGACGACATTCGCGAGTCGATCGCCGAGCTGCAGCACTACCGCAAGCACTTCATCAAGTTTTGATCGTAACCTTGTAGTCGCTGCCGAAGGCTGCGAGCTGTTCAGATCTCAGGCTCACAGCCTTCGGCAGCGACTACAACGTTACGCCCCCTTTTGGTGCCAATGCCAACTGAGAGTAGACTGCGCGCCTTCTTGCAAGGATCGCTGCCATGTTGCTGATGCTTTATTTAGTTGCCATTACTGCCGAAGCCATGACCGGCGCACTATCTGCCGGGCGTCGGGGCATGGACTGGTTCGGGGTGGTGCTGATCGCCTGCGTCACCGCGCTAGGCGGCGGTTCGGTGCGCGACGTCCTGTTGGGGCACTACCCGCTGACTTGGGTCAAACACCCGGAATACCTGGTTTTGACTACGTTTGCCGCATTGGTGACGATCTTTATCGCACCCTTGATGCGTCATCTGCGCTCGCTGTTTCTGGTGCTCGATGCCCTGGGGCTGGTGGCGTTTACCCTGATCGGCTGCATGACCGCGCTGGAAATGGGCCAGGGCATGCTGGTGGCTTCGGTGAGCGGGGTGATTACCGGGGTATTTGGTGGCATCCTGCGCGACATCTTCTGTAATGACATCCCGCTGATCTTCCGTCGCGAGCTGTATGCCAGCGTGTCGTTTGCTGCGGCGTGGTGTTTCTTGTTGTGTACTTATCTGGAAATGCCCAACGAACAGGCGATTTTCGTCACCTTGTTCGGCGGGCTGCTGCTGCGTTTGCTGGCGATCCGTTTTAACTGGGAAATGCCCAAGTTCGTTTATAACGACGAGCACTGACAGCCCCAAAAGCCTCTCACCCTGACCCTCACCCGGAGGGAGAGGGTCAGGGTGAGGGCGAGCGGTTTGCATGTTGCTTAAGGGCCCACTCCACATGTTCCTGCACCAGCTCGGACGGGTAATCACGCCGCGCATTCAGGGCTTCGAGCACCGGGATCGTCGACGGCGCATTACCCAGGCCCACCGCCAGGTTGCGCAGCCAGCGTTCGTACCCGGCCCGGCGCAGCGGCGAGCCTTCGGTGCTGCTCAGGAATTTGTCTTCATCCCACATAAACAGCTCGGCCAGGCCGGCGTTGTCCAGGTTATGCCGTGGCTTGAAGTCCCCTTCTGCGGTGGTGCGGGCAAAACGGTTCCACGGGCAGACGATCTGGCAGTCATCGCAGCCGAATACCCGGTTGCCGATCATCGAGCGCAATTCTTCAGGGATCGCGGTTTTCAGCTCGATGGTCAGGTACGAAATACATTTGCGCGCATCCAGTACATAAGGTCCGACAAAGGCATTGGTGGGGCAGATGTCCAGGCAGGCAGTGCAGCGCCCGCAGTGTTCGGTTTCGTGGGGGGCGTCGACCGGTAGCGGCAAATCGACAAACAGCTCGCTCAGGAAGAAGTAACTGCCCGCCTTGCGATTGAGTACCAGGGTGTTTTTGCCGATCCAGCCCAGGCCTGCCTGTTGGGCGATGGCTTTTTCCAGCACCGGAGCGCTGTCGACAAACGCGCGGAAGCCAAACGGGCCGATGTCCTTCTGGATGCGGTCGGCCAGTTGCTGCACGCGCTTGCGGATCAGCTTGTGGTAATCGCGGCCCAGGGCGTAGCGCGACACGTAGGCTTTTTCCGGTTGGGCCAGTAATTGCGCCATATGAGTGTCACCGGGTAGGTAGTCCATGCGCAGGGACACCACGCGTAATGTGCCCGGCACCAGCTCTTCGGGGTGCGAACGCTTGCTGCCGTGGGCGGCCATGTAGTCCATGTCGCCGTGATAGCCAGCATCGAGCCAGCGTTGCAGGTGGTGTTCGTGTTCTCCCAGGTCAAGGCCGGTAATGGCGACTTGTTGAAAGCCCAGCTCGCGGCCCCATTCCTTGATGGACTGGGCGAGAGCGGGGAGGTCGGCAGTAATAGCAGGCATGGGACAAGAGAAACCGGAGCTGAGATGCGTATAATTCTGCCAGACATCGGAGCCAAACACGCATGCCGCAGACCAAACACCTGTTAGCCGCCCCCCAAGCCCTTAGCGCAGATAATCTGGCGCAACTACCTCGCCGAGCCCCGAGCGCCCATAAAGGCCAGTTCGGGCATGTGCTGCTGGTGGGTGGCGATCGCGGATTTGGCGGTTCGATTACCCTCAGTGCTCAGGCTGCACTACGCTGTGGCGCTGGCCTGGTATCCCTGGCAACGCGCCCCGAACACGTTCCTGCTGCGCTGGTTCGGGTGCCCGAGGTGATGGCGCTCGGCGTGTCGTCGGCCAATCAGCTGATGGGCGTGCTGGCGCAAGCTTCGGTGGTCGTGGTGGGGCCGGGTTTGGGCCAGGCGCCCTGGGGGCGCAGCCTGTTGTCGGCAGCGGCACAGGCAAAAATGCCGCAGGTGTGGGATGCCGATGCGCTGAATCTGTTGTCCAACGCAGTCATCGCGCTGGCGCTAGGCTCGGTAATCACCCCACACCCGGGTGAAGCTGCACGCTTGCTGGGTATCAGCACCGGTCAGGTACAGGCCGATCGGCCGGCTGCGGCCAGGGCGCTGGTTAAAAAATACTCAGTGGTGTGCGTCCTTAAGGGCGCAGGCAGTCTGGTCGCAGGGCTCAATGGCGAGTTGGCCATTTGCAGTCATGGCCATCCTGCAATGGCCACGGCCGGTTTGGGGGATGTGCTGGCAGGCGTGATCGGCGCACTGCTGGCTCAAGGTTTGGGCGCGTATGACAGCGCATGCCTGGCGGTGTGGCTGCATGCCCGCGCCGGCGAGCAACAAGGACAATTGGGCCGTGGGCTGGCGGCCAGTGATTTGATTCCAGCCATTCGTCAGTTGTTGGAGGAACACGCACCGTGCACGAAATAACACTGCAACTGGCCGATGAAGAGGCCATGACCGCATTTGGCGCGCGCCTGGCGACCGTCACCCAAGGCCACGGCCTGATCTTTCTGGACGGAGACCTGGGGATGGGCAAGACCACCCTGTCACGCGGCCTGATCCGGGGCCTGGGCCACACTGGCTCGGTAAAAAGCCCGACCTTTACCTTGGTCGAGCCCTACGAAATTGGCGATATTCGCGCCTTCCACTTTGACCTGTATCGCCTTGTCGACCCTGAAGAGCTGGAATATATGGGGATTCGCGATTATTTCGACGAAGACGCCCTATGCTTGATTGAGTGGCCCGATAAAGGTGCAGGGTTTTTGCCAAAGCCTGACCTGACCATTACCATTAGGCCGCATAACACCGGGCGTTTGCTGACGCTGACGCCCCAAGGTTCACGTGGCGAGTCTTGGTGTGCCGCATTGGCGCCGGAATACAAATAATGATGGGGTTTGGTATGCGCTTTCGCGCGTTAGTAAGTGTGGTTGGTGTGTTGCTCAGTGTCATGGCAATCAATGCTGTGGCCGCGACCCAGGTCAAGAGCGTGCGTTTATGGCGGGCGCCGGACAACACTCGACTGGTTTTTGATCTTACCGGCCCGGTGCAGCACAGCGTGTTTACGCTGACCGCGCCCGACCGTCTGGTGATTGATATCAATGGCGCGACCCTTGGCGGGCCGCTGAATGTGCAAACAGCCAATACGCCGATCACCAGCATGCGCTCGGCGCAGCGCACCCCCACCGATTTGCGCGTGGTCATTGACCTGAAAAAGGCCGTGACCCCCAAAAGTTTCGTGCTGGCGCCCAATGCCCAATACGGCAACCGCCTGGTCGTCGATCTGTATGACCAGGGTGCCGATCTGGCCCCAAGCCTGCCGGCCACCAATGTGGCAACGGTGCCGGTGGTGCCGGTGACTCCGGCACAACCCGACGTCAAGCTGCCGCCGATCCCGAGTGGCAAACGCAGCGTAGTGGTGGTGATCGACGCCGGCCACGGCGGTGAAGACCCGGGTGCTTCGGGCTCTGCAGGCCAGCGTGAAAAAGACGTGGTGTTGGCGATTGCCAAGGAACTGCAACGCCAGATCAACGGCATGAAAGGCTTCAGGGCCGAGCTGACGCGTACTGGCGACTACTTCATCCCGCTGCGTGGCCGTACCGAAATCGCCCGCAAGAAGGGCGCCGACCTGTTTGTATCGATCCACGCTGACGCCGCACCGTCCAAGGCGGCCTTTGGTGCTTCGGTGTTTGCCTTGTCCGAGCGCGGTGCGACGTCCGAGACGGCGCGCTGGCTGGCCGACAGCGAAAACCGTTCCGACCTGATCGGTGGCGCAGGCAACGTCAGCCTTGATGACAAGGACCGCATGCTGGCGGGTGTGTTGCTCGACCTGTCGATGACCGCATCGCTGACCTCAAGCCTCAACGTCGGACAAAAAGTGCTGAGTAACATCGGCCGGGTCACCCCGTTGCACAAGCAGCGCGTGGAGCAGGCCGGGTTTATGGTGCTCAAGTCGCCGGACATTCCGTCGATTCTCGTCGAGACCGGATTTATCTCGAACTCCAACGAAGCTTCCAAGCTGGCATCGAGCAGTCACCAGCAAGCGCTGGCCCGTTCTATCAGTAGTGGCGTACGCCAGTTCTTCCAGCAAAATCCGCCACCAGGCACTTATATCGCCTGGCTGCGTGATACCGGAAAAATCGCCCAGGGCGCTCGCGAACACACGGTTCGCCCCGGCGAAACCCTGGCGATGATCGCTGTACGTTATCAGGTGGGCGTGGCGACACTGCGCTCAAGCAATAGCCTGAAAACCGATGAGCTGAAAGTCGGTCAGAACCTGAATATTCCGGCTACTGCCCTGGCGGTTCAGCAATGAGTGATGAAGTATTGAGCAGCAGCGCGCGGATTGAATTGCTCAGCCCGCGCCTGGCCAACCAGATCGCTGCGGGCGAAGTCGTTGAGCGTCCGGCCTCGGTGATCAAGGAGCTACTGGAAAACAGCCTCGATTCGGGTGCCAAGCGCATTGATGTGGACGTGGAGCAGGCCGGGATCAAGCTGCTGCGGGTACGTGACGATGGCAGCGGAATTTCCAGCGACGACTTGCCGTTGGCGCTGGCCCGTCACGCCACCAGCAAGATTCGTGATCTGGAAGACCTTGAGCGGGTGATGAGCCTGGGCTTTCGTGGTGAGGCGCTGGCTTCCATCAGCTCCGTGGCGCGCCTGACCCTGACCTCGCGCACCCGTGGTGCCGATCAGGCCTGGCAGGTCGAGACCGAGGGTCGCGACATGGCGCCCCGGGTGCAGCCGGCGGCCCATCCGGTGGGTACCTCGGTTGAAGTGCGCGACCTATTTTTCAACACCCCGGCGCGGCGCAAATTTCTCAAAACCGAAAAGACCGAGTTCGATCACCTGCAAGAAGTGATCAAGCGCCTGGCGCTGGCCCGCTTTGATGTGGCGTTCAATTTGCGCCACAACGGCAAGTCCATCCTCAACCTGCACGAAGCCCGCGACGACACTGCCCGCGCCCGGCGTGTGGCGGCAGTGTGCGGCTCGGCGTTCCTGGAACAGGCAATGCCTATCGAGGTCGAGCGCAATGGCTTGCATCTTTGGGGCTGGGTCGGCTTGCCGACCTTTTCGCGCAGCCAGGCCGACTTGCAGTACTTCTATGTGAATGGCCGCGCAGTACGCGACAAACTGGTGGCCCATGCGGTGCGCCAGGCCTATCGCGATGTGCTGTTCAACGGTCGGCATCCGACCTTTGTGCTGTTCTTTGAAGTCGACCCTTCGGTAGTTGACGTCAACGTGCACCCGACTAAACACGAAGTGCGTTTCCGTGACGGGCGCATGGTGCATGACTTCCTCTATGGCACTTTGCACCGTGCCCTGGGTGACGTTCGCCCGGAAGATCAACTGGCTGCACCTGCGCCGGTACCTGGGGCCGAGCGCCCGACAGGGCTGGATGCCGGTGAGTTCGGCCCGCAAGGTGAAATGCGTCTGGCGGCCAATGTGCTGGAGCAGCCGCAGTCTGCCCCGACTCCGCATGTGGCAGGTTCGGGGGCTGGTGCAGGCTATCAGTACCAATACCGCCCGTCGTCGTCCGCGCCCTCGATACCTGCCGAAGAAGCCCGTAACGCCTACCGCGAATTCTTTGCGCCACTGCCCGAAGCCAACGCTGCGCCGTTGCCCGAAGGGCAGGGCGATATTCCGCCGCTGGGCTTTGCCCTGGCACAGCTCAAGGGTATTTATATCCTCGCGGAAAACGCTCAAGGGCTGGTGCTGGTGGATATGCACGCGGCCCATGAGCGGATCATGTACGAGCGCCTGAAAATCGCCATGGCCAGCGAAGGCCTGAGCGGTCAGCCACTGTTGGTGCCGGAGTCGATTGCGGTCAGCCAGCGAGAGGCTGATTGTGCCGAAGAACACGCCGAGTGGTTCCAGCGCCTGGGCTTTGAGCTGCAACGCCTTGGCCCGGAAACCCTGGCCATCCGCCAGATCCCGGCCTTGCTCAAGCAGGCTGAAGCTCAGCGCCTGGTGCATGACGTACTGGCCGATTTAATGGAATACGGCACCAGTGACCGGATTCAGGCGCACCTCAATGAGTTGCTCGGCACCATGGCCTGCCATGGCGCGATCCGGGCCAATCGCCGTTTGGCGATCCCGGAAATGAACGGCCTGTTGCGTGACATGGAAAACACCGAGCGCAGTGGTCAGTGCAATCATGGTCGTCCCACCTGGACCCAAATGGGCCTGGACGACTTGGACAAACTCTTTTTGCGCGGTCGCTGATGACAGGTTCCAACGCTCTACCCCCGGCCATTTTCCTGATGGGGCCGACTGCCGCCGGCAAGACCGACCTGGCCATCGAGCTGAGCAAGGTGTTGCCGTGCGAGCTGATCAGTGTCGATTCGGCGCTGGTCTATCGCGGCATGGACATCGGCACGGCCAAGCCATCGAAAGAAATTCTGGCTGCCCACCCGCACCAATTGATCGATATTCTCGACCCGGCCGAGAGCTATTCGGCGGCCGATTTTCGTCGTGATGCGCTCAAGGCCATGGCCGAGATCACCGCGCGGGGCAATATCCCGCTGCTGGTGGGCGGCACCATGCTGTATTACAAGGCGCTGATCGATGGCCTGGCAGACATGCCGCCAGCCGATCCCCAGGTGCGTGCCGAGCTTGAAGAAGAGGCGCAACGCCTTGGCTGGCAAGCCCTGCACGACCAGTTGGCGGCCATAGACCCCGAGTCTGCTGCGCGGATTCACCCCAATGATCCACAGCGTCTGACCCGGGCGCTGGAGGTTTATCGGGTCAGCGGCATGAGCGTAACGGCGCATCGGCAAAAACAATCTGAACAAACGACTAAAGCAGCGGCTTCTGGCCACAGCCAATTGCCCTATACTGTCGCGCATCTGGCCATCGCTCCGGCGAACCGTCAGGTGCTGCATGAGCGAATTGCATTAAGATTCGGGCAGATGCTGGAACAGGGGTTCCTTGACGAGGTCATAAGCCTGCGCAATAGAAGTGACCTGCATGCAGGACTGCCGTCTATACGTGCTGTGGGTTACCGCCAAGTCTGGGACTACCTCGACGGCAAGCTGACTGCGGCCCAGATGCAGGAGCGCGGCATCATTGCCACGCGCCAGTTGGCCAAGCGTCAGTTCACCTGGTTACGCAGCTGGAATGATTTGCATTGGCTTGACAGTCTGGACTGCGACAATCTGCCACGAGCCTTGAAATACCTGGAATCGGTCTCCATATTGAGCTGAGTCTTGGCAAATGCCGTCTATCCTATGGATGTGGCGACAGCGGTCATCTAATTTTTGATTCTATTTTTTATCCTTACAGGAGTGCGGCATATGTCAAAAGGGCATTCGCTACAAGACCCTTACTTGAATACTTTGCGTAAAGAGAAGGTTGGCGTTTCCATCTACCTGGTTAACGGGATCAAGCTGCAGGGGACCATCGAGTCTTTCGACCAGTTCGTGATTCTGTTGAAAAACACCGTCAGCCAAATGGTTTACAAACACGCAATTTCGACAGTCGTACCAGTACGTCCAATTCGTCTGCCTAGCGCAACTGAATCGGATCTGGCAGACGCTGAACCAGGTAACGCCTAAAATAGGAGCATCCTTTGTTCTTTGAGCGCCACGGTGGTGGTGAGCGAGCGATCCTCGTTCATTTGGAAGGACAGGACCCTGAGGCGCGCGAAGATCCGCAGGAGTTCCAGGAGTTAGCTGTGTCGGCTGGCGCCGATACCGTCGCGTTTTTTAACGTGCCGCGTCATCGGCCATCGGCCAAATACCTGATTGGCAGTGGCAAGGTCGAGGAGTTACGCGACCTGGTCAAGGCCGAGAAGGTCGACATCGTGATTTTCAATCACGTACTCACGCCCAGTCAGGAACGTAACCTCGAACGTGTTTTCGAGTGTCGCGTGCTTGACCGTACCGGGCTGATTCTCGATATCTTCGCTCAACGCGCCCGTACCCATGAGGGTAAGCTGCAGGTCGAACTGGCCCAGCTTGACCACATGAGCACGCGTCTTGTGCGTGGCTGGACTCACCTTGAGCGTCAGGGTGGCGGCATTGGCATGCGCGGGCCGGGTGAAACCCAGCTCGAAACCGACCGCCGTCTGTTGCGTGTGCGCATCAGCCAGATCAAGGCCCGCCTGAAAAAAGTCCGCAGTCAACGCGAGCAGTCCCGTAGAGGGCGCCAACGCGCCGATATCCCTACAGTGTCGCTGGTGGGCTATACCAACGCCGGTAAATCCACGTTGTTCAACAAGGTCACCGGCTCTGACGTCTTTGCCGCCGACCAGTTGTTCGCCACACTCGACCCGACCTTGCGCCGTCTTGATCTGGGCGACCTGGGGCCGATCGTGCTGGCCGATACCGTGGGCTTTATTCGTCATCTTCCGCACAAGCTAGTTGAAGCATTCCGGTCTACGCTCGAAGAGTCGAGCAATTCCGATCTGCTGCTGCATGTGATCGATGCGCACGAGCCTGAGCGCATGGCGCAGATCGAGCAGGTGATGGTGGTGCTGGGTGAAATCGGTGCGCAGGACTTGCCGATTCTCGAGGTCTACAACAAAATCGATTTGCTTGAAGGTGTCGAGCCGCAGATCCAGCGTGATGCCGATGGCAAGCCGCAGCGGGTCTGGTTGTCGGCCCGTGATGGTCAGGGGTTGGAGTTGCTTGAACAGGCCATCGCCGAGTTGCTGGGCAATGATTTGTTCGTGGGCACCTTGCGCTTGCCGCAACGTTTTGCTCGACTGCGTGCACAGTTCTTCGAACTGGGGGTTGTGCAAAAAGAAGAGCATGACGATGAGGGCTCCAGTCTGTTGGACGTACGCCTGCCGCGATCCGAGCTCAATCGCTTGGTCAGCCGCGAAGGGATGCAGCCGCTGGAATTCATCGAAGAACACACTTTGCAATAAAAGCCTCGCAAAGCGGTCGTGCCGCTGTGATAGGCATTCTGTAGCATTGGTCGGCGCGCCGTGGGCGCGTCTTTGCTTTATCAGATGGAGAGCGCTATGGCTTGGAATGAGCCGGGTGGCAACTCGAACAATCAAGATCCTTGGGGTGGCAAACGCCCTAAAAATGGCGACCGCAAGGGACCACCAGATCTCGACGAGGCCTTCCGAAAGCTGCAGGAAAGCCTGAATGGGTTGTTCGGTGGTGGGAAAAAACGTACTGGCGGTAGCGGCAGTGATGGTGGTTCGAATGGCAAGGGCGCCGGCTACGGCCTGCTCGGCATCGGCCTCGTCGTGCTGGCGGCTGCCTGGCTTTACAGCGCCGTGTATGTAGTCGATGAGCAGGAGCAAGCCGTGGTGCTGCGCCTGGGCAAGTACTACGACACCGTTGGGCCGGGCCTGAATATCTACTTCCCGCCGTTCGACAAAAAGTACATGGAGAACGTGACGCGTGAGCGTGCGTACACCAAGCAGGGTCAAATGCTGACTGAAGACGAAAACATCGTCGAAGTGCCGCTGACCGTGCAGTACAAGATCAGCAACCTGCGCGACTTCGTGTTGAACGTTGATCAACCGGAAGTCAGCTTGCAGCAGGCTACCGACAGCGCCTTGCGTCACGTCGTGGGCTCCACGTCGATGGATCAGGTACTGACCGAAGGCCGTGAGCAGATGGCCGTGGAAATCAAGGAGCGCCTGCAGCGTTTCCTCGATACCTACAAGACCGGTATCACCGTAACCCAGGTCAACGTACAGAACGCCGCTGCGCCGCGTGAAGTACAGGAAGCCTTCGATGACGTGATCCGTGCCCGTGAAGACGAGCAGCGTGCCCGCAACCAGGCCGAAAGCTATGCCAACGGCGTTGTACCGGAAGCACGTGGTCAGGCCCAGCGCATTATCGAAGATGCCAACGGCTACCGTGATGAAGTGGTTTCCCGCGCCAAGGGTGAGGCTGACCGCTTTACCAAACTGGTTGCCGAGTACCGCAAAAATCCTGAAGTAACCCGCGACCGTCTGTATCTGGACACCATGCAGGAAGTCTTCAGCAACACCAGCAAGGTACTCGTGACCGGTAACAAGAACGGCCAGAGCAACCTGCTTTACTTGCCGTTGGACAAAATGATCGAAGGCCGTAATGGCAGCACCCCGGCAACGGGTTCGGCAGCCGCAGCGAGCAATAATGATTCCGGCTCGCACGTCAGCACTGATCTGCCGCCACAACCGCGCACCAGGGAGAGCCGCTGATGAGCAATAAATCGCTGGTTGCCCTTATTGTTGCCGTTGTCGTGGGGATCGTTGCCTGGAACAGCTTCTACATCGTCTCGCAAACCGAGCGTGCGGTACTGTTGCGCTTCGGCCGTGTGGTCCAGGCTGACGTTCAGCCGGGCCTGCATGTGAAGATTCCTTACGTCAACCAGGTGCGCAAGTTCGACGCCCGCCTGATGACGCTGGACGCGCCGACTCAGCGTTTCCTGACGCTGGAAAAGAAAGCAGTAATGGTTGATGCCTTCGCCAAGTGGCGCGTGAAAGATGCCGAGCGCTTCTACACCGCAACTTCGGGCATGAAACAGATTGCTGATGAGCGTCTGTCGCGTCGTCTGGAATCCGGTCTGCGTGACCAGTTCGGCAAGCGCACCCTGCACGAAGTGGTGTCGGGTGAGCGTGATGCGTTGATGGCTGACATCACCGCATCGCTGAACAAAATGGCTGAAAAAGAGCTGGGCATTGAAGTGGTTGACGTTCGCGTCAAGGCCATCGACCTGCCAAAAGAAGTAAACCGCAGCGTTTTCGAACGTATGAGCACCGAGCGTGAGCGTGAAGCACGCGAGCATCGGGCCAAGGGTAACGAACTGGCAGAAGGCATTCGTGCTGATGCCGACCGTCAACGTCGTGTTTTGCTGGCTGAGGCGTATCGTCAGTCTGAAGAAGCACGCGGTGATGGTGATGCCGAGGCAGCTTCGATTTACTCCAAGGCTTACGGCCAGGACCAGGAGTTCTACAAGTTCTATCGCAGCCTGCGCGCTTACCGCGAAAGCTTTGCGAACAAGAGCGACGTACTGGTGTTGGACCCAAGCAGCGATTTCTTCCGCTACCTGGAAAAATCCAAGCCTTCGCAGCAGTAAAAGCGCTTCAAGCCTGTGGGTGGGGGCAAGCTGGCTTGCTCCCACATGAAAGGGTCTCACTTTGTGAGGCATGTTTCACTCCGCCGGGCGGGCAAATTGCCTCGCGGGGTGATCCTTTTAGAAAACGGGTGTATGATGCGGCAGCCGGGAAATTCCCGGCTTTTTTGCGTCTGCATGTTTGATTGGCTGAGTGCTGTTAAAGCATCGGCAGAATTTTCGAGGAATGTGCGAGCCTGTCGTTCAGGCTTTTTTGCTGTGCGCGTTCAAGACGCAGCCACGTTCTGCTTTACTCAAGGCTCGCCTGCTGGCTGGCCGCCCGGATCACAGGGGAATGGCGTAATGGCAACGGTAGACCGCTGGCTTTTGCCAGATGGCATCGAAGAAGTACTTCCACCTGAAGCTGCCCGCATTGAAGTGGCGCGCCGTCAGGTGTTGGATCTGTTCCAGAGCTGGGGCTATGAGTTCGTCGTCACCCCGCATATCGAATACCTGGAGTCCCTGCTGACAGGGGCTGGCCAGGATCTCGATTTGCGTACCTTCAAGGTCATTGACCCGCAAACGGGTCGCCAGATGGGTTTTCGTGCCGACATCACGCCGCAAGTGGCGCGCATCGATGCGCATACCCTGCGTCGTGAAGGCCCGAGCCGTCTGTGCTATGCCGGCAGCGTGCTGCATGCTCAGCCGCGGGCACTGTCATCCTCGCGCAGCCCGATCCAGCTGGGTGCCGAGTTGTATGGCGACGCAAGCCCGAGCAGCGATGTTGAAGTGATCAGCCTGATGCTGGCCATGCTGCAACTGGCCGATGTGCCGGATGTGCACATGGACCTGGGGCATGTTGGTATTTACCGAGGTCTGGCCCGTGCGGCCAACCTGTCGGTTGAAGTGGAACAACAATTGTTCGACGCCCTGCAACGCAAGGCGATCGACGAAGTAACGGCCTTGACCCAAGGCTTGCCGGCCGATTTGGCGGGCATGCTGCAGGCCTTGGTTGGTTTGTGTGGCGGTCACGAAGTTCTGGCTGCTGCGCGCGAGCGTCTGGCCAAGGCTCCGGCTCAAGTGCTGGCGGCTCTGGACGACCTGGTGGCGATTGCCGAAGGGTTGTCTGTGCGTTTCCCGCAGTTGCCGTTGTACTTTGACCTGGGCGAGTTGCGTGGGTATCACTACCACACAGGTGTAGTGTTTGCGGTATTTGTACCGGGCGTTGGGGACTCCATCGCCCAAGGCGGTCGTTATGACGACATTGGTGCTGTTTTCGGGCGTGCCCGGCCGGCAACCGGCTTTTCGACCGATTTGAAAACCCTGGTGACCCTGGGGCGTGCGGAAGTCGAGTTGCCGTCGGGTGGTATCTGGATGCCAGACAGCACCGATGCGGCACTCTGGCAGCAGGTTTGCCAGCTTCGCAGTGAAGGTCAGCGTGTGGTTCAGGCGTTGCCTGGGCAACAGCAGGCTGGTGCCCTGGAGGCAGACTGCGACCGCCAATTGATTCAGCAGAACGGCTTGTGGCAAGTAGTGCCACTGGTTTCTTGAGTTTTCCTGCCGGCGGCTGCCGGCACCAAGTTTGCGCGAATGAGGACAAGTGTTATGGGTAAGAATGTCGTAGTCCTGGGCACCCAATGGGGTGATGAGGGCAAAGGCAAGATCGTTGATCTGCTGACCGAACATGCTGCCGCTGTAGTGCGTTACCAAGGTGGCCACAACGCTGGCCACACGCTGGTAATCGACGGCGAAAAAACCGTATTGCACCTGATTCCGTCGGGCGTGTTGCGCGAAGGCGTGCAATGCCTGATCGGCAACGGTGTCGTGGTTGCTCCCGACGCCCTGCTGCGTGAAATCATCAAGCTGGAAGAGAAAGGCGTACCGGTGCGCGAGCGCCTGCGTATCAGCCCGTCCTGCCCGCTGATCCTGTCTTTCCACGTTGCCCTTGATCAGGCGCGTGAAAAAGCCCGTGGCGAGCTGAAGATCGGTACGACCGGTCGCGGCATCGGCCCGGCTTACGAAGACAAAGTTGCCCGTCGTGGCCTGCGTGTTGGCGACCTGCTGAACATGCCGCGCTTCGAAGCCAAACTGCGTGAACTGGTGGATTACCACAACTTCATGCTGGTCGGTTACTACAAAGAGCCAGCCATCGACTTCGACAAGACCCTGGCCGAGTGCAAGGAATACGCCGAGCTGCTCAAGCCGCTGATGCTGGACGTGACTGCCGAGCTGCACGACCTGCGTCGCGCTGGCAAAGACATCATGTTCGAAGGCGCCCAGGGTTCGTTGCTGGACATCGACCACGGTACCTACCCGTACGTGACCAGCTCCAACACCACGGCTGGCGGCGTTGCTACCGGTTCGGGCGTTGGCCCGATGTTCCTGGACTACATCCTGGGCATCACCAAGGCTTACACCACTCGCGTGGGTTCGGGTCCTTTCCCGACTGAGCTGTTCGACGAAGTCGGCGCTCACCTGGCCAAGCAAGGTCACGAGTTCGGTGCTACTACCGGCCGTGCCCGTCGTTGCGGCTGGTTTGACGCCGTTATCCTGCGTCGCGCTATCGATGTGAACAGCATCTCGGGCATCTGCCTGACCAAGCTGGACGTACTCGACGGTCTGGAAACCATCAACATCTGCGTTGGCTACAAAGACGCAAACGGTGTTGACGTTGCTCCGACCGACGCTGACAGCTACGTAGGCCTGCAGCCTGTGTACGAAGAAGTACCGGGCTGGACTGAATCGACCGTGGGTGCCAAAACCCTGGAAGAGCTGCCAGCCAACGCTCGCGCTTACATCACGCGTGTAGAAGAGCTGATCGGCGCACCGATCGACATCATTTCGACTGGCCCGGACCGCAACGAGACCATCGTTCTGCGTCACCCGTTCGCTTAAGTCGCTGTTGATGTAAAGCAAAAGGCCCTTCGGGGCCTTTTGTTGTTTCTGCCTGTTGTGCGGCACGACCCTTGCTGTGAAAACCGTCAATAAGGGTGCTATCAAAATAATGGCACCCAAGTGGAGGGTTTTCTGTGTCTGCCGTTCTCTCACTGTTACAAAGCCGTCTGCTGCGGCCTGTATTCGTTACCCTCGGTATCGCTCTTTTGGTGCAGGTTCTGGTGGCTGTTGCACTGACGCGGAGCACGGTGACGGCGTTGGAGTCTGATCTGGATGCGCGTCTGGGGGCCGACAGCCAAAAGCTCACGGCGGAGCTTGAGCAGGCCGGGCGTGACGTTAAAAGCAGCCTTGAATCGTTGTCAGCCAGCACGCGCCAGCGTCTCACTGCGGGCCTGGAGCCGCGGTTGAAAGACGAGCAACTGCAGCTCAAGCAAGCGCTGGAGAAGAACCTGCAGGATTCGGCCAACGATATGGCGCAACTGCTGGCAGCTGTAGCGCCGCGTGCCATGTGGGATAACGATGTGCCCACGTTGTCCGATTTCGCCCGTCGCGCTCAGCGTAATCCCAATGTGTTGTTCGTAGTGTATGACGACGCCACGGGGCAGCATCTGACCCGCTATCTCAATCGTGACAACTCGATCAACCAGGCGCTTTTGGCCAAGGGCAATGGCGAGCGGGCGCTGGATAAAGTCCTCGATGCGGCCCGTCATGATCCGTCGGTGTACTACCTCGAAGCTTCTATCAACCCCAATGGGGTCGAGATCGGCAAAGTCTTGATGGGGGTTTCCACGGCATCGGTTGAACAGGATCTGGCGGCCCTCGACCAGCGTTTCTCGGCCTTGATAGCCAGCAGTGGTCAGTTGGTCGGCGAAAGCCTGCAAGGCGCTGCGAGCGACAGCTCGGCGGCATTGGGGGCGCGGCTGGAGTCGGCGCAGGCAGCGGCGGCGCAGATGCAGGCCAATACCGCGCATACCGTGCGTGAGGCGGCGGACACCCTGCGCTGGCGCATTGGCATGGGGCTGGCGATTGTCGGCCTGGGCGTGTTGCTGTTACTGGCCGTGGTACTGGGGCGGCGGGTGGTCAACAAGTTGCTGTTGCTGATTGCCGCGCTGGATGACCTGGCCGCAGGTGAAGGCGATTTGACCAAGCGCGTAGGCCTTAACAGCAAGGATGAAATCGGCGACATGGCTGCGGCGGTCAACCGCTTTGTCGACAAGTTGCAGCCCATCGTGCGTGAGGCCGGTGATGTGGCGCAGCGCACCGGGGTGGAGATCGGTGTGATGACCTTGCGCAATGCCGGGGCCGATGCTGCCGCGCAGTTGCAGCGTGATGAAGTTGCCCAGAGCCTGCATGCACTGTCGACCATGGCGGATGCGGCGCAGTCGGAAAGCCAGGCGATGCAGGCAGCGCTCAGGCAGGTGGTCGATATTCGTCAGGCCACCGATGAAAACACCCGCACCTCGGCCAAGGTCGGGGGGCTGATCGAGGCGCTGGCCGGGCAGGTGGGCGAGGGAGCCAAGGTGATTGAGCGCCTGGCGCAGCAAAGCGAACAGATCGAAGTGGTCCTGACGGTGATTCACGGCATCGCCGAGCAAACCAATCTGCTGGCACTGAACGCGGCCATTGAAGCCGCGCGAGCGGGGGAGACTGGTCGAGGTTTTGCCGTTGTGGCTGATGAGGTGCGGGCACTGGCCAGCAAAACCCAAAGCTCCACCGGCGATATTCAGGCGCATATTGTGGCGTTGCAGCAGGGGGCCAAGGAAGCCGTGGCGGCCATTGGTCTGGCAGGGCGTCAGGCCGATGAGGGGCTGGCAGTGCTGCGCGGCAGCGTACAGTTGCAGAAGACTGTGCAGGCATCGGTCGAGCAGGTGCATAGCGCGATTGGTGATGCGACCAAGGCCGCCGAGCATCAGGCGCAGGGTGCGTATGCCGTGCGTGGGCGGGTTGAAGTGATCCATGCCCAGGCCGAACGTGCGGCCGAAGCGGTGACCCAGACCACGGCCAGCGGCAAGGTGCTGGACGGGTTGGCGGCGCAGCTCAAGGCGAGCCTGGGGCAGTTCAGGGCGTAGAGAAGCGGGGCTGCCCCTGTGGGAGCGGGCTTGCTCGCGATGCGGGCAACGCGGTGTATCTGCATGACCGCGTCGATGCCATCGCGGGCAAGCCCGCTCCCACAAGGACGGGCCTGAGGGTCAACGGCTCAAATACATCCTGGTGGTGAGCAAGTACACGGGTAGCCCGGACACCAGAATCAACAACGCTGCATAAGGCGCCGCCGCCGCAAACTCGATATTCGAAGTGTGGGACCAAACCTGCGTCGCCAAGGTGTTCAGCCCGGTGGGGCTGAGCAGCAAGGTGGCGGTCAGTTCCTTCATCGCATCCAGAAACACCAGGGCAAATGCGGCCCCCAGCGCCGGAAAGATGATCGGCAGGGTCACCCGGCAAAAGGCCGAAAACGAGGTGGCGCCCAGGGTGCGTGCGGCTTCTTCCAGTTGTGGGGCCGCCTTGTTCAGGGCTGTGCGGATGGGGGCCTGCGCCAGTGGCAAAAACAGCAGCGCATAAGCAATCAGCAACAGCGCGGACGTTTGGTACAGCGCCGGCACGAAGTGCAGGGCGAAATACACCAGCGCCAGGGCAATCACCAGTCCCGGCAGGGCGTGCAGCAGGTACGGCAAGCGTTCCGCCCAGATGGCCAGCGGGCCTTTGTAGCGCACCACCAGCAATCCGACCGGTACAGCCAGCACCAGGCACAGCGCTGCACCGCCCAGCGCCAGAGACAGCGACGAGAACAGTGCCTCGCCAATCTCGGCCAGAGGGAATGCTGCCGAGCTGCCCTTGACCAGCCAGTACACCAGCATGCCCAGCGGAATGCCGCTGCCAATCACGGCCAGCGCCAGGCAATACAGTTGCCCCGGCACCGACCACTTGCCCAGGCTTACTTGTTCCGCGTGCCGTGCGGCACCCTGGCCAATACGAATATGCCGGCCTTTGCCGCGTACCTTGAGTTCCAGCCACAACAGGCTCAGGCACATCACCAGCAGCACCGCAGACAGCATCGCCGCATTGGCATTGCTGAACTCCAGCTCGAATTGCTGATAAATCGCGGTGGTGAAGGTTTGCAGGCCGATGATCGACAGCGCCCCGAACTCCACCAGCATATGCAGGGCGATCAGTAACGAACCGGCCAGCAGCGAAGGCCAGAGCAGTGGCAGGGTGATGTTGAAAAACACCCCCCAGCGATTCTGCCCCAGAGTGCGGGCCGACTCTTCCAGGGCCGGGTCGAGGTTGCGCAGGGTTGCCGCGACCGGCAGAAAGATCAGCGGGTACTTGGACAAGCTCATCACCAGAATGGCCCCGCCCAGACCCTCGAAACTGGCGCTGAGTGATACCCAGGTGAAGCTGCTGACAAACGCCGGCACGGCAAATGGCAGGCACAGGATCACGCCCCACAAGCGCCGCCCTGCCAGATTGCTGCGCTCCAGCAACCAGGCCAGGGACAGGCCGACCAGCGCACAGGTCAGCGTGACGCCGACCATCAGCAGCAAGGTGTTGCGCATCAGGCCGAAGACATAAGGCCGCCACAACAGGTGCAGGGCTTCAGACCACCCGGCTTGCCAGGCTTTGGTGCCGACATACAACAGCGGCAACAGGCTCAGGCCCACCAGTAGCAGCACGGGCAGCAACAGCCAGATCGAAGGCTTCTTGCGGGTGGGCGTAAAGCGTGCAGGTTGAGCGGCCGACAGCATCAGAGCAGGCCTACATCACGTTCAAGGTCCAGCGCCTCTTCGGCGTTGCCCAGGTCGGCCGGAGTCACTTTAGGTGGTTGCAGCTCTTCAAATGGCTTCAGGCCACGTTCCGACACCATGCCTTTGCGCATCGGGTATTCAGCAGTGGTGTTGGTGATAACCCGCTGACCTTCTTCACTGGCCATGTAAGCCAGCAGTTGCTGGGCTTCCTTGGGGTGCTTGCTGGCCTTGATCACACCGGCGCTGGACACGGTGATCAAACCGCCGGCATCGCCATCGGTGAAGTAATACAGCTTGGAATCCAGCTGGCCCTTTTCGCGCTGCAAGGCAAACCAGTAGTAGTTGTTGACCAGTACGGCAGCCACTTCACCGTTTTCTACCGCTTTGAGTGCGACCATGTTGTTGGTGTAAGTCTTGCCGAACGCACGCAGGCCGGTCAGCCATTCTTCGGCAGCTTCACGCCCGTGCAGCTTGATGATGGCCACGGCCTGTTCCTGGAATGCACCGCTGGTGGGTACAAAACCGATCTTGCCTTGCCATTGCGGGTCGGCGAAATCCAGCACCGACTTGGGCAATTGGTCTTCGCTGATCTTTTTCGGGTTGAACGCCACAACGCGGGTACGCGCCGTTACACCGATCCAGGTGCCATTGGCGGCCACATACTCTTTGGGCAGGGCTTGCAGCGTGCTGTCATCGGCTTTGGCCAGAAAGCCCTGTTCGCCCAGGCTGTTCAGGGGCGGGGACTCTTCGGCGTAGAACACGTCGGCCGGCGAACGGTCGCCTTCTTCCATGATCTGGCTGGCCAGCTGGTTGCTGCTGCCTTTGCGCACGTTGACGTGGATGCCGGTCTTGGCCTCAAAGGCCTTGGCGAGGTTGTCACCGACTTCCTTGTGCTGGCCGTTGTACAGGGTCAGCGTCACAGGATCGGCAGCGTAGGCGGCGGGAGTGATCAGGGTCAGGCCAAGAGTTGCGATGGACAAACTGCGCAGTAGAAATGTCGCAAGCTGGGTATTTCGGAGCATCATTCGCTGGTTTCCTCGCTTGGGTACTACAAAACTTGTAACAATAATAAACGATATCGTTTCTCAAGTGCGCTTGCCCCAGCGTCCAATTGCACCAGTGCGACGAAATGTGATGTCGGCGGCCTGTTCTGCTTTTGTGGTGTTCATAAAATCGGCGGCTGGCGTGGGGCAGTGTGGGAGCGGGCTTGCCCGCGATGGTATCGACGTAGTTATCCCGGTAAACCGCAGTGCCTGCATCGCAGGCAAGCTACACAAAGCAAGGCGCTGCCTACAGCGTGTCGAGAAAGCTGCGCAGGGCCCGCAGTTCGTCCTTGTCCATGTTCAGCGCCTTGAGCCGGTCGCTGGTGCGCGGGAACAACGGGTCGTTGACCTGTTGCGCGCTGGGGCGGGGGCGAGGCATGCCCATGTTGTAGAACGCCAGCGTGCCTTCCATGTTCACAAACAGGCCGTTGTGCATCCATGGTGCGGTTTTCATCACCAGGCGCAATGACGGCGTACGAAATGCCCCCACGTCTTCTGGTTTGCGCGTTACTTCGTAGCGGCCGAGGTCTTCATATTTACGCCCGTAGTAACTCAGGCCGACGTTATGAAACTGCTCGTCGCTCAGTGCCGGGCCGAAGTGGCAGTTCATGCAGCGTGCCTTGGTGCGAAACAGATGCAGACCGTAGAGCTGCTCATCGCTCATGCGTTGCGGGCGCCCGCGCAACAGTTGCTCGAAGGCGGTGTTGCGCGTGGCGCTGACCAGTGTGCGCTGAAAGGTGGCCAGGGCCTGGGCGGTTTGCTGTGTGGTGATCGGGCCTGGCCCGAAAACCTGGGCAAACTCCTCGCGGTAGGCGCTATCGGTATTGAGCCGTTGCAGCAGTTGCGGGATGTCGAAGGCCATTTCCACCGGGTCGACGATGGGGTGCATGGCCTGTTGTTCGAGGTTGCCGCCGCGACCGTCCCAGAACAGCGCCGGGCTGTAGCCGCTCATTACCAGGCTGGGGGCATTGCGCCGACCGCTTTGGCGATCATGGCCGAAAGAGACACGGCGGCCATCGGCAAATGCCATGTCGGCTTCATGGCACGAGGCGCAGGCGATTTGCCCGGAGCGTGAGAGCTTGGGGTCGTTGAATAGCTTTTTGCCCAGCCCGGCCTTGGCCTCGCTGAACGTGTTTTCCGGTGGTGCGGGGGCATGGGCGGGCAGGGCGGCCATTTCCTGCCATTGCACATCGGCATCTACTTGGGGTGCAGGCCATTGGGCGACGGGCTGGCGGTACTGTTGGGCGATACAGGTCGTGTAGTCGGCGGCCTGCTCATCACAGGCGTTGGCACTCAGGGCCAGGCCGCCCAGGGTCAGGCCAAGGAACAGGGTCTTCAAAATTTATACCCCACTTCCAGCATGAATTGGCGACCGACTTCATAGTTGAGCACGCCGTTAGTGTCGGTGGAGCTGACGATGGTTTTGTCCAGCAGGTTGCTCACGTCGAGGTTGACGAACACGGCCTGGTCCTTGGCGGTGGGCATTTCCCAGGCAACCCGGGTGTCCCAGGTCAGTGCCCCGGAAAACGGCGTTTCTTCCCAGACATAGACGTTGCTGCCTTCGTGCTCGACCTTCTTGTTGGTGGAGGCAATGCGTCGGTAACCGTCCCGGTAACGCAGGAAGTTGGTCCAGGTCAGGTGCAGGGGCTCGACTTCTGTCACTGTGGTCAGGCGCGCGGTCCAGGGGCGGTTGTAGTTACTGGCAGGCATGTCGGAGTACTTCATGAACTTGCCGTCGTACTGGATCGTCGGGTCTTCCACGTAGATGGCGCCGATGCTGGCGCTGTAGCTGGACAGCCCGGTGTTGTTGATCTTGCTCCAGTCCATCGCGAACTGTGCGGTGGTGCGGGTACTGCCCAGGTTAAAGGGTTGCAGGGGGGTGATGCTGAGGGTGTAGATGTCGGCGTCGCTTTTGCCGCCGTTGTAGTAGGTGTAGTAGTTGGCAGCCAGGGTCGAGGTGTCTTCGGAGGGCTCGCCGATTTGCGCGCCCCAGGCGCGGCTGACCTGATCGCGGCCCTTGCGGTTGACGTATTTGACGGCGAATTCGGTGTTCCATTGCACATGGCTCAGGCCCAGGGTCAGTTCGTCGTCGTAAGGCACCTTGAGCTGGTTGAACTTGCTGTCGTTAGGGGTGTGCTTGCTCAGTTCCCAGGCGGACGTCTGGGTCTTGCGGGTGTGTTCGGTGCTCATGGAGGCAATGCCGTCGCGCAGGCGATAGGCATAGAGGTTGCGTCCGTAGTAGCGGTTGGCACCGGCGGTAAGGCGGGTCTTGCCGTCGCCAAAAATGTCCAGCTCTGTGGCCAGGCGCGGGGCGAAGGTGATCTGGTTCATGTAGTTGTCGCCGTCCACCCGGATGCCGGGCCTGACGGTGAGGCGCTTGTAGTGCATCTCGTCTTGCAGGTACAGCGCCCAAGAGCGTGTGTCGAAAGCAATTTTGCCTTGGGTGACGGTCATCTTGTTGGCGTACTGGCCAGGCCAGCCATTGATGGTTGGCGCCATTGAACACAGCGGGTCATTGCCGGTGCAGGACGTGGTCTTGTCCACCGCATAGCTGCTGTAGGGCGTACCGCGCTCATAGCTGGCCGAGTTTTGCGACAGCTCCAGGCCAGTTTGCAGCGAATGATCCACGCCCAGCCATTTGAAGCTGTTCCAGTCGGCCTTGAGTTTGTAAGCCAGGGTTTTTTGGGTTTCTTCGATATCGCCAAAACCGCCTTCGGTGGCGAATGCCGAGGTGCTCCAGTCGCGACTGGCCGAAGTTCGCCAGAGGATCATGTAGTCGCGGTCGGAATAGCGTGAGGTGTTCAGCTCGCTCCAGCTCAGGTTCTGCTCTACCCGGGCCAAGGGTGCGTTCCATACCAGGCGCGTACTGATACTGTCGCCACCGGCATCCATGTCGCGCCCGGATACCAGTGAGTTGGGGCCGTAAGTGCGGGCGGTTTCCGGTGCGTGGGTCAGGGTGGTGTCGAGCTTCCAGTCGTCGTTGATCTGCCAGGTGGCCTTGAGGAAATAGTTGTCGATGCGCCGCGATTGTTCTTCGGTCGCCATTGCCGTTTCGGTCTGGTTGGACACGGAAAACAGGCGGGTCGGCATGGTGGACTCTTTACGCGAGAAGGTGCCGAGCAATCCGAAGTTATCGGTCAGATGGCCTTCGAGGGTGGCGCGGGTGATGACTTTTTCGAAGTCAGGCTGGTAGCTGTTGCCAAAGCCGGCCTTGAAGTTTTCCAGGTCCGGGTCGTCTTTGTTCAAGTGATAGCGCGTCCACTCGGAGCGGGTCATTTGTACCGACACCTTACCGTGCAGTTCCTTGCTGGGGTCGCGGGTATTGGCTTCGACTACACCGCCATTGAAGCCGCCAAATTCCACCGGTACGTTGCTGTCGTAGACCTTGATGTTTTCCAGCAGGTCGGTGTCGAGTGCCAGGCCCTGGCTGCGGCCCGGTATTTCATCGAAGTCGTCGTTGCTGTTGCCCGGGTCCAGGTCGTTGTTCATGCTCATGCCGTCAACGATAAACAGGTTCTGCCAGGGCCGTGCGCCGTTGATGCTGATATCGGCGGGGGCAATTTCCCCCGGGTTTTTGCTGCTCAGCTGGCTGTTGTCGAACTGCACATTGGGGTTGGTGCGCAGCAGGCTGGTGATGTCGCCGTTGCCCGATGGCAGGTTTTCGATCATTTGCCGGTCGATTACCTGTTCGCCCTGAAATATCGGCTCCATGGCGGTGATGGGTGTGCTTTTGATCAGCAGCACATCGTTTGCGGCAGGCGGCAGAATCGAGGCGCTGTCGGCGGAGGTGATTTCCCATTGCATGCCACTGTCGCGCAGCAGGCGTGCCAGGGCTTTCTCGGCGCTCATGGGGCCATCCACAGGCGAGCTGTTCAGGCCGTTGAGCAATGTGCTTTCCGCGCTGACCTGCCAGCCCGACTGTTGGGAAAACGCAATCAGGGCGCTGGCCAAAGGCTGGGCCGGGATCTGGAAGTGCAGTTGTTGATGGCTGATTTGCGTGTCGGCTACCGGGCTGGCAGCGATAGCCAGTGAGGGCAGGCCGAGCAGCAGGGCCAGGGACAACGATCGATAGCGAGCAACACTGACACAACGCAAACGCGAAGAAGGCATGGGGTGACCTACGAAATGAAACGCCATAGTCACTAATGCGAATCTTTATCAGTGACGTTCGTAGGTAAAGACTCCCGGGCCTTCAGGATTTCCAGAAATAAATGAAAATAGTTTCGTCAGCGCAAGCCCTGTGCTGTGGGAGCGGGCTTGCTCGCGATGCTGGCACCGCGGTTTCTCTCGGTGAGCGCGTTGATGCTATCGCGAGCAAGCCCGCTCCCACAGGGAGGCTCAGGGTTTGCTCGAGACGATCAGGGTGTAGGGCACATTGTCCTGCAGGCGCCCGCCCAGAGGGGCAATGGCGGTTTGCAGTGCGCGCTTGGGGTCGCGCAGGTTCAGAGCCGCGGTGATGCGACGTTGCCCCAGCGCCTTGTCGGTCAGCAGAATCAGGCCCGGCTGATAGCGGCGCAGCTGCGTGATCACGTCATCGATCGATTGATCGACCGCCACCAGCTGCCAGCGACGCCAGGGTGCGATTTGCTCCTGGGGCAATTGCACGATGCGCGTGCGCTGGCCGTTCGCAGTGAAGTGCAGTTGGTCGCCATGGCCCAGCAGGTGCGTGGCCGAAACCGATGCTTGCGGTGTTTGCACCGCAACCGTGCCGCTCTCGACGCTGACGTCGACACCGTTGTCGTCCAGATTGACCGCAAACGCGGTACCGGTCACCCGAACCCGTACGTCACCGGCGTTGACGTAGAAGGCGCGGTTGGCATCGTGGGTCACCGAGAAAAATGCCTGACCGCGCAATAGCGTGACTTCTCGCTGTTCAGGGTTGAACTGCACATCGGCAAGGGTATTGCTGTCTAGAAGCATCTGACTGCCATCGCTGAGCGCGACGGTGCGGTGTTCGGCGGTGGGGCTGCGGTAGTCGGCTTGCATCGCTTGCCAGTCGGGGCCCCACATCAGCAGGGCGCTGGCGGCTACGGCGGCACCGACCAGTGCGCGCTTGCGCCGGCTCAGGCGGGTGGGAGGGCGTAAAGCCGTCGGCATCGGTGCTGGCTCTGTAGCAACCGGCAGGCTCAAGGCTTCGCCGCTCAAGCTCCAGACTTTCAGGGCCTTGCGATAGGCCGCGTCATGCTCGGGGGCGCTGGCCCGCCAGTGGTTCAGGCGCGCATTGAGTTCGGGGTCGTCCGGGTTCTCCTGGATCAGCAGCAGCCAGTCCAGTGCGGTTTCCCATATCGGGTTCGGGGGCGGTCGATCAGTCATCACTCAGTTGTTCCGCGCAGTAGGTCAGGGCGTCGCGGACCAATTGGTGGGCCAGGCTCACGGATATTCCAAGTTGCGTGCCGATTTGTTGAAACGTCAGGCCTTGCAGGCGATGCAGTACAAATGCCTGGCGCGTGCGTTCCGGCAAGCGCGACAAAGCATGTTGCAATTTGCGCAGTTCGTCCAGATGCAGAGCCTGTTGTTCGGGCGATGGCGTGTTGGAGGTGTGCTCGTCCAGTGATTCGCCGTGGGTGGTGTGGCGGTTTTCCAGGCTTGCCCGGCGATTGAGGTCAAAGGCCAGGTTGCGCACGATGCGATACAGATAGCCGACTGGTTGGGTCAGCGGGATGAGACTGTCCGCGCCCTGGCTGAAACGTAGCCAGGCGTCTTGAACCACATCTTCAGCCTTGGCCCGGCAGCCCACGATAGGGGCGGCGTAGTCGACCAGGGCGATGCGATGTGTCAGGTAGAGCTGGAGCCTGTCATTGGTGTCGGGCACGGGTATCCAGGAGGATGAGCCAGGGATCTGAAGTTGACCGGATATTAATGCGGATGAGATAGATTATCAAATACGACCTTTGGGCCGCAGATAAAAGGTATCGGGGAGGGCAGGAAGGAATCCCGGAAACTAAAAAGCCCGCTTTCGCGGGCTTTTTGAGTGGTTTTACAGGGTGAACCTGTAAACCTGAATTGGTGCCCAGAAGAAGACTCGAACTTCCACGACCTTGCGGTCACCAGCACCTGAAGCTGGCGTGTCTACCAATTTCACCATCTGGGCAGTATCAGCAACGTTGCCGCTGTTGATGTGGCGCATAATACGGAGAGCTTTTCGATCTGTAAACCCCTGTTTTAATTTTATTAAATCAGGGGCTTAGCTGACCTGGAATGCAAAAACCCGCTTTCGCGGGTTTTTGTGTGAGGCTGAAGAGTGTACTACTCTGCAATCTCGAATTGGTGCCCAGAAGAAGACTCGAACTTCCACGACCTTGCGATCACCAGCACCTGAAGCTGGCGTGTCTACCAATTTCACCATCTGGGCAGCATCTTCAACGCTGTTGCCGTTGTTGATGGCGCGCATCTTACGGACGAACCTTTGACCTGTAAAGCGTTGTGTTTAAAAATAGTGAAAATATTTCGCGAACGGTTGGTCGACAGCGGCAAAGCGCGTCAGAAAGGACTATTAAGGCCCGGTGAGTGCCTGAAATTTCCCGTTTCAATACGCGTATGCCAAACTAACCCGCATATAGACAAGGTGAAAACTATCTAATGGCCGATTGGCAGACCCTCGATCCCGAGGCCGCACGTGAAGCGGAAAAATACGAAAACCCTATCCCTAGCCGCGAACTGATCCTTCAGCACCTGGCCGAGCGTGGCTCGCCTGCTGCTCGTGAACAGTTGGTGGAAGAGTTCGGTCTGACTACAGAAGACCAAATCGAGGCCTTGCGCCGTCGCCTGCGTGCGATGGAGCGTGATGCCCAGCTGATTTACACCCGCCGTGGCACTTACGCGCCGGTGGACAAGCTCGACCTGATTCTCGGTCGCATCAGTGGTCACCGCGATGGCTTCGGCTTTCTGATCCCGGATGACGGCAGCGACGACCTGTTCATGAGCCCGGCGCAAATGCGTCTGGTGTTTGATGGTGATCGCGCGCTGGCCCGTGTTTCGGGGCTGGACCGCCGTGGTCGTCGCGAAGGCGTGATCGTCGAAGTGGTCTCTCGTGCTCACGAAACCATCGTGGGTCGCTACTTTGAAGAAGGCGGCATTGGCTTCGTAGTGGCCGACAACCCGAAGATCCAGCAGGAAGTGCTGGTGACCCCGGGTCGCAACGCTGGCGCAAAAGTCGGACAGTTCGTCGAAGTGAAGATCACTCACTGGCCGACGCCACGTTTCCAGCCGCAAGGCGATGTACTGGAGGTTGTAGGCAACTACATGGCTCCAGGCATGGAAATCGATATTGCCCTGCGTACTTACGACATTCCCCATGTCTGGCCGGAAGCTGTCCTTAAGGAAGCAAGCCGTCTGAAGCCGGAAGTCGAAGAAAAAGACAAAGAGAAGCGCATCGACCTGCGTCATCTGCCGTTCGTTACCATTGACGGCGAAGATGCCCGCGACTTCGATGACGCCGTATTCTGCGAAGCCAAGCCTGGCAAGCTGCGTCTGTTCTCAGGCGGCTGGAAGTTGTACGTGGCGATTGCCGACGTTTCCAGCTACGTGAAAATCGGTTCGGCCCTGGATGCCGAAGCCCAGGTTCGCGGCAACTCGGTTTACTTCCCTGAGCGCGTGATCCCGATGCTGCCTGAGCAGCTGTCCAACGGTCTGTGCTCCCTGAACCCGAAAGTCGACCGTTTGGCCATGGTTTGTGAGATGACCATCTCCAAAACCGGCGAAATGACCGACTACCAGTTCTACGAGGCGGTGATCCACTCCCAGGCACGTCTGACCTACAACAAGGTCAGCACTATTCTGGAGCAGCCGAAAACCAGCGAAGCCAAGCAGCTGCGCAGCGAATATGCTGATGTAGTGCCGCACCTCAAGCAGCTTTACTCGCTGTACAAGGTGCTGCTGACCGCTCGTCATACCCGTGGCGCGATTGATTTTGAGACCCAGGAAACCCGGATCATCTTCGGTTCCGATCGCAAAATCGCCGACATTCGCCCAACCACCCGTAACGATGCGCACAAGCTGATCGAAGAGTGCATGCTGGCGGCCAACGTGGCCACCGCCGAGTTCCTCAAGAAGCACGAGATTCCTGCGCTGTATCGTGTTCACGATGGTCCGCCGCCGGAGCGTCTGGAAAAACTGCGTGCGTTCCTCGGTGAGCTGGGTCTGAGCCTGCACAAGGGCAAAGACGGTCCGTCGCCGAAGGATTACCAGGCATTGCTGGCCAGCATCAAGGATCGTCCGGACTTCCATCTGATCCAGACCGTAATGCTGCGTTCGCTGAGCCAGGCGGTGTACAGCTCTGATAACCAGGGCCACTTCGGCCTGAATTATGAAGCCTACACCCACTTCACCTCGCCGATTCGCCGCTACCCGGACCTGTTGACGCACCGTGCGATCCGTAGCGTGATCCATTCCAAAATGGATACCCCGCACGTTCGCCGTGCTGGCGCGATGACCATTCCGAAAGCGCGGATTTATCCGTACGACGAAGCGATCCTTGAGCAGCTCGGTGAGCAGTGCTCGATGAGTGAGCGCCGTGCCGACGAAGCCACCCGCGACGTGACCAACTGGCTCAAGTGCGAGTTCATGAAGGATCGTGTAGGCGAGTCGTTCCCGGGTGTTGTGACGGCAGTGACCGGTTTTGGCCTGTTTGTGGAGCTGACCGATATCTATGTTGAAGGTCTGGTTCACGTAACTGCCTTGCCGGGCGATTACTACCACTTTGATCCTGTGCATCACCGCCTGGCGGGCGAGCGCACCGGTCGCAGCTTCCGCTTGGGCGATACCGTTGAAGTGCGGGTCATGCGCGTCGATCTCGACGAGCGCAAGATCGACTTCGAAATGGCGGAAAAAACCCTCAGTGCGCCGATTGGTCGTAAAAATCGCACTGCTGATGCGCCGAAAGCCAAAAATGCTGGCAAGTCGGGCACCAAGCCTACTGAAAAGCCGGTTGAGCCTGCCCCGGCAGCGCGCCGCAGTGCGCCAGCCAAGGCGGTGAAAAAGTCGTCCGATGAGACTTACCGTCCTGGGGACGCGGCGGCCAATAACGCCGAGCTGCGCAAAAGCCGTGAATTGAAACAGGCGCTGTTGGCCGAATCGAAAAGCGGCGGTCGGACATCGGAGCCGGGAAAGTCGAGTAGGGGGGCGCCTGCAAAAGATGCGGGCAAGCCTTCCAAGCCGAGCAAACATCGTAAAGGCCCGCCAAAATCGGGCACCGCTCCAGCCGCCAAAAGCGGCGGGGCGCGCAAACCTAAGGCCAAGTCATGAGTCTGGAAAAAATCTACGGCGTGCATGCCGTAGAAGCATTGCTGCGTCACCATCCCAAGCGCGTCAAGCAGGTATGGCTGGCAGAAGGCCGCAGTGATCCGCGGGTACAAACGCTGATCGAACTGGCCAACGAAAACCGTGTGGCGGTTGGCCAGGCCGAGCGTCGTGAAATGGACGTCTGGGTAGAAGGCGTGCACCAGGGTGTGGTGGCGGACGTTAGTCCGAGCCAGGTCTGGGGCGAAGCCATGCTCGACGAGCTGCTCGATCGCACCGAAGGTGCACCGTTGCTGCTGGTGCTGGACGGCGTGACCGATCCTCACAACCTGGGTGCTTGCTTGCGTTCGGCGGATGCCGCCGGTGCGCTGGCTGTAATCGTGCCGAAGGACAAGTCTGCAACATTGACGCCGACTGTACGAAAAGTAGCCTGTGGCGCAGCGGAAGTTATTCCGTTGGTGGCTGTGACTAACCTGGCGCGCACCCTGGAAAAGCTCCAGCAGCGCGGCTTGTGGGTTGTCGGCACGGCCGGTGAAGCGGAAGTCAGCATTTATGATCAGGACCTGACCGGTCCAACCATCCTGATCATGGGTGCAGAAGGCAAGGGCATGCGTCGTCTGACCCGTGAGCATTGCGACTACCTGGTTAACCTGCCGATGGCTGGCAGTGTCAGCAGTCTGAACGTTTCGGTAGCGACAGGCGTTTGTCTGTTCGAAGCTCAGCGTCAGCGTAGCGTCAAGGCCAAGACGTCTTCGAAGAAGAAGTAAGCAACACCCCTGTGGGAGCCAGCCTGCTGGCGAAGGTATCGACACGGTCTGTCTGGCAGGTCGCGTTGCCTACTTCGCCAGCAGGCTGGCTCCCACAGTTGTATTTGTGTGTGAGTGGTCGGGATTGTTCAAATAATCACCAATTGCCTTGCGCGCCCGTTGTCCCTTCTCTACAATTGCGCCCCTTGCCGTCATGGCGGGCGCATATGTGCCTCTCTAGGCAAGACACACAAGTGTCATTCACTCCTTGTCTGACCGCTTTTTAGTTAGCGGCAGGCTACAACCCGTAAGGAGCATTCATGCGTCATTACGAAATCATCTTTTTGGTCCACCCGGATCAAAGCGAACAAGTCGGCGGCATGGTAGAGCGTTACACCAAGCTGATCGAAGAAGACGGCGGCAAAATCCACCGTCTGGAAGATTGGGGCCGTCGTCAACTGGCCTACGCAATCAACAATGTTCACAAGGCTCACTACGTGATGCTGAACGTTGAGTGCACTGGCAAAGCCCTGGCTGAGCTGGAAGACAACTTCCGTTACAACGATGCTGTGATCCGTAACCTGGTCATCCGTCGCGACGAAGCCGTAACTGGCCAGTCCGAGATGCTCAAGGCTGAAGAGAACCGCAGTGAGCGCCGTGAGCGTCGTGACCGTCCTGAGCATTCTGACAGCGCCGATGGCGATGACAGCGATAACAGCGACGCCAGCGATAACGCTGACGAGTAATCCACGGACCTTTTGAGGAGCCAATTACATGGCACGTTTCTTCCGTCGTCGTAAATTCTGCCGCTTCACCGCAGAAGAAGTGAAAGAGATCGATTACAAGGATCTCAACACTCTGAAAGCTTACGTATCCGAGACCGGCAAAATTGTTCCAAGCCGCATCACCGGTACTAAAGCTCGTTATCAGCGTCAGCTGGCCACCGCTATCAAGCGCGCCCGCTTCCTGGCCCTGCTGGCCTACACCGACAGCCACGGCCGCTGAGACCGGGCAGTCGACAAGTAGTAAAGGATTGAAAGCATGCGCGCCTTAGCTGAGTTCATCATGCGAGGCCGTGTGCAGGCCACGTTAATCGTGGCCGGATGTGCGGCATTGCCGTTCTTGTTCTGGTTGAGTGCTGCTGCAGGGTGCCTTGTGCTTCTGCGGCGCGGTCCGAGAGATGCGTTGAGCATCCTCTCATGGGCGTTACTGCCGGCCTTGGTCTGGTGGTTTATCGGGGAACCTCGCACCCTTATGGTGCTGCTGGGAACCCTGGGGCTGGCGTTGATGTTACGCGCCGGTCAGTCCTGGAATCGCGTGCTGCTGGTCAGCGTAGCGTTGGGTGTGGTGTATGGCGTGATCTTGGGTACGGTTTTCCGCGAACCCATTGGTGCGATGGCGCAGGAGTTGGAAAAACTTCTGCCGCAGGTCCTCAATGGTCTCTACGACAAGTTGTCCGACGTAGAGCGAGCGCGCCTTGGAGCACTGATTGCACCCGTCCTTACCGGTTTGATTGCAGCTTTGATGCAGGTCGTCAGCGTGCTTAGCCTGATGCTTGGGCGTTACTGGCAGGCGTTGTTGTATAATCCGGGTGGTTTTGCCAGCGAATTTCGCAGCATCCGCCTACCGCTGGGACCAGCGCTCGTATTGCTGGCGTGCATGCTTGTAGGGCCGAACTTCGGTCCCGAAATGGCCATGCTTACGCCGTTGTGCAGCGTAGCGTTGTTCTTCGCCGGGCTGGCCCTGATTCACGGGCTGGTGGCGCAAAAGCGACTGGCCAAGTTTTGGCTGGTGGGGTTGTACGTCACGCTGTTGCTGTTTATGCAGCTGATCTATCCGTTGCTCGTGGTTTTGGCCATTGTCGACAGCCTGATTGATTTTCGCGGACGTCTGGCGCCCAAAGGCACCGATAAAGACTCTGCGGACGGTGAAGGTTAAAAGTTAAGAGGATTTTCACATGCAACTGATCCTTCTGGAAAAAGTCGCGAACCTGGGCAACCTGGGCGACAAAGTAAATGTTAAGGCCGGTTACGGTCGTAACTACCTGCTGCCGTACGGCAAAGCTACCGCTGCAACCGCTGCCAACCTGGCTGCGTTTGAAGAGCGTCGTGCTGAGCTGGAACAAGCTGCTGCAGACAAAAAAGCTTCGGCTGAAACACGCGCTGCCCAACTGGCTGAGCTGGAAGTGACTATCACTGCCACCGCTGGCGACGAAGGCAAGCTGTTCGGCTCGATCGGCACTCACGACATCGCTGATGCACTGACCGCCTCGGGCGTTGAAGTTGCTAAAAGCGAAGTTCGTCTGCCGAACGGCACTATCCGCAACGTTGGCGAATTCGACGTGGCTGTGCACCTGCACGCCGAAGTTGAAGCAACCGTACGCGTTGTTGTGGTAGCTGCTTAAGCAGTCTTAACTGACTGGCACCTTGTGTGCTGGACGGTTAACATCGGGCACGATCCTGTTTACAGGTCGTGCCCTTTGTCTTTCTGCAGTTTCTGATTTTTCATACCTATTCCAAGTGGCCATGAACGATATCTCCGCTCCTGAGCAATACGATCTACAAACCGCAGCCCTGAAGGTGCCTCCGCACTCCATCGAGGCCGAACAGGCTGTGCTCGGTGGTTTGATGCTGGATAACAACGCCTGGGAACGCGTGCTGGATCAGGTCTCGGACGGTGATTTCTATCGACATGACCATCGCCTGATCTTCCGCGCCATTGCCAAATTGGCGGACCAGAACTCGCCGATCGACGTCGTGACCCTTGCCGAGCAATTGGACAAGGAAGGTCAGACGTCGCAAGTGGGTGGTCTGGGTTACCTCGGTGAGCTGGCAAAAAACACGCCGTCGGTCGCCAACATCAAGGCCTATGCGCAGATCGTTCGCGAGCGCGCGACCTTGCGCCAGTTGATCGGCATCAGCACCGAGATCGCCGACAGTGCCTTCAACCCTGAAGGCCGCAATGCTGCCGAAATTCTCGACGAGGCCGAGCGCCAGATCTTCGCGATTGCCGAGGCCCGGCCAAAAACCGGCGGCCCGGTGAGCGTCAACGATCTGTTGACCAAAGCCATCGACCGTATCGACACGCTGTTCAATACCGACAACGCCATCACCGGCCTGTCCACCGGCTACACCGACCTGGACGGCATGACCAGCGGCCTGCAGCCTGCCGACCTGATCATCGTGGCGGGTCGTCCATCGATGGGTAAAACCACCTTTGCGATGAACCTCGTTGAAAACGCAGTGTTGCGCAGCGAAAAAGCGGTACTGGTTTACTCCCTCGAGATGCCAGGTGAATCGCTGATCATGCGTATGCTGTCGTCGCTTGGGCGTATCGACCAGACCAAGGTCCGGGCCGGTCGCCTTGAAGACGACGATTGGCCGCGCCTGACGTCGGCGGTCAACCTGCTCAACGACCGCAAGCTGTTTATCGACGATACGGCTGGCATCAGCCCATCGGAAATGCGCGCCCGTACCCGACGACTGGTACGTGAGCACGGCGATATCGGCCTGATCATGATCGACTACCTGCAATTGATGCAGATCCCGGGTTCGGGCGGTGACAACCGGACCAATGAAATTTCCGAAATCTCCCGATCCCTCAAGGCGCTGGCCAAGGAATTCAACTGCCCGGTAGTGGCGTTGTCGCAGCTCAACCGCTCCCTTGAGCAGCGCCCCAACAAGCGCCCGATCAACTCCGACTTGCGTGAGTCCGGAGCCATCGAGCAGGATGCCGACGTCATCATGTTCGTGTATCGCGACGAGGTGTACCACCCCGAGACCGAGCACAAAGGTATTGCCGAGATCATCATCGGCAAGCAGCGTAACGGCCCTATCGGGACGACGCGCCTGGCGTTTATCGGTAAATACACGCGCTTTGAAAACCTGGCGCCGGGCAGCTACAACTTCGACGACGATTAACCTGTCCGGCTTCTGTGGGAGTTGGCCTGCCAGCGATAGAATTGACGCGGTCAATCAGATAGACCGCGCCGCCTGAATCGCGAGCAAGCTCGCTCCCACAGACAATATGCCTGTACCCATCAATTCCGACCATCGCCGTCGGAATTGGTCATTTTTTGTGCTATATTCCGCGCCCGCGAATTTCTTAGTAAATGCCGCGCCCCCTTTTTTGCACTCAACACCGGTCATCGACATGCAATCAGCCAAGCCTCTATTTGACTATCCGAAGTACTGGGCCGAATGTTTCGGCCCAGCACCATTCCTGCCAATGAGCAGGGAGGAGATGGATCAGCTTGGCTGGGATTCATGCGACATCATCATCGTGACCGGTGATGCCTATGTCGATCATCCTTCGTTCGGCATGGCCATCATTGGTCGTTTGCTGGAGTCCCAGGGTTTCCGTGTGGGCATCATTGCGCAGCCGAACTGGCAGTCCAAAGACGACTTCATGAAGCTGGGCGAGCCAAACCTGTTCTTCGGCGTTGCCGCCGGCAACATGGACTCGATGATCAACCGCTACACCGCCGACAAAAAGATCCGTTCCGATGACGCCTACACCCCTGGTGGCATGGCTGGAAAACGTCCGGATCGCGCCAGCCTGGTGTACAGCCAGCGTTGTAAAGAAGCCTACAAGAATGTGCCGATTGTCCTCGGCGGCATCGAAGCGTCCCTGCGCCGTATCGCGCATTACGATTACTGGCAGGACCGTGTCCGCAACTCGATCCTGATCGACGCCTGCGCCGACATCCTGCTGTACGGCAACGCCGAGCGCGCCATTGTTGAAGTGGCCCAGCGTCTGTCCTACGGCCACAAGATTGAAGACATTACCGATGTGCGCGGTACCGCGTTCATTCGCCGCGATACGCCTAAAGACTGGTATGAAGTCGATTCAACCCGTATTGACCGTCCGGGCAAGGTCGACAAGATCATCAACCCGTACGTCAACACCCAGGACACCCAGGCCTGCGCCATCGAGCAGGAAAAGGGCCCGGTTGAAGATCCGAACGAAGCCAAGGTCGTGCAAATCCTGGCCAGCCCGCGCATGACCCGCGACAAGACGGTTATCCGCTTGCCTTCCGTCGAGAAAGTGCGTGGGGATGCAGTGCTTTATGCCCACGCCAACCGCGTGTTGCACCTTGAAACCAACCCGGGCAACGCCCGTGCGCTGGTGCAAAAGCACGGCGAAGTGGATGTGTGGTTCAACCCGCCACCGATCCCTATGACCACTGAAGAAATGGACTACGTGTTTGGCATGCCTTACGCACGTATTCCCCATCCTGCGTACGGCAAGGAAAAAATCCCGGCCTACGACATGATCCGCTTCTCGGTGAACATCATGCGTGGCTGCTTTGGTGGTTGCACCTTCTGCTCGATTACCGAGCACGAAGGCCGCATCATCCAGAACCGCTCCGAAGAGTCGATCATTCGCGAAATCGAAGAGATCCGCGACAAGGTTCCGGGTTTCACCGGCGTTATTTCCGACCTCGGCGGCCCGACTGCGAACATGTATCGCATTGCCTGCAAAACGCCGGAAATCGAATCCGCGTGCCGCAAGCCGTCCTGCGTATTCCCGGGCATCTGCCCGAACCTGAACACTGACCACTCGTCGCTGATTCAGCTGTACCGCAGTGCGCGTGCCTTGCCGGGCGTGAAGAAAATCCTGATCGCTTCCGGTCTGCGCTACGACCTTGCCGTCGAGTCCCCGGAATACGTGAAGGAACTGGTAACCCACCACGTAGGTGGTTACCTGAAGATCGCCCCGGAACACACCGAGGAAGGTCCGCTCAACCAGATGATGAAGCCGGGCATTGGCAGCTATGACAAGTTCAAGCGCATGTTCGAGAAGTACACCAAGGAAGCAGGCAAAGAGCAGTACCTGATCCCGTACTTCATTGCGGCCCACCCGGGCACCAAAGATGAAGACATGATGAACCTGGCGATCTGGCTCAAGACCAACGGTTTCCGTGCCGACCAGGTGCAGGCGTTCTACCCGTCGCCGATGGCCACCGCCACCGCGATGTACCACTCGGGCAAGAACCCGCTGCGCAAGGTCACGTACAAGAGCGATTCGGTGACCATCGTCAAAAGCGAAGAGCAGCGCCGTCTACACAAGGCGTTCCTGCGCTACCACGACCCGAAAGGCTGGCCGATGCTGCGTGAGGCGCTGACCCGCATGGGCCGTGCCGACCTCATCGGTTCAGGCAAGGATCAACTGATCCCGTTGCATCAGCCTGCAACCGACAGCTACCAGAGTGCGCGTCGCAAAAACTCGACACCTGCCGGCAGCCACAAGGTGGCTGGTGAGAAGACCACCAAGATCCTTACCCAGCACACCGGCCTGCCGCCGCGTGCCAGTGATGGTGGTAACCCGTGGGACAAGCGTGAACAGGCCAAGGCTGCTGCGTTTGCCCGCAACAAGCAGGCCGCCAAGGAGCGCCAGGAAGCAGCCAAGGGCGGCAAGAGCCAGCGTCCGGCCCGCAAGCCGGTAGTGCCGCGCTAAATAAATCACGGCATTGTGGGAGCGGGCTTGCTCGCGATGGGATCACCGCGGTCAATCTGATACACCGCGCTGTTTGCATCGCGAGCAAGCCCGCTCCCACAAGATACCAACGCCAGCCTTCGGGCTGGCGTTGTGCTTTCTGCGCGCTGAGAAGCCTGCCACGGGTTTGTAGGCTGTTTGCTGTCGCGCGGTAAGGGAATGAGGTTTGGAGCGTCTGAGGGCGTTCAGGCTAACTGCGAGGATCAGCAGGCGGGCTGCTGATCCTGATCACAGATCCTGTGGGCCGGGTTGTGGATAACCGGGCCGAGGGGGTCAAGCGGTTGGTGCTTTGTCTTCCGGTGCGCCGGTATCTTCTGCGGCGCCTTCATTTTCGCTGTCGACTTCGTGTTCCAGTTCGGTGTCTACGATGCCACCTTCAGCAGCCGCTTTCTTGCGGGCAGCTTTTTCCTCTTTCTTCTGCTCTTTAGCCAAGTCTCTTTGACGCTTAGCGAAGTTATAGTTTGGTTTGGCCATGGGCGATCCTCTTGGGGTCGAAGGTGAGGTTGAGCGGCGCGTATTCTGCCCTGTATTAGTGCTTAGCCGTTAGCTGGGTTTTTGCAAGGTTGCACTTTGCGCTAAAAACACGACTCTACACCCACGCAAAAGCCGGTTGTGGATTAAATCTGGTTACTTATTCCCCCAAAATTCAAAACGATGACCTAAGGTTATAAGCCTGAAAGCCATTTTTCGGACGGATTGTTTCGATCGTGGCGATAGATCATGACGTAGATCATATGAATCGATACAATTTTCAGGCAATCTGTATACAGATTTTTGCTTTCCATACCCTGCCTTGGAGATAGACCATGTTTGCCAAAGTTGTTGCGGTATCCCTTTTGACCCTCGCCAGCGGCCATTTGCTGGCGGCTGAGTGTGCTGTGACTGTCGATTCGACTGACCAGATGTCTTACAACACCAAAGAGATCGTCATCGACAAATCCTGCAAGACCTTCACAGTTAACCTGACGCACTCCGGCAACCTGCCGAAAAACGTCATGGGCCATAACTGGGTGTTGAGCAAAAAGGCAGACATGCAGGCAGTTTCCACCGACGGTATCGCTGCCGGCCTGGATAAAAACTACCTCAAGGACGGTGACGAGCGCGTTATCGCCCACACCAAAGTGATCGGCGCCGGTGAGAAAGACTCGGTGACCTTCGACGTGGCCAAGCTGAAAGCGGGCGAAGAATATGAATTCTTCTGCACCTTCCCGGGCCACAACTCGATGATGAAAGGCGCTGTGGTTCTTAAATAAGACCGCGCAAGCTGACCAGCAGCCCTGACCTTGTGTCAGGGCTGTTTGCGTTCAGGGTCAGGCTTTTGAGTCGGTCATCTTGAAAATGCCCTGGGCGTTGCTGCTGTCGAAGTTCAGGTCGATGCGGCCGGTGTCGGGGTCGGCCTTGCGCTGGATAAACTCCACAAACGAACCCGGCACCGCGTGCTCGCGGTACACCCCCGCGCTATCGACCAGGCCGCGGCTGACTGTGCAGGCGCGATAGGCGGTCTGCATCACGCGGCCGGAAGCCGACACTTCGATGCTGTCTTTCATCGGGCGTTGCAGATCACGCTGTTGTGCGACGCATGCTTCGAGGTCGGCAACCCGGTCGGTCAGGTGGTTGAAACTGTTGCCCTCTGTGGCGATCCAGGCCATCTCGGCACTTTCAGCGAGCAGGCAGTGGTAGTCCGCTTCCTGTACCACGCCATGTTGCCGGCCGAATGCCCGGTACAGCGCTGGCAGCAGGGTCTGCGCCTGGCTCAGGCTGCAATGGCGGGTGAGGCTCAGAGTCTTGAGGATACTGTGGTGTTGGGCCGACAACGGGTCAAGGCTGGAACCGACCACGCGGCTGACGGCCTGTTGAAAGGCCTCGCTGAAGCGGCCGGGGTGCAGTTCCGAGACAAAGAACTGGGCGATGTCCTCAGGCAAGTCCATTTGCCGGTAGCCCCAGCCGGTCATGTTCAGCTTGGTCAGGGGGTAGGTTCGTACATCGGTAAAGCCCAGCGGCTCAAGCAAGCGGGAAAATGCCTGACGACCGCGTGGTAGTTCGCCGTTTACGGGCCAGTCGACCGTGCGGATGGCGCCGTGGTCAAACACCACCTTGCGCCCATTCTGTGCCTGTTCTTCGACATAGCGCCGACCTTCAGGTACGGCTTCCACCAGCTTGTGCAGCAGGCACAGGTTCAGGGCTTCGGCGAGCCACACCCTGTGCACCGCCTGCTCATGCCAGTTGAAGCGCAGCAGCCCTTCGGGCACTTCGACATGCTCGCGCAACCAGGCAGATGCCGGTTGGCCGAGCAATGAACCGACAAGGGAGAACAAACCATCGAAAGAAGACATGGGGCAGGGCTCTGGCGACGAAATAGACGTCTATCAAAGCCTTTGGCCGTTGTGGCCACAAGCGAAAAAAATTGCAGGGTTCATTCCGTTTTTTCCGGGTAGGAAAAAGCCCCTCACCACGCCTCTCCCGGAGGGAGAGGGGACGGATTGATGGTGTTCTTGAAACCGCGTGCGGTCTGCTCCCTCTCCCTCCGGGAGAGGGTTGGGGTGAGGGTCAAGGTATCCACAGGCTCAAGGGGCGAACGGCATCTCACGCTTGTGATGGGTTTTTTCGTACGTACTGCTGATGATCCTGAACGCTTCTTCGCTCACCGGCTCGCCATGCAAAAAGGCATCGATCTCGGCATAGGTCACGCCGTGAGACGCTTCGTCCGGCTTGCCCGGTTCCAGGTCTTCGAGGTCGGCAGTCGGGACTTTTTCCACCAGCGATTCCGGGGCTCCAAAATGCCGAGCAATGGCCCGTACCTGATTTTTCACCAGCCCGCTGAGCGGTGCCAGGTCGCAGGAGCCGTCGCCGAATTTGGTGAAGAAGCCCATCACCGCCTCGGCGGCATGGTCAGTGCCTATCACCAGGCCACCAGTCGCTCCGGCGATGGTGTATTGGGCCACCATACGCATCCGCGCCTTGGTGTTGCCCAGTACAAAGTCCACGGTGGCGGCAGGCCTACCTTCAAACGCAGTCACTTCAGCCGCAAGGGCCTTGACCGCCGGGCCGATGTTTACGGTTTGGCGCTCGTCCGGATTGATAAAGTCGACCGCAGCCGTGGCGTCGGCTTCGTCATGCTGCACGCCGTAAGGCAGGCGCACGGCAATAAAGCGATAGGCCTGGTCGCCGGTTTGCTCGCGCAATTGCTGCACGGCACGTTGTGCCATCAGGCCTGCGGTCAGTGAGTCGACCCCGCCGCTGATGCCCAGTACCAGGGTCTTGAGCCTGGCATTGTGCAGGCAGCACTGAATGAAGGTGATGCGCCGGGCGACCTCGGCCTCAAGGGCTGCGATGTCTTTGAATGGCGGCTGGACCTTGAGGTCTGCAGCAATCTGACGCTGTACGGCCTGCATGATTCACTCCTTGTGGGACTGTTCAGGAACTTGGAAAACGTGGCGCAAGTAGGCGGCGAAATTAGGGTCGGAGCAATGGGTCTTGCCCGGCTCATCGGAAATCTTGGCCACTGGCGAGCCATTACAGGCGGTCATTTTAAGCACGATGCTCATTGGCTCAACCCCCGGAATGTCGCAGGTCAGGTTAGTCCCGATACCGAAGCTGACGTTGATCCTGCCGCGCAGCGCCCGGAAAATCTCCAGGGCCCGGGGCAGGGTCAGGCTGTCGGAGAACACCAGGGTCTTGCTCATCGGGTCAATGCCCAGCTTGTGGTAATGGGCTATGCATTTTTCGGCCCATACCACCGGGTCGCCCGAGTCGTGGCGCAAGCCGTCGAAGAGCTTGGCAAAGTACAGGTCGAAATCTTTCAGGAAGGCATCGGTGGTGATGCAGTCCGTCAGGGCAATCCCCAGCAGGCCACGGTATTCGCGTACCCAGCAGTCAAGCGCAGCGCTCTGGCTGTCGATCAGTCGGGGGCCCAGTTGCTGGTGCGCCATGATCCATTCGTGGGCCATGGTGCCCAGCGGTTTCATGTCCAGTTCACGGGACAAGTTGACGTTGCTGGTGCCGACAAAACGCCCGGGGAAGTCATGCTTGAGCACACTGACGACTTCTTCCTGCACACGGTATGAAAAGCGTCGGCGGGTGCCGAAATCAGCGACTTGCAGCTCGGACAATTCGTCGGCACTGGCATTGGCCTGCAACCAGTCGAACTTGCGATACAGCTGCTCCCGGGCCTGGGACAGTACTGTGCCTGCATAGCGCGAACGGTTGCGCACTTCGCTGACAATCGCCAGCAATGGCACTTCAAACAAGATCACATGCAGCCACGGCCCGCGCAGGCGAATAACCAGCTCGCCATTTTCGATGCCGGTGTGTACGTAGCGCATATTGAAGCGAAACAGCCCCAAAAAGCGTATGAAATCGGGCTTCATAAACGTAATGCGTTCCAGAAAACCCAACTGGTCCTGAGTCATGCTCAGTTCGCACAGGCGTTCGATCTGGTGGCGAATTTCGTTCAGGTACGGGCGCAAATCCTCGCTGTTGCGGCAGCGGAATTCCCACTCGACTTCGACGTTGGGGTAGTTGTGCAGCACCGCCTGCATCATGGTCAATTTGTAGAAGTCGGTGTCGAGCAGGTTCTGCACGATGCGATCGGCAAACACACTCTCGCTCATAGCGGCAATCTCCATGCTGCCCGTGCCGGAAAGCCACGGCGTTCAGCTTTTTCAATGAATGGCGCTAGTGGCGCATATCCGCAGGCGGTTTTGCCAGCGGTTTTTGTGATTCGGCACTGTTTGTGCCTCGCGGGAGCGCATCCAGCTGCTCCATTATCCAGCTCACGAATGCCTTTACCTTGGGCACGCCAGCCGAATGTTCAGGGTACGCCAGGTAATAGGCATCGCGACTCGGCATCGGCTGCTGCCAGGCAATGACCAGCTTGCCGTCAGCCAGCTCTTCCTCCACCAGAAATTTCGGCAGCAAGGCGACACCGCAGCCCACCTGCGCCGCGCGGATGCACATGTAAAAGGTGTCAAAACGCGGCCCGTGATAGCTGTGGTCGGTGCGAAAGCCCTGGCACTCAAACCATTCGTGCCAGGCCTGTGGCCGCGAAGCGTTCTGCAGCAACACCAGGCCTGTGAGTTGGGTCGGGTCGGTCAGTGGTGCAACTGGCAGGCTCGACGGCGCGCACACGGCGACAAGCTCTTCGCCAAACAACTTCAGGCTTTCGGTGCCGGGCCGTGAGCCCTGACCGAAGTAAAACGCCAGGTCGCTGCGCCCTTGCAGCAGGTCGTCGCCTTGCTGCTCGTTGCACAGGTCCAGATGGATATGCGGATGGCGTATGCCCCAACCCTTGAGGCGCGGCACCAGCCAGCGGGCGCCAAACGTGGAAGGAGTGGAGACCCGCAGCACTTCCGTTTCGCCGCCATAGGAGCGCAGGGTGTGGGTCGACATCTCGACCTGGGTCAGGATTTTTCGGACTTCTACCAGATACAGATCGCCCGCTGGCGTCAGTTGCAAGCGACGCCGTACCCGGCGAAACAGCAAGTGCTGCAACAGCTCCTCAAGCTGCGCAACCTGTTTGCTGACGGCGCTCTGGGTCAGGTTCAGCTCTTCGGCGGCGCGGGTGAAGCTCAGGTGACGGGTCACGGCTTCAAAACACTGCAACGCCGTGATCGAAGGTAAATGGCGCTTGTTGAGCATAAAAGGCCCCGGATTCTTGTTGTAAGGCAACGTTACCAGCGCAGCATGAATTTTCGGAATGATATCTCGCTTAAAGGTCGTTTGTTGCCGCGATGCGGGCCAGCTACAACTAAAGACCTGTGAATCATTTTTCAGCTCAAGGAGTGCCTTCAATGGTTGCCGCATTACTGGATCGTCTTGGTGTGAACCCCGCGCTTTATCAGCAGGGCACGCAGCCGGTGTACACGCCGATTGATGGCAGCCAGATTGGCGCCGTGCACTGGGAAGGTGCCGCCGAGGCCGAGCAGCACGTGACCCGTGCCGAGCACGCCTTCGAGGCCTGGCGCAAAGTGCCTGCCCCGCGTCGTGGGGAACTGGTGCGCCAGTTCGGCGATTTGCTGCGTGAGTACAAGGCCGATCTGGGCGAGCTGGTGTCATGGGAGGCGGGCAAGATCACCCAGGAAGGGTTGGGCGAAGTGCAGGAAATGATCGATATTTGCGACTTTGCTGTCGGCCTGTCGCGTCAGCTCTATGGTTTGACCATTGCCTCGGAACGTCCGGGCCACCATATGCGGGAAACCTGGCACCCGCTGGGGGTGGTGGGCGTGATCAGCGCCTTCAATTTTCCGGTAGCGGTTTGGGCATGGAATACCACCCTGGCGCTGGTGTGTGGCAACGCGGTGATCTGGAAACCGTCCGAAAAAACCCCGCTGACTGCGCTGGCTTGCCAGGCTTTGTTTGACCGGGTCCTGCACTCATTTGCCGACGCGCCCAAGTATTTGGCCCAAGTGGTGATTGGTGGCCGTGAAGCCGGCGAGGCCCTGGTGGATGACCCGCGCGTAGCGCTGATCAGCGCCACCGGCAGCACACGCATGGGCCGCGAAGTGGCGCCCAAGATCGCCGCGCGCTTTGCCCGCAGCATTCTGGAGCTGGGCGGCAACAACGCGATGATCCTGGCGCCAAGCGCCGATCTGGACATGGCCGTACGCGCCATCCTGTTCAGTGCCGTGGGTACTGCGGGCCAGCGTTGCACCAGCCTGCGCCGCCTGATCGCCCATGAATCGGTCAAGGACGAAATCGTCACCCGGCTCAAGGCCGCCTATTCCAAAGTGCGTATTGGCCACCCGCTCGAAGGTAACCTGGTGGGGCCGCTGATCGACAAGAACAGCTTTGAAAACATGCGCGACGCCCTGGAGCAGGCCCTGAGCGAGGGCGGGCGTGTGTTCGGTGGCGAACGCCAATTGGCCGGCCAGTACCCCGGCGCTTACTACGTGGCCCCGGCCATTGTTGAGATGCCCGAGCAGAGCGACGTGGTGTGCAGCGAGACCTTCGCACCGATTTTGTATGTGGTCGGTTACAGCGACTTTGCCGAGGCCTTGCGCCTGAACAACGCCGTACCCCAGGGCCTGTCGTCGTGCATCTTCACCACCGACGTGCGCGAGGCAGAGCAATTTATGTCTGCCACGGGCAGTGACTGCGGCATCGCCAACGTCAATATCGGCCCCAGCGGTGCGGAAATCGGCGGCGCGTTTGGCGGTGAGAAAGAAACGGGCGGTGGTCGCGAGTCGGGGTCAGATGCATGGCGTGGGTATATGCGCCGCCAGACCAATACCGTGAATTACTCGCTGGAGCTGCCGCTGGCGCAGGGGATTACGTTCGATTGAGGTGATACAAGCCCTCACCCCAACCCTCTCACGGAGGGAGAGGGGGTTGATCTGCTTTTGCCTTTAGTCTCCTCTCCCTCAGGGAGAGGGCCAGGGTGGGGGGCTTTTGATTCTGGTTGGGTTTCATTTCTGGAGCTTGGCAATGCCTTTACAAGAACAATGTCTGTGGGAAACCCTCACCCCCCAACGCCCCCAAGCGCCAACCTTTAAAGGCGAATTGAGCGTCGACGTATGTGTGATCGGTGCTGGCATCACCGGTTTGTCTGCGGCTATCCATTTGCTCGAACAGGGCAAAAGCGTCTGCGTGCTCGAAGCCCACCGAACCGGGCATGGTGGCTCCGGGCGTAACGTAGGATTGGTCAATGCCGGTATGTGGATACCGCCCGATGACATCGAAGCCGGTTTCGGCGAGGCGGTCGGTAGCCAGTTGAACCGCATGCTTGGCGCCGCCCCCGCGCTGGTGTTCAGCTTGATCGACAAATACCGTATTGACTGCCAGTTGCGTCGCGAAGGCACGCTGCATATGGCCCACAACGCCCGTGGCGAAGCCGATCTGCGCAGCCGTGAAGCCCAATGGAAGCGTCGAGGAGCGCCTGTGGAGCTGCTCACTGGCGCTGCCTGCGAAGCCGCCACCGGCACCAGCAAAATTGCTGCAGCCTTGCTTGATCGCCGCGCCGGTACCCTCAACCCGATGGCCTATACCTCGGGGCTGGCCAAGGCGGCCAGTGGCCTGGGCGGACAGTTGTTTGATCACTCGCCGGTGACCGGGCTTGAACGTCAGGGCCCACGCTGGTCAGTGCAAACTGCCCACGGCGCGGTCAGTGCCGAGCAGGTGGTGCTGGCGTCCAATGCCTACACAGAAGGCGAATGGACTGACTTGCGACGTAACTTTTTCCCTGGCTACTACTACCAGGTCGCCTCCAGACCTCTGACTGACGCTACCGCAGAGCGCATCCTGCCCGGTGGCCAAGGGTCGTGGGATACCCGCCAGGTTTTGAGCAGCATCCGCCGCGATGCCGACGGCCGTTTACTGCTCGGCAGCCTGGGCAACGGCAATCAAAAGCCTGCGTGGTTTCTCAAGGCCTGGGCCGACCGCGTGCAGCAGCACTACTTTCCCTATCTCAAGGGGGTGGAGTGGGAATGTACCTGGACCGGCTGCATCGCGTTTACTCCCGATCACCTGATGCGATTATTTGAACCGGCGCCCGGTTTGGTGGCAGTCACCGGCTACAACGGGCGCGGCGTGACCACGGGCAGCGTAGTGGGCAAGGCCTTTGCCGATTATTTGTGCAGTGGAGATGCCAAGGCCCTGCCGATTCCTTTTGCACCGATGCGCCCGCTATCTGGCACGGGGTTGCGCAGTTGTTTATACGAAGCGGGCTTTTCGCTGTATCACGCTGGTCAATGTTTAAGAATTGTGATCTGACGCGGTTTTTTCTCGAGCGGCGCTGCGTTTGGCCACGCAGCGGCTAGCCTTTAGTGGTGCGGCCTGTAGCAGTCACGCACCGAGAGTGTGCAGTTCGGTGACGCAGCCGGTTACAGGATGGTTGCACGGTGCAGGGCAACCCGGTTGCAACGTTTGTTGCAGTCGGTGGCGCCTGTCATAAATAAACGGTTTTACCTTCCTCGGTTTAGACGGTTGCACGCCCAATAAAAATGGGTTCGAAACAGTCGACATAACAACAATAGAACGACTTTTTTAAGAATAAAAAGCCAATGGCACGCGGCTTGCTCAGCGCTTTAGGTGAAGTCGAAGTGCCATCTAATAAAACCTCAGGAGCACCACCTCATGTCGCAGACGTTCTACAAGAAAGGTTTTCTGGCCCTCGCCGTGGCAACTGCGTTGGGCGTTTCTACGTTTGTTCAGGCTGATCTGAAAATCGGTGTAGCGGGCCCGATGACGGGTGCCAACGCGGCATTTGGCGAGCAGTACATGAAGGGGGCGCAGGCGGCTGCGGATGCAATCAACAAGGCGGGCGGGATCAACGGCGAGAAGATCAAGCTGGTTGCCGGCGACGATGCCTGCGAACCCAAGCAGGCCGTAGCCGTGGCCAACCGCTTGGTCGATCAGGACAAAGTAATCGGTGTAGTCGGTCACTTCTGCTCCTCGAATACGATTCCTGCCTCCGAGGTGTATGCCGATGCAGGTGTGATCATGATTACGCCGGGCTCGACCAACCCGCAGGTCACTGAGCGCGGGCTGGATGCGGTGTTCCGTATGTGCGGACGAGATGACCAGCAAGGCATCGTTGCAGGCGACTACATTGTCGACGTGCTCAAGGGCAAGAAAGTAGCGGTCATCAACGACAAGGACACCTACGGTAAAGGTCTGGCCGATGCCACCAGTGCACAGCTGACCAAGCGCGGCGTGAAACCCATCCTGGAAGAAGGCCTGACCCGGGGTGAAAAAGACTTCAGCGCGCTGGTTACAAAAATCCGCGGTGCCGGTGCTGATGTCGTGTACTTCGGCGGTCTGCACCCAGAGGCCGGTCCTCTGGTCCGCCAACTGCGTGAAGCGGGTCTCAAGGATGTGAAATTCATGTCGGACGATGGCGTCGTGACCGACGAACTGGTGGCCACTGCCGGTGGCCCGCAGTATGTCGATGGCGTGTACATGACCTTTGGCGCCGACCCGCGCCTGCTACCGGACAGCAAGGCGGTAGTTGAAGAGTTCCGCAAAGCGGGCACCGAACCTGAAGGCTACACCCTGTATGCCTACGCTTCGATCCAGGCCCTGGCTGACGCCTTTAATGGCGCCAAATCCAACAAAGGCGAAGACGCCGCCAAGTGGCTCAAGGCCAATCCGGTTAAAACCGTGATGGGTGAAAAAAACTGGGACGGTAAAGGCGACCTGAAAGTCTCTGACTACGTGGTTTATCAGTGGGACAAAGACGGCAAATATCACCAGCTGGAAAAACAGAAGTGAGATGAATCACTCACCTGGTGTCAGCTTCGGCGGGCAACAGGTGGGAGTGTATTTGCATCACCTGTCTTCTTTTCCAGGAGCCGCACACACCCTGCCATCCAAGCTGTCCTCTGACGGCGTGGATGGCTTGCGTCTGCGCAAAGGCTCCAGTGCGTGAGATTGCGTTATGGATGGTATTTTCCTACAGCAACTGCTGAACGGCCTGACCCTTGGGTCTGTGTACGGCCTGATCGCCATCGGCTACACAATGGTCTACGGCATCATCGGCATGATCAACTTCGCCCACGGCGAGGTGTACATGATCTCTGCTTACCTCGCGGCGATCAGTCTGGCTCTGTTGGCATACTTCGGTATTGAATCCTTTCCGCTACTGATGTTGGGTACCTTGATTTTCACCGTTGTGGTGACTGGCGTGTATGGCTGGGTCATCGAGCGCGTGGCTTACAAACCTCTGCGAAACTCCACACGGCTGGCGCCGCTGATCAGCGCCATCGGTATTTCCCTGATCCTGCAAAACTACGTGCAAATTGCCCAGGGCTCACGCCAACAAGGGGTTCCAACCCTGCTGAGCGGTTCCTGGCGCGTGGATATTGGCACCGGTTTTGTGCAACTCACCTACACCAAGGTCTTCATTCTGATAGCGGCCTTTGTGGGGATGGGCCTGCTGACCTACATCATCAAGTACACCAAGCTGGGCCGCATGTGCCGCGCCACCCAGCAAGACCGCAAGATGGCCTCGATCCTGGGGATTAACACCGATCGGGTGATCTCCTACGTGTTTGTGATAGGTGCTGCCATGGCCGCGCTGGCCGGTGTGCTGATCACCATGAATTACGGCACGTTCGACTTTTATGCCGGCTTCATTATCGGCATCAAGGCGTTCACCGCTGCCGTGCTCGGCGGGATTGGATCATTGCCTGGCGCCATGCTCGGCGGGATCATCCTGGGTATTTCCGAGTCACTTTTTGCCGGGTTGGTTAACTCGGATTACAAGGACGTGTTCAGTTTCTCACTGCTGGTGCTGATTCTGATTTTCCGTCCCCAAGGCCTGCTGGGTCGTCCTCTCGTGGCGAAGGTGTAAGTATGTCTGCAGCCATTAATAAACCGATTGATATCAAAAAAAGCGTGGTCGATTCGATCCTGGCCGGGTTGATTTCATTGATTGTGTTCGGGCCGATCGTGGGGGTTGTGCTCGACGGCTATAGCTTTAACCTGCAGCCAGCGCGTGTTGGCTGGCTGGTGGCAATTGTGATGGTGGGGCGGTTTGTCTTGAGCCTGTTCCTGCAAACGTCCAAAGGTTTGAGGATCCTTCAGAGCTTTGAGTCCAGCGGTTCTGGTGTGCACGTGCTGCCACCCGATTACAAATCGCGGCTGCGCTGGATTGTGCCGCTGCTGATCGTGATTGCCATTGTGTTCCCGTTTTTTGCCAACAAATACATCCTGACCGTGGTCATCCTCGGCCTGATCTACGTGCTGCTCGGCCTTGGGCTGAACATCGTGGTCGGGTTGGCGGGCTTGCTTGATCTGGGGTACGTGGCCTTCTACGCCATTGGTGCTTATGGCCTGGCGCTGGGTTATCAGTACCTGGGGCTGGGCTTCTGGTCGGTGCTGCCGCTGGCGGCCATTGCGGCGGCGATGGCGGGGTGCATTCTCGGGTTTCCGGTATTGAGAATGCATGGGGATTACCTGGCCATCGTGACCCTGGGCTTTGGTGAAATCATTCGTCTGATCCTCAATAACTGGCTGTCGTTTACCGGTGGGCCCAACGGTATGCCGGTGCCTTCACCGACGTTTTTCGGGCTGGAATTTGGCCGCGTCGCCAAAGAGGGCGGGGTGCCGTTCCACCAGTTTTTCGGACTGGACTACAACCCCAATATCAAATTCCTGTTTATCTACATCGTGCTGTTTTTGGTGGTGCTGCTGGTGCTGTACATCAAACACCGCCTGACCCGCATGCCGATCGGCCGCGCCTGGGAAGCGCTGCGCGAGGACGAAATCGCCTGCCGCTCAATGGGGCTCAATCACGTTCTGGTCAAGCTCTCTGCGTTCACCATCGGTGCTTCCACTGCAGGCCTGGCCGGGGTGTTCTTTGCCAGCTACCAGGGTTTTGTAAACCCGTCCTCGTTTACCTTCTTCGAGTCGGCCTTGATCTTGGCCATTGTGGTGCTCGGCGGCATGGGCTCGACGGTGGGTGTGGTGATCGCTGCGTTCGTACTGACCGTGGCACCTGAACTGCTGCGCAGCTTTGCCGAATACCGGGTGCTGCTGTTTGGTGTATTGATGGTGTTGATGATGATCTGGCGACCGCGAGGCCTGATCCGCATCAGCCGTGTAGGGGTTACACCACGCAAGGGGGTTGCGCCATGAACGAACCCACTCTGAATGACGACGTTGTGCTCTCGGTCGATAAACTGATGATGCACTTTGGCGGGATCAAGGCCCTGAGCGATGTCAGCCTCAAGGTCAAACGCAACTCGATCTTTGCCCTGATCGGCCCCAACGGTGCCGGCAAAACCACAGTGTTCAACTGCCTGACCGGGTTCTACAAGGCCAGCGGCGGCAAGATCGAACTCAATGCCCGAGGCACACGCACCAACGTCATCAAGTTGTTGGGCGAGCCGTTCAGGTTGACTGACTTTGTATCGCCCAAGGCGTTCGCCAGTCGTCTGTACTACAAAATGTTCGGCGGTACACATCTGGTCAACCGCTCAGGTCTGGCTCGCACCTTTCAGAATATCCGCCTGTTCAAGGAAATGTCGGTACTGGAGAACCTGCTGGTGGCCCAGCATATGTGGGTCAATCGCAACATGCTCGCCGGCATTCTCAACACCAAGGGCTATCGCAAGGCTGAAAGCGATGCGCTGGACCACGCTTTCTACTGGCTGGAGGTGGTTGACCTGGTGGACTGTGCCAACCGCCTGGCCGGTGAGTTGTCCTACGGCCAGCAGCGACGCCTGGAGATTGCCCGGGCCATGTGTACGCGACCGCAAATCATCTGCCTCGACGAACCGGCGGCGGGCCTCAACCCGCAGGAAACCGAAGCGCTGAGCGGGATGATCCGCCTGCTGCGCGACGAACACGACCTGACTGTGGTGCTGATCGAGCACGACATGGGCATGGTCATGAGCATTTCCGATCACATCGTGGTGCTCGACCACGGCAACGTGATTGCCGAAGGCGGGCCTGAGGCCATCCGCAACGACCCCAAAGTGATCGCGGCCTACCTTGGCGCAGACGAAGAGGAGCTGATATGACGGGCACGATCCTCGAACTCAAGGAACTGGATGTTCACTACGGGCCGATTCAGGCCCTGAAAAAAGTCTCGATGCATATCGAAGAGGGTGAAACCGTCAGCCTGATCGGCTCCAACGGCGCGGGCAAGTCCACACTGTTGATGTCGATCTTCGGCCAGCCCCGGGCCAGCGGCGGGCAAATCATCTACCAGGGCGTGGACATTACCCACAAGTCCTCGCACTACATCGCCTCCAATGGCATAGCCCAGTCGCCTGAAGGTCGCCGCGTGTTTCCGGACATGTCGGTGGAAGAAAACCTGCTGATGGGCACCATCCCCATTGGCGACAAGCATGCCGGCGAAGACATGCAGCGCATGTTCGAGTTGTTCCCAAGGCTCAAGGAACGGCGCAATCAGCGGGCCATGACCATGTCGGGCGGTGAGCAGCAAATGCTCGCCATTGCCCGCGCATTGATGAGCCGCCCCAAGCTGCTGTTGCTGGATGAACCGAGTCTGGGGCTGGCGCCGATTGTGGTGAAGCAGATTTTTGCCACCCTGCGTGAACTGGCTGGCACGGGTATGACCATCTTTCTGGTGGAGCAAAACGCCAACCACGCCCTGCGCTTGTCAGATCGAGCCTACGTTATGGTCAATGGTGAAATCCGCCTGACCGGCACCGGTAAGGAACTGCTGAGTAACGAGGAGGTGCGTAACGCTTATTTGGGCGGGCATTAACAGGCATTTCACACTTCTCTGTGGGAGCGGGCTTGCCCGCGATGGTATCGCTGCGGTTTTTCTGAAGTACCGCGTCGATGCCATCGCGAGTAAGCCCGCTCCCGCATGTCTTTTGTCGGACAATTTCCTTCCCGCACAACCTCCGCCCCAGATTGTGGAAAACAATATTTCAGCACTGTGAAACCGCGACATAAAGCCGCTGTAATTCCCTGTTTTGTCATCATTTTGACTTGTCCCCGTTTGCTGTGGAGGTGGCTGTGGGTAACGTGGGAGTAGTTGGCTGTAGCCCTTTATTTACGGGCTGTCCAGCGTGTTGGTTATTTTTCGATCAGTGGTTTTAGCTTGCCTGACCCGAAGATTTGTCAACAGGTTTGTTCGGTTATTAAGAGCCGCTGGAAATAATGACTAACCTGTGGATAAGTCTGTGGTTAAACTCTGGAAAGAATGCCCCAGGCGGCGTAATTACTGGCTTCTGCCTATCTGCCAGGTTTCCCAAGGTTGCACCTTTTTGGGGCGCCTGCATGTGGGGTGTGCCGCGGTCAAGTTAAAAACACTGTGGTGTGGCTTCAACCCCTTGTAGCTCGTGGCTTTGAACACTTTCGACTTACACCCAAAGACTGTGGACGGGCCTGTGGATAAGGTGAGTGCATATGGCTCAAGCCCTTATGTGTCGTGGCTTGCAGGCGATTGGTTGTTTTTTGTACAGGTCTGTTGTTGAAAACACCGCAGGTTGCTGCTGAACGCGAGGCGGGGCATTCTGCTCAACGTCCAATTCAACGGCGGCCGATGCCCGCCAGCCAAGGAGAACACGATGACTTCCACCCTGTTTATTACGGGCGCGACTTCCGGATTTGGTGAAGCATGTGCGCGCAAGTTTGCACAGGCAGGCTGGAAACTGGTGCTGACGGGTCGACGCGAAGATCGTTTGAAAGCACTGTGCGAAGAGTTGTCCAAGCAGACTGAAGTACAGGGTCTGGTGGTGGACGTGCGCGATCGTGCGGCAATGGAAGCGGCGATTGCCGGTTTGCCGCCTTCGTTCAGCAAGCTGCGTGGCCTGATCAACAATGCTGGCCTGGCGCTTGGCACTGATCCAGCGCCCAAGTGCGACCTCGACGACTGGGAAACCATGGTCGATACCAATATCAAAGGCCTGCTCTATACCACCCGTCTGCTGTTGCCACGGCTGATTGCCTACGGCCGCGGTGCCGGGATCGTTAACCTGGGTTCCATCGCGGGTAGTTATCCATACCCGGGCAGCCATGTGTATGGCGGTACCAAGGCATTTGTAAAACAGTTCTCCCTGAACCTGCGCTGCGACTTGCAGGGCACCGGGGTGCGCGTCAGCAACGTTGAGCCGGGCCTGTGCGAGAGCGAGTTCTCGATGGTGCGCTTTGGTGGCGACAAGGCCCGTTACGATGCGACCTACCAGGGTGCTGAGCCGATTCAGCCCCAGGACATCGCCGAGACCATTTTCTGGGTGCTCAACACCCCGGCCCACATCAACATCAACCGCCTTGAGCTGATGCCTGTCACGCAGTCCTGGAGCGGTTTTGCCATCGAACGTCACGCCAAAGAATAAATCCGGGGCAGGGGCGCGCACTGGCGCCTATTCTGATAAGGCAGTCCTGATGATCCGGATCGGAAGGTCATGAGCAAAAAAGCGTCCACCGTGTTTGATGTGCAACCGATAGTCAGCGCGCTGGGCTGTGGCAATGCGGTGCTGGGTGAGCTTCTGGCGAGAAAGGCTCTCAAGAAGCACCCGCGCAACCCCGAGGTGCTGCATTTGTGCGGCGTGGCCTGTCTGATGAAGGGCAAGGCCGAGCAAGCGCAGCAATTGATCCTCAGCGCGTTGATGCTGCGCAGAACAGATGGCGCCTACTGGCTAAATCTCGCCTTGGCCCGGCAGCAACTGGGCAACGAGGATGATGCCGGGACGGCCTTTCGTCAGTGCCTGTTGTTGCAGCCTGATAACCCTCAGGCTGCCAATAACCTGGGCAATATTTTGAAGCTCCAGGCACGTTTCGCTGAAGCCGAAGCGCTTTATCGGCAGGCCATTGATAAAAACCCCGCTTACAGCCTCGCTTACCTGAGCTTGGGCAACTTGCTGTGTGATCTGCGTAGAAGCGAAGAGGCTATCCAGATTTTGCAGCAGGCGGTCGCCCGGTTCCCGAACTCCGCGCCCATCGGAGGGGCGCTGGGCCAGGCGCTGGAGAACCGCAAGCGCTTTGTCGAAGCTGCCCGGGAGTACAAACGGGCACACCAGTGGAATGGTCTACAGCGCATGCTGCGCACCCTCTGCGACTGGAGTGAACTTGCGACGGTGGATGAGGCCTTGTTGAAGCGTTTCAACCAGGACTCACAGTATCACCCCAGCCCCTGGGGGCTTATTTTGCTGCCTGGTCTGAGTCCACGCCTGCATCTTGAAGCCGGGCGCCGCTATGCCGAGCACTTCTGGGGCAAGTATCTGACGCGCACTCCCCTGGCGCAGGAGCCCGTACAAGAGGGGCGGCTGCGCATCGGTTACTTGTCCTGCGACTTTTACGATCACGCTACCCTGCATCTGCTGATGGGCGTGCTGGAGCGCCATGACCCTGCGCGGGTGGATGTACAGTTGTTCGATATCAGTCCCGTGCGGGATGACGTCTACACGTGTCGGCTGGCCGCCACGGGGCTGCCCCGACATGATCTGAGCGAGCTGAGCGACGAGGGCGCCGCACAGCTGATTGCCGGGCAGCGTCTGCATATACTGGTCGACCTCAAAGGCTTCACCACCGGTGCGCGACTGGGTATCAGTGCCCGTCGCCCCGCCCCGGTCATTGTCAGTTGGCTGGGCTACCCGGGCAGTCTGGGGCATCCAGGGTTGGCTGATTACCTGTTGGGAGACCCGGTAGTAACGCCGCCAGAGCATGCCGGCCATTACAGCGAGACTCTGGCGTTATTGCCCGACTGCTACCAACCCAATGATCGTCATCGTGCCCAAGGCAAACTGGATAGCCGCCGTGATGCGGGCTTGCCGGAAACCGGTCTGGTGTTTTGCAGCTTTAACCAGTTACTCAAACTAAACCCGCGGCAACTGGATCTCTGGTGCCGGCTTTTGAGGGAGGTGCCTGGCAGTTTGCTTTGGTTGCTCGATCCCGAAGATGACAGTGCCCGCACCAACGTCATTGCCGAAGTCCAGCGCCGAAGCATATCCGCTGAACGCCTGATCTTTGCTCCACGGCTCAGACAGGACCTGCATCTGGCGCGCCTTGGCTTGGCCGATATTGCGCTGGACAGCTTCCCCTGTACTTCCCACACCACGGCCAGCGATGTCCTTTGGGCCGGAGTACCATTGCTGACCCGGTCAGGTGAGACATTTGCCAGCCGGGTTGCCGCCAGTTTGTTGCACACCCATGGCTTTGATGACCTGGTGGCGGTCGATGACGAGGATTACGTTGCAAAAGTGCGGACACTGGCCAGTTCGCCTGAGCGCCGTGCAGAGTTGCGCCAGCGACTGGAACGGGCCCGGTTGAGTTCGCCACTGTTCGACACCGTAGCGTTCACCCGAAACCTGGAAGCTCTGTTTGACGCTATATGGCGCCATCACCAGCATGCCCCCGACAACCGTGAACCTGTCAAGGCAGCGGTTTTCCCCAGCGAACCCCCGGCCAAGGAGTAAACTCACCCCTGGCAGCCCACCTGCGACCTCCTGAGGGGGTCGCTTTCAATGGGGCTGAAAAGGAGTTTTTGTGAGTAACCGTGGTGAGCAGCAACTGCTCAAACAATCGACCGTTCTAATGTTCGCGGTAGCCATTGCCGGCATCGTGACGGGTTTTATTTCGGGTTCCGAATCCATCATGTTCGATGGTTTTTTCTCTTTGATCGCGACTTTCATCAAAGTGCTGATGCTGATCACGGCGCAGTTGATCGCCAAGGAAAGCAACCAGCGCTTCCAGTTCGGTTTCTGGCACCTTGAGCCGATGGTGCTGCTGATTGAAGGCAGCTTCCTGTTGTTGATTGCGATCTACGCCTTTCTCAATGGCGTGTTCGGCATCATCAATGGTGGGCGCGATATCGAATTGGGGCTGGTGATCGTCTACGCAGCGGTGTTTACCGTTGTTGAATTTGCCTACTACTTCTGGGTAAGGCGCAAGAACCGCAAGCTCAAATCAACCTTGATCCAGTTCGACAACGTCAGCTGGCTGGTGGACGCCATGTTGTCGGTGGGGCTGTTGATAAGTTTCATCACGGCGTTGCTGTTGAAGCAGCAGGGTTATGCACAGTGGGCGGCTTATGTTGACCCGGCGATCCTGATTTTGCTGGCCCTGAGCATGCTTGCTCCGGCATTCAAGATTCTCAAACCGGCCTTGCGTGATGTGCTCGGGATAGTCCCGGATGCGCTGGATGACAAGGTGCGTGATGTGCTGGAAGAAATGTCGGCGCGGCATGGTTTTGAAGGGTACAAAACCTATGTGCAAAAGCACGGGCGGGCACGTTTTATCGAGATTCATATCGTGTTGCCGGCGGGTTATCCACTGAGCAGCGTGAAGACCCTTGATGCGCTGCGCGAAGAGATCTCTGGGTTGCTGGGTGCAGCGGACAGTGCGCGTTGGTTGACCATCAGCTTTACCGGTGATCGTAAGTGGATTGCGTAACTCAAGGCCAGTGACTTTTTGTGGGAGCGGGCTTGCTCGCGATTCAGGCGCCGCGGTTCTACAGGCGAACCGCGCTGATACCATCGCGAGCAAGCCCGCTCCCACAGGAGGAGGTGTCAGTTATTGAAGTACTGCGCCAACCCGCTGTAGCACGTCGCCAGGTGATAAGGCGTGGTCGACGGCATATCTTCGCGGCTGACTTTGCCCGCACCATCACGGCATTCATACCAGCCACCGGCATGCAAAAAGCGCTGCTGCAACGCCAGCAATTGGCGTTGCACTTGCGCCTGGCTGTTCGGGCGCAAGGTCAGGGCACGCAAGTATTCAGCTTGGGCCCAGATGCGCTGGGTGCCATCGCGCAGGCTGCCATCGGCGGCCAGCATGCCGCACACCGCACCGCTTTGCGGGTCTACGCCCACCTGCTCGGCAAACCCGAACGCCCGCTCCAGTGAACCGTGCAACGGCGTCTGGCGCAGCAGTGGCGAAGACTCCAGCAAAAAGAACCATTCGAACTGATGCCCCGGTTCAAACCAGTTATCCACAGCTCCAAGCGGTTTTTCCAGCATGACGTTATGCACAGGCTCGATAAAGCGCTGCTGCATACCCTCGGCCAGGGCCAGCAAGGCCGCCTGCACCGGCGCATCGTCACGTACCGACAAAGTAGCCAGGAACGCCTCGGCCAAGTGCATCAACGGGTTTTGCAGCGGGCCGCTACCCAGGGACGACCAATTGCGCTCCAGGCTGGCTTCATACAAGCCGTTGCCATCACTGAAACGGTCAGCCACCACTTCCAGCGCGCCATTGAGCGCCGAGGCCACCAGTGGCTCGCGCACTTTGGCCCAGTAATGGGCGCAGGCAAAGATGATGAAGGCGTGGGTGTAGAGGTCTTTGCGTTGATCCAGCGGCGCGCCATCGGGGCCGATGCTGTAGAACCAGCCACCGTGTTCGGCGTCATGAAAGTGCTGGTGCAGCGAGCGGAACAGTTCAGCGGCGCGTTCGGCGGCGCCGGGGAACGCCGGGTCGTCGATCAGGCTGGCGAACAGGTAAAGCTGACGCGCGCAGGCCATTGCCCGGTAGCGCTGGGGTGGTAGTGGTTGATGCGCGGGGCTCAAGGCCTCATAGGGCAGCGCCAGTTCGGCATTCCAGCCGGGGCCTTGCCAGAGGGGCACGATGACCTGGCGAAAATGCTGCTGTACTGCCGCAAATTGGGCGGTCAGTTCAAGCGGGAAGTCGGAGCTGGCTACATCAGGCATCGGTGGGTGTCGTCACGGCTGGGGCGATTGCGCGACATGATACACCCACAGATGATTGATCGTTACTGGACCAGCAGCCCCTGCTTTTCAATAAACGCCACGATGGTGTCCAGGCCATGTCCGGTCTTCTGGTTGCTGAACACAAAGGATTTTTCACCGCGCATGCGTTTGGTGTCGCTGTCCATTAGTTCCAGCGATGCGCCCACCAGTGGCGCAAGGTCGATTTTGTTGATCACCAGCAGATCTGATTTGCAGATCCCCGGTCCGCCCTTGCGCGGTAACTTGTCCCCGGCGGACACGTCGATCACGTAGATCGTCAGGTCGGACAGCTCCGGGCTGAAAGTGGCCGACAAGTTATCCCCACCCGATTCCACCAGAATCAGGTCCAGCCCCGGAAAACGACGGTTCAACTGGTCCACCGCTTCCAGGTTGATCGAGGCATCTTCGCGAATCGCCGTGTGCGGGCAGCCGCCGGTTTCCACGCCAATGATCCGCTCCGGTGCCAGTGCTTCGTTGCGCACCAGAAAATCGGCATCTTCACGGGTGTAAATATCGTTGGTGACGACGGCCAGGTTGTACTTTTCCCGCAGCGCCAGGCACAGGGCCAGGGTGAGCGCAGTTTTGCCGGAGCCCACCGGGCCACCGATGCCAACACGCAAAGGCTGTGTGTTCATTGCTTACTCCTAGGAACGAAACAGGCGGCTGTACTGGCGCTCGTGGGCCATGCTCGCCAAAGACAGGCCGAAAGCGGCACTGCCAATGTGGGATAAGTTAAGGGTGCTGGCATGTTGCTGGGCCTGCTGCAAGGCGGGCGATAACTCGCTGGTCATGCGTTGGGCCGCTTGCTGGCCCAGGGGCAGGGTTTTCATCAGCACTGCCAATTGGTTTTCCAGCCAGCTCCAGAGCCAGGCGGCCAGTGCGTCCTGCGGGTCGATGCCCCAGGCGCGGGCGGCCAATGCCCAGCCCAGCGCCAGATGGGGCTCGAATTGTTGTGCGAGAAACAGGCGAGCGGGCTCGTCCAGTTCCGGTAAGCCGGTGAGCAACTGTTGCAGGGAGTAGCCCATTTGCCGGCTTTCCTGATGCAGCTCGCGGGTTTCACGGCTGGCGCGATGTTCGTCACACAACCGCTGCAAGGCGTTCCAGTCCTGATCCGCGGCGGCCTGACAGTGGGCGAGCAACAAGGGCGCTTCGAAACGAGCGAGGTTGAGCAGCAGTTGATCGCGAATCCAGCGCGCAGCCGTGGCCGGGTCAGCCACGCGACCATTGTCGACAGCCATCTCCAGCCCTTGTGAGTAGCTGTAGCCGCCAATGGGCAGCTGCGGGCTGGCCAGGCGCAACAGCGCCCAGGCCGGATTCACAAGCGCACACCAAATTGATGCAGCTTCGGGGCGTAGTTGAAGTCTTCCTCGCCTGCGCGCGAGTGATGATGGCCACCGCCATAGGCACCGTGCTCGGGCTGAAATGGCGCTTCGATGGCCTCGGTGAATGCGCCCAGTTGCTCCAGCATGGCCTTGAGCACGTAGTCATCGAGCAGGCGCAACCAGCCATCACCCACTTGCAGGGCCACGTGGCGGTTACCCAGGTGATAGGCCGCGCGGGTCAGCTCAAAGGCGTTGCAACAGGTGACATGCAGGAGCTTTTCGGGGCTGGCGCAGACCCGCACGATACGTCCGTCCTGGGCTTGCAGGCATTCGCCGTCATGCAAGGGGGGCTGGCCGCGTTCAAGGAACAGGCCGACGTCTTCGCCGCTGCTGCTGAAACAACGCAGGCGGCTTTTGCTCCGTGCTTCGAAGTTCAGGTGTAACTCGGCGCTCCACACGGGGTGGGACTGGACTCTGCGATGAATCACCAGCATCGGAAGGCTTCCTGCAATGGACATTACTCCAACCACAGCAAGGGGCTTGCCAACCTGATTGGAGGCCGCAAATTTAGGCCCAAAAAGGGTGCAAGAAGATGAAAACGTTCTAAATAAGTGCGCAATCAGCACTATGGTGCACCAACGAGGTGCGCCCTGGATTACTCGGTACTGCCCAGGCCTTTCCAGTGCTTGAGCCCGATAAAGATAAAGCGTAGTTGCTGACTGATCTTGGCCTGGGGCTGCAGATGATCGGGCAGCGAGTCTGCAGGCGGATCAATCACGTCGGGCAGGGCGGCAAACACGCTTTTGACCACCAGGTCGGCGATCACGGTCAGGCCGGCATGGTCCAGGTGCTGCAATTTTGGCTTGGAGCCAAGATCTGCCGCCAGATCCGAGGTGATGTCTTCGCGTAGCGCGCCAATAGCCTGTCGCACTGGTTGCGAGCCGCCGTATTGCTCGCGGGCCAGAAACAGGAACTGCGAGCGGTTGGCTTCTACCACGTCGAGAAAGATACGCACCGAAGCGTTGATCACACCGCCCATGAACAGTTCGTTATGCCGCACCAGGCGAATGGTTTCGCGAAAGGTCTGGCCGACTTCACTGACCAGGGCCAGGCCCAGCTGGTCCATGTCGCTGAAGTGGCGATAAAACCCGGTTGGCACGATGCCTGCGGTTTTTGCGACTTCGCGCAGGCTCAGGCTGCCAAAGCCGCGACCCGATTCCATCAAGTGGCGGGCAGCATCCATCAGCGCAAGGCGGGTTTGTTGTTTCTGTTCGGCGCGAGGCAGCATCGGGGCTGGTATTCCAGACAAGTACAGCGGCGCACTCTAGCAAATCGGCTTTGATGACGTCGAACGGTGTACTGCACAAATGTGGGGGCAGGCTTGCTCGCGATGCAGACGACGCGGTCTATCGGGCTATCGGCGGGGATCCTTTCGCGAGCAAGCCCGCTCCCACACAAGCCAATGGCTTAGCTCGCATGCTTGTTGCGCTCGGCCAGACGATCAGCGCCACCTTCGGCGACAAACTGGCTGCCCTGGGTGCGGTCGTAGCCATCTTCGGCATAGCTGTTTTGCTGGTCCAGGGTACGTTGCGCGCCGTCTTCGACAACCGGGTTGAGCGGCTGGCTCAAGGTGCTCGATGCGGGTTGCACCATCGGGGTCGGCTCTTCATCGGCAGGCATGGCGAAGGCGTTGAAAGCCATAAGGGAAAGGGAAAGACCAAACAGTACTGGGCGTTTCATGGTGTGTGCTCCGTAGCAATGCAACTAGGTAGGTGTGGTGGCAATGCTACGCTTGGCTGCCGGATATCAAAGTTCATACGGCCAATGGTGATAATCAACAGAATTGATTGTTCAGGCCGGGAGGCTCTAGGCTGAGGCTCTTGAAATTTTTTATACGAAAGCCGTACCGGGGTTAAACCTTCCGGCGTCTTTGCCAGTCGTACATTTATGGCGTCGTAACTGGGACGTTCTGTGGAATTCAAGGAGCCGTGACATGACGCGCACCCGTAAGACCCTTGCTTGGGCTGGCGGTATTTTCGTTCTGCTGGTGGCCGTGCTGGTGGTGATCCTCGCTACCTTCGACTGGAACCGCATCAAGCCGACCATCAACACGCAGGTGTCCGAGATTCTCCATCGCCCGTTTGCCATTAATGGTGATCTGGCCGTGCGCTGGCAGCGTGAAGAGGACGAGGGCGGCTGGCGGGCCTGGGTGCCGTGGCCCCATGTGATTGCTCATGACCTGACCCTGGGCAACCCGGAGTGGTCCAAGACGCCGCAAATGGCCAGCCTGAAAAAGGTCGAGCTGCGCCTGTCGCCGCTGGCCCTGCTGACCCGGACCGTGGACATTCCGCGCATCAACCTGACCGAACCCAGCGCCAGTCTTGAGCGACTGGCCGATGGCCGGGCGAACTGGACCTTTACTTTCGACCCCAAGGACCCGAACGCCGAGCCTTCGGCCTGGACGGTGGACATCGGTGCCATCGGTTTCGACAAGGGCCATGTGACCCTCAATGACCAGACCCTGAAAACCCAATTGGACGTGCTGATCGATTCGCTGGGCAAACCCATCCCGTTCAGCGAGATCGTCGGCGAAGTAGACGCGAAAAAGGCCCTGGAGAAAGGCAGCAAGCCTCAGGACTACGCCTTCGCCCTCAAGGTCAAAGGTCAGTACCACGGTCAGAAACTCAACGGCAGCGGCAAAATTGGCGGCCTGCTGGCATTGCAGGACGCCACCCGGCCTTTCCCGTTGCAAGCCAAGGTCAGCATTGCCGACAGCCATGTCGAGCTCGCCGGGACCTTGACCGATCCGCTCAATCTGGGCGCTCTGGACCTGCGCCTAAAGCTGTCCGGCACCAGCTTGAGCAACCTTTATCCGTTGACTGGCGTGACCTTGCCGGATTCGCCGCCGTACTCCACTGATGGCCATCTGACCGCCAAACTGCGTGAAGCCAGTGGCGCGACCTTCAGCTATGAAAACTTTAACGGCAAAATCGGCAGCAGTGACATTCACGGCGACCTCAAATACGTGGCCAGCCAGCCGCGGCCCAAATTGAGCGGCAAGCTTGTGTCCAACCAGTTGCTGATGGCTGACCTGGCGCCCTTGATCGGTGCTGATTCCAACACCCAGCAAAAGGCCCGAGGCGGCGAGAGCAAGCAGCCCGCGGGCAAAGTGCTGCCGGTGGAAGAGTTCCGTACCGAGCGCTGGCGCGACATGGACGCCGATGTCGAACTCACCGGCAAGCGTATCGTGCAGAGCGCCGAGCTGCCGTTCACCGACCTCTACACCCATGTGGTGCTCAATGATGGCGAACTGAGCCTGGAGCCGCTGCGCTTTGGCGTGGCAGGCGGCAAGCTGGATGCGCAGATTCGTCTCAACGGCCGGGCTGCACCCTTGAAAGGCAGCGCCAAACTGACGGCGCGCAACTTCAAGCTCAAGCAACTGTTCCCGACGTTTGAACCGATGAAAACCAGCTTTGGTGAACTCAACGGCGATGCCACGATTGCAGGCACTGGCAATTCGGTCGCCAAGTTGCTGGGTACCGCCAATGGTGATTTGAAGATGATCATCAATGACGGCGCTATCAGCCGCAGCTTGATGGAAATTGCCGGTTTGAACGTAGGCAACTACGTTGTGGGCAAAATTTTTGGCGATGAAGACGTCAAGATCAACTGTGCGGCGGCAGATCTGGGGATCAAGAACGGGCTGGCCAGCACCCGCTTGTTTGTATTCGATACCGAGAACGCGATTATCTACGTCGACGGAACGGTCAACCTGGCCACCGAACAGCTTGATCTGAAAATCACGCCTGAGTCCAAGGGCCTGCGCCTGTTTTCGCTGCGTTCGCCGCTGTACGTGCGCGGTACCTTTGCCAACCCGTCAGCGGGTGTTCAAGCCGTGCCGCTGTTGTTGCGCGGCGCCGGCATGGTGGCGCTGGGTGTGATTGCAGGGCCGGCGGCAGGGCTGCTGGCGTTGGTTGCGCCGAGCGGTGGCGAACCCAACCAGTGCGCACCGCTGCTGCAACAAATGCAGCAGGGCAAAGTGCCTAAGACGGTGAAGTAGATCAAAAGCCCCTCACCCTAGCCCTCTCCCTGCGAAGGCTTGAGCCGGACATCGAAAGTGGACAGGGAGAGGGCTGGGCTAAGGGCTAAATCACGCCGCCCGCAACGGCGTAGTCCAGCGCTCCGACAGAATCACCCCGCCCAGAGTCAGCGCCCCGCCAATCAGGTGGTAGGCATGTAACTGCTCTTTGAGCACCACAGCTGCGATCAGCGCAGTAATCAACGGCAGCAGGTTGAAAAACAGCGTGGTACGGCTCGGGCCCAGCGTGGCCACGGCTTTCATCCAGGCCAGCGGTGCGATCATCGACGCCAGCACACAGGCGTAAAGCACCAGCCCGATGTTATGCACCGTTGGCCCGACCTTTGGTGAAGCCAGATACAGCGGAAACAACACCACAATCGCCACCAGCACCTGCATGTACAGCATCTGCAGCGGTGGCAGGCGCAATTGCCACTTTTTCAGCAAGGTGCTGTAAATCGCATAAGCCAGGGTGGCGACCAACATCATGGCGTCACCCAGGTTCAGGCCGTGATCGAGCAAGGCCGTAAGGCTGCCGCTGGAGACCACCACCAGCACCCCGACAAACGACAGGATGGCGCCCACCAGGGCTCCTGCGGTCAGGCGTTGGCCCAGGCTGATAATCGACATGGTCAGTACCATCAGCGGCATCAATGACAGGATGATGCCCATGTTGGTCGCCGAGGTGCGCGCGGCTGCGTAGTAGGCCAGGCTTTGATAGACCGCCATGCCCAGCACGCCCAGGATGAAAATCTTGCCCAGGTTGGGGCGGATAACTGACCAGTTGGCCATCACCGGCTTGAGCATGAAGGGGGTAAACAGCAGGCCTGCCAGCAGCCAGCGATAAAAGCCGATCTCGGACGGGAAGATTGCTCCTACCGCCAATTTGTTGATTACGGTATTGCCGGCCCAGATAAAAATGGCCAGTAGCGGGTAAGCGTATTGCATCAGTGACAACCACAGGGTTAATGAGCCGCGATTATCCGCCTGTCTGTCTGCAAGCCTATACTTCGATCCAGCCAACCTCACTCCGAATCCAGACAGCATGCGCAAGAATCTGATCAGCGTTCCCGAATTTGATGGCTTGCCGGCGCCGGTTTACTTTCGCTATGCCGAGATCGAAGCCCACAGCCATGCCGTCCCCCATACACATGCCTGGGGGTCGCTGGACTACGTGGCTCACGGCGTGATGCGCTTTGAAGTCGGTGGGCAGCGTTTTATGTCCCCGCCACAGTACGCACTCTGGGTGCCGCCCAACACCGAGCACAGTGCCTACAACGCCCAGGCGATTGTTTACCGTTCGGTGTATCTGGATGCCGTGCACTGTCAGCATTTGCCGAGCACTCCGGTCACCCTGGCCATCAGCGATATTTTGAAGGCGATCCTCAGCGACTTTGCCCGCCGCGATATCAATATCCCGCGCAGCGAAGCGGATATCAGGCTGGCCCAGGTGCTGGTCGATCAGTTGCGCCAGGCACCGGTGCATCAGTGCTTCTTGCCTTATGCCAGCCATCCGGGCCTGCTGCTGGTGCTGGAAGCGCTGCAACAGGCCCCGGGTGATAACCGCCCGTTGGGGCAGTGGGCGCAACAGGTGCATGTCAGCGAACGTACATTGGCGCGGCTATTTGTGCGGGAGCTGGGCATGAGCTTTGGCGAGTGGCGCCAGCGCCTGCGGTTTCTGGCGGCGATCGAGGCGCTGGAGTCGGCGCGCAGCGTGCAGGAAGTGGGCTTCGACCTGGGTTACAGCACCTCTTCGGCGTTTATCGCAATGTTCCAGCGTCAGGCTGGATGTACCCCGGAGCAGTATCGCCGGCAGGCGCGGGTGCTGTAACAAAGTTTGTCTACACTTCAGGGAACCGCGCGCCCGTTGGTGCGCAAACAAGGAGAAAACTCCATGAAGATGCTGCGTGTTCCTCTGCTGATGATCGGTCTGCTCCTGTGTTCCCAGGGCTTTGCGGCCACGGCCCAACAGAACAAAATGACCACCTGCAACGCCGACGCCAGTGCCAAGACCCTCAAGGGCGATGAGCGCAAAGCTTTTATGAGTACCTGCCTCAAGGCTAAACCGGCTACCCAGCAGGACAAGATGAAAACCTGCAATGCCACCGCCGGCACCCAGGCCCTCAAGGGCGATGCGCGCAAAGCCTTTATGAGCGATTGCCTGAAGAAAAAATGATCTGTAGTCGCTGAGGAGCGAAGCGAGGCTGCGATCGGCGACGTAGTCGTCGTAAATACTGCCACCCGGTTCTTCAGTTATACCGAGCCCTGCGGGTTTACGAGGACGATGTCCTCGACCGCAGCCTCGCTTCGCTCCTCAGCGGCTACAAGTCGGGGTATTCCCCCCGCCAGTCACAAATTCTAGTGCTTGCAGCTGAAGGCTGGCAGACTGTTTGTCCTTTCACGCTGTCAGTTTTGAGGCTGTATGCCATCGTTTTCTCAGCGTCACATCGTATTGGCCAGCTACATCATTATTGCTGGCGGCCTGCTATTGGTTTTCCCGTTGCGTTTGTTGCCCAGCCTGCTGGCCGGGTTGTTGGTGTTCGAACTGGTCAATATGCTCACCCCGCAACTGCAACGCCTGATTGCCGGGCGCCGTGCGCGCTGGCTGGCGGTGGCCTTGCTGGGCACGGTGATTGTCAGCGTGTTGGCGCTGATCTTTGCCGGAGCCATCAGTTTTTTACTGCACGAGGCGGAAAACCCCGGCGCTTCGCTGAATAAATTCATGGTGGTGGTCGACCGGGCGCGCGGGCAGTTACCGCCGTTTCTGGACAGCTACCTGCCGGCCAGCGCCGCCGAGTTTCGGATCGCTATCGGCGAGTGGATGAACAAACACCTCAGCGACCTGCAACTGGTGGGCAAAGATGCCGCCCATATGTTCGTGACCCTGCTGATCGGCATGGTGCTGGGCGCGATCATTGCCTTGCAGCGCATCCCTGATATCAGCCGGCGCAAGCCGCTGTCGGCGGCACTGTTCGAGCGTCTGCACCTGCTGGTCCAGGCCTTTCGCAATATCGTCTTTGCGCAAATCAAGATCGCGCTGCTCAACACGGCGTTTACCGGGATCTTTCTGGCTGTGGTCCTGCCGCTGCTGGGCGTGCATCTGCCGCTGACCAAGACCCTGATCGTGCTGACCTTTTTACTGGGCTTGCTACCGGTAATCGGCAACCTGATTTCCAACACCCTGATTACTATCGTCGGCTTGTCGCTGTCGATCTGGGTGGCGATAGGGGCGCTGGGTTACCTGATTGTTATCCACAAGCTGGAATACTTCCTCAATGCCAAGATCGTCGGCGGGCAAATCAGTGCCAAATCGTGGGAGCTGCTTCTGGCGATGCTGGTATTTGAAGCAGCCTTCGGCCTGCCGGGCGTGGTGGCAGGGCCGATCTACTATGCGTATTTGAAGAGTGAACTGAAGCAGGTGGGGTTGGTGTAGGCGCTCCAACGCACGTTGTAGTCGCTGCCGCAGGCTGCGAAGGGTTGCTTGGCAACCCGTTTCTCGAAAACCTGGCGGACCTCTTTCGCAGCCTGCGGCAGCGACTACAGGGTTTGGTATCAGCCGTAACGCTTTTTAGCCTCAATCGCCAAACCGCTGCCGATGCTGCCGAAGATATTGCCTTCCACATGCTGCGCATTCGGCAACATGGCCGAGACGCTCTGGCGCAAGGCCGGAATCCCGCTTGAACCACCGGTGAAGAACACCGTATCCACCTGCTCGACACCCACGCCGGCATTGCCCAGCAATTGCGTCACGCTGTTGCGGATGCGCTCCAGCTGGTTGTCGATCGACTCTTCAAACATCGCCCGGCTCAGGTCCACGCTCAAACCCGCTTCAACGCGGTCCAGCAGCAAGTGACGGCTGTCGTTGTGGGTCAGCTCGATCTTGGTCTGTTCGATTTCCATCGCCAGCCAGTGACCGGCACGCTGCTCGATCAGTTTGAACAGGCGGTCGATACCGCCGGTGTCCTCAATGTCGTAGCGCATGCTGCCCAGCGACAGCTGGGATTTTTGCGAGTACACCGAGTTGATGGTGTGCCAGGTCGCCAGGTTCATGTGATGGCTGGTCGGCATATAGGCGCCGCTTTTCATGCGGCCGCCGTAGCCGAACAATGGCATTACGCCTTGCAGGCTTAGCTGTTTGTCGAAATCGGTACCGCCAACGTGCACGCCGCCGGTGGCCAGGATGTCGTCCTGACGGTTGTCCAGACCACGGCGCTCGGGTGACAGGCGCACCAGCGAGAAGTCGGATGTACCACCGCCGATATCGACAATCAGCACCAGCTCTTCGCGCTCGATGGTGGACTCGTAGTCGAATGCTGCCGCGATCGGCTCGTACTGGAAAGACACTTCCTTGAAGCCGATGGCGCGCGCCACGTCGGTCAGGGTGTTTTCGGCTTCCTGGTCGGCCAGGGGGTCGTCATCGACGAAAAACACCGGGCGGCCCAGTACCACTTCCTCAAATTCACGACCGGCGGTCGCCTCGGCGCGTTTTTTCAGCTGGGCGATAAACAGCCCCAGCAAGTCCTTGAACGGCATGGCCGTGCCCAGAACGCTGGTGTCGTGTTTGATCAGCTTGGAACCCAGCAGGCTCTTGAGCGAGCGCATCAGGCGGCCTTCGTAGCCTTCCAGGTACTCATGCAGCGCCAGACGGCCATACACCGGGCGGCGTTCTTCCATATTGAAGAACACCACTGAGGGCAGGGTGATCTTGTCGTCCTCCAGCGCAATGAGGGTTTCCACGCCTGGACGCAGCCAGCCGACGGTGGAGTTGGACGTGCCGAAGTCGATACCGCAGGCACGTGCTGGAGAGGCGCTTTTCATGTCTTTCGTGTTCCGGTTAAAAAACGGCCGCGCAGTGTATGCCAGACCGCCACAGAATCGAAGCACGACTAATCGTTAAATCGCAGGTTTTAATCCACTTGAAAGACTATCCTTCATCCCCAAACTTCCAGTCATTGGCTTGGTAGTTGGCAGGCGATTGTGTGAAGCCCGTAGGCTGCCGATAAACTTTTGCAGCGCTGTTCTTGAGATCGGTCAAACGACAGGCCGGCCAACCGGAGCATTCTGGTTGGTCGCAGCAGCGCCATATTGATAACGGATGGTGATCCTTACATGGACTTCAAAGACTATTACAAGATCCTGGGTGTCGAGCCCACGGCGGACGACAAGGCGATCAAGACCGCCTATCGCAAGCTGGCGCGCAAATATCACCCGGATGTAAGCAAGGAAAAGGACGCCGAGGCTAAGTTCAAGGACGTCAATGAAGCGTATGAAGCACTGAAAAGTGCCGATAAACGCGCTGAATACGATGAAATTCGTAAATACGGCCAGCATGGCCAGCCGTTCCAGGGCCCGCCGGGGTGGCAGGGTCATTCCAGTGGTGGCTTCGAGGATTCGGGCGATTTCTCGGACTTCTTCAGCTCGATCTTCGGTTCGCGCGGTGGTGGCTTTGGTGGGCAATCAGGCCGCAGTGCGGGTCGTCGTGGGCAGGATGTTGAAATGGAATTGCCGATTTTTCTTGAAGAAACCCTGTCGGGCGAGTCGAAGCCGATCAGCTTCCAGATTGGCGGCGTCAGCAAGACCCTGAACGTGAAGATCCCGGCCGGCGTGACCGATGGCGAGCGTATCCGCCTCAAAGGCCAGGGTGGCCCGGGCGTGGGTGGCGGGGCCAATGGTGATCTGTACCTGATTATCCGTTTTGCACCGCATCCGAAGTTTGACGTGGAAGGTCACGACCTGGTCATCACCGTGCCGCTGGCACCGTGGGAAGCTGCGTTGGGTACCAAGGTGGCGATCCCGACCCTGACCAGCAAGGTGATGATGACCATCCGCCCTGACAGCCAGAGCGGTCAGCGCATGCGTATCAAGGGCCACGGCCTGGTCGACAAGAAAGGCCAGCGTGGTGATTTGTATGCCCAATTGAAAGTGGTCATGCCGACCCATGGCGATGAAGCCACCAAAGCACTGTGGCAAGAACTCGCCGACAAAGCGGCATTTGATCCGAGAGCCCAATGGAGTAACTGATCATGAGCAGCACCCTGATCGTTCAGCTGGACATGGAAAGGTTCTGCGAAGAGGCCAATATCCCGGCCACTTACGTGATAGAGATTGTCGAACACGGAATTATCGAACCTCAGGGCCGCACGCCTGACGTGTGGCGTTTTGAAGACTACGAACTGGTTATCGCCAGGCGCGCGGCCAAGCTGCGTGATGATCTGCAGATGGAGTGGGAGGGCGTGGCGCTGGCGCTGGACCTGCTTGAAGAAGTGCAGCAGTTGCGGGCCGAAAACCAGCGCCTGAAGCAGAAGTTGGGGCGGTTTGTGACGCAATAAGGTCAGAACAGCCCTCACCCCGACCCTCTCCCGTAGGGAGAGGGAGCTGACTTGTGGCGTTACGCAAATCTGCTTTTGCCTTTAGTCCCCTCTCCCTCTGGGAGAGGGCTAGGGTGAGGGGCTGTTTCTGGGCAACACCACGGTAAACGTCGTGCCCTCGGCTTCGGTCGAGGTCACGTCAATGCTGCCTTCATGGGCGTCCACCACTTCCTTGATGATAAACAGGCCAAGCCCCAGGCTGGTCGAGGTGCCCGGCTGGCTGATGTCTTCGCTCGGGCTGCGTACCAGCGGGTCGAACAGGGTACCCAGGGCGTCTTCGGCAATGGGCATGCCCTGGTTGTGCACGCACAAGGTCACCCGGTCGGCGTCACCTGTCAGGTTAAGTGTCACCGTGCCCCGGCGGGCACCATGTTGCAGTGCATTGCCAATCAGATTTTGCAGCATCTGCCCCAGACGGCGCGGGTCCCAATGGCCCTGTACATCGCCTTCGATATGCAGCACAGGTACGCAATCCGGTTGTCCGGCGCAGGCTTCATCCAGCGCCGCCTGGCAGGCCTGGGCCATGTCCATCGGCTCGGGCTCGATTGGCAGGCTGGTGCCCAGGCGGCTGCGCACGAACTCCAGCAGGTCATTGACCATTGCGCCCATGTGCCGCGTGCCATTTTTGATGGCCAGCAGGTAAGGCCGCGCCACAGGGTCGAGGCTGGCTTTGCGTTCGAGCATTTCACTGGACATGCTCACCGCCTGCAACGGCGCCCGCAGGTCATGACCCAGGATGGCAAGGAAGATGTCGCGTGAGCGGTTGACCTGTTCGGCATAGGCCGCTGTGGACTCGGCCAGCGCCTGATCAATCGCTTCGTTGAAGCGGATCATGTCTTGCAGATGCTCGTGGGCAGGGGTCTGGATGCTGGCGACCCACAGGCGGATCACGCAGGCGCGCAAGTGACGGAACTCCGAGGTCATCTGCACCAGGTCGAAACCTACGGTATGGCGCAATTCGCCGTGGCTGGCAGCGGCTTCATCCAGTGCCGGGCTCGTCTCGGGGCCTTCACCTTCGGCCTTGGCCTGCTGCTCGCGGGCGGTCTGGGCGGTGTTCATGTCCCGCGATGCCGCCAACAGGATTTCCCGGGCATGATCGCGCAACGCCACGCTGTTCATGGATTCGGCCGCCGGAGTGATGGTTTCGGCAAACTGCTCCCATTCATCGACGATACGATCAACATTGAGCACGATGAATTCAGATAGGCCCATGGCCACGAACCTTGCTGCAAGAGCGGCTGTATTGAAAGTTGACGCATCTTAACGTCAATTACAGCTTTTCAATACAGCCGCCAATCTCTTGCAAACACGAGGCATCAGAACAAAAAGTAGCGCTGTGCCATCGGTAATACGTCAGCGGGCTCACACCACAGCAACACGCCATCGGCCTTGACCTGATAGGTCTGCGGGTCGACTTCGATCGCGGGCAGGTAGCCGTTGTGGATCAGGTCCTTTTTTTGTACATCCCGGCAGCCCTTGACCACCGCGATCTGCTTTTGCAAACCCAGCGCAGCGGGGACGCCCGCGTCAAAAGCGGCCTGGCTGATAAAGGTCAGGCAGGTGGCATGGCGCGAGCCGCCGTAGCTGGCAAACATGGGCCGGTAGTGAACCGGTTGCGGCGTCGGGATCGAGGCATTGGCATCGCCCATCAAGCTTGAGGCAATAGCCCCGCCCTTGATGATAAGGGTCGGTTTGACGCCGAAGAACGCCGGGCGCCACAGCACCAGGTCGGCCCATTTGCCGACTTCGATCGAGCCCACTTCATGGCTTACGCCGTGGGTGATCGCCGGGTTGATGGTGTATTTGGCGATATAGCGCTTGGCGCGGAAGTTGTCGTTGCCCGGTGCATCTTCAGGCAGCGGGCCGCGCTGTTTTTTCATCTTGTCGGCAGTTTGCCATGTGCGCGTGATCACTTCGCCAACCCGGCCCATGGCCTGGCTGTCGGAGCTGATCATGGAGAACGCGCCCAGGTCATGGAGGATGTCTTCGGCGGCGATGGTTTCGCGGCGGATGCGGCTTTCGGCGAAAGCCACGTCTTCGGCAATGCTCGGGTCAAGGTGATGGCAGACCATCAGCATGTCGAGGTGTTCGTCGATGGTGTTGCGGGTAAAGGGCCGCGTTGGGTTGGTGGAGCTGGGCAGCACGTTGGTCAGGCCGCAGGCCTTGATGATGTCCGGCGCATGCCCGCCACCGGCACCCTCGGTGTGATAGGTGTGGATGGTGCGGCCCTTGAAGGCGGCGAGGGTGGTCTCGACAAAGCCCGACTCATTCAGCGTGTCGCTGTGAATCGCCACTTGCACGTCATACAGGTCGGCCACGGTCAGGCAGTTGTCGATGGACGCCGGGGTGGTGCCCCAGTCTTCATGCAGCTTGAGGCCGATGGCCCCGGCTTCGACCTGTTCGATCAACGGTTGCGGCAGGCTGGCGTTGCCCTTGCCGGTAAAGCCCATGTTCATCGGGAATGAATCGGCGGCCTGGAGCATGCGTGCCATATGCCACGGCCCTGAAGTGCAGGTGGTGGCATTGGTACCGGTGGCCGGACCGGTGCCGCCGCCGATCATGGTGGTCACGCCGCTGTTGAGCGCTTCTTCGATCTGCTGCGGGCAGATGAAGTGGATATGGGTGTCGATGCCACCTGCGGTGAGGATCATGCCTTCGCCGGCGATCACTTCGGTGCTGGCGCCGATGGCGATGGTGACGTTGGGCTGGATATCCGGGTTACCGGCTTTGCCGATGGCGTGGATGCGACCGTTCTTGAGGCCCACATCGGCCTTGACGATGCCCCAGTGATCGATGATCAGTGCGTTGGTGATCAGGGTGTCGACCACCTCGCTGGCGAGCAGCTGACTTTGGCCCATACCGTCACGAATCACCTTGCCACCACCGAACTTCACTTCTTCGCCGTAGGTGGTGAAGTCGTGCTCAACTTCGATCCACAGCTCGGTGTCAGCCAAACGAACCTTGTCGCCTACGGTGGGGCCGAACATGTCGGCGTAAGCCTGACGGGAGATTTTCATGGTCGGTTCCTGTATGTGATTCACTTTGTAGTCGCTGCCGAAGGCTGCGAGCAGATGTGTAAGGGGTTCGGGAAAACGGGTTGCGGTGCAACCCTTCGCAGCCTGCGGCAGCGACTACAGGGTGGCGTTGTCCAGATCCCCCATCACCCGCCCCGCAAAGCCGAACACCCGGCGCAATCCGGCCAGTTCCACCAGCTCCACTTCCCGGGTCTGGCCCGGCTCGAAGCGCACCGCAGTGCCTGCCGGGATATTCAGGCGCATGCCGCGGCTGTCGCCCCGGTCAAACATCAGGGCGTCGTTGGTTTCAAAAAAGTGATAATGCGAGCCGACCTGGATCGGGCGGTCGCCACGATTGGCTACGCTCAGGCTCAGGGTGCGGCGGCCTACGTTCAATTCGATTTCGCCCGACTCAATGCGGTATTCGCCCGGGATCATTGTGGCTCACTCAGGGTTTTGAAGTAGATGGCCGTGGGGCTGTAGTGGCCGTCGGGGCTCTGGCAGTAGTTGGGCAGCTCGCCCACGCGGGTGTAGCCCAGGGCACTGTAGAAGTTCTCGGCGGGGGAGCCGGCTTCGGTGTCCAGATGCAGCAAGCCGCGCTTGAGTTCGCGAGCACCCTGTTCCAGCGCATGGATCAACACCTGGCCCAGGCCGCGGCGGCGTACCTCATTGAGTACCAGCAGCTTTTGCACTTCGGCACGGTTCAGGCCGTTGGCCTTCTGACACAGCGCCAGTTGCACGCTGGCCAGTACGCGCTGGTCTTCAACCAGCACCCACAGCAGCAGGTTGCCTTGTTCGAGCTGCGCGTGAACCTCGTTGAAGTAACGGCTGGCCTGAGGCTGGTCCAGATCGTTCATAAAGCCCACCGATGCGCCGTGCCCGACCGCATCGAGCAGCAACACAATCAAGTCATCGCGGTATTGGGCAAAGCTCTGCGCCGTAACGCGTATCACCTGTTCGGCGTTCATTGTGCGGGCTCCTTGGGCGGCAGGGCGCCGGGGTTGAGCATCAGTTGCATAAACGTCAGGTCTAGCCAGCGGCCGAACTTGATGCCCACTTGCGGCATGCGCCCGCTGGTGACGAAACCCAGTTGCTTGTGGATATGGATCGAGGCCGCATTGGCGCCTTCGATCGCGGCGACCATCACGTGCTTGTCGCAGGCGCGGGCGCGCTTGATCAGTTCGCTCAGCAATTGCGGGCCCAGGCGTTTGCCCCGTTGCTCGGGGTGCACGTACACCGAGTGCTCGACGGTATGGCGAAAACCCTCGAACGGGCGCCAGTCGCCAAACGAGGCATAGCCCAGGGCGATATTGGCTTCGTCGACGATCACCAGGATCGGATAGCCCTGGGCCTGGCGGGCGTCAAACCACTGCTGGCGGTTATCCAGATCAACGGTGTTTTCGTTCCAGATGGCCAGCGTATTGAGCACCGCATCGTTGTAGATATCGCGAATCGCCGGCAGATCCGCCGCGACTGCATCACGAATGACATAAGACATGCTCGGCCTCAGGCGATGGGTTGGTGGACGGTGACCAGCTTGGTGCCATCCGGGAAAGTGGCTTCGACCTGGATGTCCGGGATCATTTCCGGGATGCCCTCCATCACCTGGTCGCGGGTCAGCAGGGTGGTGCCGTAGTGCATCAGCTCGGCGACTGTGCGGCCATCGCGGGCGCCTTCCAGCAGCGCGGCAGAGATGTAGGCGATGGTTTCCGGGTAGTTGAGCGTCACGCCGCGGGCCAACCGACGCTCGGCCAGCAGGCCGGCGGTGAAGATCAGCATCTTGTCTTTTTCGCGTGGAGTCAGGTCCATGGTCGGGTCCGTGTTCGGCAGTTAAAAATGAGTCGGGCCTTGGCCCTCACCCTGACCCTCTCCCAGAGGGCGAGGGCGAGGGCGAGGGCGAGGGCCAGGGTGAGGGGCTCTTCAGGTACTCCAGATGCGTGGCGCCAACGCCTCGCGCCCCAGCAATGCCGGGCGCAGCAAGCGCCATAAATCAATCAGCCAGGCCCGTGCCTGCAAGGCTTCACCGGCCAGGCAACGGGCTACCAGTAAACCCGGTAATTGAGTCAAATCACCGCGCACCGGGTTGGCCAGCGATCGGCAGCGTTCAAGCAGTTCGGCACTGATCTCACCGGTCACCAGCAGCGTGGCGAACACCGGGTTGCCGTCCAGGCCGATCGGCGAATCCAGCAGCCCGTCGCCGCCTGCAATGCGCTGGCGTTCATGCCAGAGCAACCGGCCATCGCGGCGGATATCCAGGCGTGACTGAAAATGCCCGTGCTCAAAACGCTCGCCGCTGGCCAGCCGCCCCAGCGCCACCATGTCCCAGTAAAACAGCCGGGCATCGCCCTCAAGTTCAATTCGGGTAGTGAGTTCGGCTTGGGCCGCGCTGAATACGATGGTCTCTTGCGGCAGCCATTCCAGGGTCGCGCCTGCGCCGACCTTCAGCGTCACTGACTGATAGGCCGGGCCTGCCGCGCGATACCACTTGGCGGCACCGGGGCTGGTCAATTGCGCCCAGGCATCAGGCCCGACGCTGGCGCTGATGTTCAACTGGTCACCACCGGCAATCCCCCCCGGCGGGTGGACGATAATGTGCTGGCATACCTCGGGGCCTTCGGCATACAGGTGCTTTTGCACCCGTAGCGGGCCGACATGGCGGCGCAAGGTCGGGCGCGTGCTGTCGCCAAAACGGCCATAACCCAGCTCCAGCTCGGCGAGCCAGCTGGGCGTGAACAGTGCGGTATTGGCCGGCAGGTTCATATGTAGGACTTCTTTGTAAGAAAAAGCGCCAGGAGGAGGACAGATTAAATCGTCACCAGCCCGCGCACACCTTCTGATTGCATATTTTCGCCGCGGCCCTGCTGCACGATTTCGCCACGGGACATCACCAGATACTGGTCGGCCAGTTCTTCGGCAAAGTCATAAAACTGCTCCACCAGCAAAATCGCCATGTCACCACGGGCGGCGAGCATTTTGATCACCGCGCCGATCTCCTTGATCACCGAGGGCTGGATACCTTCGGTGGGCTCGTCGAGGATCAGCAGGCGCGGGCGACTGGCCAGGGCGCGGCCGATGGCCAGTTGTTGCTGCTGGCCACCGGACAAATCACCGCCACGCCGATGCTTCATTTGCAGCAGCACCGGGAACAGCTCGTAGATAAACGCCGGCACCTCTTTGGCCTCGGAGCCGGGGAAGCGCGACAGGCCCATCAGCAGGTTTTCTTCCACCGTCAGGCGCCCGAAAATCTCCCGGCCCTGGGGCACATAGGCGATCCCGGCGTGTACCCGCTGATGGGGCTTGAGTGTGGTGATGGGGTGGCCTTCCCACTGCACGCTGCCTTCCTTGACCGGCAACAAGCCCATCAGGCATTTGAGCAGCGTGGTCTTGCCCACGCCATTGCGGCCTAGCAGGCAGGTGACTTCGCCCACTTTGACCTCGAACGACAGGCCGCGCAGGATATGGCTGCCGCCGTAGTACTGATGCAGTTTTTCGACGTTAAGCATGTTCAGATTCTCCCCATGCCCCTGTGGGAGCGGGCTTGCTCGCGATGGCATCACCGCGGATTGACTGACAGATCGCATCGCCTGAATCGCGGGCAAGCCCGCTCCCACCCGAGGCAGGCTTTCAGCGACCCAGGTAGACCTCGATCACCCGCTCATCCGCCTGCACCTGCTCCAGCGAGCCCTCGGCCAACACGCTGCCCTGGTGCAGTACGGTGACGTGGTCGGCAATCGAGCCGACAAAGCCCATGTCATGCTCCACCACCATCAGCGAGTGTTTGCCCGCCAGGCTTTTGAACAGTTCGGCGGTGAACTCGGTTTCAGCATCGGTCATGCCTGCCACCGGCTCGTCGAGTAACAGCAGTTGCGGGTCTTGCATCAACAGCATGCCGATTTCCAGAAACTGCTTCTGACCGTGGGACAACAGCCCCGCAGGCCGGTGCGCCGAGCTGCTCAGGCGGATGGTGTGCAGCACTTCACCGATGCGGTCCTTTTGCTCGCCAGTCAGTTTCGCGCGCAGGCTGGCCCACACCGACTTGTCGGTCTTTTGCGCCAGTTCCAGGTTCTCGAACACGCTCAGGGCCTCGAACACCGTGGGTTTCTGGAACTTGCGGCCAATCCCGGCCTGGGCAATCTGCACTTCGCTCATCTGACGCAGGTCGAGGGTTTCGCCAAACCAGGCCTGGCCTTCACTGGGCCGGGTCTTGCCGGTGATCACGTCCATCATGGTGGTCTTGCCCGCACCATTGGGGCCGATGATGCAGCGCAGTTCACCGACGCCGATATACAGGTTGAGGTTGTTCAGGGCCTTGAAGCCATCGAAGCTGACGCTGATGTCTTCCAGGGTCAGGATGGTGCCGTGGCGGGTGTTCAGGCCCGGTTCAACGCGCTGGCCAAAGCTGATGGCGTCACGGCTGCTGCCCGCGTCTTTGTTGGGGTCGAGTATAGGTTCGAGCATGACATTCCTCATTGGTCGGCCTTTTTCTTTAACAGGCCGATCACGCCTTTGGGCAGGTACAGGGTCACGATGATGAACAGCGCGCCCAGGAAGAACAGCCAGTACTCGGGGAACGCCACGGTGAACCAGCTCTTCATGCCGTTGACCACGCCTGCGCCCAGCAGCGGGCCGATCAGGGTGCCGCGCCCGCCCAGGGCAACCCACACGGCGGCTTCAATGGAGTTGGTCGGTGACATTTCGCCGGGGTTGATGATGCCGACTTGCGGCACATACAAGGCACCGGCCAGGCCGCACAGCACAGCGCTCAGCACCCAGACGAACAGTTTGAAGCCGCGAGGGTCGTAGCCGCAGAACATCAGGCGGTTTTCCGCATCGCGCAGCGCGGTCAGTACTCGGCCGAACTTGCTGCGCGCCAGCCGCCAGCCAAGAAACAGGCTGGCCACCAGCAGCAACACGGTGGCAAAAAACAGCGCGGCGCGGGTGCCCGGTTCGGTAATGCCAAAGCCCAGGATGCTGCGAAAGTTGGTGAAGCCGTTATTGCCGCCAAAACCCGTTTCATTGCGGAAAAACAGCAGCATCCCGGCGAAGGTCAGGGCCTGGGTCATGATCGAAAAATACACGCCCTTGATCCGCGAGCGAAAGGCGAAAAAGCCGAACACCAGCGCCAGCAGACCTGGAGCCAGCACCACCAGGCACATGGCCCACCAGAAATGCTCGGTGCCGATCCAGTACCACGGCAATTCGGTCCACGACAAAAAGGTCATAAAGGCCGGCAGCTCGTCGCCCGAGGCCTGACGCATCAGGTACATGCCCATGGCATAACCGCCCAGGGCGAAGAACAGGCCGTGACCCAGGGACAACAGCCCGGCGTAGCCCCAGACCAGATCCAGGGCCAGGGCGACAATGGCGTAGCAGAGGATCTTGCCCACCAGCGTCAGGGTGTAGGCCGAGACCTGCAACGGGTTGTCAGCGGGCAGCAGCGACAGCAGTGGCAGGGCCAGCAATACCAGTAGCACCAGAGCGCCCGCCAGGGTAGTGAGCGTGGGCCCGGCCTTTTGTGCAGCAGTGACCATCAGAGGCTGATTCATCAGTCGATCACCCGTCCTTTAAGCGCGAAGAGCCCCTGGGGGCGCTTCTGGATAAACAGAATGATCAGTCCCAGAATCAGGATTTTGCCCAGTACGGCACCGATCTGCGGTTCAAGAATCTTGTTGGCGATGCCCAGGCCAAAGGCCGCGTAAACAGTGCCTGCCAGTTGCCCGACACCGCCCAGCACCACCACCAGAAACGAGTCGATGATGTAGCCCTGGCCCAGGTCCGGGCCGACGTTGCCGACCTGGCTCAGGGCCACGCCGCCGAGCCCGGCAATCCCCGAGCCGAGGCCGAAAGCGAGCATGTCCACGCGCCCGGTGGGCACGCCGCAGCAGGCGGCCATGTTGCGGTTCTGGGTGACGGCGCGCACGTTGAGGCCCAGGCGGGTCTTGTTCAGCAGCAGCCAGGTGAGCACCACCACGGCCAGGGCGAAAACGATGATCACCAGACGGTTGTACGGCAACACCAGGTTGGGCAGGACTTGCAGCCCGCCCGACAGCCATGCCGGGTTGGCCACTTCGACGTTTTGCGCACCGAACATGACGCGTACCAGCTGGATCAGGATCAGGCTGATGCCCCAGGTGGCCAACAGGGTTTCCAAGGGACGGCCGTAGAGGTGACGAATGATCGTGCGCTCCAGCACCATACCCACGCCTGCGGTGACGAAGAACGCCACGGGCAGGGCCAGCAGCGGGTAGAACTCGATGGCGCCGGGGGCGAAGCGCTGGAACAGCAACTGCACACAGTAAGTGCAATAGGCACCCAGCATCAGCATTTCGCCGTGGGCCATATTGATCACGCCCAGCAGGCCGAAGGTGATGGCCAGCCCAAGGGCTGCCAGCAGCAGGATCGAACCCAGGGACAAGCCGCTGAACGCCTGCCCCAGCAGGTCGCCGATCAGCAGTTTGCGTTTGACTTGCGTCAGGCTGGTTTCGGCGGCGGTGTGCACCGTGGCATCGGTTTCGACGCCCGGTTGCAGCAGGTTTTCGAGGCGGGTGCGGGCCAGCGGTTCGCCGGTTTCACCGAGCAGGCGCACGGCGGCCAGACGCACTGCCGGGTCGGGGTCGACCAATTGCAGATTGGCCAGCGCCAGGCTCAGGGCCGTGTGCACATCGCTGTCGGTTTCCGTGGCCAGTTGCTGGTCGAGAAATTTGAGTTGTGCCGGTTTGGCGTTTTTTTGCAGTTGTTGTGCGGCGTTTAAACGCAATTTTGGATCAGTCGCCAGTAATTGATGACTGGCTAGCGCTGTATCGATCAAACCGCGCAGGCGGTTGTTCAGACGCAGGGTTTTAACCTGGCCGTCTACGGTGACCTGGCCCTGCTGCAGGCTGTTGATCAGTTCAATACGGGCTGGCGCAGGTTGTGCGGCCCAGCTTTCCAGCAGTTGGGCTTGCTGTGAATTGTTGGCAGCGGCGAAATCGCTGGCGTCGTCGGCGTGGGCGGCCAGGGGCAGCAACAGCAGTAGCGCGAGGATAACGCGGTAAAGGGCAGTGGGCATGGTGGGTGTCCCTGTTTGGCAGGTGGTGAGGCTTCAGGGCGCTGGCCCTCACCCCAGCCCTCTCCCGGAGGGAGAGGGCGCTGATCGGTGGCGTTAAGCAGACCTGCTTTTGCTTTTAGTCCCCTCTCCCTCCGGGAGAGGGCTAGGGTGAGGGGCTTTTAACGGCCTCAGTTACTCTTCACCGCGTAATCCGGCTTCTTGTCGTTGCCCGGGATGTAAGGGCTCCACGGCTGGGCGCGGATCGGCCCTTCGGTCTGCCATACCACGCTGAACTGACCGTCGGGCTGGATCTCGCCGATCATCACCGGCTTGTGCAGGTGGTGGTTGGTCTTGTCCATGGTCAGGGTGTAGCCCGACGGCGCGGCAAAGGTCTGCCCGGCCAGCGCTTCGCGAACCTTGTCGACATCAGTGGACTTGGCTTTTTCCGCCGCCTGCGCCCACATATGAATGCCGACGTAGGTGGCTTCCATCGGGTCGTTGGTCACGGCCTTGTCGGCGCCCGGCAGGTTGTGGGCCTTGGCGTAGGCCTTCCAGTCGGCGACGAATTTGGTGTTGACCGGGTTCTCGACCGACTGGAAGTAGTTCCACGCCGCCAGGTTGCCCACCAGCGGTTTGGTATCGATGCCGCGCAGCTCTTCTTCACCGACCGAGAACGCGATCACCGGCACGTCGGTGGCTTTCAGGCCCTGGTTGGCCAGTTCTTTATAGAAGGGCACGTTGGAGTCGCCGTTGACCGTGGAAATCACCGCGGTCTTGCCGCCCGCCGAGAACTTTTTGATGTTGGCCACGATGGTCTGGTAATCGCTGTGGCCAAACGGGGTGTAGACCTCTTCGATGTCCTTGTCGGCCACACCCTTGGAATGCAGGAACGCACGCAGGATTTTGTTGGTGGTGCGCGGGTACACGTAGTCGGTGCCCAGCAGCACGAAGCGTTTGGCGCTGCCGCCGTCTTCGCTCATCAGGTATTCCACCGCCGGAATGGCCTGCTGATTAGGCGCGGCACCGGTGTAGAAGACGTTGGGCGACATCTCTTCACCCTCGTATTGCACCGGGTAGAACAGCAAGCCGTTGAGCTCTTCGAACACCGGCAACACCGATTTGCGTGACACCGAGGTCCAGCAACCGAACACCACGGCGACCTTGTCCTGGGTCAGCAACTGGCGGCCTTTTTCGGCAAACAGCGGCCAGTTGGAAGCCGGGTCCACCACCACCGCTTCAAGCATCTTGCCGTTGACGCCACCCTTGGCGTTGATCTCGTCAATGGTCATCAGCGCCATGTCTTTGAGCGAGGTTTCGGAGATCGCCATGGTCCCGGACAGCGAATGCAGAATACCCACCTTGATGGTTTCTGCCGCTTGTACCGTCCAGGTCATGCCCATGGCGGCAATGGAGGCAGAGAGGGTGAAAGCCTTGAGCAAGCTACGACGCTTCATGGTGCGATCTCCGGAAACTTGATTTTTATCAGTGGCAGATACGAACGATGAAGGGGCTTTTGCAAGGGCTGTGCCGAGAGTGCGCAAAGGCTCTGTGTCGTGGCTTTGCGCGAATAACTGGCATTTTGATGCCCCACTTTGGAGCCGAAATGAGGGCGCCGTGCATTGCGCGCTCCGTCGTGGTGCCTGTAGATGATGGGGAGGGTGGAGTGTGGCTGGCCCATCGGCGGATTAGCGACCACCGGGGCGTGCTATACGGCGGGGCAGTGCTGAAAAACAATCTGGAGCAGTTTTTTGCCCCGCGCCCGGTCACGGGGCATAGCACTCCATGGCGCCTGGAGTGGTTGCCAGTTTTGGCGGTAACTGGTTAACCGTCAGGATCAGCGTTTACGCATCAATCCGATAAAAAACAGCCCGCCAATCGCCGCCGTTGCCACGCCTATGGGCAGGTCTTCGGGGGCGATCAGGGTGCGGGCGGCCACGTCGACCCAGACCAGAAACACACTGCCCAGCAAGGCTGAGACCGGCAGCAGGCGCCGATGCTCCGCGCCCACCAGGCGGCGGGCGATGTGGGGAATCATCAGGCCGACAAAACCAATCGAACCGCTGATGGCCACCAGTACACCGGTCATCAGCGAAGCAATCAGAAACACCCGCAAGCGCACGTTGCGTGCATTCAAACCCAAGGTCACGGCTGTTTGTTCACCGGCCATCAACGCGTTCAACGGGCGGGCCATGCCCAGCAGCAACACCAGCCCCAACAGCACGCTGGCGCTGGGGATGGCCAGCAGTTCCCAGCGTGCCAGCCCCAGGCCGCCCAGCATCCAGAACAACACGGCAGAGCTGGCACGGTGGTCGCCCAGAAACAGCAGGGTATTGGCCACGGCCATCATCACAAATGACACGGCAACCCCGCATAGCAGCAGGCGGTCGCTGTCGAGCCGACCGTGGCGGCTGGCGATGGCCAGCACCAGTACCATGCTCAGTAGCGCGCCGATAAAGGCGGCAATGGGCAAGGTCAGCAGGCCGACGATTTCACCCACATGCAGCACCACAATCACTGCGCCCAAAGTGGCGCCGCTGGTCACGCCCAACAGGTGCGGATCTGCCAGCGGGTTGCGGGTCACGGCCTGCAGCACCGCGCCGATCAGGGCCAGCCCCGCGCCCACCAACGCCCCCAGCAGCATGCGCGGGACGCGGATCAGCCATACGATATGTTCCTGGCCCGCGCTCCAGTTCTTGTCACCGATACCAAATAGCTTGTTCAGCAAAATCTGCCACACCACGTCCACCGGCACCCGCGCCGGGCCAAAACCCAGCGACACCACGCACGACACCAGCAGCAGCGCGCCAAGGGCAATCAGCAACAGGGCATAGCGGCGAGCGATCATTGTGGGTGAAAGCCTTTGGCCAGGGTTTCGATGGCGAGCACGTTGTCGATGCCCGGGGTGGCTTGCACGTAAGGGATAACGATAAAGCGCTGGTTACGGATAGCGTCTACCGATTGCAGGGCCGGGCTGGTTTCCAGGAAGCGTTGTTTTTGCTCGGCGCTCACTTCGCTGTAGTCGACGATCACTATCACTTCGGGGTTGCGCTCGACCACGGTTTCCCAATTGATGCGGGTCCAGCTGGCGTCGATATCGCTGAGTATGTCGTTGCCGCCGGCGGCTTCGATCAGGGCGTGGGGGATGCCCAGCTTGCCCGAGGTCATGGCCCGGTCTTCACCGCTGTCATACAGAAATACCCGGGGTTTGGAGGCGGGCAGGGTCTTTTGTACGTTGGCAATTTTTGCCTGCATGTGTGCGATCAACGCATTGGCGCGATCCTGCACGTCGAAGATCTTTCCCAGGTTACGCAGGTCGTTGTAGGTGTCTTCCATGCTGGCGGGCGGGCGTTTCATAACAAACGCACAGGACTCGGTCAGCTCATACACATTGATGCCCAGCGGCGTCAGGGTTTGCGGCGTGAGATCACCGCCCACGCGCATGCCGTAATCCCAGCCAGCGAAGAAGAAGTCGACGTTGGCGTTGAGCAGGGTTTCCACTGACGGGTACTTGCTTGCCAGCTCCGGTAGGCCATCCAGGATGACCTTCATTTGCGGGGTGACGGCCTTCCAGCCGCTGATTCCGCTGTAGCCGGCCATGTGTGGTTTGAGGCCCAGGGCGAGCATCATCTGGGTCATGTTGATGTCATGGCTGACCGCGTGTTTTGGCGCTTCATTGAAGGTCACGGTGCGGTTGCAGCTCTGCACGGTCAGGGGGTATTTCGTGGCTTGGGCAAGGGCCAGGGGCGAGCCGAGCACAACGCTCAGGCACAGCGCGAAACGAATCAGATTCATGGTTGGGTTATCCAGGTAATGCGTGGGTAGCCGGACAGCGGATGGTCGTCGATCAGGGCTGCCACGCCAAATACATCGCGCAGCAATTCGACGGTCAGCACTTCGCGGGGCGTGCCGCTGGCGATGATCTTGCCGTGGTCGATCACATACAGGCGGTCGCAAAAGGCGGCGGCCAGATTGAGGTCGTGGATGCTGGCCAGGGTGCCGATGTTCAGGCGCTTGACCAGTTGCAGCAGTTCCAGCTGATAACGCGGGTCGAGGTGGTTGGTCGGCTCGTCGAGGATCAGCAGTTCGGGCTGCTGGGTCAGGGCGCGGGCCAGGATCACCCGTTGTTTTTCGCCGCCCGAGAGGGTGGCGAAAGCGTGGTCTTCAAAACCGTGCAGGCCGACGCTGGCCAGGGCGCTTTTGGCCAGCTGGCGATCGGCATCTGTGTCGCCGTCGAACAGACCCTTGTGCGGTGTGCGGCCCATGGCGACCACTTCGTCAACGGTCAGGCCAAAGGCATCGGGGAATTCCTGCAAGACCACGGCGATGCGTTGTGCGCACCAGCGGGGCGATTGCTGCCAGAGATTGTGCGGGCCCAGGTGAACCTGGCCGGCCTCGGGCTTGCTGAAACGGTAGGCACAACGCAGCAGGCTGGTCTTGCCGCTGCCGTTGGGCCCGATCAGCCCCACAAACTCACCCGCAGCGACGTGCAGGTTGGCATCACGCAGCTGAAACTGGTGATGGCAATGGCCGTGGCCCAGAGGGGTCCAGGCGAGTTGAGTAAGGGTGAGGCGGGTCATAAGGCTCCAAAAGCCCCTCACCCTAACCCTCTCCCGGGGGGAGAGGGAACTGACCGTGCGCGAATTCAAATATTGCGCAAATCAGCTCCCTCTCCCTCCGGGAGAGGGTTGGGGTGAGGGTATACGGGTCAGAATACGTAATCAGCGGTCACAAAGAACGAGCGCGGCTCGCCCATGATCCACTGTTGGCCGCCATTGTATTGGCTTACGGCGTACTGGCGGTCGAACAAATTGTTCAAACGCAAACCCAGGGTGGTTTTGGGCAACGCTTTCCAGCTCACGGTGGCGTCTACCACGGTGTAACTCGGCAGTTCGACAGTGTTGGCCATATCGGCATAACGCGAGTCGACATAGCGCACGCCGGCACCGGCACTTACATCATCGGTGATGGCCTTGCTCAACCACAGGTTGGCGGTGCGACGCGGTACGTCGGTGGGGCGGTTGCCTTTACGCGATACGCCTTCGTCATCTAACTTGTCGTACTGCGCGCGCACCACCGAGGCGTTAGCTTGCAACTGCCAGCGCTGCGGCAGCTGCAGGTCGAGGCTGGCTTCCAGGCCGCTGGAGGACTGCTCGCCCACTTGCAGCGAATTGCCCGGGATATTCGGGTCTGAGGTCAGCAGGTCTTTTTTGACGATGTGATACGCCGCCAGAGTCCATTCGCCGCGCTGGTCCCAGAACATGTGTTTGAAGCCGATTTCGGTCTGGCGCGCATGGGCCAGTTCGAAGTTTTGCTGCTTGTCGCTCAGGCTGATCAAGCCGCCCACACCATCAACGCTGGTGGCTTGCTGAGCATAGATCGACATGTCCGGGGTCAGCTCGTAGACCAGACCGACTTTCCAGCTATTGGCCGACAGGCTGCGGTCAGTTCGAGTGGCGTCGCCATTGACGGCGAAGTCATCGCGGTCCAGATGCACGATATCGCGACGCACGCCGGTGACCAGCGACAGTTGATCGCTCAGCTCGGTGCGGTTTTCTGCGAACAGCGAAACCTGTTGCGTGGTGGTGGTGTATTGGTCGCGGTACGGCGATTTGCTTTCGAATTCGCCACGATCCGGGTGGTACAGATCAATGGGTTGACCGTTTTCATTGACGTCTTTATACGGCGAGTTGCTGTGCAGGTTGAAGTGGATGCGGTTGTAATCCGCGCCCACCAGCGTTCTGCTTTTAAGGCCGAACAGGTTGTGGTTGAGGGTGAAGGTCTGACGGTCGCCGACCTGCTCCTGCTCGTGCTTGATGCTGTAGTAACCGCTGCGCAGCAAGGTCTGCTGGCTTTCATTCCACGCATGGTTTTCGGCGTTCTGCCAACGACGCTGGGCCTTGAGGTAATACAGCTCGTTGTTGGCACTGAGGTCGTCGTTGATCTGCCATTCAGTGTTCAGGCGCGTCCACTGATCGTTGTAATGCAGTTTTGCATCACGCACGTTGTAGTTCTTGTCGCGCAGGCTTTCGTGATACCGGCCATTGATCAGCGGCACGCCGAAGTCGTTTTGCGGTTCTTGATCGCCATAGTCGTGGCTGAGGGTGAACGCCAGGTCATCGCTGGCCTGCCAGCGCAGGGCAGCGCTGACAAAGGTGTTTTCGGAGTCGCCGTGGTCGATCCAGCCGTTGCTCTGGACGTGGTTGATATTCAACCGGTAACTCAGGGTGTCGGTCAGCGAGCCGCCGCTGTCCAATGCCTGTTGGCGGGTGTCGTAGGAGCCGTAGCCCACCCGCAGGTGGTTTTCGATTGCGCCGGTAAAGGGCTTTTTCGGGATCACGTTGATCACCGCGCCGGTGGCACCTTCGCCATACAGTACCGATGCCGGGCCGCGCAGCACATCTATGCGCTCCACCGACCAGTCGTCCACCGGGAAGGTCACAGTGCCCGCGCCGCTGTACATGCGCACGCCGTCATATAACTGCATGACCGAACCTTCGCCGACAAAACCCCGGGCCGAGTAGGCCGAGCCGCCGTTGCCCGGCGTGCCGGTGTTGCTGATGCCGGTGGTGCGGGTCACGGCGTCCTGCACGCTGCGATCACCACGGGCGCGGATTTGCGCGCCGGTCAGGCTTTCAACGCTGGCTGGAGTTTCGAGGCTGTTGAGGTTCAGGCGTGAGCCGGCGCTGGTGGCGGTCTTGAGGTCGATACTTTCGATGTCGACTTCAGGGGCGGTAATGCTCGCGGCTGGCAACATCAGGGAAGGTGCAGTGTCATCGGCCTGGGCGCTGTTGAGCGCCAGCAGGCAGAAGCTGGACAAAAGGTACTTGTTCATCGGGGCAGTGAGTCGCTTATTTCAAGAGGTGTCCCCGCTGCCTCCTGGCGGCGGGTGATGGAGCTTAACTTGTTTTGTTATACAGTAACATTAATTTCGGGCGTGTTACTGGCGTGCCATTATAGCCAAGGCTCTAGAATGCGCCTCTCGGATGCCTAATGCTGATCATGAGAGGTGCTCATGTGGCGCTGTTTTCGGATCAACAGCAGCAGGCGATCGAGCCCCCAGACAACGATCAACGAGGCGCCCACCAATGGGAATACGATGGCCAGGGCGAGCATGATCACTACCCCGGTCTTCCAGGTCGGCAAGTCGTGACGCAGCGCCGGTACGCCCAAACCGCCCTGCGGACGACGTTTCCACCAGATCACCAGGCCGCTCACGGAACTGAGCAGGATCATCAGGCACACCAGCAGAATCGCGATCTGGTTCAGAGAACCGAACAGCTTGCCCTCGTGCAGCATCACGCTCATTTCGGTGGCGCGGGCAACGTTGCCGTAGTGCTGCCAGCGCACGTCGGCCAGTACCGTGCCGGTGTATTGATCAACATGCAGGGTGGCGTCGTTGCGCGGGTCGTCAGCGAACACGGCAATGGTGAACACGCCGCTGGCGGTGGTTGGCAGGGTGATGCTGTAGCCGGGCTCGACCTGGCGGGCAGTGGCGGTGTCGACCACGTCCTGCAGGCGAATGCCGGGGGCGGCGGGGCCTGAAGCGTGCGCGGCGTGGGCCATATGTTCGGCGTGGGCGCCGGAGACCGGCATCGGCGTGTTTTCCATGGCCCAGGGCACGGTCTGGCGGGCGGCGTTGTTGAGGCTGCGGGCCTCGATATCGGACTTGGGCACGTCGTTCCACATGGCCACCGGGAAACGGTTCCACAGGTCGGCGTATTGCTTGCCCCAGAAGCCTGTCCAGGTCATGCCGCTGATCAGCATGAACAGCAGCAAGGCCGCGCCCCAGAACCCGGTAACGGCATGAAGGTCACGCCATAGCAGACGCCCGCGCCGGTTCAGGCGTGGCCACAGGATACCCGCTGCCGACTGCCCGCGAGGCCACCACAAGTACAGGCCGGACACCACCAGTACCACGCCCCAGCCGGCGGCAAGTTCCACCAGCCGGTCGCCGAGGGTGCCGATCATCAATTCGCCGTGCAGGGCGCGGGCTACGGCTTGCAGGTTGAGCTTGGCATCCTGCTCGCCCAGCACCTGGCCAGTGTAGGGGTTGATAAACACGTTGAGCTCGCGCCCGCCGTTGTTGATCACGAACTGGCCGCTGCGCTCGGGGTTGGCCGGGGGCAGGTACTGGCTGATATGGCCCTGTAGATAAGTGGCCTGCACACGGCTCAGTTGCTCGTCGGCGCTGAGGCTGTGATGGGCGGGGGTGACGTTGAGCAGATGGTCGTACAGCAGTGGATCAAGCTGGGGTTTGAACAGGTAAATGATTCCGGTCAGGGCCAGCAGGATCATGACCGGGGCGACAAACAGCCCGGCATAGAAGTGCCAGCGCCAGGCCAGGCTGTAGAAAGACGGTGTTGGTCGGCTCATGTGAGCGGCTCCGCAAATTTGAAATTGTTGTCGTCAGCAAAGACCCTCACCCTGGCCCTCTCCTTTCGGGAGAGGGTTGGGGTGAGGGCTGGCGGTCTGTCAGAAGCTCACATCTACCTTGGTCCACAGCGTGCGGCCCGGTTCATTGATGGCACGCGGATCGTTGGCCGGGTAGCCGTACCCGGCGTTGCCCGCCATGTTCAAGTGCTCGCTGTAGTTTTTATCCAGCAGGTTGTCGACCCCGGCGCTGACCTTGAGGTTTTTGTTGATGCGGTATGCACCGTTCAACGAGAACACGCCAAAGCCGGCGCTTTTGTCGAAGTCCTTGCCGACTACGTTGCCCGCATTGCGGTCGATACGGTCCTGGCGGGCGACGACGCGCCACAGGGCACCGGCGCTCCAGTCATCCTGGCTGTAGGTCAGGCCCAGGCGGGTGTCCAGCGGCGGCATTTGCGGCAGCGCTTTACCGTCGCTGGTGTTCTTGCCCCAGGCATAGGCCAGAGTGGCGTCGGCTTTCCAGTTGGAGGTCAATTGGTACGCAGCACCCAGTTCACCGCCCATGATCCGGGCATTGATGTTTTGCGCCTGAGAGTAGCCCTTGGCGTAGTTGAACAGGATGTAGTCCTGGACTATGCCCGCGTAGGCCGACGCCCAAGCTTCAAGGTTCTGGTTCTTGTACTGCAGGCCAGCATCCAGTTGGGTGGTTTTCTCCGGTTTGATGGCATCGAACGCATTCACCGAACCGGCCGGGCCAGAGCTAGGCGAAAACAGTTCCCAGTAATCGGGGAAACGCTGGGCATGGCCCAAACCTGCATAGACCGTGGTCGGGGTGTCGCTCAGGTCATGCTCGTAGCGCACGAAACCGCTGGGCAGGGTGTCAGCGCGGGTCTTGTCCAGGGTCGGGTTGGGCCTGCTCATCATCCCCGAGCCGAGTCGGGCGCGGTAATCCTTGGCGGATGCGCGGTCCAGGCGGGCGCCGGTAATCAGCCGGTCACGCTCGGCGGCGTACCAGATCAACTCGCCAAAGGCTCCGTAGTTGTGGAAATCGGCGTCCTTGCTCCAGTTTTGATCCTTATAGGTATCGATGCCCATGCCCGAGCGTTTGCGGTGCTCATTGGTCTGGGCATCAATGCCGCTGATCAACTGGTAGTCGGCCCAGCGCCAGGTGGCCTTGACCCGTGCGCCGAGGGTGCGGCGGTCGACGTTGGAAGCCATTGGGCCAGCCATCATGCCGGTGCCCGACGGGGTGCGCAGGGTGTAGTTGTCCATTACATGGTCGGCGTAGTTGTAATAGACCTGTGCTTCGATCTTGTCGAGAACGTCGCCGATATTGGATTTTTCAAAGCGCAGGCCCAGGCTTTCGCGCTTGTACTGGCTGCCGTCCATGCCGCGTCCGGCCGAGCGCGCTTCACCGTCGCCCTTGCCGGCGGTGAGTTCCAGCAGGGTATCGGCGTCCGGGGTCCAGCCCAGGGCTATATCGCCGTTCCATTTGTCGTAGCGCGAGGGCACGGTGTCACCGTTGCCGTCCTTGTAGTCATCAGCATGGGCAGTGTTGCCGATCACCCGCACGTAGCCCAGCGGGCCACCGGCGGCGGCGTCGATGGTCTTGTCGAAGCGCCCGTTGGAACCCGCCAGCAGGCTGGCGTTGACCCGTGTGCCCAGCTCGCCGAAGTGCTCGGGCTCGCGCTCGAACAGGATGGTGCCCGCCGAGGCGCCCGGGCCCCAGAGCACGGTTTGCGGGCCTTTGATGACCGTGAGCTTGTCGTAGGTTTCTGGCGAGATATACGAGGTGGGGGCATCCATGCGCCCGGGGCAGGCACCGAGCATCATGCCGCCGTTGGTGAGGATGTTCAGGCGCGAGCCGAACATGCCACGCAACACCGGGTCGCCATTGGTGCCGCCGTTGCGGATCAGGGCGAAGCCGGGAATGGTTTTGAGGTAGTCGCCGCCATCGCTGGCGGGTACAGGCTGGCGTGGGTCCTTGGGGTTGGTGACGATGGTCAGCGGTGAGCTGGGGGCGATGGCAGTGATTACCAGCGGGCTCAGCTCATTGCTGTGCCCGGCATGTTCGTCGGCCACGGCGGTGGTTGCCAGGATCGCACAGCACAGGGTGCTGAGGGTAAAGGGCAAACGGTAGGCAGCAGTAAAGCGGGACATATACATTCCAATAGTCAGACGAATACAACGCGGCCACGCACCTGCGGCTGTCTAAAGCAGCGCATGCAGGTCGGCCAGATGATGTGTTGTGGTGTCGGTAGCTAGAGGAATACCGGAGGCGCGCGCGAGCGGGCGCCGGGGAAGACCGGTTGCCGGGCATGGCCCAGGCGGGGGTTGGCGGCCAGATAGCTATTGGGCTCTGGCGAGTTGTAAAGGGTCAGGCCCGGGGTGCCGGGCAGGGCCGGGCAACTGAACAGCAGGGTGCAGTAGCCGCACTTTTCCCAGATGGCATGGTGGTCAGTGCCGGGCTGCTCATGATTGGCGTGCGCAGACATGTCCATGCCCATATCCATCGACATGGGCATTGGCATGGAGGCGTGATGGTCCATCGGCATCGCCTGGGAAATCAGCGGGCCGATAAAGATCATCAACATGGCAAACAGGCTCAGCCAACTGCCGCGAATGTGCGACATGGAGTGCCTGGCGCGAGGTTCGCGCACGGGGGTCAGCAACCTTGGCCGTTAGTGGGCGTGCATGTGTTCCATGCTGTCGGCCGGGGCCTGCTTCTGCACATTGACTTGCACCGGCACGGCACCGGCTTTTTCAAAATGCAGGGTCAGGGGGAAGTGCTTGCCGTCTTGCAGCAGGCTGCGATCCTTGAGGCCGAACATCATCACGTGGTACGCCATGGGCGCAAATGTGACGGTGCCACCAGGCGGGACTTCGACGCTGGCCACGGGCAGCATCTTCATCAGGTCGCCTTCCATGATGTGCTGGTGCAACTCGGCCTTATCGGCAATGGGCGTGTCGACACTGACCAGCCGATCGGCCGTGCTGCCGGTGTTGTGAATGACGAAATACGCCGCCACGGTCGGGGCGTTGGGCGGTAGCTCCTGGGACCACGGGTGGGCGATTTCGAGGTCGCCGCTTTTGTATTCGTGGGCGTTGGCAAAACAGGCAGGCAGCAACACAGCCGCCGCAATCACGACGTGCTTGAACAAGGAAAGGTTCAACATGGCAATTCTCCGGAACGATTCAAAACGCAAAGGGGTTGCGAGGATGAATCAGGCCAGGGGCGATGCGCGGGGGTTGAGGCTCGGCCATTGCTGGCGCGGGGTGGGGCGTTTGAGATGATCGGGGACCAGGCTGTGGCCGCGCTCGATGGCTGCAAAATAAAGCGTGGGAATATGCGCGGGCAGCGCCACCAGCGGCGCAGAGCCCGAGCAGCACCAGCAATGCTGCATGTTTGAGTGATCATCTTGCTGGCCGTCGGCGGGCTCGAACTTGCCCAGCGACACGGCGACCATCTTGGTGCCGGTGGAGGAGCAGAAGCTGCTCCACATGAATTGTTCGGTGGGGCCACGCTCAGCGGATTGTGTCGCCCCGGCCATCGACATGGCGAGCATGTTGAACAGCACTGCAAAGCAGGCGATCCAGGCAAATGCAAACCGTTGTCGGGACATGACGAATTCCGTGAGTGGAGCGATCAGGCGGCTATTTAGCCTGAATGCTCGGCGTAAGTAAAAATAGCGGGTGTGGCGAAGTGTCGCTGATCAATGGATTAATCGGCAGTTATGAACGCCTGGACTAATGCTTGAAGGGTGAAATGGGCCAATTCACGCTCTCCATTAGTGAATAGAGTAGCGGCCTCATCCAGTAGCGCTTGCACAAATTCGGGGTCATGGCCGGATCGTTCATAAAGTGTTTGTTTGAAACTTGTTGTCAGTGCGTTTTGGATCAGGCTGCCATCACCCGGGTCACTTTCTACGCATGCCTCAAGGCAAGCCGCTATGTCTTTGGGTGTTTTTAGATAATCAGCGATGTCGAAACGGACAAGTTGCTCAATCATGGGAAGTCCTCACAGATCAAGCGGCGAAGCTTATGCTTGAGCCAAATAGCATCGCCAGCGATTACACATTCACAAATAACTTCCCCGCGCCAACGCCTCCAGCACGTCCTTGGTCGTCAAAAACTCCCGGTCCACCTGCGCCAACTCCGGCCGCTTGAGGATCAACACGGGCACCCCGCGTTCACGGGCGACTTCAAGCTTGGGCTCGGTGGCGCTGCTGCCGCTGTTCTTGCTGATCAACACATCGATCCGGCGCTGCTTGAACAAGGCGCGCTCTTCGTCGATCAGGAAAGGGCCCCGTGCGCCGATCACTTCGCAACGCTCATTGCCCGGATAGACGTCGAGGGCGCGCAAGGTCCAGAACTGCTGTTCGGGGATCTCATGCACATGCTCCAGCGGCTCGCGGCCCAAGGTGAACAGCGGGCGCTTGAAAGGCTTGAGGGCTTGGACCAGTTCGCTCCAGTGCGCCACTTCGCGCCAGTCATCATCCGGTTGCGCAACCCACGCGGGGCGGCGCAAGGCCCAGCACGGGATATTGCTGGCGGCCGCGGCGAGGGCCGCGTTGTGGCTGATTTGCGCGGCGTAGGGGTGAGTGGCGTCCAGCAGCAAATCGATACCCTCGTCGCGGATGTACTGCGCCAAACCCTCAGCGCCGCCATAGCCGCCCACCCGCACTGAGCAGTTCAGATCGGTTGGCACGCGGCCAACCCCGGCCAGGCTGTAGACATGCTGCGGGCCCAATGTGCGGGCGATGGCCAGCGCTTCGGTCACGCCGCCCAATAACAAAATACGCTTCATGCAAAGGCTCCGGCGTGACCGACGATCCCGCCCTGGCGGTCGATGGCAAATACTTCAACCTGCACCTGGGCCGGCACCACGCTGCGGGCAAAATCCAGCGCGTGCTGGCATACCGCATCACCCAGCGCGATGCCGGCGGCGCTGGCCATCGCCAGGGCTTGCTGGCTGGTGTTGGCCTGGCGGATGGCCTCCTGGAGCTGATGGTCGGCCCCGATATCCGCTGCCCATTGGGCCAGTTGCGCCAGGTCGATGCTGGAGTGACGACTGTGCAGGTCCATATGGCCTGCGGCCAGTTTGCTGATCTTGCCGAAACCGCCGCAAATGCTCAGTTTATCCACAGGCACTTTGCGCAGATGCTTGAGCACTGCGCCGACAAAATCGCCCATTTCGATCAGGGCGATTTCCGGCAAGTTATAGACCCGGCGCATGGTGTCTTCGCTGGCATTGCCGGTGCAGGCGGCAATGTGCAGGTAACCGTTGGTCTTGGCTACGTCGATGCCCTGGTGGATCGAGGCGATATAAGCCGCGCAGGAGAACGGCCGCACGATGCCGCTGGTGCCCAGGATTGACAGCCCGCCGAGAATCCCCAGGCGCGGGTTCATGGTTTTCAGGGCCAGGGCTTCGCCGTCCTGTACGTTGACGGTCACTTCAAAGCCACCGCCGTAACCCAGTTCGGTTGCCAGTTGCTGCAGATGTTCGGTGATCATTTTGCGTGGCACCGGATTGATCGCCGGCTCGCCTACGTTCAATACCAGACCCGGGCGGGTTACGGTGCCGACACCTTGCCCGGCAACAAAGCCGATGCCCGGTTCCGGTCGCAGGCGCACCCGTGAATAGAGCAGTGCGCCGTGGGTCACGTCGGGATCGTCGCCGGCGTCCTTGAGGGTGCCCGCTTCGGCGCCGTCTTCCCACAGACGGCAGAACTCCAGGCGCATTTGCACCTGTTTGCCCTTGGGCAAAGTGATTTGCACGGCGTCGTTACACACGCCGCCCAGCAGCAGGCGGGCAGCGGCCAGGCTGGTGGCGGTGGCGCAGCTGCCGGTGGTCAGGCCGCTGCGCAGGGGGGCGGGTTGTTCGGCGGTTTCGTCACGCATCGAGGGGCTTGGTCATGTCCAGAAGAGTAATCGGCAACGCCTGGCGCCAGGTGTCGAATTCGCCCAAGGGTTGGGCCTGGGCGATATGAATGCGGGTCAGCTCGCCGCCGTAGCGCTCGCGCCAGCTCATCAGCAGCATTTCGCTTTGCAGGGTAACGGCATTGGCCACCAACCGCCCGCCAGGCTTGAGCTGCTGCCAGCAGGTATCAAGCACGCCTTCGCGGGTCACGCCGCCGCCGATAAAGATCGCGTCCGGGCGCTCCAGCCCGGCAAGGGCCTGGGGCGCCTTGCCGCGAATCAGTTGCAGGCCGGGCACACCCAGGGCATCGCGATTGCGTTCGATCAGTTGCTGGCGACCTTCATCGGCTTCAATCGCCACTGTGCGGCAACTCGGCCAGGTACGCATCCACTCGATGCCGATCGAGCCGCTGCCCGCGCCCACATCCCACAGCAACTGGCCGGGCAGGGGCGCGAGGCGGGCGAGGGTCACTGCACGTACATCGCGTTTGGTCAGTTGACCGTCATGTTCGAAGGCGCTGTCGGGCAAGCCCCCGACCCGTGACAACGGCCGGGCGCTGGCGTCGGCCAGGCAATCGATGGCGACCAGGTTCAGGGCTGCGACGGGAGGCTCGTTCCAGTCGCTGGCGCTAGTGTCGATGCGGCGCTCGGCCGGGCCGCCCAGATGCTCCAGTACCGTCATGCGGCTGGGAGCAAAACCGCGCTCACACAACAGGCGGGCGATGCTGGCCGGGCTGCTGGCGTCATTGCTCAGCACCAGCAGGCGCACGCCGTTGTGCAGGTGGGCATTGAGCGCCGCGACGGGGCGCGCCACCACCGACAGCGTGATGACGTCCTGCAGGGGCCAGCCCATTCGCGCCGCAGCCAGGGAAAAGGACGAAGGCGCTGGCAGCACGTTCATCTCATCTCGCGCTACCACCCGCGCCAGGCTGGCGCCGACGCCGAACAACATGGGGTCACCGCTGGCCAGTACACAGGTTGGCGTGTTGCGCAGGGCCAGCACTGGGGCCAGCGAAAACGGGCTGGGCCAGGTCTGGCGCTCGGCGCGGATGCAGGCGGGCAGCAGATCGAGCTGGCGCTGGCTGCCAATCACCCGGCTCGCGCCCAACAAGGCGCGACGCGCGTTTTTGCCCAGCCCGCCAAAGCCGTCCTCACCGATTCCCACAACTGTTAGCCAGGGCGACATGCCGTTCCTCTTGATAAACGCCGGATTGTTCCTCCGCTACCGGGCGAATGCCCTGCGGATACAGGCGCGCATGATAACGCGCCTTGACCTGCACCAGAGTTGATCTTTACGGGTGGTAGCGGGGTAGTGCCTTTGCATGGGATAGCCGGGGCAAAGTTGCCTCCTTTTTTATTCAAGGGCTGCAGCCAGTGACAATAGACCTGCTTGAACCGGGTGACTGGATCGCAGCCATGCAAGAGGGATATCTGGCCAACGTGGCGCGTCTCGATGCCGCCGGGCAACTGACGGCCGAAGAACTTGCCAACTTGCAACAGGTCGCGGCGTTGCAGCCCCTGTACGTGTATGCCCTTGAGCTCGGCGCCGACAACGGCCCGCTGGCAGATCTTGCCGGTCATTTCATGGTCACCCAGGCGGACAATAATCAACGTGACGCATTTTTGTATTCCCCCCTTACAGGGTTGGAGCGCATCGCCAATTCAACCATGCTGCGTACGACCCTCAAGCGGCGCCTGGCCGACCCATTGGCGCGTGACACCCTGTTGCGCTTTATGCCGATTGAGGTGCGCGAGAGCCTGAGAAGCGTGCGCTCTCTGAGGATGCGACGGGTCTTGATTGAAGGGCGTGTATTTGATCATCGCAGGCGCTCGGTGCTCGACTTGCGCCTGCACAATCTCGAATTATTGAAGGCACGGCTGCTCGGCCTGCCGTCCTTGCGCGATGTGCTCAATGCGCAGCTCGCAGTGGCGCTGGAGCAGCAATTCCAGGGGCTGGGGCTGTCGGCGCAAACGTTGAGGGTCAATAGCTACGCCATGACCGCGGCTGACGACCCGCCAGCGCTGTCGAGCACGAGCCTTGCCGATCTGGCCCTCAAGTATTTGGCCAAGGGTGAATGGCCGGGCAACCAGATGCGCGAGTACCTGAGCCCGACAGTGGCCTTCGATGCGCTGCAGGCGCGATCACCCACACTGGATGTGCAGATGTACCGGTTGGTGCGCGAGACTGCCGGGGGCATCAAGGACTTGCTGCTCCAGCAGCTGGAGGCCTGGTGGTATCTGGATATTCACGGGCTGAGCCTGCGGGTGCTGGCCGTTGAGATCATGGCTGACCGCTTTTTCAATGAGCTGCTGCAGGCCCGTCATGAAGGGCGGATCGGCCCGTCCCTGTTCGATGAGCTCATGGATGCAGGGCGTTTGCGCCGCGAAGATGACCGGCACCCCCGTGGCCAATGGCGGGCAACCCGGTTGTCATTGCGCGGGCAGGGGCCTGTCAGGGTCGATCTGGCAGGCCTGTTCTGCCTCTCTGCATCTGCTATCCGGCCAGAGCGGTTCTTGTTCAGTGCGCGCAGCGGGCTTGAGCATTTTGACAATGAAGAGGCCCTTGAACGGCAGGTACTGGCACGCCTCAAGGAACCCCGCAGCAACGTGTCCCTGCTGGCGCATGTAGCGCGGGACCAGCAGCCGGTGCTGGGGCTCATGATGGATACAGGGATCGGCGTCGAGATCATTGAGGGTGATCTGTTTGAAAACCGCGTGCGCTCCATCATCGACAAACAACGGCGTGACATCAGCTTCCTGCTCGGTGCCGTGCGGGGTACGGACTACGATGTAAACGCGGTAGTCGAGCATGGGCTAGACGTGCGTACGCTGCTCGATCCGCGTTTTGACAAGGTGAGCCAGCAAGGGCGCTGGAGCACCCGGCTGGTGCTGGATGGCCCGGCGTCAGCAGCTGGCGCAGCAGGTGGCAGCGCGACGCTGCGTTTGACCCAGAGCAAACTGCAAGCGTTGAACGGGCAAATGGCGCTGTTGCTGCTGGGCAGGCCCGGCCTTCGGGACTTTGCCCACAGGCGGCTCAAGCAGCAACTGGCGCTGCTTGGCTTGAGCCATCTGGCTCCCAGGGATCTGGTGCTGCGCATTTATGCCACTGCTACCTTGCGCAAGCAGTTGGAGCCGTTGCGCGTTGTCCCTCTGGTTGATGCCTTGCTGGAGCGGGTCACCGGCTGGAGCCCCCTGCCTGTCGACGGCGCAAGAATTCGTCTGGGCGTGCGAAAAAACAGCCCGGACATCAAGCCGGTTTATCCCCCCGATGGTGCGCTGGTATTGACCCTGCTCGACCGCGCCGCAGTGGGCATTGTGGCCGACTACAGGCATCAACTGCGTCAGTTTTACGACACTGGGCAGAACGCGTTGGCCGGATCGAACGTGATCAACCGGATGGCCCGGTTCCGGGGGGCGGCGCTGCGTTACGAAGCAGCCGTCAAGCAGCTCGACGGGCGCCTGGCCCCCACCGCGAGCGCCATTGTCAGTGCCGTGCTGGAGCACACGGCTTACCATGAACGGCGGGCGCTTGACGGTTTTATCCCTGATGTCTGCGAGCTCGCGCTTACCCTGCCCGACAGGCAACCTGGCATTACCCTGCGCGACTGCTATGTGATCACCGGGCGCGGCGGTACCGACAGCCAGAATTCAGGCAGCGCCCTGTTGTGGATGACGAGCAAGGGCCTTGAAAGCTTCGACTCGCTGGGCTTGTGTCTTGAGGCCTTGCAGACCCGGTGGTTGAACCGTGATGAGCAAGGGCATCTGCTGCGCTGCATCAGCCTGCGTGAGCGTGCCAGGGCGCTGGTTGCTGTCGATGTGCAATGGACTGCCAGCGTGATCGAAACACCCTGGCTTGAAGCCTGTCAGCGCCGGCAAGCGGACAAACACCTCAGTGATATCGGCTGGCTGCTGGAGCGTGGTGTGGCTCAGCAGGCATCGGCGGCGCAGCTGGTCAATCAGGTGGAGTGTTACTGGTCGGAGCAGGCGCCATTCAATGTAGATACAACGCTGGACGACGCCCGTCAGTGGATGTTCCGGGAGCAATTGCCTGACTGGCTCAAGCAAGCCGCCGTCATAGACCAGCAGGCCTACGCGCAAATGCTGCTGCGTTACCGTCAGGCTGGCGGTGAGCCTTACTCGCATGGCGTGCCCGAACTGCTGGACTATGCCCGCGAGCGTCTGGCCTGGCGACTGAATGCGGATTTTCCGGGTAGCGCTCCAGCCCCGGACCAGATTGAAATCACCGTGGTGCAGTACGCCGGCCCGGCGGGTGCAGAGATCGCCGGCGGCGCGGCGGTCTCAAGGCTAAGCCGGTCGCTGACGTACTTTGCCCTGAGCAACTTTTTTGCTGTGCCCACGGGTGTGCGCAGCTACCACTCACTGGGTGACAAGCCATTGCCGGCAGGGCTGGATGATCATTATGTGCGTGAGCTGGTGCGCTCGCTGGACCTTGCCCAGGGCTACCAGGCGCTGCTGGCTGAGCAGCTCACTCCGGGGCATGAAGGTGTTGCCCGACGCCAGGCGCTGTTCAGCCAGCAGTTACCGGCCCAGGTGCTCGAATACGCACTGCAGGCCAGGCTCAATGGGGCGTTGAGCCAGACGGCCCACGACTATGTGGAGCATGTTTTTAACAGCCCTGATGCAACAGCCCGCGAGCGTTTCAGGGGCATCGAACTGGTGATCCGGCCTTTGGCTTTTCGCGCTGTTGCCGGTCGACATCCAGACCAGGCTGCGGGCATCTACCTGATTGGCCCGGTTGCCCTCGATAGTGCGCCGCAAGTGCTGTACATGCTTTATGGCAAGGGCCCGATGCTTCGTGAGTACGCTGGCCAGGCCGATTTTCTGCACCAGCTGCATGGTTCTGAACCCTTGCAGGACGAGGTGCTGGCGCGTCTGGAGTCGAGGGTGCGCAAGATCTATGACTATGGCGGCTTTCACGAGCCGCATGTTGGTTATGTCGATCCGACCTTGAGTTCGCCGCTTGAGGCCAACCCTCCCGCAACGCTTGATACAGCGCAACTGCGCGGCAACTGTTTGGGCCAGCTGTACGTAGACACGCTCAATGTACGACTGGCTCTGGCGCGCACCCGGGCCCACAGCGCAGCGCAGGCAGACTGGGCGTCTCTGACGTATTTGCTGTCGCTGCTGGCGGACACGGCACTGCTGGTTTTGCCGGGCAGGTTGAGCGTGCCCCTGATGGTCTGGCAGGCCGAAGCCAGTACCCTGGCCGCCGTGCAAGCGGTAGCCGACGATCGCTGGGGGCAGGCATTGTTTGATTTCGCCAATGCCCTGTTGATGCTTACGAGCAGCCACGCAACTTGGGCCCGCCCCGCGCAGGAACCTCACGGCGTTGCGGCCTTCGAGACCCCGATGGGCACCTTGAACCGTGAGCAGCAAGCGAGTTTGCGTCCCTATGCCGCCAATCAGGTGTCGTTGAGCGATTTGCAGGAAGATACGGCTACCGGGCTATATACCGAAACGCCGTCAGGCCGGCGTTTTATTGCTCTGGACGGGCAGGTGTTTGAGGTGGTGGCCTGGCAGGAACGTTGGCGTATTCATATCGGTGAGGGTCACGACGGCCCTTTGGTCAAGCGCAACGACGAGCATCGCTGGACCCTTGATCTGAAGGAGCCCTTGCCGGGTGGCGGCCAGGCATTGGGTACGCGTTCGGGTACATCGGGGGCTCTTGCTTTTGGCCGGGGTCAAACGGTCACGGCACTGGGTATGCCTGCCATCGAGCGCCTGCACCCGCGCAAGGCCCTGGTGATACGCGAGGCGCATGAGCAGGCCGTGCGTTACCTGACCGACTGCAAGGAACATCTGCAATCGGTCAGTAGTGCCAGCCAGCTGAATGCCCGGACGCGACGGCTTCTTGCCCGGGTGTTCAGCGTGACGCAGATCGAAGACGCCTTGCTGGACAGGCTCAAGCGCATCGTCGACAAGCTGCTGACTGCCCTGCAGTCGGCCGAGTTCTCGCCCCTGAATTCTCGTCGCTACGGGCTGTATTCGCCGCCCAATCCGCGAGAAGTGGCCCGGGTTACGGCGCTGGGCAGTGTGGTCAAACGCAAGGTTGTGCTTTTTGCCCAGGGCTACTTTGCCAGTGCCGACGAGATCTTCAGCCTGTCTGTGAACGGGCTGGACGGCCGCGAGTTCGACCGGGTCAAGCACTCCACGGCCACCATTCTGATCCATGAATTCAGCCATCTGGTCATGGGCACCATCGATATCAATTACCTGGGGGTCAGCCATCCCTTCGAGGAGTTGCTGGTGCCCGAGGTTGCCTGGGATGGCCAGATACGCGCGCTGAAAAGGCAAATGCAGGACCACCGCTATCGCCAGCTGAGCACTGATATACGCAAGGAGGATCTGTTCAAGGAAAAGTACAGCAATAGGCGCAGCTATCTGCCCCTGACATTCAAGCTGGCGCACACCCTGATTCAGAAGACCGGCAGTAAAAACATCGAAGAGGTGCGTGAGCGGTTTTTCGGTGAGCCGGCTTTTCGCCAGAGGGTAATCCTGATGAATGCCGATTCGCAGACGTTGTTGATCACCTGGCTCGGGTACTTCAAACCGGCTACGAGCACTGCCGTTTGATCGTCCGGCAAGTGCCGGAGTATCTATGTAGTGCCACGACCGAACAGGCTCGGGATAGCGTGCTGTGCATTGTCCGCAAGCGCAGAGAGATCAACCATGAAGGCAATCACTTCTACATTTAATACCGGCTCAGCTTCGCCCGAGACCTTAAATGCCCGCTCGATGGCAACTGGCATCGGTGGGCAGGCCGATGAGTTGGTGATGCAGTTAATCAATATTGCGTCGCGGCTCGATGGGTTGTTGCAGCCCTGGCCTGCGCCATTTTTGTATGCGCAAACAAGGCTCGTGAAGGCGCTTACCCGAGCGGGACATGACGCGCTGGAGCTCGAGCGCATCCGCCTGCAGTTCGCAGGCATGCGTGAGCCGGTCACGCTCACGCAGGCACTGCTGCAACAGGTCACCGGGCTACAGCCGTTGCCGCGTGATCCCGAGCAGATAGAGGCGGGCCTGCTCAGGCTGGATACCCAGGATCTCAATCCGCCCAGGCCGCTTTCAGGCATTGAGCTAATCAATGTTCTTGATCAGGCCGCAACGGGGTTCTCACAGGGCTTTGTCATTCAACTCCGGGCCTTTTTCTATGCCCCGGCCCTGCCGTTAAGATCTGATGCGTTGATCGACCGGCTGTGCACCCTGAGGCTGGCAATGCTGCGGACCGAATTGCAGCTGATGCAACTGGGCAAGCAGCTTTCAGCGACTGACCTGGCGGTGCTGAGTACCGTGCTGAACCAGCCGGTGAGCAGCCAACGTTCAGCATTGGCAGGGTTTGTACCCGACGTGTCTGGAATTGCACTATCAATCAATGGCAATCAGGGCCGGCTGGATATCGTCAACTGCCTGCTGTTCACCGAGCGCGGTGGTCTGGAACCCGCAACTGCCGGGCGTGCCATCTTCTGGAGCTCCCTCTCGGGCTTCGAGGCCTTTGCGTCGGTGGAAGAGTGCAGGGCCCGGCTGCAAGCCCGTCTTGCTGACAAGGCGCGGCGCTGGGAGCTGCTGGCCCATGTCAGCATTGGTGCACAGCCACAGGTCATGGCCTGGCTGGACAGCATTGCAGAAAGCAAAAATGGCGGGCTGCAATTCGTACGCTATGAGCACGACTTTGTCCGCGAGGCCCAGCAGCAAGTGATTGCCAAGGTACTTGCAGATGCCGGCTTTGCCTGCCGTACGGCTCAAGCCATCCCCTTGTCGGCACAGGCCTTTGAAAACCTCGTGCAAAGTGAATTGGTGCAAGGCCGTGCAGGGCTTGTACTGGAACGTGTGATTGAAATGGCGCGCCTGCAAGCGTTTGAAGCTGCAATGCCGCAGTGGTTGAAAAGTGCCTCGCAAGCAGATCAGCAGGCTTACGCCGCATTGTTGCAGCGCTATCCAGACGCCGGGCAGGAACAGCAGAACTATCTGCATGACATCCCTCCGCTTGCCGAGTACGCCCGCGCGCTGCTGAAACTGCGCCTGGAACTCGACTTCGCGGGGCAGGGGCTGGACCCTGATGCGATCGAGGTGGTGATCGACACCTATGTGCCTTCACCGGTACCCGTGGGCAGCACGCCCGCTTTTTTGCCGGCCGCAACGACGCGTATTGTTCAGACCCTTACGCAATTTTCACTCAACGGCTTTTATCGGCTCACTGCAGGCGCTATCTCCTTGCGAACGCCTGACGGCAGTGAGTTGCCGTCGATCTTGAGTGCGACGTATGTAAAACAATGGGCCCGACAACTGGATATCGGCGCGCATTACCGTGGCCTGTTGCAGGACAAACTGGCGCCCGGAAAACAGGGCGTGGCCGTGCGCCAACAACAATTTGCCGAGCAACTTTCGCTGCAGGTGATGGAGCAGGCCCTGCGGGAAAAACTGATCGACCCGGGCCAGGAGGTGGCCTATCGGTACATGCAGCAGGTCATCAGCATGCCGGATGGTGTGGCGCGCCTGACGTTGAACAGAATGCCGATCATTGTCCGGCCATTTGAGCTGATAGCCGAGCCCGAGGCAGATCCTGATCGGGCCAGGGGGCTCTACATCATAGGGCCTGTGGAATACGGCGCCGGGCCACAGATGCTATGGGTCAACTACAGCGAGCGCTTTACTTTCAAAGCGTACACCAACGAAGCCTCCTTGCTCGATGACCTGCGTATCAACACCGACTTGCAGGCGCTGGTGCTTCAGCGGCTTGAGCCCGAGGCCCGTAAAACCTACAACTATGGCGGCTTTGTGGAGCCCCATGTCCCGCAGTATGTGGATGCGTCCCTCGGCAGTTTCATGCTCAGGCCGGCGCCCCCGACCCTGTCGCTATCGCCCATCGCGGGCAACCTGTTTGAACAGTTGTACGTCGACAATTACTACCTGTTGCTGGACATGGCCGCAGCGCAGTCGAAGACCACTGCCGAAGCCGACTGGGAGTCGTTCAAGTACCTGTTTTCGTTGATTGCTTCTACGGCGTTGATGTTTTTGCCTGCCAGGTTGAGCATTCCCATGGTGGTCTGGCAGTCGACGGGCTTTGTGCAGCAAGGTTTTGAGGCCGCGCAAAAAGGCGAATGGGGCGAAGCCGTGGCCGGTTTTGCTTCCTTGCTGGCGCAGATTGGCGGTGGTTATCGGGCACCGCGCCAACCGCAAGCGGGCACCCCGGTAGTTGTGCGTCAGCTGGAGCCCGAAGCGGCGGTGCGGCTGACGCCGGAGCAAGAGACCGGCTTGCAGCCCTTTCAAGCCAATGATGTGGCCTTGCTGGACCTCAAGCAGGACAGCCTTACCCGGTTGTACCATCATCCCGGCACAGGTCTTCACTATGTGCCGTTGGGGGGGCATGTTTTCCAGGTGCAGGCCTGGCGTGAGCGTTGGCGCATTTTTATCGGCGAAGGCCGCGAAGGGCCGCTGGTAAAGATCAACAAACGTGACCATTGGGAGTTGGATCTCAAGGAGCCGCTGCTGGGCGGCGGCCCTGTGCTATCAACTACGGCGTCGATATCCGACCGCCTGACCCATGAGGTGCAGGCCAGCGGCATGGCCAGCATTGCGCGACGTTTTCCAGAAAAGGCGTTGGCCATTCGTGAGGCCCATGAGCTGGCCGTAACCTACCTGCAGCGCAGCCAGAGTGCCCTGCAGACCGTGCTCGAACCCGGTGCGCAGAATGCCCGGAGCCGGGCGTTGATACAGGAATTCTTTGATGTGGAGCACGTGGATCAGCCGTTGCTTGAGCGCCTCAAGGAAACGGTCGAGCCTCTGCTTGCGCGGTTTTTGCACCCCGAGCTGTCGCCGTTGACCTCCAGTAAGTACGTGGTCTGCCGCGCTCGCTTCAGCGACAAGGCAGTTGCCTGGATACACCGTTGGGATACGCAGAACCGCTTGTACTTGAGTGAGCGTTTTTTCAGCACGCCATTTGATACACCCTACGCCTTGGGCCAGCCTTTTGTGAAAGCTACCCGGCCACCCTTCAGAACCAACGAGCACTATCGGGCAGCCTTTATGCTGCATGAGGTCAGCCATCAGGTGCTGGATACCGAAGATATCAACTACCTGAATCCGGGCTTTCCTTACGAGGACCTGCTGGATGACACAACGCCTCTGGGCAATCAGATCAAATCGTTTAACCAGGTCGTTCAGGATTGCCACTCGCCCTATATTTCGACTGAGCACCTGTTTCAGCAGTTTGATCCTGAACAACACACTTGGGCAGACATACCCGGTAATCCGGGCAAGGCCCGGGTCAAAGCTGTTACCGGCGTAAAAACCCTTGAGCAAGCACGGTCGGTCTTTAAAAATGATGCCCGCAAGCGCATTGATCTCATGCTGGCCAACGCCGATTCAGTGGTGCTGCTGATCACCCGCCTGGGCCGGGATCATCCGCAACTGCCGCAGACTAATACACTGGAGTAGTCATTCCGTCTGGCAGGCTTTTCATGCAATCGCCCAAAGCAGGCATAATGCGCCACCTGCAATAGCGTATTGCCTGCCCTGGATAGCCCCTTGACCTTGCCACCTGAACTTTCAGTCACGATGCCTGTGCGCCCTTCGGCTTGCCCGGGGTTGCTGCGTATCGTCCAGGCAATGGATGGTGGCATCTGTCGGGTCAAACTGGACGGTGGCTCGATCACCGCCCGACAAGCCCGCGCGGTGGCCGATGTGGCTCAGCGCTATGCCAGTGGCGTGATCGAAGCGACCAACCGTGGCAACTTGCAGATACGTGGTGTCGGGCCACAGCATCGGGCGTTGATTGAGCCTCTGCTGGCGGTCGGGCTTGGGCCCGCAACGGCGGCCAGTGATGATGTGCGCAACGTGATGCTCAGCCCGAGCGCCGGCATCGACCCACAGATGCATATCGATACCTGGCCGCTGGCCCGGCAGATACTGGCCAGCCTGCAAAACACACCGCGGTTCGCCGAGCTGTCGGCCAAGTTCGCCGTGCAACTGGACGGCGGTGAAACCCTGGCCATGCTGGAGCACCCGCACGACCTGTGGTTGTCAGCGTTCAGGCGCGATGGCCAGACGCTGCTGGCCTTTGGCTTGGCCGGGTGCCCCGCGCACGATCCGGCACTGGCTGCCGTGCCTGTTGAACACGGGCATGAACTGGTAATGGCCGTGCTGATGCAGTTTCTGGATCTGGCGCGGCCTGAGCAAATCCGCATGCGCCATCTGCTGGAAGAAGTCAGCGCTGAGTCGTTTGTCGGGCAACTGGCGCAGCGGCTCAGCGTGGCACTTTTGCCCGTTGCTGGCTGGCAGCGGGGTGCCGCTTCGGCGTCCATGCATCTCGGCATCTGGTCGCAGCATGCAAATGGCCAGGTTTATGTTGGCGGCGCCCCGCCACTGGGGCGGCTGGATGCAGCGATGCTGGCGGGGTTGGCCGAGCTGGCCGAGCGCTACGGCGATGGCACTCTGCGTTTCACTGCGTGGCAGAGCGTATTACTGCCCAACGTCGCGCAGGCTCAGGCCAGCGCGTTAATGGGCGAGTTGATGGTGCTTGGCTTGATCTGCGATGCAGGCAGCCCGCTGGCGCATCTGGTGGCCTGTACCGGTTCCAGTGCCTGTGCCAAAGGCCTGGCTGACACCAAGCAGGATGCCCGCCAGTTGGCCGCGTTGCTGCCAATGCCCATGAATATTCATCTGACCGGCTGCCGGCGCTCCTGCGCGGCAGCCCACATTGCGCCGGTCACCTTGCTGGCCGTGGCGCCCGGTCATTACGACCTCTATTTACGCACCCCGGAGCATGCCGGTTTCGGTGTTCTGCGCGAGCGCAATCTTACAATTGAAGCGGCGGGCGCCTGGCTTGAGGCCCGCCAATGGAGCAACACCGATGATTGATTACATCCGCGATGGTCAAGAGATCTATCGCAACTCGTTCGCCATTATTCGTGCCGAGGCCAACCTCGAGAGCATCCCGGCGGACCTGGAAAAACTCGCCGTGCGCGTGATTCACGCCTGCGGCATGGTCGATGCCATCGAAGACCTGCGCTTTTCGCCGGGCGCAGGTAAGGCCGGGCGTGACGCTCTGGCGGCAGGTGCTGCGATTTTGTGCGATGCGCGCATGGTTTCCGAAGGTGTTACCCGTACCCGTTTGCCGGCCAATAACCCGGTGATCTGTACCCTGCGTGAAGAAGGCGTGCCCGAGCTGGCGCTGGAGAAGGGCAACACCCGTTCGGCGGTGGCCCTTGAGCATTGGCGCCCATACCTGGAAGGCAGTGTGGTGGTGATTGGCAACGCGCCTACCGCGTTGTTCTATCTGCTGGAAATGATCGATGCTGGCGCGCCAAAACCGGCGTTGATCCTGGGCTTCCCGGTAGGCTTTGTCGGCGCTGCCGAATCCAAGGCCATGCTCGCTGCGGATAGCCGTGGCGTGCCGTTTGTGATCATGCAGGGCCGCCGTGGCGGTAGCGCGATGGCGGCTGCGGCCGTTAACGCCCTGGCCACGGAGATCGAATAATGGCGCAACCAGGACGTTTGATCGGTCTGGGCGTCGGCCCCGGTGACCCTGAGCTTATTACGGTTAAAGCCCTGCGCCTGCTGCGCGAATCGCCGGTGGTGGCGTATTTCGTGGCCAAGGGCAAGAAGGGCAATGCGTTCGGCATTATCGAAGCCCATCTGCAAGACGTGCAAACCCAGATGCCGCTGGTGTACCCGGTGACCACCGAGGTGTTGCCTGAGCCGTTGTCTTACGAGCAGGTGATCAGCGATTTCTACGATCAGGCCGCAGTCGAAGTGGCCGTGCATCTGGACGCCGGTCGCGATGTGGCGGTGATCTGCGAAGGTGATCCGTTCTTCTACGGCTCCTATATGTACCTGCACGACCGTCTGGCCCAGCGTTTTGAAGCGCAAGTGGTACCAGGTGTGTGCTCGATGCTGGGCGGTGCTTCGGTATTGGGCGTGCCGTTGGTGTATCGCAACCAGAGCCTGTCGGTGCTCTCGGGTGTGTTGCCCCACGAAGAACTCAAGTCGCGGCTGGCGGTTGCCGATGCGGCAGTGATCATGAAGCTGGGGCGCAACTTTCATAAAGTGCGCGAAGTGCTGGGCGAGCTGGGGCTGGCCGAGCGGGCGTTGTATGTCGAGCGCGCCACCATGAGCAATCAGAAGATCGTGCCGCTCAATGAAGTGGAGCCAATGTCTTCGCCGTATTTCTCGCTGATTATCGTCCCTGGCGAACGGTGGCAGGGTTGAGTCGCCCGGCACCGGCCATTGTCATTCTGGGCAATGGCAGCCTGGACACCGCACGCCGCATCCAGCAGTTGCTGCCCGGCGCCTCGGTCCTTGGGCTGACAGGGCGGGTTGAAGGCGCAGATCGCAGTTACAGCGATTTCGGCGACACCCTGCGTCAGCTTTATCAGCAGGACACGCCGATTATTGCGCTGTGCGCTGCAGGTATTGTGATCCGCACGCTGGCGCCATTGTTGCTGGAAAAAGGCGCCGAGCCGCCGGTGCTGGCGGTGGCCGAAGACGCCAGCGCGGTGGTGCCGTTGCTGGGTGGGCTGGGCGGGGTAAATGATCTGGCGCGGGTCATTGCGGCTGGCCTGGGGATTGCCCCGGCGATCACCACCAGCGGCGAACTGCGCTTTGGTACGTGTCTGCTGAACCCGCCAGCGGGCTATGCCCTGGGCGATCTGGAGCTGGGCAAGCGCTTTGTTTCGGATCTGCTGGCCGGCGAATCAGTGCGTATCGAAGGCGATGCACCGTGGCTGGCGCGGGCGCAGTTGCCCGAAAACGCTCAGGCGCGGCTGGCGATTCATGTGGGCAACGCCGAGCGTGCCCCTGCCGCCGACGAGTTGCTGATTTATCCGCGCAATGTACTGGTGCAGGTGTGTGCCGAAGTTTCGCCACAGACGATCCTCGAAGCATTGCAGCAGGCCGGACTGGCTCGCCAGTCCCTGGCTTGCATTGTCGCGCCCGATACCTTGATGGCCAGTGCGCCGTTGCGTGACACGGCCGTTGAACTGGCGGTGCCATTGCGGTTTGTCGACGGCGATGAAACGTTGTTGCCTGTAGCCTGGCGTGAGCCAAGCAAGGGTGTGGCGCTGGGGGTGGCACCTGCGCCAGTGCAACCGCAATTGATCGGTCGCCCTCGGGGTCGTCTGGCCGTGATCGGCCTGGGCCCCGGTGCTGCCGAGCTGATGGTGCCTGCAGTCAAGGCCGAGCTGGCGCGGGCCAATGATGTGCTGGGTTATGAAACCTATGTACGTATGGCCGGGCCGTTCCGCGACGATCAGGTGATGCATTGCACCGATAACCGCGAAGAGATGCAGCGCGCCCGCCACGCCTTCGAGCTGGCGGCGCAAGGTCGCTCGGTGGTAGTGGTGTCTTCAGGGGACCCTGGCGTTTTTGCCATGGCCGCCGCCGTACTCGAAGCGTTGCATGAATCTGTGGACCCGCAGTGGCACAGCGTCGACCTGGAGATCCTGCCGGGTGTGTCGGCCTCGCTGGCAACGGCCGCACAGGCCGGGGCGCCGCTGGGGCATGACTTCTGCGTGATGTCGCTGTCGGACAACCTCAAGCCGTGGAGCATCATTGAAAAGCGCCTGGACCTGGCTTGCGAGGCGGATCTGGCGCTGGCGTTCTATAACCCGATTTCCCGCTCAAGGCCGTGGCAACTGGGCGTTGCGCTGGATATCGTCAGGCGCCATCGCACGGCGCAAACACCGGTAGTACTGGGTCGTGACATTGGCCGCCCGGGCCAGACCTTGCGCACCCTGACCCTGGGTGAGTTGACCCCGGAGCAGGTGGATATGCGCACCATGGTACTGGTGGGCTCGTCGACGACGTGCACCTTTGCCCGTGCCGACGGCATGCAGTGGGTGTACACGCCGCGCTGGTATGGCGAAAAGCCCTGAGCGCCGTGGGAGCGAGCCTGCTCGCGAAAGGCTAGACAGCCGCTTCGCGAGCGGGCTCGTTCCCACAGTCCAGTGTATTTTCAGGGAACCATATACCCTTTGATCCCGGTAAAGATGATCTGCGCTGCAAGGGCGCAGACAAACAGGCCCATCAGGCGGCTGACGATCTGCAAACCCTGCTCGCCCAGAATCCGTTCGATGCGGTTGGACAGGTAAAGCACCACGCCCACCGTCAGGCTGGCCAGGGCAATACTGACAATCGCCATCAGCTTGTCATCCCAGTGGGGCTGGCTGACGCCCATGACCAGCAACGCACCGATGGTACCGGGGCCGACAGTGAGCGGGATGGTCAAGGGAACGATAGTCACGTCCTGCTGCACATTGTCGGTTTGCACCGCAGACTTGCCCTGGGCCATGCCCAGTGCCGAGATAAATAGCACGCTGCCGGCACCGATGCGGAATGCATCGACGGTGATGCCGAAGACGCTGAAGATCGTGCGCCCGAACAGGTACAGCAACACGCTGGAGATCAGCGTGGCCAGGGCCACTTTCCAGGCCAGCCGGCGGCGTTCCTTGTTCGAGTAACCCCGAGTCAGGCTGATAAAGCACGACAGCACGAAAAACGGGCTGTAGAGCACCAGCATCTTCAAGTACACACTGAACAGCACATGGAGCATGGTCTGAGCTCACATCGATGGGGGGCGCCGAAAGTCTATCAGGGGGACAGGCTGTCTGTTAGGACAGTTGCGTGCGGGATTGACGCAACTCACGTTGTTCGACCCAAAACTCTACCAGTTCACGCAATTGCGACAGTTCCACGGGTTTGGACATGTGCCCGTCCATACCGGCCTGCCGGGCGCGTTCTTTGTGTTCGGTAAGAATGTGGGCAGTCAGGGCGACAACCGGAGTGCGCACCCGCTGGTGGCTGACTTCCCAGGCACGCAATTGCTCGGTGGCGGAAAATCCGTCGAGTACCGGCATCTCACAGTCCATCAGCACCAGGTCATAGCGTTGGGCCTTCATCGCCTTGAGCGCTTCGGCACCATTGCACGCAGTGTCCGGGTGCAGGTTGAGCTTGCCCAGCATGCCGCGGATAACCTTGGTCGAAATGTTATTGTCTTCAGCCACCAGAATGCGGAAGTCGCCGGGCACTGAGACCGGCACGGCGGCGGGGCCATTAGCCGAGGTTTGTGCGGCGGCATGGCCTTTGTTGCGCTGGGTCAATTCGTCGGCCAGGGTGGTTTTGAGGGTGTAACCGGCCACTGGCTTGGCGAGGATCCGCTTGATCCCGCAGTTGCGCGCAATGATCTTGCTCGGTGCATTGCTGATGCCGGTGAGCATGATCAGCAGAATGTCATGGTTGAGGCTCGGGTCTTCCTTGATCTTGGCGGCCAGTTGCATGCCGGTCATGCCGGGCATGTTCTGGTCCAGCAGGACGATGTCAAAGTAGTCACGCAAGTGCGCCTTGGTGCGCAGCAAGGCCAGGGCTTCCTTGCCCGAGGCGGCGGCGCTGACATTCAACCCCCAGGCCGAGCACTGCTGCACCAGCACTTTGCGGCAGGTGTCGTTGTCGTCGACCACCAGTACCCGCGCGCCTTTGAGCGGGCTGTCCAGGTCCGAGGTGGGATGCTCCAGGTGCTGCGGGTCCAGGGGCAGGGTCAGCCACAGGTTGCTGCCGGTGGTCTGCCCGGGCTTTATGCCGAATTCGCCGCCCATCAGGATGATCAGCTGGCGGGCGATCACCAGCCCCAGGTGGCCACCAAGGCGGGTTGCGGCAAGGAAGTTCTTGCTGTGCAATTCGGCGTGCAACAGGGCGTCACGCTCCTGCTCATCCATCGGCTGGCCGGAGTCCTGGATGGCAATGCGCAAGCGTGGCGGGCCACTGCGCTCCTCAAGGGCAACGACGATCAGGATCTCCCCCTCATCGGTCTTTTTCAGGGAGCTTTCGAGCAGGCTCAGCAAGGTCTGACGCAGGCGGGTCGGGTCGCCGCTGATCACCCGGGGTACTTGCGGCTGGATAAAGCTGATGAGCTCGACGTTCTGCTGTTCGGCCTTGGTGCGGAAAATACTCAGGCAGTCTTCGATCAGGGCATTGAGATCGAACTGCACGTCATCAAGCTCGATCTGCCCCGATTCGAGCTTGGAAATGTCGAGAATTTCGTTGATCAGGGTCAGCAGTTCATTGCCGGCGCTGTGGATGGTCTGCACGTAGTCGCGCTGCTTGACCGACAGTGGTGTGCCCAGCAGCAGCTCGGTCATGCCCAGCACGCCGTTCATGGGGGTGCGGATTTCATGGCTGATCCTGGACAGGAACTCGGCCTTGGCATTGACCTCGGCAGTGCTGGCCGCCAATTCGCGGCTGATGCTGAACTGGGCCTGGGTGATGCTGCGGTTGCGCTCGCTCAGGGCGAAGCTCATCAGCAAGCCGCTGAAGCAAACCACGCACATCAGCGCCACCACCAGCTCCTGCGGTGCGATCAGGGTCAGGCCCAGCAGCGCCGGGAGAATCACCAGGGTGCCGATATTGAAAATCACCATCGCTATGGCAAACATGCGCGCCGGTTTGTAGCCCTTTTGCCAGTGGTAAACCGATACGGCCAGAATGCTGACACTTGCCAGCCCGACCAGGGCATAGGTAATGAGGTTCAGCGGCAGGTTGTCGATAAACAGCAGCAACAGGCCACCGAGGCCGATAATGAGAATATCCAGCAGCAGCAGTTTGAGCAGTCGATGGGCGCCGCGACTCGCGAAAAAGCTATAGGTGAACATCAGCCCGCACGGCGCGGTCAGTAACAGTGTCAGGTACGCCCCCGGGGTTTGCAGGCTGTGCCATTGCCCCAGCCAGGGGTCGAGCAGGTTCAGGAACAACACTGAACTGGCCATTAGCAGTGCTTCGCAGATCGCCAGCCACAGGCTGCTGGGCGAGCGGCTGAAGGCAAAGCGCACAAGGTTGTGCAGCAACAGCATCGTCATGCAGCCCAGCAACAGGCCATAAAGCAGGGGCTTGCTCTGGCTGGCGGCCAGCATCACGGCAGTGTCGAGGGTAATATGGGGGCGCAATTGGTGGTAAGAGACCATGCGCAGGTATACATCCAGCGGTTTGGCGCTTTGCGGCAGGGGCAGCAGGTAGTCACTGCTGGGTACCGGTTTGCTGTTGGTGGGTAATGCTGAACCGGTGTTCATCTCACTGATCAGTTTTTGATCATCGAACACATACATGTCCAGGCGCGCCAGGTCCGGGGCAAACAGCCGCAGGATCTGCTCGTGCTTGTCGGGTTGCAGGTGTACGCGCAGCCACAAGGCTTCGCCGGGTTCAGCGGCACCTATGCGGTCAAGGTCGACAGGGCTGAACTGGCTGGACAGGCGAGGGGAGCGGACATCGCTCAGTTGCAGGCTGGCCTGCGGGTCTGACAGGACAGACCAACTGGTCGCTGTAGCGGCTTGCGCAGGCATCATGCCAAGCACAGTGGCCAGTAGGGCGGCGGTAAAAGCTATGGCGATCCTGAGCCAGCGCACGGCGAAATCCCTTCGTAAAGTGAAGCCTGATGTTAACTATGCGCGGGCCTGGAATAGTTAGGCAAGGGCCGAAGGCCCCAGCCTATCCATGTGGATTACTTATTCCTGGCTGTCACCGCGTTCGCGTGCAATGGCGCGGTAGCCAATGTCGTTACGATAGAAGCAGCCGTCCCACTCGATGGCCTTGGCCAGTTCGTAAGCCTTTTGCTGTGCCGCTTCAACGGTGTCGCCCATAGCAGTGGCACACAGTACGCGGCCACCCGATGTTACGACTTCGCCGGCGGCGTTGAGTGCAGTACCGGCATGGAAAACTTTACCTTCCAGCTTGGCGGCAGCATCCAGACCGTGGATCACGGCGCCCTTGGCGTAATCGCCAGGGTAGCCACCGGCGGCCAGCACGATGCCCAGGCTTGGGCGCGGATCCCATTGCGCTTCAACCTTGTCCAGTGCTTGAGCCAGAGCAGCCTCAACCAGCAGCACCAGGCTCGATTGCAGACGCAGCATCACCGGTTGGGTTTCCGGGTCACCGAAGCGGCAGTTGAACTCGATCACTTTCGGGTTGCCGGCCTTGTCGATCATCAGCCCTGCGTACAGGAAGCCGGTGTAGACATTGCCTTCTTCAGCCATGCCGCGCACGGTTGGCCAGATCACCAGGTCCATCACGCGCTGGTGAACGTCAGCGGTGACCACCGGGGCAGGGGAGTAAGCGCCCATGCCGCCGGTGTTAGGGCCGCTATCGCCGTCGCCGACGCGTTTGTGGTCCTGGCTGGTGGCCATCGGCAGCACGTTCTTGCCGTCGACCATGACGATGAAGCTGGCTTCTTCGCCGTCGAGGAACTCTTCGATCACCACGCGCGAACCGGCTTCGCCAAAGGCGTTGCCTGCGAGCATGTCGCGTACGGCGTCTTCGGCTTCGGTCAGGGTCATGGCGACGATCACGCCTTTACCTGCGGCCAGGCCGTCGGCCTTGATCACGATCGGCGCGCCGACTTTCTGCAGGTAAGCCAGGGCCGGTTCGATTTCGGTGAAGTTCTGGTAGTCGGCGGTCGGGATCTTGTGACGCGCCAGGAAGTCCTTGGTGAACGCCTTGGAGCCTTCCAGCTGGGCAGCGCCAGCGGTAGGGCCGAAGCAGTCCAGGCCACGGGAGCGGAACAGGTCAACCACGCCGGCAACCAGGGGTACTTCCGGGCCCACGATGGTCAGGGAAACATTCTTCTCGGCAAAATCTGCCAGTTGCTCAAGGGCCAGCACGTCGATGGCGACGTTCTCGCATTTGGCTTCAATGGCGGTGCCGGCGTTGCCCGGGGCAACGAATACTTTGGCGACACGTGGGTCCTGAGCTACTTTCCAGGCCAGTGCGTGTTCGCGGCCACCGCTGCCAATGATCAAAACATTCATTTCAAAAACCTCGGATGACGCTGAATTCTGGTGAGCACCGCAATCTGAGCCTGTAGTCGCTGCCGAAGGCTGCGAAGGGTTGCGAAGCAACCCGTTATCTCAGGCTCCCTGCAAATCCCATCGCAGCCTTCGGCAGCGACTACAGGGTTGCGGTGCGCTCAAAAGTGATTAGTGACGGAAGTGGCGCATGCCGGTGAACACCATGGCAATGCCGGCTTCGTCAGCGGCAGCAATCACTTCGTTGTCGCGCATCGAGCCGCCCGGCTGGATCACGGCAGTGATACCGGCCTTGGCCGCGTTGTCGATGCCGTCACGGAACGGGAAGAATGCGTCCGATGCCATCACGGCGCCCTGTACTTGCAGACCTGCGTGCTCAGCCTTGATCGCGGCAATACGGGCCGAGTTTACGCGGCTCATCTGGCCTGCGCCGACACCGATGGTCTGACGGCCCTTGGCGTAGACAATGGCGTTGGACTTGACGTACTTGGCCACTTTCCAGGCAAAGATCAGGTCGTTGATCTCTTGCTCGGTCGGCGCGCGCTTGGTCACGACTTTCAGGTCTTCGCTGCCGATCATTTCGATGTCACGGCTTTGTACCAGCAAACCGCCGTTAACGCGTTTGAAGTCCCAGGCCGGGGCGCGATCTTCGCTCCACTGGCCGCAGGCCAGCAGGCGCACGTTGGCTTTGGCCGCGACGATGGCACGGGCTTCCTCGCTCACGGACGGGGCGATGATCACTTCAACGAACTGGCGCTCGACAATGGCCTTGGCCGTTTCGGCGTCCAGTTCACGGTTGAAGGCGATGATGCCGCCGAAAGCCGATTCGGTATCGGTGGCGTAAGCCAGCTCGTAGGCCTGGCGAATGCCGCCTTCGGCGTCCGGGCTTACAGCCACGCCGCACGGGTTGGCGTGCTTGACGATGACGCAGGCAGGCTTGACGAAGCTTTTCACACATTCCAGCGCAGCGTCAGTGTCGGCCACGTTGTTGAACGACAGTTCCTTGCCTTGCAGCTGGGTTGCCGTCGCGATGCTGACTTCGGTCGGCTTGGCTTCAACATAGAACGCCGCTTTCTGGTGCGGGTTCTCGCCGTAGCGCATTTCCTGGGCCTTGATGAACTGGCTGTTGAAGGTGCGCGGGAACAGGCCGCGGTCTTCGGTGCTCAGTGTTTCAGCGGCCTGGTTCACAGTGCCCAGGTAGTTGGCGATCATGCCGTCGTAGGCAGCAGTGTGCTCGAAAGCCTTGAGCATCAGGTCGAAACGCTGTGCGTAGGTCAGGCCACCGGCCTTGAGGTTTTCCAGGACATTGGCGTAATCGCTGGCATTGACCACGATGGCCACGTCTTTGTGGTTTTTCGCAGCCGAACGAACCATGGTCGGGCCGCCGATATCGATGTTCTCGATGGCGGTCGGCAGGTCGCAACCTGGCTTGGAGATGGTGGCTTCGAACGGGTAGAGGTTAACCGCGACCAGGTCGATCGGCTTGATGCCGTGCTCGCTCATGATGTCATCGTCAATGCCGCGACGGCCCAGGATGCCACCGTGGATTTTCGGGTGCAGGGTTTTCACCCGACCGTCCATCATTTCTGCAAAGCCGGTGTAGTCCGCGACTTCAACAGCGGCTACGCCGTTGTCTTGCAGCAGCTTGAACGTACCGCCAGTGGACAGGATCTCGACGCCGAGGGCTTCCAGTTCACGGGCGAAATCAAGGATTCCGGTTTTGTCGGAAACGCTGATTAGAGCGCGGCGGATCGGCAGGCGGGTAGTCTGATCGGTCATCTCGATTTCCATCAAAAGCAAAGGAGTCAGCAAAAAAGGCGGCCTGTTTTATCAGGACGCCTTTCAGGTTTGATTGAATGCTTACAGCAGATCGTACTGTTTGAGCTTTTTGCGCAAGGTGCCGCGATTGAGGCCCAGCAGCTCGGAGGCCTTGGTCTGGTTGCCCTTGACGTAGTTCATGACGCACTCGAGAAGGGGAGCCTCGACTTCGGAAAGTACCAGGTTGTAGACGTCCGTGACTTCAGCGCCCTCCAGGTGGGCGAAATAATTGTGCAGCGCCTTTTCGACACTCCCGCGAAGGGTCTGACCTTCTTCGCTCGGTGTATTGAGGTGCTGTTTCAAGTTGACGTTGTCGCTCACGGGCGTTGTTCCACTCACTAATGTCTCGGTCATCATCGTCATGCGGCCACCCATCCTTCGTCCCCTGTCACCAGGCTCTTGTGTCGTTCGGCGAAAAACGCCTGAACGTTGGCGCATTGTGCTTCCGTATCTTCTAAACGATTGAAGTGGGCGCGAAACTCCTTGGCGCCCGGCAAGGTTGCCAGATACCACCCGACATGCTTGCGGGCAATGCGTACGCCCAGTACCTCCCCATAGAAGGTATGCAATGCAGCCAGATGCTCTAGCAGAATACGTTCCACTTCGACCATCTCCGGTGCCGGCAACAGTTGCCCGGTACGCAGAAAGTGATCGACCTCGCGGAAAATCCAGGGCCGCCCCTGGGCCGCCCTGCCAATCAACAGCCCGTCGGCCCCGGTCGCGTTCAGCACGTGCAGGGCCTTGTGGGGTGAATCAATATCGCCGTTGGCAAACACCGGTATCGACACTGCCTGCTTGATCGCGGCAATGGTGTCGTACTCGGCTTCACCGGTGTACAGATCGGCACGGGTTCTGCCGTGCACCGCCAGAGCGGTAATCCCGGCTTGTTCGGCGATCTTTGCCACCGTGATGCCGTTCTTGTTGTCCCGGTCCCAGCCGGTGCGGATCTTCAGGGTAACCGGTACATCAACCGCAGCCACGACGGCCTGCAGGATCTCGTTTACCAGTGCTTCGTCTTTCAGCAATGCGGAGCCGGCGGCCTTGTTGCAGACCTTCTTTGCCGGGCACCCCATGTTGATATCAATAATCTGTGCGCCCAGTTCCACATTGGCCCTGGCGGCGTCTGCCAGCATTTGCGCATCGCCTCCGGCGATCTGTACCGAGCGTGGCTCGGGATCACCGTCGTGAATCATGCGCAGGCGCGATTTGCGGCTGTTCCAGAGACTCATGTCACTGGTGACCATTTCCGAGACAACCAGGCCTGCGCCCATCCGTCGACAAAGCTGACGAAAGGGCTGGTCGGTGACTCCCGCCATGGGGGCGAGAATCAAACCGTTGTTCAATGTATATGGGCCGATGCGTACCGCCGACATAGGACTTCCCTGTTGTGGGGCCGGATCTTGGGAGTTCGAAAAAGGGTTGGCATGATACCCGCTCTCGATGACTGGTTAAAGACGCAATTGGATGATTTTTGAACAATTGCGGCTTGCAGCCAGTTACAAGTGGCAAGCGACACGCTGCAAGACGCAGAAAATCTGGTTTTAGCTTCTAGCTTGCTACTTGTGGCTTAGAGCTAGAAGCGTAGCGCGGTTATTCGGGTGAGTGAAAACTGAGGCTGTAGTTCACGGCCTTCGGGCCCGGGTCGAGGATGTCCAGGGCAATGTGGATAGGGGTTTGCGGCGGCATTTCAGCTTTGGCCATATCGCCGCTGAGGTATTCGCCGGGTTTGAACCGACGACTGGCGATCATTTTGCCGTTGAGATCGGCAAAACGCAGTTCCAGCAGCGGGAAGGGCTGGGAGAACGGCGCGCGGTTGTAGAGGATGGCATCCACCACCAGCGCACCGGCAAATTCAGGGTGGCTGCGTACCACCAGGTTGCTGCTCTTGATCCGGTCGATATCGACCTTGGAGGGCACCGTACAGCCGATCTGCGGGCACAGTTGCTGGAAGATCGGGCGGTACTGGTCCTGGCGTGCCAGCTCGTCGAAGTGGTTGGCGATGTACTGCCCGGCCAGTGCCGCTGCGGCCAGAAGCACCAGCAAGATCCAGAGCAGGCGCTTGCCCCACGGCGTTCGGCGTTTTTGCCAGTCCAGGGTCAGCGGGTCGTCAACCAGATCCATCAGCGGGTCTTCGTGGACAGCCGGCTCGCTGCGCTTGCGTTTGCCCTTGGTCAGAGGCAATGGCTTTAGCGGTTCGTCGTCTTCGTCGTCGGTGGCTGACAAGTGTTCGGCCACCAGCGGCGGCTCCAGTTCGTCATCCATTGATAGCTGCAAGGGCGCAGTATCGTCCGGTTCGTCGATGTCCAGCGACAATGACGGCTCGGTACGCCCGGTTTCAGCCAGCTCGGCTTCGCTTTCGACTGCCTTGGCGTTTGCGGCGCGGTCCGCAGCAGATTCGCTGAACAGGCTATCAGACCATTCACCTTCTTCTGCTTCAGAGGTTTCGCGACGAGCGCTAAGCGACGTGCTTGCGGGCTTGTGCGGTTGGCCGAAGCTTTTGCTGGGCTGAATTTCACGCTCTTCGAGCTTGGCCAGTTCTTCGTCCAGATCCAGATGGTCGAGGTCGATCGTGTGTGCCTGCCACGCTGGCGGGCTGACCGGCACGGCCGGGGCAGTGGCTTCGACTTCGACAGGTACAGGCGCGATCGCTTCGGGCGCGGCGACGGCGGGCGTCTCCACGGCGGGCGGCTGCCCTGTTTCAGTGCTCTGGTTCAGCAGTTGCTGCGCGGCATTGAACACTTGCAGGCAGGCGCCACAGCGCACCACGCCGCGTGCCATGCCCAACTGAGCGTGGCTGACGCGAAAGTTGGTCTGGCAATGTGGGCACTGGGTAACGAAGCTATCGCTCATGCGGCCATCCGGATTGGGCATGGTTTCATTCTAGCGCCGACGGCCGCTGATGCGCACCCAGCCATCGCGATTGGCAATCGGGTCCAGATCGAAGTCCTGGGCGTAAGCTGCCGCCACTTCTTCGCCCTGTTCGGCGAGGATGCCCGACAGTGCCAGGCGGCCACCCGGCTTGACCAGGCTGGACAGTTGCGGGGCCAGGGAAACCAGCGGGCCGGCGAGGATGTTGGCAACGACGACGTCGGCCTGCACCTGTGGCATGTCTTCGGGCAAGTACAGCGGGAACAGCTGCGGATCGACGCCGTTGCGGTTGGCGTTGTCGCGGGAGGCTTCCAGCGCCTGGACGTCGATGTCGGTACCCACGGCGTGTTTGGCGCCAAGCAGCATGGCCGCGATGGCCAGAATGCCCGAGCCGCAGCCGAAGTCCAGCACGGTGCAGTCTTTCAGATCCTGGCCGTCCAGCCATTCCAGGCACAGTGCGGTGGTCGGGTGAGTGCCGGTGCCGAAGGCCAGGCCCGGGTCCAGCAGCAGGTTAACGGCATCCGGCTCGGGAGCTGCGTGCCAGCTTGGTACGATCCACAGGCGCTGGCCGAAACGCATCGGGTGGAAGTTATCCATCCAGCTGCGTTCCCAGTCCTGGTCTTCGATCACTTCGGCATGATGTTCAGGGAGTGGCGAACCGGTCAGCAGTTCCAGATGGGACAGTACGAGTTCAGCTTCGGTGCCGCCTTCGAACAGTGCCAGCAAATGGGTGTGCGACCACAGCGGGGTGGTGTTGAGCTCAGGTTCGAAGATCGGTTGGTCTTCGGCGTCCATGAACGTAACCGAAACGGCGCCGACTTCGAGGAACGCGTCTTCGTAGGTTTCGGCTTGTTCCGGGCTGATGGCGAGGCGTACTTGCAGCCAAGGCATGGCGGGCACCTTTGAAAGAATAGGAGTGTGCAGCCGGTCGGGCTGCGAGAAGCGCGCAAGTTTACGCGAGCGTAGGCATGGGGGGTAATCAAAAAACGATGAAAAGTCCTGGCCCCTCACCCACAAACAACAAAGCCGCTCGAAAGCGGCTTTGTTGACGGGATTACAAACTTACTGGTTAGCCAGTTTGTGTTCCAGGTAGTGAATGTTGACGCCGCCTTTGCAGAAGCCTTCGTCATTCACCAGATCACGGTGCAACGGGATGTTGGTTTTGATCCCGTCGACCACGATTTCGTCCAGGGCATTGCGCATGCGCGCCATGGCTTCGTCACGGGTCGAGCCCCAGGTGATCAGCTTGCCGATCAGGGAGTCGTAGTTGGACGGAACCTTGTAGCCGCTGTACAGGTGCGAATCGACGCGAACGCCGTTGCCGCCCGGAGCGTGGAAGTGCTTGACCATGCCAGGGCTCGGCATGAACGTCGCCGGGTCTTCAGCGTTGATCCGGCACTCCAGCGAGTGACCGTGAATGTTCACGTCCGCCTGGGTGAAGGACAGCTTGTTGCCAGCAGCGATGCTCAACATCTCTTTGAGAATGTCGATGCCAGTGACCATTTCGGACACCGGGTGCTCTACTTGCACACGAGTGTTCATCTCGATGAAGTAGAAGCGACCGTTCTCGTACAGGAACTCGAAAGTGCCCGCGCCACGGTAGTTGATGTCGACACAGGCTTTTACGCAGCGAGCCAGAACTTCAGCGCGTGCGGTTTCGTCGATACCCGGTGCCGGTGCTTCTTCCAGCACTTTCTGGTGACGACGTTGCAGCGAGCAGTCGCGGTCGCCCAGGTGGATGGCATTGCCCTGGCCGTCGGAAATCACCTGGACTTCCACGTGACGCGGGTTGGTCAGGTATTTTTCCAGGTAGACCATCGGGTTGCTGAACCAGGCACCGGCTTCTTCGCGGGTCTGCTTGGCTGCTTCGATCAGGTCTTCTTCACGGTGCACAACGCGCATGCCGCGACCGCCGCCGCCGCCAGCGGCCTTGATGATCACCGGGTAGCCGACTTCACGGCCAATGCGCAATGCGGTTTCAGGGTCTTCCGGCAGCGGGCCGTCAGAACCTGGAACGGTCGGAACACCGGCCGCGATCATGGCGTGCTTGGCCGATACCTTGTCGCCCATCAGGCGAATGGTGTCGGCTTTCGGGCCGATAAAGGCAAAACCGGATTTCTCGACCTGTTCGGCGAAGTCGGCGTTTTCAGCCAAAAAGCCGTAGCCCGGGTGAATCGCCGTGGCGCCGGTCACTTCCGCGGCCGCGATGATGGCCGGAATGTGCAGGTAAGACAGGTTGGCCGGTGCCGGACCGATGCAGACGGTTTCGTCTGCCAGGCCCAGGTGCATCAGCTCTTTGTCGGCAGTGGAGTACACCGCGACAGTCTTGATCCCCATTTCCTTGCACGCCCGCAGGATGCGCAAAGCAATCTCGCCACGGTTGGCGATCAGGACTTTTTCCAGCTTCTGAGGCTTCAACATCGTTGGCTCCCCGTGGTTCAAACGATGGTGAACAGCGGTTGGTCGAATTCAACCGGCTGACCGTTCTCTACCAGGATGGATTCGATAACGCCGGCTTTTTCGGCCGTGATGTGGTTCATCATTTTCATCGCTTCAACGATGCAAATGGTGTCGCCGACCTTGACGGTCTGGCCCACTTCAACGAAGGCAGGCGAAGTTGGCGCCGGGGTACGGTAGAACGTACCGACCATTGGCGACTTGACCACAAAACCGTTCAGTTTCGGAGCAGCAGGCGCTTCGGTCACGGTGGCAACCGGAGCAACAGCAACCGGCGCTGCAGCAGGCGCTTGCATTGGGGCTGGCGCGTAGTACTGCTGGGCAGGAGTCTTGCTGTGACGGCTGATGCGTACGGACTCTTCGCCTTCTTTGATTTCCAGCTCGTCGATGCCGGACTCTTCCAGCAGTTCGATCAGTTTCTTAACTTTACGGATATCCATGAATCGTCAACTCCCAATGGGTCTGTCAGGGGCGTTTAGCTTGTAGTTCAAGCTGTTCCAGGGCGGCCTCCAAGGCCAGTCGATAACCGCTGGCGCCAAGGCCGCAGATCACGCCTACCGCAACGTCGGAGAAGTAGGAGTGATGGCGGAAAGGTTCGCGTTTGTGCACGTTAGACAAATGCACTTCGATGAATGGGATGCTCACCGCCAGCAGCGCGTCACGTAATGCCACGCTGGTGTGGGTAAAAGCCGCCGGGTTGATCAGAATAAAATCCACCCCTTCGTTGCGGGCGGCGTGTACGCGGTCGATCAATTCATACTCGGCATTGCTTTGCAGGTAGAGCAAATGGTGGCCGGCATCCCGGGCTCGTTGCTCCAGGTCCTGATTGATTTGCGCCAGGGTGGTTGCGCCGTAGACGCCCGGCTCGCGGGTGCCGAGCAGGTTCAGGTTGGGGCCGTGTAGAACCAGGAAAGTCGCCATCTGCTGTTCCTTATTATCTGTGTGCAGTTGTCAGTGCCGGGCGACTATGCCGAAAAGCGGAATCGCTGTCCAGTTAACTGCAATAGCCAGCACGATGACCGATGTTCGCGAAAAGTTTGTGACTGGGGCTCTAGATCTGGTCATTCGCGATCGCGACACGTTCGGCGAAGTCCGCTGCATTGATCTCACCGATGACCCGTTGGTCACTTTTTTCGACGCCATCTTTGCCGAAGAACATCAAGGCTGGCGGGCCGAACAATTTGTACTGATCAAGCAGGGCGCGTTGCTCGGCATTGCTGGCCGTGATGTCGAAACGCACCAGCCGGTAACCCTTGAGCAGCTCCAGCACGCGGGGGTTGTTCAGGACTTCGTGCTCGATCACTTTGCAACTGATGCACCAGTCGGCGTACCAGTCCAGCAACAGTGGCTGGCCAGCAGCTCTGGCCTGGGCCAGTGCGCTGTCCAGTTCGGCCGGGGTGCTGACAGTGAGCCATTGACCTGTCGGTACTGCAGAGCCGTTCGCGGCACTGGCAACCGGTTGTGAGTGGCCGATGGGGTTGAGCGGATCGCTCTGGCCGCTCAGGGCGCCAAACCAGCAGGCCAGGGCGTAGACCAGCAGAAATACGCCCAAGAGTTGGGCCAGGCGCTGGCGCGGGGCTTTGTAGGTGAACTCCAGGGTGCCCAGGAACAGGCTTACGCCTGCGGCCAGCGCGCCGATCAACAGCAGGGTGACCGGGCCCGGCAGCACGCGGCTGAGCAGGCCGATCGCCAGCCCGAGCAGCAGCACGCCGATGGCATTTTTTACACTGACCAGCCACGGCCCGCTTTTTGGCAGCCAGGCCGCGCCACCGGTGGCCACCAGCAACAGTGGTGCACCCATGCCCAGGCCAAGGGCGAACAGTTTCAAGCCGCCACCCAGCGCATCGCCACTGGCGCTGATGTACAGCAGCGCCCCGGCCAGCGGCGCGGAAACGCACGGTGACACCAGCAAACTGGAAACCACGCCCAGCACTGCGGCGCCCCACAACGAGCCGCCCTGGGTGCGATTGGCGACACGATCCAGGCGATTGCTGATGGCTTGCGGCAGCTTGAGTTCAAACACACCGAACATAGCCAGGGCGAAAATCCCGAAAAACAGCGCGAAGGGCACCAACACCCACACGGATTGCAGGCGTGCCTGCAAATTGAGTTGCGCTCCGAACATGCCCATCAAGGCACCCAGCAGAGCAAAGCAGGCCGCCATCGGCAATACATAGGCCAGCGACAGGCTGAAACCGCGCAGCCCGCCCACCTGGCCGCGTAACACCACGCCCGACAGGATTGGCAGCATCGGCAAGACACAGGGGGTAAATGTCAGGCCCAGGCCTGCGATGAAAAACAGCGCCAGTTCGCGCCAGTTCCACGTTTTTTCCGGCGTGGCGCTGGCGGTGCTGGTGACTGTACTGCCATCAATGTTCAGCCGTTCGGTTTCAGGCGGGTAGCACAGGCCCTTGTCGGCGCAGCCCTGGTAGCTGACCACCAGGGTGAAAGGGCGTGAATCGTTGGCCGGGCGAGGGATGACTACGTCGAGAATGCCGTGATAAACCTCGACATCGCCGAAATATTCATCGTGTTTGGCTTCGCCGGGGGGCAGTTGCGCAGTACCCAGGGCGATATCGGCGGGTTCGGTCTTGAAGGCAAATCGGTGCCGATACAGGTAATAGCCTTCGGTGGGCACAAAGCGCAGCTTGATTGACTCGGGGGTGCTGCTGATCAGGTTGAGCTTGAAGGCTTCGCGTACCGGTAAAAAGTCGCTGCTGTTATTGATCGCGCCCAGGGTTGCACTGGGTCGGTTATCCAGCAGCCCGGCGCCCATGGCAGGCACGGCAAACAGCAAACACAAGAGCAGAAACAGGCGGCGCATAGGAATCTCGCAAAGCAAACGTGCGGGCATGATAACGCGGTGCATGGGTATGTGGGTGTGTGGGAGCGGGTTACACCCGAAACGCCTGCACCGCAGTGTTGAGCTGCGAACCCAGTTCCAGCAACTGCTGGCTCTGGTCACGGGCAATGCCGATGCGTTGCAGGTTTTCGTCGCCCAGTACATGAATGCGCTCGCTGTGGTCGCGAATCTCGCTCACCGCTCCGGTTTGCTGGGCGGTGACGTCGGCGATGCGTACGGCGGTAGTGGAGATGGTGGCAATCGCGTCGACAATTTCATCCAGCGCACCGTCGGCATCCTGTGCCTGCTGGGCGGTGGCCTGGGCGTGGCTGACTTGTGCGCGGATGCCTTCAACTGACTGGCGGGCGGCCAGTTGCAGCCCGCCAATCATGGTCTGGATCTCGTTGGTGGCCCCCGCAGTACGCTGGGCCAGCGAACGCACCTCTTCGGCCACCACGGCAAAGCCACGGCCCATTTCACCTGCGCGGGCGGCTTCGATGGCGGCGTTGAGCGCCAGCAGGTTGGTCTGGTCGGCAATCGAACGAATCACCGTCAGCACACCACCGATGGTGGCCGACTCTTCAGCCAGGCGTTCAATGGTCTGCGCGTTGCCCTGCACTTCACCGACCAGGGCATGCAGCCCGGTCAGGCTCTGGCCGATCACCCGTTGCCCCTGGGCAACCGCAAGGCCGGCGCTGCGGCTGGCATCGGCGGCCTGGCTGGCGTCGCCTGCCACCTGGGAAATAGTGGCCTCCAGTTCACCTAGGGCGTCGCGGATTTGTCCCGTATCAGCGGCCTGGCGTTCAGCGCCGCCGTGCAGCCCCGAACTCAGTTCGGCCAGGGTCTGACTGCTGCCAGCCACTTGCTCGGCATTCAGGCGCAGGGTGCCCACCAGGTTCACCAGATAACTGCGCAGACGGTTGAGCGATGCTTCGATATCTCGCAGTTCGCGGTTGGTCTTGCCCAGTTGAATATCGCGGCTGAAATCGCCTTCGGCCCAGGTCGACAGCAGCGGCGCAAGGTAGGTCAGCACCCGTGCCAGTTTGCGCTGCAGGGTGTCGATCAGCAGCGCGATCAACAGGATCAGGCCAATCATCAGGCCCTGGATCAGCCGTACTTCATTCTGGATCTGACCATGCTCGGCGCGCACCACGGGCTCCAGTTCGGCAATGGCCTGTTGTACGGCGCCAAGCCTGAGGTGGGTGGCGGTGCTGAGCTGGCTGCGTTGTTCGATCTGCTCCCGGGTGCGCTTGAGTTCAGCCGGGTATCGGCTTAACAGGCTGTTGAGTTCGCGCTTGAGGTCAATCCCGGCATCTTCAGCCTGGGTCGTCTCGGTGCTTTCAAGGCCCATCATCGCGGCAAAGTCGTCGGTGCCCGAGGCGCTTTTACTGCTCACGCCCAGTAGGGGCAGGGCATCGATTTGTCTGGCCAGGCCCTGAATACTCTCCAGTTCGCGTTCCACGTCACCGGCCAGTTCACTGCGTCCGCTACTGACCAGTTTGTCGCGGGCAAAGGACAGTCTGGCCAGGTGTTGCGAGGCTGTGAGCAGCAGCGGCAGGTAGGCGCGGGCCTCGACTCGGGATGCCTCGCCGGCATATTGGCTGAGTTGCTCCAGATTGGCCCCCAGCTCGCGTTCGGCCTGAAGCAGCAAGGCTTGGGGTTCACCGGCCAGTTTTCCGGCGGCCAACAATTCGGTATTGCTGTAGGTACTCAGGTTCTCAAGGCTGGGGCGCAGTGCATCGGCCAGCGCGGGCGGCAAAGGGGCGAGTTGGCTCTTGATAGTGTCGAGGGCGCTGTTGGCATCGCTCAGGCGCAGGGCGTCGCCACTGGCGAGGTAGTCCTCGATATTGCGCGCCACTTTGTCTTGGAACTGCTGCGAGAGGCTCAAGTAGCGTTCCATCAACAGAAACGGGCGCTCCAATGCCTGCTGCGACCACCACAAGGTAGCGCCCAAGGCGAGGCAAACGGCGACCAGCAACAGGGTGTTGAGGTTGGTTAGCAGCTTCAGGCGCATGTGGGATTTTGCCTACTACACAGTCAGAAGCGGCAAAAGTTATTGCACTTAAGTTACAGCGGTGTGACGGGAAGACAGGTCACGAACAAATAGTGGCAATTAGCCTTGATTGGTGAAAGCTGTGTACCTGATTGCGCCCGTTGTTCTTGGCGCGGTACAGCGCCTCATCGGCCTGGGATGCCATCAACAGGCTGTCGGCATCGCCGTGCATCTGCACGACACCCGCGCTGAAGGAGCACGACAGGTCAACGGGTTGTGCCGGGTAGTGAATTTCAGCAAAGCGCTGTCGAATCTGATTGAGCACCTTATAGGCCGACTCTTGATCGGTGTCCGGCATGACAATGGCAAATTCTTCACCGCCGTAACGGCCAATGAAGTCGGTTTTGCGCAGGCGCTGCTTGAGAAACAGCGCCAGGCTTTTGATCACCCGGTCGCCCATGGGGTGGCCGTAGCCATCGTTGACGTGCTTGAAATGATCGAGGTCGAGCATGGCAAAGCTCAAGGGACGGTTCTCGCGGCGGGCGCGGAAGGTGCAGTCTTCGAGCAGTTGCAGGATATGGGTGTGGTTGTACAGCCCGGTCAGGCTGTCGCGCACCATCCGCGCCTTAAGATGGCGGGCGCGCACGGCACGGTTGCGTACGGTGGTGATCAGATGGCGCGGCTGGATCGGCTTGGTCAGGAAGTCATCGCCGCCCTCGCTCATGGCATCAAGCTGCTTGTCCATATCGTCTTCGGCCGACAGGTAAATGATCGGCACGCTGACGTAGCGGTCGTTGTGGCGGATGACCTTGGCCAGCTCGGTGCCAGTGCAGGAGGGCATGTACATGTCGAGGATGATCAGGTCCGGCTGGAAGTCGGCCAGCTCGGCCATTGCCTGGATCGGATCGATCAAGGTGCGGGTAACAATGCCTGCGCTGTTGAGCAGGCGCTCGGTGTGCAGCGCCTGGGCCCGGGAGTCATCAATGATCAGCACTTTGTACGGCTCATACTGGGCAACACAGGTCAGCACTTCGATCTTTTCCATCAGGCTGGAGGCTTCGAGGGTGCCGGTCAAAAATGCTTGCCCGCCTGCGCGCACGGCGGCCAGGCGGGTCGGGGTGTCGGTTTCATGCAGGCTGAAAAACAGCAGCGGCAGTTTTTGTTCAAGACCGATCTGGGCTTGGGCGGCCAGCTCCAGGCCAAAGCCCGGGCTGGCAAAGTCGACGTCCATCACGATGGCGGCAGGGTGGCGCTCGGCCATGGCCTGACGAAACTCCGTCGGGCTGCTGAAGGCCAGGGTGCTGAGTTCGAAAAACTCCAGCTGCCTGGCCAGCCGGTCGGCCCGTTCCAGGTCTTGCAGCAGGATATACACTGGCTTGCGCAGCGGTGGCAGGCTGATATTGGCCATCAGGTCGCCCTGACGCAGGCCGGTGCGTGACAGACGCTGCATCAGGCGGTTGAGTTCGGTGATGATAGTGCTACTCAGGCGGCTCTGGTTGGCCGCCATGTCGCGCAACGCAAGGTCGATGGCCCGCGCCAGCTCGGTGTGCTCGGGCTGTTCGAAACGCTCGGCAAACCGCAGCAAGCGCAAATTGGCGTCGTCGAGCTCGGCCAGGCCGGCAGGCGACCATTCATTGGTCTGCAGGCGTTGCCAGATCTCCAGGATCTGGCGGGCCTGGTGGGTGACACGCTGGGCAAAGTGGTTTTTCAGACGCTCGCGACTGGGATCTTCTTGCTCGGTCATAACCTGGCTGCTGGGTAAGGAAGCATGCTGGATTCGGATGATGGCTCTATGCTAGCAGTTCATTGCAAATGTACGAGTTTCTCCTTGAAATTAACTGTCGGGTAGCCATATTGCCCATCACCTGTGCGCTTGTTCTATAGTGCCGGGCGTAGTGGCCCCCTGAGATAAAAAGCGTGCATGCAAGGCACGATGGGTTAGGGTTGTGGTCGAACCGTTGAATCAAGCATATGAAAGGATATAGCCATGCTGGACTGGAAAAAACGTGAGGGCACTGCCCGCGAGTCGGTCAAAGAGACCAAAACACAGTCGCGTGGTTATTTCAAAAGTATCCTGCTGAGCCGCTCGATTGCGGTGCTGGTGGCGATCTTCATAGTGGTGAATCTGGGCTTGGGCTGGTACTGGAGCCAGGAACCTGACTTGTTCCCGGTACAGCAAAACGCCCAACTGGCGGCCGAGAAAGAAGGCAAGCAGATGGTGCCGGGCTTCACCACCGTCGAAACCCTCAAGACCGTGGCCGGTACATTGCTTAGCAAGCCGGGCGGTTACCTGTCCAATGACCGTTTCCCGCCGGGCATCTTCCTGGACAACATTCCGAGCTGGGAATATGGCGTTCTGGTGCAGGTGCGCGACCTGACCCGCGCCCTGCGCAAAGACTTCGCCCGTTCGCAGTCGCAGTCGGCTGAAGATGCGGATCTGGCCAAGGCCGAGCCGCGTTTCAACTTCGACAACAAGAGCTGGATGCTGCCGTCCAGCGAATCCGAATACCAGGAAGGCATCAACTCCCTGAGCCGTTATCAGGCCCGCCTGGCTGACCCTACTCAGAAAAACGCCCTGTTCTATGCCCGTGCCGACAATCTGAACAACTGGTTGGGTGATGTCGGCACGCGTCTGGGCTCGTTGTCGCAACGCCTGTCGGCCAGCGTAGGCCGGGTCAAGCTCAACAGCGCGCTGAAAACCGAAAGCCTGCAACCGGGCCAGGTGCCGGTGGTTGACGAGGAAGTGGTCGAAACCCCGTGGATGCAAATCGACAACGTGTTCTACGAAGCTCGCGGTCAGGCCTGGGCCTTGTCGCACCTGCTGCGCGCCATCGAAGTGGATTTTGCCGATGTGCTGGCCAAGAAAAACGCCACGGTCAGCGTGCGTCAGATCATTCGCGAGCTGGAAGCGGCGCAGGAGCCGGTCTGGAGCCCGATGATCCTCAATGGCAGCGGCTATGGCGTACTGGCTAACCACTCGCTGGTCATGGCCAACTATATTTCCCGCGCCAACGCGGCGGTCATGGACCTGCGTCAATTGCTGTCGCAAGGCTAAGCAATGGCCATTTCAGCCCGGGAAGCCGCACACCGTGCGGCTTCCGATGTAGAGCAGGTTGCCTGGGTCGATCGTGATGATCGCCTTTTGGGTGGTTTGCCGCGCCGCGAACTGCGTGATCGCGGCCTGATTGGGCGCGGTACTTTCATCTTGCTGTTCAACTCTGCCGGGGAGCTGTGCGTACATCAGCGCACCCTGAGCAAGGCGCTGTACCCGGGTTTTTGGGATGTGGCGGCAGGTGGAATGGTCGGTGTGGACGAAACCTACGCCGAATCGGCGGCCCGTGAACTGGCCGAAGAGCTGGGTGTCAGTGGCGTGCCGTTGACGGCCCATGAACGCTTTTACTTCGAAGGCCCGCAGAACCACCTGTGGTGCGCGGTGTTTTCAGCTGTGTGGGACGGCCCGTTGCAGGTGCAGCCTGAAGAAGTCCAGCAAGCGTGCTTTATGCCGGTGGACGAGGCGTTGCGCCTGAGTGAACAGCACCCGTATTGCCCGGATTCGCTGTCTGCGCTCAAGCGCTACCTGGCGCAAATCAATACGTTGTAGGTCGCCCTGGTGGGAGCGAGCCTGCTCGCGAATGCTGTTCGCGAGCAGGCTCGCTCCCACGGTTGAAGTCCATGTGGCGCTTACGATGATTTTTGCGCCGATTGGCTATTGGGCAGCAGCGATTTTGTCGTTACACTGCGCGACCTTTTTCAGGCTCAGGCGGTTTTTCCCCCCTGAGTTGCGCTGCCCCTGCCAGAGTGGGGCTTCGCGGTCGGTACACCTTGGCGCAACAGCGTCAGGCACCGGCCAATTATTTGTCCTCCGAATGAGGATTGCCGGTGGCCAAAAAAGCCGCATCCTTCGCCGCCCTTGGTGGCCTGGTATTTTCCACCGACGCAGGTCGTCACTGTCCGGACTGTCGTCAGCCGGTGGACGCCTGTACCTGCAAACAAACCCTGATCCCCGAAGGTGATGGCATTGCCCGCGTACGTCGCGAGAGCAAGGGCCGCGGTGGCAAGACGGTGACTACCATCACCGGTGTGCCGCTGGCTGAAGACGCACTCAAGGAGCTGGCCACTACGTTGAAAAAACGCTGTGGCACCGGTGGCGCGTTGAAAGACGGCATCATCGAGATCCAGGGCGACCACGTCGAGCTGCTGCTGGCCGAGCTGGTCAAACACGGCTTCAAGGCCAAGAAGTCCGGCGGTTAGCAGCCTCTGTGAAAACCACCGCGCAGCCGCTCTGACGCCTCTTGAGGGCTGGTCAGAGCGTGCTCGCCATGGTTTTCACAGAGCCTGTTATCACCGGTTTCTAAACTCGGCGCTATTGTCAGGGTCTGACTAATCGTCACTTTCACACTTTAGACTGCGCCAGCCTGCTTTCAGGCTGGGCTATTTGACTTATTTATAGGGGACTTCGATGTCCGTACGACGCACACGCAAAGACGATGGCAGCCAATGGACAGTTGCGGACAGCCGCAGCGTTTATGGGATTCGCCATTGGGGGGCCGGGTATTTCGCGATCAATGAAGCCGGTCGCGTAGAAGTACGTCCGAACGGCCCGAACAGCTCGCCCATCGATTTGTACGAGCAGGTCGACGAGCTGCGCAAGACCAGCGGTTTGTCCTTGCCATTGCTGGTGCGTTTCCCGGATATCCTGCAAGACCGTGTACGCCAGCTGACTGGCGCGTTCGACTCCAACATCGCGCGCCTGGAGTACCAGAGCGAATACACCGCGCTGTACCCGATCAAGGTGAACCAGCAGGAAGCGGTGATCGAAAACATCATCGCCACCAAGAACGTTTCGATCGGTCTTGAAGCCGGTTCCAAGCCCGAGCTGCTGGCCGTACTGGCCCTGGCACCCAAGGGCGGCACGATCGTCTGCAACGGTTACAAAGACCGTGAGTTCATCCGCCTGGCGCTGATGGGCCAGAAGCTGGGTCACAACGTCTTTATCGTGATCGAGAAAGAGTCCGAAGTAGACCTGGTAATCGAAGAAGCGGCCTCCCTCAAGGTCAAGCCGCAGGTCGGCCTGCGCGTACGCCTGTCGTCCCTGGCTTCGAGCAAGTGGGCTGACACCGGCGGTGAAAAATCCAAGTTCGGTCTGTCGGCCGCGCAACTGCTGTCGGTGGTTGAGCGCTTCCGTGCAGCAGGCCTGGATCAGGGCATCCGCCTGCTGCACTTCCATATGGGCTCGCAGATCGCCAACCTGGCGGACTACCAGCACGGTTTCAAGGAAGCGATCCGCTACTACGGCGAACTGCGCAACCTCGGCCTGCCGGTTGACCACATCGACGTGGGCGGCGGTCTGGGCGTGGATTACGACGGTACCCACTCGCGCAACGCCAGCTCGATCAACTACGACATGGACGATTACGCCGGTGTGGTCGTGGGCATGCTCAAAGAGTTCTGCGATGCGCAGAGCCTGCCGCACCCGCACATCTTCTCCGAGAGCGGCCGTTCCCTGACCGCGCACCACGCCATGCTGGTGGTGCAAGTGACTGACGTCGAGAAGCACAACGACGACGTGCCGGTGATCGAAAACAAGGAAAGCCTGCCAGAAACCGTGCAGTGGCTGGTGGACCTGCTGGGTCCGACCGACATTGAGATGGTCACCGAAACCTACTGGCGCGCCACGCACTACATGAGCGACATCGCTGCCCAGTACGCCGATGGCAAAATCACCCTGGCGGAAAAAGCCCTGGCCGAACAGTGCTACTTCGCCGTGTGCCGTCGCCTGCACAACTCGCTGAAAGCGCGTCAGCGTTCCCACCGTCAGGTGCTGGACGAGCTCAACGACAAGCTGGCCGACAAGTACATCTGCAACTTCTCGGTGTTCCAGAGCCTGCCGGACACCTGGGCGATTGGCCAGGTACTGCCGATCCTGCCGTTGCATCGTCTCAACGAAGAGCCGCTGCGTCGTGCCGTGCTGCAAGACCTGACCTGCGACTCCGACGGCAAGATCAAGCAATATGTCGATGAGCAGAGCATCGAAACCAGCTTGCCGGTGCACGGGCTGAACGAAGGCGAAGACTACTTGCTGGGGATCTTCCTGGTGGGCGCTTACCAGGAAATCCTCGGTGACATGCACAACCTGTTTGGTGACACCGACTCGGTGAACATCTACCAGAACGAAGACGGCAGCGTTTACCACGCCGGTATCGAGACCCACGACACCATCGAAGACATGCTGCGCTACGTGCACTTGTCGCCTGAAGAGCTGATGAACCATTACCGCGACAAAGTGGCCAGCGCCAGCATCAGTGCCAAGGAGCGTACCCAGTACCTCGACGCACTGCGTCTGGGCCTGACCCGCTCGTCGTACCTGTCGAGTCACTAACCGCCTGCGGGCTTGGGTGCTGACTGAAAAACGCTGACCTGTGCATGGCATGGGTCAGCGTTTTTTTTTGCCCGTGCGTCAGGCGCCGAACCACTGGTCCTTGCGCTGCATCTTCCACGCATACACGCCCAGGGTCAGGCTGCGCAGCACCATAAACAGCAGAAAACTTATCCACAGGCCGTGGTTGCCATAGCCGTGCAGGGCCCAGGCGGCGGGGAAGGCGATGACCACGCTGATCACCATCGCATCGCGCATTTCGCGGGCACGAGTGGCGCCGATAAACAATCCGTCGAGCAGATAGCTCCATACTGCAATCAGCGGCAGTAGCGCCAGATAGGGCAAGTACTGGAAAGCGGTTTCACGCACGGTGGGGATATCGGTCTGCATTTGCACAAACAGATGGCCGCCGAACATAAACAACAGTGCAAACCCCACGCTGGCCAGCAACGACCAGCCACAGGCCACGACCATTGATCGGCGCAAGGCCTGACGGTCACGGGCGCCGATGGCATGCCCGCAGAGCGCCTCGACAGCATGGGCCAGGCCGTCCAATGCGTGGGCGGCCAGCAACAGGCCATTGAGCAGCAGCGCATTGGCCGCAACCGTGGCGTCACCCAAACGGGCGCCTTGCAGGGTGATGGAGAAAAACACCAACTGCAGCATCAGGCTGCGGATAAAAATATCGCGATTGACCCCCAGCAGCGGTTTCCAGTTATGCCAGACGCGCAAGGCGGCCCACGCCAGTGTGCCGGGAAATCGGCGCAGCGCGCCGCGGGTCAGCCACAAGCCGAGCAGGGCACCGCTCCATTCGGCAATCACCGAGGCTCGCGCCGAGCCGGCCACGCCCCAGTCCAGCCCGAGCACGAACCACAGGTTAAGGGCGATATTGACCAGATTGGTGGTGAGCAAAATCGCCAGCGGCGCGCGGGCGTTTTGCGTCCCTAGAAACCAGCCCACCAGTGCGTAGCTGGCCAGGGCAGCGGGCAGGCCGAACAGCCGGATGTGGAAGAACTCCAGAGTCAGCGCATGCAGTTCGGTGGAAGGCTGCATCAGGCTCAGGGCCACGCCGCTGAAAGGAATCGCGATGGCCCCCAGCAGCATCGACAGCAGCACGCTGAGCAACAGGCCCTGCAGCAGAATCTGGCGCAGAGCGGTGCCATCGCCGCGCCCGGCGGCTTGCGCGGCAAAGCCGGTGGTGCCCATGCGCAAAAAGCCCATCATCCAGGCCAGAAAGATATACAGACTGGCGCCCACGGCGACGGCGCCCAATTGATGGGCGTGAGGCAAATGGCCGATAACGGTACTGTCGACCAACGCGACGAGTGGCACGGAGATATTGGACAGGATCATGGGTGCCGCCAGCGCCCACACCCGGCGATGGGTAGGGCGGTCGCGCCAGTCGGCGAGTAGGGAAGATGACATGCAGGCTCCTTTGGGGGGGCGATTGTAGCCGCAAAGCCTGCCCTCACCCCAACCCTCTCCCGGAGGGCGAGGGGGCTGATCTGCGCTTTTTTCCCCTCTCCCTCCGGGAGAGGGCTAGGGTGAGGGGCTCTTGATCTTCACTCAGCTGTTATATAGTCAGTACTTATCTGCCCAGTAAACGAGAACACCATGCTTAACAAAGGATTGTTCCTGGCCTGCACACTGGCGCTGCTGAGCGCTTGTGATTCTTCCAGCGTCGACAAACCCGCCGCGCCACAGGTTGCCGCCACCCAGCCCGCCAAGCCGGTGCAGGACGTCAAGGTGCTGGCCGAACGCTATGCCGGGCGCGAGTTGAGTGTGGTGGATGTCTCCGAGGTGCAACTGGACGGGGCCAGCACCTTGTCCGTGAGCTTCTCGGTACCGCTGAACCCGCAGCAGAACTTTGCCGACAAACTGCACCTGGTCGACGCCAAAACCGGCAAGGTCGATGGCGCCTGGGAGCTGTCGGACAACCTGATGGAACTGCGCCTGCGTCATCTTGAGCCGCAGCGCAAACTGATCCTCACCGTTGACCCCGGCCTGCGTGCCGTCAACGATGCCAAGCTGGCCGCTGAATACGTCAGCCGCCTCGAAACCCGTGACCTGCAACCCACGGTCGGTTTCGCCAGCCGCGGCAATCTGCTGCCCACGCGTCTGGCCGAAGGTTTGCCGGTCATCGCGCTGAACGTCGACAAGGTCGATGTCGAATTCTTCCGGGTCAAACCCGAGTCGCTGCCAGCATTTCTCAGCCAGTGGGGGCGCAACAGCAGCCTGCAGAGCTACGAAGCCAAAGACCTGCTGAACATGGCCGATCTGGTATACGCCGGGCGCTTTGATTTGAACCCGGCGCGCAATACCCGGGAAACCCTGATCCTGCCAACAGCCGGAATCAAACCCTTGCAGCAGCCGGGCGTATACCTGGCGGTCATGACCGCGTCGGGCAGTTACAACTATTCCACTCCTGCCACCTTGTTTACCCTCAGTGATATCGGCCTTTCCGTGCACCGTTATCAGAAGCGCCTGGATGTTTTCACCCAGGCCCTGGAGGGCGGCAGTGCCTTGAGCGGGGTCGAGCTTGAGTTGCTCGACGGTAAAGGACGCATGCTCGGTCAGGGCAAGACCGGCAAGGAAGGTCATGCCGAACTGGCCTTGCCGCCCAAGGCTGAAGTGCTGGTCGCTCGCCAGGGCGATCAAACCAGCCTGTTGCGTTTGAACACGGCGGCGCTGGATCTGGCCGAATTCGATATCGGCGGTCCTCAGGCGCATCCGTTGCAGTTCTTTGTATTTGGCCCCCGTGATCTGTATCGCCCTGGCGAGACCGTGCTGCTCAATGCCCTGCTGCGTGATCGCGATGGCAATCCGGTCAAACCGCAGCCTGTGAGCGTTGAAGTGCGTCGCCCGGACGAACAGGTCAGCCGCAAGTTCGTCTGGTCAGCGGACGCTTCCGGTTTGTATCAGTACCCCCTGCAACTGGCCGCCGAAGCGCCGACCGGGCGCTGGCAGCTAGTGTTCGATTTTGGTGACGGCAAGCCGCAGTTGTATGAGTTTTTGGTCGAAGACTTTTTGCCGGAGCGCATGGCCCTGGAGCTTAAAGGCAGTGACACGCCGCTAAGCCCCGAGCAAACCGCCGAGGTGAAGGTCACCGGACGTTATCTGTACGGGGCTCCGGCAGCCGGTAACCGCCTGAGCGGTCAGGTCTATGTGCGGCCATTGCGCGAGGCGGTCAGCGCTTTGCCGGGCTATCAGTTCGGTTCGGTGACAGAGCCGGAGCTGATTCAGGATCTGGAGCTGGATGAAAGCGTGCTCAATGCCGAAGGCAAGGAAACGCTCAGCATCGACAGCCAGTGGAGCGATGCCAAGTCACCGCTGCAACTGATCGTGCAGGCCAGTTTGCAGGAGTCCGGCGGGCGTCCGATTACCCGGCGTCTGGTGCAGCCGGTATGGCCGGCTGAGCGTCTGCCGGGGTTGCGCGGCCTGTTTGACGGCACTGAAACCGATGGCGACGGCCCGGTTGAGTTCGAGCTGCTGGTTGCTGACAGCCAGGGCAACAAACTGGCGGCCGATAACCTCAAGGTGCGTCTGGTGCGCGAACGCCGCGATTACTACTGGAACTACTCGGACAACGACGGCTGGAGCTACCACTACAACGAGAAGTTTTTGAACCTCAACGAAGAGACCCTCAGCCTCAAGGCCGGCGAAACCGCCAAGGTCAGCTTCCCGGTGGAGTGGGGCCCTTACCGTGTTGAAGTCGAAGACCCGCAAACCGGCTTGATCAGCAGTCTGCGCTTCTGGGCCGGTTATCGTGCCCAGGACAACGCCGAAGGCGGTGCCGTGCGCCCCGATCAGGTCAAGCTGGCGCTGGACAAGGCCGCCTATGCCGATGGCGATACGGCCAAAGTTACCGTCACACCCCCTGCGGCTGGCAAGGGCTACTTGCTTGTCGAAGGCAGCGATGGCCCGTTGTGGTGGCAGGAGATCGAAGTACCTGCCGAGGGCAAGGCCTTCGATATCAAGCTTGACTCGAGCTGGGCACGCCATGACTTGTATGTCAGTGCGCTGGTGATTCGCCCCGGTGAGCGCAAGACCAATATCACGCCCAAGCGTGCTGTCGGGGTGCTGCACCTGCCGATCGACCGCAGCCAGCGCAAGTTGGCACTTACGCTCGATGCCCCTGAGAAAATGCGCCCCAAACAGCCGCTGACGGTAAAACTTTCGGCTAAAAACGCTGATGGCAGTATCCCCAAACAGGCCCATGTGCTGCTGGCTGCCGTGGATGTCGGGGTGCTCAATATCACTGACTACCCGACCCCCGATCCATTCACCAGCCTGTTCGGGCGTAAGGCCTATGGGGCGGATCAGCTGGATATTTACGGGCAGTTGATCGAAGCCGGGCAGGGTCGTCTGGCCAGTCTGGCGTTCGGCGGCGATGCGGCACTGGCCAAGGGCGGCAAGCGACCTGCCACCAGTGTCACCATCGTGGCGCTGCAAAGCGCGCCGGTGACGCTCAACGAGCAGGGCGAAGGTGAAGTCAGTGTGGATATCCCCGACTTCAACGGCGAGTTGCGCTTGATGGCACAAGTCTGGACCGACGATCGCTACGGCATGGCCGAAGGCAAGACCGTGGTCGCTGCGCCACTGGTGGCCGAGTTGGCCGCGCCGCGCTTTCTGGCCGGTGGCGACGAGACCAGGCTGGCGCTGGATCTGTCCAACCTCACTGACAAAGCGCAAACGCTGCGCGTGCAACTCAATACTGACGGGCAGTTGAGCCTGCTGGCGGATGCGAACCAAAGCGTGACCCTGAGCCCCGGCCAGCGCAGTACCTTGCACATACCGGTCAAGGCTCTGGGTGGTTTTGGCTCGGGCGTAGTCAGGGTCACGGTCAGCGGGCTGGACCTGCCGGGCGAAACCCTGGCGCCGTTTACCCGCGAATGGACGCTGGGCGTGCGCCCTGCGTACCCGGCTTTGCTCAGGCATTACCGTGCTGTACTCAACGAGCAGCCGTGGACCTTGCCGCAAAATGAGCTGCAAGCCTTTGACCCGGCCGGGCGCGAAGCCTTGCTGAGCTTGTCGAGCCGCCCGCCGCTGAACCTGGGCGAGCAGATTCGTGCGCTCAAGGCTTACCCGTATGGCTGCTCCGAGCAAACTACCAGCGGCCTGTACCCGGCGTTGTATGCCGATGCCGCGCTGCTCCAGCGCCTGGGCCTGGAAGGTGAACCGGACACCGAGCGCAAACGCAAAATCGAGTTGGGTATCGAGCGCCTGCTGGGCATGCAGCGTTACAACGGCAGCTTTGGCTTGTGGGGCGCGGATGGTCAGGAGGAGTACTGGCTCACGGCTTATATCACCGACTTCCTGTTGCGCGCCCGCGATCAAGGCTACGCGGTACCGCCCGAGGCGCTGAAAAAGGCCAGCGAGCGGTTGCTGCGTTATGTGCAGGAACGCAACCTGATCGAGGCCGACTACAGCGACAACCTCGACCACACCCGTTTTGCTGTACAGGCCTATGCAGCGCTGGTGCTGGCCCGAAGCCAACAGGCGCCGCTGGGCGCGCTGCGCAGCATTTTTGAGCGCCGCAGCGATGCCCGCTCCGGCTTGCCGCTGGTGCAGTTGTCGATCGCCCTGCAGAAGATGGGCGATCAACCGCGCGCTGACCAGGCGCTGGTTGCCGGGCTGGCAGCGACGCGCAAGGCTGATCAGTGGCTGGGAGACTACGGCAGCCCGCTGCGTGATCAGGCGCTGATTCTGGCCCTGCTGGAAGAGAACAACCTGATGACGGGCCAGCGCGAACAACGCCTGTTCGACTTGTCCGATCAACTGGCGGCGAGCCAGTGGTTGTCGACCCAGGAGCGCAATTCGCTGTTCCTCGCCGGTCGTGATTTGCTGGGCAAGCCTGAGGCCAACTGGAGTGCGCAACTCACCAGTGGCGACCAGATCCGCGAGCTGAACAACGCTCGTTCAGGGCTCAAGCTTGACGGGCCGTTGCTGGCCTCGCCCCTGACCCTGCGCAACGAAGGCAGCGTACCGGTTTATCAACAGCTGACGATTTCGGGTTATCCACAGCAGGCCCCGGCAGCGGGTGGTGAAAACATGAGCATTCGCCGCGATTACCTGGGCATGAACGGCGAGCCGCTGGACCTCAAGACGCTAAAAAGTGGTGATCTGGTGCTGGTGCATCTGGCGGTGACGGCCAAACAGCAGGTGCCGGATGCGCTGGTGGTCGACTTGCTGCCTGCGGGCCTGGAGCTGGAAAACCAGAACCTGGGCCAGAGCGCGGCGAGCCTTGAAAACGCCAGTACTCAAGTGAAGCAATGGCGCGAGTCGATGCAGAATGCCAGCGTGCAGCATCAGGAATATCGGGATGACCGTTATGTGGCGGCGTTGAAACTGGATGGCTATGGCACCACGCACCTGCTGTACCTGGCCCGGGCCGTGACCCCGGGTACCTACCGGGTACCGCCGCCGCAAGTGGAGTCGATGTACCGGCCCAACTGGCAGGCTGTGGGTGAAGCGGCGGGGGAGATGGTGATCAAGGGGCGTTAGGTCTGTGGCCGCTGTAGCGGTTTAACCGGTACACCGGGTACATATCCGGCATTCGCGTTTAACCGGGATATTGGTTTCGCCCTTACGGCGAGTCACTTTTTCCAGACGCCGAAAAAGTAACCAAAAAGGCTTGCCCCTGGCGTACGGCCTTCGCTGCGCTCAGGTTCCCTCGTTCCGGTCCCGCTCCGTGGGCACGCCGCCACGGGCCATCCTTGGCCCATCGCGGCTCTCCCGGCATCCATGCCGGGAGGCCCACTGCGCAGAACCTCCTCTCGCCCTCCCGATGGGGCGGGCAGATCAAAAGCCGCCGAAGCGGCCGACCGGCCGGCCTGTTTGAATGCAGGATCTGCGACCGACATCTTCTCTCTGTGGGAGCCGGGCTTGCCCGCGATGCCGAATCAGCTGTTTTCCCGTAGTCGCTGAGGAGCGTAGCGAGGCTGCGTATCGGTCGCCAAACTTACGCCGGGTTTAACTGGTGTTGCGGGTACATATCCGGCATTCGCGTTTAACCGGGATATTGGTTTCGCCCTTACGGCGAGTCACTTTTTCCAGACGCCGAAAAAGTAACCAAAAAGGCTTGCCCCTGGCGTACGGCCTTCGCTGCGCTCAGGTTCCCTCGTTCCGGTCCCGCTCCGTGGGCACGCCGCCGCGGGCCATCCTTGGCCCATCGCGGCTCTCCCGGCATCCATGCCGGGAGGCCCACTGCGCAGAACCTCCTCTCGGCCTCCCGATGGGGCGGGCAGATCAAAAGCCGCCGAGGCGGCCGACCGGCCGGCCTGTTTGAATGCAGGATCTGCGACCGACATCTTCTCTCTGTGGGAGCCGGGCTTGCCCGCGATGCAGGCACCTCGTTCTATCTGGAGGAACACAGTGCTGCCATCGCGGGCAAGCCCGCTCCCACAAGAATTTGGCGTTGATTAAATTTTTTGCTTTTGCTTTTGCTTTTGCTTTTGCTTTTGCTTTTGTTGTTGCCACTCGATTGTGCAGGCGACGCGAATGCCCCTCACAGAAGGCCGAACGCAGGTGCTGTTATGGGGGTGGCGCGGCAGGACGCCGCGCCAGCCGCGATGGGCCATGGATGGCCCGTCGCGGCGTGCCCCCATAACAGTGCCGGAGAGAGGGCACCGGCGAGCCTAGGCGAGGTGGCCGTATGGTAGGGCGAGGACTTTTTGGTTCCTTTTTGGTCCTTCAAAAAGGTACTCGCCGTAAGGGCGAAACCGATATTTCAGTTAACCGCAGATGCCGGATATGTACCCGGTACGCCAGTTAACCCGCAAGTAACCCGCAAGCCCGTCAGTAGGCAAGAGGTCAACTGATGATCCAGCTCAAAATCCACAACCCCAGCACCAGCCAGATCACACCGCCGATGATCGAGGCACGGATAAAGGCGCGCACGGCGTTGTACAAGAACAGCAGACCGATGATCAGCACTGCAATGCTGACGATTGAAGTGTCCATGCCCAGCGCCCGGGCCATACCGTCGACAAAGTTGCTGCCCGCCTCGGTGATGGTACCGAACAAGCCGTTCAGGGTCTCGACGATAAAACGCACCAGCGTGCCCAGCCACAGGCCAAGATTTCCGATAAAACTTTCGACGTGCATGGTCATGTTCCGATGAGTAAGGTGGCCACTGTGCCAGATATATACATTAGGCATCCATCCATCGCGCAAGTTGCGTAGCGAGTAAGTTTCAGTGGGGCCAGGGATCAAAAAAATATTGGGTTGGACGGCAGGCGGCTTGCTGGCGCTGTGTGCGTTGCTGTGGCTGGCTGACAGGATCTGGCCGCTGCCGTTGCCCAAGGATGATCAGGCTCGCGTTGTCCTGGCCGAAGACGGCACACCACTGTGGCGCTTTGCCGATGCCAACGGTGTGTGGCGCTACCCTGTGCATATCGACGACGTGTCGCCGCTGTACCTGGATGCCTTGCTGACCTACGAGGACCGCTGGTTCTTTCAACACCCTGGGGTCAACCCGCTGGCGCTGGGCCGTGCGGCCTGGCAAAACCTTAGCGGTGGGCGGGTGTTATCAGGCGGCAGCACGTTGTCGATGCAGGTTGCACGCCTGCTCGATCCCCATGAGCGGACGATGCCTGGCAAGTTGCGTCAGCTATGGCGCACCGCTCAGTTGGAATGGCATCTGAGCAAGCCGCAGATTCTTGAGCTGTACCTCAATCGCGCGCCGTTTGGCGGTACCCTGCAGGGTGTTGCTGCGGCCAGTTGGGCTTATCTGGGCAAGTCGCCGCAGCAGCTCACCCGTTCCGAGGCAGCCTTGCTCGCCGTGTTGCCGCAAGCGCCGAGCCGCTTGCGCCCAGACCGTCACCCGCAACGCGCACAAGTGGCTCGGGACAAGGTGCTGCGCCGGTTGGCGGAGTACCAGGTATGGCCGCAGCCGGCAGTCAGTGAGGCGCTGCAAGAGCCGCTATTGCTGGCACCGCGCCTTGAACCGAGCCTGGCACCCTTGCTGGCGCGACGTCTTAACCGCCCCGGCAGCCCGCCACTGATCCGTACCATGATCGATGCCAGTTTGCAGCGTCGCCTCGAAGACTTGCTGCTGGGCTGGCGCGCCCGTTTGCCCGATCACACCTCGGCGGCCATTGTGGTGGTCGAAACCGAAAACATGGCCGTGCGCGCCTATCTGGGTTCGGTGGACATCAACGATGCCCGTCGCTTCGGACATGTCGACATGATCACGGCCATGCGCTCACCCGGCTCGACACTCAAGCCGTTCCTGTACGGCATGGCGCTGGATGCCGGCTTGATTCACTCCGAATCGCTGCTGCAGGACGTGCCTCGACGATATGGCGACTACCGGCCGGGCAACTTTTCCCAAGGCTTCAGCGGGCCGGTGTCTGCCAGTGCCGCGCTGGTCACTTCGCTCAATCTGCCAGCGGTGCAGTTGCTCGAAGCCTACGGGCCAAAGCGCTTCGCTGCCGATATGCGCAACGGTGGCGTGCCCTTGAGTCTGCCAGCACTGGCCGAGCCCAATCTGGCGCTGATTCTGGGCGGTGCCGGCAGCCGTCTGGAAGATCTGGTCAGCGGCTACAGTGCCCTGGCACGTGAAGGGCGCAGTGCCAATCTGCGCCTGCAACCCGATGACGAATTGCGCGAGCGGCGCATGCTGTCGCCTGGGGCTGCGTGGGTGATACGACGTATCCTCAGCGGGCAGGCGCGGCCTGACCGCGACCCCACCGCCGAGTTGGTGCAGCGCCCGCAACTGGCCTGGAAAACCGGCACCAGTTATGGCTTTCGCGATGCTCTGGCGATCGGCGTGGGGCCGCGTTACCTGATAGGCGTGTGGATCGGTCGCCCGGATGGCACCCCCGTGCCGGGGCAGTTTGGTCTGGCGTCAGCGGCCCCCTTGATGCTGCAAGTCCACGACGTGTTGAGCAACCGCGACAGCCAGCGCGGCATTGTCGCGCCGGTGCAGGCGGTACCGCGCAGCGTCGGCGTGGCTGCGATTTGCTGGCCGTTGGGCCAGCCCATGAACAAGGACGACCCCAATTGCCGTCGTCAGCGTTTTGCCTGGACCCTGGATCACACCACGCCGCCGACCTTGCTGGCGGCGGATCAGCCGTTGGGTGTGGGCCTGCGCGAAACGATCCGGGTCAACCCGCAAGGTTTACGCGTTGGCCCGCAATGCGCCGACGGGCAACAACGTGAAGTGGCACTGTGGCCTGCCCCCCTTGAACCCTGGCTGCCTCGGGTCGAGCGGCGTGACGCACGAATGCCCGCTGCGTCAACGCAATGCCCGCCGCCGCCCTTGAATACCCTGACCCCACTGTCGATTGTCGGCGTGCGTGACGGCGACCGCCTGCGCCGTCCTGCTGCCAGCCAGGCAGTGCTGCGCCTGGCGCTATCAGCCCTGGGTGGTGACGGCCGGCGCTGGTGGTTTATCAACGGCGCGCCGATAGGCGATAGTGCGCAACCAGAGACATTCAATACCATCCTGGAACAACCGGGACTTTATGAACTGAGTGTGCTCGACGAAAGTGGGCAAACCGCCAGGGTTGAATTCAGTGTGGTGGAGTAATCCTCTCTTTGCGATTGTTTTACCCACTTAATATCAACTTAAAATCCGTCAATTATGCTTATACCTAAAGTAGGGGTGCAGGGGGGCGGTGTTTTTTCGAGTAAGTAATAGCATTGATATACAAGGCTTTTTAGCAGGCACTTAAAGCCAAAGTATTAATCCTCAAGAGGGGGTGGAGTCGGTGTATATAAGGGGTTAATACCAAGTTGTGAATTGTTTGATCAGCCCCGCGGCGTTGTTATGTACCCAACGGACGAACGTATCCCCGACACAGAGCGGAGAACTTCGAACTCAGGCGTAACAGGTGCAAGGGACTTAATCATGAACACTCAACTTTTTCTGAAAACCAGTACAGCTCTCCTCTTGGTCATGACTGTCAGCCTGGCAGGCTGCAGCGGCGGCGGTGGTGGCCACAAGAGCTATGTAGCCAGCAGTGATACCGGTACTGACGCGGGCACAGGTGGCGGCACTGATGGCGGTACAGGCGGTGGCACTGACGGTGGTACAGGTGGTGGAACCGGTGGCGGCACTGACGGCGGTACAGGTGGCGGAACCGGTGGCGGCACTGACGGCGGTACAGGTGGTGGAACCGGTGGTGGCACTGGCGGCGGTACAGGTGGCGGCACTGGTGGCGGTACAGGTGGTGGAACCGGTGGTGGCACTGGTGGCGGTACAGGTGGCGGCACTGGCGGTGGTACTGGCGGCGGCACAGGCGGTGGCACTGGTGGCGGTACGGGTGCAGGTACCACGCCTCTGGTCACAGGCCAGGTTGTCGGTCAGGTCGGCACCGCCCTTGGCGGCGTGGGCACCACGGTCAGCGGGGTTGGCAGCACCCTGAGCGGCGTGCCAGTGGTCGGCACCGTGGCGGGCGGCCTGGTGACTAATACCGGCAATGCCGTGACCTCCGTAACTGACGGCATTACCGGTGGCCTGGGCTCGCTGGGTACCGACAAGAACTCCCTCGGCCTGACTGTCGGTGGTGTCACCAATGCGGTCAGTGATGTAGGCAAAGGCGTTTCGTCAGTGGGTACCGGTCTGAGCACCGTACTGGACAACACCCCGATCAGCCAGATTCCGCTGGTGGGTGGCGTGGTCGGCAAGGTGACTGATACCACAGGCGGGCTGGTCAACAAAGTGGGCACCACGGTGACCATGATCGGCAACACTCTGACCACCGACGTGAGCAGTGGCAAGCTGGGCGCATTGACCGGCGGCGTGAATGACAAGGTGCTGGTACCGGTGATTTCCCTGGTTGAGAACGTCACGGGCAAAGTCGGCACCACCACAGGCTTGGGGGCACCGGTGGACGGCTTGCTGAACAAAGTGGGCGGCACCGTGAGCGGCCTCGGCGACAAGGTGACAGCTACCGGCGGTACCAACCCGGTGACTTCCCTGGTCGGTGGCGTGCTGACCGGTGTGGGCGGCGCGGTTGACAATGCTGGCGGCTACGTGAATCCGGCAGCGGGCTCCACAGGCAGCGGTACTGGCACCGGGACGGGGCTGGGTGGTCTGCTGGGCGGGCTCGGTGTGGGCGCAAGCGCCGGGGCAGGTGCTGGTGTTGGTGCCGGAGCCGGGGCTGGTACAGGCGGTGTGAGTGCAGGTGCAGGGGCCGGTGTGGGCGCTGGTGTAGGCGCCGGGGTCGGTGGTCTGCTGGGCGGTCTGGGTGTGGGGGCAAGCGCTGGCGGCAGTGCCGGGGCAGGTGCTGGCACTACTGAAGCCGGTGCAGGTGCAGGTGCAGGTGCAGTCGGGGGGGTAGGGGGTGTCGTCGGTGGCGTAGTCGGTGGTCTTGGCGGCTTGCTGGGTGTCAAAGTGGATTCAGGCAACAACACTGCGGGTACAACAGTGGGAGCAGCGGGCGGGGCAGCGGGCGGCGCAGCAGCAGGTGCTGGTACCACTGGTCTGGGTGGGGTGCTTGGCGGCGTGGTTGGCGGGCTGGGCAACCTGGGCAAGAAATAACTGAAGAATATTGCACCTGGCCGGTTCGACGGCCTTACCTACAGCGCCTACGCTTGGTTGGGACGAGAGATTCAGATGAGTCTCTCGTCTTTTTTCATGTGCAGGTTGTAGGACTGATGCTCGGGCCGCTTCGCAAAGCATTCTAAAAAAGAAGCCCCTCGTTATGCCGCCGTAGTTGAACATGGAGTGTCCTATGCGTAATTGCGTTCCCTTTCTGTTGTTGGCTCTGGCCCCGTATGCGGGGGCCGAGACCCTTCCTCGTTTCCTCAACAGTAATGACAGCATGCAAACCCTGCCCACGCCCAACTTGCCGGCGGATGCCTATCGCCCTGCGGCGCCTGCGCTGGAGCTACCCAAGCCGGCGGCTGCGCAACCCCGGCCATTGGAAATGGGCACCCGTCTGACGATTCGCAAGTTGCAGATCGAAGGTGGCACGATCTATCCGTTGCCTGAGCTGGGGGCGGTGTACAAACCGCTGCTGGGCCATGAAATCACCCTGGCCGAACTGATCGAGGCCACGCGCAAGATCACCAAGCGATACCAGGACGATGGCTATTTATTGTCCTATGCGTTTTTGCCCCAGCAGAACTTCGACCAGGGGCTGGTGCGTGTGGTGCTGGTCGAAGGCTATATCAGCGAGTACAAGGTTGACGGCGATATCGGGCGGGTCAAAGGGTTTGTGGATGAGTTGGTAGACAAGCTCAAGGGCGAACGCCCGCTTACCCGTAAAACCTTCAACCGTTACAGCACGCTGCTAAGCCGTATTCCCGGGGTCACCCTGGAGGCACAAGTACCGCCGCCGGGCACCACGGATGGCGCTTCGACGCTGAGTATCAGCGCCAGCCGCAAACCGTTCACCACCAGCATGAGCCTGGTTGAAGGCAACCGCAGCAGTACCCAGGCGCTGCTCTCGGCCAGCAGCAACTCGCAAACGGCCATGGCCGAACAGTTGACCTTGAGCGGTCTGTTTCCGCCGGGCAATGACAAGGAGCACTACTACCGTCTCGATTACAGCCAGTACCTCAACGCGGAAGGTACGCAATTGAGCCTGTACGGTTCCAGTTATCGCAGTGATCCGAGCACCAGTATCTTTACCAGCGACGGCTTTGAACTTAAACCTCATCGCGAGAATGACCGCTTCTCGATCGGTATCAGCCATCCGCTGATTGCTGCCCCGGATCAATGGCTCAGCGCAGCGGCGCGGTTGTACGGGGTCAATGACAAGACTGACTACGAGATCGTCGGCTACGGGCAGACCATCAGTGACAAAACCAACGTGCGGGCACTGGCGTTTGAGGGCGACTGGCGCAAGTCCGATGCCAAACAACTGCGTATCGTCAGTGCCGGCTTGTACCAGGGCATAGATGGCATGGGTGCCAAGAGCGAGACCAACCTGACCGGCACGCAGTACGATCTGGACTTCTTCCGTTTGCGCTTGTCGGGCGTGCAGAGCAATGGCTACTTCGACAACTGGCAGGGGGTGATTTCGGGTGCTCTTTACTGGAGCGATGACACCCTGCCTGACAGCGAGCGGGCGGTATTTGGCGGGCAGAACTTCGGTCGTGGCTATCCTGATGATCAGGCTTCGGGGGACAAGGGCTGGGGGGCGGCATACGAGCTTAATTACAGTTTCAATCGCGACGGTGAGTGGGTCAAGTTGCTGCAACCCTATGCCGTCCTGGACAGGGCCAAAGTCTGGTACAACCAGTTGCCGTTAAAAGGTTCGGATATGTCTTCGGCAGCACTGGGCTTGCGTTTTGGTGACAAGCGCTATTACAACGTTGCCCTGGAAGTTGCCAAACCCATGTCGGATATAGCACTGGACAGTTTTAACCGTCGGCCGCGTTATACCTTGAGTTTTAGTTATCAGTTGTAGTCAGTGACAGTAAAAGCCCGCCTCCATAAGTTAGGGGGGCGGGCTTTTACATTATGGGGGTCACGTTCTGGCCAGGTGTAATTGTGTGGGCTTCGGGAAGAGGTTTTCGAGGGTGTCGAGCAGGCGCACGTGGTAGATGGGTTTGCGAAAAAGGTCCAGCACCTGCAGGCGCAGAAGATCGCTGACATCGTCCATATCGGCGTGCCCGGAAATGACTATCACCGGCAAATGCTGACGCGAGGTGTGCTCGCGCAGGCGCTTGATCAGCGCCATACCGCTCTCTTCCGGCATGCGCAGGTCGGTGATGACCAGCGCAATATCCGGATGTTGGGTCAACTGCGAAAGGGCGAGTTTGACTGATGTTGCCGTGTAGCAACAAAAGCCCTCGCCCTCCAGCAGCTCAGCCAACTCCAGCAGTGCGTCCTCTTCGTCATCCACCAGAAGTAGTTGTTGGCGTGGTGGGGAGAGGGGCATGTTTTAAGCTCATGTTGGTTAGTTAAGTTTAACCGCCAGTTGCTGCCACAGGTTTGTTTAGGCCGGTTGTTATAGTAGTGAAAATAGTTGTTACTGCTTCCTGTACTTTAGGTGATAGCCCAGCAATAACCACCGCCACCATCGCCGCAATAATTGCGTATTCGATACCCGAAGCACCTTCAGTCCGTTTTGCAAACAACCTGGCCTGGCGCGATAAAAATACCTGGGCAGGTACATACACTTTCAGAACAGTATTTAACATCATCTGACTTCTCCTTAGTGCGCCGGGTCGGGCACTGCGTAACTTGGGCGCAGGGTGGTTTCCATCTGCAAGCACAGCATTGGCAATAAATGACTTTCTCACAACTGTATCATTGGACTAATCACAAAGTATTAATCCAAATGAGTGTTTAAAAAATGTGTGTCAAATCAAACTATTCACAATTGATTAGAGATTTTTTAGTTCGCTAATGGCATTTTGCTTTACCTGAGCTATTTTTAAATAGCGATTGGTTGCAAACGCATTAAAGGTTCATAGCTACCTGATTGTGAATGGGTTTTTTAGTCTGCAGTGCGCAGTGATAAAGGGAGTTTGTGCATGAACAATCGACGCAGTCTGATACTGGCCGCCATTTTGTTTGTCGGGGCAATTGCCGCCGGATACTGGGGGCTGGTATTGAGTCGACAGCAGCCGGTTGCCGAAGTTCCGGTGGCTCAGTCTGTAGAGCAAGGTGTAGCGGCAGTTGAAGACAAAACCCGCCAGGCGGTTGTGGTACTGGTGCGCGATGTCCCCCCGAATGTGGCCTTGACGGCCGATGATCTGACCCTGGAAAAACTCCGTACCGCACCTGCTGGCAGCCTGACTGCCATCGATCAGGCGGTGGGGCGTACCCCGTGGCGCAGCCTGAGTGCAGGTACCTGGCTCAGTGAGCAAAGTTTTGAAATGGGCGGGCCGCTGGCCCGCATGATTCGCCCGGATGAGCGCGCACTGGGGGTCATGATTGACGAGGTGTCCGCTGCGGGTGGGCAGCTCAGCCCCGGCGATTACGTCGATATCCTGCTGTTCTTGCGTCAGGACAGTGGCAATCCACAGCAGTCGGCCCAGGTGGTATTGCCGGCAGTACGAGTGCTGAGTGTGGGCGGCGAGCTGGGCTTGACCAGCGATGGCAAGTTGGCGAGCCAGCCGAAAAACGCCGAAGAAGCGCTCAAGCAAGAGCAAAGCCGTATCAATGCGCGCTCCGCCGTTCTGGCGGTTCCTGAACTTCTTCTCAATCAACTGATGCTCGCGACCCAGGCAGGCACCCTGCGTCTGGCCGTGCGCAGTGCCGACGAGCAACGTTTGAGCAAATATTGGGCGGGTGAGCAGGAATCTGCGACTAATCTTGAGAATGCCAAGCGCAGTCTTTATCAATTTAACCAGTTAGCTATGGCCAGTCCGGCAAGAGTGCCAGTCAGCAGCAATCCCGCTGTCGCCCCTCGGGTGCGCGGTATTGAAGTGATCCGCGGCAATCAAACGGCTCAGCAGTAGGCCCAATAAAAATCCTTATCTACAAGGAAAACCAATATGAGCCACCGTTGCGCTCCACTTTATAAACGTGCTGTCTGGACGCTGCTGCTGAGCAGCTTGCCCCTGCAAATGGCCTTGGCCGCAGGCGAGAATTGCGCGGCATTCAACGCGTTGCCCTCAGTACTGGAAGTGGCCCAGGGGGCCCAGAAGGCCATGGGTTTTCCGGTGAATATTTCGCGCATTGCCGTGGGCGACCCCACCATTGCCGATATTCGTTCCAATGGTCCAAATGCCTTTTTGCTCACCGGTATTGCCTCGGGCACCACCAGCCTGATGGTCTGGAGTGCCTGTTCGAAAGAGCCGCACCAGACCATGTTGTTCGTCAAGGGCAAGGCCGCTTCGGGGTTGACCGGTACGGCATTGCCGCCTTCCGAAGACCCGACCTTGCCGGTGCAGGTGCAAACCGATATCCGGTTTGTCGAAGTCAGCCGTACCAAACTGCAGGAAGCTAGTACTTCGATCTTCGGCATGGGCAGCAACTTCCTGTTCGGCTCGCCGGGCTCATTCCTCAGCACCGCTGAAGGGATCATCACCGGTGGTCCGGTGGCCAATGCCAAGTATTTCAATATCGGTTTTGGCGGCGGCAAGGTGAAGGCCATGATCAACGCCCTGGAAGGCAGCGGTTTTGCCTACACCCTGGCGCGTCCCAGCCTGGTGGCCATGAGCGGGCAGAGTGCAACCTTTCTGGCCGGCGGTGAAGTGCCGATCCCGGTGCCCAGCAGCGGCAGCGATAACGTATCGATCGAGTACAAGGAGTTCGGTATCCGCCTCACGCTGACCCCGACCGTGGTGGGTCGTGATCGCATCATGCTCAAGGTGGCCCCCGAAGTCAGTGAGCTGGACTACACCAATGCGGTCAATATCGCCGGCACCCTGGTCCCGGGCCTGACGGTTCGCCGCACCGATACCAGCATCTCCCTGGCCGATGGCGAAAGCTTTGTGATCAGTGGCTTGATCAGTTCGCGCAACAGCTCCCAGGTCAACAAATTCCCGGGGCTGGGCGACATTCCGATTCTTGGCGCTTTTTTTCGCGACTCCAATATCAGTCGTGAAGAGAAAGAACTGTTGATGATCGTCACGCCGCATCTGGTTCAGCCACTGGCTGCCAATGCGCCTCTGCCGACGATGCCCGGGGAGCAATTGCGCAATTACGACCCTAACTGGTATCGCCTGTATTTCCTGGAGAACGGCAAATTCAATAGCCGCAGCGGGTTATCTCAATGAGCCAAAGCCTAAGCCAGACATTTCTCGCGCTGACGCGCAACAACACCGATCTTGAGTGGCTGCAGGGAGCATTAGCGCCGTTGGGTCAAGTGGTGGGTGCAGGTACAAGTAGCCTGGATGAACTGCTGGCCCTGGTTGATGTGACGTTTGCCGGCCTGATTTTTGTGGGCCTGGATCGGGACAAGGTGGTTAACCAGTGCGCGCTGATCGAAGGCGCGCTGGAAGCCAAGCCCATGCTGGCCATCGTTGCCCTGGGCGACGGTATGGATAACCAGCTGGTGCTCAATGCCATGCGCGCCGGGGCGAGGGATTTTGTCGCCTACGGTTCGCGGTCCAGTGAAGTAGCCGGGCTGGTACGGCGCCTGAGCAAGCGCCTGCCCCCCGTGGCACCCAATGCCCAGTTGGGTGGACTGAGCGTGCTGCTCAGTGCGCAATGCAATGCCGATGGTGCATTGCTGGCCAGCCACCTGGGGCTGGTGGTGCAGAAGATGGAACAAAAAACCCTGTTTCTGGACCTGGGCGTGCCCCGTGGCGATGGCCTGGCCGTGCTGGGCCTGGAAAGCTCGTTCTTCTTCGGTGATGCCCTGCGCCATTTGCGACGCCTGGACAGCACCCTGATTGACAGTGCCTTCACCGCCGCGCCGGACGGTCTGCGGGTGCTGGCCCACGGCGACGGCGATGGGCCGCTTGAGCAAACCAGTGCGGCGGAGCTGTATATGTTGCTCAGTGCCCTGCGTCAGCACTTCCGGCATATTGTGGTCAACCTCACCGGTCAGCCCGACAGTGAAGCCCTGCGCACCTTTGCCACCCATTGCGACAGCCTGCTGTGGTACACCGACCAAAGCGTGCTCGATTGCCGTCGCAACCTCGACGTGCTCAGCCGCTGGCGGGCCAAGGGCATGAAGTTCGAGCATACGGGCTTGTTGATTGATCGCTACATGAGTGGCGTTGCCCCCAATGCCGATGCCCTGGGTAAAAGCTTTGGCCTGCCGGTGATGGCGACACTCCCTCCCAGCCCTGAGTTGCGCATCAATGCCAAGAACCAGGCCACCACCCTGTTTGACCTGGCCCCGCGGGAAGCCCTGAGCCAGGCCCTGAAAAAACTCGGTGAGCGGCTGGTCTTGCGTTCACAGGTGCCTGAACAAGCAACTTCCAAATCGGGCAACTGGCTGAACCTGAACCGCCTGTGGGGGGCCAAATGAGCAATGATCAGCTGTTTGGCTCAGGTCTGTACAAGGACGGTCGTGCGGACCATGACGGCCTGAAACTGGTGCTGCACCGCTATATCATCGATGCCATCGAAGAGACCGGGAAAAATCTGCTGGAAGGCTCCCGCGTATCGTTGGCCCAGTTTGTTACCGAGCGGGTGGCCGAGTATGTGTCGCGCCTGCATCTGGCTATTTCCCGCTATGAGATGGAGCGACTGGCCGAAGAGATCGTCGACGAACTGACCGGTTTCGGCCCCCTCGAGGTGCTGCTGCGCGACCCGGCCGTGACTGAAATTCTGGTCAACGGCCCCCATCGGGTGTTTGTCGAGCGCGAGGGGCGGCTCAGCCAGAGCGACTTGCGCTTTATCGACGATCATCACGTTGAGCGGGTGATGCAGCGCATTCTGGCACCGCTGGGTCGGCGTCTGGATGAGTCCTCGCCGATGGTCGATGCACGTCTGCCCGATGGCAGCCGGGTCAACGCGATCATTCCGCCCATTGCCCTGGATGGCCCGTGCCTGTCGATCCGGAAATTTCGCAAGGACATGCTGCAAAGCAGCGACCTGGTCGCCATGCAGACCATCGACCAGGCGATCTATGAATTCTTTCAGGATGCGGTGGGCAAGCGCTGCAATATCCTGATCAGCGGCGGTACCGGTACCGGTAAAACCACGCTGCTCAATATTCTCAGCCAGTTGATCAACCCCCATGAACGTCTGGTCACCATCGAAGACGTGGCCGAATTGCAGTTGGGCCATCCCCATGTGGTTCGCCTGGAAACCCGCCCGCCCAATGCCGAAGGGCATGGCGAGGTGAAATCCAGCGACCTGATCCGCAACGCCCTGCGGATGCGCCCGGATCGCATCATCCTCGGCGAGATCCGTGGTGTGGAAGTGCTCGATGTATTGACCGCGATGAACACCGGTCATGATGGTTCCATGAGCACCGTGCACGCCAACACGGCACAGGATGCTCTGCTGCGTCTGGAAACCCTGGTGGGTTTGACCGGGCGTACGGTGGCGGAGAAAACCCTGCGCCAGATGATCTGCGCCGCACTGGACGTGATTATCCAGCTGACGCGCATGCCCGATGGTCGCCGTTGCGTCAGTGAAGTGCTGGAAGTGGTGGGGGTGCGTGACGATGTGTATGTGACCAACACCCTGTTCCGCCTCGACAAGCGCACTGGCTTTGGTTTTATGCGCGAAGCCTTGAACCCGGCAAGCGACAAGTTGCGTCGTGATCCCGTCCTGAACGCCCACGGCTGAGGCACTGCTTATGAGTCCTGTCGTACTGCTTTTTATATTCAGCTTTTTGATAGCCCTGTTTTCGCTAAGTCTGGTGTATAGGGTTTTGACTGACTCGACGACCGATCGTGTTTTGGAGCGTCTGGGTGAAGGCCAGCCGCAGTTGATGGAGAAAATCCAGGGCGTGGCTTGGCTCGACAGGGCTTTTTTGCAGGCAGGTCTGGGTCGTCCCTCAGAGCGCCTGGGCTTGTGGCTGTCGCTATGGGCCGTCGCGGTGACAGTGGCGGGCCTGATCGGTGGCTGGGTGTTCTTCCTCGCGTTGCTGGTGCTGCCACCGGTGCTGGTCAAGCTGTTTGTCAGCTGGCGCTACCACCGCCGGGTTCGGCGCATGGTTGAGCAACTGCCATTATTGCTCGACCACTGTGTGCGCAGCCTCAAGGCCGGGCGCACCCTGGCCGATGCGGTGTTGACCGCGATCGAGGCGTCCAGTGACCCGCTCAAGAGCAGCATCAGCCGGGTGTCGCGCAACGTGCAGATGGGGGTGAGTCTGCCCGAAGCTGTGAGCGATTTTGCCGAACTGTATGAACGTGACGAGTTTCGCATGTTTGCCCTGGGCCTGAAGGTCAACCATCGCTACGGCGGCAACGCCAGTGAGCTGCTGGAGAACCTGATCGTGCTGATCCGCGAACGGGAACAGGGCGCGCGCAAGTTGCGGGCCATGACCGGTGAAACCCGGATGACGGCGCTGGTCTTGGGCGCGTTGCCGGTGTTTGTGGTGGGGTTCTTTATGGTGACCAACCCCAGCTACATGCTCAAGATGTGGCAGGACGGCGGAGGGCAGCAGATGCTTCTGACCGCAATGGCCATGCAGATAGTTGGCAGTGTGGCGCTGTGGCGCATGGTACGGAGCGTATGACATGGCCTTTTTGATTTGTGTGGTGTTGCTCCTGGGCGCCATGGCGCTGTTGATCAATAACGTGGTCCAGGACCGCATGAGCCAGCAACGGGTCATGCAACGCCTGGAAGGTGACAAGACCGGGCCCGGCAAGCTCAGCCTGTGGATGCGGGCGGTGGGCAACAGCAAGTTTGGCCAGCGCTCGGTGTCGATGGACAGTGAAACCCAGACCCTGCTCAACCGCATCGGCTGGCGTACCGCCAGCCAGCGTTCGCTGTTTGCCGCCTTTCAGATCGGCACCCCGATCGCCTTGGCCGGGCTGGTGTTTTTGGGCCATGAGCTGTTTTTCCCGCGTTCGGGCAATCTGCTGGTGGTGATGCTGTTCTCCCTGGCTTTGGGCTATCTGCTCCCCAAGCGATTGTTGGCCTATGCTGCAAAAAGGCGCCAACAGGAAGTGGCGATCGAAGTTTCAACCTTTATCCCGTTGCTGCGCATTCTGTTTGAGTCGGGTATGGCAGTTGAACAGGCGTTGCGGGTGTTGAGCCAGGAAGCGCGGCACTTGCTGCCGGTGCTCACCGGTGAGTTGCGTGTGGTCCTGGCCCGGGTCGACTCGGGGCTGGAGTTGAACCAGGAACTGAGCAAAACCGCGAGTCTGCTGGATGTGGACGAGTTCAATGACACCTGCGTGATTCTGCAGCAATTGATTCAGCAGGGTGGTGGCGCGATGAAGTCATTGCAGGCACTCAAGGAGCTGCTGGATGACCGTCGTCTGACCCGCATGGAGGAATACATCTCCAAAATGTCCGCCAAAATGTCGGTAGTGATGATGGTGTTTCTGTTCCCCGCTTTGATGATCGTCTTGGCCGGGCCGAGTTTTGTCGCTATCTCGCGAGCCTTTCTCTCTTGACCAGGGGTATGAACATGAAAGCTGTCATCGTCGTATGCGGGCTGCTGATGCTGGGCGGCTGTGCGACTGGAGGTCAGAGTAACCCGCCGTGGATGGCCATGGGCGGCAGTTGCACCAAGTTGAGTGGTGACCAGGAGCTGTCACTGAACCTGGCCGATGATATGGCCAAGGAAGGCAAGCTGCACGCCAGCCTGGCCAACCTGCAAAACCTGCCTGAGAAATCTGCTCAGGTACAACTGCGCAAGGCGCGGATCTATCGCCAGTTGGGCCGCGATGAGGCTGGGCCGCTGTACCAGGGGCTTTTGGGCTCGTGCCTGGCCGCTGAAGGTGAACATGGTCTGGGCCAGCTGGCATCGGGGCACGGCGATAACGCTCAGGCGATCACCCACCTGGAGCGTGCGGCACAAATGGCGCCGACCGATGCCAAGATCCGTAATGACCTGGGCGTGGTTTATCTCAATCAACGGCGGGTTGATGAGGCTCGGTTCGAGTTTTTGACCGCGCTTGAGCTCAAACAGGACGAATCTCCGGCGGCATTGAATCTGGTGACCTTGCTGATTTATCAGGATCAGTGGAAGCAGGCTGCAGAACTGGTAACCCGCGCCGGTTTAACCCCCGAACAGGTGAGTGATGCCCAGTACCGGGCACAAGCGCTGAAGGCTCAAGCCAAGGTCGCCAGCAATCAGGTGGCTGTCGTCAAATAACGCGTTGGAGGTTTGCCATGACTTTATCGATTCGTGTGGGGGTGCTGCTGGCCCTGATGCCGCTGGGTGCGCTGGCTATCGAGCCTGGCCCTACGCCAAAAAACCAGCAGCAAACCGAGAACTGGCTGCAGTTGCAAGTGAGCGGCAGCGTCCAGTCGCCCATCCGCCAAACGGCCACTCCGGCGGAGCGTGAGCTCAGCCTGCAGCGTTGGCTGGACAGCTATAAACATGAGATTCCGGAATACTACAAACAGGATGAGGGCGGCAAAGCCAAGAAGGAGTAAGTGCGCTGCTATCGCGGGCAAGCCTGTGATCCACAGGTGTTGCCAGCGATTGTGACGGTACGCCAGTAAGCCGTTAGTGCGCAGTTTGCCGGTGGGCGGCGGCGTTTGGCGACAGGGCAAGAGCCAGCTGGGTGCGGTTGTTCATATGGGTCAGGCGCAGCACTTGCGACACATAGAGCTTGACCGTGTTTTCGGTGATGCCCAGGTCACAGGCGATCTGGTAGTTGGTCTGGCCCTTGCTCACCAGCTTGGCGACGTCCAGCTGGCGCGGCGACAGCTGTTTGAAAATGGTCGGGATCTGTTGCCAGTGGCCTTCGCCTGATTCCTGACTGTTCAAGGGATGAGTGGCGGCTTGCGGAGGGCGCCGGGCGGATTCCATGTCCTGGTACAGGTCATCGATGGACTCGGCCAGGTACTGCAATTTCTGGTTCAGGTGGCCCAACTGATCGCTCTTGTGGCGTTCACGCAAAATGGCTTCCTGACGCTGGATGCCCTCGAGCAGCTCATTGAGGTCAACCGGCTTTTGATAGTAGTCGGCGATGCCAATGCGCAGAGCCTTGATCACATCCTGTTTATCGGCGCGACCGGTCAACAGGATGCTTTCAAAGGCCCGGTGTTTACCGGCCAGCTTTTGCAGCTGCTGGGTCAGCTCGATGCCGCTCATGTCGGGCATATGCAGGTCACACAGCACCAGGCCGATCTGTGGATCGGCGACAAACGCATCAATGGCTTCACGGGTTGTATTGCAAGGCACGCAACGGTAGCCACTGCTTTCAAGGAATTCGCACAGTTCTTCGACAATCAAGGGTTGATCGTCGACCACGAGCACTTTTATTAGGGGGTTGGACGTGTTCACGCGGTTCTCCTTCCTGGTAAACCAATCAGGGACATCTTGGTCCACTTACTTGTGGCGATTGAGTTAAACGTAGACCTACTTTACGACTATGTACAAGGTATTAATCCCTCGTAATGGCTAGCGAAGCAGGGCCATTGTCAGGGTAAAACCTCCGAACAGGAAGGGTGCAAAGGGAAGCTTTTTTGACTCTGGAACACATTTGGCAAATGAGTGTGTGTTAACTCGTTGATTTATTGACGGCAGAATTTTTGACGCGATAAACCACCAGATGCCACTACAGATGCCAGCACCGATAACGGTCCCCAGAATTGTCGGACGATCGGTTGCCAGCGCCAGGGCCATCAACAGCTTTACGTCGCCGGCGCCAAGCTTTTTCAGGGCATAACCGGGCAGAGTCAGTACCAGTGCGATCAACAGTGCCCAGCCACCTTCGGCTGCGCTTGCCCCGAGCCAGGTGTGACCGGTCCACAGCATGTACAGAAAAGCCAGTGCTGCGCCACCAGCGGTCAGGAGGTTGGAAATATGGCGCTGGAGCAGGTCTTGAATGGAGCACGCCACAAACCACAGCAACACAACAGCTAACTGGATCACGTAAAGAGCCTCCGTTTTTTACCAATGATTCTATGATGATATTACTGTCGACAGTCAGGGTAGACGCAGTCATGAAAACAAGTCTTGGCAAAAAGCAGAAGGGCGCGGCGGCGATTGAGTTCGCTTTGGTGTTTTTGATTTTTTTTACGGTGCTCTACGGCGTTGTCAGCTATAGCTTCCCGCTGTTGCTGGTGCAGTCATTCAACAACGCGACGGCCGAGGCAGTGCGCCGTGGCATGGCGGTGGATCCTAATGCGAGCGACTACGAGGTTGCGCTGAAAAAGGAGGTTGGGGATGTATTGGCCAAGAAGCTGGAGTGGGTACCCACTGCGGTGCGCGCTGGTCTGAGCATGAAGCCGAAATATGAAGATGGCATACTGAGTGCCACTGTCACTCTGCAGACCGATAACTTGAAGTCGATCATGCCGGTGCTCAAATTGGGAGCCATCAAGGTGCCTGATCTGCCGGCGCAACTGCAAGCAGTGTCGAGTGTTCAACTTGCCAACAAGTGAAGGGCTGTTCGGGCGCTTGTTGGGACGGACCGACGAGCGTTTGCCTGAATCTACCGATCCGCAATCACGCACCCATGCGGGTATCCGGCTGATGCTTGATCAGCAGGGGCACGTCATTGAGATTCACGGCCTGCAACGCTACGGCCTGGCCCGCGGCAGCGGCGATGGCTCGCCGCGCCTGCTGCTGAGCTATCTGGTGCCGGGCAGTACGCTGGCCCTTGAAGGTGTACCGGCAGACTGGGTTGGCCATAGCCTTGACCTGGACTTCCAGTGCGCGGGGCTGCGCGTGGTGCATACCCGGGGTTGGGTTCAGCCACAGGGCGACGGCTGGCTTTTGCAGTTGCTGGATATCAGCGACCTGCGCCTGGGTAGCGAGCAGGCCCGTAGCCGCGAGCGCTGCACGCAACTGATTCTGGGGCTGGCCGGGCAATTGCGTCAGTGCAGCGTGCTGCGCTTGCCCGAGGTGATGCACGAAGCACTGCGCAGCGTCGCCCAGCATGGGCGTGTGCCGTGCATGGCCCTGGCGTTGCGCGAAGACCCGCAGGCTTCCTGGTATATGCACAGCACTTATCACGCCTTTGATGCGCCGCAATTGTGGCTGCCCGAGCAAAACCTGGGCAGCCTGCTCGACCCGCTGGAGGGCACCTCGCCCCAGCGGGTCGAGCGCGACGGCAACCCGCGGTTAAACGATTTGTTTGGCAATGCCGATGGTGTGCTGGTGCCCTACAGCGACCAGCAAGGCTTGTGTGCCTGGTTGATGCTGGGGTTTTACCCGGCGTCCCTGCACGGGCCGCAAATGAGTGAAAGCGACTGGATGCAGGTGTGCGCCGCCCTGGCCGCGCCGCTGCTGGACCGTTTGCGTGAGCAGCAGCATCTGCAGCAAAGCGAGCGCATGGAGGCCCTGCAAGGCTTGCTGGGCACCGGCTGGTGGGAATGGTCGAGCACCAGCGAACTGCTGGAACTGGCTCCGCAACTGGCGATAAACCTGGACGCAGTGGCCGAGCCGCAGGCCATGACCCGTCAGGCATGGCTGGCGTTGTTTCACCCGGCTGATCGGGATGAGCTCAGCGGTCGCTTCAATGAACTGCTGGAACATGGCAAAGAATTATTGCTGTTTGCCCGGGTGCATCAACCCCAGAGCACAGAGCCTGCCCGCTGGTACCGGATCCAGGGCCAGGTGCTGGGCAGCGGCACCCGGCGGCGCATTGTGGGTTTTATGCTGGACGTCAGCGATATCAAGAACCAGCAGCAACAAGTTGCGGCTGCCCATGCGCGGCTGGACAACCTGATCGCCAGCTCCCCGGCGGTGATTTATGTACAGCGCTATGTTGAAGGCGCGCTGGTACCGGCGTTTTTCAGTGACAGCCTCAAGCCCTTGCTGGGCTGGACGCTCGAAGAATGCACCAGCGAAACCCTGATCGAGTGGGTCCACCCTGACGACCTCGAACAGTTTTTTGGCCGTACACGGCAGTTGCTGCGCGAAGGCAGCGCCCGCAACCGTTATCGCCTGCGCGATCGGCGCGGTGATTATCACTGGTTGCTGGATGAAGCCAAGCTGTTGCGTAATGACCTGGGTTTGCCGGTAGAAGTGGTTGGCTTGTGGCTGGATATCACCGAGGCCACCGAAGCGGCCGAGCGGGTCAAAAACAGCGAGGAACGCTACCGGATTTTGGTTGAAGACTCACCTGCCATGATCTGCCGTTACCTGCCCGACCTGACCCTGACCTTCGGCAACCAGCCGTTGGCCAGCTACCTGGAATGCACCACTGCGCAACTGCCGGGCATCAACCTGAGCAGTTGGTTATCCACAGAGCAGCGCGAGGCCTTTGTGCAGCGTATTGCCAGCTTGACCCCCCAGGCGCCGGTCAGCACGGCGGAAATCAGCCTGCAACTGCCGGGTCGTGAATATGCCTGGTGGGTATGGTCGGACCGGGGCATTTTCGACGACCAGGGCAACTTGCTTGAAGTGCAGGCCGTGGGCCGCGACAACACTGAAGTGCGCCGTTCGCAGCAGCAACTGACCCATAGCGCGAAAATGGCCACCCTGGGCGAAATGGCCACGGGGCTGGCGCATGAAATCAACCAGCCGCTGAACGTGATGCGCATGGCTGTGGTCAACGTGCTCAAGCGCCTGAGCAATGGCGATGCGCAGATTGACTATTTGCAAGACAAACTCAGCCGTATCGACGGGCAAATCCAGCGTGCGGCGCGGGTGGTAGACCACTTGCGGGTGTTTGGCCGGCGTTCCGAAATCGAACAGCAAGTGTTCAACCCGGCGCAGGCCATGGAAGGCTCCGTAGCTTTGCTCGGCGAAGGTTTGAAGGGCAAGGGCGTGCAATTGCGCAGTGAGGGCCAGGCTTGTGCTGTGCAGGTGCGCGGCCATGTTGATCAGTTGGAGCAAGTGTTGATCAATCTGATGGTCAATGCCCGTGATGCACTGATGAGCAAGCGTGAAACTGACCGCGACTTTGAGCCCTGGATAGCCCTGAGTGTTGAGTCCGATGCGCAGAGTGTGCGCCTGTGGGTGGATGACAATGCGGGTGGCATCGACCCGCGGCTGCTGGAGCGGATCTTCGAACCGTTCTTCACCACCAAGCCCATTGGCCTGGGCACCGGTCTGGGGTTGTCTGTGAGTTACGGCATTATCGACAATATGGGCGGGCGGTTGAGTGTCAGCAATAGCGAGCATGGGGCGCGGTTTTGTGTGGAGTTGCCGGTGGTTGCAGCCTGAATTCAGCGTTCCACCCTTCATGTGGGAGCGGGCTTGCTCGCGATTGCATCACCTCGGTATATCAGATGTACCGAGGTGCCTGAATCGCGAGCAAGACCGCTCCCACAAGGTATTGCACTCCCTTTAGGTCAAAGCACCAGCTGGGCGCGGCCGCCCTGGTTGCAGGAGAGGTTGGCGCCGACTTCTGCGACAGCAACATTCACGCCCAATGCTTTTAATAACGTGTTGAGAATTGGGTTGACTAAAGAGGCTAAAACATTATTTAAGGCCGTAACTATATTCGTGTTGAGCGTTGTTATAAAACTTGCGACCGCTTGAAGTAGAGTGTTAGTGACTGATTTTCCAGCGGGTGGAGTATATGAGGTCGTTATGATGCTATCCGGAGGACTTCCAATGGATAGGACATTGGCGTTCGAGCCAAAGGTTTGGTAGTAAGTAAGCTGGTTGATGTTCTGAAGTTGGGGGGAGTTGTATGTTAGGCTTTTGGTGGTTTGCCCTATATTTGTTTGGACTTTTAAATTAAAGCTGCCACCATCGCCGATGCCTATTTTGCAACCACCAAGCCCTAGTGCTGCGCATGTTTTGAGATTGATATTTAAGAGCTTCACTGGTGTGATAGTGAAACTGTTGGTTTGTGTGTCTATTGGTGGAAAAAAACCCGTTTGAGGAGAGGCTCCGATACTCACTTTGGCGACAGCAGTGTTAGCTTGGGCGGTCAAGCTTTTTGACGTATTACTGGTGCATCGGTAGTCCGTAACATAGCTGTTAGCGCTGGCAACCTCTATGTAGATACTTATGTCATTAACTAGAGTTATGGCATTGACGGACTCGCAGCTAAGTATGCATTTGACAGCGCCTACTAAATTTAACTCGAGAAGTTTTCCGACAATGCTCGTGACGGTTGACACAATATCAGTAAGCAGGCTTATGAGAGGTTGTAAGGCATCGAGTACGGAGAGGCCTATCTGTACTCGTGTTTGTACTTGTGCTGTACGGACCGATATCTGATTAGGCCCTGTTGGGTTATTGTTTATTAGTGCGGGGTTGCCAATTGCAGAAAGCTGAGGTGGTTGGATGATTTTGGTGTAGACGTTAATGTTAGCGATTTTGAAAGGGTCGATTTGCAAGTTGACAGTTGCGCCACTTTGCTGGCCCGAAAGCTGGACTATGCCTTGTAGTAGATCGAAGATTCTCAAGTTTGTATCAAGGCCGGCATTGGGTGTTCCACTTTGGATGTTGATTAAGTCCCCTATTTTTAATAACTTGGCAGGGTCAACGATCGCACTTATTGCTGCGAGGCTATTGGCTGCCACATCAGCAGTGGGTCCGTTTCTTCGCAGTACTGTAATGGCTGCATCCAGAAGTTGTTTGATTTCGATGTCTGTTTTTAATAGTTGTTCATAATTTGCAATTTTTGTGTTCAGTGAAATCAGCTGATTGAAGTAGCTTAGTAAATTTATATTTGTATCCACTAGTCCCTGCCAGGACACTGCGCCTGCTGTTATTGAACCCCCCAGAAATCCGCCGACAAGTTTGTCCAGAATAAGAGATTGAGTACTGTCGATGGTTAGTAGCGAACTGCGAATAGTCAACTGCGCCAGCGGTGAGCCAGATTTGGCCCCCACCGCAGTCGCCTGTAATTTCGTATTAAATTCAAACGTACCTTTAGACAAAGCACTCCACAATCCCCCGGCCACGCTGGTAGGCACGGTGGTCTTGGCGACAACCTGGATAACATCCCCGGATTTGTCGATGCTCGGCTCGAAGACACGTATTTTCTTCTCGTTTGTAGTCAGGGTTCCGCACGTTGGAGTTATACTTTGCAGCCCGATGGGCGTAAAGCTGTTACGTATGGCGCTCTCTTCTGTGTAGCTCTTGGCAGTACCGAGTTTACAATTGCCTCCCCGACTAACCACCTCCAGCGCAGCCATATCCGCCACCCGCTGCAATTTTCGCTGCTCCAGATACAGGCGCCCGCTGTCGACCACCAGCAGCATAAACAGCAGCACCATGCCCAGGGTCACGGCAGCCATCAGGCCGATTGCGCCATGCTGTTGCCGGGGACCATTGAAACCCATACCGCGTAGTTGGGGAGACATCGAGCACTCCTGATGCTGGAACAGTGCCCAGCGCTAACTCTCCAAAGTTCAAGCGAGTGTAGACAAGAAGTGAGCAGTGCGCTGGCCAGTTGCCAGTTTTTATAAGCGCGATGTGAACGATCAATCAAAAAAACAGTGTAAAAACTAACTTGCTCACGAAAGTATTAATACCAACTTACTTATATACATCGTGAGCAAGTGAGTGCTGTGTAACTTACTTTGGCGGGTAGGTACTCAGGATCTTGGTCACCGCTTCGTTGATCGCCGCACTGCGTTCGGTCGGGGTCGGGCTGCTGTCAATGACTTTTTCGGCACTGCCGCGCCATACCAGCTTGCCGTCCTTGGCATCGATCAGGTCGATCTGCAGCGTGCCAACCTGGTAGACCACGTTGCGGGTTTCGTTATACATCGGTGCGCCCCAATAACCTTCCCACGGGCCACCCCAGTAACCACCCCACGGCCCGCCCCAGGGGCCACCGTAACCGTAGTTGGTGACCACTTGCTCCTGGCGGTTGGCCACGATCAGCCAGGCCTGTACCAGCAAGTCCGGCTTGCTGCCTGCCGCTACCGGGCGCAGGCCGCGCTGGTCCAACTGGCTGCTCACGGCCTGGACAATCCGCTGCTCGGTCAGGTCGCTTCTGAGCATCGGGTTGTTGGGCTGGTACTGCACCGCAGGGTCTTTCCAGGCCCAGGTGCGGAACTTGGCGAAATCGACAGCAGGGTTGTAATCATGGCTGACCTGCATGGTTTCGCAGGCACTGAGCAGCAGGGCCAGGCCCAGTAATGCAATGCGACGAATCATGATGATTTCTCCACTTCACTATTGAGACTCAATGAGGAGGGTAAGCCTGCACTGCCTTGTTCAGTGATTCGCGCAGGGCGTCACTGCGTTCGCTCAGGCTGCCTTTGCTGCTGGTTTCGGCACTGGAACTCCACACCGGCTGGCCAGTTTTGCCGTCATACAGGTTGAGTCGCACCACCATGACCTCAACCTCGTAAGTGCGTATGACGGGTACGGAGTTATACATGCCATATTGACTGCCGTAGCGGCCGTAACCACTGCCGTAGCCAGCCCCGTAACCATAGTCGTCCTGCACCTGACGCAAGCGTTTTTCGGTGTGCAAATCAGCACTGACCCAAAGATCCGCTGGACGGTTGGGTTGTGCCGGGCGCAAGCCGCGTTGGTCGAGGGCATTGTTCACCGCTTCGGCGATTTGTGCCGAGTCAGCCCATGCCGTGCCAACCGGCAGGCGACCATTGAGCCAGGCCCAGCTCTGGTAGCGTCCATAATCCCTTGGCGGGGCCGGGTAGGCACTCAAATCCAGGGCATTGGCCGCCTGTGCCGGGGCCGGTGGCATGGGCATGGAGGTGGCCGTGTAAGGGTTGGGGCTTTGGCAAGCGCCCAGCCCCAGGCTCAAAACAATCAAGGCAACGCGGCGATACATCATGGTCTCCCCCGCAGGGCGATTTAAACCGGGCGACACACCCAATGCAGATAACGTCCCAGCCCGGCAAACGCCGGATGGCGACGGTGGGCCAGCTCCATTTCAACCAGGGCTTCAAGCTCGGCGCGGGCCTGGAATTCTACTGGCATATAGTCGTGAAAGACCCGCACGCCGCTCCGGGTTTCGACCTGCCACAGGCCTTCCAGGGCGGTGGCCAGTTCCCGTGGATCAAGGGGCTGCTGCGGGGTGAGACTCTGTTTTTCACCGGCCATGTCGTTCTTGCGCATTTTGCGAAAGTGACCTTTGAGCAGGTTGCGATAGATCAGCGCGTCGCGGTTGTAAAACGCCAGCGACAACCAGCCATCCTTGGCGGTCAATTGATGCAGCACCGGCAGGATGGCGTGGGGTTCGGCCAGCCATTCCAGCACGGCATGGCATAACACCAGATCGTAGGGCTCGGTCAGTTGGCCGAGCAGCTCCTGCCACGGCGCCTGAATGAACGTGCCGCTCTGGCCCGCCTCGGCAAAGCGCTGGCGTGCGCCTTCAAGCATCGGCGCGGCGGGTTCGGCCAGGGTCACATCGTGGCCTTGTTGGGCCAGCCACAAAGACATATGGCCCAGCCCGGCGCCGATATCCAGCACCCGCAACGGGCGTTTGGGCAGGGCTTCCTGCAGATCGGCCTGTAGCACGGCCAGACGAATTGCACCCTTGGCCCCACCGTAGATTTTCTCGGCGAAGCGGGTGGCCAGTTGATCGAAGTGACGGTCACTCATTTATTGAAACGCCTTTCATTGTCGGCCAGTTTGCCGAGTACAACTTCATTCATGTCCAGCCCCAGTTCAGCGCACAGCAACACCAGATACAACACGATATCGCCCACCTCCTGGCCCGCGTGAGCGAGCTTGTCGGCAGGAAGCTGGCGGGACTGGTCTTCGCTCAACCACTGAAAGATTTCCACCAGCTCGGACATTTCGACACTGGCGGCCATGGCCAGGTTTTTCGGGCTGTGGAACTGCTTCCAGTCGTTGTTATCGCGGATGCGATGCATGCGCCGGGTAATTTCTTCGAGGTTCATTGCGGGCGTGTTCTCCAGAAGGCGCAAAGCTTGCGACCGAACGGGGATTGGTGCAAGTGAAAGGCGCAGGCCCAATGCTGCTGAGGCAAACAATCTTTTGTAGTCGCTGACGAGGAACGAAGGCTGCGATCGAGGACGCAGCCCTCGCCAATGCAGCCTCACAGTGTTCATGATGAATTGGGCTCTGCGGGGTTGCGAGGACTGCGTCCTTGATCGCAGCCTCGCTCCGCTCCTCAGCGACTACAGAAGTTGTGCTGTTTAACTGACCGGTCGCCAGTTGCCGACCATATGCACCAGGCCGTCATGCCCGTTGAGCTGGAAGTCGCCACTGGATCCCGCCTCACTGCTGAGCAAAATCACTTCGCCGGGCAGGCGCACCGGCTTTTTGAATGCGACGACAATCTCTACATTGGCCGCCGGCAGGTGCGAATTGAGTACCGCCAGGGCCCGGGCTTTTATCCACAGGCCGTGGGCAATCGCACTGGGCAGGCCAAACAATTTGGCGCTGGCAGCACTGAGGTGGATGGGGTTGTAGTCGCCCGAGACCTTGGCGTAACGCCGGCCAATGTCGGCGGGGGCATACCAGCGGGTCAGTTCGCTCAGGACCACCGGCGCAGGCTCGGTGGCTTGTGGCAATTCGCCGGGCAGCTCGACGCCCTTGCATAGCAAGGTGCTTTCGGCCTCCCATAACGGCCCCAGCAGATCGTCCACCTGGGTGATCACCTCAAAGGTCGCTCCTTTAGGGTGTTTTTGCAGGTTGTGCACATATACCCCGATACGCAGTCGCGTCACGCTGCCCATGGGGCGCAATACCCGGATCCGATTGTTGAGATGAATCAGCCCGAGCAACGGGAAAGGAAAGTCCTTGGCCGTCAGCAACTGCATTTGCAGCCCGAAAGCCAGGATGTGCGGATAAGTGGGCGGCAGCAAGGGGCTTGGCACCAGATCGCACACATCGCGAAAGGCTGCCAGTGCCTTGGGCTCAACCTCGACCCAACAGCGCAAGCCTTGCTCTGGCAAGGTGCTGCCGGTGATCTTGCGCCGGGCGGCCGCGTGCGCGTACAGCGCTGGCAAGTGCGGCAGGGTGCTGAGATCGAGCCATTTTACGCTCATGTTTATGCTCCCAGAATGCTTTGCCCGCACACCCGCAGCGCTTGGCCGCTGACCGCGCCCGAGCCCGGCTGGCCGAGCCAGGCCACGGCCTCGGCGACGTCCTGTGGCTGACCACCCTGGCCCAGTGAGCTCATGCGCCGGCCAGCTTCGCGCAGGGCAAAGGGAATATGCGCGGTCATCTGGGTTTCGATAAAACCCGGGGCCACGGCATTGATGCTGATGCCACGCTCGCCCAGCAGCGGCGCCCAGGCTTGAGCCAATCCAATCAAACCGGCCTTGCTGGCGGCGTAGTTGGTCTGGCCGCGATTGCCGGCGATACCGCTGATGGACGCCAGCAGGATTACCCGGCCGTTATCGCGCAGGCTGCCGCTGTCGAGCAGGGCCTTGGTCAGCACTTGCGGGGCGTTGAGGTTAACGGCGAGCACCGAGTCCCAGAATTCCGGGGTCATATTGGCCAGGGTTTTATCGCGGGTGATCCCGGCGTTGTGCACCAGGATATCGACGCCATCGGGAAGTTGCCCGATCAGTTGTTCTGCGGCATCGGCGGCACAGATGTCCAGCGCGATGCTGTGTCCGCCCAGACGCGCGGCCAGTGCATCGAGATCGCTCTTGGCGGCCGGTACGTCGAGCAGGATCAATTCAGCGCCATCCCGGGCCAGGGTTTCGGCAATCGAGGCGCCAATGCCACGGGCAGCGCCGGTAACCAGCGCCTTGCGCCCGGCCAGGGGGCGGGTCCAGTCCTGCACCTGGTTGGCGCAGGCCGTCAGGCGCAGCACCTGGCCGCTGATAAAGGCACTTTTTGGGGACAGAAAAAAACGCAGTGCACCCTCAAGCTGATCCTCGGCCCCCTCGCCGATATACAGCAGTTGCAAGGTGCTGCCGTTGCGTAACTCCTTGGCCAGCGAACGGCTGAACCCCTCTAGCGCACGTTGGGCGCTGGCAGCAAAAGGGTCGCTTAGTGTTTCGGGGGCATGGCCCAGGATCACCATATGGGTGCAATGTTCAAGATTGCGCAGCAGTGGTTGAAAGAATTCGCGCAGTTGCTTGAGCTGATCGGTGTGCAGTAGCTCGCTGGCATCGAACACCACAGCCTTGAGCTTCGGCCCCTGGCCCGGAATCCACGGTGTGGCGTGCAAGGGTTCGGGGCCGTAGCTGAATACGGCATCGGTGAGTTTGCTGGCAAATTGGCTTACGTGGCCTGCCAAAGCACCGCCGCCAATCAGCAGCGGTCCTTCGACAGGGCGCAGCCGTCCGGCCTGCCAACGTTCCAGTCGTCCCGGTGACGGCAGCCCCAACGCGCCGACCAGTCGCTGGCCGAGGGATGAGTTGACGAAGTCGATATAACGGTCTGACATGGAACACTCTCCGACAGGTGGGGTTCAAAGGGTTGACCACAAACAGGCCGTGGTCGTTCGTTATCAGCGATAAGGCCTACGCTAGTAACGATCAATGGATTTAAGAGAATAGGGGGAATCGTATGAGTCTGCGTCGTGTAGCAATTATTGGTGGTAACCGAATCCCGTTTGCTCGCGCCAACGGGCCGTATGCGACTGCCAGTAATCAGGACATGCTGACGGCGGCGCTGGAAGGGCTGATCGAGCGATACAACCTGCACGGGTTGCGCATGGGCGAAGTAGTGGCCGGGGCGGTGCTCAAGGATTCGCGGGATTTCAGCCTGACCCGCGAGTGCGTGCTGGGCTCGCGCCTGTCGCCGCAAACCCCGGCCTATGACCTGCAGCAGGCTTGCGGTACCGGGCTTGAGGCGGCATTACTGGTGGCCAACAAGATTGCCCTGGGGCAGATCGAGTGCGGAATTGCCGGTGGCGTGGACTCCGCCTCCAATGTACCGATCGGGATCAATGATGGGCTGCGCAAATGGCTGTTGCAGCTCAATCGCACCAAGGCACCGATCGACAAGCTCAAGGCCATGCTGCAACTGCGCCCGGGCTTTTTGAAACCCGAGTTCCCGCGTAATGGCGAGCCCCGTACCGGGCTGTCGATGGGCCAGCACTGCGAGTTGATGGCGCAAACCTGGAACATTCCCCGGGTTGAGCAGGATGAACTGGCCTTGCACAGCCATCAAGCGCTGACGGCGGCTTATCACGCCGGGTGGGAGGACGACCTGTTGACGCCATTTATGGGCTTGAGCCGCGATAACAACCTGCGCGCCGATCTGACCCTGGAAAAGCTCGCTGCACTAAAGCCGGTGTTCGATCGCAGCGCCAAGGGCACGTTGACGGCGGGCAACTCCACGCCGCTGACCGATGGTGCATCAACGGTCTTACTCGGCAGCGAAGAATGGGCCAGGGAGCGCGGCCTGCCTGTTTTGGCGTATCTGCGCGATGGTGAAACAGCGGCTGTGGATTTCGTACACGGTGCAGAAGGGTTACTGATGGCACCGGTATATGCCGTCCCACGGCTACTGGCGCGTAATGGCCTGACCTTGCAGGATTTTGACTACTACGAGATTCACGAGGCATTTGCCGCGCAGGTGCTGTGCACCTTGAAGGCCTGGGAGGACGAGCCTTACTGCAAAAGCCGGCTGGGGCTTGATGCAGCGCTGGGCTCGATTGACCGCAGCAAGCTCAACGTCAAGGGCAGTTCACTGGCGGTGGGGCACCCGTTTGCGGCGACGGGAGGACGTATCGTGACCAACATGTCCAAGCTGCTGGCCACCGCCGGGCAGGGACGAGGGCTGATCTCGATCTGCGCGGCAGGTGGGCAGGGCGTTACTGCAATAATTGAACGGTAGGAGACTTTCAGAGCCCTTGTAGCCGCTGAGGAGCGAAGCGAGGCTGCGATCGGCGACGAAGTCGTCGTAAAGTCAGGTTGTGCGGAGTGTCAGGTGCTCCCGGTTCTCAGGATTTACGATCGCTTCGCGACCGATCGCAGCCTCGCTTCGCTCCTCAGCGGCTACAGACGTTACGCCGGAACCGGGGCCCCGACTGCTTGCCGACTGCGCGTGGCATAACTCTCGGCCATCACCGAACACACGATCAACTGCAGCGGGTGGTAGATCATGATCGGCAGCAAAATCAGGCCCAGCCCCGGATTGGCGCCGAAGATCAACGCCGCCATCGGCGCCCCTGCCGCCAGGGATTTCTTGCTGGCGCAGAACACCGCGGCAATTTCATCCGCGGTGCTGAACCGCAGGGCGCGGGCGGTGCGAGTGGTCAACCACAGGATGAGCGCCAACAGGATCGCACTGCCGACCAAGGCACTGACGATCACCGAACTGCCCTGCTGTTGCCACATGCCCGAGACCATCGAGTTGCAGAACGCCGCGTAAACCAGCAGCAGGATCACCACCTTGTCGCAGATATTGGTGTAGCGCTTGTGCCGGGCAAAAAAGCGTCCGCACAGCGGGCGTACCAACTGGCCCAGCACCAGTGGCAGCAACAGCATGGCGCACAGGTCGAGCAGGGTTGAGCCCAGGTCAATGCCCCCCGCGCCACTGCCGACCACAAAGCTGACCAGCAATGGCGTCAGGAAAATCCCCAGCACGCTGGACAGGCTGGCGTTGAGAATCGCCGCTGGCACGTTGCCGCCTGCGCTGCCGGTGAGTGCCACCGACGAGGAGATGGTCGAGGGCAGGGCGCACAGGTAGAAAAACCCCAGCATCAGCAACGGCGGGATATGGGCACCCAGCAGCTTGTTAGCAATCACCCAGATCAGCGGGAAGACAATAAAGGTGAAGCCCTGCACCATGAAATGCAGGCGGATGTTTTTCAGGCCGTGGCTGATCTGTTCGCTGGACAGGTTGACCCCATGCAGGAAAAACACCAGAAACACACCGATGTTGATCACCCATTCAGCGTGCATGGCGCCGCCAGTGCTGCCGAAATGCGGAAACACATAGGCCAGAAATGTCGCCAGTAGCATGCCGCACAGAAACCAGTCGGTGAGCATGCGTTTGAGATGTTTGAGCACAGGCATTGTCGGCACCGCAACATTGTAAGAATTGATGACTTAGCCTAACGTCGGCGGTATCTGACGTCTTGCGATATAAGGCCAATCAATGCCGCCAAACGGACAACGTGGGCTGCCGCGTGCCATCCCGGTGCTCGATGCCTTGCCACGGCCGCTGTATGCCCGGGCCGAGAGCTTGGGCGCGGGCTCGTGGACGCCGCGCCATCGTCACGATTGGGTGCAGTTTTCGTACGCGATCAGTGGTGTGCTGGGTGTGCATACTGACGAAGGCAGTTTTTTTGCGCCGCCGCAGTGGGGTATCTGGATTCCGGCCGGGCTCGAGCATGAGGTGATTACCTCGATGCGCGCTGAAATGCGCAGCCTGTATGTGCGCCGCGAGGACTGCCAGTGGGCGCCCGAACAGTGCCGGGTGCTGGAGGTCACGCCGCTGGCGCGGGAGCTGATCAAAACTTTTTGCGCGCTGCCCGTCGACTACCCCGAGGGTGACAGCAGCGAGCAACGCTTGGTGACAGTGTTGCTGGACCAGTTGGCAAGCCTGCCCGAGGTCGGTTTTTCGCTGCCGTTGCCCCGCCATGAGCGTTTGCTGGTGCTGTGCAACGAGCTGATCGAAAACCCTGATGCCGAGGCGAACCTGGGCCTGTGGTCGGAACGTCTGGGCATGTCTGAAAAAACCCTGATGCGTTTGTTTCAGCGTGAAACAGGCTTGAGCTTTCGTCGCTGGCGTCAGCGAGCGCGGCTTCTGTCTTCGCTACAGGTGCTGGAGGAGGGCGGCCATGTCACGCGGGCGGCGTTGTCTTGCGGCTATGAATCAACCTCGGCGTTTATCGCGGCGTTTAAAAAGATGTTCGGTTTTACCCCGGGCGACTTGTTTCGTCAGAGTTAAGTCGGTGCTCAAAACGTGTTGCTCGTCTATCATTCAAATCGTTTGCCCTCTCCCCGTGGTGAGTGGATTGCCGTATAACGAATGACATTCGCGTGTTTGGTAATAAAGGACCCACAATAAAAGCTGATGAAGACTCCAAAACGCTTAGAACCCCTGATCGAAGACGGTCTGATCGACGAGGTGCTGCGCCCACTCATGAGTGGCAAGGAAGCAGCTGTGTACGTAGTCCGCTGCGGCAATGAGCTGCGATGCGCCAAGGTTTACAAGGAGGCCAACAAACGAAGTTTCCGCCAGGCTGCCGAATATCAGGAGGGTCGCAAGGTTCGCAACAGCCGTCAGGCTCGAGCGATGGCCAAGGGCTCGAAGTTCGGTCGTAAAGAAACCGAAGATGCCTGGCAGAACGCTGAGGTCGCGGCGTTGTTTCGCCTGGCCGGTGCGGGTGTGCGGGTTCCCAAACCGTTCGACTTCCTGGAAGGCGTGCTGTTGATGGAGCTGGTGGCGGATGAGTACGGCGATGCCGCTCCGCGCCTCAATGATGTGGTGCTGGAGCCGGATCAGGCTCGTGAGTACCACGCGTTCCTGATCCAGCAAATCGTGTTGATGCTGTGCACGGGGCTGGTTCACGGTGACTTGTCCGAGTTCAACGTGTTGCTGACGCCAACCGGCCCGGTGATTATCGACTTGCCCCAGGCGGTTGATGCGGCGGGTAACAACCACGCCTTCAACATGCTGGAGCGTGATGTGGGCAACATGGCTTCCTACTTTGGGCGTTTTGCGCCGGAACTGAAGAAGACCAAATACGCCAAGGAAATGTGGGCGCTTTATGAAGCCGCCACCTTGCACCCTGGCAGTGTGTTGACGGGCGAGTTTGACGAACCGGACGAGCTGGCAGATGTCGGCGGGGTGATGCGCGAAATCGAAGCTGCTCGCCTGGACGAAGCCTTTCGTCAGGCGGTACGTGCTGCCGATGATGCGCCACCGAGCAAGGCTGAAGAGCCGCCACCCCCGTGGATGCAGTGATAGGCTAACTAAAAATCCGGCTCAGGCCGGATTTTTTATTGCCGCGACACTTGTGGGAGCGAGCCTGCTCGCGAAAACGCCAACCAGCTCTTCGCGAGCAGGCTCGCTCCCACAAAGGGCGGCTCAAAACCGGTTCAGCGGAATCTTCAGGCTGCACAGCCCGCTATCATCCGCAGGCGGCAGGTTGCCTGCCCGAATATTGACCTGAATCGCCGGAATCAGCAGCGCCGGAACCCCGAGGGTGGCATCGCGGGCCGTACGCATGCCGACAAAACCCTCCAGGTCGATGCTGTCATTGACATGAATATTCTGTGCCCGCTGTTCGCCAACGGTGGTCGACCAGCAGGCTTCGCGCCCGGCTGGCGCAACAGATGCGTCAGTTACTCGGCGAGCTACCCCAGCCGGTGCTGGCGTACTGCCGCACCGGGAATCGTTCCTCCAGGCTTTATGAAGCCGCAACGCAGGCCCCGCGAGAGGCCAGGCAATACGATGTCGTCGTGGTTGGCGGTGGTTCGGCCGGTATTTCGGTGTCGGCCAGCTTGCTAAAGCGCGATGCCGGGTTGCTTATCGCCGTGATCGAGCCCAGCACTGAACACTATTACCAGCCCGCCTGGACGCTGGTCGGGGGCGGTGCCTACGATGTGAAAAACACCGTGCGGCCAACAGCGGCAGTCATGCCCAAAGGAGCTGACTGGATCAAGGCATCACTGTGTGCCTTCGCCCCGCAACGCAAGGTGGTGCTGCTCAGCGACGGTAGCGAGCTGAGCTATCAACAACTGATCGTCTGCCCCGGTTTGCAACTGGCCTGGGAGAACATCGAAGGTTTGGAAGAGTCGCTCGGCAAGCACGGCGTAACGTCCAACTATCGGCATGACCTGGCGCCTTACACCTGGGAGCTGGTGCGCAGCCTGAACGGCGGCAAGGCGCTCTTCACCCAGCCGGGCATGCCGATCAAGTGCGCAGGGGCTCCGCAGAAAGCCATGTACCTGGCCTGTGATCACTGGCGCAAGCGCGGTGTTCTGGATTCGATCGAGGTAGAGTTCAACCTGGCCGGGGCGGTGTTGTTTGGCGTAGCCGCTTTCGTTCCTCCGTTGATGAAGTACGTGGAGGCCTACAACGCTCAGCTGGCTTTCCAGTCCACTCTGGTCAAGGTCGACGGGCCGGGCAAGACGGCGTGGTTTGATGTGACTGACGCAGCGGGCGGCGTGACCCGCGTGGCCAAAACGTTCGACATGCTGCATGTGGTGCCACCGCAGCAGGCGCCCGATGTTATTCGCCGCAGCGAGCTGGCGGACAAGGCCGGCTGGTTCGAGACTGACCCGGCGACGCTGCAGCATCCGCGCTACCCGGAGATTTTCGCCCTTGGCGATGTGTGCAATACGGCCAATGCCAAGACGGCTGCGGCTACCCGCAAGCAAGTGGTCATCGTGGCCGAAAACCTTCTGGCGCTGCGCAAGGGCCTGGCTTTGCCCAAGCGCTATGACGGCTATGGCTCGTGCCCGCTGACCGTGGAAAACGGCAAGGTGATCCTGGCCGAATTCGGTTATGGCGGCAAACTGCTCCCCACTTTCCCCCTGGACCCGACCGTAGCGCGCAAGTCGGCGTGGCTGCTCAAGGCCACATTGCTGCCGTGGTTCTACTGGCAGGGCATGCTCAAAGGGCGCGAGTGGTTCACTGACTGCAAGCCGGACTGAGCCTGACCATGTTGATTATTCTGTTAGGCATGCTGGTTGGACTGGTGCTCGGGTTGACGGGGGCTGGAGGCGGTATTCTGGCTATCCCGGCGCTGACCCTGGGGCTTGGCTGGACATTGGCGCAAGCCACGCCGGTGGCCTTGCTGGCGGTCGGCATGGCCGCGGCACTGGGCGCACTGGATGGTTTGCGCAGAGGCCTGGTGCGCTACAAGGCGGCTGCATTGATGGCGATCGTGGGCTCGATCACTTCGCCGATCGGCTTGCATCTGGCCAGATTGCTGCCCGCCAAGGCGCTGGTACTGATGTTCAGTGCGGTGATGATGTTTGTCTCGCTGCGCATGTTCCTGCAGGCCAGAGCCGATGCGCGCGAAGACGCCAGCATTGGTGTGCTGGAGAAAAACTGCATGCTCAACCCGGCTACCGGGCGGCTGACCTGGAATGCCCGCTGCAGCCTGACGCTGGTATCGATTGGTGCCACTTCGGGGTTGCTTACGGGATTATTGAGTGTCGGTGGCGGTTTTTTGATCGTGCCGGCGTTTCGCAAATTCAGTGACGTGCGCATCCACGCGGTGGTCTCCACTTCGCTGATGGTCGTGGCGCTGGTCTCGCTGGGCACCTTGGGCAACCTGATGAGCCAAGGCGTGAGTCTGTCGAGTGAAGGGGTGATGTTTATTGCCGCAACCCTGGCCGGGATGGTTGCCGGTCGTGTCACCGCCCCGCACGTCTCGGCCCAGTGGCTACAGCAGGGTTTCGCGGCGCTGTGTGCAGTGATTGGCGTGCTGATGTTGGCTAAGGTGTTGCTGACAGCTTTCTGATTAACGTTCCTGTGGGAGCCGGGCTTGCCCGCGATGGCATCACCCTGGTCAGCCAGATACACCTTGGCGCCTGAATCGCGAGCAAGCCCGCTCCCACAGGTTGATCACCCGGTCATGCAGATGTTCATGCCTTTACGGCGCAGCAGGGCCCTGATTCCAGATCCCTGAGGATCGGGCAGTCAGGGCGGTGGTCGCCCTGACAGCTTTCGACCAGATCCTGCAACGTATCGCGCAGGCTGCTCAGCTCGGCGATCTTCTGGTTCAGCTCATCAATATGCTGGCGCGCCAGTGCCTTCACATCACCACTGGCGCGCTGGCGATCCTGCCACAGGGTCAGTAGCTTGCCGACCTCCTCCAGCGAAAACCCCAGGTCCCGCGAGCGTTTGATAAACGCCAGGGTATGCAGGTCGTCATCGCTGTACAGGCGGTAGCCGCTGTCACTGCGTTGCGCGGGTTTGAGCAGGCCGATGGACTCGTAATAACGAATCATCTTGGCGCTCAAGCCGCTGTGTCTGGCGGCCTGGCCTATATTCATGACGATGCCTCCTTATTCAAGGTCCTTGGGTTTCCAGAACTTCAGCAACAACGCGTTACTGACCACACTGACGCTGGAAAAGGCCATGGCCGCCCCCGCCAGTACCGGGTTCAAAAAGCCGAAGGCCGCTAGCGGAATGCCGATGACGTTGTAGATAAACGCCCAAAACAGGTTCTGCCGGATTTTCGCGTAGGTTTTGCGGCTGATCTCCAGTGCCGCCGGCACCAGTCGCGGGTCGCCGCGCATCAGGGTGATACCGGCTGCATGCATGGCCACATCGGTACCGCCACCCATGGCGATACCGATGTCAGCCGCAGCCAGTGCCGGGGCGTCGTTGATGCCGTCACCGACCATGGCCACCACCCCGGTTTTCTTCAGTTCGGCCACGGTCGCGGCCTTGTCGGCGGGCAGCACTTCGGCGTGAACATCGCTGATCCCCAGGGCTTCGGCCACCACTTTGGCACTGCCTCGGTTGTCGCCGGTCAACAGGTGACTGCTGATATGGCGTGCATTGAGTTGCTGGATGGCCGACAGGGCGCCGGTTTTCAGCGTGTCACCAAAGGCGAACAGGCCCAGCACCTGCGGTTGCGGGCTTTGCTCGATCAACCATGACAGGGTGCGGCCTTCGGTTTCCCAGGCGCTGGCCGATGCGCCAAGCGAGCCTGGGGCCAGACCGGTTTCTTCCAGCAGGCGGCGGTTACCCAGGGCCAGTCGGCGGCCCTCCAGGGTGCCGGCAATGCCGCGGCCGGTCAGCGACTGGCTGTCGGTAACGTCCGGCACGTTGAGGTTGCGCGCCGCACAGGCATCCAGCACGGCCTTGGCCAGCGGGTGTTCGCTGCCGCGCTGCAGGGCACCGGCGGCTTGCAGCAAGCGAGCCTCGTCACCGTCAAGTGCGCTGAAGTGAGCGATTTGCGGGGTACCGGAGGTCAAGGTGCCAGTTTTGTCGAAAACCACGGCGCTGACTTCATGGGCACGCTCCAACGCCTCGGCGTCCTTGATCAAAATTCCGTGACGGGCGGCAACACCAGTACCGGCCATGATCGCGGTGGGGGTCGCCAGGCCCAGGGCACAAGGGCAAGCAATCACCAGTACGGCCACAGCGTTGATCAGTGCTGTTTCAATCGGTGCACCATACAGCCACCAGCCCAGCAGCGTGGCCAGTGCTATCAGCAGAACCACGGGCACGAATACCTGACTGACCTTGTCCACCAGCTTCTGGATCGGCGCTTTGGCAGACTGCGCGTCTTCCACCAGGCGGATGATGCGCGCCAGTACGGTTTCTGTCCCCAGTGCCAGGGTTTTGATCACCAGCCGGCCTTCACCATTGATGGCGCCGCCGGTGACTTTATCCCCGGGTTGTTTGGGCACCGGCAGGCTTTCACCGCTGATCAGTGCTTCGTCGGCATGGCTTTGGCCTTCTACCACTTCGCCATCAACCGGAAAGCGCTCACCGGGTTTGACCAGCACCAGGTCATTGAGGCGCAAGTCACTGATGGCAACGTCCTGCTCCTGGCCGTCGACCATGCGCAAGGCCCGTTCGGGGCGCAGGGCTTCGAGAGCGCGGATGGCGCTGGCGGTCTGGCGTTTGGCGCGGCTTTCAAGGTATTTGCCCAGCAGTACAAGGGCGATCACCACCGCCGAGGCTTCAAAGTACAGATGGGGCATGCTGCCGGGTTCGGCGATGGCCCAATCGTACAGGCTCAGGCCATAACCGGCGCTGGTGCCCAGGGCGACCAGCAGGTCCATATTGCCCGCACCGGCCTTGACGGCTTTCCACGCGGCTACATAAAAACGTGCGCCCAAAACGAACTGCACCGGAGTCGCCAATACAAACTGGGCCCAGGCGGGCAGCATCCAGTGCACGCCAAAAGGCGCCAGCAGCATGGGCAGCACCAGCGGCAGCGCCAGTACGATAGCCAGGGTCAGCGCCCAGCGTTCACGGTGCAGGCGTTTTTGCTGATCGTCTTCGGTGGTTTTTTCACTTTGGTGCAGGCTGGCACCATAGCCGGCCTGAGTGACCGCGTTGATCAGCAGGCCTGGATCAACCTGGCCGAGCAATTCGATATGAGCCCGCTCGGTGGCGAGGTTGACGCTGGCGCTTTTGACCCCCGGCACCCTGGCCAGGGCTTTTTCGACACGCCCTGCGCACGAAGCGCACGTCATACCGCTGATATCCAGTTCCAGGCTGTGGGCGGGTACGCTATAGCCCGCCTGCTGCACAGCTTCGACCAGTGCCGGCAAGCTGTCGGCAGGCGCTTCGACGCGAGCCTGTTCAGTGGCCAGATTGACGCTGACCGAACGTACGCCGGGCACTTTGGCCAGAGATTTTTCCACACGCCCTGCGCAGCTGGCACAGGTCATGCCATCAATCGGCAGATCGAATTGGGTGGGCACGAGCAGTCCTCCTCAAGAAGTTGTCTATCCATAGAATCGACCTTGACCCCATGGCAAGGTCAAGGCCTCTTGCTGTTCGTCAGTTGCCGCGTTGTGCCGTGCTCAATATTCCAGTTGGGCCGGTTTGAGGTACATGCCTTGTTTGCCCAGAGCGATGCGGTATTTGCGTACGTCACCGGCCTTGAGGGTGAACTGCTGCGCGGCGGGCACCAGCATCCCGGGCAGACAGCCGGGCGCTTGCCCGGGGAGCAGTTTGAGACGGATATCGACTGTAGCCGGTGGCAAGTTAAAGGCCAGGGTTTGCTCCTGGAACAACCTTCCGGCCAGTTGATCGTCGATATACACACCCACCTCACAGTTGGTGGGGACTTCAAGGCGTTCGCGGGAAATGATCAGTACGCCGTAGTCCTGGGCGGCGGTTGCCCACAGCGGCAAACTGGCAAGACCTAAAAGGCTGACTAGGCTCAAAGCGGTCCAGCGCATGGCTAAGTATCCTGTTTTCAAATCGCAAGGCTTGCAGCTTGGCCGAGCAGGGGATGGATTGCCAGTCAGCGCGTAAAACAACGGGCTTGACCTTGCCATGATGGCAAGGTCGAAGCTGTAGCTCTATCTCAGACAGGAGGCGTGATCATGCAAACGTTCAAAGTAGACGGTATGACCTGTGGTGGCTGTGTGGGCGCGGTGACCCGTGCGGTGCAGACGGTGGATAAAGACGCGAAAGTAGAAGTGGATCTGGCGAGCAAAACGGTCAAGGTGGACAGCAATGTGTCGCCATTGCAGATCATCGACGTGATCACCAATGCCGGTTTTGAGGCGCGCACGGCGCATTAGGAATGTGTGGCAGCCAATATGTAGTCGCTGAGGAGCGAAGCGAGGCTGCGATCGGCGGCGAAGCCGTCGCCTGCGGTGCGCCAGGTTATACGGCCGCTGCGCGACCGATCGCAGCCTCGCTTCGCTCCTCAGCGACTACCAAGACCTGCGGGTTTTATTAGCTAGCTCGCTAACTTTATGTTCAGGGTCGGTAACCACAGCTAGACTGTCAGCCTGCGCTAACCGCAGTCTGATTTCTGGATACCTGATGAACCTTCGAACAATCTTGATTCTTGGCGCCCTGAGCGCCTTCGGTCCGTTGGCGATCGATTTTTACTTGCCCGGTTTTCCGGCGATGGCACAAGCCTTTGCGACGGATGAAACCCAAATTCAACTGACTCTGGCCGTGTACTTCCTGGGCCTCTCCATCGGTCAGTTGGCCTACGGCCCGGTAGCAGACCGCTTCGGTCGGCGCGTGCCACTGCTGGTGGGCGTCGGCCTGTTCACTGTCGCGTCCCTGGCGTGTGCCTTTGCCCCGACCCTGGAGTGGTTGATTGGCGCGCGGTTTGTCCAGGCCCTCGGTGGTTGTGCTGGCATGGTGCTGTCGCGGGCGATTGTCAGTGATAAATGCGACGCCGTGCAGTCGGCCAAAGTGTTTTCGCAATTGATGCTGGTCATGGGCCTGGCGCCGATTTTGGCACCGATGCTGGGCGGGCTGCTGGTCAACCTGTATGGCTGGCAGTCAATTTTCCTGGTGTTGACGGTATTCAGCGCATTGGCGGCAACCGCCGTTGCGCTTGGCCTGCCTGAAAGCCTGCCGGCCAATGTGCCGCGTCAGCCGCTGTCGGGGGCACTGCGCCAATACGGGCGTTTGCTCAAGGACCGTGAGTTCCTTGGCCACGCGCTGACCGGGGGGATCGCAATGGCCGGGATGTTTGCCTACATTGCAGGTTCGCCTTTCGTCTTTATCAAACTGTATGGCGTCCCCGCCGAGCATTACGGCTGGCTGTTTGGTACCAACGCCGCCGGGTTCATTCTGGTAGCGCAGTTGAACGCCCGCCTGCTGGCCAAGCGCGGCCCGGCCTTTTTGCTGGCGCGCATGGTGTGGGTCTATCTGGCGGCGGGGCTGGTCTTGCTGGGTGTCAGCACCTTGCATACCGCGCAACTGTGGCCGTTGCTGATTCCGCTGTTTATCTGTATCGCCAGTTTGGGTTGCATCATTCCCAACGCCTCGGCCTGTGCCATGAGCGGGCAGGGCGCCCGTGCAGGCAGTGCGTCGGCGATGCTGGGCTGTCTGCAGTTCAGTGTGGCGGCAGGTGCTGCGTCATTGGTGGGGGTATTGCACGATGGCAGCGCAATGCCGATGGCGATTGTCATCACCTTGTGCGGGGTGCTGGCCGTCGGCCTGGCGATGGCGACCCGACGCTTGTACACCGCCCGGATCGCCGCAGAGCAGTCGGTCTGATTTAGCCAGCCAAACGTTCGGGCAGTCTGTGCGGGGCTTGCAGGCGCGACTGCAGCTTGTCAACAAAGGCCCGAGCCTCGGCTTCAGTGCGAAAGTTGACTGCTTGCTGGTCGATTTGCACCTGCCATTGGCTGTCGCGCGATCTTGCTAACGCTCTTATCAGGATTTTCATTTCTGGCCTCCTTCGGTTCGCAAAGGAGGCCAGTGTATGCCGAAAAAACCGGGCAAATATGTCCAGGATCAAGTCTCTGACTGACGGTTAAAAACTGACCGCATCTGTCCCCTCAGACGTCCTTTCAGAACCCTTCCAGCACAACCTTGCCTTTGGCTTTGCCGCTTTCCAGCAGGGCATGGGCGCGTCGCAGGTTAGTGGCGTTGATGGTGCCAAAGTGCTCGCCGACGGTGCTGCGCAAAGTGCCCGCATCGATAAGTTCGGCGACACGATTGAGCAGGTGATGTTGCTCGATCATGTCCGGGGTCTGAAACAGCGAGCGGGTGTACATGAACTCCCAGTGCAGCGACAGGCTCTTGCGTTTGAGTTTGGTGATATCCAGTGCCTTTGGATCGTCAATCAGGGCCAGTTTGCCCTGGGGAGCGAGCGCTTCGACCAGTTGGTCCATATGCAGATCAGTCTGGGTCAGGCTGGCGACATGGCTTACAGCATCAATGCCGTGGCGCTTGAGTTCAGCGCTCAGGGGCTGGCTGTGATCGATAACAAGATCGGCGCCCAGCTCACGCACCCAGGCCTGGGTTTCTGGGCGGGATGCGCTACCAATCACCTTGAGCGCAGTCAACTGGCTGGCCAGTTGCGTCAGGATCGAACCCACACCACCCGCCGCACCGACGATCAGCAGGCTTTGTTGCTCGTCGGTTTTGCCCTCGTTGATGCCAAGGCGCTCAAACAACAACTCCCAGGCAGTGATGGCGGTCAGCGGCAACGCTGCGGCCTGGGCGAAGTCGAGGCTTTTGGGCATATGCCCGACGATTCGCTCATCCACCACATGGCGCTCGCTGTTGGCCCCGGCGCGGGCAATGGACCCGGCGTAAAACACCTTGTCGCCAACCTTGAACAGGCTGACTTCACTGCCGACGGCTTTGACCACGCCCGCCACATCCCAACCCAGTACCTTGGCGGTGTCGGCCTCGGGCTGCACGTTCTGGCGCACTTTGGTGTCCACCGGGTTGACGGAGATGGCCTTGACCTCGACCAGCAAGTCCCGCGGCCCGGCAACTGGCTCAGGCAGTTCGATGTCTTGCAGAGCCTTGGCGTCTTCGATTGGCAGCGATTGGTAATAGGCAACAGCTTTCATGGGACATGTCCTGAAAATGGCTAAGAAAGTGCTGGTGATAATTAGCTATTTAACAGGGCGATAAAACCGGCTAAAACAGCATTCTCTTTCAATATTTTATTGATAATGACCGGGTGAGCTCTGAATGCTGCGTTTCGATGATCTGCAATTGTTCGTTCGCGCTGCCGATTTGGGCAGCCTGTCGGCGGCGGCCCGGGTGATGGATATGTCCCCGGCGGTGGCCAGCGCGGCACTCAAGCGCATAGAAGCACAGCTGGGCTCGCGACTGCTGGCGCGTTCAACCCGCAGTTTGCGTTTGACGGCTGAAGGTGAAGGTTTTCTTGAATATGCGCGTACGGCGTTAGCCAGCCTTGATGAGGGGCGTCGCGTGCTGGCGCGTGGGCAAGATGAGGTCAGCGGGGTGTTGCAGTTATCGGCGCCGTCGGACTTCGGGCGCAATCTGCTACTGCCCTGGCTGGACGAATTCCAGCGTGAGCACCCGCAATTAACCGTGCGCCTGTTACTGGGGGACCGGATTGCCGACTTGTTCCGCCAGCCTGTGGATATCGCCTTGCGTTACGGCGAACCCGAAGACTCCAGCCTGGTGGCACTGCCCGTGGCCCCGGATAACCGTCGGGTGCTGTGTGCGTCTCCCGACTATTTGGCCCGCAAGGGCGAGCCGCGCCAACTCGAACAACTGCTGCAACACAATTGCCTGCTGTACATGCTTGGCACGCGGGTTCATGACCATTGGCAATTTAATGATGGCAAGCGTGAACTGGGGCTGACGGTGAGCGGTAATCGCTTTAGCGATGATGCCGATGTGGTGCGGTTGTGGGCGGTTGCCGGGCAGGGCATTGCCTACAAGTCGTGGCTGGATGTGGCGGGGGATGTGCAGACCGGGCGGCTCAAGGTGTTGCTGCCGGGGCTGGTGTGCGAACGGGCGCCGTTGAATCTGCTGTGCGGTCATCGTGCTCAACTGAGCAAGCCGGTGCGCCTCTTGCGCGACATGCTCAGTGAGCGATGTGGGGTATTGAGCAAGCAGTATCCGGAAAAGCATTGAGGCTTCTGTGGGAGAGAGCAGGCCCTCTCCCACAAAACAGGCTGCGCCTTACGGCTTGACCAACCGCGCATCCAGACCGTTTTGCGCCAGGCGTTTGGCCTGGTCCTGGGTCATGCCTAGGTCGGTGTACAACGCGTGGAAGTTCTCGGTCATGTAACCGCCAAAGTAGGCCGGGTCATCGGAGTTGACGGTCACTTTCACGCCACGCTCGAGCATGTCGAGAATGTTGTGTTGCGACATATGATCGAACACGCACAGCTTGGTGTTGGACAGCGGGCACACGGTCAACGGGATTTGCTCGTCGATAATGCGCTGCATCAGGCGTTCGTCTTCAATGGCGCGCACGCCATGGTCGATACGCTGGATCTTGAGCAGGTCCAGGGCTTGCCAGATGTACTCGGGTGGGCCTTCTTCACCGGCGTGGGCAACGGTCAGGAAGCCTTCATCACGGGCACGGTCGAATACGCGCACAAACTTGCTCGGCGGGTGGCCCATTTCTGAACTGTCGAGGCCAACGGCGACAAAGGCATCGCGAAATGGCAGGGCCATATCGAGGGTTTTTTCTGCTTCTTCTTCGCTCAAGTGGCGCAGGAAGCTGAGGATCAGTCCGCTGGTGATACCCAGTTGCTGTTCGCCATCTTTAAGTGCGCTGGCGATGCCATTGAGCACGACTTCAAACGGCACGCCACGGTCGGTGTGGGTTTGCGGGTCGAAGAAGGGCTCGGTGTGAATGACGTTCTGTTCCTTGCAACGCAACAGGTAGGCCCAGGTCAGGTCGTAAAAGTCCTGAGAGGTGCGCAGTACGTCAGCGCCTTTGTAATAAAGGTCGAGGAATTCTTGCAGGTTGTTGAAGGCATACGCCTTGCGCAAGGTTTCAACGTCGTTCCACGGCAAGGCGATTTTGTTGCGCTCGGCCAGCGAGAACAGCAACTCGGGTTCCAGGGAACCCTCAAGGTGCATGTGCAGTTCAGCTTTTGGCAGGGCGTTCAGCCAGTCATACATAAAAGGTTTTCTCATCAAATCGGGTACAGATGGCGACATTCTACAGGCGAGGGGCTACACAATTTGTAAAAAAGCCCCTGCCATTTGTCGCAGGCTGCTTACCAGGGAATCGTCTGACCCTTGTAGTCGATAAAGTGATGACCGCCTTTTCCGGCAAATGCCTTGACCTGTTCCACCAGGCCACGGGTGCTGGTTTGCACATCTATATCGGCGCCTTCGCCGCCCATATCGGTTTTCACCCAGCCCGGGTGCATGGACAGCACGGTCGGATTGTTGTCGCCCAATTCATAGCGCACAAAGGTGTTGGTCATCGAGTTGAGTGCTGCTTTACTGGCCTTGTAGAGGGACATTTCAGGAGCATCAGGTTGGGTGACACTGCCAAGCACTGAACTCATAAATGCCAGTACGCCACTGTCTTTACGGATTTTGCTGACAAACTCCCGGGCCAGATTGATTGGCGCCACGCTGTTGGTGAAAAACAGCTGGCCCACTTCGGCCAGCGTTGCATTCCCCGACAGCTGATCGTCCGGGCCTTTGACCCCGGCGTTGATAAACAGCAGGTCGAAGACCTCGTTGTCCAGCCTATGGCTCAGGGCCTTGATTGCCTGCTGGCTGTCCATGTCCAGTTGCTCTACGCGCACCGGCCCCAAGGCCTTCAGGGCATCAGCTTTTTGTGGGTCGCGCACAGTGGCGGTCACGTTCCAGCCGTCGGCGAGCAACTCTTTGACCAGGCCCAGGCCCAGGCCACGTGAAGCTCCGATGATCAGTGCACGTTTTGCTGTCATGAGTTGCTTCCTGTACAGAGGGGGTATGAGTTGGTCAAAAAACGTACAAGCCCCTGAAGCACTTGCCATATAAGGGCTGTAGCGGTGTGTGCTCAGGTTATCCACAGGTGGGTGCACAGTGACTGTGGGCAACTATGGACACAGGAACATAGCACTTTTATGCGTCGATCTCGCTGGCGCTACGTTGCAGCAAAATTCTGCCTCGGCTGAGGTCCGCCAGTTGCTGCTGCGCGGGTGCAATCTGTTCCTCACCTAATGCCAGTTCCAGGTCAACGCCATTGGCGGTGAATGCTTCATCAATGATCAGGCCGTTCAGTTCGCCCAGGCGCAGTTTGACCAGTGCCAGTTCACTGAAGCTGCACGAGCAGGTGAGTGCAACGCGGCTCACCAAAGGCAATTTTTCAGCGTTTTGCAGGCACTTGTTGGCGCCTCCACCATAGGCTCTGGCGAGGCCGCCGGTGCCAAGCTGGATACCGCCATACCAGCGGATGACCAGTACCGCGACCTGGTCGCAGTCCTGGGCTTCGATGGCCGAGAGTATCGGCCGGCCTGCCGTACCGCCAGGTTCACCATCATCACTGCTGCGGTATTGCGCCCCGATCTTCCATGCCCAGCAGTTGTGCGATGCATTCAGGTCGCTGTGTTGCTCGATAAAGTCCTGGGCCTGCTGGGCGCTGGTGATGGGCGCAGCGTAGGTAATGAAGCGGCTTTTGCGGATTTCTTCGCGGTACTCGCAAAGTCCCGTAAGGGTCGAAGGCATGTCGGTTCCAGGCTTAGACTGTTGGGGTCAGGCCGCAGCCTTTGAGGATGATGCGAATCAGGTTGTCGCTGGCGGCTTGCATATCTTGTTTGCTGAGGTGCCTGCGACCCGTTACGCGGCAAATTTGCGTCGAAAAATCAGCGTAATGCTGGGTGCTGCCCCACAACAGGAAAATCAGGTTTACCGGGTCGACCGGGTCCATCTTGCCTGCATCTATCCAGGCCTGGAACACGGCTGCACGACCTTGAAACCAAGCTCGGTAGTCTTGAGTGAAATACTCGGTCAGACAGGCCCCACCGCTGATGATTTCCATAGCAAAAACACGCGAAGCCTGGGGCTGTCGGCGAGAGAACTCCATTTTTGCGCGAATGTATTGGGTAAGGGCTTGAGCCGGGTCGTCTTCAGTCGTCAAGGCGTTGAAGGTGCTGTCCCATAGCTCGAGGATATTGCTCAGTACCGCGATATACAGGCTTAGCTTGTTGGTGAAGTAATAATGCAGGTTGGCTTTGGGCAGCCCGGCACTCAGGGCGATGGCGTTCATGCTGGTGCCTTTGAATCCGTGGCGGGCAAATTCATCCTCGGCGGCCTTGAGAATGGCCTCTTCGTTTATCTGCCGGATACGGCTGGGAGGCTTGCCGTCATGGGCAGGGACTTCAAGGGGCATGGGCACTCCGGTCAATCTGTTTGTGTAGCGAAGTTTTTCACGTTAACGCGTCGCTTCCAGGCTCTCAAGGAAACTTTCCAGGACCAGATGCGGCCGTCGGCCTTTGCGTGTCACTGATGCCAGGCTCAAATCGTAGAAACGCGTCTTGGCTTTCAGCGCTCGTAGGCGGCCTTGCTGTACCCAGAGGCTGGCGTAGTGGTCTGGCAAATAGCCAATGTAGCGTCCGGTAAGGATCAAAAATGCCATCCCTTCTCGGTCAGAAGCGCTGGCGGTGCAGTTGAGTGCCTGATAATGGGCCTGGATGTCGGAGGGCAGGCGAAAGGTGGGAGCGATGGCATCTTGATCATTGAGCCGGGCGTCCTCCAGTTGCCGATCGTCGACATAAAACAGCGGGTGGCCCACGGCGCAATACAGCAGCGAGCGCTCGCTGTAGAGCGGCTGATATTCCAGCCCGGATAAAGTACTGGCCTGTGGCACAACGCCCACATGCAGGCGGCCGTCGAGCACACCCTGTTCGACTTCGTGGGGCGAGATCATGCGAATGTGGATTTGCACATCCGGCCCACGCTCCTTGAGTTGGGCCAGGGCATGGGTGATACGCATATGGGGCAGGGTAACGAGGTTATCGGTCAGGCCAATGGTCAGCTCGCCGCGCAAGTGCTGGTGCAGACCGTTGACCTCGGTACGAAAACTCTCAAGTGCGCCGAGTAATTGCAGCGCGGAGTGATAGACCTCACGGCCTTCTTCCGTCAGCGAAAACCCTGCACGCCCACGCTGGCACAGGCGCAAACCCAGGCGCTGTTCAAGATCACTCATCTGTTGGCTAATAGCAGAGCGGCCGATACCCAGTACGGTCTCTGCTGCCGAGAAACCACCGCACTCCACAACGCTGCGGAAAATACGCAGCAACCGGATATCAAAGTCGCTGACCTGGGCCAGTGCATCGGGGCGACGGCTGCTCATAGTTTAGTGAACGCCTAACTAAAGGTTAGAAGAGTTGGATTTCATCGACTTTATAGCCGTGGCAATTTAGGTGCAACAACGCTTTCAACATCCACGCCGCTTTTGCCTTGCGAGGTTTTGCTGATGAACATGCCTGAGAACGCCGAATTGAATCTGACCAGCCAGCTCAAGCTGGATGCGCACTGGATGCCTTACACCGCCAACCGTAATTTCCATCGTGATCCGCGTTTTATCGTGGCCGCGAAAGGTAGTTATCTGACGGATGATAAAGGTCGGCAGATTTACGATTCGTTGTCAGGCCTTTGGACTTGCGGGGCAGGGCATACCCGTACAGAAATCCAGGAAGCCGTTGCCAAGCAACTGGGCACCCTCGATTACTCGCCGGCGTTCCAGTACGGCCATCCGCTGTCGTTCAAGCTGGCAGAGAAAATTACCGAGCTGACACCAGGCAACCTTAACCACGTGTTCTTCACTGACTCGGGCTCGGAGTGTGCCGATACTGCGGTGAAAATGGTGCGTGCCTACTGGCGCCTAAAAGGCCAGTCGAGCAAAACCAAGATGATTGGCCGTGCTCGTGGTTATCACGGGGTGAACATTGCAGGTACCAGCCTGGGCGGCGTGAACGGTAACCGTAAGTTGTTTGGCCAGGCGATGCTGGATGTTGATCATCTGCCGCACACGCTGCTGGCAAGCAATGCGTTCTCTCGCGGCATGCCGGAGCTGGGCGGGATTGCCCTGGCTGATGAATTGCTCAAATTGATCGAGTTGCACGATGCCTCGAACATTGCTGCCGTTTTTGTAGAGCCGATGGCTGGCTCTGCGGGGGTATTGGTTCCGCCTCAGGGTTATCTGAAACGTCTGCGTGAAATCTGCGACCAGCACAACATCCTGTTGGTTTTCGATGAAGTGATCACCGGCTTTGGTCGTACAGGCTCAATGTTTGGTGCTGACAGCTTCGGCGTGACACCTGACTTGATGTGCATTGCCAAGCAGGTCACTAACGGTGCCATCCCGATGGGCGCCGTTATTGCGAGCAGCGAGATTTATCACACGTTCATGAATCAGCCGACGCCTGAGTACGCGGTTGAATTCCCGCATGGTTATACCTACTCGGCTCACCCGGTGGCTTGTGCTGCCGGGCTTGCAGCGCTCGACCTGCTGCAAAAAGAGAATTTGGTGCAAAGTGTGGCTGAAGTCGCGCCACATTTTGAAAACGCTCTGCACGGTTTGAAAGGCGTGAAGAACGTAATTGATATTCGCAACTATGGCCTGGCGGGGGCGATTCAGATTGCGCCGCGTGATGGTGATGCCATTGTGCGTCCGTTTGATGCCGCAATGAAATTGTGGAAAGCCGGTTTCTACGTGCGCTACGGCGGCGACACCCTGCAGTTCGGGCCAACGTTCAACAGCAAGGCGCAAGACCTGGATCGTTTGTTCGATGCAGTGGGCGAGGCGCTCAATCAGATCGACTGATCCTTCTATATAGAAGCGACACTTATTGCATTTATCCAGGCGCGCAGCGTTCGCGCCTGTGGACAACTTTTCTGGAGCATCCATGAGCACCATTCAACACTTGATCAATGGCGAGTTACTGAACGATTCTGGCCGCACCGCTGATGTTTACAACCCGTCCACCGGCAAAGTGATTCATCAGGTTCCATTGGCCAGTCGCGAGACGATTCAACAAGCCATTGATGCAGCCAAGGCTGCATTCCCGGCGTGGCGCAATACGCCGCCTGCCAAGCGTGCCCAGGTGATGTTCCGTTTCAAGCAGTTGCTGGAGCAGAACGAAGCGCGCATCTCGCAATTGATCAGTGAAGAGCACGGCAAGACCCTGGAAGATGCGGCGGGTGAACTGAAGCGCGGGATCGAGAACGTCGAATACGCTTGCTCGGCTCCTGAAATTCTGAAAGGCGAATACAGTCGTAACGTAGGCCCGAACATTGATGCCTGGTCGGACTTCCAGCCATTGGGTGTAGTTGCAGGGATTACACCGTTCAACTTCCCGGCCATGGTTCCGTTGTGGATGTACCCGTTGGCGATTGTGTGCGGTAACTGTTTCATCCTGAAACCGTCGGAGCGTGATCCAAGTTCGACGCTGTTGATCGCTCAACTGCTGCAGGAAGCCGGTTTGCCCAAGGGCGTGATGAACGTGGTGCACGGCGACAAGTCAGCTGTGGATGCGCTGATCGAGGCGCCTGAAGTGAAAGCGCTGAGTTTTGTTGGCTCGACCCCGATTGCCGAGTACATCTACGCCGAAGGCACCAAACGCGGCAAGCGCGTGCAGGCATTGGGGGGGGCGAAGAACCATGCGGTGCTGATGCCGGATGCGGATCTGGATAACGCAGTCAGCGCACTGATGGGTGCTGCGTATGGTTCGTGCGGCGAGCGTTGCATGGCCATCTCGGTTGCAGTGTGCGTTGGTGATCAGGTTGCAGATGCCCTGGTGGCCAAACTGGTTCCCCAAATCAAGGCGCTGAAAATTGGCGCGGGCACTTCGTGCGGGCTGGATATGGGTCCCCTGGTGACTGGACAGGCGCGGGACAAGGTCAGTGGCTACGTCGACGATGGCGTCGCAGCCGGTGCGCAGTTGGTGGTTGATGGTCGCGGTTTGAGCATCAAGGGGCATGAAGAGGGCTTCTTCCTGGGCGGTTGCCTGTTTGACCGTGTTACGCCTGAGATGCGCATCTATAAAGAAGAGATTTTTGGCCCGGTGCTGTGCATCGTGCGCGTGAAGAGCCTGGAAGAGGCGATGCAACTGATCAACGATCACGAATACGGTAATGGCACCTGCATTTTCACCCGTGATGGTGAAGCGGCCCGTTTGTTCTGTGACGAGATTGAAGTAGGGATGGTGGGGGTTAACGTACCGTTGCCAGTCCCTGTTGCCTACCATAGCTTTGGCGGCTGGAAGCGTTCGCTGTTTGGTGATCTGCATGCTTATGGTCCTGACGGCGTGCGTTTTTACACGCGTCGCAAGGCAATCACTCAACGCTGGCCGCAACGTGCCAGCCATGAAGCATCGCAGTTTGCCTTCCCGAGTCTGTAAGAAGGGCGTCACACTGCTCTTATATAGAAGAAGAGAGGCCAGCCGTCAGGCTGGCCTCTGCTTTTAGGGCGCTTTTAAGGCTATATGACAGAATTATGAAACTAGTGCTTGACCCAGATTTGTAACTGTCTATAATTCGCCCCACTTCCGGCGCAGTCGAAACGGAAAACTCCTTGAGTTTCAATGAGTTGGATGGTTTTTCGGCAGTGCCAGCTTCAAGTCATCGAAGCAGGAAATGAGGTGTTGACAGCAGCGTGTAACGCTGTAGAATTCGCCTCCCGCTAACGAGAGATCGGAAGCGCAAGTGGTTGATGTTACAAAGGAAACTTTGAAAACATCTTAAAATAACCGCTTGACAGATACAGAGGCTGCTGTAGAATGCGCACCTCGGTACAGCGAAAGCTTACCAACCGCTCTT